>NZ_JADKPO010000001.1 GCF_015352445.1 Nocardioides agariphilus
GGCGACGAAGGCAACCGGCGGCTGCACCACCGCTGGAACACCATGCGCGCCCGGCACAAACGGCACACGGTCGCCACCATCGCCATCGCCCGCGAGCTGCTGGTGCTGGTCCCTGGCCGTGCTCGAGGAGTAAACCCGGCCACCTTGATCTGCTTCGTCGACCCGGACGGTGGCAGCAGCGCCAGGAGCGACCCGCGATGCAGCCATGAGCAGCCGACCCCCACGGCCGGTGACGCTCGACCCTAGACACGCGACCCGCTCCAGCCGAACAGCCCGTCCTGCGGTAACCAACCCGCGCATATCAGCCTGACCGCGCGTCGCCAGACACGCTCACCCACCGCCACGAACGACGAAGCACGAGGCGCCCGCCCCGAGCGATCGGGACGGGCGCCTCACCCTGCCACTTGACAGGAATCGCCTACATATCAGCTGCCTGATAGACACACCCCATGGAGAAGCCTGAGATCGAGTTCCCCGGCGACGAGCCGCCCGCCGACCTGGTGATCACCGAAGTGACAGAGGGGGACGGCGCCGAGGCCACGACCGGGTCCAACGTGTCGGTCCACTACGTCGGCGTCGCGCACTCGACCGGCGAGGAGTTCGACGCGTCGTACAACCGAGGGGCTCCCCTGCAGTTCCGCCTCGGGATCGGTCAGGTCATCGAGGGCTGGGACCGCGGGGTCGAAGGCATGAAGGTCGGCGGGCGCCGACAGCTCGTCATCCCGCCGCACCTCGGGTACGGCGACCGCGGCGCCGGCGGAGTGATCAAGCCGGGCGAGACGCTCATCTTCGTGGTGGACCTGCTCGATGTGAGCTGATCGCGCCGGGGTGTCCGAGCATTTCCTGGCTCGACTCCCGGGGTGGATGATGGGCCGGTGACCGAGAGCCCGCTGACGACCGACGTCCGCATCAGCGACGAGTCCATCAAGCTCGGCCAGTTCCTCAAGCTGGCCGACCTCGTCGAGTCCGGAAGTGCGGCCAAGCCACTGCTCGCCGGCGGGATGGTGCGCGTCAACGACGTGGTCGAGACCCGTCGCGGCCGTCAGCTCGTCAACGGCGATGTCGTCGCCGTGGCACATCGCTCGGTGCGCGTCGTCGCCTAACCGAGGGCCAACGACACGGCGTGGATGATCACGCCGACGATGCCGCCGACGATGGTGCCGTTGATCCGGATGAACTGCAGGTCACGGCCCACGTGAAGCTCGATGCGACGAGCCGCCTCCTTGCCGTCCCAACGCTCGATCGTGTGGGTGATCACGGCCGTCAGCTCCGCGCCGTAGCGGTCGACCGCGAACACCGCCGCTTCGGCGGCCAGGTGATCGAGTCGTTTGCGCAGGTCAGGCTCCTCGACCAGCCGGTGCGCGAACGCCGAGAGCTCGACCTGGGCTCGGACACGTAGGGCACCTTCGGGGTCGGCGAGTGAGGACTGCAGCACGCGTCGCAACGCGCTCCACAGGTCGACCGCGGAGCTGAGCACCTGCGGATGGTCGAGGAGGCGATCCTTGAGCCGCTCGGTGCGCTCCTGCGTCGCGGCGTCGTGGAGCAGGTCGTGGGCCAGCTGGCGCAGCAGCGAGTCGAGGGCCTGACGAGCCTGGTGGTCGGGATCACGGCGGATCTCGGTGAGCCACTCGACCAGCTCTCGGTGCAGGCGCCGGGTGACCGCGCCGTTGAGCCGCGGTGGCGCCCACCACGGCGCCCGCTCCTCGAGCACCTCGGCGAACGTGTCGGGGTTCTCGACCAGCCACGAGCCCACCTCGTCCACGGCGAGGTCGACCAGCCCGCGGTGGAGATCGTCGCGCACGACCTCGTCGAGGAGACTGCCCAGCAGCGGGGAGATCGGCTCCTCGCGAAACCGCGGGACCAGCGCCTCCTGCACGAACCCGGCGATGTGAGCGTCGGTGATCTTTCCCAAGGCGATCGAGGTCACCTCCGCGGTCTCGTGGACCACCTTTCGCGCGTTTACTGGCTCGCTCAGCCATCGCCCGACCCGTAACGAGACGGTCGCCGCTGCCACGCGTTCGCGGATGATCCCCTCCTGGAGGAAGTTCTCCCCCACGAACTCCTGCAATCCCCGGCCCAGCTCGTCCTTGCGCTTGGGAATCAGGGCCGTGTGGGGGATCGGCAGCCCCAGCGGGTGCTTGAACAGAGCGGTCACCGCGAACCAGTCGGCCATCGCACCGACCATCGAGGCCTCGGCGCCAGCGTTGACGAACCCGACCCAGCCGTCGTGACCTCGCGTGACGACGTAGACGACCGCTGCGAACACCAGCAACCCCACCGCGATGGTGCGCATCTTGCGCAGCCCACGACGACGCGCCTCGTCGGCGGCGGGATCGGGGGTGATCATCGAGATGGCGCTGGCCACCTTGCGATTGTTGCCCACGTCGGGAGGGCTGCCAGAATCGCGGCCATGTCCGAATCTGGGCCGCGCTCCCGCCCGCGCACCGTGATCACCTTCGGCACCTACGACGTCTTCCACGTCGGCCACCTCCGCATGATCGAGCGTGCCGCTGCCATGGGCGACCGGCTGGTCGTGGGCGTCTCGGCCGACGCCCTGAACCTCAGCAAGAAGGGTCGCGAGCCGGTCTTCACGCAGGCCGAGAGGCTCGAGATCGTGGCCGCTCTCAAGGTCGTCGACGAGGTCTTCATCGAGGAGAGCCTGGAGCTCAAGCGGCACTACATCGAGCAGCACGCCGCCGACGTACTCGTGATGGGCGACGACTGGAAAGGGCGCTTCGACGAGTTCGCCGACGCGTGCGAGGTCGTCTACCTGCCTCGCACACCTGCCATCTCCACGACGGCACTGATCGAGAAGATCTCCGCGGGCGAGTGAGCTCTCGCGAGCCTCGAACCTTTCGCCCCGTCCGGACGGCGGGCCGACTAGTGTGGGGGCGACCCCTTCGGGTCAATGACCGCCGGCCGGCTCGGGCACACGACGCTCGGCCGACGCCCTCGACGATGGGACCTCACACGATGCGCCGCACTCTCGCCACCGGCCTGGTGGCCCTGAGCCTGGCCCTCACCGCCACCCCCATGCTCGTCGCGTCCGCCGCCGACGGCGGCGCCCGCACGAGGCACGCCGCGCCGACCGCCGCGCAGTCCCACGTCCCGGGCGGCACTGCCGCCCAACGTGCGACCGCCGCGCTCGCGCGCGCCCGAGCGCTGTTCGCCAACACCCCGGCCGACAAGCACGCGCAGGGCCCCGGAGCCAACCGCGCCGGGAGCGACGCGACGCTGGCGATGCTGAGCCTGTTCCGTGCGCTTGACGACCTGTCCCCGGCGCAGCGCCAGGAGGCCCGCGCGATCCTGGCCCGGCCCACCGACGGCAAGCTCAAGGACCAGGACTACTACCGGACCAAGTCGGTCAAGCTGTGCAGCGGCAACATCTGCATCCACTGGGTCAAGACCACCTCCGACCGGCCGCCGAGCAAGGCCTGGGTGGGCAAGATGCTCCGCCTGATGAACACCGTGTGGCGCAAGGAGGTCGGACACCTCGGCTACCGCCGTCCGATCAGCGACAACGGTCGCGGCGGCAACAACAAGTTCGACGTCTACCTCAAGAACCTCGGCAACAAGGGTCTCTACGGCTACTGCGCTCCCGAGCGCACCAAGCCGGGGTTCCGCTACGTGGCCAACGGCTACTGCGTCCTCGACAACGACTTCTCGTTCGAGGAGTTCGGCACGGCCCCCATGCGGGCGGCACGGGCCACCGCCGCCCACGAGTTCTTCCACGCCATCCAGTTCGGCTACGACTACGCCGAGGACCTCTGGATGATGGAGGCCACCGCGGCCTGGATGGAGGAGGCGGTCTTCGACGCGGTCAACGACAACCGCCAGTACCTCCCCGCCGGGCAGCTCTCGACCCCGTGGATCCCGCTCGACTGGTCCGACATCGACAGCCAGCCCGCGACGATCTACGCCAACTGGGTGTTCTTCGAGTTCTTGAGCCAGACGTTCGGTCGCAACATCGTCCGTAACATCTGGAGCAAGTCCGGCGCTTTCGCAGGGGCACCCGACATGTACTCCGCGCAGGCGATCACCAGCGTGCTCAAGGGCAGGGGCGGGTTCGCCAAGACCTACGCCCGGTTCGTCGGCGCCAACCTGCTGCCCGCGACGTATTACCCCGAAGGCGACATGTGGCCCTCGCCCGGGCTCATGGAGGAGCCGACCGTCTTGACCTCCGGCAGTCGCACGACCGGGCAGAAGGGCGACGCCGGGCTCTTGCACATGTCGTCGGTGAGCTGGCGCGTCGACTCGTCGGCGACGCTCACCGGCGCGCAGTTCGGCCTCCGCGTCGACGTCGACGGTCCGAGCTCCTTCCGGATGCCCGCGGCCTACGTCCAGGTGCTCGGCCACGACGGACACCTCACGCGGCACTACGTCCAGCTCGATACCAACGGTGACGGCACCGTGACCGTGCCCTTCGACTACACGACGGTGGCCTCGGTCTACGTGTCCCTGGTCAACGCCTCGACCCGGTTCAAGTGCCACAAGACCTACGTCTACTCCTGCCAGGGTCTGCCCATCGACGACGGCCAGAGCTTCCACGGCCAGCCCTACACCTTCACCGCATCGGTGATCGAGAGCTGACGCCGACAGCGGTCGACAGGACACCGCTTGCCGTCACGGCCACGGCAGCGGTGATCTCTGTCGGCTTGCTGGTGCTCGCGGTCCAGCACGGCTGGCTCGGGCCTGATGTGGGTCGTGGTGCCGGGTTCTGCGAGGTGCCGCACGACCGCGGCGGCCCGTTCGGCAACTGGGTCCAGCCGGCCAACAGCGTGTCCAACGCGGGCTTCGTCGTCGCGGGCCTCGCGGTGGCGTGGCGGGCGGGGCGGCCCCGATCGTTGGGAGACGTGCTCCCGAGGCTGCGCAGCCTGCCGACGGCGTTCGCCGTGGTCACAGTGCTGCTGGGTCCCGCCAGCGCGGCCATGCACGCGACGGGATCCGCTGTCGGGGGACGCCTCGACCTGCTGAGCATGTACCTGATCGCCTCCTTCGCCGCGGCGTACGCCCTCCTGCGCCTGGTCCGCCGGGGAGTCGGCTTCTTCTACGGCGCCTTCCTGCTCCTGGTCACGGCCTGCGAGATCGTCGGCACGATCGACGCGGACGTGCCTGTCGTCCACGTCGCCGGCAACCTCGGGTTCGGCGTCCTCCTCGTGGCGGCGATCGCGATGGAGGTCGTGCTGTGGCGCCGCGCAGTCGGCACGTCGGTCAACGTCTCGGCCGGCGCCCGGACCGACCTGCGCTGGGGCGCCGGTGCGGTTGCGGCCATGGTGGTGGCCTTCGCGATCTGGAACCTCGCGCAGGGGCCGTGGTGCGACCCGACCTCGTGGATCCAGGGACACGGTGCGTGGCACCTGCTGTGCGCGGCGGCTGCCTACCTGCTGTTCCTGCTCTACGCGAGCGAACGGGTCACAGAACCATTGCGATCCGCGGCTCCCGGGTCACGATCGGGCGCTCCGCTGGAGCACTGAGGGCGGCCATCTCTACCTTCGCTCCATGGGACCGCATGACTTCGACTTCTGGATCGGGGACTGGGACGTCCTCGGCCCCGCCGGCAAGGTCGCCGGCCACAACACGATCACCGCGATGTTCGAGGGCCAGACCGGCGGCATGCTCCACGAGCACTGGCGCGGCAACGGCGGCGTCGAGGGTCGCAGCATCAACGGCTACGACGCGTCGCGGGGCTGCTGGCACCAGACCTGGATGGACTCCACGGGTGGCGTGCTCATGCTCGAGGGCGGGCTCGTCCCCAGTGACTCGGGCGAGGACGCCATGGTGCTCGAGGGCTGGGCACCCGCCGACGACGACGACCTCGGCCGCGTCGACCGACAACGGATCACCTGGACCCGCAACGACGAGGGTGCCGAGGTGCGCCAGGTGTGGGAGACCTCGGCCGACGACGGCAAGACGTGGACCGTGGCCTTCGACGGGCGCTACCACCGTCGGAGGTGAGACGACCTCGACAACTGCGAACGGCGCGAGCACTGTGACCCCATGACTGCCTCGCACCTGCCGGAGGGCGCCAACGACGTCGGGCGCATCGAGGGTGGGTCGATCACCGACCGTCCGTCGTCCTACACCAAGTCGGGCAAGCTCAGGTCCGTCGTCTACGACGCGGAGATGGAGCGGCTCCAGGAGCAGTTGGTGCTGCTGCAGTACTGGATCCAGAGTCAGGGCCTGAAGGTCCTGGTGATCTTCGAGGGGCGAGGCTCGGCCGGCAAGGGTGGCGTGATCAAGACCATCACCGAGCGCACCTCACCGCGCACCGTCCGCGTCGTGGCGCTGCCCAAGCCCACCGAGCGCCAGCGCACGCAGTGGTACTTCCAGCGCTACGTCGAGCACCTGCCCGCAGCCGGCGAGATGGTGCTGTTCGACAGGTCCTGGTACAACCGCTCGAACGTCGAGTGGGTGATGGGCTACTGCACCGAGGAGGAGCACCAGGAGTTCCTGCGCTCCTGCCCCGAGTTCGAGCGGATGCTGGTGCGGTCGGGCATCCGGGTGATCAAGTACTGGTTCTCGGTGAGCTACGAGGAGCAGCGCCGCCGGTTCGAGGCGCGCAACGCGGAGCCGCTCAAGCGGTGGAAGCTCAGCGACATGGACCTCGCTGAGCACGAGCTGTACGTCAAGTACTCGATGGCCAAGGACACCACCTTCCAGTACACCGACATCAAGCAGGCCCCCTGGTACGTCGTGCCCTCCGACGACAAGAAGGCCGCCCGGCTCAACTGCATCAACCACCTGCTCAGCCAGTTCGACTACGTCGATGTCG
This sequence comes from Nocardioides agariphilus, assembly GCF_015352445.1. Classification (GTDB taxonomy): domain Bacteria; phylum Actinomycetota; class Actinomycetes; order Propionibacteriales; family Nocardioidaceae; genus Nocardioides; species Nocardioides agariphilus. The sequence goes on from NZ_JADKPO010000001.1 coordinate 6,773, forward strand.
CACCCGACGTCGTGGAGCTGCCGGTGATGCGCGAGCTGCCCTACGTGCGCCCGCCGATGCACGAGCAGACGTTCGTGCCGAAGCTGTTCTGAGGCGAGGCCCTGTCCCGCGGCGTCACCACTCGATGGGCTGCACCTCGCTAAGCCCGTAGACCCGGCCGTCGGGCCCCCTGAAGTGCTGGATCGCGTAGTTGAGGCCGGAGTGCCGGCTCACCCCTCCCAGCAGCTGCAGCCCGGCGGCCACCGCGGCCTTCGACGCGGACTCGATGTCGTCGACCTGGAAGCCGAACGCCGACCCGTCGTTGAACCCGTAGGGCGGCACGGCCCAGGGTGCGTAGAGATCCAGCATCGTGCCGTTGCGCATCAGGTAGAGGCGACGTCCGGGCTCCCACATCAGCGGGTGCAGTCCCAGCGTCTTCTCGGCGAAGTCCTCCATGGCGATGAAGGCAGGCGGCTCCAGCATCAGGGCATGCCAGGCGATCCCGTCGACCCGCATGGCGTCCTCCTCGGTGTGGCGGCTGGTCGCACCCCACCTTGTCGGCGCCGAGCTCGGCTGACCGTCAGCGCGATGACATTTCTGCGGCGACTCACACCGATTCCGGAGGACTGGTGGCAGTTGGGTTTCCGGGGCCGCCGTGCGCCACCACACTCCCGGCATGCGGCCGCAGATCGTCGCCCACCGCGGTGCCAGCGACGAGCTGGCAGAGCACACCCTGGGCGCTTACCAGAGGGCACTGGAGCTCGGCGTCGACGCCCTCGAGTGTGACGTCAGACTGACCTCCGACGGACACCTGGTGTGTGTCCACGACCGCAACGTGCGGCGTACGACCAACGGTGTCGGCGTGGTGTCGAGCATGGAGCTGACCGAGCTCGCCGAGCTCGACTTCGCGGCCTGGCGGAGGTCGCCGCCCGACGGTCCGGCGGAGACTCCCGACTTCGACGCGGAACGCGACGGGGTGCTCACCTTGAGGCGGCTGTTCGAGATCGTCGCGGCGCAGGAGCGACGGGTGGAGGTGGCCGTCGAGACCAAGCACCCCACGCGCTACGCAGGCGAGGTCGAGCGCGCGCTCGTCGGTCTGCTCGAGGAGTTCGGCTGGAACACCGCCGACTCGCCCGTGCGGGTGATGAGCTTCTCCTACGTGGCCCTGAGGCGGGTGCGGCGCCTGGCTCCCACCATGCGCCCGGTGATGCTGTTCGAGCACGCGCGTCGCTGGCCAGCCCTGCGTCCGCTGGTCGGCCACGACTGGATCGCGGGTCCCGGCATCGACACGCTGCGCAAGAACCCCGGGTTCGCGCGCCGGCTCGTCGAGTCGGGTCGCGAGGTCCACGTGTGGACGGCCAACACCGAGGCCGAGGTCCAGACGTGCCTGGACCTCGGCGTAGGTGCCATCATCACCGACCGGCCGAGTTTCGTGATCGACCGCGTCGGCTCGATGTCGGGTCCTACTGGACCGAGACCTTGTTGAACTTGTAGGAGCCGAGCGGGAGGTACTTGGAGGGTTCGAGGCCGTTGACGTTGGGACCGTACCCGTCGACCTGCTGGCGGAAGCCCCAGACGATCAGGCCACCCTCGTTGTACTCGATCTCCTGGGCCTGGTGGAGCAGCTCGGCGCGCTTGGCCTCGTCGAGCTCCTGGGCGGCGGCGTTGACCAGGTCACGGTGATCGGCGTTGTCCCAGTGGGTCTCGTTGTAGGTGCCACCCTGGTCGGGCGGGAAGGTGCCGACCACCGCCTGTGGGATGTAGTTGCGGGTGTTCCAGAAGTCCTGGGCGAAGGTGTACTGGAGGTACTGGTCGTCGTAGAACGGGGTCTTCTTGGTCACCTTCACGTCCACGCCGGCCGCCTTGGCCTGCTCCTTGAACAGGTTCGCCGCCGCCGGTGCCACCGACCCGATGTCGTCTCCGGTGAACAGCTCGACCTGCAGGCCCTCCTGCCCGGCCTCCTTCAGCAGCGACTTGGCCTGGTCGATGTCCTGCTCACGCTGCGGCAGGTCCGCGGCGTAGGCGACGTCGAACGGGGCGTACATGTCGTTGCCCAGCGACCCGTAGCCCGACAGGGTCTGGTCGATCATCTGTTGCCGGTCCACGATCAGCCGCATCGCCTGCCGGACCTTCACGTCGTTGAACGGCGCCTGGTCGACCCGCATCGTGAACGGCACCCAGGCACCGGTCTCGGAGACCAGCGCCCCACCACCGGCACCCTTGATGGTGTCGATCAGGTTGTAGGGCAGGTTGTCCACCGTGTGGATCTGACCGGCCTGCAGCGCGTTGACCTTGGCCGAGTCGTCGGCGAAGTCCTGGATCTGCAGCTCGTCGACGAATGCCGCATCACCCCAGTAGTCGGCGTACTTGGTGAACGTACTGGCCTTGCCAGGCTCGAACGCCTTGAAGGCGAACGCACCCGTCCCGACCGGGTTCGCGACGTCGAAGTCGGTCGGGATGATGCCCAACGTGTACTCCGCGAGCAGCGAGTCCAGCAGCGCGTAGGGAACCTTGAGCACCAGCTGCAGCGTGGCCGGGTCGACCACCTTGCAGGCGTCGAAGTCGAGGATGGTCGAGAGCTGGCCGCCGGCCGAGAGCGGCGCCTCGGGGTCGGCGACCCGCTGGATGCTGAACCACGCATCGTCGGCCGTGACGTCCTTGCCGTTGTGGAAGGTCACACCTTGACGCATCTTGATCGTCCAGGTCTTCGCGTCGTCCGAACCCTCGATGGACTCCGCGAGCGCGGGCTCGAGCTCGTAGTTGTTGTTCCAGAAGAACAACGGCTCGAACAGGTTGCTCACCCGCGCGATGTCCGGGTTCGTCACCGGTGCGTGCGGGTCCAACGTGTCCTTGGACCCACCACCAGTCGCCCCGTGGATCAACACACCACCCGAGCCCTGCGGACCACCCCCACCGTTCCCGTTGCCACCGCCGTTACCGCCGCCGTTGCCGCCGTCATCACCGCCGCACGCAGCCAAGAAGCTCCCGCCCCCCACCGCGGCCGCGCCGATCCCCGAATACCTGAGCAGCTGACGACGAGAGAACTCGAAACGAGGGCCTTGCGGACGAACCTGGTTCACTTTGTGACTCCTCAGTTGCCTGGACAGGACGGTTCACAGCCTCGCCCGAACCCACGTCCATGCCTATGTCCAGGGCCCAATTCGGTGTACCTGACGCAACGCAGTGCGTATCACGCAACTTTCGGTAGACACCGATTTGAGCTGTTCTGACCGTGAGGACTCCTGCTTGGACGACAGGCGCGGTCATACTCGACTGCGCCGCGCGCGAGCAGGACGTCCCATCCAGGGGGCCAGTGCCAGCCGGTCCGTTCCCGGGCCCGCGCACGCATGCAAGAGGTCGCGACGCACCGCTCAGTCCAGGACGCACGGTGCCGGAAGCTGGGAGCTGTGTGTCGGTGAACATCGAGATCTGGTCAGACACGGCCGCGACCGAGGTCGTGCTCCTGAGCCTGTCGGTGGTGCTGTGCGGCATCGTCGGTCTCGAGCGGCAGATCTCGCAGAAGAGCGCCGGGATTCGCACCGTCACGCTCGTGGGCATGGGATCCGCCGGGTTCACACTGGTGTCTGCCTTCGGGTTCAACAACGTGTTCGAGGTGGGTGAGGCCACCAACCTCGACCCTTCGCGGATCGCGGCGCAGATCGTCTCCGGCGTCGGCTTCTTGGGTGCGGGCGTCATCTTCATGCGCCGCGACGTCGTTCGCGGACTCACGACAGCCGCCACCATCTGGGTGTCCGCTGCGATCGGCATGGCCTGCGGTGCCGGGATGGTCGCGCTGGCCATCGCGTTGACCGTCTTTCAGCTGTTGGCGGTGGTGGTGCTGGCGCCGTTGGGACAGATGCTGCCCGCCTCACCTCGGAAACGGACCGTCGAGATCCGCTACGTCGACGGCCGCGGAGTGCTGCGCGAGGTGCTCCGGACCGCCGGAGACATGGGTTTCCACGCCTCCATCGGACAGGCACGCCAGGTCAAGGCCCTCGGCGGAACCGGGCCGTCGGTAGCCGTGAGCATGCACTTCCGCGGCCGCCATCCGATGACGGGACTGATCGCTCAGCTCACCCAGCTGCAGGACGTCGAAGAGGTCCGCGTGCACAAGCAACCGAGCGACCTGGACGACGGCGATGCTTGATTCCGCGTTGTCTCCGAGACGCCGCGCCGCCGCTCTCGAGAGCCTGACGGCCGAGACTCTCGACGTGCTCGTCATCGGTGGCGGAGTCGTCGGAGGCGGGTGCGCCTTGGACGCCGCATCCCGCGGCCTGCGGGTAGGGCTGGTGGAAGGAGCCGACGTCGCCTCGGGAACCTCCTCTCGCTCCAGCAAGCTCATCCACGGCGGACTGCGCTACCTCGAGATGCTTGACTTCGCGCTCGTCGCCGAGGCGCTGGGCGAGCGACAGCGGCTGCTCACCGACATCGCACCTCATCTGGTGAGGCCGGTGACCTTCCTCTACCCCCTGCGAGGCAAAGGCTGGGAACGCCTCTACGTCGGAGCAGGGCTGCAGCTGTACGACGGTCTGGCCAGGTGGCGTGGCGGGGCATCCGCACACCTGCCCCGCCACCGCCATCTCTCGCGCCGTGAGGTGGGGCGTGTCGCGGGCGCCCTCAAGCCGGGCACCTACGTAGGCGGCATCCGCTATCACGACGCCCAGGTAGACGACGCCCGCTTCACGCTGTTCCTCGCCAGGACCGCCGCCGCATTCGGTGCTCACGTGGTCACCCGTTGTCGCGCCGACGGTCTGGTACGCGAGGGCGGTCGCGTCGTGGGCGCACGGCTGAGGGACCTGGAGGATGGCAGCTCCGTCGTCGTGCGGGCCCGACAGGTCATCAACGCCACAGGGGTCTGGGCAGACGAGCTCGGCCGAGATGCACCGTCGGCGCCGACGGTCAAGGTCCGGGCGAGCAAAGGCACCCACATCGTGGTCCCACGCGACCGGATCGACGCCGACGGAGGCATCATTGCCCGGACCCCGTCGTCGGTCCTCCTCGTGATCCCCTGGGGCTCGGACCGATGGCTGATCGGCACGACCGACACCGACCTGCCCCACGGCGAGGCCCTGGACGCTCCCCTCCCGACCGAAGCGGAGATCAACTACCTTCTCGACCAGATCGGCGCGCTCCTGACCCGCCCGCTGGCGCGTTCGGACGTGATCGCGTCCTTCTCCGGCGTCCGGCCCCTGGTCAGTGGCACGGCGCAAACCTCCAAGCTCTCGCGCGAGCACGTGGTCACCGTCGACGAACCTGGCCTCGTCTCGGTCCGGGGTGGCAAGTTCACGACGTACCGGCTGATGGCCAAGGACGCCGTGGACCAGGCAGCGGCGGCACTCATGGAGGCGACGGGGGCCGTGCACCCGTCATCGTGCACGGACCAGATCCCGCTCGTGGGCGCCGAGGGACTGGCCACGCTGCTGTTGGCCGCCAGCAGGGGGGCGTTCCCGGGGCACGGAGTGTCCGCCAGGTGGATCGACCACCTGCTGAGCCGTTACGGGTCCTTGGCCCGAGACGTCGTCCGTCTCACCACCGATGACCGGGCCCTGGGTGAGCCGTTGCAGAACGCGGCCGGCTACCTGCGTGCCGAGGTCGTCTATGCGGTCACCGAAGAGGGAGCCCTGCACCTTGACGACGTGATGCTCAGGCGCACGCGCATCGGTGTCGAGTACCCGGACAACGGCATCAGTGCGGCGACCGAGGTCGCCGCACTGATGGCTCCGCTGCTGGGCTGGGACGCACGAGAGGTCAGTTCTGAGATCGACCGCTACCTACGGACCACCGGGGTGCCCGCCTAGGGTTGAAGCACCATCTTCGGCTCGCCGAGCGAGGTCAGGCCCTTCTCCCCCGTCTGCTCGCAGCGGCCTCCACGGACGTTGCCGCCGTTCCAGGCCTGCCGGAGGCAGTTCCGCATGGCCATCTGCCCGAAGTAGTTCGCATGAGCGGACTCCTTGGAGGAGTAGGCATTGGTGTAGGGCGTAGGGGCCCCTGGCCTGGCAGCGACGACCCACTCCAGGAGGTCGACTGCGCGGGGGCTCTTCCACGATGACAGCGCGGAGTACATCTCGAGCTTGCCTGCAGGTCGCTCGCACAGCCGATGCCCCACGAGGGCCTTTTGCATGTCGAGCAGGTGGACCTTGGGGAACCAGCCGTTATCCGCGTAAGCCTTGATCGTGCTGTAGGCGTTCTTCACGCCGTCGTTGATGGTGCCGAGGACCACGTCGTTGAGCCAGGTGGCGTCGGCGTTGTACAGGGGGCACCCCCCATAGATGATGCGGCTGTTTCCGGCCGTGTCGAAGTCGCGCTCGGGCCAGTCGAACCCGTCACCTCGCGGGATCGAGGACCAGTAGGTCTGCATGATGATCTGGTAATCGGTGTTGTCATACCCAGCCTCGACCATCGCGTTGCGAATACGCGCGATCGCATCGACGATGTCTTGGGTGATGGCGGCCTGGTTCGCCGGGGACAGGACGTCGGTCACATCTGCCTCATCGACACCTGAGTTGCAGTAGTTCGGTGTCAGCATCCACTGCCAGGTGAACCAGTACCTCTCCACGCATCTGGCGACGATGTCGGCAAAGTTGTAGTCGTTGGCGCTCACGCCGACGAGGATCGCCTTCACGTTGTGGGTCCGGGCATAGTCCTCGAGCATCTGGACCTGACCCACTCGCTGCTGGCCGTTGACCACTGCTGACTGCGAGTCGAGGCCTGGCTTCCACGGGTCGTTGGCATCGGTGCTCGTGATGTTGTAGGTCGTGGTCATCGAACCCGAACATGCCAGGTTCTTGCTGATGAGTCCTCCGCCGATATGGACCTCGGCCGAGTCAGACCGGTGGCAGGTGGGAATCTCCTCGGCGAGACCCACCGGCGAACCTGGCAGCTTGAAGTCGTTGTAGACGCCGTTGCCGACATCGACACCCGCTGCCTGCTGGTCCAGCCGGCCACCCGCCCATCGACCCCCCTCACCAGAGATCGACGAGTCGCCCATCGAGACGATGGCCGGTGGCCCCACCCCCGGACCATCTGCCTGGGCGGGAGGCGTGACGGCAAGCGACAAGCCGACGCCGGCCAGCAACACGGAGCAACAAAGAATCTTGTGATGAACTGTCATGACCGCACCGTCCTGTCACTCTGCTCACGGTCGCAAGCAAATCTGTGCCACAGACACCAGTTCCAGGTTCGCCGCTGCCGGGCGGGCAGTCGTCGAGGTCCGGCGCGGCTAGCGTCGCTCCATGGCAATCCCTACCGATCCCATCGAGCGACACCGCGCCATCGCGAACGGGTTCACCGCGCGGGCTGAGTCGGTGACCGACTGGGACTCCCCTACTCCCGTCGCCGAGTGGACCACCCGCGACGTCGTCGGTCACCTCGTCGAGTGGTTCCCGTCGTTCCTGGAGCACGGCACCGGCATCAGGTTGCCGAGCGTCCCTGACCCGCACGAGGACCCGGTCGGCGCCTGGCGCCAGCATGCCGCCAACGTCCAGGCGGTGCTGGACGACCCGGACAGCGCCGACCGGGTCCTCACGGACCAGCACACCGGCGAGGTGCCACTTCTCGAGGCGATCGACCGCTTCTACACCTCCGACGTCTTCATGCACACCTGGGACCTCGCCCGCGGTGCTGGGCTCGACGACCGGCTCGACGCCGACGAGTGTGCCCAGCTGCTTGCCGGCATGGAGCCGATCGCCGACGTGCTGGCGGGCTCCGGGCAGTACGGCGAGCGCGTGCCCGTCCCCGACGACGCAGACGCCCAGACCCGGATGCTCGGCCTGATCGGGCGTGACCCGGACTGGTCGCGCTAGCCGCGCCGGCACGTCCACAGAGACCTCAGGCGGGGACGGGCACCGCCTCGGTGAGCTGGTCCTCGTGGGGTGCGCGGAACCCGCGGCCCGGCAGCGCGACCGCACCGACGGCTGCACCGAGTAGGCAGAGCAGCCCCACCACGAGGCTCGAGGTGTGCAGGCCGGTCATGAAGGCGTCCTGCAGGGCGCTGGCCAGGTCCGGCTGTCCGGCAGAGATGGCGGTGGCTGCGCCGACGGAGTCCTTGGCCTGGGCCAGGATGTCGGCCGGCAGTCTGCCCCAGGCACCTTCGGCGAGGTTGGCCGCGTAGACACTCGAGAAGACCGAACCCACGACCGCGACACCGAGCGTGCCACCCAGCTCACGGGTCGCGTCGTTGACCGCCGAGCCGACGCCGGCACGGGCGGGCGGCAGCACCAGCAGGATCGACTCGGTCGCGGGCGTCGAGATGAAGCCCATGCCCAGGCCCATCATCACCATCTGGGGCACGATCACGGTCGCGTACGACGCGTCGACGGCGACGGTCGAGATCCAGACGAACGACGTCCCGAACAGCAGCAGTCCCGTCGTCACGACCGCCTTGGTGCCCAGGCGCGGGGCCAGCACGGCCCCCACGACCGACGCGACGGCAATGCTCAGGGCCACGGGCAGGATGCGCGCACCCGTGGAGAGAGCGCCGTACCCCCGGACGAACTGGAAGTACTGCGTGATCAGGAAGATGAACCCGAACAGGGCGAAGAAGGTCACCGTCACCGCGCCGCTCGCCGCGCTGAAGCGCCGGTCGCGGAACAGGCTCAGGTCGAGCATCGGGTGGGCGGTACGACGCTCGACGACCACGAACGCCAGCAGGAGCAGGGCACTGAGCGCGAACCCGCCCAGGGTGCGTCCCGACGACCAGCCGTGGGCGGGCGCCTCGATGATCGTGTAGACGAGGGAGCCGAGCATCGCGACCGACAGGCCCAGTCCGGGAAGGTCGAGCCGCGGCACGTCGGGGTCGCGCGACTCGGGGACCAAGACGTACGCCGCTGCCGCGGTCAGCAGCGCCAGCGGCACGAGCGCCCAGAAGACGCTGCCCCACGCGAAGTGCTCGAGCAGCACGCCACCGGTGACCGGGCCTGCGGCCACGCCGATGCCGACGACGGCGCCCCAGACGCCGAGCGCCGCAGCACGCTCGCGTCGGTCGCGAAAGGTGTTGCTGATGATCGACAGGGTGGTCGGGAAGATCACCGCCGCGGACATGCCCATCGCCACCCGGGCCGCGATCAGGGCGCCGGCCGAGTCGACCATCGCGCCCACGGCGCTGGCCCCGGCGAACGCCACCAGGCCCAGGATCAGGGCGGGCCGGCGTCCGTAGCGGTCGGACAGGCTGCCGGCGGCGAGCACCAGCGCGGCAAAGGCGAGGTTGTAGCCGTCGACGATCCACTGCAGGGAGCGGGTGCCGGCGTCGAGGTCGGTCGAGATGCTCGGCAGCGCGACGTTGACGATCGTGGTGTCGAGGTTGATGGCAAGCACGGCCGCGCAGACCGTGAGCAGGATCGGGAGTCTGGATCGCATGTGGACAGTGTCCACATCAATGTAACCAGTGTCAACATCTACCGGTAGGATGGACCCGTGCCATCTGCTCGCGCCGCTTCGAAGCCGTACCACCACGGCAACCTCCGCGCCGCCCTCGTCGAGGCGGGGGCGGAGCTGGCCCGCACGGCCGGGCCCGACGGGGTAGTACTGCGCGAGGTCGCCCGGCGTACCGGCGTCTCCCACAACGCGGCCTACCGCCACTTCGCCGACCGCGACGAGCTGCTCTCCGCGATCGCCACCTTGGCCAACGAGCAGCTCGAGCAGGCCATGCAGCGTCGCATCGACGAGGTCGAGGAGTCCGACCCGGATCGTCGGGCGAGGGCGCGGCTGAGGGCGACCGGCCGCGCCTACGTCGAGTTCGCGCTGAGCGAGCCCGGCCTGTTCAACGTCGCCTTCTGTCCGACCGAAGCTGCCGACAGCTCGCCCGACGAGGCAGCGCCCTACCTGTTGCTGGGCCACGTGCTCGACGAGCTCGTCGAGGCTGGCGCCCTCTCCCCCGACGACCGCCCAGGCGCCGACGTGGCCTGCTGGTCGGCGGTGCACGGCCTGTCCGTGCTGTTGCTGGACGGCCCGCTGAGAGCGCTCTCTGCCGAGGAGCGCAGGGGTGTCCTCGAGAAGCTGATCGCGACCGTCGAGCGCGGCCTGACCGGCTCGCTCAGCTGAGCGCGGGCAGCCGCGCGAGGATCCCAGCCGGATCCGGGGTCTCGATGAGCAGCTCGTCGTACTTCTGGTCGCGGAGCACGACGTAGACGGCCGGACGGTTGCGGCGCAGCGCGACAAGCTGGCGGTGTCCGCGCGAGATCCAGCGGCCGAGCAGCCACACTCCGGGTAGCCCCAGTCCGACACGCAGCCCCCTGAGGTCCTCGCGCCACGAGCCGACCTGCCGCGCCCCTCTGACGGCCGATACGGGCACCTCGTAGTCACGAACCAGGCCGAGCACCTTCTCGCGAGTCGGGAAGGTGACGCGCAGGGTCAGACCGTCGACGGTGATGGTGGCCACGGACCCATCTTCCCCCTAGATCAGGACTGGCCGACCACACCCGGGGGACCCTGACGTATCGTCGCGGTCGTGCCGCGATTCGCAGCTGTCAGCCGTCATCACGTCACTAGTGCGTTGGACGAGTACGACGCACCCGGACGCGAGGAGTTCGTCGTGATGCACGGTGGCCGCGCCTACGGCGCCCAGGCGGTGCTCAGCGCCGCGCACGAGAAGGCCACCGGGTCGGCGGTGTCCGACTGGGATTGGACGAGCAAGGACCAGGCGGCACGCATCCTCCGCGAGCTGGGCTTCCGGGTGCTCGCCGGAGACGACCCCGAGGCCGTCGTCCCGGTCACGGGCGCATGGCGTGAGACCAGCGACGTCGGGCCAGAGGCGACGCGCGAGGCCTGGGCCGCGGCGGCTCGCGACCGGCTCCTGGAAGCAGCCCGGCGCTACCGGGCCACCGTGCAGCCGGCCGAGCTGGCCATCGAGGTGCAGCGTCGCAGCGGCATCCGCACCCGTCAGCTCTGGCACCACTGGCTCGACGAGGTGCTCGGCCTGGTCGCACTCGAGAGCTCCCGGCTCGAGGAGCCGCTGCTGGTCTCGCTGTGCGCCGACGATGCCGGCCGCGTGACCGACGGGTACGCCGTCGCCGTGCGTGCGGCCTACGGAGAGCGGCCCGAGCACCCCAACGCCCACGCTGCCAACGAGCGGCTGGAGTGCTACCGCTACTTCGAGGCCGCGGGGCTGCCGGCCGACGGCGGCAGCGTCGAGCCGCCCAAGATGGCGCCCGCTGCTCGGGCGACGGCGACCCGCACCGGCACCCGACGCACCGCTGCACCCAAGGCACCAGCGGTCAAGAGGCCGACCAAGCCCGCCGACCGTCCACCCGAGATCTGCCCCACCTGCTTCATGGCCATCCCTCGTTCGGGAGTCTGCGACAACTGTGGCTGAGCTGAGACGCGCAGCGGCGTAAGCAAGCCCCGCGGCTCCTCACCCGCTGGTTGAGGAAGGCGCGCTAGCGCCAGTCTCGAAACCCGGTGAACGCTCAGCCACTGGCCCACGGGGCTTCGAGACGGTTGCTAGCGCAACCTCCTCAACCACCGGCGCCAGTCTCGAAACCCGGTGAACGCTCAGCCACTGGCCCACGGGGCTTCGAGACGGTTGCTAGCGCAACCTCCTCAACCACCGGCGCCAGTCTCGAAACCCGGTGAACGCTCAGCCACTGGCCCACGGGGTTTCGAGACGGTTGCTAGCGCAACCTCCTCAACCACCGGCGCCAGTCTCGAAACCAGACGAGTTGCGCGCCTTCGATGGTTTCGAGAGGGTTGCTAGCGCAACCTCCTCAACCACCGGAACGCGGTCTCGACAAGCTCGACCACCGATGGCGCTAGCGGTTGAGCAGTGCCTCGGTGAGCAGGGCAACCAGCGCCTCGACCTGGACGTCGACGGAGGATGCGTCGATGTCTTGTCCGTCCAGGGCGCGGGCGGCGAGCCCGGCCTTGCTGTCGATCAGCTCGGCGACCTTGGTGTCGATGGTCTGGGCCGCGATGATCCGCCAGGCGGTGACCGGCTCGTCCTGACCGATGCGGTGGACGCGGTCGATCGCCTGGGTCTGCTCGGCGTCGGTCCACGACAGCTCGGCGAGCACGAGGTTGGAGGCGACCTGGAGGTTGATGCCGACTCCCGCAGCACTCAGGGAGCAGACGATCACCGACACTTCGGGATCCTCGACGAACTCCTTGATGTTGCGCTCGCGAGCTACGCGGGTCTGGTCGCCGCGGATGCTGGAGTAGCGCAGACCGCGCCGCTTGAAGGTCTCCTGCGCGGCGTCCATCACGTCGATGTGCTTGGCGAAGAAGACGACCTTGCCGACGTTGCGCGCCAGCTGGGCTGCATAGTCGGCGGCCAGACCGGCCTTGGCCTGGCCGATCCGCCGCATCATGCCGAAGACGTTCTCGCCGCTCGACTCCTCGGAGGAGTCCTCGCGCTCCCACGTCGCCACGCGGCGTACGAGCTCGTGGTCGATGCCGTCATCGTCGAGGTGGGCCTCACCGCGGCGGGTCGCCAGGGCCGACTCGTAGCGGGCCACGAGGCGGCGGGCCAGCTCGGCCTCGGCCTCGCGGATCGAGCGTCCCATCTCGTCGTCGAGCTCGACGGGGATGTCGGCGATGCGGCGCGCGGGGATGTCCTTGGCGACGTCGACCTTGCGGCGACGCACGATGCCCTGGCTGACCACGCAGCTGCGAGCCGCGCGGTAGAAGCCGGGGTCGGCGGGGGTCAGTCCGGTCTCCTCCAGGGCGTCCATCAGGCTGCCGAGGGGCTTCTTGTCGTCGACCCAGCCGAGGTACTCCCAGATCGCCTGGAAGTCCTCGATGTCGTTGATCAGCGGTGTGCCGGTCAGCGCGAACAGCAGCGGACGACCGGTGCGCGCCCGGATGCGGTCGGCGACGTTGAGGACGTTCTGGGACCGCTGGGAGGTCTTGTTCTTGATGAAGTGGGCCTCGTCGACGACCATGCCGCGGAAGCCGAAGTCGCCCAGCCAGCCGACGTGGCGGTCGAGCACCTCGTAGTTGACGACCACGATGTCGGCGAACCCGTTGATGTCGTGGCCGTCGCCATGGATGACGGTCGAGGTGCGGTGGGGCACCCAGATGCCGGCCTCGCGGGCCCAGTTCATCTTCACCACGTTGGGGACGACGGCCAGCAGCGGGAACGCATCGGTGGCCTCGGCCGCCAGCAGTGCCTGCGCCGTCTTGCCCAGGCCGGGCTCGTCGGCCAGCAGGAACGTGCGGTGACCGTCGGCAGCGGAGGCAACCACCTCGGCCTGGTGCTTCATCAGCTGCAGCGCGCCGGGCAGCATCACCTCGCGCGCCTCGGGCAGCGGCATGGTGGTCGAGGCGCCGTTGCCGACCTCCTCGAACGAGCGGAACAGCGGCCCGAGAAGCTCCCAACCGGCCAGCCGACGCGCCTGGCCCCGGTTGTGGGAGGACGCGGTGAAGTCGGGGACGAGGAACGGGTTGGCCAGCTGGCGCGCGAGCACGGACTGCGGGACCACCCGTCGCTCGGTGGGGAGGGCGAGCGGGTCGGGCTCCTCGACCTCGTCCTCCGCGACCTCGACACCGGCCCGCTCCAGCATCGCCTTGCGCATCTCGGAGGCCTGGTCGGAGACCTTGGCGTCCTCGGCCAGCAGCGAGAACAGCGAGGGCTCACGAGCGGCGGTCTGCGCGAGGATGGTCGCGATGCCGTCGAGTCGCTTGAGCTCACCGTCGCGCTTGGCCTCTGTCATCGTCGTGTCCGACCTGACCCGGGCGCGCTCCTCGCGGGCGAGCAGCGCGACAGCCTGGAACCTGGAGCGCACGGAGACGGCCTGCCCACGCTCGACGGCGGACTCGATCTCGCGCACGGCGCGCGCCAGGATCGGGATCAGACCCTCGTTGTCGAGGGGCCGGGTGCGTCCCGAACCTTGGCGTCCGTTCGTACGGCGCTGCGCGGACCGTTGGCCCTGACGCTGGCGACTTCGAGCCAACTGCTCTCCTCCCACGGGCCCGGGCTTCCCCGGGCTGACCCTTGTTGGGTCGGTCGGCATGCAGGTCGTCGCACCCTCCGTGGGCGACTGCTCGGCGAGCTTGCTGCTTGGGGTGCTCGGGAGCCCGTCAGTTGCAGACGCTCCGGTCGGGAGATGGCCCGGCCGGCCTGGGCGGCCGACGGACGAGGACCGCTGGGGCGGTCCGACCTGTTGCTCCGGTCAGCATAGCCCTCAAGAAGAGCGGTGTCCCAAAGTGCGGCGCTCCCGTCCCACCGAACTGCGGCTGGACTGATCCGGTCACGCGTCGGACGGGATCTCCTCCGGGGCACGCCGCTGGAGTCGTCGTACGTCCGGAGACAGCAGGGCGAGCAGCGACGAGCCGCCCATCACCAGGCCGACCACGACCAGCCATCGATCCAAGCCCACGCCGGCGGCCACCGGTCCTGTCAGTGCCAGCCCGAGCGGTCGCGCCACGAAGGAGCCGACCAGGTCGAAGGAGTAGACGCGGGCCAGCTTGTCCTCGGCGACGTTCTGCTGGATGGACAGGTCCCAGTTGACGCTGAACAGCTCCAGCCCGAACCCGTGGAGGAACGCGCCGAGGAGCAGCACGGTCAGCTGGTCCGAGAGCGCCATCGCCAGCGGGAACGCGGCGGTCAACGAGAGCAGCGCGGTGCCGGCGTACAGCCCGTGCCGCGGCTGCCATCGCAAGGACACCAGCCCACCGACCATGAAGCCGACCATCAGCGCGGCGAGGGCCCATCCCCAAGCCGCGCGCCCCAAGCTGTCGCCGACCACGATCGGCCCGAGCACGGACTGCGCCCCACCGAAGAACAGGTGGTAGAGCAGGGCCTGCCCGATCAGCAGCCACAGCCAGGTATGGCGGAAGACCTCGGCAGCGCCCGCGCGGAGGTCGCGCACCAGGCTCGGACGGGACTGCGGAGCGGGAGGTGCCGCCACCCGGATCAGGCCGAAGCAGACCGCAGCCACGGCGTAGGTCGCCGCGTCGATCGCGACGGCCCACCCGCTCCCGAAGGCGGCGACGAGGATCCCCGCGAGCGAGAAGCCCAGCACCTGCGCGGCGTTCTGGCACAGGCGCCGGCCGGCAACGGCTCGCGGCAGGTCCTCGGCAGGCACCGTCTGACGCGTCATCGCCGACGAGGACGGGCCGGCCAGCGCTCCGAGACAGCCGTTGGCGACGCCCACGACCGTGAGCAGCGGGATGGACGCCCACCCGCCGATCAGCGCCACGGCCACCACGCCTTGGGTCAGGAAGCCCGCGGCCGACGACCCCTGCATCATCAGCTGACGCGGCAGCCGGTCTCCCAGTACGCCGCCGAACAGCACGGTGACCACCTCGGCCATCGCGTACGCCGCCACGACGAGCCCGAGGTCAGTCGCGGACCCGCCGAGGTCGAGGACCGCGAAGGCCAGGGCCACGGGTGCGATCGACCCGCCGAGGCTGCTCACCGTCGCGCCGGTCACCAACCATCGGTAGTCGCGGTGCCGCAGCAGCCCCCAGAAGCCGTTCACGCGGCGCGACATTACTTCGCTGGCGAAGTATTCGTCAACGAAGTAGTGGGCGGCCCATCACTACGATGTGCTCGTGCCCGAGACCGACTGGACCGACCGACATGTCGCGCGCTGGCGCTCGCACTGGGTCGACATCCACTTCGATGACGAGGTCGAGGCCGTGGTCACCAGGATCAGCAGGCTGCAGCGGTTCCTCAAGGGGACGATCCAGACGGCAGTCGCCGAGGTCGGGATCCAGGACTTCGAGTACGCAACCCTGCACTCCTTGATGATCCGCGACACTCCCGGCACCGCGTCACCGACCGACCTCGCCGAGGACCTCGGCGTCTCGGGTGCCGGGATGACGGGGCGGTTGGACGGCTTGGAGAAGGCCGGCTGGGTACAGCGAAACCCTTCGCCCGACGATCGACGCCGGGTCGTCGTCGAGATCACCCGGTCCGGCGCAGAGATCTGGAGGAAGGCGATGGCGCTGCGCGGCGCACAGGAGGAGGAGCTCGTGGCCGTGCTCTCCGACCGCGAGCGTGCCCAGCTCAGCCGGCTCCTCAAGAAGCTCACGCTCTGGACCGAGGCCCCGAGAGAGGTCCAGTGACGAGGTTCTCCGTGTCCACGACCTCGCGCGCGACCGTCGAGGCCAGCCGGCAGCGCGTGTGGGACGCACTCACCGACACCGGCCTGCTCTCGCGACTGACGCCGTACCTGCGCAGGATCGACGCCTCGAGCAGCCCGGACAGCGTCCGCTGGACCTGGCACCTGGTCCAGATCCCGCTGCTGGGCTCGATGGTCTCGCCGTCCTTCACCGAGGTGATGACCTTCGACGAGCCGTCCCGCATCGACTTCGCGCACGACCCCGCCCGCGCCGAGGAGAAGGCGGGGGTCGAGGGTCGCTACACCCTCGTGGAGGCGGGCGGAGCCACCGACCTCAGCATCGAGCTCGCCATCACGGTCGACCTGCCGTTTCCGAGGTTGGCGCGTCCGGCCGTGCAGGCGGCGATGCACGCCGTCGTCGCCACGATGGGCGTCAGGTTCTCCCACAACCTGGTGCGCCACCTGAAGCGGACCTCATGATGTGGGCCTCCTGATGCGGATCGTGGTGCTCGGTGCGACCGGGTACGTCGGGTCGCGCCTGGTCCCCCAGCTACTGGAGGCAGGGCACGAGGTCGTCGCCGCCTCGTCATCAGCCACGCAGCCTGGGCGGTTCTCGTGGTCCGATCAGGTGACCTGGCGGCAGTGCGACGTGACCGACCGGAGAGCGGTGGCGAAGGCGCTGCGCGACGCCGATGGCGTCTGCTACCTGGTGCACAGCCTGAAGCGACGCGGGTTCGCCGACCGCGACCGGCTCGGCGCGACCCACGTACGCGATGCGGCTTCATCGACCGGCGTACGCCGGATCGTCTATCTCTCCGGGCTGGTCCCCAGGCTCGACCGTGGTGAGGGACTCTCGGCTCACCTCGCGTCGCGGCTCGAGGTGGAGCAGATCCTGGCGGCCGCGGACTGCTCCACGCTCAGCCTGCGGGCGGGAGTCGTGATCGGGGCCGGCTCGACGTCCTACGAGGTGGTCAGACAGCTCGCCTCCTTGCTGCTGGTGCAGCCGGTGCCGTCGTGGATGCGCACGAGCGTGCAGCCGGTCGCCGTGTCCGACGTACTGCGAGCTCTGGTCGCGGCGTTCGACGACGGAGCGCCCGAGGGGGACCTCGACCTCGGCGGTCCTGACGTGCTGCGCTATCCCGACCTGCTGGCGGCGTACTCCCGCGCGGCCCTCCTCCCCCGCCTCCGCGTGCCCGTGCCGATCGCACCGGTCGCGGCCGTCGGTGTGACCACCGCACTCCTGGTCGGTGCGCCGTTCCACACCGTGACCGCCCTGGTCGACAGCCTGCGCCACGACATGGTCTGCCGCCCCGACCACCAATGGAGTCCTGGCGAGCAGCCGTTCCTCGGCGTCGAGGAGGCCCTGGCCCGATCCCTCGGCCTGCATGGTTGCGACGTACCCGAGGCGCCCCTGGCCAGCGACCCGGCCTGGACCCGGATGCGCGCCCCCGTGTTCGACGAGCTGCACGCACCGACCGTCGTGCGCGCCGGCGCCAGCCTGGCCCTGCGGCGGCTTGCCGACGTGCGCGGCGTGTTCCGCAACGCCGCCGGCCTTTGAACGTACGGTGACCTGGTGACCACCACTCCCGTCGCCGGGCCGACAGCAGCCCAGGTCATCAACCAGTCGTGCGCCGTGCCCGCCAAGGGCGGCCTGCCCCCGTGCGACAACTGCGGAGCCACCATGCGCTGGGAGACCTCTCACCAGCGATGCGACCGTTGCGGCTACATCGTGCCCTGCTGCGAGGGTTCGCCTCTCGGCTGAGAGCCGTTCCCCAATGGATTACCCGGCCGGCCGGGGATTTCATCACTTGCGACCCCCACGGCCGCATCACGACCGGCAAACGGCTGCCGTTGGGGTCACAAGTACTGCGTACGGTGACGCCATGACGACCGAGCCGCGCGTGATCTCGATCCACGTCGCGCCCGGGGCACGGCTCCCGGTGAAGTCCGTCGAGTCAGTGGTGGCCGAGGCCGGCAAGGGACTGGTCGGAGACCGGTACCACGGCACCAAGCACCGTCACGTCAGCGTGCAGTCGGCGGAGTCGCTGGCCGAGGCGGCCGAGATCTTCGGCCGTCCCATCGACGCTGGCGGCACCAGGCACAACCTGACGATCTCGCACGGCGAGGTGCCGCGTACGCCGGGAGACCGGCTCAGGATCGGCGAGGTCCTGCTCGAGGTGGTGCGCGTGGCAGCGCCCTGCAAGCTGCTCGACGACACGCTGGGTCGCGGCGCGCAGGAGGCTCTTCGCCGCAAGGGCGGGTCGATCTTCCGGGTCCTCGAGGGGGGAAAGATCCGTGTCGGCGATCTGGTGGAGGAACCCCCGGCCGACCGGAGATGATCCCGCCACTTGTGACGCCTCTTGGGCCGCCAGCGGGTCCTGGGCCTCACACCGGCGATGGGCTTGTAACTCAGGCGCCGGGGGACGTCAGGGGGTTGGAGGACGACCGGCGCAGCCTTCGCACGCCGTGACGGGCCAGCCAGCCGTTGGGCAGCGACAGCCGCAGCACCTTGTGCCACGCGGAGGCGACCTGTCGGGGCATGGACCTCGCGTGGTAGCGCAGCCCGAAGCGCTCGACGGTCGAGCGCACCTGCGGCGCGATCTCGCCGTACCGGTTGCTCGGCAGGTCGGGGAACAGGTGGTGCTCGATCTGGTGGCTGAGGTTGCCGGTCAGCACGTGCAGCAGCCGCGGTCCGGTGATGTCGGCCGACCCGAGCATCTGCCGCAGGTACCAGTCTCCGCGCGACTCGTCCGCACGGATCGACTCCTGCTCGAAGGTCTCGACACCTTCGGGGAAGTGCCCGCACATGATCACCGAGTGCGACCAAACGTTGCGCAGCACGTTGGCGGTGACGTTGGCCAGCAGGGTCTGTCGCCACGCCCGCCCGGACAGGAGCGGGAACACCACGAAGTCCTTGCTCGCTTGCCGTCTGGCCTTGGCCAGCGTGAGGCGAAGGTCCTCTCGGAACCGGGAGGACTTGTCGGCCTCGCCGCGGCGCAGCCTACCGAGCTCGAGGTCGTAGGCGGCGATGCCGTACTCGAACACGATGGCGTTGAGCAGGTTGAGGACGGGCTGGAAGACGTGTCGCGGCTGCCACGGCTGCGCCTCGTCGACGCGCAGGATGCCGTAGCCGAGGTCGTTGTCCATGCCCAGGATGTTGGTGAACCTGTGATGGCCCTCGTTGTGCGACCGCTTCCACAACGCCGCCGGCGTCGCGTAGTCCCACTCCCACGTCGAGGAGTGGATCCGCGGGTCGCGCATCCAGTCCCACTGCCCGTGCAGGACGTTGTGCCCGATCTCCATGTTGTCGAGGACCTTGGCCACGGTGAGGGCAGCGGTGCCGGCAAGCCAAGCCGTACGGCGTCGCGACGAGGCCTGCAGCATGACCCTGCCGGCGAGCTCGAGGCTGCGCTGGATCGCGATGACACGTCGGATGTAGGCGGCGTCGCGTGCGCCCCGGGTGTCGATGACGCCTTGCCGGATCGCGTCGAGCTCGCGACCCAACGTGGCGACGGCGTCCGGGCCCAGGCGCGCCGAGGGTCCCTCGATGCCGGCTGCGGTCACGCGGCGGTCACGCCGCTCTCCGAGTCCTCCAACACCGCGCGCAGCTGGTGCATCAGCTTGGTCAGACGCCGGGAGACATGGGTCTGGGTGATCCCGAGCTCGGCGCCGATGTCGCGCTGGGTCCGTCCCTCGACGAACCTCATGCGCAGCAGCTCGCGCTCGTCGGCGTTGAGGGTGCCGAGCACCGGGGCCAGGGTCGCCCGCGCCTCTGCTGCCTCGTAGCCCTCGCCCGCATCGGAGTCGGCCAGGGTCTCGCCGAGAGTGATGCCGTCGGGATGAGCCAGCCTCGCGTCCAGCGATGACGGCGTGAAGCAGCCACGTGCCAGCAACGCCTCGTGCACGGCTGCGACCGGGACGTCGAGGCGTGCGGCGATCTCGCCCTCGCTCGGCGGCCGGCCGTCGCGCGGGTCGGTCCGCAGCTGCTCGCGCAGCACCTGGGTCTGCAGCTCCTGCACGGGTCGGGGCGGCCGGACCATCCACCCCTGATCGCGGAAGTGCCGCTTGACCTCTCCGGCGATGGAGGGCACGACGTACGACATGAAGTGGTAGCCGGTGCTCGGGTCGTAGTTGTTCACGGCCTTGACCAGTGCCAGGCAGGCTGTCTGCTCGAGGTCCTCGAGGGCACAGCCGCGACCCCGGAACCTACTGGCGATCCGGTACGCCACCGGGGTGTTGACCAGGATCACGCGGTCGATCAGCTCGGCGCGAGCGTCCGCCGACAACTGGCCCTGATCGTGCAGCCGGACCATGAGCTCGTCGGTCAGGCGTTGGCGCGTCTCGCGCTCCCGGACGCGCGACGGGCGCGTCAGTGCGGGGTGGATGAAAGACGTCATGGGAGGTGCCCTCAGCGCTAGATGGAAGCGTCCATCTAGGTCTGGGATGGGGACCGGCACACGTGGCGCCGCCGCACCTTCGACAGTACGGCGATCTCGACCGGATTCCTACGCCTAAGGGGGTGAACGTCTCGTCGGCGCAGGTTCAGACGACGGATGCCGGGGTACTCACCCGGTCCCCGCAAACCGACGGAGGAGAACCACCTCGCAACGACCGACGCCATCTCGCGATCGATGCGCCCGGGTCGCCGCTGGCGCGCATGGTCCACGCCCACCCACCGGTGGGGTGGCCGTCCTAGAGCGTTGGCTCCCCGAGTCGCCGCGCGATCGTCAGCCAGACGTCCGGGTCGAGCACCATCGCGATGTGCGTCGAGCCGACCTCGATGTGCTCGGCACGCGGTGAGTGGTGGTCCACGCAGCTGCGCCAGTTCACCACGCCGTCGCGCCTGCTGAGGATGACCGTTACCGGCACCTCCAGCGGGTGCTCGCGCTCGCGCCGGTCGACGTACGCCGCCACTCGGCGCGCGTCCGTCCGCGGGGAGAGCCACGCACCGGCCGTGTGTGTGGTGCCGCCGACCAGGGGGGTGCCGAACGTGATGACCTGCGAGACCAGCTCGGGACGGCGGCGGGCCACCTCCCGCACCACGATGCCGCCGAGGCTCCAGCCCACCAGCGCCACCGGTCCCGCGGACTCCGCGCGCGCCGCGACATGCTGCTCGAGCCGGCGGACGTCACGCCGGACATCGCCGCGGTTCTGCCCGAACCCCCAGCCGCGCGCGTCGTAGCCGAGGGAGCGCAGGTAGCGGCGCAGCGGCCCGGTCAGCGTCTCGGGCGCACCCCAACCGGGCACGTCGACGACGGGAGCTGCGTCGACGGGCGCCCTCGGTGCCCGACGCAGACGGCGTCGGGCGGCCGCGAGGCGAGCCAGCTGGGTGCCTCCACCCAGCTCGGCGACGACGAGGCGTAGGTGTGGCGGGCCGGAAGGCTCCTCGTGACCGCTCAGGTCGAGGGTCCGGGCGCGATCACCCAGCAGGCTGGTGATGGTCGAGATGTTGCTCACTCCGTTCGTCAGGGCAGGCGGGCGGACGCAGACCGCCCCCACCGGTTTCGGTGGGGGCGGCTGGGTCATCGGTGTGTCCGGCGACCCACAGATCAGCGAGAGGTCGACTCGTCGTAGAACTCACGCGAGCCGCTCTTGGCCAGCCCGCGGCTGACCAGGTAGCCGATCGTCAGCAGGGTGACGTAGAGCCACGCGTCCTGCGCGCCGAAGGCGTCGGAGATCTGCGCGGCCACGAGCACGCCGACGACGGCCGCGATGAACACGACCATCTCCGAGGTCTTGACCGAGGCCTTCGTCTCGGTGCTGACGCGGCGGTCGGTGCGGTCGTCACGAACTGAGTCGCGGTCGGTCGTCTGGGGGCTGTAGGCGGTGTCAGACATAGGAATGCTCCTTCTGGGGCATGGGGTGTTGCGCGTGC
Organism: Nocardioides agariphilus; assembly: GCF_015352445.1. Lineage (GTDB taxonomy): Bacteria > Actinomycetota > Actinomycetes > Propionibacteriales > Nocardioidaceae > Nocardioides > Nocardioides agariphilus. The sequence goes on from NZ_JADKPO010000001.1 coordinate 28,625, forward strand.
TCGGGACCGGTAGGCCCCGAGCGCGTCGTCGGCATCGGTGTCGCCGAGAGACGCAGATCGTCCCGCGGGCCTGCGGCCCAGAGTGCCGCCGGGAAGACCCAGAGATGTGCGGCTTACTCGAAAGACTAGGTCCCCCCATTGGTTGAAGCATCACCCAATGGGGGGACACGGTCTCCTGATCAGTGGCGGGTGTCGGCGTAGGTCGCGGCCCGATCCCTGCTGAGCACGAACCCGAGGGCGATCATGCCCAGGCCCAGGACGAGGTGCAGCCAGTTGTCCGCGTCGTTGAGCGGCACGAAGTTCGCGTCGCTGCTGTGGTCGGTGACCAGTCCGTAGACCATCAGCACGAGGTAGACGGCGCCGCCGGCGATCAGGTACGTGCGGGAGGTCGAGAACTTCCGTGCCGCCGCGATGCCGAGCACGCCGAACAGGAGATGGACCACGTTGTGCAGGACCGACACCTGGAAGATGCCGAGCAGCTCGGCATGGGAGGTGTGGCCGGCGATCTTCAGGTCGCCGACGTTGGTGGTGATGCCGGGGACGAACCCGAGAACGCCGACGAGGAGGAAGACGGCGCCGACGACCATCGCCGCGAGCTGGATGGGTGACCGGCTGGTGGTAGCCCGGGAATCCGAGAAGGACATGGGTGCTCCTAGAGCAGTAGTCAGTGGTGGAAGAGACCCCGAGTACCCCACCGCCTGGATCTGACCGCTCCTTCGCGCGAGCGTGGTCGGCCCACCTCGCAGGGTGGGAGCACCTGCCCATCGGCATGCCTAGGCTGAAGACCAACAGCCACCGGCGGGAGTTACATGACTGCGCAGCTCGAGCCCATGCCCGAGACTCGAGAGGCACTTCGCGAGTTCATGAGCCTTCAGGGTCCTGACGTCGAGAACCTCTTGACCGAGCTCGGTCGGCACGCCACCCGGATCGTGCCCGAGCTGGTCGGGCTGTCGCTGGGACTGGCCGAGGACGGCCTGACCTTCACCCTGTTGGCCGCCCCCCCGCCGTTGCGGCCCTGGACGCGATGCAGTACCTCGACGGGGGTCTCTGCGTGGAGGTCACGGAGGGCCGGATGGACACCGCCGAGGTCGACCTGACCGATCCGCTGGACGAGCAGCAGTGGCAGCTCTTCGCCCAGGTCAGCGCAGCGTCGGGTGTCGCCAGCAGCCTGTCCCTCCCCATCTACCACCACGGCGTCCTCATCGGCGGAGTGAACCTCTACGCCTCGACACCCGACGCGTTCGCCGGCCGGCAGGCGCAGCTGGCGCAAGCACTGGGCACCCCGGCTGCCGAGGCCGTCTCCAACGCCGACCTGTCCTTCTCGACGCGTCTGGCTGCCGCGGCTGCTCCGAGTCAGCTCAAGGACAGCATCGACATCGAGACCGCCACGGGGATGATCGCGGGAGTCAGCGGCGTGGCGCTCGACGAGGCCGAGCGCCTGCTGTACGAAGCGTCGGCGCGCGCCGACGTACCGCCAGCGCTGGTGGCCCGGATCCTCGTCATCGTGCACTCGGGATGGCTCAGTCCCTGAGGTCCGCCCACAACACGGCCCGGGTGCGCCTCACCACCTCGCGGGCTCGGACGGGGTGTTCCTGGGTACCTGACCTGCCCGCGACGAAGGAGTGACCCTTGGCTTCCGACCAAGACCGCCGTCGCGAACGCCGTACATCTTGCCCGGCAGCTCGCCGCGGACCCCTACCCACCCGGCTAGAGTCGGGGGTCGACAGCCCTGACAGGGGGCACCACATCGCTGAGTTCAGCGTCAACGACGACGGAGGCACCCGCCTTCGGTCCTACCTCCAGGTGCCCGCAGGCCCTGGAGAGTACGACGTCGCCGTCGCGCTGCGACGGCTGTGCGAGGTGGTCTCCGGCGAACTGGACCTGCTGGCTGTGAGCGTGATCCTGCTCAGCGGCCCCGGCACCGAGACTCCTGTCGCCTACTCGGCCGACGGGCACCAGCCGCTCGACCACCTGCACCTCGACCTCGGCGAGGGTCCGGTCCTCGACGCCTTCGAGTCGGGTCGACCGGTCCTGGAGAGCGATCTCACGTCGGCGCTGGGTCGGTGGCCCGGCTTCGCGCAGTCGGCCGCACACGCGGGCGTACGCGCCACGTTCGCGTTCCCGCTCAGCATCGGTGCTGTGCGGCTGGGTGTGCTCGTGCTCTACTCGGGGCCGGTTCGCACCCTGAAGCGCGAGGAGCGCTCGGACTGCCTCATCTACGCCGACCTGGCCACCGAGCTGCTCCTGGATGCCGCGCGCGCCGGCTCGGGCGACGGGCTCGCTCCCGGCCTGGAGAGCCTGCTGGACCTGCGGACCGAGGTGTACCAGGCCCAGGGCATGGTGATGGCCGACCTCGGCATCGACCTCGCCGAAGCCCTCTCCCGCCTGCGTGCCACGGCGTTCGCCGAGAGCCGCAGCCTCAACGACCTTGCCGCCGACGTCGTCTCGCGGAGGCGACGCATATCTCGCGACGCTCCGTGACCAGACACCGAGCGCCACACCCGAACCAGGAGGTTCCCAGACCATGATCTCCACCACGCACTTGTCATCGGTGTTCGTCGAGGTGGCCGACACCCTCGTCGCCGACTTCGACCTCGTCGACTTCCTGCACACGCTGACCGATCACGCGGCGGCCATCAGCGGTGCGGAGGCGGTCGGGCTCGTGCTGGCCGACCATCGTGGAGCGTTGCGCTTCATGGCTGCCTCCAACGAGTCGGGCAAGGCCCTGGAGCTGTTCCAGCTGCAGAACCACGAGGGGCCGTGCCTGGATTGCTACCGGTTGCAGCACCCGGTGGTGAACGCCGACCTCCGTCAGGCCCAGGAGCGTTGGCCCCAGTTCGCGCCGCGGGCGATCGCTGCCGGATTCCTCTCGGTCCACGCGTTCCCCATGCGTCTGCGCAACGAGGTCATCGGCGCTCTGAACCTGTTCGGCACCGAGGACAACCGGTTCGAGCCCGACGACGTGCGGGTGGTGCAGGCCCTGGCCGACGTGGCGACCATCTCGATCCTGCAGGATCGCGCCGTCGCCGATGCAGAGCAGCTGAGCGCGCAGCTGCAGGTCGCGCTCAACAGCCGGATCGTGATCGAGCAGGCCAAGGGTGCGCTTGCACAACAACGCGGGTGCACCGTGGACCAGGCCTTCGAGATGCTCCGCACGGAAGCGCGATCCACACGGCGGCGACTCGTCGAGGTGGCCGACGACTTCTTGGCCCAACCCATGATCCGGCCGGCGGATCAGCCGGACGTCCCCTGAGTCGCGTCCAGGTCGATGTGACCTGAGGCGATCGTGCTGTCGGTCGGCTGGACCACGCCGCCCGCGGCCCTCACCAGGGCCAGGATCCCCTCGTTGTCGGCCAGCATCTCCAGGGTGAACCGCCTGACGCCGACGGCCCGCGCGCGTTCGATCAGCAGGTGGAGCAGGCACGTTCCCAGCCCGGCACGCTGCCAGTCGTCGGCCACCGTGATGGACAGCTCCGCTTCGTCGGGTCGGACCCTCAGCCGAATGAAGCGGACGACGCCCACGATGGCCGGCGAGCCCACTGGCGTCGCGACCAGGGCCTGGTGGTCGACGTGGTCGATCTCGGCGAGGTAGCGCGCGACGCGATCGCTCAGCGCCGGCGTACCGGTGTGGAAGCGTCGGTAGCGGGACAGCTCGCTCAGGAGCGCGAACCCGTCCTGCAGGTCGTCCGCATCGTCGGCGCGGACGGGACGGACGCACACGGCGCGACCGTCCCGCAACACCGACTCCACGGGCTCAGGAGGCCCTGGCCGACGCACAGCGTTCCCAGGCACGGTGATGGGTCATCAGCTCGTGCACCCGGATCCAGGCGTGCCTGAAGGTCTCGTGCAGCAGCAGCACGACCAGCGCCTTCTCGGTGCCCTCGACGAGGGGTCCGGCGATCTTGGGGGCGTTGGGCACGCGATGACCTCGAGTCGTTGGTGGCTGCGGTACCCGAGCGGGTACCCCGCCGCCTCTGGCTCAGTGCGCTGTCCGCACCGATCGTGGGTACTTGGTGACGACAGACAGATCGACCCACAGACCCAGGAGCCCCAGATGGCCACCACCACCCAGTCACGGACCAGCACGTCCACCGACGCCATCGTCCTGCTCAAGGACGACCACAAGCAGATCAAGAAGCTCTTCGCCGACTTCCAGAAGGCCGGCGACGGCGCGCAGAAGTCCAAGCAGCGTCTCGTCGACAAGATGATCGAGCTGCTCACCGTGCACACCTACATCGAGAACGAGGTCATGTACCCCCGCGTCCGCGCGCTGCTGCCCGACCTCGAGGACGACGTCCTGGAGTCCTACGAGGAGCACCACGTCGCCGACGTGCTGGTCATGGAGCTCTCGGCGATGAAGGCAACCGACGAGCGCTTCACCGCCAAGACGACCGTGCTGATCGAGAGCGTGACGCACCACATCGACGAGGAGGAGAAGGACTGGTTCCCCCAGGTGCGTGAGGGACTGGGCCGCAAGACGCTGCAAGAGATCGGCCAGGAGATGCAGGCGGCCCGCAAGAAGGCGCCGCGCCGGCCCTCTCAGCCCAGCGCGCTGAAGAAGACGATCGACGCCGTCATCGCCTGACGCAGGTCATCCGACCCGGATCTCGTCATCCGGGTCCAGGCGTGAAGGTGCCCCGCCGGCCACAGGCCGGCGGGGCACTGACGTCTCGCGGCCCCCCCGGACTCGCGAGACGTGGTCCGGCAGCGCCTAGAACGCGCTTCCGGGAGTCCAGTGTGCCGGCTCGTCACCATCCGCGGACGAGCCGATGGGGGCCTCGTCCTTGACGCGGTCGGTCGACTCGTGCGCGCTGGCCTTGACCTCGTGCGCGGCCTCGGTCGCCTTGTCCTTCAGGTGATCGCCGACCTCCTGGGCCGCCGACTTGGCCTGGTCCATGACCGGCTGGCCGTGCTCCTGGGCCACCTCCGTGAGTCGCTGGGCACCTTGGGCCTCGGCCTTGCTCGCCGGGATCAGACCCGCGATGACCAGGCCGGCACCGAAGGCCACGAGGCCGGCAGCCAGCGGACTGCCGTCGACACGCTCCTCGATGGCGGAACCCGCATGAGAGCTGGCATCGCTCACGCTGTGTCCGGCGCTCTGCCCACTGCCCATCACCTGGTGCTTGGTCGATGTCCAGCGGTCGCGTACTGCCGACTTGCGGCGCTCGAGGATGGCGGTCGGGCTGACCTTGTCCTGGAGCGCGTCGACGTCCTGCGAGAGCTCTGCCCGCGTGCGGGCGATGTCTTCGTTCAGCTCTTCTGTGCTCGTACCCATGCTGCGTCCTCCTTGAGGGACTGTTGTGTCTGCGGGAGCTGCGGACTGGCTTCCTGCAGCTTCTTGCGGCCCATGCTGGCCAGTACTCCGGTCGCGACGGCCCAGAGGACGGCCACGATCAGCGCGGCGAGCTCAACGGGCATCACGTCGTCGAGGAGCCACACGAGGGCCCAGGACAAGAAGGTGAGCATCAGCAGTCCGGCCACCGCGGCGCCGGCGAGCATGCCGACGCCCTTGCCTGCGGTGGTGGCCTCCTGTCGGAGCTCGGTCTTGGCCAGGTCCATCTCCTGTCGCACGAGTGCGCTCAGGTCCGAGCTGATGTCACCGACGATCTGACCGAGGCTGCGGTCCTCGCGCGCGGGTGCCGCGGCGCCCGGCGTCGCGTCGAACGGCGTCATCACGACCCGCCGAAGGAGCGGTCGGACTCGGTCGCGGTCGCCGCGGGGGTGACCGGCGCGTAGGCCGACGTGGTGCCGACCGGCTCGTCCACGGTCGTCGACAGCGGGGCATAGGGGTCGGTCACCGGAGTCACTGGCCGCTCCTGGGTCGCAGTGGCGTCCGAGCCGGTGGTCTGCGCTGCATCGCGGCTGCCTCGCATGAGGCGACCGGCGACCAGACCGGCCACGACGGATCCGGCCAGGAACATGCCCGGCCGACGTCGGGCGAACGACCTGAGGTCGTCGAGCAGCTCGGTGGGCTCGCGTCCGTCCAGCTTCTGGCTGAACGAGCGGGCCCGGTTGGCGACCTCACGCGCCGCGTCGGAGGCCATGCCACCGCGCTGCTCGGCCATGCCGTCGAGGTCGTCGCTGAAGGTGCGCAACGTCTCGACGAGACGATCGCGCTGGGTGCGGGACTGGTCCTGCACCTGGGTCTTGGTCTCGTCCAACAGGCCGAGGGCCTGCTCGCGGACGTCACCGGCGACGGACTTGGCCTCCTCTGACGCCACTCCCGCGACGTGCTTGGCCCGCTCCGTGGCCTGCTCGGTCGTGGATCGCTGGTCACCGGCGCCGTTGCCTCGAGCGGTGTCGCTGGTGGTGCTCATGGAGCTCGTGGTCATGGGTTCCTCCCTCTGGTCGACATCTGTCGATTACGGGGGAGTACCCACTCCACCCTCGGTCGATACGAGCGAAAAGCCTGTGAAATAAGGGAGTTCGGCGCTCTTGAGGCGCTCGTCCCCCGACTTTCACCCCTGCGGGGGAGGACCCGCCGGTTGCGGTCAGCGGCGCCGGCGCGGCCTTCCGCCGAGGTCGCGGACCTGGTCGCGCAGGTCGTCGGTCTCCGCCTCGAGGACGGCGTCAGGGCTGAGCGCCCGGCGCGCAACGGTGACTGGGAGATGCTCGCTGCCGAGCGCCCGGTCGGCTTGTTCAGCCGGCAGCTGGTGCTGGGCGACAGCCTCGATCTGGACAAGGTCGACGCAGCCTATGACGCCCGCGTGCTGCGCCTGACCGTTCCGGTCGCGGAGAAGGCCAAGCCGCGCAAGATCGAGGTCTCCAGCCGGACCAACGAACCGACCGCCATCAGCTCCTGAGCCACGTCGCGTGATGACGGCCACCGGGTCCGCCAGCAACTCAGCCGCCCTGGATGCCGTGACGCACGACGCCCTGGTGACGCGGGCGTGGATGGATCTCCTGGCTGCCGAGGACGACTGGGTTCAGCGCGAGTTCGACGAGCTGGTGGAAGCAGGCTTGGGGTGGCTCCCGTCCGCTGTGCCCTCGCACCAGTCAGGGAGCGCGTGGTCGCCACTCTCACTTGCCCGGCGACCGGACGTCAGACGGCCGCTGGATGACCCAGGGTGTGCTTGCGCGATGGCGTCAGCGGCCATCTCACGCGGTCCCGATCACCCGTCGGACCCGTCATGCGGGCGCCACCTCGGGCCCTGCGCCGGGGGTAGTCGGTCGACCCGGCGCAGGGGGTCAGGGGTCGATGACCCCGAGATGTCAGCTGTGGCTCTTGCGCTTGCGCGCGGACCGGTGCCGGCCAGGCTCGGGCAGAGGCAGCGAGCACACCACGAGAGCCGAGAGGATCAGCACCGCCAAGAGCCACATGTTCGGTCAGTACCCCCCTGCAGCCGGCGTAGCCCGAATCCCTTCGGGACTTACTCGCAGATGCCGTCGATCAACGCGTCGACGGAGGACTCCGTCGTGTCGTAGGCCGTCACCAGGCGGACCACGCCCGGCATCTCCTACGACGTCTCGAGCCCGTGCAGCTCCCCGAGCCCCTCGCGGATCCTCGTCGACAGGCCTGCGAACACGGCGCGACGGGAACCTGAGAGCCCCGACACGGTCGAGTACGCCGACACCGACTTCGCCGCCCGCGAGCTCGTCGCCGCGAGGATTTCGGGACCTTTGGCCCTACCCGATGGCGCTCCTGGCTCCGAAGATCGTGTGCAATAAGGCGACGGTCGAAGATGGCCTGGGACATCGGTTGAGGGGGCTCCGTCCCTGACCTGGCTCGGAACACGCTTCACGGGTGCCTCGACCGTCGCCGATCCCGGCGCGAAGAGGTCGGAAACATCCGCCCTTGCGGCAGGGGCGTCGGACCCTTGGCGGCCCGGTTCCGCCTCGTCGAACAGTGAGGGGGCCACCCATGTCCAAGGTCAGAACGGACTCACGCGAACGACGGGAGCGGGCCACCCGCGCCCTCGAGCAGCTCGGGTCCCACCGCTCAGACCACCAGAAGGTCGGCGTTCAGTGCCGGCGTGCTCACCACCTGGCCGCTGTCTACCTGACGCCGGAGGGGCTCGTGTACGAGTCACGCATCGGCCCGCACAGCCACGGGTCCAAGGACTTCGTCGACACCGGTCGGAAGGGCTCGCGGGGCGGCGTCGAGTACGTCGACCTCCTCCAGGCCGACCGTGCCACCGACGATGCCTTGCCCGCCTGGTGCGACTGCGGACCGCGGACCGTCTCACGTGCCGAGCTCCTCGAGTCGGTGCGTCTGGGTGTCTCGTCGGTCCGGGTCGGGTAGCCACCCATCCCCCGCACGCCATGACGCAGGAGCGCCGCGACGATCCCTGGGGTCCTTCGGCCCTCCTCGTGGGGTCTGCCGCCCCTTCCGAAGGATGAGCCGGGCGTCACAGGCTGGCGGCTCGACACTGTTGGGGAGGAACGATGACTCGTCTTTCGCGCCGCCGCCCGATCAGGCTCGGCCTCTGCGTGGCCAGTGCCTGCGCAACCCTGGTCGCCCTGCTGGCACAGGCGCCCGCGCGGGCATCCGTCGACCCCATCGAGCCGGCCTCGCTCGCCCGGGGAGCGGACCCGCAGGTGGCCTACCTGGTCCATGACGTCATCCGCGACGGCGACCTGCGGATCCCGGTGTCGCGCAACGGCATGCACGCCGCACTGTGGGAGGTCGCCGGCGGCTACGTCGTACGCGATGTCAACGTGGCACCCGGGGGCAGGAGCCGCCTGACGTTCGTCAGCGACACCGGCGAGCGGCGCGAGATCGCCCGGTCCCAGGGCTGGTTGACCGTCGCGGTCTCGGCCGACGGTCGCCGCGTCGCCTACCAGCAGATCCTGAGCCCCACCGGCGAGCTGACCGTCGTCACGGTCGAGAAGCCGCGCAGCGGGCGCGTCCTGGCGCGGCACCGCTTCCGGTTGGCAGTCCTGGTGGCCCTCGACTCGGAGCGCGTGCTCGTCGGGATGCGCACGAACTGGCGTGACCCGGCGTCGGTCTGGTGGCACTACCGGTCGGGCCGGACCCAGCGCTGGTACGACCAGGCGGCGGTGATGGCCGACATCCCGCACAACCGGGTCGTGTTCGACTGGCAGACCGCCGGCGAGTTCTGCACGCGGGTCGCCGCGCTGTCGCACCCCAGGCACACCCTGTGGCGCAGCTGCCGGATGATGCCGCACCAGTGGTCGCCGGACGGAACCCGCGCCCTGGCGACCCATGCCTACTTCGACGCCCGCGGCACGACCAGGTGGTGGGTGATCGGCGGCAGCTCCTCAGAGCGCGAGCTGGCGGTGGCCGGGCGCCTGGACTGGCACGCGGTGTGGGAGGACGACGCTCACTTCCTGACCCTGGCGCAAGGTGAGGACGGCATGGCCGCCATCGTCCGGTGCGACCTGACCGGCTCCTGCGAGCGCGCCAGTCGCACCTGGCAGATGCCGCTCGATCCGGACCTCTACTACACCTCCCCTCCGGTGACACTGGCCCAGAGGTGATCGACGATGAGTGAGAACACCGTGTCTGCCGTGCGTCGCCGGACGTCGATGGCCATCCTGCGTCGGGGACCGGTCGCGATCGCGGCCACTCTGGTGCTGTCGTACGCCGCGTGGCCGGCGTACGCCGCCGACATCGAGGGAACACCCGGTGACGACGTGCTCGTCGGCACCATGGGCGCCGACCACATCACCGGCCTGGCGGGCGCCGACATCATCCGCTCGGGCGCCGGGGCCGACAGCGTCCGGGGCGGCCCGGGCAACGACCTGATCTACCTGGGTGGCAACCCCCTGCTCGAGGGACCCACGGGAGACTCGGGCTCAGGCGGTGCCGGCAGCGACGTGATCTTCGGTGGCCCGGGCTTCGACGTACTCTCCGGCGCGGCGGGAAACGACGTCCTCGTGGGTGGACCCGGCGACAACTGGCTGCTGGACGGCCGCGGCAACGACGTGGTGATCGGGGGCGACGACGGCAACGCGGTCTATCTCGGTCCGGGCGCGGACCGGGTGTACCTCGGCTCGGGCGGCGAGGGGATCTACGTCGGCAGCGACGGAGCCGTCGACGTGATCTTCTGCGGTGCTGGATACGACCGGGTCTGGAACGGCGGCGAGCCCGATCCGCTCGATCGCTTCCACGACTGCGAGGAGTTCAGCGACCACCCGTGACCGGCCAGGGCGTGCCGGCGAGACGGGGCCCCTGACACACCTCCATGCCAGGTGCTTGAGGTAGTTCTGCACGAAGTCGTGCAGGGCTGCCTCGAAGGTCGGCGCCCAGCGGACCGAGCGAGAAGTACCGCGACTCGATGGGACTCAGTCGGAGCCCCGCTCGCGCCACCAGTGGATGGCGGCCGGGATGATCGTGAGCAGCAGCAGGCCCAGGATCAGGTAGTCGATGTGGTTGGCCAGCCACGGAAAGCTGTCGCCGACGAAGTAGCCGGTGCCGGTGATGCTGAGCACCCACAGCAGCGCTCCGACCAGGCTCCATACCAAGAACCGGGGCCGCTTCATCTTCGAGGCTCCCGCAACGACGGTGACGTAGGTGCGGACGACGGGCACGAAGCGGCCGATCACCAGCGACTTGCGACCGTGCTTGTCGAAGAAGGCCTCGGTGCGGTCGAAGTACGACTGCTTGAGGATCTTGCCGTCGTGCTCGTAGATCACCGGCCCGAGCTTGCTGCCGATCTCGAAGCCCAGCACATTGCCCAGCATCGCCGCGCCGACGAGCAGCAGGCAGCCGACCAGCAGGTCGAGCAGGCCCGGACCAGGAATGATCGAGAGGTCGCCACTGGCCAAGAAGATGCCGATCGCCACCAGCAGCGTGTCACCGGGCAGGAACGGGAAGAACAATCCGCACTCGACCACGATGATCGCCAGGCTGACCCAGAAGAACCCGGTGCCGAACTGGTCGAGCATCCACTCGGGGTCGAGCCACTTGATGCCGAACAGCATGGGCGTGAGGAGGGCGTGCGGCATGGGCTGCCTTTCGGTCGGGGCACCCGAGGTGTATCGGTGCGAGCCCGTCTCGGGAACCACCCGAAGGGCTACAACTGCCGGCTGATACGCCTGTCACTCCTCTGGCGCAGCCAGTCGTTGCAGCTGTCCCTCGTGCACGTCGTTGACCCACTCCCGGCCTGCCCTGGCTCCGGGTCCGATCCGCGGGTCGCTGGGAGGTCGCCGGTCGAGCAGCGCGCGAACGTACGTGCGGTCCTGGTCGATCCGGGCCCGCACCTGCTCTCCGTTGGCCACGGACCCGTGACCGGGGACGACGACGTCGACGGCGTCTGCGGTCGCTTCGATCAGATCCAGCGCGGTCAGGTAGTCGCCCAGCGGGTCGTCTGCTCCCGGGTTCAGCATGGGGACCAGCACGTCGGAGAGCATGTCCCCCGCGACCAGAACGCGACTGTCCTCGACCAGCAGCGCCGCATGACCCGCCGCGTGCGCCTGGTGCTCGATGATCCGCACGGCGGGTCCGTCCCACGGAACCCGCGTCGCGCCCGGTGGCAGACCAGCGACCTGCCCGAGCAGCTCGAGCGGTACGTCGTCGGGGATGCCGGCTGCCTTGGCGGTCGCAGCGATGTCGCCGGACAGGCGGGCGCGGGCGGTGTCGGCACAGCTGGCCGTGGCGTAGCGGGGCACGTCCCCGAGCCCGGGATGCCACAGCAGGTGGTCCCAATGGGGATGGGTCGAGAAGCCGGCCACGACGCTCATGCCGGCGCCCGACAGGTCGCTCGTCAGGCAGTCGAGCTCGTCGCCGCTGATCCCGGGGTCGATCAGCAGCACACCGTCTCGGCCCTGCACCACCACTGCGTTGCTCTGCACCCACGCGCTGGCGTGCACGAGGACACCGTCTGCAACCTGCTTCAGCATGAGGTTCATCATCGACCTCGGTCCCAGACACGTGGGACGATCCACGCCGTGCAGGTGAGGCCGATCCAGGCAACGGAGGTGGACGCGGCTGCGCTGACGCTTGCTCTTGCGTTCCGCCACGACCCCGTCTGGGGCATCGCCCTCGAGCTGCCCGATGCCTCCGACCAGCATCTGGTTCCCTACTGGCGTCAGTACGTCGAGGGGGCACGTCGCTATGAAACGGCCTTCGTCTCGACCGATGCCGGCACGGTCTCGATGTGGATCCCACCGGGCGGCGCCGAGCTGTCCGATGACCAGGAGGCAGCGCTGCGCGAGCTGGCGGCACAGACCTTCGACCACGAGCAGGCGAGCGCGTTGTTCGAGCTCTGGGAGCGATTCGACCAGCACCGTCCGCATGAGGAGCCCCATGCCTACCTGAGCCTGCTGGCGACCCGCCCGACCCACGCCGGCCACGGTCACGGCCAGGCACATCTGGCCGCCGACCTGGCGCGATGGGACGCTGCTGGCCTCCCGGCCTACCTGGAGTCGAGCAACCCGGTCAACGACCACCGCTACGCCCGGCAGGGCTTCGTCAGGATCGGCCAGTTCGAGACGGTCCTGGACCGGGCGGTGGTCACCACCATGTGGCGCCCCGTCGGAGGGTGACTCCTCCGGGGGCTAGCGACCCACGGCTCGCTCGAGCTCGGCCTTCGTCATCGACGAGCGACCCCTGATGTTCTGGCGCTTGGCCTCTTCGTAGAGCTGCGCCTTGGTGCGCCCACCCGGCCCACTGTGGGAGCGCAGACCACCTCGCCGCGAGGAGGAGATGTCATCGGTCGAGGTCCTGCTGGCCTGGCGGGCCTCGCCATGTCGCGCTCGCTCCTTGTTGACGGTGCGAGCCGCGATCTCCTGGGCGGTGTCCTCGCTGCGGCCGCGCCCCTCGAGCCCCTCCTTGATGTGCTCGTACTGGCGTTCGCGCTTCTTGCTCCAGCCCTGTTGCGGCATGTTGGTCTCCCTTCGCGAGCAGATGCGGGCTTGCCTTCCTGACTACCCGCTGCCGGCCGATCCCGACCACACCCGTGAGGACGACGTGGGCCGGGGTTGTCACCCTTGGAGGTGTTGTCGGCCGAAGTCCGCGCGGCGTACTTTTCCCCTGCCTGATCCTCCTTCCGAGGATCAGGTCCAGACGTCGCGGGGGCCCTTACGCAGCGGATCCCTCGCTGAAGAGGCGAGCGCGGCTCGCCACCGCGCCCCGTCGCCGGCAGCGACGGGGCGCCTCTTCGCCGCACGGGCGGCGCGGCTTCCGGGCGAACGACCGCATGGCCCGAGGGCAGGACTGCGCCACCTCGCTCTCTCGGGCCCCTGAGGGCCGAGCCCACGCCGCGGGTGCCAGATCCTCATCGAGTCCTCATCTGAGGAGCGCGGCAGGACGTCATCGTCGAGGTAGCGGGCCGCCGGCCCGGACCAGAGGAGGTCACCGTGCAGATCCTGATCATCAACTTCAACCTCGACGGACTCTCCGAGGAGCAGTTCGCGAGCTCGTGCGACGAGCTCGCTCCTGCCTTCGCCGCCATCCCGGGTCTGGCATCGAAGGCGTGGCTCGCCGACCGGGCCGAGGGAGTCTTCGGCGGTGTCTACACCTTCGAGTCCGAGGAGGCGGTGGACGCCTTCCTCCAGTCCGACCTGTTCGTCGGCGTCGGGGCGACGCCTGGCCTCGTGAACATCTCGGTCCGCCGCTTCGGCGTCCTCGAAGGGCCCACTCGCGTGACCCGCGGGCTGGCCCTGCCCGCGGGCGTCTGAGGCTGGCACTCTTGTCCAGATGGGCAACGCCGTCACGCTGAAGGGACGAGAGCGCGAGCTCGCGTCCCTCGAGCGCGTCCTCGATGCCAACGGGCCGCGCGTGGCGTTCGTCTACGGCGTAGCGGGAATCGGCAAGTCGGCGCTGCTCGACGCCTTCGCGACTGCTGCGCAGGCATCCGGCACCCAGGTACTGCGGATCGACTGCGCGGCCATCGATCCGACGGAGTCGAGCTTTCGCGCGGCGCTCGACGCTGCCGACTGGCACCCGGGAAGCGCCGGCGTCGTCATCGTCGACACCTATGAGATGTTCCGCATCGCCGACCCCTGGCTACGGCACGAGCTGCTGGTGTCGTTGCCGGCGGACGTGCGCTTCGTCATCGCGGGCCGCGATGCCCCGATGCTCGAGTGGTCGACCGAGCGGGGTCGCCTCGGCGGCCTCGAGATCCTCCCGCTCGTCGGCCTCACCGATGATGACGCCAGAGCCTTCCTCGCCGACGCGAACGTAGCTGCCGACCACGTCGACCTGATCTGCCGGATCGCGCGCGGCCACCCACTGTCGCTGCGGCTCGCCGCCGAGGCAGAGGTCGCCCACATGCCGATCGACGAGGTCGGGTCACGCGTGGTCGCCGCGCTCGCGACCGCCTTCCGCGCCGGCCTCGACGAGGAGGCCCGTCGACTTCTCGACGCCGCCTCCGTGCCTCGCCGCGTGACGCGAGGTGTCCTCGAGGCGATGACCGGACGTCGCGAGCACCAAGGCTTCGACAGGCTCGGATCGCTCAGCTTCGTCGACGAGACGTCCGAAGGTCTGCGGCTGCACGACGCGGTCCAGGCCGCAGTCTCCGCCCGGCTGCGCGCCCTCGAACCCGAGCGGTTCCGCGAGTTGCGCTCGGCCGCGTGGCACCACCTGCAGCAGGAGACCCGGCGCGCGGGCGCGGGAGACCTCCACCGATTCACCGCCGATCTCCTCTTCCTCATCGACAACCCGTTCGTCCGGGAGGCGATGTTCCCTGCGACGACCCATGCCTTCAGCGTCGAGAGGTCGCGAGAGGAGGACGCAGACGCATTGCGAGCGCTGTGGCACGAGTTCGAGACACCACAGGGCGCCTCGGTCCTCGATGCCTGGCTGCGGCTTCGTCCAGAAGCGGTCCGGTCGGTCAGGGACCGCACCGGGGCCGTCGTCGGGTGCTCGATCGTCGCGGAGTGGCGTGACATCCCGCACTCCCTCGAACGAGCAGACCCCGTCGTCGCAGCCTGGTCGCGGCACGCCGCGCGTCACCCGCTGCCCCCCGGCCAGCGAACTCTGACCCACCGGCGCTGGCTCGCCGCCGACACTGGCGAGCGACCCAGCGGCGTACAGGCCGCGGCCCTGCTCGACGTGAAGCGTGACTACTTCCGTCTGCGCCCGCACCTGGGCCGCCTCTACGTCGGCGTCCGCGACCCACGGCCGTTCGTCGACGCGCTGCGCACGCTCGGCTTCCGCCCCTTCGACGAGCCGATCGATGTCGGCGGCGAACCGTTCCATCTGGCGGCGCTCGACTTCGGACCGGACTCCGTCGACGGCTGGCTCAACCGCATCGCCGCAGCCGAGCTCGGCGAGAGCGAGCAGCCGTTCCTCGACGAGCTCGACCGCAGCGTCGATGTCGGCGGCGCTCGCATCCAGCTCTCGCGGCTCGAGTTCGGAGTGCTGAGCACGCTCGCCGCGCACCCTGCCACGCCGGTGTCGCGTGCCGATCTTCTCCGCGAGGTCTGGGGGACGAGCTACCAAGGTGGCAGCAACACCGTCGATGTGGTCATCCGCAGCATCCGGAGGAAGCTGGGCCCCGTCGGCGACCGTGTCGACACTGTCCGTGGGGTCGGCTACCGACTCAGGTGAGTCGCCGGAGCTACCTCGGCAAGGAGGCCGAGCCGACCTGCTTCTCCATCTTGACCAACGGCACGGGAGCACCTCCCCGGTCATCCTCGACAGCCTCCACCGGGACGAACCCGTACGCCGTGTACAGCGGCTGGCCCGACATCGTGCCCATGAGCTCCAGCCGAGTGAAGCCTTCCTCCGCGGCCGCGCTCTCGCACAGCGTCAGGATCAGCCACCCGACACCTTGCCGAGCGAATGCCGGGTTGGTGTACATCGCCCGCACCCGCGCCGCATCGACCGCCGGATCGAGCAGGTGCGGATCCCTGCCCGGCGTCGAGTCCCCGCCGTACAACGTCGCCCGCCGACTCCAACCACCGCAGCCTGCGATCACCCCGTCGTGCTCGACCACGTAGTACGTGCCGTCCGCGATGAGCTGGTTGTCGATGCCCATGATGGCCCGGCTGGACTCGATCTGCTCGTCGGTGAGAAACCCCTTCTGCAGACCGCTGATCGAGGCGTCCATCACGACCCGGAGCCGCTCCGCATCGCCTGCGGTGGCCACGCGAGTGGTGTAGTCCATGCCGTCATGGTCGACCACGCCGGCCGGCCGCGCCACATGGAAGCCCGCGAGCACCCGCCAGATTCACGCTGCGACAGTGCCGGCTGTCCGGTCGGCGAGCGCACCCCTGACCACGTCCAGGACATCACCGACCACGTGCACGGTCAGTGCTTCGAGAACCTCGGCCGGTACGTCGTCGAGGTCCGGCTCGTTGCGAATCGGAGCGAACACCTCGCTCAGCCCGTTGCGCTCGGCGGCGAGCAGCTTCTGCTTCAGCCCGCCGATGGGCAGTACGCGGCCGTTGAGGGTGACCTCCCCGGTCATCCCGACCTCGGAGCGCACGGGGCGACCCGTGGCCAGCGAGGCCAGGGCCGTCACCATGGTGATGCCGGCCGACGGGCCGTCCTTGGGTGTCGCTCCCGCTGGCACGTGCACGTGGATCGTCTGGTCGAAGAACGCCGGGTCTATCCCGAGCTCGGGCGCGTGGCTGCGCACGAAGGTCAGTGCGATCTGCGCTGACTCCTTCATCACCTCGCCGAGCTGGCCGGTCAGGGTCAGGCCCGCAGGTCCTGGATGCGCGGAAGCCTCGACGAAGAGCACGTCACCGCCGAGCCCTGTGACCGCGAGGCCGGTGGCCACACCGGGTACCGAGGTGCGTTCGTGGGCCTCCGGAGTGAACCGCGGCCGGCCGATGAAGTCCTTCAGCCCGCCCAGGTCGATGTCGACCCGCTGCGACCCGGTCGCCAGGCGAGTGGCTGCCTTGCGCAGTGCCTTCGCGATCAAGCGCTCCATCTGTCGCACCCCGGCCTCACGGGTGTAGTTGGCGGCGATCTCCCGCAGTGCCGCCTCGGAGATGGTGACCTCGTCAGCGGTCAGTGCGGCGCGCTCGAGCTGCCGGGGCAGCAGGAAGTCCCGAGCGATGGCGACCTTGTCGTCCTCGGCGTAGCCGTCGAGGGTGACCAGCTCCATGCGGTCCAACAGCGCGGCCGGGATCTGCTCGACGACGTTGGCGGTGGCGATGAACAACACGTCGGACAAGTCGAGGTCGAGCTCGAGGTAGTGGTCGCGGAACGTGTGGTTCTGCGCAGGGTCCAGCACCTCGAGCAGCGCCGCGGCCGGGTCGCCCCGGTAGTCCGCACCGACCTTGTCGACCTCGTCGAGCAGCACGACCGGGTTCATCGAACCGGCCTCCTTGATCGCCCGCACGATCCGGCCCGGGAGCGCGCCGACGTACGTCCTGCGGTGTCCGCGGATCTCCGCTTCGTCGCGCACACCACCCAGGGCGACACGGACGAACTTCCGTCCGAGTGCCCGTGCGACCGACTCACCCAGCGAGGTCTTGCCGACTCCGGGCGGACCTACCAGCGCGATCACCGCACCGGAGCCACGACCGCCCACCACCTGGAGCCCCCTCTCGGCGCGACGACTCCGGATGGCGAGGTACTCGATGATCCGCTCCTTGACCTCGTCGAGCCCGTGGTGATCCGCGTCCAACACGGCCCGGGCACCGACCACGTCGGTGGAGTCCTCGGTCGTGACGCTCCAGGGCAGCTCGAGCACGGTGTCGAGCCAGGTGCGGATCCAGGCCGTCTCCGGGCTCTGGTCGCTGGAGCGTTCGAGCTTGCCGACCTCACGCAACAACGCCTCGCGTACGGCGTCGGGGACCTCGGCGGCCTCGACCCGGCCGCGGTAGTCGTCGGCCCCGTCGGGCTCGCCCTCGCCGAGCTCCTTGCGGATCGCGGCGAGCTGCTGGCGCAGCAGGAACTCCCGCTGACTCTTCTCCATGCCCTCGCGAACGTCCTCACCGATCTTGTCGGCGACCTCGACCTCGGCGAGGTGCTCCCGGGTCCAGCCGATCAAGGCCTCCAGCCGCACCTCCACGTCCGGGGTCTCGAGCAGCTCGCGCTTGCGGTCCACCGAGAGGTACGGCGCGTAGCCGGCGGAGTCGGCGATCGCGGACGGCTCCGTCATCTGGTGCACCGTGTCGATGACCTGCCAGGCCTCGCGCCGTTGGAGCACGGCGACGACGAGCCTCTTGTACTCCTCGGCCAGCTCGGCGGCACGATCGGTGACGTGGTCGTCGACCGGCTCGACCTCGACCCAGAGCGCCGCACCAGGCCCCGACACACCCGTGCCGATCCGACCGCGCCGCTCGGCCTTGAGCACCGCGGCGGGGCTACCTCCGCTGAAGCGGCCGACTCGCTCGACCGACGCGATCACGCCGTAGGACGCATAGCGATCCTCGAGCCGCGGAGCCACCAGGAGCCGGCCGTCGCTGCTCGCTCGGGCGACATCGATCGCGGCACGGGAGGACTCGTCGAGCCCGATCGGCACCACCATGCCGGGCAGCACGACCAGATCGGACACGAACAGCACGGGAAGGCTTGACTGGGGCACGTTGTCTCCGCTTTCGGGAACCTGAGTCATGTGCACTCAACTCCCCGATGTGGGGGCGTGTTCCGAACAGGCAGCGTGTTCGTCCAGGGCGAACACCAGACGCAGCCGATCGATGAGGCCGCCCGGATGTGCGGTCAGCCGCGGTAGTTCTCCACGGTGCCGGGGTCGCGGACCGCGGCGTCGTCAGGGTCCTGCCCGAACTCGCGCCGAGCCCGACGCTGCCGGAGCAGGTCCCAGCACTGGTCGAGCTCGACCTCGAGCCGAGCGAGCTCGGAGTGCTCGACCTCGCTGGTGATCTCGCCGGCGCCCAGCCGCCGACGGAGGTCGTGCTCCTGCTCGATGAGGCCCTTGATGCGGGCCTGGATGTCCTCGTCGCTCACCCAGCCCACGATAGGCCCGGCACCCGGCTGCAGCGTCGTCACGACCGACATCGCCTCACTCGCGACCCGACTCTCGCGGGGTCCCCTGCTTCCTCCCGTCGGTGCCGTAGAGCCCGGTCAGACGCGCCGTCAACGAGAAGATGTCCGGGACCGACGGCCTCGGCATCGCCGCCTGATCTCCACTGTGTGACCATCTCGACCCGACAGCAAGGAGTCCCACCCATGACCGTCGCAGCAATCAGGGCCGTCCGCCTCAACCACGCCGTCCTCTTCGTGGCCGACCTGGAGCGCAGCCTTGCGTTCTACCAGCAGGCCTTCGCCATGACGGTCGTGGCCCGCGAGCCCCGTGCGAACGCAGCCTTCCTCCGGCTTCCCCGCTCAGGCAACCACCACGACCTCGGCCTGTTCGGGGTCGGCGCGCAGACACCCCGCCCACGTGGCTCACTGGGGCTCTACCACCTGGCCTGGCAGGTCGACACCATCGAGGAGCTCGAGGAGGCCAGGCTCACGCTGGCGAACCTCGATGCCCTCACCGGTGAGTCCAGTCACGGCGCGACCAAGAGCGTCTACGCCCACGACCCCGACGGCAACGAGTTCGAGGTCATGTGGATGCTGCCCAAGGCGGAGTGGGGTGCCTATGAGAGCGCCGCACCCGTCGACCGGCTCGACCTGGCCGGTGAGGTCGCCCGATGGAGCGGCGTCCGAACCGCCGCCGAGCTCGTGCCCCTCGACGAGTCGTGAGCGTCTTCGCTCCACCCGTCGCGGCGACATACGGCCTCGAGGAGTCGGGCGCACCCACGACGGCGCACCGCGACGCCGGCGACCATGGGCTGACGGCCGCCGCAGCCACTGCGCTGCACAACCGGATCGCTGATCGCCTCAACTTGCTTCACACCCGGACGGTGTCTCAGGCTTGACCGGGCGGAGGTGACGTGAGTGCGGGTCCGGGGTGCCATGACGCGCTGGGCCAGCTGCTCGACCGCACTCGCATGCGCTGGCCTCCTCTCGCTCACGGGCTGCGTCGCAACAACGGAGTCCGACCTGCCCTCGCCGCCGGAGGTCAGCGAGGCGTCCACGCAGCACACCGAGCGGCCACCGCACACCGCCTCGCCGAGCCCTCGCCCCACCAAGGCTCACACCACGCAACCGTCGCCGACCCCTGCGGTGTCTCCCGGGGTGAGCAAGGTCCTCGTGTTCGTGGTCGAGAACCACTCGCTGGACCAGATGCGCACCCAGATGCCGAGCACGTTCGCGCTGGCCGAGCGTTACGGGTACACCACGTCTTACGCGGCCCTGACCCACCCGTCGCTCGGCAACTACATCGCCATGGCAGCAGGCAGCACGCTCGGGATCGCCGACGACGGCGACCCGGACGTGCACCGGCTCCACGGGCCCTCGGTGTTCTCGCAGGCGCTGGCCGCCGGCAAGACAGCCGCCATCTACGCCGAGGGGATGCCCGGCACCTGCGCGACGACGAGCGGCGGCGACCAGTACGTCGTCCGCCACAACCCGTGGACCTACTTCGTCGACGACCGAGCAGCTTGCTCGACCTACGACGTCCCGGCCACCCGGCTACCCGGAGACATCGCCGCCGGCACGCTGCCGAATGTCGGGATGGTGATCCCCGACCTGTGCAACGACGCGCACGACTGCTCGCTGACGAGAGCAGACGACTGGCTGCACCTCACCGTGGACGCAGTGCTCGCCGGCCCCGACTGGCGATCGGGCCGTCTGGCCGTCGTGATCACCGCCGACGAGGACGACCGCCACCAGGACAACCTGGTGCTGACCACGGTGCTGCACCCCAGCCTCCGGCACGTGGTCGTCGACGCACCCCTGACACACCTGTCCCTGTCACGGTTCCTCAGCGAGGTCGTCCACCAACCGCCGCTGCGAGACGCAGCGGGTGCGCCCTCCCTGGGCGATGCCTTCGGACTTCGCATCGGCCGGTGACCCCCATAGCGGCCGAGGGCTCCCCTTGAGCAGCGTCAGTGAGGCTGGGTCACGTCCCTGGCGCGGTCGCGTCGTGGGGTTCCTGCTGCGGACTCGCTGCTGGGCTGAGGCCCGCTGGCACCAGGACGAAGGCGACGAGGGCGGCCAAACTGGAGCCCAGGAACGCCCAGCCGTAGCGTCCCGGCCCGATGGCGAGCGCCATCACGGGCGGGGTCGCGGCGGTGGTGACGTACTGCAGCGTGTTCTGCAACCCCAGCGCGCGACCCGCCCACGTGGAGCCGGCCGTCTCGGCGACAGCGGTGAAGGCGAGCCCGTTCCAGGCCGAGGTGACGGCCGCCGCGGGCAAGAGCACCGCGGGCACGCTTCCTCCACGCACCAGCATCAGCGCAGCGGTAGCCGCCACGACGGCGAAGGCCAGCAGGGCCAGCCTGCGCATCGGTGCGACGCGGTCACCGACGCGGTCCGACCAGGTGCCGGCGAGCAGCCGGCAAGCCGCACCGCCCGCCATCGCGACGGCCAGCCACGTCCCGGCGGTTGCCGAGGTCCAACCGGCGACGTCCACCAGGTAGATGAACGCGAACGACGCCACCGCGATCTGGGGGATTACCAGCAGAGCGCTGGCGCTGTGCAGGAGCCACAGCTCCGGGTGACGGTACGGCGACGGGGTGCGCACCCGGGGAACGTCCGGACGCCTCAGGGCGGGATCGATGACGACCACGGCGGCGCACGCGGCTGCTGCGCAGATGGCTGCGGGCACGAGAAGTGCCTCGGCGTAGCCGTACGCGGCCCCGAGTCCGGGCAGCAGCAGGGCTGCCAGACCCATGCCGATCAACGGCGAGGTCTGCCGGATCCCCATGGCCAGCCCGCGTTCGCTGACCCCGAAGGACCGCAGCACGACGCGACCGCTGGTCACGTTGACCGAGGCACCGAAGGCACCGGCCAGAAACAGCAGTCCGCCCAGGACGAGTGCGCTGCCGGCGAGGGGGACGGCGACGAGGCAGGCGCCGGCCCCCAACAGCCCGGTCGCCATGACCGGGCGGTCCCCCAGACGATCCGCCGTCCAGCCCCACAGCAGCAAGGTGGCGATCATCCCCGCCGTCGGCGCTGCTACCAGCAATGCGCCCTCGAACAACGAGACGCCCAACGCGGAGCGCACCTGCGGGAGCAGGTAGGGAATCCCGAACTGGTAGAAACTCGTGCCGCTCTGCGCTCCGACGCTGACAGCCAGGACGACCCAGGCCGATCGCGAGGAGGAGCTAGTCCTCCTCACCGGCCATGATGCTCATGATGTGTTGAGCCTGTCGGATCGCCAGGGCCGAGATGGTGAGCGAGGGGTTCTCGGCCGTCGAGGTGGGGAACACACTGCCGTCGGCGATGAAGAGGTTCTCGACGTCGTGGGCGCGGCCGTAGCCGTCGACTACCGAGGTCGCGGGGTCGTCACCCATCCGGCAGGTGCCCAGCAGGTGGGTGTCCGGGAAGGGCGGCACCTCGATCACCTCCTCGGCACCCGCGGCCTCGAAGATCTCGGTCGCCTTGGCCCAGCCACGGCGCCGCATCGAGGCGTTGTTGGGGTGGTCGTTGTACTCCAGCACCGCGACGGGCATCCCGAACGCGTCCTTCGTCGTCGGGTGCAGGGTCACGCCGTTGTTGGGGTTGGGCATGTCCTCGCCGACGAAGTGCAGGCCGGCCAGGTGGGTGTAGTTGTCCATCAGGTGCACGAGGTCGGTGCCCCAGTTGCCCCGACTGCCGGGCTTGGAGATCAGGCTCCCGGGCTGCGCGAAGATCGACAGGGTTGCCATCCCCATCGACACGGTCACGAAGTTGAAGCCGCCGACGTACCCGACCTGGTCCGGCGCGTTGCCCGAGAAGTCGTCGATCATCCCGGTGGTGGTGATGCCCTTGTAGGCGTGCACCTCGTGCGGCATCAGTGCGAACGACGTGCCGGTCACGTGGCACATGAAGTTGCGGCCGACCTGTCCGCTGCTGTTGGCCAGTCCGTCCGGAGCGGTAGACGTCGCGGAGTTCAGCAGGAGACGAGGGGTGTTGATCGAGTTGCCGGCGACGACGACCATCTTGGCGGCCTGCTCCTCGGTGGTGCCGTCCGCGCGGGCGTAGGTGACGCTCTTCGCGCGGCCCGAGGCGTCCAGGTTGATCGTCAGCGCCTGGCAGCCGGTCCGCAGGTCGAGCCAGCCGGTCTTCTCGGCCTTCGGTATCGCCTCCGTGAGCGTGCTCCACATGGCGCCGTTGGAGCAGCCCTGCATGCAGTGGCCGCGCTGTGTGCACTGCGCCCGCCCGTCATAGGGGCCATGGGCGTTGACGCCGATGGGGGTGGCGCGCAGGTTCAGTCCCAGCTTGTCAGCACCCGGCTTGATGGCCGCGACGTTGGCGTTGGTGCGCTGCAGGGGCTGGACCCGACCGGTGACGCCGAAGTACCGCTCGGCCTGCTCGTAGTAGGGATTGAGCTCCTCGAGGGTGAGAGGCCAGTCGGTCAGCGATGCACCGTCGATGTCGCCGTAGACCGAGCGAGCCCTGAGCTCGTGCTCGCGAGCCCGCAGCGAGTTCCCCGTCCAGTGCACCGTGGACCCGCCGACCCCCTTGACGGTCCACACCGGGAACGCGCCGACCGAGTCGCCGGCAGGGATGATCGCGTCGGTCGAGCTGAGCTTGTTGAACATCGTGAGCTCGTCGTTGACGAAGTCGCGCTCCGGGTCGAACCTCGGGCCCGCCTCGAGAGCCACGACCTCGACGCCGTTGAGGCAGAGCTCGCGGATGACGTTCCCGCCGCCTGCACCCGTGCCGATGACGAGTACGTCGACGGGCTCGTTGAGCTTGTACTCCTTGCGGCTAGCCACGGCTCGCCTCTCCTGTCATCTCGGCGGTGCCGGCGCCCACCAAGGGCAGCCGGTCGAACCCGTGGTCCAGGTAGCCGTCCTCGCGGTCGAGGTCGGGGTAGCCCAGCACCCGCCACACGATGTGACGGTTGTAGAAGTCGGCCTTCACGATGTGGATCAACGTCTGGAAGAACGGCGTGTCCTCAACGGCACGCAGCGCCTCGACCCGCTGCTCCGGGGGCACCGACGTGAACCCGGCGCCGTGCGCCCGGCGGCACGACTGGTCGACCTCGCGCAGACCATCGAGCACCAGCGCCCGCAGGTCGAGGCCGGCCACCATCTGTGCGTCGATGACGAGCGCGGTCGCGATGCGCGGGAGGTCGAGCTGGGGCTGGGCGTGGGGCAGCACCGTCTCGATCACGCCGAGGAACAGCTCGGCCTCGTCCGGACGCAGCGCCTGGAAGGTGAGGAAGATGGACTCGCGGTCGTTCACCATCGATCTCCTGTCTCGGTCGGGCTCAGGCGAGTGACTGCACGGTCTGGTCGGAGGACTGGCGGTTGGCGTAGGCCGCCAGTCTGCTGAGACCGACGTTGAGCATGACCGCCACCACCAGCAGGAGGCCTTGCATCAGAGGCCTGAGGAAGACGTCGATATCGAGCAGGAGCAGCCCGTTGTCGAGGACGGCGAAGATCAGCACGCCGACGACGGTGTTCTTCACGCCACCCGAGCCACCCAGCAGCGAGTTGCCGCCGAGCACGACCGCGGCGAAGGTCGGCAGCAGGAGCTCCTTGCCGGACTCCGCGTTCACCGAGCCGAAGTTGCCGGCGTAGCAGATGCCGGCGATCGCGCCGATGAGGCCGGAGATCGCGAACACCATCAGGACCAGCCGGGTGGTGTTGATGCCGCTCAACCGGGCGGCGTTGCGGTTGGCCCCCGCCATGTAGATGTGACGCCCGAAGATGGTGCGCGAGAGCAGGAGGTGGACCACGAGCGCCACCGCTGCCGCGCACCACGCCAGCTTCGGGATGCCGAAGGCCTTCCCGTGCCCCAACGAGAGCACCCAGTCGGGGAAGTCGAAGGCTGCCTGCCCGTTGAGCCAGTAGACCGCCAGGCCCTGGGCCAGGAGCAGCACGGCCAGGGACGCGATCAGGCTGGGGACCGCGACCTTCCCGACCAGCCATCCGACCAGGAGGCCGAGGAGCAGGCCCACCAGAAGCGTGACGAGCGTCTGCACGAGACCGCCGCCGCCCACGGTGAACGCACCGATGAGGGGGATGCTGACAGCCGTCCCGGTGAAGAACAGCCCGGTGGAGGCTCCCGTGACCAGCACGATGCCCGAGAACGCCAGGTCGATCTCGCCGAGCAGGATGACCATGGTCAGGCCGATGCCGAGGATCGCGATGACGGAGTTGTTCTGGATCACCGAGGTGAGGTTGCGGGTCGTCAGGAAGGAGTCGGTCGTCAGCGAGAAGGCGACGAACATGGCGACGAGCAGCAGGACGGGCCCGACGAGCGTGGCGTTGCGCAGCGCCCGAGAGCCGAGCCGCACGGCCAGCCCCTGTCGACCGCCATCTGCAGGATGCTTTTTCTCGGTCGTGTCAGCGCTCATCGTGGGGGTCGCCATCTCTTCTTCCTCCAGGGGAATCGGCCATGGAATCGGCAGCGGAGTCGGCCGAGTAACCGGTCCGGACATCGGTCCGGACATCGGTCCGGACATCGGTCCGGACATCGGTCCGGACATCGGTCCGGACATCGGTCGGGACATCGGTCGGGACGTTGGGTCGGGTCATCGGGGCCAGCTCACCCGGTCGCGGCCGCGACGAGCTCGCTCACCGAGACCTCCTCGTCGACGAACTCGCGGGTGATCCCGCCCTTCCTGGCCACCAGGACGCGGTCGGAGACGCTGAGCACGATCTCGGCCTCGGCCGAGACCACCACGACCGCCGTGCCTTGCTCGGCGCGCTCGCGGATGATCCTGATGACGTCGCTCTTGGCGGCGATGTCCATGCCACGGGTGGGTTCGACGAGCACCAGCACCTCGGGGTCGAACAGCATCCAGCGGGCGAACAGCACCTTCTGCTGGTTGCCACCCGACAGCGTGTCGACGGCCACGTCCGGCCGGGCACTGCGGATGCGGAGCGTGTCGATCAGCTCCTTGGTGACGCTCTGCTCCTTGCGAGCCGGCACCAGCCAGCGCGACATCCGGGTCAGGTTGGCCAGCGTGACGTTGTCGGCGACGTCGTGGCTCAGGGCAAGCCCCTCGCGACGGTCGGCCGAGAGATAGCCGATGCCGGCCTTGACCGACGCGGCCGGGTTGTTGGCGCCCACGGTCTTCTCGCCCACGCTGACCTTGCCGGCGGACCGGTTCCGGGCACCCACCAGCGCCTGCGCGAAGGCGAGATGGCCGGAGTCGAGACCGCCGTACAGCCCGACGACCTCCCCCCGGTGCGCCGTCAGCGACATGTCGCCGACCATGGGCAGGGACTGGATACCTCTCGCGTCGAGCACCACCGGCTGGTCGTTGCGGGCCGGCAGCCTGACGTGCCCCGACTCGTACGTCGACTCCAAGACGTTGCGGTCCGCGCCGAACGCAGCGTGGATCAGCTCCAGACTCGTGGTCTCGCCCGGCCGGAACTCCTGCGAGAGCCTGCCTTCGCGCATCACCCGGATGACGTCGGCGTGACGCAGCGCGTCACCGAAGTCCTGGGTCACGAACACCACGGCATTGCCCGCCGCGGCGAGGTTGTCCAGCAGCTCGAAGAGATGGTCGGCCTGCTCGCGTCCCAACGCCGAGGTGGGCTCGTCGAGGATGAGCACCCGGCCGCGTGACCTGACGGCACGCACGATCTCGACGATCTGCTGCTCCCCCACCGCGAGCTGCCCGACTGCTCGGTCGAGGTCGAGGTTGACCCCGACCGACCTCATTGCCGCCCGGGCCTCAGCGGCGACCTTCTTCCACCTGACCACCTTGCCCGCCCCGGCTGCGCCCACGATGTTCTCCGCGACCGAGAGGGTCGGGAAAAGCGACAGTTCCTGGTAGACCACGCGGACACCGGCATCGAGGGCCTGGCTCGGCGAGCTGAAGCGCACCGGCTCTCCGTCGACGAGCACCTGACCGGCGTCGGGTTGCACGACGCCGGTCAGGCACTTCATCAGGGTCGACTTGCCGGCACCGTTGCCCCCGAGAAGGGCGCAGATCTCACCGGCACGAACCTCCATCGTGACACCGCGCAGCGCGTGGACCCCGCCGTAGGACACCTCGAGGTCCTCGACGCGCATCACCGCCGGCGCTGTCACGGTGGCGGTCATACCAGGTTCAGTCCGTTCTGCTGGAGCGCCAGCATCGACTGTGCCTGCGTGACGTTGCTGACCAACTGCGAGGGCATCCACGAGTCCTTCGGCACGTCGGTGTTGGTGCCGTTGATGTACTGGGCGCCGATGACGGCCGCCCACATGCCCAGCAGGTTCGAGGAGTGCCGGATCGTGGCCGAGATCTTCCCGTCGATGACTGCCTGGCAGGCGAAGTCCTCAGCGTTGTTGGTGCCCACGAAGGTGTCCTTCTCCCGGCCTGCCGCGGTCAGCGCGGCGACCGCGCCGTTGAGCGCGGCCGTGCCGGCGGTCAGCTCGACCGCGCAGGAGATGTCCGGGTACTTCTGCACGTAGGAGTCCCAGAGCCGCTTGCTCTCGGCGTCGGAGTAGTCGGTGAAGGCCTCCTCGAGCAGCTCCATGTCGGGGAACTGCTCGAGCGCCCGGTGCACGCCCTTGCTCCGGCCCGTGACGTTGGAGGCGCCAGCCACACCCTGGGTGACGATGCAGGTGCCCGACCCTCCGGCCTTGGTGAACAGGTCGGACGCGAGGGAGTAGCCCACCTCCTCGTAGTCTTGCTGGATGAAGGTGAGGTAGCCGATGTCCTCGCCCGGCTTCCCGATGTCGACCGCGAGCTGGAGCACCTGGGCTCCCGCATCGATCTGCTGCCGGGCGGTGGTGGCCAGGCTGTTGGGCTGGATGGGCGTCACGGCGATCAGGTCCCAGTCCTGACGGTTGGCCGCTTCCTCGAACGCCTTGATCTGCACGTCGGGCGAGGCACCGCCGTCGACGTGCGTGAGCTCCACACCGAACATCTCACCCCAAAAGCGCATGGAGTCGGTGATCTGGACGCACCACGGGATGACGTCGCCGAAGCTGACCTCGAGCATCTTGATCTTCTTGCCGTCGACAGCGCTGCCGCCCAGCTTCGTGGCGACGTCAGACTCGCTGTCCCCCGTGCATGCCGACAGCGCTGCGAGCACCGGTGGGGTCAGCACCGCGGTGATGCCCATCCGGCGCAGGATGCCTCGCCGGCTCATGCCCTTGCTCACCAAGTAGTCGACCTGGTCTCGCCGCTCGAGCTCGAAATCGCTCGGGCCCGCAGATCCCGTACCGCCGACGCTTCCGTCCATCGCAGATCCTTCCTTGTGTTCGGCGTGGTGCCGCGAAGTCGGCACCCCACGTCCATCCGCTTGGTGCTGCGAGGCGAGGTCCGACGGGCCGCGCTCGTTCCAGCTTGTGCGTCCGAGAAGGACGATTCATACCTCAGACATTTGAGACCATCGTTACAGCCGTGTCAACCGCCTAATGCCCGACATCACGAAGATTTGCGCTGACATCTCGCATGCTTCACTCCGAGGACGCTCTCTCTGGCCAAAGCGCCAGCAGTCCGCGGCACACCCGGATGCCTTAGTAGTCTTGACGGCCAAACGTCTGACAATTACGGTCATCCTGAACGTGCCAACGGCGCCCATCGGGACTGAGAGGACGGGTCGATGGCTGGACGGCTCGAAGGACGCGTGGCCTTCATCTCGGGGGCTGCGCGGGGGATGGGTCGCTCCCACGCCGTGGCTCTGGCGGCCGAAGGCGCCGACATCATCGCCTACGACATCTGTGCGCCCGTCCACGCGCAGGGCGCACCCGCCTCGGACGAAGCAGACCTGGCCGAGACCGTCCGGGCCGTCGAGGCGCTGGAGCGGCGCATCGTGTCGGCCGTGTGCGACGCCCGCGACCACGACGCCGTGCGCACGCTGCTCGACCGCGGCGTGGATGAGCTGGGACGCCTGGACATCGTGGTCGCCAACGCGGGGATCAACGGTCCGGGCGTGACCTTGGCGAACCACACCTACGAGGACTGGGCCGCCGTCATCGACACCAACCTCACCGGCGTGTTCAACACCGTGCATGCAGCGCTCCCCCACCTGGTCGCTGCCGGCCACGGGGGTTCGATCATCTTGATCTCCTCGTCGTTGGCGCTGCGGCCGGCCGCTCACTTCGGCGCCTACACCACGGCCAAGCACGGCGTGGTCGGACTGATGAAGAGCCTCGCCGTCGAGCTCGGCCAGCACTCCATCCGCGTCAACACGGTCCACCCGACGGGCGTGAACACCGACCTGCTGGTCAACGACTCGACGTTCAAGCTGTTCCGGCCGGACCTCGAGGCTCCGACCAAGGACGACGTCATGGACTCCTACTACGGGCTCAACATCCTCCCCGTGCCATGGGTGGAGCCCTCCGACGTCTCCCAGGTGGTCGCGTTCTTGGCCAGCGACGACGCCCGCTACATCACCGGGTCGATGATTCCCGTGGACGCCGGGATGAGCCTGAAGTGACGTCTTCCCCGGAGCACGCCGCCACCGGGCTGCCCGTCACTGCGGTCAGACCCGTCTACGAGCAGGTCGCCGACCAGCTGCGCGGGCTCCTGGTGTCGGGCGACCTCGTGCACGGTCAGCGGTTGCCCTCGGAAGGTGAGCTCGCCAAGATGTTCGGGGTCGGACGCACCACGGTGCGCGAGGGGCTCCGCATCCTGGCCTCGCAGCAGCTCCTGGTGACGACGCGCGGGGCCAAGGGCGGGACGTTCGTCGTGACACCGGACGCCGACACAGTGAGTCGCTACCTCGAGACGAGCATCGGACTGCTCGCCGGAGCTGACCGGATGTCCATCGGGGAGCTGCTCGAGGCGCGCAAGTCCCTCGAGGTCCCCGCGACCCGGATGGCTACCGAGCGCGCCGATGCCGCTGGCCTGGTCGCCATCGGCGCTGCGGCCCGGCCGGTCGCCAGGTCGGGCGCGACGATGGAGCACTCCAACTTCCACGTCGAGGTCCTCGCGGCGTCCGGCAACAGGATGCTGGAGGTGATGGCCCGACCCATCTTTGACGTCATGCGGATGCGGCTCAACCGCGGCGCCGCCCCGGCCGACTTCTGGGGCCGGGTCGAGGCCGAGCACCAGGAGGTGTTCGCCTCCATCGAGGCCCGAGACCCCGACGGCGCCATGGCCGCGATGGAAGCCCACCTCGACCACCTCTTCGAGGTCTACGTCGCGATCGACTGGTCGGGCCAGCGCATCGCGAGCGTCGAGGGCGGGCGGGACCTGCCATGACCTCGAGCAACGGCACGGGCAACGGCACGGGCAACGGCACGGGCAACGGCACGGGCAACGGCACGGGCAACGGCACGGGCAACGGCACGGGCAACGGCACGGGCAATGAGACGGGCACCCCTGAGCTTGCGCCCCTGGGCGACGTGCGCATCATCGCCATTGAGCAGTACGGCGCCGGACCGTTCGGGTCGATGCACCTGGCAGACCTCGGCGCCGAGGTGATCAAGATCGAGGACCCGCAGGCCAAGGGCGACGTGGGGCGCTACATCCCGCCGTTCCAGAGGGGCGAGGACAACCTGTTCTTCGAGTCCCTCAACCGCAACAAGCGCTCCCTGAGCCTCGACCTCGGCAACAGCGCCGGACGTCAGGTCTTCGAGGACCTGGTGCGCCACTCCGACGTCGTCTATTCCAACATGCGAGGGGACGTCCCGGCCAAGCTCGGGATCCGCTACGAGGACCTCAGCGACCTCAACCCCGCCATCGTGTGCTGCTCGCTCAGCGGCTTCGGCAGCACCGGTCCGCGTGCGGCGCAGCCTGGCTACGACTACATCATCCAGGGCCTGGCCGGATGGATGGACATCACGGGCGAGCCCGGTGGACCTCCGTCGAAGTCGGGCCTGTCGCTCGTCGATTGGTCCGGGGGCTACGTCGCCGCGATGGCGATCCTGGCCGGTCTGCACGTCGCGCGACGCGACGGTCGCGGCACCGACTGCGACGTGAGCCTGTTCGACAACGCGATCTCCCTCCTGACCTACCTGGCGACGTGGAACCTGACGGCCGGCTACGTCCCGGCTCGCACCCGCCACTCGGCGCACCCGTCGATCGTGCCCTTCCAGAACTTCCAGACCGCTGACGGCTGGATCGTCGTCGGCTGCGCCAAGGAGCACTTCTGGACCAAGCTGGTGGAGGCCATCGGGCTCCCCGAGCTCGCCGGCGACGAGCGGTTCGACTCCCTCGGCAAGCGCTACACGCATCGCGACGAGGTGCTGGCCCTCCTGGAGAAGCGCTTCCTGGAGCGCACCAAGACGGAGTGGCTCTCGCTGCTCGCGCTGGCCGGTGTACCCAGCGCACCCGTGAACTCCATCGCGGAGGCGCTGCGGGACCCGCAGGTCGCGGCCCGGCACCTGGTCGCCGAGACCGACCACCCCGAGTTCGGAGTGGTGCAGCAGATCGTCAGCGCCGTGCGGGTCGGAGCGCCCGAGCCGACGGCCGGACGCTTCCGCCGAGCTCCTCGTCGCAACGAGGACGCAGGACACGTGCTCGGCACGGTGCTCGGCTACGACGCGGCGCGCCTGGAGGACCTGACTCTTGCGGGAGCCTTCGGCACGCTCGCGGCCACGGCCGACCAACCGGAGCCCCCGCTCGGCTTCCTGCCCTGAGCCGTCAGCCTCGCTTGACGCCTGGACCACTCCACCGACCGACAAGGACACTTCATGGACTTCAACCTCTCCCCCGACCAGGAATCCTTCCGCCAGACCCTCCGGGACTTCGTGGACCGCGAGATCCGGCCGCACGCCGCCGAGATGGAGCACAGCGGCGCCTACCCGACCGACATCGTCGAGAGCA
Organism: Nocardioides agariphilus; assembly: GCF_015352445.1. Lineage (GTDB taxonomy): Bacteria > Actinomycetota > Actinomycetes > Propionibacteriales > Nocardioidaceae > Nocardioides > Nocardioides agariphilus. Next base: position 60,154 of record NZ_JADKPO010000001.1, read on the forward strand.
TGAAGGCGATGGACCTCTTCGGGATCAACGTGCCCGAGGAGTACGGCGGCCTGGGCCTGGACCAGGTCTCGCTCGCGATCGTGTTCGAGGAGATCGCCCGGGGGTGGATGGGCGTGGCCGGCATCTTGGGCAGCCACTCGGTGTCTTGTCGGCTGATCGCCCAGAGCGGCACCGAGGAGCAGAAGAGCCAGCTGCTCCCGCTGCTGGCCACCGGGGAGAGACGCACCGGCTTCGCGGTCACCGAGCCGGGTGCGGGCTCGGACCTCCAGGGCATCTCGACGGTGGCCGTGCGCGACGGCGACCACTACGTCGTCACCGGCACCAAGACCTGGATCACCAACGCCCGCCACGCCGACCCACTGCCCGTGCTGGTCAAGACCGACCCGACGGCCGAGCCGCGCCACCGCGGGATGAGCTTCCTGCTCGTCGACCCGCAGCTACCCGGCTTCGAGGTGCAGCGCGATCTCGGCAAGCTGGGCTACAAGGGACCCGAGTCCTGCGAGGTCACCCTCGACCACGTGCGCGTCCCGGTCGAGAGCCTGCTCGGTGGCGTCGAGGGTCTGGGCCTCAAGCAGGCGCTCTCTGCGCTGGAGTCGGGTCGCATCAACGTCGCCGCGCGAGCGGTCGGGGTCTCCGAGGCCTCGCTCGCAGCCGCGTTGAGGTACTCGACCGAGCGCGAGGCGTTCGGTCATCCGATCGCCGACTTCCAGGCCATCCAGCTCGCCTTGGCCGACCTCGCGACCGAGACCCACGCGGCCCGGCTGCTGACCTGGTGGGCCGCCGACCAGCTGGACAAGAACACCCGGGCCGACACGCAGACCGGGATGGCCAAGCTGTTCGCCTCCGAGGTGGCGCTGCGGTCCTCACTGGCCGCCATGCGCGTGCACGGCGGCTACGGCTACTCGACGGAGTTCGAGGTGGAGAGGTACTACCGCGACGCGCCATTGATGGCCATCGGCGAGGGCACCAGCGACATCCTTCGCACCGTGATCGCCAAGGGCATCTTGGCGCGAGGCACCGACTGGTGAAGCCGGTCCTCGGCGTCGCACGGCGGCAACGTCGAGATCAGCCCAGGACCTGCGGGTTGACGGCGTTGTCCGGAACGTCGCCACGCAGCGCGGCGGCAAGGTTCTCGGCGCCGCAGTCGGAGATGCGCTGGAAGGTCTCGCGCACCCACGCCGAGGCGTGCGGCGTGGCGAGCACGTTGGGCAGCAGGAACAGCGGGTGGTCGATCTCCGGGGGCTCGTGCTCGTAGGCGTCCAGGGCCACTCCCGCCAACCTGCCCCCGAGCATCGCCCGGTGCACCGCGTCGAGGTCCATCAGGGAGCCCCGTGCGGAGTTGACGATCACCGCTGACGGCTTCACGAGGCTCAGGGCGGCCTCGTCGATGAGGTGACGGTTGGCGGTGCTCGCGACGGCGTGCAAGGTGATGACGTCGGACTCGGCCAGGAGCTCTTCGAGCGAGGTCTGCCGGACTCCGGGCTCCTGCACCTCGATGTAGGGGTCGTAGACCAGCGTGGTCGTGTCCCAGCCCTGGAGGCGTCGTGCCACGGCGCGAGCGATCCGCCCGAACCCGACGTACCCGACCGTCTTGCGCCACACGAAGTCGCCCCACGCATCGGGCGTGCGCCAACCGCCTTCACGCATCCGCTCGGTCGTGTAGAAGAGCAGCTGCTTGCGCAGGGCGAGCATCGCGGCGACCGTGTACTCGGCGACGGCCTCGATGTTCTCGGGCACCGGAGTGTTGGTGACGAGCACGCCGTGCTCCTCGGCTGCTGCCATGTCAATCGAGTCGACGCCGATACCGTACTTGGAGATGAAGGCGAGGTCCGGCAGCTCCTCGATGACCCGCCTGGTGATCGGGTTCGTGCTGGCACCCATCAGCGCGACGTGACCACGGCCGCGCTCGATGAGCGCGTCCTCGTCGAGGTGCGACGCAGCCCAGGTCTCCTCGCCGCGCACGACGCGGACACCCTGCTCCTCCAACCAGGTGAGCGACCGCCCGCTGGGGTCGAGGATCTCGTGGACGAACACCGACCTGGGCAGGTCGCGGGCACGCTCGGTACGCGAGCTCATCTCACGCGTCCGCAGCCTCGCTGGCCCGGACGCGGGAGAAGACACGGTGCGCCGCGGCGTTGGCCTCGCGTACGACGGCGAGCAGCTCGCGGGGTCCGCTCGCGTCGCCGACGGTGACGTCACCTGCCAAGGTGCCGGCCGGCACCTCGTAGGGTCCCGCGCGCACGATCGTGCCGACGGGGCCCAGCGGATAGGTGCGCCCGGAGAACGAGTGGGCGACGACGAGCCGACCGTCCTCGACCGCGCGCGGCACCGCGAGCGTCTGCACCGTGACGCCTCGCTCGTCGAGCCGGCGAAGGACCCCGATCAGGCTGATGTAGGAGACGCGCCGACCGATCGCCGCCCGCCGGGTCAGCACCGTCACCTGGTGACCCCGGCGGGCCAGCTCCTCGGCGACGCCGTAGACGGGCTCGGACTCGATCTCGTCGATGATCACGATGGGCCCTCCCAGGGGGGTCTCGTCGTCGCGCTCGAGCAGCCCGTCGAGCGCCAGCACGGTCTCGGCACCAGGGACGGGGGCCACCTGGGGCACGGCGCCGGTGGCGACGACGACCAGGTCGCCGAGTCCGGACACCTCCTCGGCACCGATCTCGCTCCCGGTGGCGATGACGGCGCCGGCGGAGCGGACCTGGTCCTCGAGCCAGTCGGCGGCTTCGGCGTAGATCTCCCGGCCCGGCACGCGCGACTCGCGACGGATCCGGCCGCCCAGCTCGGAGTCCTTCTCGTGGACGGTGACCGCATGGCCGTAGTCGAGCCCCACGCGCGCCACCTCCAGGCCGGCGGGCCCGCCACCGACGATGTGCACGTCGACCGGCTCGGACACCGGCACCACGACGGGGACCTCGGCCTCGCGTCCGGTGTCGGGTCCGTAGACGCAGGCCACCACGCGTCCGGTGTGGATGTACTCCCAGCAGACGTTGCAGTAGATGCAGGGCCGTGGCGTCTGGCCCGCGGCCGCCTTGCGCACCAGGTGGGCGTCCGCGAGCAGAGCCCGGGTCATCCCCACGAGGTCGGCCGTGCCGTCCTCGATGAGGTCGTCGGCCGTGTCGAGATCGGAGACGCGGGTGACGGCCATGACCGGCACGCCTTGGGCGACCTCACGGATGCCCCGCGGCAGGTGCACGAACGGCCGCTCGCCGAAGTGCATGTCGGGGACGTGCTTCTCGAGGCTCGGGCTGAAGTTGCCCTGCCCCGTGCTGATGTAGTCGGGCGCTTCCGTGGCGACGATGTGGGAGACCAGCTCCTGGGAGTCTTCCAGGGTGAGCCCACCCTCGATGTACTCGTGGGCCTCCATCTTCAGGCCGACGACGAAGTCGGGTCCGCACGCACGGCGGCAGGCCCGGATGATCTCCAGGGCGAAACGGGCCCGGTTCTCGACCGACCCGCCCCAGCGGTCGGTGCGCTGGTTGCTCAACGGCGACATGAACTGCGTGATCAAGTAGCCGTGGGCGCCGTGCAGCTCGACGCCGTCGAAGCCGGCGCGACGCAGGTTGACCGCCGACGTCGCGAAGCCCTCCACCACCTCGAGGATCTCGGCGTCGGTCATCACGTGCGGTGTGGTGCCGCTGTAGGGGTCGCGAGTGCCGGAGGGGGCCCACGGGATCAGGCCGGGGTTCCAGAGTGCCTGGCGTCCGACGTGCCAGATCTGCCCGAGGATCGCCGCGCCGTGCTCGTGGACGGCCGAGGCCAGCTTGGTGAACCCGGGTACCAGGCTCTCGTCGTAGGCCAGCGGCGCGGTGGTGTTCGGCAGCGACGTCGGGTGGACCGACAAGCCCTCGGTCACGATCAGCCCGACGCCTCCGCGCGCACGCTCGGCGTAGAACGCCACCATCGCATCGGTGACGGCGTCGTTGCGGCCGAGGTTGGTCACCGTCGCCGACTGCGCCACCCGGTTGCGGACCTCGAGCGTCCCGAGCTTGATCGGCTCGAGCGACCTGCGTGTGGTCACTTGATCGCGAACCCGGCGTCGACGGACAGGGTGTGGCCGGTGATGAAGCGTGACTCGTCCGAGGCCAGGAACAGCACGGCATTGCTGATGTCGACGGGCTCGACCCACGGCACCGGGATCAGATTGACTGAGGCGAACGCCGGGATCGCGTCCTCCTGGGTCGGGTGCTCCAGGTCAGGCCGGAACAGCGCGTACGTCGGGTCGTTCTGGATCATCGGAGTGGCAACGGTCGTGGGGTGCACGGTGTTGACCCGGATGTTGTGCTGGGCCAGCTCGCTGGCGGCTGCTCGCATCAGTCCCACGACGCCGTGCTTGGCCGCGACGTAATGAGCGCTGTTGGGGATCTGCTTGAGCCCTGCCGTCGAGCTGGTCAGGATCATCGAGCCGCCGTTACCGGCGGCGATCATCGACGGAGCAACTGCCTTGAGGGTGTGCCAGACACCCTTGAGGCAGACGTCCTGCATGTCGTCCCACTGCGTCTCGGTCAGCTCCCAGAAGGGCGCGTAGGAGAAGATCCCCGCGTTTGCGGCCACGATGTCGATGTGCCCGAAGTCCTCGAGCGCAGACGCGACGAGCTTGTCGACGTCGGCCTGGCTGCGGACGTCTCCGGGCGCGGCGATGATGCGCCTGTCGAGCGCCTCGACCTGGCGGACCGTCTCCTCCAGATCTGACGGCGACGACATCTCGTAGACCGCGGTGTCGATCTGGCCGACGATGTCGATCGCCACGATGTCGGCGCCCTCCTCGGCCATTCGCACCGCGTGCGCCCTGCCTTGTCCGCGGGCCGCGCCCGTGATCAGGGCGACCTTGCCATTCAACCTGCCCACGGGCCGGCTCCTCCCAGGATTGACTTCGGGGATCGTTCTCAGGATGCAGTGATGACGTCGGGGTACTCGCCGAGGACGACGTCGGCGATGTCCTCACGCTTCATGAAGACCACTCCCTCGTGACCCAGCGCGTAGTCGAGGAACTCCTCGAAAACCTTCATCCGGCCCGGCCGGCCGAGCGTGCGATCGTGGCACGGCAGCGGCATCATCCGACGTCGGGTCGCGCCCTCGGCGTAGAGGTAGTCGAACTCGTCCTTGAGCTGCTCGAGCCACGCCTGGGTGGAGTAGCCGAGCGCCTCGAAGCACAGCAGGTCGTTGTTGTGCAGCGTGTAGGGCACCACGGCGAAGGGCTCACCGCTCTTGAGCACGCGCACGAACGGCTCGTCGCGACTCACCTCGTCGATGTGGTACTTGAAGCCGGCCTCCTGTAGGAGGTCAAGGGTGTCGGGTGTGCCGCGCAGCCCCCAGCAGTTCCAGCCGAGGGGCTGCTTGCCGGTGAGCTCCTTGATGATCCGGGCACTCTCGAAGACGAACTCGCGCTCCTCGTCGTAGCCCATCTTGTACTGGGGGACCCACGTCACGCCGTGGGCCGCGATCTCGTGACCACGGGCAACCATGTCCTTGATCAGGTCAGGTTGGCGCTGGGCCGCCTTGGCGACCGGGAACACCGTGACCTTCATGTCGTACTTGTCGAAGGTGTCGAGGAGACGCGGGATGGCCTCGGTCCACCCGTACTCGAAGTAGGTCTCGCCAGGGATGTCGCGGTAGCCGTCCTCGATCGGCCCGAGCGGGCCGAGGTAGATGGAGTCCGGACGCACCTCGGCGCCGGCCTCGAACATCAGCGAGAGGGTCAGCACCAGCCGGGCGTCGTTGGGCCAGAAGCTCGAACCATCCACCACAACCTGCTCCTTCGTGATCTGGGCGCCCTGACGACTCGGACGCGCATGCGTGCGACCGGGACTGGCGCCCTCCCGGGACCAGCGGATCCCTGGGCAACGACAGGACCGACCGCTCCGGCCGTGTCGTCCCTTTCCCGAGGCGGCCAGCACGCGCCGTACGACGCGAGACGTTATACCTCAGACAATTGACATGTCAACGCTCAAGAGTCGCATCCTTCACGGGTGCTCCACCGCTCACCATTGCCCCATTCCGACGCTTGCGCGGTGGCTACGCGCAAATGTCTGATGTATCTTGCCGACAGGATCCTCGCTCGAACGCGTGAAACGCGTCACACTTGAGGTCTCGCCAGCGCGGCCTGGGCACCCGATACTCCCGGGGGGAGTGCCGCAGGACAACAGTGGTGACATCGGGGTCAGGGATCCCACGACGTGAGGCGACGGTGACAGTGGGTCAGAACAATCCCGACGAGATCGAGCAGCCGATCGACGGCGCGCTCGGCGAGCAGGCGAGCGGGCTGCCCGTGGCCAGAGTGCGCCCGGCCTACGAGCAGGTCGCCGAGCAGCTGCGCAGCCTGATCATGTCCGCGGACCTCAAGCCCGGCTCGCGCCTGCCGTCGGAGGCCGAGCTGGCCACCATGTTCGGCGTGGGGCGCACCACCATCCGCGAGGGCCTGCGCACGCTGACCTCCCAGCAGCTACTCACCACGACGCGCGGCGTCACCGGGGGGACCTTCGTCGTCACACCGGACGCCGACAACATCAGCAAGTACCTCGAGACCAGCATCGGTCTGCTGACGGGGACCAGCCGCCTGACCATCGGCGAGCTGCTCGAGGCCCGCGTGTGCCTGGAGCTGCCGGCTACTCGGATGGCGACGCGGCGGCTCACGCCCGAGAACACCGACACCCTTCGCGCCACCGTCGAGATCGGCTCCGGCGCCAAGACCAACATGGAGCACTCACGGTTCCACACCGCGATCTTGGAGGTGGCCGGCAACCGGATGCTCGAGGTGATGGCCAAGCCGATCTTCGACGTGCTGCGCACCCGCCTCAACCGTTCCGCAGCTCCTGAGGACTTCTGGCGACAGACCAGCGTCGAGCACGCCGGGATCTACCAGGCGATGCTCGACGGCGACCAGGACGAGTCCGAGAGGCTGATGGCCGACCACCTCGAGCACCTGGCCTCGGTCTACACCGCCATCGACGTCGCGACCCGGCCGTCCCCGGATCCTGACGAGCCGGTCTCCGACTCAGCGCCTTAGTCCGAGGACCCGCCGGGCCCGGCGGACGGTGGCGGCGTCGACCATCTCCCCTCCATCGTTGAGCACGCCCCTGCCAGAGTCGAGGGCCGCGTCGAAGGCCTCGACGATCGCGCGGGCGTTGGCCAGGTCCGCATCGGTGGGGGTGAAGACCTCGTTCGCGACTACCACCTGTGCCGGGTGGATGCAGGCTCGGCTCCCGTACCCCAAGTCCTTGAGCGCGAGAGTGCCTGCCCGGAACGCCTCGGCGTCGCCGAAGCGCGGGTCGACCGGAGCGACCGGGGGCGGCAGCGATGCCGCCGCGGCTGCCAGTGCCACGCAGACCCGCACGTGCTGCACGCCGGCACCACCCGGCGCCCAGCCCAGCTCGGCGGCCAGGTCTGCCTCCCCGACCTGCAGAGCACCCACTCGTGCCGACGTCGCGATGTAGCCGATGTCGAGGACCGAGGTCGCGGTCTCCAGCAACGGCATCAGGCTGAACCGGTTCTGCTCGATCCCGAGGTCACCTTCGACCTGGGCGCAGCATTGAGCCGCGGCCACGACGTCGCTGGCCTCGGCCTTGGCCAGGCAGAAGCCGCGCAGGGCCGGCGCCGCCACGCACGCGATGTCCTCGAGGCCCTGCGCGCCCGGATTGATCCGCACCCACAGCTCGAGGAGACCGTCCGCGGCGCGGTTCGCCAGCGCGTGGCGCACCGCCTCTCTCGCCTCAGCCTGGCGTGCGGGAGGTACGGCGTCCTCGAGGTCAAGGATCAGCGCATCGGCCTGACCTCGCTCGACAGCCTTCTCCACCATGTCGGGCCGGTCACCGGGGACGTAGAGGTAGGAGCGCGCCGTCATCGGGCGGGCCATCATCTGCTGGAAGTCGGGAAGTAGTCCTGGCCGATCCCCGAGGCCTTCGTGGGAACGAGTACCGAGCGCTCCCACGTCACGACGTCCACGCCGTCTTGGTTCAGGCCGCGTGTGCGCATGGTGAGAATCCCGAACCCCGGCCGCGAAGCGCTCTCGCGCACCCCCAGGACCGTGGACTCGGCGTAGATCGTGTCCCCGACGTAGACGGGGTGGGTGAGTCGGATGTCGGTCCAGCCCAGGTTGGCCACGGCGTTCTGGCTCATGTCGATGACCGACAGGCCGAGCACCAGCGCCACCGTCAGACCGGAGTTGACGATCAGGCGCCCCTCGCTGACCGGGTTGGTCTGGGCGAGATGCTTGTTGAAGTGGTTCTGGTTGGTGTTGCAGGTGAGCAGGGTGAACCAGGTCGAGTCAGCCTCGCTGATGGTGCGCCCGAAGGGATGTTGGTAGACGTCCCCAGGTGTGAAGTCGTCCAGGAACCTCCCCAGCACCGCCGGATGCACGGTCGCTGCCTGCGGCGCGGTCCCCTCGTTCACGCTGCGGACTTTAAACGTCTGATGTTTTACGGTCAACCGCCGGACCTCAGATGTGACCTGGCATACTCGCCCCGTGGCACACCCGCATACCGTCGCGTTCCCGGACATCGTGGGCCGCGAGCGCGAGCTCGAGCTGACGCTCGCAACGCTCGCCGCCGGGCGGCATCTCCTGCTCGAAGGTCCACCGGGCACCAGCAAGACCGCCATCCTGACCGCCATCACCAGAGCCTGGGACGTGCCGCTCGTCTTCGTCGAGGGGAACGCCGAGCTGACTCCGAGCCGAATTGTCGGACATCACTCTCCAAGCCTCGTGCTGAAGGATGACTACTCGACCGAGAACTTCGTGGACGGCCCGCTGCCGGCAGCGATGCGTCAAGGAGCCTTCCTCTATATCGAGGAGCTCAACCGGGTCCCCGAGGAGACCATCAACGTCTTGATCACGGCCATGTCCGACCGGCAGATCACCATTGCGCGCGTAGGTCGGGTCGACGCGCTCGACACCTTCAGGGTCGTCGGCTCGTTGAACCCCGCCGACGACATCGGCACGGCCCGGCTCTCACGCAGCCTGCTCGACCGCTTCTGCAGGCTCGCGATCAGCTACCAGGACGCCGAGTCCGAGGAGCAGATCGTCGACCTGCGCGCCCGGGACTCGCACTTCGCCGACCCGCGGCTGCGGGCCCGCGTCATCTCGGACGCCGTGGCCCTCACCCGGGCCACACGAAGCCACCCCCTGATCATGCAGGGCAGCAGCGTGCGCGGAGCCATCGACCTGGCGATGGTCTCGGCCGAGCTCGGGCGAAGCGGCCGCCTGGCCCAGGACGAGGCGGGATACCGGCTGGCGATCCTGGACGCCTTGCTTCTCGCCCTGTCCGGCAGGATCCGTCCCGGAGACTTGAGCGAGCTGACGACAGAGGAGCTGCTCACCGCGCTCTGGCGCGAGCACTTCGGCGAGCCCGAGACTCCGTTCGAGAGCGGTTGAAGAGGGCTCGACGTCGACGACCATCCGGGCCGAGCGGCCCTGGCTCCCCTCAAGCGGAAGCCCAAGGTCCTCGCCTCCCGGCCGGTGGTGCTCGACCTCTCCTCGGGGATCGGTGACGAGGGTGTCTCGGACGATGCCCTGAGCGGCTCGACGGGCGTCGGACGGGGAACTGCCCACACGGGCCTGCATCAGCTCGGCCCGGGCAGACGCGAGGTGGATCCGGACGTACGGCGACGCGCGGCCGCGATCGCGGCCCAGCTCACGCTGCCGCGTCCCGCGCGACGCCGGGCGACTCGACCGGGCGGCGGCCCAGCACGGTCGCTGCCGTTCAGCGGAGGATCAGACGAGCTGGACCTCGACCGAACGATCGAGATCATGCAGGAGCGCCCCCGTCCGACCGACGAGGACGTCGTGGTGCGAGAGCCGCGCACCGACCGGCGCTCGGTGGTGCTGCTGGTGGACGTGTCGGGGTCGATGCGTGGGGAGCGCTTGCTTGCCACGGCCGCGGTCGTCGGCGCCATCTGCCAGGAGCTGGCGACCTCCCGGCTCGGCATCCTCGCCTTCTGGTCCGAAGCCGCGTGGATCACCCGGCTCGACCAGCGCACGCAACCCATGGCCGTGATCCGCGACCTGCTCGAGCTGCCCGGCGCCGGCCTGACCAACCTCGCCTTTCCCCTCGAGCTCGCCGCGAATGCGCACAGGGCGGCTGGCTCGCCGGCGCCGGAGACGGTGCTGCTCTCGGACTGCGTCCACAACGCAGGACCAGATCCGCGAGGCTTCGTCGGTCGGGCCGGCCGCCTGGGCGTGCTGCTCGACGCCACCGACGAGCACGACTCCGACCTGGCAGCCGACCTCTCTCGCCTCGGTGGTGGTCGGCTGCGTGTCGTCCGCTCACCCGACGACGTGCCCACCGCCGTACGCGGTCTGTTCCTCCGCTGAGTCCGCGGCCTCGCGCCCGCTCAACGCCGAGGCAGCACGAGACGCGACCGCAGACAGCGCGGAGATCCTGCCCGCAACGCCCCCCACCAGAGGCCGGCGCCGTAGGCGAGGTCGTCGAGACGGCGACCTGCCAGGGTGCGCAGCACGGGGAGCTCCGGATGCTCGAGGCGCGTCGCGACGACGTCGACCACGATCGCACCGGCCACCAGACGGCGTCCGGTCGGGCTGGCCGCTGCCCCGACGAGAGCTGCCGGCCACCAGTGGCGCAGCACCAGGGCGGACTCCTGGCGCAGGGTCCAGCCCAGGCCCTTCGTCGCCAGCCCCAGGGCGAGACGATCCGAGCCGGGATCGACGTCGATCCTTCGCCGGACCTCGCGTGCGCCCGACAGCACCGCAACGATCGCGAGGAGCGGAGCCCAGCGGCTGCGCACGAGAACGGCCGCGCCGGCCAGGGCCGGGAGCGGGCTGAGCACCGCGGTCACCACGTGGTCCGGGTGCCGGGAGGCGAGCGCGGCGCCCCCTGTGCCGTAGGTGAACTTGCGGCCCAGCCACCCTCGCAGGGTGGGACGGACGTCGTGGTGCGCGACGTACGCCGGGTCGTAGCGAACCCGCTGGTCTGCGTCCGCGAGTCGCCACACCAGGTCGACATCCTCGCCGACGCGCAGGCCAGGGTCGAAGCCCGCGCCCAGCCGCTCGGTCCGCGCGACCACGCAGGCACTCGGCACCCAGGCGACCGCGGTACCGGGCCGGACCGAACCTGCCCGCTCGCCGAGGCCGAGCGAGGGCGAGCCTTCCTCGTACCGCTGGTACCAGCGGCGGGACCCGCGCAGCCGCGCCCCGACGTACGGGGCGACCAGCGCCACCCGCGGATCGGCGAAGTGCGCCGACAACCCCAGCAAGGTGGCGGCGTCGACCGTGACGTCGGAGTCGACGAACGCGACATACGGCGTGCGGACGGTGGCGAGTCCCTTGTTGCGGGCGCCGGCCGGGCCGAGGTTGCGCGGGAGACGGATCAGGTCGGCCCCGTGCCGGCGCGCGACGGCTGCCACCGCCTCGGCGTCGTGCGAGGCGTCGTCGACCACGACCACCGACAGGCCCTCCAGCGCCGCGAGCGCACGCCCGAGCTCGGCCGGCCGGTCGCGCACCGGAACCACGACCGTGAGCTGGTCAGCACCCACGGCATGGGAGGCGTCGAGCACGGGTTCGGCGAGGTTGGTGGCGAGAAGTCGCTCCGCGACCAGCGCGCCGGCCCGGTCTCGCACCTCGATGCCGTCACCGGTGAACGTGGAGGCGGCGCGGTCGGTCAGCCGCATGACGGTGAGCGGGGAGCCGCCGACCAGGGCACCGCCGCCGACGGTTCGCCGGGTGCCCCCGGCGAGCCGCACCCTGAACCCGACCGGCAGGACGGCTGCGTCTTGCACACCCTGCACGGCAACGCGGTCGTTCACGAGTCTGCTCCGGCCAGTACGGCGGACGAGACGTCGTCGACCATGGCCGCCAGGACTCGTCGTCCCTCTTCGGCACTTGCGCCCGCGGGATCGCCGAGCACTCCGTTGGCGGAGACCGCGGCGACCCCCGAGCAGGTCAGTGCCGCAATCAGCGCGCCGATCGGCTCGATGTTGCCCGCCTCGGCATGCTCGAGCCGGACCGACTCGGGAGCCAGGTGCAGCATCAGCGAGGTCTCCGTGCGACCGGCGTGTGCGTCGACCCAGCCCGCGCTGCAGCCGTGCCACTCGACCAGCCGGCCCTCCTCCACGAGCAGCGCCGTGGCCGCGCGCAGGGCCGCCACGTTGCCGCCATGGCCGTTGACGACGAGGACGCGACCGGCCCACGTCGTCATCGAGCGCACCAGCTCGACCACGGCCCGAGCCAACACATCAGTGCCCACCGACGAGGTGCCGGGGAAGGCTTGGTGCTCGCCGCTGGCTCCATAGGGGACCGCCGGGGCCACGAGCACATCCTCCCCCAGCGCCGCGGCGACGCCGTCGGCGACCGCGCAGGCGATGACGGTGTCGGTGTCGAGCGGTAGGTGCGGGCCGTGCTGCTCGACCGACCCCACGGGCAGGAGCACGGTGACACCGCGCTCGACGGAGGGCCAGACCCGCGTTCGCAACGCGCGGTCCTGCAGGCTCACCGGTCCCCCAGGACCCGGTGGAAGCCGTCGGGCACGAGCAGGTGCTCGGAGCGCAGCTCCTCGACCGAGGAGAGTCCCAGCGCCATCAGTGCGGAGTCGATGCCGCCACGCAGGATGTCGAGGACGTTCTCCACGCCCGCCTGGCCGTTGGCCGCCAGGCCCCACAGGTAGGCCCGGCCGATCAGCACGGCACGAGCGCCGAGGGCGACTGCCTTCACGACGTCGGAGCCGCGGCGTATGCCGCCGTCCATCAGCACCTCGACCTGGTCGCCGACCGAATCCGCGACGGGCTTGACCATCCGGATGGCGGCCGGTGTCCCGTCCAGGTTGTTGCCGCCGTGGTTGGAGACCGAGAGCGCCGAGACGCCGGCGTCGACGGCGCGGCGCGCGTCGTCGACGCGGCACACCCCCTTGAGCACGAACGTCCCACCGCCCAGCTGCGCCCACTGCTCGACCATCCAGGCGACGTCGTCCCAGCTCGGCGGCGGCGTGGTCATCCACTCGTAGTAGGCACCGAAGAACGTCGGCGACGGACCACCGGGGGGCGCGAGGTTGGGAGCCGTGAGGTCGGGGAAGCCGCCGTTGCGCGCGAAGGCCGCCAGCCAGCGTGGTCGGCGCAGCACGTGAGGGGCCTGACGGAGCATGGTGCGCAGGTCGACCCGCTCGGGGATCTCCGGACTCCCCCAGTCGCGACCGATGGAGAACGACCAGTCCAGCGTGGCGATCAGCCCGCTGACGCCGGCCTGACGCGCGCGCTCCATGCGTTGCACCATGACGTCGCGCTCGCCGGTCCAGTACATCTGGAAAAGCGTGCGCGGAGCGGCCGCCGCGACCTCCTCGACCGAGCGGCTGGCGAAGTTGCTCAGCCCCATCAAGGTGCCGCGCGCCGCGGCCGCGCGGGCGACCGCGACCTCACCGTCGGGGTGCACCGCCTGTACGCCGGTCGGGGAGATCAGCACCGGCAGCGACACGTCCTCGCCCAGCACCCGCGTCTGCGTACTGCGTTCGGCCTGTTGCCCCGCGACGTGCGGGGCGAAGCCGAGCTCGCGGAACGCCGTCTCATTCTCCGACAGCGTCTGGCCACGTTCGGAGCCGCCGACCAGGGCGCCGTAGACCGGCTGCGGAAGCCGCTTGCGTGCGCGTTCCTGGGCGACCGCCACGGACTCGAACCACGGGTTCTGCGCCCACGGGTTCTTGATCCGGATGGAGTCAGCCACGAAAGCCCGCCAAGGGACTCTCGGCGCAGGCCGAGAGGGGCGGTGCCACCAGGTCAGTACGGCGGGTGAGCTGCAGCAGCACCGGCTGCTGGCGCACGGCGGTCGGCCGGGAGTGGTCGACGCTGGGTAGGGGCACCGTGCGCTCTGTGGACAGCGCGGACTCGCCGTATCCCTGCACGCACTCCGGATCTGGACCGTCGAGCGGCAGACCGGTGAAGAACTTGGCAGCCATGCAGCCACCTCGGCAGGAGTCGAAGTGCTGGCAGCTGGTGCAGGCGCCGGACGTCTGCGGCGAGCGCAGCTCGGCGAACAGCGCAGACTCCCGCCAGACCTTGGCGAACCCCCCGTCGTCGAGGACGTTGCCGGCCAGGAAGCTGTCGTGGATGGCGAACGGGCAGGCGTAGACGTCACCGACCGGGTCGATCAGGCAGACCACCCGTCCCGCACCGCAGAGGTTGAGGCCCGGGAGGGCTCCGCTCCCGTCTGCGGGGCCGAACGCCGAGAGGTGGAAGAACGAGTCGCCGGTCAGCACCCCTTCGCCGTGGGCCACCAGCCAGTCGTAGATCGTGCGCTGCTGCTCCGGCCGCGGGTGCAGGTCATCCCAGACGTCGACGCCTCGACCCGACGGCCGCAGGCGCGTGAGCCGCAAGGTGGCGCCGTACTCGTCCGCAAGAGCCTTCAGCTGGTCGAGCTGGTCGACGTTCTCGCGGGTGCAGACCACCGAGATCTTCGCGTCGCGGAATCCCGCGTCCCGCAGGTGCCCCAGCGCCCGAAGGGCGGTGGCGTAGGACCCAGGTCCGCGCACCCGGTCGTTGACCTCGGCGGTCGCGCCGTCGAGGGAGACCTGGACGTCGACGTAGTCGGTGGACGCCAGGAGCTCGGCCTTCTCCCGGTCGATGCGCACCCCGTTGGTCGAGAACTTCACCCCGACCTGGTGGTCGACGGCGTAGCGCAGGAGGTGCCAGAAGTCCGGCCGGATCGTGGGCTCGCCGCCGCCGATGTTGACGTAGAACACCTGCATCCGCTGGAGCTCGTCAATCACCTCCTCGCACTGCTCGGTGGTCAGCTCGCGCGGGTCGCGCCGGCCGCTGCTCGACAGGCAGTGGGCGCAGGTCAGGTTGCAGGCGTAGGTCAGCTCCCAAGTCAGACAGATCGGCGCGTCGAGCCCGTGCTCGAAGTGCTCGAGCAACGTCGGCCCGTGGGCGACGGTGGTCATCGGCCCTCACCTGCCGCCGCTGCGATCGGCCGGATCATGTCGGTCGCAGCCAGGTTGCGCAATGCGGCAACGTACGCCGGCCACTCGCGCTCGGCCACGCCACCCGCCGCCAACGCGGATCGGACGTCCGGTGCCTCGTCGAGGCCGCGCACCACCGCCACCAGCTGGCGGGTCTTCAAGAAGGTCAACCGCCTGTTGCCGAAGTGGTAGGCCAGCGCCCCGAACGGCTCGGGCCGCAGCTCCACCGACGGGGTCAGTCCCCAGGACTCGTCGAGCACCTCAGTACACGCCGCACATGCCATCGATCGAGATCTCCTCGATGAGGTCCTCCGCGACGAGGTCGGTCTCGCTCGTCTGATCGATGTGACCCTGCCCCTCGTACTCGGTGTCGACGGGCGCAGGGGCGGGGGCTTTGACGTGGGACATGGCGACTCCTGTGACAGCGGGATGGACGAAGCGAGGATAATGGCACTCGTGGTCAAAAAGATAGGATCGGCTGCTGCTACCGTCCGCAGCACCATGACCGCAGCCGACCAGCCGCCGGCCACAGCAGCTCGGCAGAGCGTCGGCCGGCCCGTGGTCACCTCCCACGCGGCCATCGAGCAGTCGGCGTTCCGGCTCTTCGCCGCGCACGGCTTCGAGGGCACGACGCTCGAGATGATCGCGGCCGAGGTCGGCGTCGGCCGTCGCACCATCTCGCGCTACTTCACCTCCAAGAACGACATCCCCTGGGGCCAGTTCGACCGCACGCTCACCGGATTCCGCCAGATCCTCGACGCCATGCCCCCCGACCTGCCCGTCGCGACGGCGGTGCGCCGAGGCGTGCTCGCCTTCAACCAGTTCCCACCTGACGCGGACCCTCCCCATCGCCAACGGATGCGGCTGATCCTCGAGACTCCTGCCCTGCTGGCCCACTCGATCCTGCGCTACGAGCAGTGGCGGGCGGTTATCGCCGAATACGTCGCTCGACGTCTGGGCCACTCCCCCGGCGACCTCCTGCCCCGAACCGTCGGACAGGTCAGCCTCGCCCTGGCCCTGACGGCCTACGAGTCCTGGTTGGCCGACGACTCGGCCGACCTCAACGAGCTGTTGGCGGCCACCTACGACGAGCTGACGTCGTTCCTCGAGCTCCGCGAGCACAGCACCTGAGCGTGGCCTACCTCTGCAGGCGGACCACCCGGACGCACAGACGGCACGCGACTGGCGAGTCGGGGTCGAACGCCGTGTCCCACCACCTTCACCCAGCTCAGAGTCTCCAGGCCGCAGGCCGTCTTGGTGGTTCCCATCTGCTTGGCGTGACGCGAGTAGGTGGGCGAATGGTGGGCGGGGGGTAGACGGGGGGTTCACATCAGGAGCAGGAGCCGAGCCGGGCGCGGTCACGAACCGTTCATCGAAGACCCTCGGGTGCACATGACCATCGAGGGCCGCTGCAGGCACCCGAGGACCGGCAACCTCCGCACCCAGATCGACGGCGACGACGCGGTCGTCGAGAGCTACTACGTGTTGCTGGTGCGCACGAGCGAGACCACCCCGGTCACCAGCGGCGACTTCACACGCATCCGGCTGCGTCGCGTCGCCGGCAGGTGGCGGATCAGCGAGCGGCTGCGCCACCAGATCGGGACTGATGTTGCCGTGCTGCAACAGGGCACCCGGCCGGACCTCAGCGAGCCGAGGTCGCCCCGGCCAGCCGGAGCGAGAGCATCACGTAGAGCTTGGCCAAGGAGTCGGGGTCGAGCGGGCCGTCGATGCGGTACCAGTTGGCAATGCCTCGGATCATCGTGATGGTCGCGCGTGCGACAGCCTGGGCGTCGCCCTTGGCGAACACCTTGCGGCGCATGCCCTCCTCGACCGCGTCGGTGAGCATCGCCTCGAGGTCGTCACGCATGGCGACGTAGGCCTTGCGGTTGGCGGGTTCGAGGCTGCGGATCTCGGCGTCGAGGAAGGCCAGCTCACGGCGGTGGGCCGCGAACAGCACCATGCAGTGCACCAGCAGCTCGAAGCGTCGCAGAGGGTCACCCGAGGCCTCGGCCTCGGCCGCCTTGGCGCGCTCGAGCAGATCCCCGATCGAGTAGGACAAGAGCGCCACCAGCAGCGCCTGCTTGTTCTCGTGGTGGTAGTAGATGGCGGGCACCGTCTGACCGAGACGTCGGGCGAGATCTCTGACCGAGGTCGCGTGGTAGCCACTCTCGACGAACGCCTCGAGAGAGTGCGCGAGGACGGCGTCGAGCTCTACCTCCTCGGAGTAGTCCGCCCAGGAGGAAAGGGCCTTGGCCGTTCGCGAGTTGGCCTTGGCCTTCCTCGCAGGAGGCTTGGCGCCCCTGCCCTGCGCAGCACGTGACCTGGAGGACGTAGCGGCCCTAGGACTCATGCGATGGCTCCTCCTGTTTCGCCCCGAGCGAACTCGGCCATCGACCCCACCACGCCAGGACGATAGCCTGACTTGGTGATCGATCGCTAGGTGGCGCGCCACCTTATCCAAGGAGACTTGACGCTCGACCGCGGGGCCAGGTCCAGGCGTACCACCCGATGAGGGCGAGAAGGATCAGCTCCAGCACGATGCCCAGGCCGTAGAAGTACAGGTAGTGACCGCCCGCCGCGTTGAACACCGTGACGGGGACGTAGACCGAGGCTACGGAGAGGTTCGTGATACGGCTCGCCCGGGCGGGCAGCATGATTGAGGCCACGATCATGAAGATCGGGATGGCCACAAGTGTCAGCGCCGCGGTCGAGAAGGTCTGGGAGAGGTCGAACTCGAAGACCTTGCCGTCGAGGATGTCTTCGACGGTGCCGGGCGTGTAGAAGTTGAGGATGTCCACGTAGGCGTACAAGAACATGAAGCTCGTCCACGTGGCGGCGAGCTTGGCCCTCACCGAGATTCGCTGGTCTTCGAGTGTGGTGGTGGGTTGAGGTGTGCTCATCGTGGGCTCCGTTGTCGTGGTGAGGATCGATAGGCCCACGCTTGCTGATCCGGGCCGAGGTGAGCATCGGCCCGGAGGCCGGAGTTCGCCCGGCCGATGGGATGGTCTGTTTCTCGTTCTTTCGGCGGGTACGCCGCGGCGCGCCGATCCCTAGGCTGGAGCCGTGGTCAGTGTCCGGAGCTCCATCTGGCATGAGCCGCGGCCTGCTGGCGCCCCACCCATCGGTCGTCTCGACTGGCTGTTGGTGGGCGTGTTCGCGGCCACCGCGTTGGTCGAGGGCATCGTGCGGCCGGGCTTGGCCTGGCGACCCCTGGTGACGGTGCTCGCCCTGGCGACGTTGCCTGCCCTGCTATGGCGGCGGGACCACCCCCTGATGGCCGCCCTGGCCGGGTGGGGCGCCGCCGGGCTGCTCTCGGTCCTCCAACTGACTGCGCATACCGGGGACCTCGGCCTCTACTCCATGATGACGGTCCTGATCCTGCTCTACTCCCTGGTCCGGTGGGGCTCGGGACGGGAGACGGTCTGGGGAATCGCGTTCGTGACGGTCGTCGTCGTGCTGGGGATGTACGCCGCCTCCGCCGGCTGGGCCGAGGTCTTCGGCGGGAGCGTCCTGTTGCTGTTGTTCGTCGCCCTCGCTGCGGTGTTCCGCTACCGCGCGGACCTCTGGGATCGCCAGCAGGTCGAGATCCGCAACCAGGAGCGGGTGGCGCTGGCGCGCGAGCTGCACGACACGGTGGCCCACCACGTCTCGGCCATCGCGGTGCAGGCGCAGGCCGGTGGCGTGGTCGCCAGCATTCAGCCCGAGAAGGCTGCCGAGGTCCTGGCCGCGATCGAGTCCGAAGCGTCGCGAACCCTGGCGGAGATGAGATCCATGGTGCGGGTGCTGCGTGAGGAGGAGGCCGTCGCCTACTCACCGCAGCTGGGTGTCGCGGACCTGCCCGGTCTTGCACGCGCCGACGCGATGCCGACGGTCGAGGTCTCGCTGGACGGCTCGTTGACGCGGTTGCCACCAGCCATCGACGCGGCGCTCTACCGGCTCGCGCAGGAGTCGCTGACCAACGCCCTTCGGCATGCCCGGAGCGCGACCCGCGTCGGGATCGTCGTACGCCGGGAGGGCGACGCCGTCAGGCTGCGCGTCAGCGACGATGGACAGGCCGGGCCGGGCCCAGCCCCGGAGCCTGGGTTCGGCCTGCGGGGCATGGCCGAACGCACCCAGCTCCTCGGCGGATCGCTCTCTGCGAGGCCGGGGCCCGAGGGTGGCTGGGTGGTCGAGGCCGTGCTGCCGGTGGAGGCGCTGGCATGAGCATCCGCGTCGTCGTCGCCGACGACCAGGACCTGGTCCGCACCGGACTGGTGATGATCCTCAGCGCACAACCCGACCTCGAGGTCGTCGGGGAGGCAGCAGACGGGCTCGCAGCGCTCGACCTGGCCACCCGGCTGCGTCCCGACGTCCTCCTCGTCGACATCCGGATGCCCGGGCTCGACGGGGTCGAGGTGACGCGGCGCCTGGCCGGACCGGATGTGACGGATCCGATGGCGGTCGTCGTGATCACCACCTTCGACCTCGATGAGTACGTCCTCGGAGCCCTGCGCGCCGGTGCCCGCGGCTTCCTGCTCAAGGACGCCGGGCCGGCCCTCCTCGTCCAGGCCATCCACGCGGCGGCCAACGGGGACGCGCTGATCGCCCCGAACATCACTCGCCGGCTGCTGGCGACCTTCGCCGACCAGGCGCCGGTGGCATCGGTCCAGCCCATCGGCCCGCTCACCGAGCGCGAGGAGGAGGTGCTGGTGCTGGTAGCAAGGGGCCGGACCAACGCCGAGATCGCAGCCGAGCTCTTCGTGGGTCTGAGCACCGTCAAGTCCCACGTCGCATCGTTGATGACCAAGCTCGGCGCCCGCAACCGCGTCGAGATCGCGATCTGGGCCTACGACACCAGACGAATGAGAGCCGACTAGCGCCTACCGATCGCAGCGCACCCCGGCCGCGGCTGCAGAGGTCACCACGCCGCGACGGAGTCGATCGCTCGGATCACACAGGTGAGTCGAGCACCGAGGGCGGCAGCTCGAGGTCGGGGACCAGGTCGGTGAGCAGGTCCCGGACTCGGCCGTCGATGTCGGCGATGATGCCGCGGACGGTCTCCTCGTCCTGGCCGCCAGGGTCGGCGACCGGCCAGTCGACGTACTTGACGCCCGGGACGTAGGGGCACTCCTCGCCGCAGCCCAGGGTGACGGCTATGTCGCTGGCAGCGATGGTCTCGCGAGTGAGCACCTTGGGGTGCTCATGGGAGGTGTCCAGGCCGAGCTTCTGCAGGGCTTGAGCCACCTCGGGGTGGATGTGCTCGCCGGGCTGGGTGCCGGCCGACTCGGCCCGGACGCGGCCCTGGGCGTAGTGCTCGGTGAGCACTCGACCGATCACTGACCGGCCGCCGTTGCGGACGCAGGCGAAGACGACCTGGGGAGTCCGGTCGGCGCTCGGTTCGGCATTGGTGGCGGTCATGGTCATGCTCCTGAGGTGGTGGCGGCGGATGGGGAGCCTTCGGTGAAGAAGCGGCGGGCCCACAGGCTCACGTAGACCAGCCCGACCAGGACGGGGACCTCGATGAGAGGTCCGACGACGCCGGCGAGTGCTTGTCCGGAGGCGACACCGAAGACGCCGATCGCGACGGCGATGGCGAGCTCGAAGTTGTTGCCGGCCGCGGTGAACGAGACCGCGGTGGCGCGTTGGTAGTCGAAGCCGAGCGCCTTGGTGAGCAGCATGGCGCCGCCCCACATCAGGGCGAAGTACGCCAGCAATGGGAGGGCGATCCGGGCGACGTCGAGGGGTTGGTTGGTGATGGTGTCGCCCTGGAGGGCGAAGAGCAGCACGATGGTGAACAGCAGCCCGTACAGCGCGGCGGGACCGATGCGGGGCAGGAACGTGGTCTCGTACCACTCCCGGCCCTTGGCCCGCTCCCCGAAGGTGCGGGTGAGGTAGCCCGCCAGCAGTGGAATGCCGAGGAAGATCAGCACCGACTTGGCGATGTCCCACATCGAAACGTGCAGGGCGGCCTGGTCCAGGCCCAGCCAGCCGGGCAGGACCTGCAGGTAGAAGTAGCCGAGCAGCGCGAAGGCGAGGATCTGGAAGATCGCGTTGAGGGCGACCAGGATGGCTGCGGCTTCGCGGTCCCCGCAGGCGAGGTCGTTCCAGATCAACACCATGGCGATGCAGCGTGCGAGGCCGACGATGATCAGTCCGGTGCGGTACTCCGGCAGGTCCGGGAGCAGCAGCCACGCGAGCGCGAACATCAACGCAGGGCCGACGACCCAGTTGAGGAGGATCGAGGTGCCCAGCATCCGGCGGTCGCCGGTGACGTGGCCGAGTTCGTCGTAACGAACCTTGGCCAGGACCGGATACATCATCACCAGCAGGCCGATGGCGATCGGCAAGGACACCGAGCCGACCTCGACGGCGGCCAGCGCGTCATCGAGCCCGGTGACCCACCGTCCGAGCAGCAGCCCGGCGACCATGGCCACCCCGATCCAGACCGGCAGGAACCGGTCGAGCGTGGAGAGGCGCTGGAGAACCGGGTTCTGCGGCCCCGCGGTCGGGGTGTCTCGGGCAGTGTCGCTCATTTCAACCCCTCCCTTACGAGCTGCTCGTGAAGAGGTCGCCAAGGGCGGTCATCGCGGCGGGACGCGCCTTGTAGAAGACCCAGGTGCCCCGCTTCTCGCGGTCCAGCAGGCCGCTCTCGTGCAGCACCTTCAGGTGGTGGCTGATGGTCGGCTGCGAGAGATCGAAGTACGGCAGCAGGTCGCACACGCACGCCTCGCCGCCCTCGTGCGAGAGCACCAATGACAGCAGCCGGAGCCTGGCGGGATCAGCGATCGCCTTCAACAGGGGAACCACCCCAACCGCCTGCTCGGCGCTGATCGGCTCCCGAGCCAAGGGCACGCAGCACGCCAGCGGATCTCCAGCGAGGGGGAGCTCGCGACTTGCGGTCGCAGAGTTCGACATACATCTATGTTGACAGGCGTCGATGTCCTGCTGCAAGACTGCTCACCGGGAGAACCGCCGTGACTACGCTCCCCGGATGGGCACCGTTCTCGTCGCGTTCTCATGAGTGCTGACGTGGGCGAGAGCGTTGACGTCGCGGTCATCGGCGGTGGCCAGGCCGGCCTGGCCACCGGCTACTACCTGCGTCGCGCGGGCCTCGTGCCCGTCCGGGACTTTGTCATCCTCGACGCCGAGGACCGCCCCGGTGGGGCGTGGCAGCACATGTGGGACGGTCTCCGCCTCTTCTCCCCCGCCAGCTACTCCTCGCTTCCGGGCTGGATGATGCCACCTTGGGATGACGCCGCCCTCGGGTTTCCTCCGCGCGACCACGTTGTCGACTACCTGGGCCGCTATGAGGAGCGCTACGAGCTGCACGTACGGCGGCCGCACGGGGTCACGGCGGTCTCCCGTGAGGATTCCGGCGACCGGTTGCTCGTGGCTGCCGACGGCGCGGACCTGTCGGCGAGGTTCGTGGTGTCTGCGACCGGCACCTGGACTCTGCCGTTCTGGCCGACCTATCCCGGCGCCCGCGAGTTCACCGGACGTCAGCTGCACGCGGCGCAGTACCGCCGCCCCGAGGAGTTCGCCGGCCAGCGAGTTGTGGTCGTGGGCGGTGGCAACTCGGGCGCCCAGGTCCTGGCCGAGGTCTCCACGGTGGCCGACACGACCTGGGTCACCAGCAGGACACCACGGTTCCTGCCCGACGACGTGGACGGACGAGCATTGTTCGCGGCCGCGACGGCGCGCATCGAGGCGCTGCGGCAGGGACGCGATCATGCCGGGGTCGGCGGGCTGGGTGATGTGGTGATGGTGGCCAGCGTGCGCGAAGCCCGTGACCGGGGCGTCCTGAAGGCCCAGCCGATGTTCTCCCGGCTCACCGCCACCGGCGCCGGCTGGCTCGACGGAACAACGACGGCTGTCGACGCCATCATCTGGTGCACCGGCTTCCGCCCCGCCCTGCGCCACCTACACCCCCTGCACCTTCGCGATCGGGATGGGCGCCTGTCGGTCGGCGGGACCAGCGGCACTCGTGCCGATGGCGAACCACGACTGTTCATGGTGGGGTACGGCGACTGGACCGGCCCCGCCTCGGCCACGTTGCTGGGCGTGGGCCGATCGGCCCGTGACACGGCGGCCGATATCGTCGCGCGCCTTCAGCGCTGACTCGGGGAGGCGGACGCTGCCGCGGCGATCGCCTCGGCCCCGGCGTTCCCGCGCACGCCGGTGGGGTCGCCGGCAACCGCGGCGAGCGCCGCACCGGCGAGGGCGAGGGCGGCGAGCACTCCGAACATCGCTGGGTAGCCGCCGGTGATCGCGGCGACGCCCGCGCCGAAGGCGGGCGCGAGCGCCGCTGCCACCCCCTTGGGCGCGTGGTAGACGCCGTTGATCGCGGCGTACCGGTGCGCCCCCCAGTGGTCGCTGACCAGGGTGGCGCCGACGAGCGTGAACAGGCCCCGGGCCGCGCCGCCCAGAACGGCGACCAGGACCAGGACGGGAGCAGGGCCCGGCACCAGCGCCAGCGCGGCGAGCGTGACGCCCATGACCCCCATGACGGCGGCCGACCGGGCGTTGGGTGAGAGCAAGCGGTCCAGCGCCGGATAGGCCAGGCGACCCGCGACCTGGCCCGCGCCGCTGAGCCCGAGGACCCATGCGGCCAGCTGCAGGTTCACGCCGTGGTGGAGCAGCAGAGGGACGAGATTGACCAGCGAGGCATACATCGCGAGCGAGGCCAGGGTGCCTGAGACCGCGATCAACAGGAACGTCCTGCTGGTCAGGACGTCCCGGTCGGCTCGCCTGTGGCTCGTGCCGGCGTCGTGGTGCCACGACAGCCGGAGGGTGAGCGCCTGCGCCGGCGCCGCCACGACGAGCAGGAGCGCCGCCAGGATCAGGTAGGCCTCGCGCCAGCCGAACCACTCCCCCAGCGCCGCGGTGAGCGGAGCGAAGATCGTGGACGCGAAACCGGCCACCAGCGTCAAGGTGGTGATGGCGCGCACCCGCCCGGCGCCGTACCAGTGGGTCAGCGCCGCGAACGCGGGTGGGTAGAAGGTCCCGGCGCTAGCCAGCCCGACCAGGAGCCACCCGACCACGAACACCGGGTAGGTCGGGGCCAGAGCCACCACGGCGACGGCGCCCGCGCCGAGCAGGCTGCCGGCGGTCATCACCAGTCGCGGGCCCCGTCGCTGCAGCACCCGCCCGGCAGCGATTCCGGCCACGGCACCGGCGAGGCTGCCCGCGGAGAAGGCTGCCGTGACCGCGGTCGCCGACCAGCCGGTGTCTGCGGAGATGGCCGGGGCAAGCACGGTGAAGGCGTAGTAGAGGACCCCGTAGCTGATCGTGACGCTCACACAGAGCGCCACGAGCATCCGGGTGGCTGCCACCGCCCGCGGGGAGTCGACCACGGTGCGTGGTCGACTCCCCGCCTCGGTCAGGTCAGAGGCTGACAGGGGTCCGTCCGATCTCGAACACCGACGGCGCGGGGGCGCAGCAGCCGCCGCCCGCAGTGTCCGGGTCGTCGAAGACCCCGGCACCGCCGCAGACACCGGTGTCGGGCAGCACCAGCTCGACGCGGGCGGCAGCCTCGTGGTCACCGGCCAGTGCCGCCACCACACTGCGGACCTGCTCGTAGCCGGTGAGCGCCAGGAAGGTCGGTGCCCGACCGTAGGACTTCATCCCGACCAGGTACAGGTCCGGCTCCGGCTGGGCCAGGTCCGCGGCGCCCGTGGCCTGAACCGAGCCACACGAGTGGATGTTCGGGTCGATCTCGGCCGCGATCCTGCGCGGCGCCTCCAGCGTCGGGTCCAGGTCGAGCCGCATCTCGGAGAGGAACGACAGGTCGGGGCGGAAGCCGGTCAGCACCACGACGGTGTCGGCAGCGGGAAGCTCCCGCCCGTCCTCGCCCACCAGGACCGCCTTGTCGGCGACGCGGCGGATCTCGGCGGTGCGGAAGCCGGTCACGAGCTCGACCGCGCCGGACTCGACGGCGCGCTTGGCCCGCTGACCGAGTGCCCCACGTTCGGGCAGCTGGTCGGCCTTGCCGCCACCGAAGGTGCTCTCGCTGACGACGCGGCGGATCGCCCAGGTGATCCGGGTGTCCGGGTGGTCGGCGGCGATCTGGACGAGCTCGTGGATGGCGTTGAACGCCGAGTCGCCCGAGCCCACCACGACGGTGTGCTTGCCGACGTACCGCTCGGGCGTCGCACGGTTGGGGACCTGGTAGGAGATCAGGTCCTCGGCTGCCCGCTCGCCCAGCGCGGGGAGTCCGTCCGCGCCGGCGGGGTTGGGGCGGCGCCAGGTGCCGGAGGCGTCGATCACGGCGCGCGCCTCGAGGCGGGACTCGACGCCGTCACTGTCGACGAGGTGGACGGTGAACGGCTGCTCGGCGCGGTGGGCGTCGACGAGACGGTCGCGGCCCTTGCGGGAGACGCCGGTGACCCGGGCGTCGTAGCGGACCCGGTCCCCCAGCGCCTTCGCCAGGGGCGCGAGGTAGCCGTCGATCCATTCCGCTCCAGTCGGATAGCCCTCCTGGGGCGCCGACCATCCGGTCGGCTCGAGCAGCCGCGCCGAGGCGTTGTCGACCAGCTCGGGCCAGGCCGAGAACAGCCGGACATGCCCCCACTCCGCGACCGCGGAGGCCGGCTCGAGCCCGGACTCCAGCACCAGCGGCTCCAGGCCACGCTCCAGCAGGTGCGCGGCCGCCGCCAGGCCCTGCGGGCCGGCGCCGATCACGACAACAGGCAGGTCACTCATCTTCGAACTCCTCACATTCACGATCATCGATGCGACCATCGTAGGCACACATCGACAAATGTCAATGGATGAGCCAGAATGGGGCCATGCCTTCGACGCTCTCCGTGATCGAGCCCTCCGCGCTGGCGGCGTGCTGCTCCCCCGTGACCGAGGGCATCGTCGGCGACGAGGCCGCCACGACGCTCGCCCGGATGTTCAAGGCGCTCGGCGACCCGACTCGGGTCAAGCTGCTCTCGATGATCGCTGCGGCGTCCGACAACGGGGCGTGCGCCTGCGACATGACCGAGCCCGTGGGACTCAGCCAGCCGACCGTCTCCCACCACCTCAAGCTCCTGGTCGACGCGGGCCTCGTCACCCGCGAACAACGCGGCAAGTGGGCCTACTACCGCGTCGCGCCCGACGTGCTCGGTTCGCTGGCGGCCGCCCTCAGGCCTGCGACGGGCTGACCGATGGTCACGACCTGGGTCAGAACCTGCCAAGTCCCGAGTCCTTGGCGTGGCCCGGTGTCGTGCCTCGAGGAGCGCGAGCTGTCCGACCTGGACGAGGCGTCGCGAAACTCGAGCCGCGTAACCCTCGACTAACTGCGCAGGACGGCTGGTGCCGGCAGGATCGCCCGTCCGTGCAGGTCAGCAAGAAGGATGGATGCGCCCAGGTAGAAGGCGATGACCGCATCGACGATGCCGCACCAGCCGCCGATGCGATTGAGCAGGTCGCCCGTGTTCCCCGGGGCAATCCCTACGACATTCGCGAGACCGCCGAAGAGCAGCGCGAGCGCCAAGAAGAGGAAGGCGAGAAATGCCGGCCAGTCCAACTTGGCAGCACAGATCGTGAGCAAAGCAGTCACGGCGCACCATAGAAGGAGGTAGGCGCCGAGTGCGTCCCCAAGGCCGTCGCCGCCGGCGGCCGTCGCTGCAGGGCCGGCGAAGAACTGGATGATGAGACCGGTGCTGAGGAGGAAGCCGGCATAGATGACTCCGAAGGTTCCGCTGAACATGCGGCCCGCACGGAACTCCCACAACCCGCCGGTGAGCAGAGCGAGCGCGCCGGTGCCGAGAGCCACAGGGACGAAGAATCCGCCCGTCGCCGGATCTACGACGTGCGCGTTCGCGAAGGACAAGGAGGCGGCGGAGATTCCGACTCCGAATGCGGAGAGCGCGACGCCCCCGGCCGTGCGCGGGTAGAGCAGCCCGGCGCCACCCTCAGGAGATTCCAGAACGGTTCGGTCCATCACGCTTCCAGTGAGCGCGTCTGCGGTGCTCAAGTTGTCGGTCAATGCGTTCATCGTCGGTCTCCTTCGAGGTCGGGGCAGGGTCGACAGGACGTCGAGGGTTGAGCTGGGAATGCGCAGTCACATGGGGGCCGCGGACTACTTCCGCGGATTCGCCATGGCTTGGAGCACGATCTGGGCGACGTCACCTGCTTCCTTCCCAGCGTCGGCCCGACCTTGGACCAGGGCAGTAACGATGGCGCCTTCCATGAGGAGCATCAGATGTGAGCCGATGAGCTCGGCCGACTCCGCGGGGATCCCCTCCTCCGTGGCGAGGGTGACGAGCCAGCGGCGGGTGCGGTCCTTGTGGTTGAGAACCGCCAAGAAGGCCGGGTGCTGATGATCGGGGAGCTGGATGGAGGCGTTGATGAACGCGCACCCCTGGAACGCGGAGCTGTTGATCCATTGGTCGAGCACGTCGAACACCGCGCTCAGAGCAGGCGCGCCACCAGTCGTGCGCTGCTCGACCTGGGAGACAAACCACGTGAAGTGCTCGAGGTCAACGACGTCGAGACACTCTGAGATCAACGCATCTTTGGAGCTGAAGTGCTTGTAGAGGGTGGCCTTCGTGACCTGGGCCGCGGCCGCCACGTCGTCCATGCTGACCTGTTGGATTCCACGCCTGTACAACAGGTCGGCGGCGACCTGGATCACCCGCTCGTGGGTGTCGGCGCGCCGCTTCTGTCGCGCGACGTACTGCGGTCGATCCCCGGTGCCGGTCATTGAATCGCGGCCCCGTGTGTCGATGCGTTGCAGCTGTGTGAGAAGCGGGTCGGCACCTTGTACGGTGCCAACCGTGTTCGCAGCGAGCTGCGCAATGCATCGTCGTCGGGGGGGCGGTAGTCCGGGGGCCAGGTGATCGTCGCCAACACGGCCTCGCCCCACTTCGGGTCAGGGACAGCAGAGACCGCCACGTCCATCACGTTGAGGAGCTCTCGGATCGCCTCCTCGACCTCTTGCGGGTAGACGTGATAGGAGCCGGTGTTGATCATGCCGTCCAGGCGACCCTGCAGCCGCACGTATCCGTCACCGTCAACGGTGGCCATGTCGCCGAGGGAACACCAGCCGTCAGGGTCGGTGAACGCGGGCGACGACATCGCCCCTCGGACCCGGAGTTCACCACCGCCGTCGTCCCCTGCGTTCTCGACCGGCCGGATGTCGAGCTCTACTTCTGCGACGGCGCGACCACAACTGTCGAGCAGATCATCCTCCCCAGCGGCAATGCGTTCGTGCTCGGCTCTGCCGAGGACAGTGAGCGGCCAGCCGCCCTCGAGTCGACCGTAGATCTGGGTGAGAACTGGACCGAGGTGTGCAAGCGCATGGCGGAGCTCTTCGGGTGTGATGGGCGCCCCGCCGTAGACGATCCGACGCAACGGCAGGCTCCCATGCTCCTCGACCCACCCCGCGAGCCGGGTGACCATGCCAGGCACCATGAACGCGGTAGTAGCCCGATGTCTGGTCGCAGCTTCGGCTACAGCGTCCGCATCGAACTTGTCCACGATCACCTGCGGAATTCCCATGGTCAAGAAGGGGAACGTGGCGACCAGCCCCGTGCCGTGCATGAGCTGCTGAACGGTCAGGAGCAGGTCATCGGGCCCGACGGGCGGGCCATACCCGCCCTCACCGAAGAGGCGAGCGTTGGTCGCCATGTGGGCCGCCCAGCCTCGGTAGGAGATCGGAATGGCGAGCAGCCCGCCGGACGACACCGTCCGCGGAAAGAGCAGATGGGTGGTGTCGTCCTCCACCTTCACAGCGCGAGCCGGGCCGGCCGCTCCCGGCGTACGGGCGTCGTCGTAGGTGACTGCCCCAGCCAGGCCGGCGACGTGCGCCGAATCGCCCAAGACGAGTTCGACACCGGCTGCGGCCCAGATCGCTCGCGCCTCGTCCGCTGGGGCCCCGGGATCAACCGGCACCCGGGTGAGACCGGCACGCTCCACCGCGAGATGGGCGATCAAGGCCCACACCGAGTTCTGGTACCAGAGGCCAACCTGCGCGCCGGGGCCGGCCTCTTGCAGGAAGCCCGCCAGCCGGTCGACCTCGGCGTCGATGGCCGCGCCGCTCCACGCCTGATCTCGCCAGTGCACCAGTGTCCGGTCGGCCGCATCGTTCAGTGCACGCCGGACGGCATCCCCAGCGATCACTCCGCCCACGCCGCTTCGATCCGAGAGCGAAGTTCTCCGCGCTGGACCTTCGCGCCGCCCAGGACCGTCGGCAGCTCCTCCAACACCACGACCCGGCTGGGCCGCTCGTGCTCTCCCAGAGAGCCGGCCGCGGCGAGGATCGCCGACCTGACTTCCTCGGAGTCGATCACCCCGGCCACCAGCTGGACGCCTGCGACTACGCGCGCCTCGCCGTCCACCTCGATCCCGACGACGCCGCAGTTGGCGACGGCTTCGTGTCCGAGGATCGCCGACTCCACGAGGTGGGGATAGACCGCCATCCCGTTGACGTGAATGGTGTCGCCAGCCCGATCGGAGTAGTAGAGGAACCCGTCCGCGTCCATGTAGCCCACGTCTTCGGGGCGGAACCAGTCGTTCGGGAAGTACGTCGCGGCCGTCTTGTCCGGCAGCTGCCAGTACTCGCCCTGAGACATGGGGCTGCGCACCACGATCTCCCCCACCTCGTTCGCGCCGAGACGAGTGCCGTTGTTGTCCACGACAGCGACCTCGACGAACGGTGACGCCACCCGTCCCACGCTGTTGAGCCGGCGCGGGTCCTGAGCCACGTCGCCGGGAAGCAGTCGGGTGATCACAGCCCCCTGCTCGGTCGAGCCGAAGCCATGGCACCACACCGGGCCCATCACCTCGGTGGTGCGCTGGAGCTGCTCCGGGGTCGCGAAGAAGATCACCATCCGCCGCATCGCCAGGTCAGCACCACCACGGGCCTCGATGTCGTCGAGGACCGGCGACAGCAACGGCGCCGGCATCAGCGTGCCGGTCACCTGCTCCTTGACCAGGAGGTCGACGAACGCCGTGGCATCGAACCCCGAATCATCCATGAGCACTGACCTGGCGCCACGCATCAGGTACGGATACAGAGTCTGGAAGCCGCTCGCCCACTGGAGCGGGTGGAAGTGCAGATTGACGTCGTCCGTCGACACCGCTGGCGCCGTACCGAAGCTGTCGAGATGCTGCACGTTCTGGTTGATGACCGCCTGCCACGACCGATACGTCTTCACCCAGGCCTTCGGCATCCCCGTCGTGCCAGAGGTCAGCTGGAGGAAGCACGGCGCGTCCTCGTCGACGGAGAGGAACGCGTCATCCGCCGAGCCGGAGCCAACAAGCTGCTCATAGGGCACCGCCCAGTCAGGGCAGCCGTCGCCGATCGCCACGAACAGGCGGACCGTGGACAGCTGGCTGCGAGCCGCCTCCACCTGGTCGAGGAACGCCGTGTCGAAGAAGAGCCCTTCGGCGCCGACGTGGTTGAGAGAGGCCACGTGCGCCTCCATGTCGAAGTGGCTGTGCAGCACCACGCGAACGATCTGGTGCTTCTCGAAGCCCAGCCAGGTCTCGACGACCTCGCTTCGATTGAGGCTCAGCAGTCCCACGCGGGCGCCTGACCCGATCCCGGCGGTCCGGACGCCGGAGCCGACCTGGTTCGCCCGAGCGTTCAGCTCGGCGAACGTCTGTGTCCCGCTGGCATCTGTCAGCGCGTCGCGATCGCCGAACTGCTCGGCTGCCAAACGACTCAGATACCCGGCCTCGATGCGCATCGCTGACTCCTTAAAGATAAGTAGACTGCTGCGTATATCTACCTGGCTCTGAGGACACCTGTCAAGGGTTGAGGTACCGATCGGGTCGCCCGGCATGTCGCCTTCTCGTGTCCCTGCTCGATGGCGGATGACCGCGCGGGTAGCAACGTGCCTCACGCCCTTGCAGGGGTCTCCCGGACATCGCTTTGCGACCCCGCCGAGGTCGTGGCGGTTGGGGAGACCACGGCAGGGCCCGGCCGAGGACCGTGTCATGAGGGACACGCTCGAGACCTCCGCGCACGCCGGCATCACCGTCCCGGTCGCACGGGACGAGGCGTGTTCGCGCTGTTCACCGCGGGGATCGACTCGTGGTGGCCCCGCGAGCGCTACTCGATCGGCACGGCTCCCGACCCGCTACGGCGACCGGCACGGCGACGTCAGAGGTCGTTGCCGGCGTAGGACTGGTTGAAGCTCTTGTTGGCCAGGGGGAAGTCCGGGACGATCGTGTCCGCCAGCGCCACCGGTAGGGCCGGCCAGTTGAAGAAGGACGGATCGACGACCTTGACGCGGCTGATGCGGCCGTCGGTGCCGATCTCGACGCGATGCGCGATGGTGCCGCGCCAGCCGCCGGCGAGGCCGATCCCCGCTCGCCCGCCGGTCGCGCGGCGGACCGAGCCCGACCCGGTCTCGCCAGCCAGCCTGAGCAGCAGATCGGTGAGCAGGTGCGCCGAGGCCTGGACCTCTCGTGCGCGCACCAGGTAGCGGGCAAGTACGTCGCCACCGTGCTCGACGACGACCTCGAGACCGGGGAGGTCGGCGATCGGGTGGTCGCGCCGGGCGTCGACGTCGATGCCGGATGCGCGCGCCACGTAGCCGAGGACGCCGAGGCCGCGGGCCTGCTCGCCGGGAAGTACGGCGGTGCCGGTGAACCGGTCGAGCACGGTGGAGTTCGACAGACAGATGTCGACGACCTCGGCGACCCGATGCGCCACGGAGGTGATCTCAGCCGCGGGCGGTAGGTCCAGGACATGGGCGCCGCCGACGCTGATGCCGCCCCGCAGCAGGCGATGGCCGGTGACCTGCTTGTTCAGGCGGAGTAGCGATTCGCGGATCGTCTGGGCGTGGGCGTTGGCGATGCCGTACCCGACGTCGTTGGCGAGAGCACCGAGGTCGGCGACGTGGTTGTGCAGACGCTCGAGCTCAAGCAGCACGGCCCGTATCAGCCGGTCCTGCTCCGCGATCTCGATCCCGAGTGCCCCCTCGACTGCGACGGCGTACGCAATGGCGTGCCCGACCGCGGTGTCCCCGCTGATCAGCTCGGCGAGCGCGATGCCATCCTGCACCGGCTGCCCCTCGAACAACTTCTCCACGCCGCGGTGCACGAACCAGAGCCGAGCCTTCATCCGCAGGATGGTCTCGCCGACCACTGAGAACCGGAAGTGGCCCGGTTCGATCAGGCCGGCGTGCACCGGCCCCACCGGGATCTCGTAGACGCCGTCCCCCTCGACCTCCACGAACGGGAACGAGCCGACGTCCGGCTCGAAGGCCGGGGCCGGTCCGGCGTCGCGCCGCATCGGGTACCACCCGCTCGGCCAGTGCGCATGTCGTACCAGCCTTGCCGGGAGGGGATGCCCCTCGGGAGTGATGCCGTACAGGTCGTGGAGCTCGCGCTCGAAGCGACCGATGCCGTAGTCGAGGTCGGCGAGGCTCGGGACGACCGGACGGTCCTTCGGCACCCGGATCGTCAGCTCGACGCGCGCGTCGTCGGCTGCGCGGACGAGCACGTAGACGACACGCAGGCAGTCGTCGTCCTCGTGACCGGCAACCAGCGCCACCCGGTGACCTTCCCCGAGCAGGGCCGCCACCGCGCCACGAAGCTGGGTCGCAGTGAGATCGTGCGTCGTACTCATCCGGCGCCTCCCAGGACCCGGGCCGCATCGGTGAGTACGGCGGCGAACGGGCCGGCGACGAACCCTGCCACTGCGGTGGTTCCGAGGGCGACGCCCAGCGGGAACCGCGGGCCGGGCGTCGACCAGTCGGGCGCCGAATCGGACATCTGTTCGGGCTCATCGGCCGACGAGCCGAACGCGATGACCGCAACCCGCCGCGCCAAGGCCGCGAACGCCCCGAGGACCAGCAGCACCGTGGCCGCCATCACCCACCCCATACCGCGCTGGACACCGGCCACCACGATCGCGACCTCGGAGAAGAACAGGCTGAACGGCGGAAGCCCGAGCAGGGCGGTCACGCCGACCAGGAAGGGGACCGCGACGCCGGGTCGGCGGCGGAGCAGCAGGCGCAGGTCTTCGATCCGGGTCGTGCCCTCGGTCTCGAGGATCCATCCGGATGCAACGAAGGCGCTGGACTTGGCCAGCCCGTGGCCGAGCACGTGCAGCAGGGCCGCCGAGATCGCCAGCGGACCGCCGATCGCCGCGGCCAGGGCGAGCACACCCATGTGCTCGACGCTGGAGTAGGCGAGCAGCCGTTTGAGGTCGCGCTGCGCGATCAGCAGCAATGTCGCCACGGCCAGCGACAGCAGGCCTGCGGTCGCGAGCATGCCGCGCATCAGCCCGGTGCCGATCACCGGGGCGGCGACCGCCTGCACGCGCAGGATCGCGTAGAACGCGACCGAGAGCAGCACCCCGGACATCAGCCCGGAGACCGGGGCCGGTGCCTGACTGTGCGCGTCGGGCAGCCAGCTGTGCATCGGTGCGAGCCCGGCCTTGGTGGCGAAGCCGAGGATGGTCAGGGCGGCGGCGAGCCGGACCAGTGACGGGTCGAGGGCCGGGTGGGTGGCGTCGAGCGTGGCCCACGAGAGCGTGGGTGATCCGGCCGACCGGGTCGCGGCGTAGAGCAGCACGATGCCGAGGAATGCGATCGCCACGCCGACCGAGCCGAGCACGACGTACTTCCAGGCCGCCTCGAGGGCGCGCCGGGTGCCGTGGTGCCCGACCAGGAATGCGGTGGCGATAGTGGTGGCCTCGACGGCGACCCAGAGCACGCCGAGGTTGTCGGCCAGGACACCCAGCGACATGGCACCCAAGAAGAGCACCACGAGTACGGCGTACGCGTTAGTCGGTGCCGGATTCGGTCGCACCCGTAGCCCGCTCCACGTCGCCGTGAGGCCGACGGCACCGACGACGGTGAGCATGAAGGCCGAGAGCGCGTCGGCGCGCAACTGGCCGCCGAGCGCCGTGACCGGGCCGCTCTGGCGGACGACGACGTCGAGCGCGACGCCCGCGCAGAGGATCGCGGCCGCGGCGACCACGCCGGCGTATCGGCGCACGGTGACAGGGATGGCCATCAGTCCCGCAGCTCCGTCATGTCGTCGAGGTCGGCGTCGCCGTACTCGGTGCGGATCCGGCTGGTGAGCACTCGCAGGATCAAGACGACCAGCAGGACGTCGAGTGACACCCCGAGCTCAACCACCAGCGGGACGCCGCCGGCGGTCAGGAACGCCACGGTGGCGATCCCGTTGTCGAGGAGCAGGAACCCGATCAGCTGGGAGACCGCGTGCCGCCGGGTGGACAGCACCAGGAAGCCGAACAGCGCCATGGCCATGCCGACGGGGACGGCGGCGACCGCGGCGGTCGACCCCAGCGCGAGCACGGGCCGGCTCACCAGGTAGGCCAGCATCGTGAGGAAGGAGACCGCCAGCAGCGCCGCAGTGGTGTTGATCAGCGGTGTCTCCTCACGCGCTCTGGTGCGGTCGGATGCGGTCGCGCGGGCGAGGACCGCCGGCAGCACCACACCCTTGAGCGTCGCGACCAGCACGGAGACCCAGAGGAGCTCGGCGCTGTGCTCGTGGAGCCCGAGCACGGCGACCAGCCCGGCGAGCGCCCAACCCTGGACGGCGAGCAGCCGGATGTGGGCGCCGAGCGAACGTCGCCACACGATGAGCACCGCGCACAGCAGCAGCAGCCCGGCTGACAGCTGGAGCAATTGGGTGTAGGTGGTCTCAGACATCGCTCACCCCTGCACCACCAGGTACGACGCGGTCACCGCAAGGAAGGCCAGGACGAACGACCCGGCCATCAGCTCGGGCACCCGGAACAGCCGGACCTTCGCGAGCGCGACCTCGACCGTGGCCAGCGCGGTCGCGGCCACAGCAAGCTTGGCGACGAGCGCGAGCACGGCCACGAGCATGCCGGCGGCCGTCAGATCGGTCGCCACCCCCCACGGCACCAGCAGCGTGCTGACCAGCCCGAGCAGGACGCCTAGCCGCAGCCACGAGCCGACTTCAAGCCAGGCCAAGTCCCTCCCGGAGCTCTCCAGCACCATCGCCTCGTGCACCATCGTCAGCTCGAGGTGGGTGGCCGGGTTGTCCACGGGCAGCCGACCGGTCTCGGCGACGACGGCGATGGTCAGGGCGAGCAGGGCGAGCAGGCTGACCGGGGACAGCACGCTGGCCGGGTCGTCCAGCCTCGCCTCGACGATGCGGGACAACACCGAGGAGCCGACTGGAATCGACAGGGCGTAGACGGACAGCAGCACCGTTGGCTCGACCAGCGCCGAGATCATCATGTGCCGGCTCGAGCCCATCCCGCCGAACGCGGTGCCGGCATCGAGGCCGACCAGGGCCAGCGCGACGCTGCCGAGGAGCAGGATCGACACGACGACGAAGAGGTCGTCAGGCAAGCTCGGGAAGGTCACCGTCCCGAGCAACGGAGTCAGCGCGCACAGCGCGAGGCTCGACGACACCAGGAGCACCGGCCCCGCCATCGCCCACCAGCTGCGTCCCTGCGCCTGGAGCGGCTCCTTGAGCAGCAACTTGCGCAGGTCGCGCCACGGCTGGAGCACCCCACCGCCGACGCGACCCTCCAGGCGTGCACGGACCGTGCGCATCAGCCCGATCAGGAGGGGTGAGAGCACGACCAGAACCAGCACCTGGCTGGTGGCGAAGGTCGCGGCCGAGACATTCACGCCGACAGAGCCGTTCACAGGGCCACCACCACGAGCACGACGACCAGTGCAAAGAACGAGTAGGCCAGGTAGCGGTGGATACTGCCGTTCTGCAGCCGGCGACCGGCGACACCGAGCCGCTCGACCAGGGTCAGCATCGGTCGGTACATCCGGTCCTCGACCAGGTCGACGACGTGCTGGTGGAACTGGACCCGCTCGACGAGGTAGCGGGACTCGCCGGCATGGGTCACCACGACGTCGCGCTCGGGTCGCAGCGCGTCGTCGAAGACCCGGGTCAACGGTTCGGCGTACGACGTCGCGGTGTACTGCATCCGCGCGCTGGCCCGCACTCCACCGCCGCCCCAGGCCAGCTCGACCTCGCGTCGGGGCACCTTCCGGGCAGCCGCCTTCGCGATCAGTGCGACGGCGGTCACCATCACGCCGACCAGGACCAGAACGGCGAGCGGCTCGAGCCGGGCGCCGAGGTGCGTGAACCCAACCTGGGTGACCGCGGAACCGGCGGGAAGCCCCACGGCCCGGGCCGCGGCCTGGGCGAGTGCACCTGGGACCAGGCCGAGTATCAGCACGACGCATGCCGCTATGAGCATCGCGGCCCGCATGCTCGGCGACGCCTCGTGTGCCTGGGCCGCACCGTCGGAGCGGGCGCGGGCGAGGAACGCGATGCCGTAGGCCTTGACGAAGGTGACCAGCGCGAGGCCCGCAGTGAGGGCGACCACGCTGACCGCGATCGGCATGGTCACGGCAACCATCCGGTCGTGCGGCCGGCCACCGTGGATCACCGCCTGCAGCAGGGTCCACTCGGCCACGAAGCCGGCGGTCACCGGCAGGGCGGCGGCACCCAGCGCACCGATGCCGAACGCCGTCGCCGTGACCGGGAGTCGCGAGACGAGTCCACCCATCCGGTCCAGGTCGCGCTCACCGGTGGCGTGCAGCACCGAGCCGGCCCCGAGGAACAGGGTCGCCTTGAACGCGGCGTGGCTGGCGACCAGCAGCAGGCAGGCGAGGAGGGCGGCGTCGCCGGCCGCGGACACCTGATGGGCACGCAGTATCAGGGCCGTGCCCAGGGCCAGGAAGATGAGGCCGATGTTCTCCGTGGTCGAGTAGCCCAGCAGCCGCTTGAGGTCGCTCGCGACGGATGCCTGCAAGATGCCGTACACCGCGGAGACGGCCCCGAGACCGACCACGACCGCGCCCCACCAGGCGGGTCCCCCGGGCATCAGCCGGATCGAGACCAGCAGCACACCGTAGACCCCCATCTTGACCATGGCCGCGCTCATCACCGCCGACACGTGACTGGGGGCCGCCGGATGGGCGCGCGGGAGCCACACGTGCACCGGCACGACGCCCGCCTTGGTGGCGAACCCGGCGACCAGCAGCAGGAACGCGACCGCCGCGGTTCTGGATGTGGGGTCGACCCGGCTCATCGACGCCCAGTCGATGCCGCCCCCCGCGTGGGCCAGCACGGTGAACCCCAGGAGGACGAGGACGAAGCTCAGGTGCGTCATGGCGGCATACCAGAGGGCCGCAGTGCGGACCTCGGCGCGCCCGGCATGCTCGGTGAGCACCAAGACCGTGGACGCCAACGCCATCAGCTCCCACATGAGCAGGAAGGACACGAGATCCCCGGCCGCGGGGACCAGCTGCATGGCACCCAGGAACACCGCGAGTGCGACCCAGGAGGTTCGCGACGCCGCCGGGCCGCTCGCGTATCCGATCGCGAACACGGCAGCCACCGCGCCGACCGCACCTGCGACGACCATGAAGAACCCGCCCAGCGGGGTCGGATCGAGGGTGACCGGACCGAGCGACAACGCGGTGGGCAGTTCGACCACGCCGTGCCGGCCGGCCAGCGCCCAGGCGCCGGTCAGCACACCTGCGAGACCGAGCAGGGCCGACAGGACGCCGGCCAGTAGCGAGCGCAGCCGCGGAGGGGCTGCGATCGCGGCCACGACGCCCGCCAGGACCAGGACCAGCTGGGTGTCGAGAGCGAGCTCGACGGGAGTCACTTCCCGGTCACCTGCCGCAGTGCCTCGACGATGGCGGACGGCTCCGGCGGGCAGCCGGGAACCTCGAGGTCGACGTCGACGGCGTCGCTCGCTGAGCCAGCAACGCCGTACGCGCCGGCGAACCGGCCGCAGTTGCGCGCACAGTCGCCGACCGCCAACACCACTCGCGGCCGCGGTGTCGCCTCCACGGTACGACGCAGCGGCTCGAGCATGTTGTGGGTGACCACGCCGGTGACCAGCACGACGTCGGCGTGCCGGGGCGAGGCCACCAGACGCGCGCCGTACCGCTCGGCGTCGTAGACCGGGCCGAACGCCGCGCCCAGCTCGATCTCGCAGCCGTTGCAGGAGCCGGCGTCGACGTGGCGAACCTGGGCGCTTCCCCGCAGGACCCGTGGCATTCCTGACAGGGGTTCGGGTGCCGGCGGTGCGAGTTCCGCGACCCTGCCGGTCCTGCCGATCAGCCGAGCGAGGCCGAGCAGGCTCATCGGGACAGCCGGTCGAGCGTGGCGGCGATCCGGCCGGCGACCTCCTCGACGGAACCGAGCCCGTCGACGCGCACCAGGATGCCCCGTGCGTCGTACTCATCGGTCAACCGGGCCGTCTCCTGCGCGTAGATCTCCTGGCGGCGGCGGATGACGTCCTCGGTATCGTCGCTGCGGCCTTCGGCCCGGGCACGCATCAGAAGTCGATCAACGAGTAGGGACACCTCGGCGGTCAGCAGGACGACGGCGTCGAGCGCCTCCCCTCGCTCCTCGAGGACCGCGTCAAGCACCTTGACCTGCTCGAGGGTGCGCGGGTAGCCGTCGAGAAGGAAGCCCTGCGCACAGTCGCGGCGCCGCACGCGGTCGCGAACCAGGTCGTTGGTGACTTCGTCCGGTACGTACTCACCGCCGTCCAGGTACCGCCGCACGACGAGACCCAACGGGGTCCCGGCTGCGACGTTGGCGCGGAACATGTCACCGGTCGAGACCACGGGTACGCCGTACCGCTCGGCGATCGCGCGGGCCTGCGTTCCCTTGCCGGCCCCCGGGGGCCCCATGATCAACATGCGCATGTGTGATTGCTTCCTTTCGACAGGTTCACGCAGACTCACGCCCTGGTCTGCCGACCAGGCGGGGTCAGCTCGGGCTCGAGGTCGACCTGTGCCGCGGCCAGACCCGACAGGATCCGACGGGCCGCGAGCAGCAGGTCGCGCATCTCCGGCGCACGCAGCGAGTACACGACCTCGCCATCGCGACGGCTCGAGACCACCAGGGAGGTGCGCCTGAGCACCGCGAGCTGCTGCGAGAGGTTGCTCGCCTCGATCGCGATCTCATCGAGCAGTTCGTGCACGGCGTGGTCACGCTCGCTGAGCAGCTCGAGGATGCGAATCCGGGCCGGGTGGCCCAAGGTGCGGAAGAACTCCGCCTTCGCCTGGTACAGCGGCACAGACATCAGACCTCCGATCGACGATCGAATACCCAGACACTTTGTCATATGAAGAAGTCTTCATCAAGTCAGGCACCTGGCAGCAGCCGCGAGGCGCCGTGGTCCGCACCTCAGTCGACGACATCGCCGACATCTACGGCTCGGAGTGGGCGGCGATGAGCAAGGTCGCAGAGCTGCTCGGGGTCGGCACGTCGGAGACGGTGCGCAAGTGGTGCCGGCAGGCCGAGGTCGACGCCGGCAGGCGGCCCGTCCTCACGACCGAGGAGCCGGCGGAGCTGAAGCGGTCAAAGCGCGCTTGAGCTCGGCGTCCAGCCGCCGAGGATCGCCGAGTGGCGCGTTCCAACTATCCAGCGCGTCCGATCGTGAACGCGGTCAGGAATCCCAGGGTGGCGATGAGGCCGGCGTAGAGATGCGTGCGCTCGAAAGCTTCGGGGATCATCGTGTCGGCGACCATAGTCAGGATCGCTCCGGCGGCGAGCGCGGTGATGGCGGCCACCAACTCGGCCGAGGCTCCTTGGAGCAGAAGGCAGCCGAGGAGTCCGGCGAGTCCGCTGGCGACGGCAACGCCGATCCAGACGCCGAAGACGTAGCGGGCTGGGCGTCCGTTGCGTTTCATTCCGGCCGCGCTGGAGAGCCCCTCGGGGAGGTTGGAGATGAAGATCGCCGCCAACACCGGGATGCCTATGCCGTTTCCGCCCAGGAGCGAGAGGCCGAGAACCACGGACTCGGGGATCCCGTCGAGGAGGGCCCCGATCGCGATCGCGGAGCCGCTCCCGCCCTGTTCTACCTCACTGGGCTGTTGATCCCCTGAGCGCTTGCGGTGGCGGGCTCCTCGTCTGGCCAGCACCACATTGGCGAGAAGGTAGGCGACCGCGCCGACCAGGAACCCGAGCACGGTGGCCGTGAGACCACCCTTGGTCTCGGCCTCGTCCACCAGGTCGAACGCCAGCGCGGAGATCAGCACTCCAGCTCCGAAGGCCATGACCGAGGCCACGATGCGCTGTGGAACCTCGATCAGCCAGGCCACCCCCGCGCCCACGACGAGGGCGCCCCCCGCGGCCAGGCCCCACAGGCCGGCTTGCAGCCAGATCGGCATCTCAACCAGCTTTCTGGGGCGCGATGATCGGTCTCACAGGATGTGCGCGGTCCACTGCGCCTCGCCGACTTCGTTCGCGGCTTCACCGAAGGCGGTGAGTGCGGTGATGGCAGCCTCGACGTCGTCGGGCGACATGTGGCTGAGGATGCGTCGGACCTCGTGCCGTCGGTGAGCTCGGACGGTCTCCAGGAGCTCGCGTCCCGAAGCCGTCAAGGACACCTCGACGGCTCGCCCGTCGGTGGTCGACCGGTCGCGGGAGACCAGCCCCAGCTTCTGGAGCCGGTCGCACAGCCGGCTGGCGTTGGACGCGTTCACCTCCAGCTGTCCGGCCAGGGTCCCGACGGTCTGGTCTCCCCCCGTCGCCAGCAGGACGAGCAGGCGGTGCTGGACCAGCGTCACCTCGACCGGCGCGGCGTTGACGGAGCGAACGGCGGTCCCCACGAGTGCCCGGCTGACGGTGATGAACGCGTCGGCCAGCGCGTCGGCCAGCGCGTCGTCCAGCGCGTCGTCCACCGCCGGGGACGCCGGCGTCCGCTTGGTCATGGGTGCCTTTCAGGGCGCGTGCTTTCCTTGCCGTGAAGCATACATGCGCAAGCGCATGTTTTTCGGAGGCTAGGGGTACTGGGACCGCATGAGCACGAACAGCACGACCTCGGACAGGGTGGCGAAGGTCTTCGGAGAGCCGACCCCGCACCGGCGCGGGACGGTGTGGCCGGCCAGGGTCGACCAGTACCTCGACGAAGGCATCGATGAGCGGGACGTCGACCGGTGGGTCCAGTCGGCGTGCCTGCTGTGCAGCAACGGATGTGGCGCCGACATCGCGGTCAAGGACGGACGCATGGTCGGCATCCGCGGGCGGGCGGGCGACACCGTGAGCCACGGACGCCTGGGCCCGAAGGGCTTGTACGGCAGTACGCCGTGGGCATCGTCCCCCGACCGTCTCACCCGTCCGCTGGTCCGGGAGGACGGCCGGCTGGTCGAGACCGACTGGGACACCGCGATGGGCCGCATCGTGGAGGTGAGCAAGAGGCTCCTCGCCGAGAAGGGCCCGTTGAGCCACGGCTTCTACACCTCCGGCCAGCTGTTCCTGGAGGAGTACTACACCCTCGCCGTGATCGGGAAGGCCGGGCTCGGAACGCCGCACATGGACGGCAACACCCGGCTGTGCACCGCAACCAGTGCGGCGGCGTTCAAGGAGTCGTTCGGCGCTGACGGTCAGCCCGGGTCCTACACCGACATCGAGCACTGCGACGCGATCTTCCTCTACGGCCACAACATGCCGGAGACACAGACCGTGCTCTGGACCCGCATCCTGGACCGCACGCGCGGGGAGGATCCGCCTCGGATCGTCTGCGTGGACCCCCGACGCACCGCCGTCGCCGAGGAAGCGCTGCGCACCGGGGGCGTCCACCTCGCGCCCCGTGTCGGCACCAACCTGGCGTTGATGAACGGCCTCGTCCGTGAGCTGTTCGTTCACGACTGGATCACTCACGAGTGGGTCGCCGAGCACACCGTCGGCGTCGACAAGCTCCGCGAGACCGTGGAGCCCTACACCCCTGAACACGTCGCCGACATCTGCGGGATCGACCCCGACGACCTGCGCTCCGCCGCCCGCATCTTCGGGGAGAGCGAGAACGTGCTCTCCACGGTCCTGCAGGGCTTCTACCAGTCCCATCAGGCCACCGCGTCCTCGGTGGCGGTGCACAACCTGCACCTGCTGCGCGGGATGATCGGGCGTCCCGGCGCCGGGGTGCTGCAGATGAACGGGCAGCCCACCGCGCAGAACAACCGGGAGTGCGGCGCCGACGGAGACCTACCGGGCTTTCGCAACTGGGACAACCTCGACCACGTCCGGCAGCTGGCCGACGCGTGGAACGTGGACGTGATGACGATCCCGCACTGGGCGCCGCCCACCCACGCCATGCAGATCATGTCCTACGCCGAGACAGGGTCGATCGGGTTCTTGTGGATCTCGGCCACCAACCCGGCCGTGTCGATGCCGGAGTCCGCGCGGATCCGCAAGATCCTCGCCGGCGACCAGTGCTTCACCGTGGTCCAGGACCTGTTCCTCACCGAGACCGCGGAGCTGGCCGACGTCGTCCTGCCGGCGGCGGGATGGGGTGAGAAGACGGGTTGCTTCACCAACGTCAACCGCGTCGTGCATCTCTCCGAGCAGGCGGTCGAGCCCCCGGGTGAGGCGCGCAGCGACCTCGACATCTTCTTGATGTACGCCGACGCGATGGGCTTCACCGACCGCGACGGTGCCCCCGTGGTCCCGTGGCGCACCCCGGAAGAGGCGTTCGACGCATGGGCCGCGGTCACCGCCGGCCGCCCCGTCGACTACACCGGCCTGTCCTACGCCAAGCTTCGCGGCCCCTCCGGGATCCCCTGGCCGGTCAACGCCGAGCACCCCGACGGGACCGACCGGCTGTACGCCGACGCGATCTTCCCCACCGACACCGACTACTGCGAGACCTACGGCCACGACCTCATCACCGGCGGCACGGTCAGCGAACAGGAACACCGCGCCATGGCTCCGGCCGGACGCGCCTACCTCAAGGGCGCGCCGTACACCCCCGCGCACGAGACACCCAGCGATGAGTACCCCCTCTTGTTCACCACGGGCCGGACCGTCTTTCAGTTCCACACCCGCACCAAGACCGGCCGGGCACGCTCCCTGGACCAGGCGGCGCCCGATGCCTGGGTCGAGCTCTCGCCCGCCGACGCCGGCCCGCTCGGCATCAGCGAGGGCGACTGGGTGCGGGTCGAGTCGCCGCGGGGTGCGATCGAGGTACGGGCTCGCATCGGCCGCGTCATGCAGGGGGCGGTGTTCGCGCCGTTCCACTACGGACATTGGAACCCCGACGACCTCGTCGACGCCGAGCACCGCACCGCGAACGAGCTCACCATGACCGTCTGGGACCCGGTGTCCAAGCAACCGTCGTTCAAGACCGCCGCCTGCCGCGTCACGCGCCTGCGAGCCGGTGACGGTCCCGCGCCGGCCCCCACCAACACCGCGTCGGCTCCCGCCTCCGGCGCGAACGACGTCGAGGCCAGGGTGCCGGCGACCGGCGGTGGGTCTGCGACCTCGAGCCGGGTTCTCGCCGAGACGCCGGGCTACGCGCTCGACCCCAGCCAGATCGAGTCCGGCAGGGAGGACCACTGATGCCGCACCTCTCGACGTACGTCGCCCTGGCCGACCACAGCGAGCAGACACTCGCCGACTCCCTGCGGGCGGTGGCCGAGGGCCATGCCCGGCAGGCCGACGTGTTCCACACCTGCAACACCCTGGCCGGCTGGAGCGACCAGCATCGCCAGGACCTCGCACCCGTGGTCGAGCGGTACGGCGAGCAGGAGGACGTCGACGAGCCCGAGCGCCTGCGCGCGGACGCCCTGACCAGCACCCGCGAGGGCGAGATCGGACTGCTGCGTGACCTTCAGGACCTGCACCTGCTGGCCACCTTGGTGCACAGCACCTGGACCGTGATCGCCCAGGGCGCCCAGGGCCTTCGTGACCAACAGCTGCTCGACGTGGCTACCTCCAGCAGGGAGGAGACCACTCGACAGCTGACCTGGCTGACGACCCGGATGAAGCAGGCTGCCCCGCAAGCACTGATCGTCGCCCCATGACCCGACGCTCCACCGGCGAGTTGTTGCGACCCGCCCCGCACGTGCTGCGTCAGTACGCGCTGATCGCCGACGGCGAGCGCGGCGCCTTGGTCGGGCCCCG
Source organism: Nocardioides agariphilus (assembly GCF_015352445.1). Taxonomy (GTDB): domain Bacteria; phylum Actinomycetota; class Actinomycetes; order Propionibacteriales; family Nocardioidaceae; genus Nocardioides; species Nocardioides agariphilus. The sequence goes on from NZ_JADKPO010000001.1 coordinate 103,869, forward strand.
CGGAGACATCGCCTTCCTGTGTGCGCCGAGCTGGCGCGACGACGCGGTGTTCTCCAGCCTGCTCGGCGGCCAGGGCGGGTACGGCATCAGCCCGGCGGACGACCGCTTCGTGTGGGGCGGCTACTACGAGCCGAGCAGCCTGATCTGGCGCAGTCGCTGGGTCTCTCACCACGCGGTCACCGAGTGCCGCGAGGCCCTGGCGTTTCCCGGCGACCCCGACCGGCTCGTCTTGCTGCGACGCATCGAGGCCACTCGTGGCGTGGCACACGTGGTGGTCGGTCTCGATGTCCGCGCCGAGTTCGGTGCCCGGACGATGACCGTCGCCCGCAGCGAGGACGGTCACTGGCACGGTCACTCCGGCGACCTGACCTACCGCTGGACCGGAGCCACCCGCCATGCGCGGCTGCACGACGGCCGGCTCGAGCTCGATCTCGTCGTCCCCGCCGGGGAGTCGCGTGACCTCGTCCTGGAGATCTCCCGGACCGCCCTCCCGCGGGAGCTGCCGGAGCCGGGTCGGCTGTGGGACCGCACCGAGCGAGCGTGGCGGCACGGCGTCCCCGAGATGAGCACCTCGGTGACCCCCAGCGAGTCGCAACACTCGTACGCCGTCCTCCGCGGGCTCACCTCCAGCGGGGGCGCCATGGTCGCGGCGGCCACCACCTCGCTTCCCGAGCGCGCCGACCAGGGACGCAACTACGACTACCGCTACGCCTGGATCCGCGACCAGTGCTACGCCGGACAGGCCGCAGCAGCCATCGGGGATCACACCTTGCTCGACGGGGCCGTCCGGTTCGTGTCCGAACGGGTCCTGGCCGACGGGCCGGACCTGCGACCGGCGTACACCATCTCCGGCGGTCGGGTGCCGGACCAGCACGACGTCACGCTGCCGGGTTACCCCGGCGCGGCCGTGCGGACCGGGAACTGGGTCAACAACCAGTTCCAGCTCGACGCCCTGGGCGAAGCCCTCCTGCTCCTGACTGCTGCCGACGACCTCGGGCGACTCGACGACGATGGTCGCCGCGCGGTCACGACTCTGGTCGAAGCGATCGCCAAGCGTCACGACGAACCTGACGCCGGCATCTGGGAGATCGACAACCGCCGCTGGGCACACTCCCGCCTCATGTGCGCTGCCGGTCTCCGCGCCGCTGCCGCAGCTCCCTCCGGCCGCTCGGAGAATGCGGAGCAGTGGCGCCGGCACGCCGAGGAGCTGGTCGCCTCGGTGGACCGCGACTGCCTCCATCCCACCGGTCGATGGCAGCGCTCCCCCGACGACTCCGCGGTCGACGCTGCCCTGCTCCTGCCCGGGATCCGTGGCGCGGTCGCTGCCGAGGACCCGCGCAACCGCGCCACGGTCTCCGCGGTCATGGAGGAGCTGACCGACGACGGATACGTCTACCGGTTCCGCCAGGATCCCGACCTGCCCCTCCACGAGAGCGAAGGAGCGTTCGTCCTCTGTGGGTTCCTGATGTCGCTGGCCCAGCTGAACCTCGGCCGGCGTGAGGACGCCGTGCGCTGGTTCGAACGCAACCGTGCCGCCATGGGACCACCCGGGCTCTTCACAGAGGAGTACGACGTCGTGCAACGCCAGCTGCGTGGCAACCTCCCCCAGGCCTTCGTCCACGCGTTGCTCCTCGAGAGCGCCCACCGACTCGGGCGAGCAGGCGTCGGCTCGACGGGATTCCAGGCCCGTGCCCGGTGACCGGTCGTGAGCGACCGCCACACACCAGATCGCAGCAGAGAGAGGACACCTGATGAGCGTCAAGAAGAGCCCCCGCGTCGTCGTCATCACCGGAGCGTCCGGTGGCATCGGAAGGGCCAGCGCCCGGTTGTTCGCACAGCAGGGTGACCACGTCGCGCTCCTCGCCCGTGGCAGCGCCGGCTTGGAGGCGGCCGCCCGGGAGGTCCGCGACCTCGGCGGGGCCGCCCTGGCGATCAGCGTCGACACGGCTGACCACGAGGCGCTCGACCGCGCTGCCGACCAGGTCGAGGCCGAGCTCGGCCCCATCGACGTGTGGGTCAACGACGCGTTCACCTCGGTGTTCGCCCGCTTCGTCGACATCGAACCCGAGGAGTTCCGCCGCGTGACCGACGTGACCTACCTCGGGTTCGTCAACGGCACCCGCAGCGCGCTCAGGCGGATGCTTCCACGTGACCGCGGCGTGATCGTCCAGGTCGGGTCCGCCCTGGCCCACCGTGGGATCCCGCTCCAGTCGGCCTACTGCGGCGCCAAGCACGCCATGTGGGGATTTCACGAGTCCCTGTTGACCGAGCTGCGCCACGACCACAGCGACGTGCAACTCACTTCCGTGGCGATGCCGGCCGTCAACACGCCGCAGTTCAGCTGGGTGCTCTCCAAGCTGCCCCACCAGGCGCAACCCGTTCCACCGATCTACCAGCCCGAGGTCGCCGCTCGTAGCGTCCTGTATGCCGCCGCTCACCCCGAGCGTCGGGCCTACTGGGTCGGCGCGGCCACCGTCGGCACGATCATCGGCAACCGGCTGGCCGGCGGCCTCCTGGATCGCTACCTGGGCCGGACCGGGTTCGCCTCCCAGCAGACCGACGACCCGAAGCCGTCCGACCAGCCCTCGAACCTCTTCGAACCAGCAGACGAGGACCACGACTACGGCGCCCACGGCCTGTTCGACACCCGGGCCTCTCGACACTCCCCCCAAGCCTGGGCCTCGCGGCACCGCCGCGTGCTGGCCACCGCGGCCGCGACCGCTGCCGTTGCGGGTGGCCTCCGAGCGGTCAGGCAGCGCTGATGCGCACGGTCGACGCGGCCCGCCTGGGCCTGGGTCTGGCCCTGCTGGTCCGGCCGGACCTACCTCAGGATGCCCTCGCGACGCGCACGTGGGGCCAAGGGAGCGGACTGATCACCGACTCCGTGACGCGTCGGGTCATCCAGGCCCTCGGCGCCCGGTACGTCGTGCAGGGTCTCGCCGGTGCCGTCCTGCGGTGGCACTGGGTGCCCGCCGCCGACGCGACCGTCGACCTGGTCCATGCGGCCTCCATGCTCGCCGTCGCCCACGTCGTCCCGGAGCACAGGCGCCTGGCGACCACCAGCGCCGCCGCAGCACTCCTGTTCGCCGTCGCCGACCTGCGGGCAACGACTCACGTCAGGCCCAGGGTCCACGTCGTCGGAACGCCTCCGCGTCCGCGGGACCTGGCCCGATGGGCGGCCGCGACGAACTACCAGCAACCGACCTGAGGAGAGACCATGACAGACAACGTGACCCGTCGACACCGAAGCCACCTGGTGCGGCCCCGCTCGGTCTGGGGCGGTCTCGTCGTCGCCCTGATCGGCGTCGGCCTGCTCGGATGGGCCATCGCGGTCCTGTCGTGGGCGCAGTCCGTCGCCAGCGCTGCCCTCCTGCTGCTGATGACCGAGTCACGTTCAAATGCTTTCAGGCTCGGTTCGCGGCCAGGGCGATCGGTGCGAAGCCGGTGACGGGGACGCTGACTCAGGACGGAGATGCCTGAGGAACCATGGCGACTGCCGTGTGGGCACGCTCGAGCACCGCGTCGGCGATCGAGCCGATGAGCACCCTGCTGACGGTGTCGACAGGATGGCGACCGACGACCACGAGGTCCCACGAACGGTCGCGGACGAGTACCTCGTCGACTAGTCCGTGAGCCAGGCGTAGTGAGACGTCCACGTCGGGGAATCGCTCGCGGAAGCCCGCAACCGACTGAGACAACACGATGCGCAAGTCCTCGACATCTGGGCCCTCCAGCAGGTTCTCGGGAACGCGCCGGAGTCCTGCCACTGCTGCCACCGCGTCCCAATAGGCATGCAGGACCGTGAGCGGCAGCCCGCGCAGGGACGCCTGCCGGAACGCGAACTCGATCACCGGAAGGGAATCAGCGGTACCGTCGGCTCCGACCACCACGCCTGCACCATGGGGTCTGCCGGTGCGCGAACGGCACACGACGACTGGGCACTCAGCGTGCTTGACGACGGCCGAGCTCACCGATCCGAGAAGCATGGTCCGCAGGGGTCCCCGCCCGCGCGAACCCATCACCACCAGGTGCGCGTCGGACGAGAGATCGACGAGGACCTGTCGTGGGTCACCGGGCGCGACCATCGCTTCGACTTCTACGTGGGGCTCGACCTCCCGGACGAGCGCGGCGGCTTCGTCGGCGATGGAGTGAGCCGCTGCCAATGGCGACTCCTCGGCAGTGCTCGGCGCACCACTCCCCGCACCGGACGGGAGGGAATCCCACGCCTTACCGGACGGGGACACACTCAGCACCACGAGTCGCCGATGCTCGAGGGCCGCTTGCTGGGCAGCCCAGGCGACAGCCCGCTTGGCATGCTGGGACCCGTCGACAGCGACGACGATGCTTCCTGGTGATACAAGCGTGCTCATCTCCCCAGTGTGCTGGATGTGGGCCGGGGGCGGCGTACCGAGCAGCGCCCGCCTGTGTCCTCACCCCCAGCCGTGGGCTGTGATGCGGTACCTGCGAGCGTGTCAGCATGGTGAAGCCAGCCGGGGGCCCAGCTCGGCGAGCAAGGGACGGTCGGACGACGGCATGACGACTTCACCGCGGCAGAGCCGCAACGGCGAACGGTCATCGTGGCACCTGATGTCCGCCGAGGACGTTGCCGACCACCTGGGCGTGAACCCCGGAAAGGGGCTGTCCACCGAGGAGGCTCGTCGGCGGTGCGCCGAGAACGGCCCGAATGTCCTGCCCGAGGAGGCACGACGCCCTCGGTGGCGACGCCTGGTCACGCTGCTCCTCGAACCGATGACCGTCGTGCTGCTGGTGGCGGCGCTGGTGTCCGCCGTCGCCTCGGGCGAACTGGCGACCCCGATCGCGATCGTGGCGGTGGTCGTGTTCAACGCCACGCTCAACCTGGTGCAGGAGCGGCGGGCGGAGAGCTCGGTCGACGCCCTGCGGCGGATGACGGTCGCTCGCGCGCGGGTCCGCCGAGACGGTCGCCTGCAGCAGGTGGATGCGGCAGAGCTGGTACCCGGGGACTTGGTGTTGCTCGAGGCCGGAGACATGGTCCCCGCGGACGGGCGGGTGCTCAGGGAGACCGGCCTCGAGGTGGAAGAGGCCTCCCTCACGGGAGAGGCGGCTGCGGTGGCGAAGGATGCCGCTGTCTTGCGTCCAGCAGCAGGCGCCGCTCTCGGCGATCGGGTGGACATGGTGTTCATGGGCACCGAGGTGACCCGCGGGAGCGGGGCGTTCATCGTGACAGGCACGGGGATGCACACCGAGATCGGCCGCGTGGCCGGGATGCTGCAGACGGCGGGCGACGAGGAGACTCCGCTGCAGCGCCGCATCGGTCAGCTCGCGCGGATGCTGAGTGCCGTGGCCGGCGTGGTGGTCGTGATCGTCGTCACGCTCGGCCTGATCCGCGGCCTACCGTTCTCCGAGCTCCTGCTCACTGGCGTGTCGCTCGCGGTCGCCACGATCCCCGAGGGACTGACGGCGGTTGTCGCGTTCACCCTCGCGATGGGTGCCGGCCGGCTGGCCAGCCATGGAGCCATCCTCAAGGACCTGTCATCGGTCGAGACGCTGGGGTCCACTTCTCACATCGCCACGGACAAGACCGGCACGCTGACGCTCAACCAGATGACCGCACGAAGGCTCTTCGCGGTCGGTCACCAGTTCACCGCGACCGGCGAGGGCTACCGGACCGACGGCACCCTGGAGATCGATGACGACACCGCACCGGTGCCCACCGCGGCTCTGCTCGCCATGGCCCTGGCCAGTGACGCCGAGGCGCGAGATGGCGACCTGGTGGGCGACCCCACCGAGGGCGCCCTGGTCGTGCTCGCCGAGAAAGGCGGTCTCGACGTCATCGACGCTCGACGCAGGTGGCCACGAGTTGCCGAGATTCCGTTCGACTCGTCGCGCAAGTACATGGCTACCCTTCACCGGCTCGCGGACAGCGAGCCCAGCCCGCAGGAGGAGCTCGCGGCTCCGCCGTACCGGAGCGACGATGCCACCGTGCTCTTCGTCAAGGGCGCTCCCGACGTCCTGGCTGCCCGCAGCGACAGTGTCCTGACCGCGGACGGTCCGGTGGAGCTCGACCTCCCGGTTCTGGAGCGGTTGCGTGAGATCAACGCTGATCTCGCATCGGAGGGCATGCGCGTCATGGCCGTGGGGGCCCGGGGATTCACCGACGCCGAGCTCGATGTGAAGGCTGTCGCCCACTTGGAGCCCGAGGAGATGGACGCGCAGGTCACCGGACTGACCTTGCTCGCATTCGTCGGGATCGTGGACCCGCCACGACCTGAGGCGATGGGCGCCGTCGCCGAAGCCCAGGCGGCCGGAATCACCGTGCACATGATCACAGGCGACCACGTCGCCACCGCCTCCGCCATTGCCCGGCAGCTCGGGATCGGCGGTGACGCGATCCTCGGTACGGAGGTCGATGAGATCGACGACGCGGAGCTGGCCAGCCGGGCCCGGCACCTCGGCGTACTCGCCCGGGTGAGCCCCGAGCACAAGATCCGGATGGTCGACGCCCTGCGCGCAGACGGCTCCGTCGTCGCGATGACCGGGGACGGCGTCAACGACGCGCCCGCGCTCAAGCAGGCCGACATCGGCATCGCCATGGGGATCGCCGGCACCGACGTCTCCAAGGGCGCGGCCAGGATGATCCTCACCGACGACAACTTCGCCACCATCGTCGCAGCGGTCCGAGAGGGCCGAGGCATCTACGACAACATCATCAAGTTCATCCGGTTCCAGGTAGCCACGGCCTGGGGTTTCGTGCTCGTCTTCCTGGTCGCCAGCCTGTTCGATATCGCTGGGGGGACGCCGTTCACCGCACTGCAGATCCTGTGGGTGAACATCATCATGGACGGCCCGCCCGCCATGGCTCTCGGCCTCGACGACCCAGCCCCGGACGTCATGCGCAGGAGGCCGCGTCCGGTTCACGAACCGATCCTGACCGCCGAGCGCTTGCTGCGCATCCTGCTCGCTGCGGCCGTGATGGCGGGTGGGACGCTGGGCATCCTGGTCCTCGCTCCAGGCGCGAACGCGATGGACGTCGCAACACTCGGATTCACGACCTACGTCCTGTTCCAGGTCTTCAACCTGCTCAATGTGCGGAGCGCCGAGACCTCGGTGTTCTCGCTCCGCACGTTGACCAACCGTTGGTTGTGGGCGGCCATCGGCGCCGTGGTGCTGCTGCAAGGGGCTGTCGTGCACCTACCGACGCTGCAGCAGCTGTTCGACACCAGCGCCCTGAGCGTCGAGCAATGGCTTCTGGCGGCGACAGTCGCCAGCTCGGTCATCTGGATCGAGGAGCTGCGCAAGGCGATCATGCGCAGGCGGCATGCGGTGACCTGAGGCCGGGGACTCTCGAGCCGCGACGCAGGGGTGGGTCTGCTCGACTGACCAAGGCAGTCGCCGTCCGGATGCCGCGGTGGGTAGGTGCCGGTTCTTCCTCGCCGTTCGTTGGCGGAGCAACAAGTCACGCAATCACTCTTCGGGGACCTTCGGCCCCGCGGGTCGGGACGTTTGCCTGGAAGACGCTGCCCTCGGCGAGGTTGTACCGAGTGGGAGTTCTCCGTAGGAGGGAGTGAACGGTGATGGTCACACCGCAGTGTCCGATCCGCACGGGTGAGGCGTGCTCCCTGTGCGTTCCGGGCGCGAGTGGACCCGCGGACTGCGGCCTGGTGTACCTCGTGATGAGCGACCCCGACCTGCGCGAGGAACTTCATCGACGACGTCAGGCGTGGATGTCCGGGCGAGCTCGAGCCGGCGTCAGCCCTTCATGAGGAAACGTCGACCTGTCACCTGCGAAGCGACGATCCGGACGAGCATCGAAAGTGAGCCGGGCGCTCATGGTTGAGGCACGTGGCGCAGGATCGCCGCAAGCGCCCCAGGCTCCTCTTCCACCACGGCATCGACCGTCAGGATGGTGGCGCCGAGGACTCCGTAGGTTCCCGCGGCCGGGCTGATCCAAGCTCGACGGTGACGTCGAGCTGGCCGGCGCCGTCAGGGATCACCACGGCCGAACCCATCCGTCGCAGGAGGGCCAGGGACGCTTGGTTGTCGGCTGAGACGGTGGTGACGATTCGGCAGACTCCTCGTGGACGCTGCCTCAGGAGCTCGTCGATGAGGACAGTTGCGACTCCTCTTCCCTGCCATCGGTCGGCGACAGTCACTGCGACGTCCGCCGCAGTCGGGTCCTCGAGGTAGCGGATCATCTTGCGATTGCGGTCGGGACACCCACGCGGTCGTCGCCCACCCCCACCAGCGCGAGGGCGACGTGGTCGACACCATCGACGTCGTCTACCAGATGATCAAGCATCGTCTCGGTCAGGTGCAGCACGCTGGCCAGGAACCGACGCGTGCGGGTCTTCTCCGAGAGTCCTTCGTAGGCGGCTCCCACCGCCGCGCGGTCCTGAAGAAGCAGCGGCCAGATCAGGACCCGGGTGCCGTCGGGGAGCTGCTACTCGACGATCGAGCGGGACCCCCTATGACCCGGGAGCGAACGCATCCCCGGCCTTTCAAGTATGGCCACATCGGGTGGACGGCCGCTGGTCGGGGAGATGCGGTCTCCAGCTCTCGGGTTCGGCGACACAGGGGCACCAGGTCATCGTGAGCCGGCACTGCTGGAGCCGCCACGTCACCGCCACCCGTAGCAATTCCTGCTGGCAGCAGTCACGCTGAGAGGCGACTCGGTACCGCAGGGACGAAGGGGAAGAGGATGAAGAGGCTCGAAGGTCGCGTCGCGCTGATCACCGGAGCGGCAAGTGGGATCGGCAAGGCGACGGCTCAGCAGCTCGCCGACGAGGGCGCGGCCGTGCTCGTCAATGACATCCAGGCCGAAGCCGGAGAGGCCACGGTCAAGGAGATCAACGGGAGGCGGAGGCAGGGCCGCGTTCTTCAAGCACGATGTCACCAGCGAGGCCGACTGGGAGGCCGCCTGCACCAGGGCGGTCGAGGAGTTCGGAGCCCTCGACATCCTGGTCAACAACGCGGGCATGGGTGACATCAAACCGATCGAGGAAACCACTCTGGCTGAGTGGGACCGCACCGTGGCCATCGACCAGACCGGGGTCTTCCTGGGGATGAAGGCGGCAGCAGGCCACTTGAAGAAGTCGCAGCACGCCACCGTGATCAACATCAGCTCGATCTTCGGCACGAGCGGAGGGTTCGGTGTCTCCCCCGCGTACCACGCAGCCAAGGGAGCGGTTCGGACCCTCACGAAGAACGTTGCCCTGCATTGGGCCTCCGATGGCGTGCGGGTCAACTCCGTCCACCCCGGTTTCATCGCCACCCCGATCCTCGAGCAGTCCCGCGACACCCCGATCTGGGACGGCATGACAGCTCTCACTCCGATGGGCCGGCTCGGCCGGCCAGAGGACATCGCGGCCGGAGTCGCCTACCTCGCCAGCGACGATGCGGCCTTCATCACCGGGCTCGAGCTGTACATCGACGGCGGCTACATGGCTCGCTGACACTTGCCCGATCGAGCGGCAAGGCCACCCGCACACCGCGCCAGGCAAGCGCTCCTGCGAAGGTCCGCGTGCATCCAGTGCACCCAGTACTCCCCCGAGATCTTCCCCCGTCTCGCTAACGAGCGGGTCTTCGAGAGGCAACCGCATCCTCGGCTTGCGGGTCGTAGAGGCTGGTCAGTCGCCGGTCGGGGTCGAGTCGGGTCAGCAGCGCATCGCCGATGCGCCGCAGTTGCTCGACCTGGGTACGTGTGAGCGGGTCGAGGACGTGGTGCCGCACCGTGGCGACGTGTCCGGGTGCGGCCGCGACGACGGCGTCCCAGCCGGCCGGCGTCAGGCGGGCGTTGGTGGCGCGTCGGTCCTCGGGACACGGGAAACGCTCGACCATCTGACGAGTCTCGAGCCGGCTCACGACGTGCGAGAGGCGGGGCAGGGTCGCGTTGGTGCGCTGCGCCAGGGCCGTCATCCGCAAGGTCCGCTCGGGCGCCTCGGAGAGCATCGCGAGGACGAAGTACTCGAAGTGGGTCAGTCCTGCGTCGGCCCGCAGCTCGGCGTCCAGGACGCCAGGTAGCAGCTCGACGATCGCGACCAGCCGCAGCCATGCGGCTCGTTCGTCCTCCGTCAGCCACGCGACGTCCTGCCTGTCGGTCATGCCACCAGCGTAGCCCATTAGTTGACGGAACAACTAAAAGGTGTAGGGTGTTACTTGAAGCAACAACCAATCCGGAATCTCAAGGAGCTCCTCATGGCACACCTCACCATCCTCGGCACCGGCAACATGGGCCAGGCGATCGCGTCCGTCGCCGGCAAGGGCGGGCACACCGTCCAGCTGCTCGGCGAGAGCGACCTCGCCACCGCGGTCACCGGCGACATCGTCGTCCTGGCCGTCCCCTACCCCGCCATCGCCGACGTCATCGCCCACCGCGGTGCGAGCCTCGCCGGCAAGATCGTCGTGGACATCACCAACCCGCTGGACTTCGAGACCTTCGACTCCCTCGTCGTGCCCGCGGACAGCTCAGCGGCTGCCCAGATCGCGGCCGCGCTCCCGGAGTCGCACGTGCTCAAGGCGTTCAACACCACCTTCGCCGCGACCCTGACCGCCGGCACCGTCGGTCCCCTGACCACCACCGTGCTGATCGCCGGCGACGACGCCGACGCCAAGTCGACCGTGGCCGGCGTGTTCACCTCCGGTGGCCTCGACGTCATCGACGCCGGCTCGCTCAAGCGGGCCCGCGAGCTCGAGGCGGTCGGCTTCCTCCAGCTCACCCTCGCAGTCAACGAGAAGGTCTCCTGGACCGGCGGCTTCGGCATCGCCGCCTGACCCCCTGGTCCGACCCCGCACACCTGAGAGGATCTCCCATGACCGTCAATGCCGTCCGCCTCAACCACGCGGTGCTCTTCGTCTCCGACCTCGAGCGCAGCCTGGCCTTCTACCAGCACGCCTTCGACATGACGGTCGTGGCGCGTGAGCCCCGCGCCAACGCCGCGTTCCTGCGACTCCCCCGCTCGGGCAACCACCACGACCTCGGGCTCTTCGGGGTAAGCGCTCAGCAGCCACGCCCACGCGGCTCGCTCGGCCTCTACCACCTGGCGTGGCAGGTCGACACCATCGAGGAGCTCGAGGAGGCCAAGCTCACCCTGGCCGACCTCGGCGCCCTCACCGGTGAGTCCAGCCACGGCGCGACCAAGAGCGTCTACGCCCACGACCCGGACGGCAACGAGTTCGAGGTCATGTGGATGCTCCCCAAGGCGCAGTGGGGCGCGTACGAGAACGCCGCACCCGTCGAACGCCTCGACCTGGCCGGCGAGGTCACTCGGTGGGCAGGGGTCCGCACCGCCGCCGAGCTCGTCCCGGTCTTCCACCCGTGACCACGTTCGCACCACCGTTCGTGGCGACGTACGGCGAGACCGACCCCGACGCACCACTCGTCGTGCTGCTGCACGGCCGTGGGTCGAACGAGCACGACATCCTCTCGCTCGCGCCACACCTCCCCGAAGGCGCCGCGTACGCCGCCGTCCGGGCGCCGATCACCGAGGGCGGCGGCTTCGCCTGGTTCGCCAACCGCGGCATCGGCCGCCCGGTCGCCGAGTCCCTCGCCGAGACCATGGCCTGGTTCCGCACCTGGCTCGACGACGTCACACCCACCGGGCGCACCGTGATACTCGTCGGGTTCAGCGGAGGGGCCGCCTTCGCCGGCGGCCTCGTCCTCGACGACCCCGGCCGGTACGCCGGCGCAGCCATCCTCTACGGCACCCTGCCGTTCGATGCCGGCGTACCGGTCGAGGCCGGACGTCTCGTGCATCTGCCCGTCTTTGTCGCCCAGGGCGACGCCGACCAGGTCATCCCCGCCGAGCTGCTCGCCCGCACCTGGGACTACCTGCTCGGCGAGTCCGCCGCCCATGCCTCCCCATGGCGCGACCGTGGCGGGCACGGATTGTCGGATGCGGCGGCCGCCGCGCTGCACGACTGGCTCACCCAACGGCTGCGCTCCTTGCTCCACCGAGCCGCATCCGCAGACGGCCCCTGCAACGACGTCGGGTAACCGACGCTGCCGGTCGGTCAACGCCCATCGGCCAGGCAGTGGTGAGGGTGTGGGTCAGATCGTCAGCAGGAAGACCCCCGTGATGAGAAGGGCGACCACCTTGACGACTTCAAGGCCGACGTACCAGTAGTGCGCGTCGGAGCGCGGCGCATCGTTGCCGGCGAGGACCCGGTCGGATCGCCTCGCCAGGCGCGGACGGACGAGCACGATCTGGACCACCAGGATCACCACGGGCACCGTGGCGGTGATGATGCTGCGCGCGGCCGGCATCGCCGAAAGCACTGCGGACGCCAAGACGACAGCCAGGGTCAGCTCGGCAATGTTGAGTGCGCGGAACACCAGTCGTCCGATGCCAAGCCCGATCGGTAGCGTCACACCTGGTGCCCGGAACTTCAGCGGAGCTTCCACGAACGAGATCGCGGTGACCATGCCAAGCCAGACGAACGTCACCGCGGTCGCGAGCGCCAACGAAGGACTCATGCCTGCACCTGTCCGTCACGAAGGGATTCCGAACTCACGGCTGTAGTTCCTCGCAACTGCCCGGGCCATCACTGGGTCAATGAGCCGCTGGCGCGCCAGGCGCTCGACTACTCGCAGCGCGATGGAGGGTGCGTCGACGCCGAAGTGGCGGCGCAGCGCGGCACGGGTATCGGAGAGACCGAAGCCATCGGTGCCCAGCGAGGACCAGTCACCTGGGACGAACGGCGCGATCTGGTCGGGGACTGCCCGCATCCAGTCCGAGACCGCGACCACCGGCCCGCGCTGTCCCGCAAGTCGGGCGGTGACGTAGGGGGTCCGTTGCGGTTCATCGGGATGCTGGTGGTTCCACTCGTCGGTGGCGAGAGCCTCGCGACGCAGCCGTGTCCAGGAGGTGACCGACCAGACGTCGACGTTTACCCCCCAGTAGCGCAGCAACTTCTGTGCCTCGAGCGCCCACGGCACCGAGATCCCGGAGGCGAGGACCTGGGCGCCAGGTCCCCGGTCCGTTGCCGCCGGCGAGTACAGGTGCATTCCGGCGAGGTTCCTTCGACGTCGGCGTTGTCCGGCTCGGCGGGCTGGGCGACCGGTTCGTTGTAGAGGGTGAGGTAGTAGAAGACATTGGGATCCTCTGCAGGACCCGGTTCGCCGTACATCCGGCGCAGGGCGTCTCGCACGATGTGGCCGAGCTCGAAGCCGAACGCCGGGTCGTATGCGACGCAGGCGGGGTTTGTCGAGGCCAGGAGCAGTGAGTGGCCGTCCTGGTGCTGGAGCCCCTCGCCGTTGAGCGTGGTCCGGCCCGCGGTGGCGCCGAGCAGAAACCCTCGGGTCAACTGGTCCGCGGCCGCCCATAGCTGGTCCCCGGTGCGTTGGAACCCGAACATGGAGTAGAAGATGTAGATCGGGATCATCGGCTCCCCGTGGGTCGCGTACGAGGTTCCAGCCGCGGTCCAGGAGGCAGCGCAGCCAGCCTCGGTGATCCCTTCGTGGAGCAGCACCCCGCGGGTGTCCTCCTGGTAGCTGAGCATCAGATCTCGGTCCACCGAGAGGTAGTGCTGGCCGTGCGGTGAGTAGATCTTCTTGGTCGGGAAGAAGGCATCCATGCCGAAGGTGCGGGCCTCGTCGGGGATTATCGGGACGAACCGGTGCCCGATCTCGGGGTCCTTCATCAGGCTCTTGAGGAGACGGACGAACGCCATCGTGGTGGCGACGGGCTGCCGCCCGGCACCGCGCGCCATGACGTCGTACGCCGCTTCGTCGGGCAGCTTCAGCAGCCTCGCGCGCGCGGGTGGCACGCTCCTGCGGGGCAGGTTTCCGCCGAGGAGGCGGCGGCGCTCGTGCAGGTACTCCAGTTCGCGGGATCCGGAGGGCAAGGGGACGTACGGAGGAAGGTCCGCGTCGAGGTGGCTGTCACGGAGCGGCATCTTCAGGCGGTCGCGGAAGGCACGCAGGTCTTCGAGGGTGAGCTTCTTCATCTGGTGGGTGGAGTTGCGACTCTCGAAGTGCGAGCCGAGCGTCCACCCCTTGATGGTCTGGGCCAGCACGACGGTCGGCTGACCCCGGTGCCGCAGAGCCGCGTCGTAGGCCGCGTACACCTTCCGGCTGTCGTGCCCGCCGCGCTTGAGACCCCAGACCTCGGCGTCGGTCATGCCCTCGACCATCGCGAGGGTGCGAGGGTCGCGGGCGAAGAAGTGCTCGCGCACGAACGCTCCCGACTCCGACTTGTAGGTCTGGAAGTCACCGTCTGGGGTCGAGTTGAGCAGATCGACGAGAGCACGGTCGCGGTCGGCGCCGAGTAGCGGGTCCCACTCGCGTCCCCAGACGACCTTGATGACGTTCCAGCCAGCGCCACGGAAGTAGGCCTCGAGCTCCGGGATGATCCTGCCGTTGCCGCGCACCGGTCCGTCGAGGCGCTGCAGGTTGCAGTTGACGACGAACGTGAGGTTGTCAAGCCCTTCCCGGGCTGCGACGCCGAGTGCCCCCAGTGCCTCGGGTTCGTCCATCTCGCCGTCGCCGATGAAGGCCCAGACGTGTTGACGGCTGGTGTCCTTGATTCCGCGGTTGTGCAGGTATCGGTTGAACCGAGCCTGGTAGATGGCGCTGATCGGGCCGAGGCCCATCGAGACGGTGGTGAACTCCCAGAAGTCGGGCATCAGCCGGGGGTGGGGGTACGACGGGAGGCCGCCGCCCTGGCCGGCGTGCGAGATCTCTTGACGGAAGCCGTCCAGATGGTGTGCGGTCAGGCGTCCCTCGAGGAAGGCCCGCGCGTAGATGCCCGGTGCGGCGTGGCCCTGGAAGTAGATCTGGTCTGCTCCGCCGTCGGCGTCGTGGCCACGGAAGAAGTGGTTGAACCCCACCTCGTACAGCGTGGCGGTGGAGGCGTAGGTCGAGATATGTCCGCCGACGCCGAGGCCGGGCCTTTGCGCGCGGTGGACCATCATCGCCGCGTTCCAGCGGACGTAGGACCGGATCCTGCGTTCGATGTCCTCATCGCCGGGGAACGCCGGCTCGGCGGTGGCGGGGATCGTGTTGACGTAGTCGGTGTCGCCGTATCCAGGGGGCACTATGTGGCGTTGCTGGGCCCGGTGCAGGACGCTCGTCATGAGCTCGCGGGCGCGGGCGCGGCCAGCGTGATCGACGACCGCGTCCACGGAGTCAAGCCATTCCTGTGTCTCGGTCGGATCGGTGTCGGGTGGCTGGAAATCCATGAAGCCTCCGTCTCCAGGCTCACGCTTCAGTTCGGTGCTCACGGTGTTGTTCTCCTCTCAAGGACCCGCTCGTGTCGTGTCCGGCACGGGGTTGGAATGGCCAGCTCTCGCCGGAGCCGTGAGGAGGTTCGGGGCGTGGCACGGTCTCGCCCTGGTGGAGACCCCGTCGAGGTTGGCCGGGTTCGGCGCCGGTGCGCTCAGCTGTGGCGTGCTGGCATCGCCCACACAGGAGTGTCATCGAGGCGGCCGCGGGGCAGGGTGCGCGGAACTCGCGTCGCCGCACCGGGGGCAGCGTGCGTAGCTGCCGTGCTGGATTCTGCGGAGAGCTGCTTCGATGTCGCTAAGCGCCGAACTTGCCGCCGCCCGCCGTGCACGGTGAGTCTCCGCCCGCCGGGGATCGGTCACGGGGTCCGGCGAGAGTGCGTCCAGCTGGTGCAACTGATGAATACGGAAGGTTCGCAGCGCCGTCAGTGTCGAGCGGGCGACTGCAAGGAACTCGGCGACATCGACGTCCGCAAGCCGACTCGCTGCGCGCGGGTTCCTCCGGCCAGGCGTGCCGGCGGGGACCTTGAGGGTAACCGGCGACTGGTCGGAGGAACCCGCGCCCGACCCTCCGCGACTGCGTGAGCGCGGAAGGGGCTCGTGAGACCGCGCGGTAGCGGTCGATGATGCTGTCATGGGATCACTTCATCGGCTGTGGGACAGGGCGACGGTGGTGTCGGTGGCGTCGGTGGCGTCGTCGGCTTGCGCTCTCCACTCTGTCCGTGGAGGGAGGGTCCTTCCAGGCGGGTGGTCGGTCACCTCCGTCGTCGGTGTTTGCCGGTGCCAGGCAAGAACCGGTGGATCAGGCTGGGGCGTCCGCTGGGGCACTCTCATACGTACAGATGCGCGCCCACGACTGAGCGGGGCAGCCGTTCCGGGCTTGGGTGCGCCACGAGGATCCGGATGCCATCGGGGTCGTGCGCTGCCAGGAAGGACACGCCGCCGCTGGTGTAGCCGTCAGTCCGTCCGACACGGTCCTGAAGTGCTTGCGCAATGTCTCGCAGCCCGGCGTCACTGTCCACGGCCCAGATGAGGTACTGCAGCCCGATCCCGCCTGAGGGGTGCTCGGCGATGAGCCCCCGTGCGATCAGGTAGATCTGGAAGCCGCCGGGGGCCAATAGCAGGGCAGCGCCAGGCTCGCGAATGGAGACAGTGCAGCAGAAGACATCGCGGTAGAACTCGGTGGAACGGTCCAGCCGCGAGACGAAGAGGACCGAGGAGGTCACCCGCGCCGCTGCGCGTTCCACGCCGTCACCCTTCATCGGTTGTCCCTTCCTCGTCGACGATGGCGCCGCGTTCGCGGCGGAGCTCCTCGCGGCCCTGCATCTCGGGGGCGTCCGTGAGACGGCCTTCACGAGCGGCCTCGTTGTGTGCGAGCTCGACTGCCGACACCGTCGGGTGCCGCATGTCGAACGCGGGTGAGTCGGACCTGACCCGCGGGATCATCACGAAGTTGTGCCGCGGCGGCGGGCTGCTGGTCGCCCACTCCAGCGAGCGGCCCCAGCCCCAGGGGTCGTCACGCTCGACCAACGGACCGCGCCGGCTGACCCAGACGTTGTAGAGGAACGGCAGCGTCGAGGCACCCAGGATGAACGCGCCAACGGTCGAGACCTGGTTGAGGACGGTGAAGCCGTCGTCGGGCAGGTAGTCGGCAATGCGACGCGGCATGCCCTCGACACCCAGCCAGTGCTGCACCAAGAAGGTGGTGTGGAAGCCGACGAACAGCAGCCAGAAGTGGAACTTGCCGAGCCGTTCGTCGAGCATCCGGCCGGTCATCTTCGGCCACCAGAAGTAGAAGCCCGCGAACATCGCGAACACCACCGTCCCGAACACCACGTAGTGGAAGTGCGCGACCACGAAGTAGGAGTCCGTGACGTGGAAGTCCAACGGTGGCGACGCGAGGATGACTCCGGTCAGGCCGCCGAACAGGAATGTGGTCAGGAAGCCCATCGACCAGAGCATGGGCGTGTCGAAGGTGATCGACCCGCCCCACATCGTGCCGATCCAGTTGAAGAACTTGATCCCGGTCGGCACCGCGATCAGGAAGCTCATGCCCGAGAAGAACGCGAGGTCGACCGCACCGGTGACAAACATGTGGTGGGCCCACACCGACACCGACAAGACCGCGATCGCGACCGTGGCACCGACCAGGCCGATGTAGCCGAAGACCGGTTTGCGGCTGAACACAGGCAGGATCTCCGAGATGATGCCGAAGAACGGCAGGGCGATGATGTAGACCTCCGGGTGGCCGAAGAACCAGAACAGGTGCTGCCACAAGATCGCGCCGCCGTTGGCAGCGTCGAACACGTGCGCCCCGAGCTGTCGGTCTGCCTCCAGCATGAGGAGCGCGCCGGCGAGCACCGGGAACGCGATGAGCACCAGCAGTGAGGTGACGAAGGTGTTCCACACGAAGATGGGCATCCGGAACATGGTCATGCCGGGCGCGCGCATGCAGATGATCGTGGTGATGAAGTTGACGGCAGCCAGGATGGTGCCCAGGCCGGCCAGCCACAGGCCCATGATCCAGAGGTCTCCGCCGACGCCCGGCGACCGGATAGCGTCGTTCAGCGGGGCGTAGGCGAACCAGCCGAAGTCGGCAGCGCCCTGCGGAGTCAGGAACCCGGAGGCCGCGATGAGGCCGCCGAACAGGAACAGCCAGTAGGACAGCATGTTCAGCCGCGGGAACGCCACGTCCGGAGCGCCGATCTGGAGCGGCATGATCGCGTTGCCGAAACCGAAGAACAGCGGCGTCGCGAACAGCAGCAGCATGATCGTGCCGTGCATCGTGAACAACTGGTTGTAGAGCTCCTCGTTCACGACCTGCTGGCCGGGGTAGGCCAGCTCGGAGCGCATGACCATCGCCATCACGCCGCCGATCAGGAACCAGCAGAACGACGTCACCAGGTAGAGCTTGCCGATCACCTTGTGGTCGGTCGTGGTCATGACGCGGACCATGGAGCGGCCCAGTGAGGGGTTGGGCGGCCTGGCGGCCTGGGCCCGGCCCTGGGTGATAGCAGTCGTCACGCCACGCCTCCGCCTCGGCCGGCGCCTGCCGGTAGTCCGCGGCACGCCGCGAGAGCGGCAGCCATCATGGGAGGGTCACCAGTTCGAAGGGGGATCGCTGGCCGGGAACGACTGAAGACCCCATTCATCGACCATGTCCCAGGCCTGACTACTCACGGCGTCATCCGTCTTCACCGACGGCCACCTGCTCATTGGCAACGAGCTCATTCGCGACCAACTACGTGAGAGCGCGCCAAGGACTTCCGGGAAGCTGGGAATGTCCGACTCCGTCCCGGGGCCGACGCGGTCAGGGATCTCCGGTGATGCCGGTCCGGCTGGTAGTGCGCGCGTGAGTGTCATCGGGGGTTCCCTTCGGGTGGGCAGTCGCGCACGACGTCGACGAAGTCGCGGGATGGTGTCACCACCACTGCGTGTGGACTGTCCCGAGCTGGGTTTCAGCCTGCCCCGCGACGACGTCGTCCCGTCATGGCCGGGACCGGCGAAGTCCGGCTACCGGCCGTTGCCAGTGATCGGCAACCTGGTCCGCTACCGGCCCGCAGCGGTACCGCGCTCGGCCCCGCGGCACTGACGACGGCGAGCGTGCCGGCTTGCCATCGTCACGAGCTGGCAGCGGAGTCGGGGATGTATCGCTCTGGCCAGTCAAGCAGCTTCGCACCGAGGACGGCGGTTTGCAGGGTGTAGCGATGCGCGGGGTCCAGCGGGTCGAAGCCGGTCAGCGACCTGACCCGGTCGAGCCGGTAGGTCACGGCCCGCACCGAGAGATGGAGCCGGGCCGCGGCTGCCGTCGCCACGCAACCACAGTCGAAGTAGGCAGCCAGGGTCTCCACCAGCGGACCCGCGCCGCCGCGGGCCTGGCGGAGAGGGTGAAGCACGGAGTAGACCAGGTCGTTCAGCGCGGGTTGGTCCCGGGCGAGCACCCGGTAGGTCAGCAGGTCCCGTGTCTCGACGATCGGGCTGTCCAGGTGCATCCGGGCCGCCATGGTCAGTCCTTCGCGAGCCTCCTCGTAGGAACGGGCGATCCCGTAGGCACCCGGGTGCGCACGACCGATCGCGACCCGCCAGGGGGACCCACGCCGCAGGCGGCTGAGCTCGCTGTGCACGGTTTTGCCGAGGCTGCCGGTCGTCGCTAGACCCATCGAGGTGTCTGGCGCTCCGGTCACCTCAGCGAGGGCAATCACCACGACAAGCCCTTCCTTGGTGGCCACCAGCACGTCCCGGTCGCCGAAGCGATCCAGGACGACTCGTTCGAGGGCGCTGGTGGCGGCCGCGATCGAGGGAAGTCGCTGCCCCGGTAGGGCGAGGGCGACCTGATGGGCACGGGTCAGGTCGAGGCCGAATGGCTCCGCTCGCTCCACCAGCTCGCTCAGGTGGGCGTCGCCGCGCAGCAGGTCGTCGACGAGATCTCGTCGAACAGTCTCTTCCTTGCGGATGAGCTCGCGGCCCGCCTCGGCATGGCCGTCCGCGAAGGCCGCCACCGCCTCGTCCAAGACCTCCAGCACCGCCTCAGCAGCTGCCCGTACGGCGTTCCGGTCGCGCTGACGGACGATCGCCGGAAGCTCAGCCCAGACGCGACGCGCCGCCGAGAGGTAGAGGTCGACGCCCCGCCCCACGGGCACGCCTGATTCCGCGGCTCTACGGCCCTGCAGTCGGACCGCTTCGATCTCTGCTCGCTTCGGAGCCCGGCCGATCGTTGCGGCGTCGACCAGCATCGGCAAGTAACCGGCGAGGAACTCGGGCGACACCCCTCCGGAGTCCTTGCTGGCGCCTTCGGGGACACCGGCCAGCCAGGCCTCTTCCATGGCTGAGGGCTGCGTGGTTGCCGCCTTGGGGTTCCTGCTGGATCCACCATGCTTCACGTGCTCGTCCATTCATCGCCGCTGTTCGCCCATTAGTACACCCGGGCAATCGCAGTCAGGCGGTCGAGGTACAACAAATGCGCGGACGGCTCAGCCGTACTGCCCCGGCATGAAACCGAGCGGAGACCGCTCTAGCGGGGCAGAGTCTGCTCGGGTAGACGTAGTGCGCTCACCATGGGCTTGGGAACCACGATGGGGCCATCCACGGGATCGGTCGGTGGGTCAATGCTCTGCGGGGTCTCGGTCTGCGCTGGCTGGGAGGGGGTGACTCTCTCCAGGAAGCGAAGCAGCTCGACCGGGAACGGGAGCACGAGCGTCGAATTCCTCTCGGCGGCAACCTCGACGACCGTCTGCAGCAGCCGCAGCTGCAGCGCCGCTGGGTGCTCGGCCATGACCTCGGCGGCCTGCGCGAGCTTCTCGGAGGCCTGGAGCTCGCCGTCTGCGGTGATGATGCGAGCGCGTCGTTCGCGTTCGGCCTCGGCTTGGCGCGACATCGACCGCTTCATGGTGTCGGGCAGGGAGACGTCCTTGATCTCGACGCGGTCGATGTGCACGCCCCACCCGGCAGCCGGGCTGTCGATCATCAGCTCCATGCCCTGGTTGAGCTTCTCGCGGTCGCCCAGAAGATCATCGAGGTCGCTCTTACCGATGATGGACCGTAGCGACGTCTGCGCGACCTGCCCGATCGCCGCGAAGTAGTCCTGCACATCGACCGCCGCCCGTAGCGGGTCCATCACCTTGAAGTAGACGACCGCGTCCACCCGTACCGTGATGTTGTCGTGGGTAATGCCGTCTTGGGCCGGGACCGGCAGGGTGATGATCTGCATGTTGACCTTCTGGAGCCGGTCCACGATGGGGATCAAGACGGCGAGGCCCGCGCGGAGAGGCTTCGGACGCACCCTCCCGAATCGGTAGACGACACCTCGTTCGTACTCCTTGACCACGCGGAGGCTGGTCACGGTATGCCGCCTCTTCTTGCCGAGCCTCGGCAAGCAGGACTCACTGGCCGGAGACGCGCAGCAGCTCGGCAAGTACTGCTGCCTGGCTCAGGTCGAGGTGTTTCGTGGCGGTGAGCAAGGTCAACCGCTCGTGGGAAGCCATCAGCCGGAGACGTCGTAGCGCGGAGGCTTGCTCGGGCTCGCGGAGCTCCGTGCGGTAACGAGAGCCGAACTCTTCGAATTTCTCGGGGTCGTGTCCGTACCACTTGCGCAGCGCGTCGGACGGGGCAACCTGGGTGCACCATTCGTCGAGCTCGGCACGCGCCTTGCTCACTCCCCTTGGCCATCGTCTATCCACGAGGACGCGGATGCCATCGTCATCCGCCGGGTCGTCATAGATCCTTCGCAAGCGCACATCTGGTTTCTGTGTCACCGCTCGCCTCCTTGATAGGCCTGTCGGGTCTCTCCGCGGGGCACGCCAAGAGCGCCGCCCCGGGGCAGGATGTCGCGCTATCGCGTGCGATTCACCGGTCGTCGTCGGTCGAAAGCTGACCCGCCCGCTGCCGAGCGTCAGCAACCCGCATCGTGCTGCTCCAACCTCACGTGGATCTGGACCTGGCGGGGCTGGCCGCTGAAGGCTTTCTGGGCGGAGTCGCTCCGCCCAGCCCCTACCGGCGGTTGCCGGTTACCGGCAAGACACCTCGCGCATTGTCGGCCGAAGCCCGGCGATGACGGAGCCTTCTCGCCGCGCCATCGTGGACTGACTCACCTCGAACGCTCTCATCTCGATCGTTGAGCGGCCGGCTCGGGAGGTCATGGGTGTGTCATCACGGAAGGAGGCGGATGCGATGGAGATCTATCGGGTCCTGTGGCTGAGTGTCTGCGTCCCTTTGGGCGCGATCGGCGCCGCCGTGGGCCTCGTGGTGTCACCGGCGGCTGTGGTGTTCTTGTTCATCGTCGTCGGGGCCGTGGGCAGCGTCACGTTCTGCCTTTTCGATGCTTACTGGGAGCGCAGCACAGCAGGTCGGCTGCGGCTCTTGGCCGGCGGGGCACTGGTCGCGGGGACCGGCGTCGGTGCCTTCGTCGGGTACGCGTCGCTCCTGGGTCCGGGTGTCCTCCTGCTCGCAGCCGTGGTCCTGGCGGGATCGCCGTACGCGGTGAAGGCCGCCGGTCGCTGGTTCAGATCGTTCCGCACACCGTCGACGGCTCAGCTCGACGCCGTGGCGCGTGCCTTTGCCTACGCCAGCCCCGAGTACGCGCAGTTCCGAGCGCCGGTACGCGATCTCACCGATGAGCAGCTCTGCAAACGGTGGCGAGCCAGCTACCGGGCTTCCCAGCGGCAACAGTCGTCAGCCGTGAAGCTGATCGCGGGCGTCGCGGAGCGGCAGATGTACCTCGAGGAGCTCGAACGCCGCAACAGCAGTGGGTTCGCGGCCTGGCTGGCCGCAGGCGCCGAGGCGGCGGAGGACCCCCTGCCGTACCTCAACGGGGACCGAGTCGACGCCCCGGCCGTCGACTGGGACGAGCTGACTCGCGGACAGGGCTAGGCCGTCACCGCCACCGCCAAATCTCTAACGGACTCAGGCATTGACGAAACAAAGCGTCAGGTCTAACGTCCGAATCATCCTCTTTTAGAAAGGCTGAGGTCCATGACCATCACCCGCTACTTCTCGGCACCCGCCGCACACGGCGAGGCAGGCCCGACCGGCGCCCGACAGGCCTACCTGATGCTGCGCACCGTCTTCACCATCGCGCCCATCGCCTTCGGGCTGGACAAGTTCTTCGACCTCCTCACCGACTGGGAGCAGTACCTGGCTCCCTGGATCAACGACATCGTCCCGGGGTCTGCGCACCAGGCCATGCTGGCCGTCGGCGTGGTCGAGATCCTGGCGGGCGTCCTGGTGGCACTACGTCCGGCCATCGGTGCCTATGTAGTCGCGGCGTGGTTGCTCGGCATCATCGTCAACCTGCTCAGCATCGGTGACTACTACGACATCGCACTGCGCGACTTCGGCCTCCTGGTCGGCGCCCTCGCGCTGGCGCGCCTCGCCGCTCCTGGCCCCTCCACACCCGGCCGTCCGGCGCGGGTCACCGACAGCGGGCAGAACAAGGACGAGCGGTGACCCAACAGCGCGCGCTGGACGCACCGGCCTCGGGCGCCACGGCCACCGTGCTGACGTGGCGCTCGCCGGTGACGCCAGCGGCCTCCCCCATCGACCTGGTAGCGGCCGAGAAAGCTGCCGCCGACCTGCTCCGAGCTCTCGGTCAACCCATCGGATCCGACGGCATGACCGAGACACCGCGCCGGATGGCCCACGCCTACGCCGAGATGCTCACCTCCGACAGCTTCGACTTCACCACCTTCGCCAACGCCGAGGGCTACGACGAACTGGTCGTCGTGGAGGACATCCCGGTCCGATCGGTCTGCGAGCACCACATGCTGCCCTTCACGGGCGTGGCCCACCTCGGCTACCTGCCCGCCGACCGGATCCTCGGCCTGTCGAAGCTCGCGCGCCTGGTCGAGTTCTACGCGCACCGGCCCCAGACCCAGGAGCGGCTGACCCAGCAGATCGCCGAGCACCTGGAACGCCACCTCACTCCCCGTGGAGTCGGCGTGGTGATCGAGGCCGAGCACACCTGCATGAGCCTGCGAGGGGTCCGCGCGGCGGGCACCCGGACGGTCACCTCGGCCCTGCTCGGCACGCTGCGCACCGACCCGTCCTCCCGAGCAGAGTTCCTCTCCCTGACCCGCGGCGCCGGCCGGGGGGGCCGACGATGACCGCCACGCAGACCTTCGTCATCGTCGGCGCCGGGCTGGCCGCCGGCAAGGCCGTGCAGGAGCTGCGGGAGAGCGGCTTCGACGGGCACCTGGTGCTCTACGGCGCCGAATCCCATCTGCCCTACGAGCGGCCGCCGCTGTCCAAGGGGTACCTGACGGGCGACGACAGCTTCGAGTCCGCCCTCGTCCAGCCTCCCGACTGGTACGACGCGCACGCCGTCGACCTGCGGCTGGGCACCCGGGTCGCCGCCGTCGACCCCGTCGCCCGCGCGGTGACCGCCGCCGGCGCCACCCAGCGCTACGACAAGCTGCTGCTCGCCACCGGTTCCCGACCGCGCCACCTGGCGATGGCCGACGACAGCGGCGCACCCGTCGCCTACCTCCGCACCGTCGAGGACTCCGACCTGATCCGATCGCGGCTGCGTGCCGAGCATCGACTGGTGATCATCGGCGGCGGATGGATCGGTCTGGAGGTAGCCGCTGCCGCCCGCCGCGCCGGCGCGCACGTCACCCTCCTGGAGGCCCTGGACCTGCCACTGGTCCGCGTCCTGGGACCCGAGGTCGCCCGCACCTTCGCGGCCCTCCACCAGGCACACGGCGTCGACCTGCGCATGAAAACCGTGGTCTCCAGCATCGAGGCCGACGGCGGAGTGGCGATCGTGACACTCGCAGACGGTTCATCGGTCGAGGCCGACCTGCTCGTGGTCGGGATCGGAGTGACCCCGGACATCACCCTCGCCGAGGCCGCCGGCCTACGCACCGACAACGGCATCCTCGTCGACCACCAGCTGCGCAGCTCCGAGCCCGACATCTTCGCGGCCGGCGACATCGCCAACGCCTACCACCCGCTGCTGGGCCGCCACGTGAGGGTCGAGCACTGGGACAACGCCATCGGCCAGGGAGTGGTCGCCGCGCAGAACATGCTGGGCAAGGACGTCTCCTACGACCGACTCCCCTACTTCTTCTCCGACCAGTACGACCTCGGCATGGAATACCTCGGCAACGTCGGACCGGACGGCTACGACCGCGTGGTCCTTCGCGGCACGCCCGACAAGGGCACCTTCACGGCGTTCTGGTTGCGCGAGGGTCGGGTCCTGGCCGGCATGCACGCCAACGACTGGGACGCCATGGACGCGATCCGACACATCGTCGGCGGACAGCGGCCGGTGGCCGGCCTCGAGGACGAATCCGTGTCACTGGCCCAGATCGCAGCGAACCTCGACTGAGGCCGCCGGCACAAGGAACAGGAGCAAGACCGATGGCGAGCCTGATCCGCCTCTACGACGAACAAGGTCAGAGCCCCTGGCTGGACAACCTCACCCGGGCCTCGCTTCAGGACGGCACGATGGCCGACCTCATCGCCCGCGGCGTGCGGGGAGTGACCGCCAACCCGACGATCGTTGCTAAGGCGATCGAATCCGACGCCTACGACCAGCAGCTCCACGACCTCCTCGCCGCCGGGCACACCCTGGAGGGCGCGTACTGGGAGCTCGCGATCACCGACGTCGTCGACGCGCTGGAGCTGCTGCGGCCCACCTACGACGCCAGCGAGGCCGCCGACGGGTTCGTCTCGATCGAGGTGGCGCCAGACCTGGCCAACGACACGGACGCCACCATCAAGGCCGCCCGGAGCCTGCACGAACGCATCGGCGAGCCCAACCTGCTGGTCAAGATCCCGGCCACCTCCGCCGGCGTGCCCGCCATCGAGGCCATGGTCGCGGAAGGCCGCAGCATCAACGTCACCCTCGTCTTCTCCCTGGCCCGCTACCGCCAGGTCCTCGAGGCCTACCTGTCGGGCCTGGAGACCCTGGCACGCCGCGGCCGAGACCTCTCCGTCGTCCGCGGCGTGGCGTCGTTCTTCGTGAGCCGGGTGGACACCGAGGTCGACCGACGTCTGGAGGCGATCGGCACCGACCAGGCCCTCGCACTGCGCGGCCGAGCCGCCGTCGCCCAGGCCAAGCTCGCCTACCGGCTCTTCTGCGAGGTCCACACCGGAGCTCGGTGGGAACGGCTGGCCGACCGCGGCGCACGGGTGCAGCGTCCGCTCTGGGCATCCACCTCGACCAAGAACTCCCGCTACCCCGACACCTTGTACGTCGACAGCCTGATCGGGCCCGACACCGTCAACACCCTGCCGGAGAGCACCATGGCGGCGTTCGAGGACCACGGCACCCTGGCCCGCACGATCGACGTCGACCTCGCGGCGTCCGAGCACCACATGGGCGCGCTGGCGACCGTCGGCGTCGACATGGACGACGTCGGCCGCACCCTGGAGCGCGAAGGCATCGCCGCCTTCCAGGCTTCGTTCACCCACGTCCTCGGCACGCTGGAAGCGAAGTCGCGCGCTGGATCGCAGGTCCGGTCGCAGTCACCGTCGCGCGGCTGAGGCGGACGGACGTGGACTGGGCTGGGTGGGCCGTGTTCGGGCTGCTGGCCACCGCCCTCCTCACCGGCCTGATGATCGCCGCCCAGCTGAGCGGGCTCAGCCGGCTGGACCTGCCCCTGATCCTCGGGACCGTCATCACTCCGGACCCCGACCGTGCCCGCGCGGCCGGTTCCCTCATCCATCTTCTCGTCGGCCAGGGCTTCGCCCTCGGCTACGCCGCCACCTTCGCACTCCTTGGCCAGGCGACCTGGTGGCTCGGCGGGCTGCTGGGCGTCCTCCATGGCGCCGTCGCCCTGACGGTCCTCGTCCCCATGCTGGTGGGCGTCCATCCTCGGATGGCGTCCGAGCGTGCAGGCCCCGCATCGACCTCGGTGCTGGAACCTCCGGGCCTGCTTGCCCTCAACTACGGCACGCAGACACCCCTGGTGACCTTCGCCGCCCACCTTGCCTACGGCATGTCCCTGGGTCTCCTCCTCGGCGCGCGATGAGGCTGTCGCCACGATGAGACCCCCGATCGAGGACTACGGACTGCTCGGCGACACCCGCACCGCCGCGCTGGTCGACTCCGACGGCTCGGTCGACTGGCTGTGCATCCCACGCTTCGACGGTCTGCCAGTGTTCGGCCGGCTGGTCGGCGGAGCGGCCGCCGGGAGCTTCCGACTTGGCCCACGACACCCCGCCGAGGTGGTGGCTCGCGGCTACCGCCCCGACACCGCCACCCTCGAGACGACCTGGCGGACCGACACCGGCCGGTTGACCCTCACCGAGGCCATGGTGGCCGAGGTCGCCGGACAGCTACTCCCCGCCACCATGCTGGTACGCCGGCTCAGCGCCCCCGACGGCCCGGTCGACGCCGTCATCACCTTCGACCCCCGACTCGGAGAGCGACGCCGAGCACCGCGGGCCGAGCACCGAGGCGAGGTCCTGGTCTGCATCTGGGGGACCCTGGCCGTGGCACTGCGCACCACGCCCACCGCAACCGTCCAGCCGGGGCAACCCACAGCGGTCACCGTCACCCCGCACCAGCCGTTCACCTGCGTGATGTCCGTGGCCCATCGCGAACCGCTCGTGTACCTCGACACGGACACGGCCTGGGATGCCCTCCAGGGCGACGAGGCACGGTGGCAGGCCTGGTGTCGCGACATCGACGACGCGATCCCCTACCGCGAGGCCGTCGTCCGCAGCCTGCTCACACTCCGCTTGCTGACCTACTCGCCATCCGGGGCGCCGGTCGCCGCACCGACGACCTCGCTGCCAGAGGTGCTCGGGGGCGTCCGCAACTGGGACTACCGGTTCGCCTGGCCTCGCGACGCGAGCATCGGCATCGACGCCTTCCTCGGGGTGGGCAAGCACGACGAGGCACGCGCATTCATGGCCTGGCTGCTCAGCGCCACCCGGCTCGACCGTCCCCGGATCCCCGTGCTGCTCACCTTGCACGGGAAGCACCCACGACCCGAGCGTGAGCTCGCCGGGTGGCCTGGCTATGCCGACAGCCCGCCGGTCCGGTCCGGCAACGCCGCGGCTGGCCAGCACCAGCTCGACGGCTACGGCTGGGTCCTCGACGCGGCCTGGCGGATGGGCCAAGCGGGCTACCCCCTGTACGCCGAGACGTGGCGCACCATGGCCGGCTTCGCCGACCGGGTGGCGGACCGTTGGCGCGAGCCCGATGCCGGCATCTGGGAGGTGCGCTCCGACACCGTGCACCACGTGCACTCCAAGCTGATGGCCTGGCTGGCCCTGGACCGCGCCCTGAGCATCGCCGCCCACCACCGGATGTCCGCTCGGCGCACCCGCCGGTGGCGAGCAGAACGGGCGGCGCTGCGCGAGGACATCGAGCAGCGCGGCTTCGACGAGAGGCGGGGCACGTACACGCGCAGCTACGGCTCGTCCGACACCGACGCTGCTCTGCTGGTCCTGCCGCAGCTGGAGTTCCACCCGGCCGACTCCGCCCGCGTGCGCGGGACCATCGACGCCGTCACCAGCGAGCTCGGGGCAGGATCACCGCTGCTCTACCGCTATCCGCCAGGACGCGACGGACTTCCCGGCATCGAGGGAGCCTTCCTGCCGTGCTCGTTCTGGCTGGTCCAGGCCCTGGCGCGCAGCGGACGCGTGACCGAGGCGGGCACGCTGTTCCGCGACCTCCTCGCGCTGGCCGGCTCCCTCGGGCTGTACGCCGAGGAGATGGACCCGGCAACGCGTCATCACCTGGGCAACTACCCACAGGCCCTGACCCACGCCGCCCTCGTCCAGGCGGCCATCGCTCTCCGTGCGGCAGGCACCGGACAGGCCGTCGACCCACGTGGCGCGGCCCCGATCGTGGAGGGCGCCCCGTGACATCAGGCTCGGTCCGGACTCGGTGCTCTCCGCAGGCGGCGGCCCGGGCGGTTCCGGGGCTCGTCGCCCATGCCCTCCGGGCGGTGGTGGTGCAGCGCGAGGAACCGCTCCGGGGCGGGGAGGTCGATGTCGCCGGAGCTGATCCACTCGAGACTGGTCCGCCGGCCGCGAGAGATGAGCTGGGCGGCGTGGCGGAAGTCCGCGGCCGAGACCGCCAGCGGGCACAGCGGCGGCAGGACCTTGATCTCGGCGGCTCCCTGCAAGCTGGTGACCTCGTGGATCAGACGCTGCGCGACCAGCATGGTCAACGAGTGCAGCGCCACACCCACCGCCGATGGCGGCGGTCGCAGCAGCGCGCACGGCGCTCCGGTGGGCAGGACGTAGACGAGCGTGGCGCCCAGGGCGATGGCCTGGGAGACGCCCGCGTGCAGCGCCACCGACCCGTCGACGAGGTGACGGCCGACGCTTGCGACCGGAGGCAGGATGCCAGGTATCGCCGCGCTGGCGAGGACGCCGTCGACCAGGTCGCCGGCCGAGATCAGCACCTCGTGCCCGCTGAGCAGGTCGGCGGCCACCAGGTGGGTCGGCACCCGTGCCTGTGTCAGGTCGTTGATGCCGGCGTACGCCCTGACGAGCCGTCGGAGGCCGGCATCCGAGGCCACGCCTGGGCTCCGGCCGGCCAGCCCCCGCAGGACTTGACGCGGATCGACCGGGAAGATGTCGCGACGACGCAGCCCGGTCCACGCGTCGGCGAGCTCGCCGAGCGAGTCGGGGGACATGCCGTGCCCGGCGACCCACGCGGCGTTCACGGCGCCGGCCGAGGTGCCGACCAGCAGGTCGGGTCGGACATGGTGCGCGGCGAGTGCCTGCAGCATGCCCACCTGTACGGCCCCGAGGCTGCCGCCTCCGGACAGCACGAACGCGGTGGTCGCCATGTCGTCTCCTCGATGACGAGGGTGGGTGAGGCCAGGCCACCAACGGGGTTTGGTGGCCTGGCCGGCCCAGAGGGTTGCTGGTCAGCGGGAGCTGAACCGCTTCGGGAAGGTGCGGATGATGCCGTTACTGAGCAGGTCGGCCATCTCCAGGATGTGGTGGTGGATCTCGTCGTAGTCGGCGACGCTGGCGGCGTACTGGCCGTTCAGCTCGTGCGCGGCCTCGGCGAGCGTCTGGTCGAGGTGTGCCGTCATGGCGGTCCGCATCGTGTCCTGGGGCCAGTACTTAGGGTTGGCGGCGGCGAGGAAGTCGGCGATCTCGTCGGAGTTGGCGTACCACCTGACGCGCGCCTCCTCGAACGCGGCACTGTCGCCGGTCTTGGCGGCCTGCAGCAGCTCGACGGCGATGCCGATGTGGCCGTTCAGCAGGGTGGTGAGCTGGTCGCCGGCGGCATCGCCGTAGAACGGCTTGATCGCGTCACCGATGTCCACCTGGTTGGCCAGCAGGCGTGCGGCGGTCGCGTCGAAACCGCTGGAGCCGTCGGCGAACGTGACGATCGCGAGCCGGGTCCAGGTGACGTGGTCCTCCCAGAGCTTGCGCATCTGGTCGTGGAAGGCGGACTGGGCGGTGCGATCGGCCGGGGTCGACGTCGAGACCGCGTGGGCGCTCGTGAGGTGCCCGCTGGTCGCACTGTGGGTGTGGCCGGGCTCGGTCGCCGACGCGTCGTGGTCGGGACCGACCGAGACGGTGGCAAGGGCGGCAGCCAGGGCAACCGTGCACAGCAGCGAGAGGAACCAGCCGCGCCGGGCGGCCAGGAGGTGGTGGGTCATGAACGACTCCGTCGGGTCGGGGGCCGCACCAGCGCCCAGGCGGCCATGAGCTCCATGCAGGAGACCACGGTGCCGAACGCGTCGAGAGGCTCCGGATGAACAGTCAGACCGGGGATACCGGTGGTGCGCGAGAGCGCGTAGGCGACGGCCACCCCGACCAGGAGCAGGGCGATCATCGTCGTGACGGTCGGGCCGGCGTCCAGCGCCAGCGCGACCGCGGCCGTCGCCAGCGCGACAGCCGAGACTGCGAACGCGACAGCCAGGCCGGCCGATTCGTGAGAGTGCGGCACCACGAGCGCCGCGTGGACCCCGGCCGAGGCCGCGCAGACGGACGAGCCGAAGACGACTGTGCGGGAGCTCGACCCGAGAGCGACAGTCCGGCCCGGCGTTCCGGAGCCGGAGGTCGTGGAAAGGGTCACGGCGATGTTGGTGTCGCGTCGCGACGAGTTCTTACCCGGTGCCCTCGAACAGGTAAGACCTCCTGTGCCGGACGACACCAACAAGACGTGACCGTCCACCATCCCCCAGACCTCGGCCGCCGCTGCGTCGACGACGGACCGCCGCTCGACGTACGAACCTGGCGCCGGTGCCGTCTGCTCGAAGCCGGCTTCCCCGCTGAGACCGTGGAAAGACTGGCCGCAGATCGTCGGTACGACCTGCACGCCCTTCTCGAACTCGTCGACCATGGCTGCCCACCGTCGCTCGCGGTCCGCATCGTCAAACCCCTCGAGACAGACCCCGCCCCATGACGCTCGACACCCAGGTGTTCGTCGTTGCCACCCCGACGTACGAGAACGAGGGCTGGGTGGCGGACCTTGCTGCCGGCGGGCCGCCCGGCGTGCTGGCGCAGCGGCGGCTCCACAGGCTGCTGGTGGGGGCGGCCCGCCGGCAGGTCTGGCGACTGCGCGACCTCCTGCCCGGAGCCGGGCCCGGAGACCTGGAAGACCTGGCCCAGCAGGCCGCCGACGAGGCCCTGGTCACCGTGCTGCGCAAGCTGGACGACTTCCAGGGACGAAGCCTCTTCTCCACGTGGGCCTACAAGTTCGGCGTCTTCCAGGCCGGGGTCGAGGTCCGCCGCCAGGCGTGGCGCAGCCGCGAGGTCACGCTTCCCGACCAGCTCACTGCCCTCGACCGAGGCCCTTCACCGGCCGACGTGGCCGAGGCCTCCGACCTGGCCCGCGCCCTCGAGGACGCCATCGCCACCAGCCTCAGCCCGCACCAACGCAGGGTCGTGCTGGCGCTGCTGGTCGACGATGTGCCGATCGACGTACTCGCCGAAAGGCTCGGCTCAACCCGCAACGCCCTGTACAAGACCCTGCACGACGCCCGCGCACGCTTGCGCCGGTCGCTGGTGACCCAGGGCTATCTCGACCCTCCCGACGACGAAAGGTCCAAGTCGTCATGACCAGCACCACGCGCCCGCTGACCGACGACACGGTCGTCCGCCTCCTGCTCGACACCGACCCCTACCTGTCCTGCGACGACTGCTTCGCCCAGCTGGACCAGTACGTCGAACGACGGGTACGCGAGCCGGGATACGAGGAACCGCGGATGCGAACCCATCTCGATGGATGCGGCGCCTGCGCCGAGGAAGCCGAGACCTTGCTCAGCCTGGTCCTCGATCCCCCGCGTTAGTCGGGCAGGTCGTCCTCACTGCCGCTGCGCTCGTTCACGACCGCCAACAGCTGCTCGTCCGCCGAGGTGAAGCGGTCCATCTCCTCGCCGGCGTCACAGGTGAACAACCCGACCGTCACCTGTTCCCCGTCACGGCCCAGCACCCGCCACACGCCTCCCTGCAGCTCCCAACGGAGCAGCATCGCGACCGACTCGGTGAGATGGGACGGGTCGGTCGTGCGTCGAGGCCTCACGTCTGCCATGAACACTCCCCCTTCCCTCTAACAGGGTACTCTGTCGACGTTAGAAACCCAGGCCGCGCGACGTCGACCCAGGATGGTGGAGCCATGGAGGACCTGCAGGCACAGGTGGCCAGCATCGGCGCGCTCGCCGAGCCGAGTCGGCTGGCCCTCTATCGCTATGTCGCCGGCGCCACCGAACCGGTGAGCCGCGAGCAGGCGGCGGCCGCAATGGACCTGCCGTTGCACTCGGTCAAGTTCCACCTGGACCGGCTCGTGGCCGAGGGCCTGCTCGAGGTCGAGTACCGCCGCCTCACCGGCCGCACCGGCCCGGGTGCGGGCCGCCCGTCGAAGCTCTACCGCCGCACGTCCCGCCACGTCTCGGTCTCGCTCCCCGAGCGTCGCTACGACCTCGCCGGCGAGGTCCTCGCTGCAGCCGTCGAGCGCTCGACGCGCGAAGGAACACCGATCGCCGAGGCTGTGCAGCAGGTGGCACACGCCACCGGTACTCGACTCGGCAGCGAGGCTCCGGTCCCTCGACGTCCACGCCGGGCAGAATCCACCGCGCGTCTGGTCGGCGTGCTCGGCGACCACGGTTACGAGCCCCGGCTGGTCGACGACGATGTCTGTCTGACGAACTGTCCGTTCGACCGACTCGCGACAGAACACACGGAGCTCGTCTGTGGCATGAACCTCGCCCTCGTCGATGGCGTGCTCGACGGCCTGCACATCGAGGGAATGTCCGCGCGCCTCGAACCACAGCCTGGATTCTGTTGCGTGAAGGTCGCGACGAAGTTCCCGGCCTGATTGCGTCTTCCCGGAGATCGAGGGTCCGTCGACGGGTCGCAGTGCAGTCACCGCAGTCCTGTCCAAGCTCAGCGACTGCTCGGTCGGGTGCACACGTCCCTTGAGATCGGTGCGGAGACCAGCCCCTCCGCCCGTCGTACGAGGCGGACGCACTCCTTCATTTGTGTGCGCCGGCGACCGAATCGTCAACCGTGGTCAGAAAGCACAAACGCCGCGGTGGGTGTTGGGCCACATGCCCATTCCGAACCGTGCGCTCCCGTCGCAGAGTGCGTTCACGGGAAGACCGATCTCTCCAGGAGGCACTCATGGCACAAGACCAGTCCGTAGCGCAGTACACCAGTGCGGCCGACGAGCTCGAGAGGGCGGTGGCTCACTACCGCGAAGCCGCTCGGCACTCCGCGCTGCGCGAGCACGTCAAGGCCGCGCACCACGCCCACATCGCGCGGGGCCACTTCCTCAACGCCCAGGCAACGGCGCACGACGCCGCCAAGTGGCACGCCGACAACTTCAGCGACACCGTGATGCAGGAGCACCCGGTGGTGAACGTCTGACCGGGGTCGGACGACACCACCAGCACGCCATCCACTGACACCGAACCCCGGTCCCTCGCGGGGGACCGGGGTTCGATGCGGGGTGGTGTCGTCGGGCTACATGACCAGCACGGCGACGATCGTGGCGAGGACCAGGCCGGTGACCACGGGGATGAAGCACCGTCTCGCGAGGTCGAGCACCGGCACGCGGGCGAATCCGGCGACCGCGATCAGCGACGACCAGGCGACGAGGGTGCCTCCACCGGACCAGATGTTGCCCATCTGCCCGATCGCGGCGAGCGTCTCGGGGTCCACACCGGTCACGTGGCCGAGCGTCCCCGCCAGCGAGCCGGTCAGCGGCAGGCCGGAGAAGCCCGACCCCTCGAGGCCGGCGATCATGCCGATGATGAGGATGCCGAAGGCTGTCACGAAGCTGTTCTGCGGGATGTGCTCCTGTCCGTGCAGGACGAGGTCGAACAGGAACGCCGGAGCGCTCGTGGTGCCGTCCTCGTTGGGGGCGATGCTCAGGATCCGGCCCGCGAAGTCACCGTTGCCGATGAAGAAGAAGCCGGCAATCGGAAGCACCACACCCATGGCCTTGAAGGCGAACACCAGGCCGTCGACCACGTGCTCGGCCGAGCGCTCCAGGAACGTGCTGCGGTTCTCGGCGAAGGCGGCGAGGAAGATGGTGATCGCCGCGATGCCACCCACGAGTGCCGCCGCGTCGCCGCCCTTGAGGCCGGAGTCGGTGCCGCTGCTCGAGATGCTGTAGATCAGGTAGATGATCAGCGCCAGGTAGGCCAGCGGCACCGCGACGGCGAAGACCGTCGACGCCCAGGCCGGTGCCTTGTTCACCGGACCCTCGTCGCCGGAGCCCGGCCGGCCCGAGAGACTGGGCCGCTCCCACTCGCTGGCGGAGTCCGGCTCGTGGGTAGCCGTGGCCGTGCCACCTGCCCCGATGCCGTCGGCACCCCCACGCCCGCTCTGGGCGGCCACCAGGGCGGCCGCCTCCTCGCGAAGGGCGGGGCCGTGCCCGATGGTCGGCGGGTCGTCGACCTCGGTCATCGCCAGCACCTTGGCCTCGACGTCGCCGGACTCCCACTCCTCGAGCCATTGGTGCGAGGGCTGGCGCATCCTGCGGATCTCGAGCACGTAGCCGATCACCAGAGCCGTGATCCCGACGATCAGGGACAGCACCATGGCGCGGTTGGCGACCTTGTCGGGGTCCACACCGGCGGCGGTGGCGGACAGGCCCGGGGCGACGCGGATGACGAAGTCGCTCGACAGCGCCATTCCCTGACCGGCCACGGCCACGGTGAACGCGACCGCCATGGGGCGAAGTCCCGCGGCGATGGCGACCGGGATGAGGACCGCGCCGATCAACGGCACGGCCGGTGTCGGCCAGAAGAACAGGGAGATGAGATAGGTGACCGCGGCCAAGGTCCAGAAGGCCAGGTGCCCGTTGCGCATCACCGGTCTGAACGGCGCGACCATCTTGGTGTCCGCTCCCAGCGCCTGGAGGGAGCCGAGCATGCCGGTCACGAGAGCGATGATCAGGAAGATGCTGAAGAGCTCCTGCGCGGCGACCAGGCTGGCGTTGAACACGCCGGCCAGTGCACCAGTGAGGCTCTCCTTGAAGGTCAAGGCTGTGAGGAACGTGAAGAACACCGCGGGAACCACGATGTTCTTGCGGGCGAGCATCGTCCCGAGAATCACAAGCACGCCGATGAGGTAGACCCAGTGGGCGGTGGTCAAGTCGTGCATGAAGCCTCCTGCGGCTAAGGATGCCTGTAGGTTGCTCGGCCCGGAGAGAGCCCTGCTACGTCGACAGTGCCCAACCCGCCACGCTCTTTCTGTGCAAGTTGTCCCTGACCGCCGGCTTGGGACCGAGGCGATCATGGTGATGCGATGACGGTGGCAGGCGCCGTCGTCGTTGCGAGTACTTCGAGGAGGCCAGGCTTGGCGTCCGGCGCAAAGGCACCCACGCGTGCGGCCGCCCGGGTCACCCTTCTCCTGGTGACCGTGCTGGGCACCATGTCCAACAACGTGGTCAACGTGCCGCTGCGGTCGATCGCCCGTGACCTGGACGCTCCCCTGTCAGCCGCCGTCTTGTGCGTGAGCGCCTTCGTCCTGGCCCTGGCGATCGCCATGCCGGTCGCCGGCTGGCTCGGCGATCGCATCGGGATGAAGCAGACGCTGGTGTGGTCGCTCGCACTGATGCTGACGTCGCAGTGCCTGGCCGCCCTGGCGCCGTCCCTTCCGGCGCTGGTCGCGCTGCGCGCCGTACAAGGCTTGGCGTGCTCCGCCGTGCCCCCCATGGTGATGGGCCTGCTGGGCATCTTCTACCCGGAGCGGCGGCTGGAGGTGATGGGCGCCTGGGCCGCCGCCAACGGGATCGGGCAGGCCATCGGCCCGCCTGTCGGCGGGTTGGTCAGCGACCTCCTCGGGTGGCGGGCGATCTTCGTCGCGATCGCGGCCTTCTGCGCCGTCGTGCTCGTCCTGACCTGGACGCTGGTCCCTCGTGTGCCGCACAGCCGCAGCCGCTTCGACCTCCGCGGGGCGGTGCTCCTCACCGGTGGGGTCGGCCTGGTCCTGGTGGCCGCGACGACAGTGAGCCAACGAGCGTCGGCCGTGCTGGCCGTCACTGAGGTCGCCTCGGGCCTGCTGATGCTGCTCGGGTACGTCCGGGTGTCGCGCGGACGCGCGACGGCGATGATCCCGCTCCCGGTGTTGTTCGAGAGCCGGTTCCTGCGCAGCGCCGCAGCTGCGTTCGGTCAGATGTTCTGTCTCGGCACCGTGCTGGTGGCACTTCCCCTGTTCTTCACCGGGCCGCTCGGCATGTCGGGTGCGGTGGCCGGCGTACTGTTCTTCGTGCTGCCCGCGATGATGGCGGTCTCGGCACCGGTCGTGAGCCGACTGAGTCGCGCCTTCGGGCCCCGGACCATGCTCCGGCTCGGGCTGCTCGTCCTCGTCGGCGGGGGCGGGGCCACCGGAGTGATCGCCGACGGCGGAGAAGGGACGGCCACCACCGTCGGGCTCACCGTCATGCTGGTCCTGCTCGGGTTCGGGATGGCGCTGGTGCAGACGCCGGCGGCGGCGGGCGCCACCAGCTCCCCGGCGGGTCGGTACGGCGCCGCGGTCGGCCTCTACAGCATGGTGCGGTTCTCCGGGTCGGCGGTCGCCGCCGCCTGGGTCGCGCTGGCGTACCCCACCGGCTCCATGGTCGCCCTGTTCCTAGCGTGCTCGTTGCTCGCGGCCCTGGCGCTGGCAGCGAGCTACCTCGGCCGTGACCCTGTCCCGACGATGACCTCGACGGGGGTCAGCCGCTCGACAGGTCGCGATTGACCCGCCGCGTGGTCTCGTCGAGGTCCGACAGCCTGATCGCCAACCAGACCCCAAACTGCATGTCGGGCTCCCGGAAGTCGCTCTGGAGCAGCCTGGTGATCCGGTCCAGCTTGTAGAGCATGGTGTTGCGATGCACGCTGAGCCGGCGCGCCGCCTCGTTGAGGTTGCCGCCGGCCTGCACGTAGGCGCGGGCCACCTCCACCAGGCTGCCGTCGCGCTCGTTGCGCAGCGGCTCGAGGATCTCGGCGGAGAACTCACGGCCCGCCTCCTGCTGGGCGAGCTCGAGCAGGACCGAGTCGACCCGGAGGTCGGCGAAGCCGCACACGTCGGTGACGTTGAGCCGCTGGCGGAGGTCGAGGGCGACCCGCGCCTCGCGGTAGCTCTCCACGATCGCGGCGGCCCCGGCCATCGGTCGGCCGTAGGCGACGAGCACGAACCGATGGCTGCGCTCGGAGAGCCGGCGGGCCAGCGAGGTGGCGTAGTCGCGAAGCTCCTCGGCGGCCGGGTCGCGCTGGCCGCGATGGGCCTCCGAGACCCTCCGGATCACTGCGATCACATCGCCCACCACGGCCGTCAGCGTCTCCTGACCCTCGCTCTCGAGGATCCGGGCAGCCTCGCGAGCCATGTCGGCCAGCTTGGTCGGTGAGTCGCCACGCGCAATCAGCCCGCCGCTGTGGGCGACCACCACCCCGTAGCGGGCATCGGCGTCGAACGCGTGGTGCGACGCGCGCGCGACCAGGTCGGCGTGGTTGGTGAACCGGCCATGGAGGAGGGCGTGCACGAAGTTGCCTCGGGCGCGTTCCTCGGCGCGCTCCAGGCCACGGATGCGCAGGAGCTCGGTGCCGACGATGGTCACGGCCTGCTCGACCGCAACGCGGTGCTCGGCCAGGTCGTGCTCGGTGAGCGCGGCCGTCGGGTCGATGAGCACGACCCAGCCCTCGCGCTGCTCCACGAGCTCGATCGCGCCGACGACGCAGGCGTACCTCTTCTCGCGCACGGCCAGCTCAAGCACTGCCACCCGGTGCGGTTCGGACCGGGTCGCGGCGAGAAGCTGCCGCTGCGAGGCCTTGACGGCGATGGTGACCGCGTGCGGGTCCAGACGTGCCGGACCGGGGTCGAAGGCGAGCAGGTGAAGGTTGTTGTCGAGCACGGCTACGCCACACCCGCTCATCCGCGCCAACCTGCTGCAGAGTGCGGTCAGGCCGGCACCGCGATGCAACAGATGGGCGAGCGAGGCGTGGACCCGCTGGCCGTACTGGAGCACATACGTCTGGTGGGCCAGCCCGAGGGTCGCCACGAGCTCGACGAGGGAACGCCTGCTCACCGATGCGGGGACCCACACGATCGGTGGCCCGTCCGGGCGGGCCATGGGTGTCTTGATGGCCTCGCTGCCCCGGACGAAGACGGCGGCGCACTCCGACTTCTGCAGTGCGGACCATCGACGGGAGTCCAGCTCGGCCTCGTCGGCGAGGGCCACGGTGGTGGACAGGTCCACACCCTGCTCCCCGAGGACGTCGCCGAGCGGATGGCACCACTGGACCGGCCGGTCGAGGAGCTGGTCTCCGGACAGGACGCGCGCGCCCTGAAGCAGCCGCTCTTGGAGCAGTCGTCCCAAGGTGAGCTCCGCAGGTCCGTCGCCCAGCGCAGCCACGGCGCTACTCACCTGTGCACCTTAGCCGAATCCCATGGCCCGGACCTGAGCAGACCGACCATAGGCGACCAGGGTTCCCGCTCCCCAGAATGGGCGTGTGCACCAGGTCTTCAGGATCACCCTCGACGACGCCCTTCCCGTGCTGGTCGCCGCGCGCGCCAAGGCCGACGAACTCGGCGTGAAACAGACGCTCTGCGTGGTCGACGACGGCGGCAACGTCGTGGCGCTGCACCGGCTGCCGGGTGCACGCCTCACCGGCGTCGACATCGCGATCGCCAAGGCGTTCACGGCCGCCGGGCACGAGCGGGCCACGCACCTGTTCAACGAGGCCCCGCACGGGCCGGCACTGCCCGGCAACGAGGCCTTCGGCATCAGCCACATGCTGCCCGGCAAGTTCGCGATCTTCGTGGGCGGCTTCCCGATCGAGTACGACGGCAGGATCGTCGGCGGCCTGGGTGTCTCGGGCGGAAACGGGGAGCAGGACAAGGCCGTGGGCGCCGCCGGCCTGGCAGGTTTCGCTGTGCACGTGGCGGAGCACCCGCCGACCTGACGGCTCCGGTCGCACCCACCTGACTCTTCTCACGACGAGCTCAGCCCTGCTCCACACTCGCGGTCAGGTCCAGCTCGACGCAGGCTCCGCCTGGTAGTGAGGTGACGCCGACCGCCGCCCGAGCCGCGACCCCGCGCTCGCCGAGCAGCTCGTGCAGCCGGGCTGAGGCACCGTCGGCGACGGCCGTGTGCTCCTCGAACCCGGGAGCGGCGTTCACGTAGACGGTCATGCGGAGCACCCGCCCGAGCCGCTGGCCCGGGCCGAGCACGGAGACCGCGGCCGCGAGGGCGTTGCCGACCGCGACGGCCGCCGCCTCCTGCGCCTCACGGAGGGTCACCCCGGTCCCGACCTGCCCGCAGTGCTGCAACATCCCGTCGAGTCGGGGCGTCATCCCCGCGGTCAGCAGCAGGCCGTGGTCGACCACGGCCGGGGCGTACGCACCTTGTGGCCGCGGCACAGGTGGCAGCCGACGGGCGAGCTCGGCCATCGAGGTGTCGGCGCGGGGTTCCTGCTCAGATCGCAAGGGCTGCTCCATCCATCCGGGGGTCGGCTGCGGCCTTCAGCACCCCGTGGACGGGGTCCCAGGCCACCACGCACGCGGAGCCGCCGGGCCCGCCGCGCTGCACCGGGAGCCGCTCGACCCGGTGCCCTCGACGCTCGAGTTCCTCCAAGGCGTCGGGGTCCAGGCCCTCCTCGCAGCGCACCACCGTGGGCGCGTCGAGGGTGTTCGCGTCCGAACCGGGGAACACCGTCACCCGCGGCAGGGACACCGCGCGCTGCGGGTCGTTGCCGTGGTCGAGGAGGTGACTGATCACCTGCATGTTCCACTGCACCTGCCCGTCCCCACCCGGACAGTTGCCGGCGGCGACGAGGTCGGAGCCTTCGTCGACGAGCCACGCGTTCAGCGTGTGCAGCGGCTTGCGGCGCGGTCGCACCTCGTTGGGGTGCCCGTCGAGGAGGTAGGCGCCTCGCCCGAGCCGGTTGTTGAGCAGCACGCCCGTGCCCGGCACGGTGACCCTCGAGCCGAAGGTGAAGGCCAGCGAGTGGATGAAGCTGACCGCGGTGCCGTCGGGGTCGACGCACACCATGGAGGTGGTGTCTCCCGCACCGCCGACGGGCGCGGACGTCGCCATGGTCCGACCGATCTCGTGCCGGGTGGCCGCCACCGCGTCGTCCTCCAGCGCCCGGCGCCACTCGTCGTTGTCGGCGCCGCAGTGCTCGAAGCGGTGCCGGAACGACGCGCGCGCGGCCTCGGCGAACCAGTGCACGGCCTCGGGACCGAGCTGGTCCAGCCGTCCCAGGGTGCCGTCCAGGATGCACGCCTGGTGCAGGACCATCCACCCCGCGGACGGCGGCGGGGTCTGGTGCAGCCGGCGGCCGGAGTACGTGGTCGTGATCGCGGGCTCGTGGGGTGCGTGCGCACCGAGCGCCCACTCCTCCCCCGAGAACGGGGCTCCGGAGTCGGCGAGGGACGCGACGGCCCGGTGAGCGAACCAGCCGGTGTAGAAGGCGTCGAGGTCGTCGGCGAGCCCGCGTAGCGTCGCACCGAGCTCGGGTTGTCGCACCAGCTGGCCGACCCGGGGAGGCGCGCCGCCAGGAGCGAAGACCGTGCGAGCGCCCGGGTTGCGGGCCAGTTCGTTGACCTGCTCGGCCACGTCGGCGCGCGTCTTGGGCGAGCAGGGCACGCCGTCCGTGGCGGCCTTGATGGCGGGCTCCCAGAGCTCCTTCAGGCTGCGGGTGGCGTGCGCGTGCAAGGTGGAGAGCACCGCTGGGGTGCCAGGCACAGCCACGGACAAAGGACCCGTGAGCGGCAGGCTGTCGAGGCCCAGGTCGCGGTAGAAGTCGGGCGTTCCCCCGTCCGGCCCGAACCCGCTGCCGTTGGACGTCCACGTCTCTCCCCCGGGCTCGCGGACGAGCACGAACGCGTCCCCGCCGATGCCGCACTGCCCGGGCAGCAGCAGCCACGACATCGCGGCCATCGCGATGGTGGCGTCGAAGGCGTTGCCCCCGGACGCCAGCACGGACGCGCCGACGTGCGAGACCAGTCGGTGGCTCGAGGAGACGGCCCCCCGGGTGCCCACAGCAGGCTGGGGGTCGGGACGGATCACCCGGGGGGCCACGCGTCGCGATCCTCTCTCAGTCGCGGCGCAGCTGACGGCGCCTGGGTCCACCCGAGGCCACGTCCGCGGCCGTGACCCCGACGTGGATCTCGCCGTCCTCCTCGCGGACCGGGTAGACCTGGATCGGCACCGAGGCGGGCGGGTAGATCGGGTCACCGGTCTCGAGGTCGAAGACGCTGCCGTGGCAGGAGCATTTGATGCCGTCGTCGATCAGCTTGCCGCTGCTCAGCAGGCAGTCGAGGTGGGTGCAGTAGTTGCTCGTGGCGTACACCGTGCCGTGCAACCGGGCGACCGCGCACTCGAGCTCTCCCACGTAGAAGCGGCGGACGTACCCCTCGGGCACCTGGCCCGACCGGGCGACACGGTGGAACACCAGCTCGTCATCGGCGGTCGTCATCGAGCCTCCTCAGGGCTGACGTAGACGGTCTTCTCCTGGGTGTAGAACTGCATCATCGTGGGGCCGGCCTGCTCCTTGAACGTCTGGGTGCTGGACCTCTTCAAGCCTCCGAACGGCGCGTTCATCGCCACGCCGGTGGTCGGCTGGTTCACCTTGACCACCCCGGCGTCGACATCGCGGGCGAACCTCAGCGCGGTGTCGAGCCGGTTGGTCACCACGCCCGCGGACAGCCCGTAGCCGGTGCCGTTGACGACCTCGACCGCCTCCTCGTACGACGCCACCGTCAGGTAGGCCAGGATCGGCGAGAAGACCTCCTCCTGGGCCAGTCGCTGCCCGGGGTGGACGCCGCTGAAGACGGCCGGCCGGACGAAGTACCCGCCCTCGGGAGCGCTGCCGTGGGTCGGCGTCTCGAGCCGGGCGCCCTCGTCGGCCGCGACCTCCAGGTAGGTCTGGTACTTCTCCTGCTGGGCCAGGCTCGCGAGCGGGCCCATGGTCACCTCCGCCGACAGGCCGTCTCCGACGACCGTCCCGCGGGCGCGCTCCATGATGCGGTCGAGCAGTCCGTTGGCGACGGACTCGTGGACGACCACGCGGGAGGTGCCGGTACACGCCTGGCCGGCCAGCCCGAAGGCACCCTTAGCGACGATCTCGGCGGCGAGGTCGAGGTCGGCGTCGTCGAGCACGACCAGGGCGTTCTTGCCGCCCATCTCCAGCTGGGTCCGCACCCACGGTGGCACGTTGGCGTGGATCGCCTCCCCGACCGCGGTGGAGCCGGTGAATGTCACCGCGCCCACGCGGGGGTCGGACACCAGCGCCTTGCCGACGTCGGCGTGCCCGTGCACAAGGGCGAGGGCGGCGCCGGGGACGCCAGCCTCGATCAGGGCCTCGACCAGCCGCTGGCCGACCAGG
Source organism: Nocardioides agariphilus (assembly GCF_015352445.1). Taxonomy (GTDB): domain Bacteria; phylum Actinomycetota; class Actinomycetes; order Propionibacteriales; family Nocardioidaceae; genus Nocardioides; species Nocardioides agariphilus. The sequence continues at coordinate 146,309 of NZ_JADKPO010000001.1, forward strand.
GGGGTCAGCTCGCTGGGCTTGAAGACCACGCCGTTCCCCGCGGCGAGGGCGGGGGCCAGCTTGCGGGAGGGGATGTTGAGCGGGAAGTTCCAGGGAGTGATGGCGGCGACGACCCCCACCGACTGGCGCAGGGTGAGGACGAGCCCGTCGCCCGAGGAGGGGATGGTCTCGCCGAACAGACGGAGCGCCTCCCCGGCGTACATCCGCAGGTTCTGCGGGGTCCGGCGGGTCTCCACCCGAGCCTCGGCGAGGGTCTTGCCCTCTTCACGGACCAGCTCAACGGCCAGGTCCTCGGCGCGAGCGGCCAGGAGGTCGGCTGCACGAAGGATGACGTCGGCACGCGCTTCCGGGGCCCGGTCCGCCCACTCGTGGTAGCCATCGGCCACGTGCTGGACGGCCTGGGCGACGTCGCCGGCGTCGCTGTCGGGGGCGGTGACGACGACCTCGTCGACACGAGCGGGATTCTCCCTCTGGTAGGTGCGCCCCGAGGCGGCGCCCACCCAGTCGCCTCCGACGAAGTTGAACGCGGCGATCGGACCGGTGCTCATCCCATCCCCTCCAGCGCCTCGAAGAGGTCGACGTCCCGATCGGCCAGCACCTCGTCGGGCACCGGCATCCGGGCCGAGATCAGCTCGCGCGCAACTGCGATGTCCTCGCCGGAGTCGAGCGAGAACGCCGCGGTGACGCGATCGCCGTCGAGGAAGAAGGCGGTCCAGCCGTCGTCCTCGAGGTCGCCCCGCACCACCATGCGGTCGCCGTCTCCGGCATGGCCCACGTGCTGGAAGTTGCGCCCGAACTGGTCTGACCAGAACCAGTGCGGCTCGTCGTACGCCGTGGTCTCACCCATCATGTTGCGCGCCGCTACTGCGGCCTGCCGGCTGGCGTGCTCGAAGTGCTCGACGCGGACCCTGTGCCCCAGGCCCGGGTGCAGGTGGTTGGCGACGTCGCCCGCCGCGAACACCCGCTCCTGACTGGTGCGGCAGTGCTGGTCCACGAGGACCCCGCCGTCGACGTCGAGCCCCGAGTCGACCGCGACCTCCACGTTCGGCACGGCACCGACACCGACCACGACCACGTCGGCCTCGACGTCATCGCCGGAGGTCGACACGAGGAGCCGCCCACCGTTCAGACGGCTCACCCCGCGAACCGCGGTCTCGACGCGTACGTCGACCCCCGCGGCCCGCTGGACGCGAGCGCACGCCGCGCCGAGCCGTGGGCCGACCGCCTGGGCGAGCGGCACCGGTCCGGCCTCAAGCATCGTGACCACAGCGCCGCGCTCCAGTGCGGTCGAGGCGACCTCGCCGCCGATGAAGCCGCCGCCGACCAGCACCACGCCGGCCCCGGGGACCAAGGCCTCGCGGAGGGCGTCGGCGTCGTCCCGCGTGCGGAGGTAGTGCACGACGTCACCGTCGACGCCCGGCAGGCGCCTGGCCCTCGAGCCGGTCGCGAGCAGCACCGCGTCCGCGTGCAGCGTGCTGCCGTCGTCGAGCACGACGCCGCCGTCCGCGGCGCTGACCTTCAGGACGCGGACCCCGGTGCGCACCTCGACGTCGTTCGGCGACGTCCACTCCTCCGGCAGCAGCGCCAGGGAGGAGTCGTCGGCCGCGCCGAGGTACTCCTTGGACAGGGGCGGCCGCTGGTAGGGACGGTGCACCTCGTCCCCGACCACCAGGATGCGGCCGTCGTACCCGCGCCGGCGCAGCGTGCGGGCCGCCACGGCGCTGGCCTGTCCGCCTCCCACGAGGACCAGTGAGCGAGGTGCCGGGCCGTCGACGGGACTCATCCCACCGCCTCCACCTGTTCGAGCGAGACCAGTACGGTGCCGTCCTCCGTCACCTGCACCGGGTACGTCGGCGCGCAGCGGCCGTCCTGTCCCTCGGCCTCACCGGTCTCCGGGTCGAACTTCCACTGGTGCCCGGGGCAGACGATCTTGCCGAACAAGATCGCGCCCTTGCTCAGCTGACGCTGCTCATGGATGCAGGTGTCGGCGAGGGCGTACACCTTGCCCTTGATCCAGAACAGCGCCAGGGTCGTGCCCTCCACCGTCACCGCGGCGCGCTTACGACCCTCGAGGTCCCGCACCCGAGTGACTGCGTGCCACTGCGTCATCCGGCTTCCTCTCCGAAGTGATTGGTCGGTCCGGCGTGAGTCGGCGCGTCGGCTCAGGCCGAGCCGAGCAGCTCCTCGACCATCACCACGCCGTCGCCGGAGTCCATCTGGCCGAGGTCCGGAGCGACGTAGGTGTCGTAGAGCGACCGTGTGTAGGCGAAGCGCATCTCGGCGCCCCAGCGCACGTACTGGAGGCATCGCTGTTGAAGGGCCGGCGTGTCCGCGCACTCCAGGACGATCTGGTAGCCGCGCTCGCCGTGCACCTCGTCGGAAGTGATGTGGAGGTCGAAAAACTCGATCTCGTCCTCGGTGAAGCCGTAGGCCTCCCTCAGCGGCACGATCTGCTTCTTGTAGATCGTCGGCACCTGCGACTCCAGGCCCACGACGAGCGCGGCCGTCGCGACGGCGAAGTGCTCACGCATCGAGGTCGCGTAGCACCAGCTCTGCAGGCCACGGGTCACGGCGTTCATGTTGTTGGGATCGACGATGCGTTCCTTCGTGGTGCCGCAGGCCTCCGCGAAGCGGATCAGCAGGTCGGTGTGGCGGATGTCGGCCAGCTCCTCCTCGTACATGTTCTGCAGGAGGAAGTCCTTGGCGTCGGTGAAGTGGTCGGGGGTGTTGCTGTAGATGTAGGCCAGGTAGTCCGCGAACGGGCCGACGTAGTGGTAGTGGTTCTCCGCCCACCGGGCGAAGTGGTGGCGCTGGAGCTTGCCGTCGGCCCAGGCCTGCGAGAACGACGCGTTGGCGGCCTCGCGGCCCTTGATGGCGTCCTGCAGTGCAGCGCGGAAGTCGTCGTACGAGAGCAGCTCGGGCATGAAGGTCCTCCGTCCAGAAGGTTGGCTGGTGTGACCAGGACGCTATGACCGCGTGCCTCGCGAACCCACGGACGATCCGCACACAACCAGCGGTTCATTTCGTGCAAGTTGTCCAGGGTGCTCATCGCCGGGCGCTGACACCATTCCCTGCCGTGACCACGGCTCTGCGCGACCGGCTCGTCGTGCTCCTCGCCGTCGTGAGCGGGGCCACCGACGCCACCGGCTTCCTCGCCCTCGGGGGCGCCTTCGCGTCGGTGATGACGGGCAACATGGTGCTCGTCGGCGTGGCCGTCGGCTCCGGGGACAGAAGCCTGGTCGAGCTGTTGCTCTTCGCGATCGGAGGGTACGTCGCGGGGGCGGCCTTGGGTGCTCGGGTGGTGGGCACGCCCCAGGAGAGCGACCCGCTGTGGCCTCGGGCGGTGTCGCGGGCGCTGCTCGTGGAGCTGGCGCTCTTCGCCGTCTTCGCGGTCGCCTGGTGGTCCCTAGGCTCTGATCCGGGCGAGACGTGGGCCGCGGGCCTCCTCGGCCTGACCGCGCTGGCGCTCGGGATCCAGAGCAGTGCGATCCAGCGGTTCGGGGTACCAGGACTGTCCACCACGTACCTCACGGGGACGCTCACCACGGTCGTGATCAGGCTGGTCGGCCGACAGCCGCTCAGGACCGTGCGGCACTCCGCCTCGCTCCTGCTCGGACTCGTCGTCGGCGCCGGCGTCGCGGCAGCGCTCGTCACGCTGGCCCGCCCGGCCGCACCGGTGCTGCAGGTGCTCCTGCTCACGGTCGTGGTCGTCGCTGCCCAGCGTTCCACCCGTGTGCCCGACGCGGTTGCCTCGGACACCCGCAAGTCGGTGCCGTGATGCACACCGCCGTCGCGCCGCAGGTGTGGGTCGCGACGGTCCTTCTGCTCGCAGGGCTGGTCACCCTCGACCTGGTCATGCTCGCTCGACGCCCAGGATCCCTCACTCTCGCCCACTCGGTCCGGTGGGTGATCGCCTACGTCCTCGCCGCCGTCCTGTTCGGGGTGGCGCTCGCGACGTGGGGGCCGCCCGACACCGGCACCGAGTTCTTCGCCGGCTACGTGACGGAGTACAGCCTCAGCGTCGACAACCTGTTCGTCTTCCTGCTCATCATGGCCAAGTTCGACGTACCCGCGAACGCGCAGGACAAGGTGCTGCTGATCGGAATCGTCTTCTCGATGCTGTTGCGAGGCACCTTCATCACCGGCGGCTCGGTCCTGGTCTCGGCGGCCTCCTGGTCCTTCCTGGTGTTCGGACTGCTGCTCATCTACACCGCGATCGGCCTGCTACGGGGGGACGACGGCCCCGACGAGTACGAGGAGTTCCGACTCCTGCGGGCGCTTCGGCGCGCCGTTCCGATCTCGGACACCTACGACGCCGACCGGCTCCGGGTGACGGTGGCTGGCGCAACGATGTGGAGCCCGATCGTCGTGGCGGTCGGGGCAATCGCTCTCGCTGACGTGGTCTTCGCCCTCGACTCCATCCCGGCCATCTTCGGACTCACCCGCGACCCCTATGTGATCCTGTCCGCCAACGCCTTCGCCCTGCTCGGGCTCCGGCAGTTGTTCTTCCTCGTCGAGGGTTTGCTCGACCGGCTGGTGTTCCTGTCCTACGGCCTGGCCCTGATCCTGGGCTTTATCGGCCTCAAGCTCGTGGCCGAGGGCCTGCACGGATCGCACGTGGAACACGTCGGGCCCGTTGAGGTGCCGGTCATCGGTATTGGCCCGTCGTTGATCTTCATCATCGTCGTGCTGACGATCGTCTCCGCGGCGAGCCTGCTGAAACGCGTTCCGGCCGAGGCGGACCTGACGGACCTGTCGGAGGACTGAGCATCACATCCCCTCGCTCACTGGTACCGCAATCAGACCGGGCATCGCCCACTTTGTGGCGGCTTCTGGGAATCGCCGTGAGGACTCAAGCGGCAGGCGGCCCTCGGAGCTTTCCGAGGGCCGCATCTATCCATCGTGGGTTGGCAGGCAGCATCAGGAACGTGTCACCACTGGTGCATCGTCCCGTGTGCGAGGTTGTAGTACATGCCGATGTGCGTGTAGAAGTTCATCGCGCCGAAGAGCACGAACACCACGCCGCCGACGACCCAGGCCCAGATGGCCCAGCGCAGGAGTCCGGGCCTCTCGGTCCACAGGGCGATCGCGAAGACCAGTGCACCGGCGGCGACGATTCCCCACAGGCCACCGAGGAACAGCGCCTCGAGAAGCGGCAGGTGCCCGAAACGTCCGCTGATCGGTTCCTCCGGAGGAGCGGCGCCCAGTTGGAAGCGGACAAAGCTGCTGGCAAGGACCGCCATGCCCAGTCCCAGGACGCCGACGAAGATGCCGGCCGGCTTGAGCGAGGCGAGCGCGGCGGCGTTGGCCTTCTCTACGTCGCCGTCGAAGACCGCTCGATGACGCCAGGGTGGCGCCGTCGGCGTAGATCGCGACGGTGCCCGGAGCCTTGTTCTCCGCGCGCAGCGCGGTCTGCCAGTCGGCGAGTCGGTCGGTGGCGTGGGCAGCGGTCATGGCGGTCAGGTGCGTCATGTCGGGACTGCACAGCCAGCCGGTGTCTGTAGTCGTCACGGGGGTGGGCGTGTAGGTCAGCCGAGGGTGTCCGGGAAACCCGTCACTAAGTGGACACTTGATCAAGTTCGTAAATGCTTTCAGGCTCGGAATCCGTAGATTCCGAGCCTGAAATTTGTAGCGGGGGCAGGATTTGAACCTGCGACCTCTGGATGAAGTCAGCCACATACCCGCGGTTGCTCGTCAGTGCGCGTTCCTGTGCATCCTTGCTTCCATCACTGGCGAAACAGCACTCTGACGCTGCTTACTCTAGCCCGTCGATCCCCGACACTGAGCGTTAGTACCTGGCCCGTTTTTGGCCCCGCTCGAATCCTCGTTTTCAGCCATTGACTGCGTGCGTCGGCGCGTGCTTACGGTTCTCCGTTGTGGCAAACGCTGAGCTCGCGGAGGCCATGGAACGCCTCGGACCTAGCAGCGCGCGCTCGGGCGCAGTCGTTCACGTTCGACTGGACGTCGGGCGCGAAGTCGCCAGTCACGCGTCGCCGGCACCTACCCGGTGATCGCATCGGCAGTCCGCTGTGCCGTGCCAGACCCGATCGGCCCGGCCGCGACGCTCAGCCTGGTGATGCACGAGCGTTGTGTCGGCGGTTATGACCTCGGGCCGGACTATGTCCGGCACAATCTCGCGAGTTGGTGCTCCCACCCGGCGCGGTGCTGCTCGATGCGATTCTCCGGCAGGCCACGGTGAGTCAGGACGACCATGGTGTCGTCCCCATCCGGAGTGAGCACTACCTCCACCGTCGAGGCACCGGGCGGGAGCGCGCGGTTGCCATCGATCCCCCAACTGAACGTGACCCGATGCGGAGGTTCCACAACGAGGTACGTGCCACGACAACGGACGTCGCCCATGACGAGGTCGAACCGCCCACCGGGCAGCGGGTCGAGCTCCGCCAGGTCGCCGATCCACGTGGTCAGGAGCGCGGGATCGGTGAAGTAGCGGAAGACGACCTCGGGTGCTGCCTGAATGTGCTCGGTCGCGATGACGATGCCGTCGTGGACCTCGGCGCTCACGCGTCTCTCCCGGAGTCCCTCGGATGCGCCTCCTCGACGGCCCGCTTCAGGCGGGACAGGGCCTCCGGCCAGAGCTCAGCCAGCAGCCCGCGCACGGACTCCAGCGGCTCCTGGCGGAGCGAGTAGAGCCGTCGGGTGCCGTCGCGGCGTTCCGTGAGCAGGCCGGCAGACTTGAGGACGCCGATGTGCTGGCTGACCGCCTGCTGAGTGAGCGTGAAGCTCGCCGCGATCTGTCCGGCAGGCAGCTCCCCGTGCTGGACCAGGCGCAGGATCTGTCGGCGATGGGGGTCTGCCAGAGCGCGGAGCACCGCGTCAGGTGTCTCGTTCTTCGACCGCGTTCGTCCGACCACGGGACCAGCGTCTCAGGAACCGTAGGGGTGTCCTGAACCCGTCCGCAGGAGCGAGCTGATGCTGGCCATGAAGTGATTCCACCCTGCGACGCAGTCGTCCCAGCACGCGAGCTTTGGCGTCAGGCCGCGGTGCCGGAAGTGGAGCTGAGCACCCTCTCCGGCGGCACGGACCTCGACCTCGATCGTGGTGCCGAGCCATTCGTGCGTGTGCCCGGTCGGAGTTGATCCGTCGGCGACGACGGGCTCCCACACTACCCGGCCCGGATCGGTCTGCAGCACGCGCACGGCGTTCTGTCCGTGCTCGCCGAAGCTGATCACGAGAACCCCGCCGATCTTGCCGTCTCCGGTCGTCGGTCCCCACCAGCGGCTGACGCCCTCCGGCGAGGTGAACAGGGCGATCAGGTCCTCAGGGGCGGCAGGCAGGTCCAGCACCGCGGTGAAGTCTCCGGCAATGGTCGTGTCAGTCATCACAGCTCCATATCACAGGCAGACACTTGTACAAGTTATAACTTGTATTAGACTGACCCGCGCCCCGTGTGTCAAGAGCGATCACTCCGACGCCCGGGTCAGGGGCGCCGAAGACCCCCAAAAGGCACTTGCTCGTCCTGGATTAACTAATCTAGATTAACCGTATGACGACCTCCGGCGCCGCCGACCTGGCGTCCGACCTCCGCCTTGCCCTAGGCCGCGTCGCGCGCAAGATCCGCCGAATCTATGTAGACGCGGCGGAGGGCGTGAGCTTCCTCGAACTGGCCGTGCTCCAGCGACTCGAACGCACCGGGCCTTCCGCACCCGGGACGATCGCTGGCGACGAGGGCGTCACCTCGGCTGCCGTCGCGGCAACGCTCACCAGCCTCGAACGGGCCGGGCTCGTGCACCGCGCCCGGGACCCGGGCGACCGTCGGCGCGTGATCGTCACGATCACCCCTTCCGGTCAGCAGACACTCGAGGCGCGGGAGTCGGCCAGCATCGGCCGGATCGAGGCCGCCCTCTCCCGCTTGACCCGAGGCGAGCGCGAGCGACTCGCCGCCGCCGTACCGCTGCTTGAAAGGATCGCGACCGAGCTGTGAATACCACCTGGTCCCACCCCGACCCCGATGTCCGCGCCTTCCTGGACGACTTCGACGAACGCGGAGCCGATCCCGAGGGAGGGTCCGAGCAGCTCTTCGCCCCGACCTTCCTGGCTGCGGACCCGAGCCGGGCCGTCCCTCTCACGACGGCACAGCTTGCGGGCACGCTGCCGGCTCGCCGGGCGATGTTCGAGGCCGCGGGCGTCGGCGCCGTACGCCGGCAGCGCGCGCAGCAGCTGCGGCTCGACGATCGCCACGTCCTCGTCTCGGGCACGTGGATCGCGGACCGGGCCGGAGGTGCGCTCGAGCTGTCCTCGACCCTGCTCCTGCGGTCCGAGCCGGACGGATACCGGGTGCTGGTGTACCTGAACCACCACGACGTCTCCGCGCTGCTCACGTCTGTCCTTCCCGGATCGGAGTCCACGCCATGACCGACGCATCCCGGACCACCGTGCACCGCAGCATCACCGTCCCTCTCGCCCAGGGCGCGGCATTCGCGCTGTTCACCGACGGCATGGATTCGTGGTGGCCACGCGACGGATACTCCATCGGGCAAGCCCCGTCGCAGCAGTCGTGTCTGGAGGCTTACGAGGGTGGTCGATGGTTCGAGCGCAGCACCGATGGCAGCGAACACGTCTGGGGTCGAGTCCTGCACTGGCAGCCACCGCACCGCGTCGTGATGAGCTGGCAGATCAGTCCCGATTGGACCGCTGACCTGACGGTGGCTACCGAGGTCGACATCCGTTTCACCGACATCGGCGCCGGCGGGACGCGCGTCGACCTCGAACACCGTCACCTCGATCGCTACGGCGACCGACAGGGCGACATGCTGGTCGCTCTCGGTTCACCTGACGGCTGGCAGGCCGTCCTCGCCGCGTACGCCGCGAAGGTCGCGCCAATCGGCTTCGACCGCCACACCCTGGTGACCCTAATCCTGCGGCCCGACGCACCCGAGCTCTCGCCGGCAGAGGCGGAGGCCCTCCAGAACGCGCACCTGGCGCACACGGCGGACCTCGTCGCAGCCGGCCACATCCTCGCAGCAGGACCACCCGTCGATCCCGACGACGAGCGCCTCAGGGGCATCTCGCTCTGGTCGGTCGACCCGAACACTGCACGCCGGATGTGTGACGAGGACCCTGCAGTCCGAGCCGGACGGCTCGCCGCTCAGGTCGCGACCTGGATGACCCCGTCGGGGCAGCTCAGATTCGAGCGGGTTCGCGTCCCCCGGTCCATGGCCGAAGTCGAGGGCTGAACGCGCCCGGCTTCAAGCCATCCGGGCCAGCGCGACCCGCCCGCACCAACCAGAGGATTGAGTCATGTTCTGCGCATCGATCGTGTATCCCACCGGGCTGGACCGCTTCGACGCGGACTACTTCAGTGCCCGGCATATCCCCATGTTCGTCTCATTCCTCGGTGAGAACTGCGCGCGCTACGAGGTGCACCGGCCCTTGATGCAGCCCGAGGCACCGGACCCACCCTTCGCCGCCGCGGCGTACGTGTGGGTGCATTCGGCCGAGGAATTCGGAGCGGTGCTGGCGAAGCACGGCGAGGAGATCTATGCCGACATCGAGCGGTTCAGCAGCGGGCAGCCCGTCCGTGCCTGGTCGCTGGTCGTGGACCCGGTGGCTGAAGACCCGACCACCCGATGACCCAATCGGACCGCGGGCGCTCGTCCGCGCCCAGGCCTCCGGCGCTGTCGGTGCGCGACCTGGCCAAGGTCTACGGGCGTGGGCCGGCTTCGGTCCGAGCCCTGGACGGTGTCAGCCTCGACCTCGATGCCGGGACGTTCACCGGCCGTGGCGGCGCGAATCGCGCTACGGACGCTTCCGGTCGAAGGGATCGGTGTGTGTGAATGAATGCGCCGGAGGCCCGTACGAACGTCGCCGCCGCGCCACAGGAGGCAGGCATGCTGACCGGTGAGATCGTCGGGCTGCGCGTCCGGCGCGAGGAAGACGTACCCGTCCTCCACAGCGCCTTGTACGACGACGTCGACACCCGTGCCCGGGCCGACTCCCGGCCGTGGCGACCGATCCCGCCCGACTCGGCGGAATCGCCGTATGCCGTCCGCGGTCGCACCGAGGGTGTCGCGACATTCTCCGTCGTGCACCTGGATTCCCTCGAACTCGCCGGAGAAGCGTCGTTGTGGGGGATCGACACCCACAACCGGAGCGCGCACGTCGGCATCGCTCTACTGCCCAGATCACGCGGGAGGGGCCTGGGCACCGACACGGTCCGCGTCCTGTGCCGCTACGGCTTCATCGGCCTCGGCCTCCACCGGCTCCAGGTGGAGACGCTTTCCGACAACGCGGCGATCATTCGCGCGGCGGCACGGGTCGGCTTCCGGACCGAAGGCATTCTCCGTCGTTCCTCCTGGGTCAGCGGCACCTTCGTCGACCAAGTCGTGCTCGGCCAGCTCGCTGAGGAGTGGTCGGCTTCTGGGTCAGCCCGGAGCGGCGACTGACCCCGACGGTTGTCGACAAGACGTCGCCCTTGGGGTCCCACCGAGATGAGCAAATGCGTTCAGGCCTCTGACCAGCGGGTTTGGCGGAGGCCGTCGCTGCGTGAGCCGCCCATCCTAGAGAGACGAGGCAGATCAAAGCCCGAGGTCGCGGCTGGAGGTGAGGTCGAGGGCTTGCGCGGGGCGGATGTAGCGTTCCAGCAGGGTGGAGAGTCGCTTGTGGCGGGTCTGGGCGGCGATCCGGTCCAGGCTCACGCCGGCAACGGCTGCGGTCGTGGCGTGCCCGGCGCGCAGAGAGTGCGGGGTGATTCGCTCGGCCGGCAACCCGGCGTCGCGGGCGCGGTTGCGGAGCATGCGGGCGATGGCGTTGCCGGAGACCCTCTCGTCGGTGACGGCCTTGTTCCGCATACTCGTGAACAGCGGACCGGCCTCGCGGCCCCGGCAATCCAGCCAAGCGTCGAGCGTTGCCAAGGGGTCGGTGTCGGCGTACTGGCCACACGCGACGGCGACGACCTGTCCCTCAGCGTGCTGGTCGGTCTTGGACTGGCGGACGTGTAGCAGGAGGCCGCCGGGTTTGCTCTCCATGTCGGCGAGGTCGAGGGCGGCGAGTTCGGAGCGGCGCAGCGCTGAAGCGTAGCCAAGCAGGATGATGGCGGCGTCACGTGCTCCCTTCGCCGTGGTGCGGTCGATGGGTCCGAGGATCTGGCGGATGTCGTTGGTGTCCAGCGGGCGCGACTGTCGACGCGGTGCGGCTCCGACGATGCGTCGCAGTCCCCGGCGTACCTGCCGGACGGCCTCGGACAGGGTTGGGTCGTCGAGGCCACGGCTGCGGTGGGCGTACGAGATGGCGCCGATCGCGAGGTCGAGGGTGGGAACCAGGGCGCCTTCGCTGGCCCGTTCGGTGAGGTAGGCGCAGATCATCGCTGGCCTCGCGGGGAGCGCCGAGGTCTGCCTGGCCGAGCACCAGCGTTCCCACTGCCGCCAGCCGTGTCCGTAGACGCGGCGGGTGGATTCGGCCAGCCTGGAGGCGACTGCTTCGGCGATCCGAAGGGCGTCGTCGACGGTGAGCCCGTCGGGGAGGTCGAGAGCGGAGCTGTCGGAGATGGTGGTGGGGAGGGAGGCGGCCAGCGCCTCGGCGGTGGTGTCGATCATCCACAGGTTGTGGGGGTCGTCCGCTCCTGCCGGTCCAGCGGCCGGGCCGCGGTGCCGTCCCGGCGCCAGGTGCCGGGGGCGGTCCAGCGTGGCGGTCGTGGCCGAGAAAGGAGCACTTTCTGCCCACACGATCAAATCACCAAACCAAACAGGGCCGTGGATCCACTGGATCCACGGCCCTGACGAGTAGCGGGGGCAGGATTTGAACCTGCGACCTCTGGGTTATGAGCCCAGCGAGCTACCGAGCTGCTCCACCCCGCGTCGGCCCGGGCAACGTTACTGCACGCCTGGGATCGACCCAAATCGGCCGCCCTAAGGAGCCGCGCTGCTCGAGTCGCTCCCCGTACCGTCGCCGGTGTCGGTGCCTGACCCGCTGCCCGAGTCGGCCTTCTCCTGCAGGATGCGGATGGCCTCGTCGACCTTCTCTCGACCCTCCTGCATCAGGTTGGCCCACTGGCCGACCTTGCCGGCGGCGAAGGCGCGGTCGGCGGCGGCGAAGTCGTCCTCGGCCTGCGCGAGCAGGTTGCGGACCCGCGCCGGGATCGTGCTGTTGTTGTCCGGCGGGTTGTCGGTGTTGCCGTCGTCCGGCGGGGGCGTGGTCGTGCCGAGGACGTCGGCGATCGCCTCCGCGAGGGTCGTGCCGATGCCGACCTCGTCGCCGTAGGACACCACGACGTAGCGCAGGATCGGGTAGGCGGCATCGGAGAGCTGCCGAGTGGCATAGATCGGCTGCACGTACATCAGCCCACCGGTGACCGGGATGGTCAGCAGGTTGCCTGGCGTCACGCGCGAGGACCCACCTGTGCTCAACGGCAACAGGAGCTGGGTGACCTCGGTGTCGGACTGCATCTCGTTGGCGATGTTGCCCGGGCCGGGGGTGTTCTCGTTGGGCAGCTGCAGCACCTTGATGCGCCCGTAGGTCTCTGGATCGGTGGCGTCGGAGTCGACCGAGACGAAGGCGGCCAGGTTGTTCTTCTTGTACGGCACGTACACCGAGGTGAGCGCGAACTTGTCGGCGCCGGTGTCGGGGTCCTGCACGAACAAGCGGTACGGCGGCTGCTGCTTGCCCGGCTGCTCGGGATCCTTGGGCACCTGCCACCAGGCGTCCTTCTGGTAGAAGGTGCCCGGGTCGGTCACGTGGTAGCGCGCGAACTGGTAGCGCTGCACCTTGAAGAGGTCCTCTGGGTAGCGCAGGTGGCTGATCAGCTCCTCGGGCATGTCCTCGCGCGGCAGCACGGTGTCGGGGAAGGCGCTGCGCCAGGCCTGGAGCATCGGGTCGGACTCGTCCCAGGCGTAGAGCTTGACCGTGCCGTCGTAGGCGTCGACGGTCGCCTTGACCGCGTTGCGCATGTAGTTGATCTGGTCGGTCGGCACGATCGGCAGGTTGTTCTCCTGGGTCAAGGAGTCGTCGGTCATCGTGTCGATCGACTCCTTCTCCGCCAGGGGGTAGCGGTCGGTGGTCGTGTAGCCGTCGACGATCCAGAGGATGCGCCCGTCGACCACGGCCGGGTAGGCGTCGGAGTCGACGGTCAGCCACGGCGCGACCTTCTGCACGCGCTGGCGCGGGTTGCGGATGTAGAGCACCTTGCTGTTCTCGTTGACCCGCTCGGACAGCAAGAAGTTGGGGTCGCCGAACTTCACGGCGTACACCAGCTTGCGAAACAGGCTGCCGACCTGCACGCCACCCTTGCCGGCGTACGTCGTGGCCTGGCTGCTGTCGGAGCCCCCACCGAGGTCGAGCTCGACGTCGGAGGCTCCCGGGACCTTGCCGACGATGGAGTAGTCGGGGCTCTGCTCGCCGTAGTAGACGCGGCTCTCGAAGTCACCGGTTGCCTGCTGGAGCGCGTTCTGGTTGGCCTGCTGGCCCTGCGCCCACTGGATCTCGGTGCCTTCGCGCGCGTCGTCGGCCGGTCGCTGGTTGGCGAAGGCGGCGATCAGGCCGTTGCCGTGGGTGTAGACCGTGTGCAGGTTGGACCAGTTGCGGGCGTCGTCGGGCAGGCCGCGCTGGTCGAGCTCGCGCACGCCGAGCACCAGCGCCCGGTCGGTCCCGTCGATGTTGTAGCGGTCGACGTCGAGCACGTCGGAGACCGAGTAGTAGGACCGCACCTGCTGGATCTGCTCGAACGCGTCGTGCACCAGCTCGGGGTCCACCAGGGGTACGGATGCCGTATCGGCCTGGACCGCCTCGGCGTCGCCGGACGCGACGCCGCTGCCCTCGGTGTAGTCGACGACCTCGACGTCTTGCAGGTCGTAGGCCTCGCGCGTGGCGCTGATGTTGTTCTTGATGTAGGCGGCTTCCTTGTCGGGCTCGGTCGGCCGGACCTGGAAGGCCTGCACGATGCCCGGCCAGATCATGCCGAGCAGCACGGCCGAGAGCACAAGGAGCGCCAGGCCCACCGATGGCAGCGTCCACGTGCGGCGCCAGATGTTGAGGAAGAACAACACCGCGCAGATGACCGAGATGCCGAGCAGGATGTTCTTGGCCGGCAGCACGGCATGGTCGTCGGTGTAGGTGATGCCGTCGATCAGGTTGCCCGAGGCACTGACCAGGTCGAAGCGGTCGAGCCAGTAGTCGGCGGCCTTGGCCAGCACGAACAGTCCGAGCAGCACCGAGAACTGCACCTGCGCCGCGCCCGTCAGCCGGTCACCGGGCGTCTGCAGCCGGATACCGCCGTAGAGGTAGTGGACGGTTGCCGCGGCCAGCAGCGCGATCACCAGCGCCGCCATCGCGAAGTTGACCAGGTAGTGCAGCCACGGCAGCTCGAAGACGTAGAAGCCGATGTCCTTGTGGAAGTAGAGGTCGGCGCGGTTGAACGAGGTGCGGTTGGCCCACAGCATGTAGGTGCGCCACTCCCCCGCGGCAGCGGTGCCGGCGAACAGGCCGATCACTGCGGACACGCCGGCCAGCAGCCAGCCGCGGACCGGGAGTACGGCGTCGCGGTAGCGCTCCAGCCCGGCCTGCTCGGGCGAGTCGGGCCGGAAGAACGGACGGAACCGGTGCGCGAGGTACATGTTGGCGCCGACGGCCCCCGCCATCAGCAGCCCGAAGATGACGAACAGGCCCGTGCGCGTCCAGAACAGCCGCGAGAAGACGTTGCCGTAGCCCTCGGCGGAGTACCAGAGCCGGTCGGTGTAGATCGTGGAGAAGGTGGTCAGCGCGAAGAACGCCAACACGAGCACGACGCCCGTGATCAGCAGGGCGCGCGAGCGACCGTTGGGTCGTCTGACCTCCGCCCCGTCCTCGGGAAGGTCGTCGTCGAATCGGTCGCTCACCGGACGTCAGTCTCCTCGTCGTGGTACTCCAAGGTCTCCCGCAGCAGCGCCAGCAGCCCCGGCACCAGCTCGGCGCCGGTCAGCACCGACTGCTCCTCGTCGGCCGCTCGCAGGCGCAGTGCGCAGTACGTCGCCCCGGCCCGCGTGGCGCCGGCCACGATCCGGACGTCTTGACGGTCGGGGTGCTGGCGCGCGAAGTCCGTTGCGCCGTCAGGGTCCTCGAGCACGGCCGCCTCGGCGTCGGGCGGCAGCACGAGCCGCTCGACCACGGCCGCACAGCCGGCGACGCCGGCTGGCCAGGTGATCGACTCCAGCGAGCTCTCGAGGTCGGCGTCGGGCCCGAGCGGGTCCTGCTCGACCGGCGTCAAGGACCCGGCGGCAGCCGACTCGTCGAGCCCCATCGCGTGGGCGAGCACCGGCTCCTTGGCCACCAGCTCGGCCGTGGGCACGAGCGCGTAGAGGCGGGCCGGTTGGTCCCAGCCGCCGGAGGCGATGTGCTGCTCGATCTCGAGCACGGCGGAGGCGAGGGCAGGGTCGGTGATCTCGTCGACCAGCCCAGGTGGGTCCTCGGGCGTCTCGGCGGTCATCTGGTGGCCTCCTGCGCGGTGTCGTCGGTGCAGGCCGGCAGTGTCGCGTCGGGGTTCTTCACCCACTTCTCGATGGCCTGCACCGCTGCATGCATCGTGACGGCCTTGACCAAACGCATCGAGCCGTTGTTGGAGTGGAGGGCGTCCTCGCAGTTGTCGGGCGGGACCATGAACAGCTGCGCGCCGTCGTCGCGGGCACCCACGATCTTCTGCTGGATCCCGCCGATCGGCCCGACCTTGCCCTGCTCGTCGATGGTCCCGGTGCCGGCCACCGCGTTGCCGCCGGTCAGTGAGCCGGGGGTGAGCGTGTCGTAGATCGCGAGCGAGAACATCAGCCCCGCGCTCGGCCCGCCGATGTTGTCGGAGATGTTGACGCTGACGTTGAACGGCATCTGGAACCCCGTGCCGATCCGGATGCCCACGCGCTGCGCGCCGTCGATCGTCGTGGGCGTGATCGAGGTACGCACGACCTTGCCGCCCTTGCCGCCGCGCCGGACCACGAACTCGACGGCCTGGCCCTCGGCAGCGTCGGTGACGGCCTTGGAGACGTCCTCGGCGGTCTCGATCGGGATGCCGCCTACCTTGAGCAGGACATCGCGCACCTTGAGCTTGCCCGCTGCGGGAGTGCCGTCTTGAACTGCCGCGACCTCGATGACGGGGTTCACCTCGTAGCCGAGCTCTCGCAGCGCCGCGGCCGCCGCGGCGTCTTGGGAGGTGACCATCTCGACCTGCCCCTGCTCGGTGTTCTCCTCCTCGTCGACCTCCGGCGCGTAGACCGCGCTGCGGGGGTAGATCGCGTCGTTGGGGTTGAACCAGTCGGACATCAGGGTGAACAGGTCGAGCCTTGCGTTGGGCGTCGAGACCAGCACGGTGGTCATGCGCAGCTGACCGGCGTCGCGATAGACCTTGTGCCCGGAGACCTGGATGATCTCCTTGCCGTCGGTCTTGCCGAGCACGTCGATCGTGGTGCCGGGCTCGTAGGTGACGTAGGGCAGCGGCTTGAAGACGGTCCAGGCGACGAGGGCACCCAGCAGCAGCACGGCCACCAGGCCGGCGGTCGTCCGCTGCGTCATGCGGGCAAGCCTCTCACCTGGAGCTCAACCACTCATCAACCAGTGGCGTCAGGACGCGCGGCGGCCCCGCTGGCGGCGTACGGCGACACCGGTGCTGCGCTCCTGATCAACACTCGCACTCGGCCGCCGCACGACGGGGCTGGGCCGCTCCATCGCGCGCGCCAGGCGACGCTCGGCCTCGTCAGGGTCGACCTCCCCGCGGCCCTCGCGACCCAGCCACGAGACCCACCCCATGGCGAGCACGGTCACGACTGCGGGGGGTACGAGCCACAGCAGGATCTCCACCGCACGAGCCTAGGCACCGCGCGCCGCTGGTCGAGGAAGGCGCGCTCGCCGTCTAGCAACCAGCGACCGGGCTCATGGCGAGCCGACCCACTCCTCGGTGCCGTCGGCGAACGACTGGTGCTTCCAGATCGGGACCTGGTCCTTGAGCGTGTCGATCAGCGAGCGCGTGGCCTCGAACGACTCGCCGCGGTGACCCGTGGCCGTGGCACAGATGACCGCGATGTCGCCGATCTCGAGCGTGCCGGTGCGATGGACGGCGGCCAGCGCGGTGACGTCGTAGGTCGAGGCCACCTGCGCGCAGACATCGCGGAGCTTGCCGATGGCCGACGGATGCGCGGAGTACTCCAGGCCCGTGACGTCCTGGCCCCCGTCGTGGTCACGCACCCGACCGACGAACACGGTCACGCCGCCCGAAGCAGGGTCGCCCATCGCATCCATCACCTCGGCGACGTCGAGCGGCTCGTCGCGGATATCCACCAGGCGCAGCACGTCCACGCGGCCAGCCTAGAGTTCGCCGTCGGCGAACAGTCGTCTCGACGCCGTACCGTTGAGCCATGACTGGCAATCCGGGCAACCCGGGAGACGGCGAGCGCGACGACGGGCCCGACGAGGGGCCCGACGAGGGGCCGGGCGAGAACAACCCGTTCAAGGGCACGCCCTTCGAGCAGTTCTTCTCGGGAAACCTCGGCAACCTCGGCAACCTGGGGGCGCTGTTCGGCGGCGGGCAGGGCGGGGCGGGCATGCCCGACCTGAGCGCCCTCTTCGGCCAGTTCCAGGCGATGATGCAGCCCTACGACGGGCCGCTGAACTGGGACGCGGCCACCGACATGGCGCGACGTGCCGTCGCCCAGACCAAGGACCCCTCGCCGAGCCGGAAGCAGCACGACCAGGTCGCCGACGCGGTGCGTCTGGCCGACCACTGGCTCGACGAGACCACGCAGTTCCCCTCGGGCGTGCAGTCGACGGCGGCCTGGAGCCGTGCCGAGTGGATCGTGGGCACGGTCGACCGCTGGAAGCGGCTGGTCGAGCCGATCGCGCAGTCCTCGGTCTCGGGCATCGGCAATGTCTTCCCCGGCGGCGAAGGCCAGGCGCTCACCGGCCCCATCGTCGGCATGCTCGGCAGGGCCATCGGCGGGATGCTGGCCTCGCAGGTCGGCTCGGGCCTCGGCGCCCTCGCCGGTGAGGTGCTCAGCGCCTCCGACGTCGGGCTCCCGCTCGGGGCTCCCGGCAAGGCCGCACTCGTGATGGAGAACGTCAAGGACTTCGCCTCCGGCCTCGATGTCGGCGAGGACGACGTCGTGCTCTACCTGGCCCTGCGCGAGGCCGCCCACCAACGGCTGTTCGCCCACGTGCCCTGGCTGAGCGAGCACCTCCTGGGCGCCGTGACCGACTACGCCACGGGCATCGAGGTCAACACCGCCAACCTCCAGAGCTCGCTCGAGGAGAAGATGCGCGGCGTCGACATCAACAACCCCGAGGCGCTGCGCGAGTTGATGGAGGGCGGCATGTTCGAGATGGACAAGTCCCCGGCCCAGCAGGCCGCCCTCGAGCGCCTCGAGGTCACCTTGGCCCTCGTCGAGGGCTGGGTCGACGAGGTGGTCGGCCAGGCGACGGCCGAGCGGATGCCCAACGCGGGCAAGCTCCAAGAGGCCGTACGCCGCCGCCGTGCGGCCGGCGGCCCGGCCGAGGACACCTTCGCCGCACTGGTCGGGCTCGAGCTGAGGCCGCGTCGCCTGCGTGATGCCTCGACCTTGTGGGGCTCGCTGCGCACCCGCCAGGGCACCGAGGCACGCGATGGCGTCTGGATGAGCCCCGCCCTGCTGCCGACCGCGGCCGACCTCGACGACCCGCTCGGCTTCCGCGAGGGGGCCACCTCGCCAGCCGACATGTCCGAGGAGGACTTCGACGTCGCGCTCCAGCGCATGCTCGACGGTGAGTCCGGCGACAACCCGCCGGAGGACCAGGGTCACGTCGGCTCCGACGAGTGACCCTTCACACCGAGGCGCTCGACACGCTCAGAGGCTGGAGCGCGCCCTCTCCCGACCAGGACAGGCTGCGGGCGAGGTACGTCGCGCACCTCGAGGCAGCCGCTGACGGCGTCTGGCGCTCGTGCTTCCCCGACCATCTCACCGCCGGTGCGCTGGTGCTCTCGGCCGAAGGTGACCGGGTGCTGCTGAACCTGCATCGCAAGGCGCGTCGCTGGTTCGCGTTCGGCGGTCACCTCGAGCCCGAAGACCGCTCCCTGTCCGGGGCTGCGCTGCGCGAGGCGCGCGAGGAGTCCGGCATCGAGGACCTCGAGCTCGATCCCGTGCCGGTCCATCTCGACGAGCACGCCGTGGGCTTCTGCGACCCGCGAGGCGAGGTCCACCATCTCGACGTACGCTTCACCGCCCGCGCCCCCGCCGGGGTCAGCCCCCACAGCAGCGAGGAGTCCCTCGACGTCAGGTGGTGGCCCCTCGACGCCCTCCCCGACGGGCTGGAGGACGAGATGCACACCCTCATCCACTTGGCCCGCGAGCGCTGGTTGAGGAAGGCGCGCTAGCGCCTGTCTCGAAACCAGACGGTCGCCGGTTGAGGAAGGCGCGCTGGCGCCTGTCTCGAAACCAGACGGTCGCCGGTTGAGGAAGGCGCGCTGGCGCCTGTCTCGAAACCAGACGGTCGCTGGTTGAGGAAGGCGCGCTGGCGCCTGTCTCGAAACCAGACGGTCGCTGGTTGAGGAAGGCGCGCTGGCGCCTGTCTCGAAACCAGACGGTGTTCCTCGGTTCCGGGGGTTTCGACACGGTTGCTGCGCAACCTCCTCAACCCGCGGTGACTGCCCTAATCCACCTCTTGGCCAGGCGGGTCCTCGACGCGGGCGGCGGCGGACCACCCGAGCAGGTAGCCCTTGGCCTTCTCGGCTTGCGGGTAGCGGTCGACCCAGGCCCAGAAGGCTGCGTCGTGGCCGGGGGCCAGCAGATGGGCGAGCTCGTGGACCAGCACGTAGTCGACGACCCACGACGGCATGCCCTGCAGGCGTGAGCTCAGGCGGATGGTGCGGTCACCCGGAGTGCACGAACCCCACCGTGAGCGCTGGTTGTCGACCCACCGGACCGAGACCGGCTCGGCAAGACCGCCGAGGTACTCCTCGTTGAGCTCGGTCGCGCGGGCATGGAGATCCTCGTCGGTCGGACGCCGCCGGCGCTCGGACTTCTGGAGGCGGGCGACCATCGTCTCGACCCACTCGGCTTCCTGACGCCGAGTCAGCGAGGCGGGGATCAGCACGATGATCCGGTCTCCCTCGCGGTACGCCGAGACGGTGCGGCGGCGGCGCTTGGAGCGGCGTACCTCCACCTCGGAGTCCGGGGGCATGGCACTCACCGTAGCCCGAGAACCCAGCCACGTCAGCGGTCAGATCAACGTTGCGGGTTGGCCCACTCCAGCAGGCGTTCGCGGGGCCAGGTGTTGACGATCCGGTCGGCGTCGATGCCGGCCGCGTGCGCGCGTTCGCAGCCGTACTGCTGGAAGTCGAGCTGGCCAGGGGCGTGCGCGTCGCTGTCGATGGAGAACAAGCACCCCATGTCGCGGGCCAGCTCGAGGAGCTTGGTCGGCGGGTCACGGCGCTCGGGACGGGAGTTGATCTCGACGGCGACGTCGTGCTCGACGCACGCCTCGAAGACTGCCTTCGCGTCGAAGTCCGACGACGGACGCGTCCCACGGTTGCCCATCACCATCCGGCCCGTGCAGTGGCCGAGCACGTTGGTGCGCGGGTTGGCGATGGCGCCGATCATCCGCTTGGTCATCGGGGCCGCGTCCATGCGCAGCTTGCTGTGCACGCTGGCCACCCGGAGGTCGAGCTGGGCGAGCATCTCGTCGGTCTGGTCGAGCGAGCCGTCATCGAGGATGTCGACCTCGATGCCCTTGAGCAGGGTGAACTGCGACTCGCTCAGGTGCTCGTTGATCGCGTCGACGACGCCGAGCTGACGTTGCAGACGGGCGACGCTGAGGCCGTTGGCGACGGTGAGCCGCGGCGAGTGGTCGGTCAGCACCAGGTAGTCGTGACCGAGCTCGATGGCGGTGAAGGCCATCTCCTCGATCGGCGACCCACCGTCGGACCAGTCGGAGTGGGAGTGCAGGTCTCCCCTGAGCCTGGCTCGGACCTCGTCGCCGCCCTGCACGAGCGGCCCGAACGCGGCTTCCAGCTTGGCCAGGCGATCGGGCAGCCTGCCGTGGACGGCGTCGGTGATCACGCCGGCGGTGCTGGGGCCGATGCCGGACAGCTGGGTGAGCGTGCCGGCCTCGGCGCGGGCAACGACCTCGTCGGCCGGCAGCGGCAGGATCACCGCAGCCGCGTTGCGAAACGCCTGGATGCGGCGGGTCTCCTCACGTCCGCGCTCCATCAGGAACGCAATACGTCGCAAGGCAGCGACCGGCCCGCCGTCGTAGGTCTCCTCGGACAAGCCCGCCACTCCTCGAACTTTCTTCTGTCCACACCCCGTGGACGAGCCCCGACCACATCGTCGCTGGTCAGGGGCCTGCGCGCCGTTCTCGCACGACCTCTATCCACAGCCGGAGCCGACCCGAGGCTACCTGTCCACCGCTCCTGCACCGGTTCCGACGCGTTGTCCCCAGAGTTATCCACAGGCTGTCCACAGGCGACACGCCGGTCGCGTTGACCGCTCACCAGGCCCCGCCTAGCGTGGGCGACAGATGGGGCTCCCAGTCCGGGAGGCGACGTTCGCAAGGGGAAGGCAAACGTCGTCGCACGTTCGGGGAGCCCCTTCTTCATCTCCCGCGGAACTCGGGCCTACGCCGCTCACCAGCGGCGCGGATGCCCTCGTGCAGGTCCTCGGTCGCCAGGGTCACCGGTTGGGCGAGTGCCTCCCACTGCAGCGCAGCGTCGTACGTCTTGTGGGCGCCGTCGGCGAGGGCGAGCTTGGTCAGGCGGCTCGCGATCGGCGCCGTGGCAGCGATCCCGGCGGCCGTTTCCAGCACCTCGGCACCGAACGACGCGTCGTCGATCACCCGGGACACCAGGCCGAGCCGAAGCGCCTCGTCAGCGTCGACCGTGCGGCCGGTGAGCAGCAGGTCGCGCGCCGCCGCAGACCCGACCGCCTCGGGCAGCAACCAGGTGGCGGCCATGCCGGGATGCATGCCCAGCCGCACGAACGGCGCGCCCAAGCGTGCCGACGCCGCGGCGTACCTGATGTCGCAGGCCAGCGCCAGGCACAGGCCTGCGCCGATGGCCGGCCCGTTGACGGCTGCGATGGTCGGCACCTCGAGCGAGCGGATCGACAGCCAGGCCTGGTAGAACGCGATCATCCGCGTACGCAGGTCGTCGACGGTGGCGTCGGGCTCACTGACGATCCAGGAGGTGTCACCGCCCGAGCAGAACGCCGATCCCTCGCCCGTCACCACCACGACGCGCACGCTGCGATCGGCTCGCAGCCCCTCGATGGCGGCGACCCACGCGTCGGTCATCGGCCCCGACATGGCGTTGCGCTGGTCGGGGTTGTCGAGGGTCAGCAGGGCAACGCCGTCGCCGGGACGTTCGAGGCGGAGGTGCTCCAGGGGCATGGGCGCAGGGTACTGAGGCAACCCCTGATCGATCAGTGAGGCGTTTCACGTGTGGGAAGTGGGGGCAGACACGCCGAACCGCGCTTCGGTGCGCCTGTTTCACGCTCAGACGAGCGTGCCGTAGGGTCGAGAACGGCCTGGTGGCACCACCACTGGGCTTCCGGCGGGCTTCCCCGATATGCCCCGTCGCGACGACCGAGAACTGGATAGGCAAGGAGGCCGTCATGGCGGAGACCTGGAGCGGCGAGTTCTACTGCGTGAAGTGCAAGGAGAAGCGGGAGGCTGAGGGCGAGGTGCACGTCAACGACAAGGGCACCCGGATGGCCAAGGCCAAGTGCCCGGTCTGCGGCATCAACCTCAACCGCATCCTCGGTAAGGCCTGAGCTAGACCCACGATCTCCACGGCGGCGCCCCTGACCTGTGTCAGGTGGCGCCGTCGTTGCACGTCCGCACCCGGATGGTCTGTGGAGAGCGAACGTCGGACTGCCCGATGACGTGGCAGCCTGCCGGTTCGTGAGCACCGAGCATCCCCACCCCACGCCGTCGCGACCGGTACTGCGCCCCGGGCTGTCGGTCTACCGACGCGACGACACGCACCTGCAGGTCGGGCTCGACCACCCGGTTCTCGTACTGCCCGACAGCGACGGGATCCGCGGCCTGCTGCGTGACCTCGAGATCGGTGAGGGCTTGGGGCTGCTCTCGCCTGACGCGGGCGTGGCCCTGGCCACCCTGCTCGACGCGGACCTGGTGGTGGATCGCACCGAGGTGCTGGCCGCCCGCGACGACCGCTCCGGGCGAGAGCTGGCAGCCCTGGCCGCTCACGGTCCACACGCATCAGCTCGGGTCAAGGCACGCGCCACCTGCCAGGTCGCGCTCCACTCCCCCGAGCCCTGGCGGACGGTCGCGGCCGAGAGGCTGACGACCGCAGGCATCCCGCTGGCCCGCGCCGAGGAGCCCGGAACCGTCACCTTGGTCGT
This sequence comes from Nocardioides agariphilus, assembly GCF_015352445.1. Taxonomy (GTDB): domain Bacteria; phylum Actinomycetota; class Actinomycetes; order Propionibacteriales; family Nocardioidaceae; genus Nocardioides; species Nocardioides agariphilus. The sequence continues at coordinate 169,609 of NZ_JADKPO010000001.1, forward strand.
CTCCACCGGCGAGCCGCCACGCTCGCTGCTCGACGGCTTCACGCGCGAGGACCGCCCACACCTCGTCCTCACGCTGTACGCCGACCGGGCTCGCCTGGGACCGTTCGTGGCCCCGGGCGCCACGGCCTGCCTACGCTGCCTCGACGCGCATCTGGGTGAGAGCGACCCACGACGCGCGGTCGTGCTCCAACAGCTCGAGCACCGCGTGGCACCGACCCCGTGCGACTCCTTGCTGGGCCAGGCGGCGGTGGCGCTCGCCGTACGCGAGCTGATGTCCTACGCCGAGGGCGACCGGCCCGCCACGTGGTCGGCCACGCTCACCCTCAGCGCCGCCCTCGGCGAGCCCGTGCGCACGTGGCCGCGCCACCCGCACTGCGGCTGCAGCTGGGGTTGAGAGCCAGACCTCTGGCGGGGGCTACCACCACTCGGAGTCGAGCTTGGACTCCATCGCGCGCAGGTGCTCGCGCGAGCAGGTGTCGCAGTACGTGCGCTGACGACCGTTCTCGGTCGAGGTCGTCCAGGTCAACGTCGTGGTGTCGTCGGTAGCCGCCTGCCTGCCGCAGAAGTCGCAGGTCTTCACGAGGCGAGAGTACGCCGAGGTTCGGGGCCTGTCTGGAAGGTTCGGGGGCGCTGCAACCCACGCAAAGGGGCGGGATACCCGGACATCCGGGTATCCCGCCCCTGCGTGTCACCGCGATCAGGTCATCGGGGTGAGGTCGTGTCAGAGGGCGCGGGCAAGCGCGAGTCGCGCCTGCTGAGCGGCCCGCTCAGCCCTGCGGCTGAGTCGACGGGCAAGGACCATCTGGTGGCCTCGCCGCAGCTGCTGCGCCTCTCCCAGGCGCGCGCGCATCTGCGCGCGGGCCAGGTCTTCATGCATGAGATTCATCTTCGTGCTCCGGTTCTTGGTGGTCATGACGTGTGGTGGATTCCTTGTACTTCGGGTATGGACGCCGGTGCCCAGCTCGAGCTGGTGCCCCGAGTGCGTCCGATCGGTCAGATGGCGCGAGCCAGGACGAGCCGCGCCTGCTGCGCGGCCTGCTCCGCCTTACGGCTGAGTCGACGAGCCATGACCAGCTGGTGGCCACGGCGCAGCTGGTGCGCCTCTCCCAGGCGCGCGGTCATCTGGGCCCGCGCGAGGGCTTCGTGCATGGTGTTCATGTCAGTACTCCGGTTTCGGTTGGTCTTCATCTGCTGGTTTCGGGACTTTCGGCTAGGGGCGCCGGCCTGAGTCAGGCCGCCACCTCGTTCTTGCGCGGGCGGCCGCGCGGACGCTTCCGGGGGATCACCACTCCTTGCAGGAACAGCTCACCTCCCCAGACACCCCAGGGCTCACGCCGCTCCAGGGCTCCGTCGAGGCACAGGGCCTGGACCGGGCAGTCCTTGCACAGTGCCTTGGCGAACTCGACGTCCTGGGGCGACTCGGCGAACCACAGGTCCGAGTTGTTCACTCGGCACGGCAGCAGCTCGTCGTTCACCTGGTCGGCCGCGTCGTGGAGCTGGCCCAACGAGATCGCTTGTGGGATCTCCTCGGCAGCCACGCCCTCGCGGTCGAGAACAGTGATGGTCATGTCTCTCACCTCCTTCGTGACCTGATCGCTTGTTGGCTAGGTACTTGGCCCTTCTCAGGGCTTGTGTCTCCGGGGCCGGTTGGGTCCGGGGAAACACAAAGGCCGCGGATCCCGGTTTCGGGTTCCGCGGCCTGGAGGCTGCCGAGTGGTGTCGTGTCACCTAGCTCGGTGGTCTCCAGGCAGAGGTCCCCGGGAAATCGCCCTTGATGCGGCCCATGCCGGAAACGCGGGCACCAAGGACGACAGCGGTCGTCAGGGTGCACACGTCAACGCCGGCGGCGGCGCCGAGGGCGCGGCCGTAGGCGGGCATGCCGACGGACGACGGGATCTGCTCCGTCATCGCGATGTGCTTGGTGATCACTAGGGCCACCTCCTTCGGATCCTGTGGGCGCCGACTTTGTCAGGGTCGCTGTGCGCAGGCGTATTCGTTCGGAGCAGCAAGGTACCCCGGGGGCGTACAGGGGAGCAATTCTTTTTCGAGGTGTTTTGCCGAAGAGCCGTGATTTTTTTTCCGACAGCCCGGTGACCGTCACCCCACGAGGTCGAGAACGGCCTCGCCGTAGCGCTCGAGCTTGGCCTTGCCGATGCCGTTGATGCGCAGGAGGTCGGCCGCCGAGCGAGGCTTGTGCTCGGCGATGAGCTGCAAGGTGGCGTCGGTGAACACGACGTAGGCAGGCACGCTCTCCTCGGCGGCCTGGCCGGATCGCCAGGTGCGCAACAGCTCGAACAGCGTCTCGTCGTAGGACGCCGGGCAGTCGGCGCAGCGACCGCGCTTCTTCTCTGCACCGGTCGCCAGTGGCTTGCCGCACTCGCGACAGCTGATCACCTTGCGGCTGCGCGCACCGGGAGGCTGGACCGACGAGGCGGCCGGCAGCAGCGGGTCGAGGAACCGGGACGGCTTGCGGGTCGCCCGGCCACCCGGGTTGCGCGCCCACGCCCACGACACGGCGAGGGCGCGACGGGCGCGGGTGAGGCCGACGTAGAGCAGTCGGCGCTCCTCCTCGATCGCCGTCGGGGACTCGGCGTAGGTGATCGGGAGCGTGCCCTCGCAGACCCCGACGACGAACACGCAGTCCCACTCGAGGCCCTTGGCGGCGTGGAGGGTGGCCAAGGTGACGCCGTCTGCCTGCGGCGCGTGCTGCTCGGAGGCGCGACGGTCGAGCTCGTCGACGAAGACGCCGAGGTCATCGACGCCCGAGCCCGCGAGCTCAGCGGCCTGGTCGACCAGTGCTTGCAGCGACTCCCAGCGGTCGCGGGTCTGGCCCCGGGCAGCCGGCGCCTCGGGAGTCCACCCCATCACGCTGAGCACACCGCGGACGGCATCGAGCAGACCGTCGCCGGCGGTCGTGCCGCCACGGGCTGCACCACGCAGCCGGGTGACGGCCTCGCGTACTTCGGCGCGGTCGAAGAAGCGCGCCGCGCCGCGCACGACATAGGGGATGCTCCGGCCGGCAAGCGCCTCCTCGTAGGCCTCCGACTGGGCGTTGATGCGGAACAGCACCGCGACCTCGCCGGGCGGGGTGCCCTGGGCCACGACCTGGGCGATGGCGGCGGCGACGGCCTCGGCCTCGGCGACCTCGTCGGGGTAGGACGTGTAGGTCACCGCGCCCCCGGCCGGACTCTGCGCCTGGAGCCTCACCCCAGCACTAGGAGTGCCCGCGAGCAGGTCGTTGGCGGCCGCGACGACCTCGGGCGTGGACCGGTAGTTGCGGACCAGCTCGATCGAGGTGGTGTGGTCGTGCTTGCGGGGAAAGTCGCGCAGGTAGGACGCGTCGGCGCCCGCGAAGGAGTAGATCGTCTGGGCCGGGTCGCCCACAACGCAGATCTCGTCGCGACCGCCGAGCCAGAGGTCGAGAAGGGCCGACTGGATCGGCGAGACGTCCTGGTACTCGTCGACGACGAACCATTTGTACTGGCGGCGCACCTGGGCGGCCACTCGCTGGTCGTCGGCGAGCAGGCCCGCGGTGAGCAGGAGGACGTCCTCCATGTCCATGCGGGCCTGGGAGCGCTTGACCTCCTCGTAGCTGCCGAACACCCGGCCGACCGTCTCGGGGTCGAGCCCGCTGACCGAGCGGCCCGACCGCAGCGCCAGGCGGGCGTAGTCGTCGGGGGCGACGTTGCTGACCTTGGCCCACTCGACCTCGGATGCGATGTCGCGCAGCTGCGCTTTGTCGGGCCGGACCCGCTGTCGAGAGGCGGCGGTGGCGAGCATGCCCAGCTTGGACTCCGTGAGCGTGGGCAGCTCGGTGCCATGGACGTGGGGCCAGAAGTAGCGCAGCTGACGCAGGGCGGCGGAGTGGAAGGTGCGCGCCTGGACGCCGCCGGCACCCAGCATGCGCAGGCGTCCGCGCATCTCGCCGGCCGCTCTCGTGGTGAAGGTGACCGCCAGCACCTCGGTGGGCTGGTAGACGCCTGCCGCGACGCCGTGCGCGATCCGGTGGGTGATCGCACGGGTCTTGCCCGTGCCCGCGCCCGCGAGCACCCGCACCGGTCCGCGCAGTGCCTCGGCCACCTGTCGTTGCTCGGGGTCGAGGCCCTGCAAGATCGCGGCCGGGTCGAGCAACGGAACAACTCCTAGGACATGATGGTTGAGGATTTGACGAGCCCATCTCGGGCACCGACCTTGTAGTCGGCCAATCTAGACGCCGGAGGCGACACCCCTCGATGACCATGACAGGCACGACGCGCGACACGGGCACCGTCACCATGTACTCGACCCCCTGGTGCGGCTACTGCCACCGCCTCAAGAGCCAGCTCGACCGTGAGGGCATCGCCTACTCCGAGGTCGACATCGAGGAGCACCCCGAGGCCGCGGCGATCGTGGAGTCGGTCAACAACGGCAACCAGACGGTGCCGACGCTCGTCTACTCCGACGGCTCTGCCCAGACCAACCCGTCTGTCATCCAGGTCAAGGAGAAGCTCGCCGCGCTGGCGAGCTGAGCCGGTCGCCCGTCAGGCGGCAGTTTCGCCTGTCAGGTGGCCGTACGGCGTTCGTCCTCGGCAAGCAGTCCGGCGACCGCTCCGTCGGCCCAGTCCTCGGTGGGGGCGTGGCCGGTGACCGTAGCCACGAAGATCTCGTGGTCCAGCGCCAGGAGCGACCCCGACGTGAGGGCGACCACCGTCGCCGTGCGAGGTATCGAGTGGAGGAGGGCGACCTCGCCGAACGAGTCCCCGACCCCGAGGCGGCGCACCTCGAGATCGTCCTGGCTGACCTGGAGCTCGCCGCTCTCGACCATGTAGAACTCATCGCCGGTGTCGCCTTGTCGGACCACGACCTCGCCCGGCGCAACCGCGCGTCGGACGGCGGCGGCCGCCAGGCGTTCGAGGCAGACCTTCGGCAGCGAGCCCAGCACCTCGGTGCGCGAGACGACGGCCAGGGCCTCCGGGCTGGGGGTGGCACTCGACTCCAGGAACCGCAAGCCGGGCGCGCACAGCACGGGCACGAGGGCGGCGGCCAGTCCGACGGGCACCATCGCGTCATGCGTCCCGAGCCAGTCGGAGAGCGCGGGCGCGGCGATGGAGCCGAGGGCAGCCGTCGCGGCGCCCACGCCGAACAGCGCTCCCCAGGCCCGGCCCGCGACGTGGTCGGGCAGCCACCTGTTGAGCAGGGTCGCGCCGTGCGTGCCGGCCAGCGCGGCACCGGCGCCGCTCACGACCAGCAGGGCCGCCGCGAGAGGGATCTGCGAGGTCAGGCCGACCAGCGCCAGCGGCAGGCTGGTGAGGACCGAGCCCACGACGAACCACACGCGACCGTGCCCGTGGGTCACCATCGCGGCAGCCGAGCCCACGAAGGCTCCGACGCCGAGAGCGGCGAGCAGCGTGCCGGACGTCGAGTCGCCGTCGGAGGCGACGTCGTGCGCGTAGAGGATGACGAACGCCGTCACCAGGCCACTGAGCAGCCGTTGGGTCAAGAAGACCGCGAAGTGTGCCCGCCCACCACGTCGCATGAACAGCGAGACCCCTCCGACCGAGTCGCGCCAGAAGGACCGCCGGTACGCCGCATGGGTCGGCGGCTGGAACGGCGACCGGATGCTCACGGCGAGCCAGGCCGTGACGGCGTACACGACGGCCAGGGCGATGAACACGCCCTCCGGCCCCGCCGCGAAGAGCAGCGCGGTCGCACCCGCCGGTCCGGCCACCCCGCCGATGGCGTCGATCAGACCCCAGGCCGAGTTGGCTGGCAACAGACGGCGTGGCTCGCCCACGAGCTGCGGCAGCAGTGCCTGCATGCTGGGCTTGATCAGCCCCGACACCACCGACCCCACTGCCTGGACGACGACGAGCGCGACCAGTCCCAGGTCGAGGAGCACAACGCACGCAAGGAGCAGGGCCACGAGCACGAAGCACGCGTTGACCCCCGCGATGACGAGCGGGCGACGCACCCGGTCGGCAACCAGCGCTGCGGATCCGGCGGTCACCATCGAGGGCAGGACGCGTACGGCGCCGACCAGGCCGACCGCTGCCGGGCCACCGAGGTCGTAGGCGACCACCGAAGTGGCCAGGAACAGGGCCACATCGGTCGCCGACCTGGCTCCCACGATCAGCAGGAGTCTGCTGACGTTGCGGTCCACCATGCACTCGAGCAACGCCCGCCAACGGTTGAGCGGCGCGGGCTGCGCCGTGGAGCCCTGGGGCGCCGCCGAGGTCACGCTCACCAGCTCCCGGGCAGCGGACCGCCGTACCAGTGCTCGACGAGAGACCGGCTGATCGAGACGCCGCCCGGCAACACCAGGTCGCCGCTCTCGGCCCGCTCACGCATCTGCGCTCGCGTGAACCAGCGCGCGTCCTCGATCTCCCTGCCGTCGACGTTGATCTCGAGGGACTCGGCACGCCCGAGGAATCCCAGCATCAGCGAGGCGGGCAGTGGCCAGGGCTGGTTGCCGAAGTAGGTCACCTCGCCGACCCGCACCCCGACCTCCTCCCACACCTCGCGCCTCACGGCGTCCTCGAGCGTCTCGCCCGGCTCGAGGAACCCGGCGAGCGTCGAGTAGCGACCAGTGGGCCACGCCGACTGGCGTCCGAGCAGGAGCGCCTCGTCACGCGAGCCAGGTTCGCCGCAGGTGATCGCCATGATGACCGCAGGATCGGTGCGCGGGAACTGCGCCTTGCCGCACTGCGTGCACACCAGCTCCGCGCCGGCCAGGCGGGGTTCGAGGGTGCCCCCGCACCACGGGCAGAACCTGGTGGCCCAGTGCCACTCGGCCATCCCGACGGCGTGGAAGACCAGTGGCGCCTCGGCGAGGTCGGCACCTTCGGCATCCACACCTGCCAGGCGCGGCAGCACGGCCCGCAGACCGACCCACTCGCCCCGCTCGCCAGGGGCGTCCTCGGGGTCGACGATCAACGCGAACCACGCGCGCCCGTCGCGCTCGCCCAGCAGCACCCGCCGTCCGTCGTACGGCGCATCGGCCGGCGGCAACCACGGGATTGCCCCGTCGACCGGACGGATCCGGGTGCCGGCCACGACCAGCACGCGCGTCTCAGGATCCTCCCAGCGGGCGTCGAGCCAGGCGTCGTCGACCCGCCGCTCCCCAGCCCTGTCATGGGCGTTGGCGGCCAGATCCAGGTGCGGAAAGGACACGGGTGGGAGGCTAACCGCCATGAGCACCCATATCGGAGCCCAGCCCGGCGAGATCGCGCCCGTCGTCTTGCTGCCGGGCGACCCGCTGCGTGCGAAGTGGATCGCCGAGACCTACCTCGAGGAGGCGACGTGCTACTCCGAGGTACGCGGCATGCTCGGCTTCACCGGCACCTGGCAGGGCCACCGCGTGTCAGTGCAGGGCTCGGGGATGGGCCAGCCATCGATGGCGATCTACGTCAACGAGCTCTTCGACCAGTACGACGTGCAGTCGATCGTGCGGGTCGGCTCGTGCGGTGGGCTCTCCGAGAAGGTGGCCGTGCGCGACGTGATCATCGCCTCCGGGGCGTGCACCGACTCGGCGATGAACCGGATCACCTTCGAGGGCTTCGACTACGCGCCGGTGGCCGATTTCGGGCTGCTGCGCGCGGCGGTCGACGCGGCGGCGACGCGGGAGGCCACCACGCACGTAGGGCTGATCTTCTCCGCCGACTCGTCGTTCTACGCCAGCCGGCCGGAGCTGATGATGCGGATGGCCGGCTACGGCGTGCTCGGCGTGGAGATGGAGGCCAGCGCGCTCTACACGATCGCGGCGCGGTGGGGCCGCAAGGCGCTGGCCGTGTGCACTGTCTCCGACCACGTCGTGACCGGCGCGGAGACGTCGGCCTACGAGCGCGAGCGGACCTTGGCCGACATGGTCGAGATCGCGCTCGAGGCGGCGTTCAGCTCGGCGTGAGCCCAGGAACCAGCCCAGGAACCAGCCCAGGAACCAGCAGGGCCTCGAGCTCCGCGCGGCCGGGCAACGCATCGGGCTCGACGATGCGGCCGCTGCGCACGAAGTAGAACGCCGCGCGCACCTGCTCGACGGGCACGCCCGCCAGCTCGGCCCACGCCAGCCGGTAGAGAGCCAGCTGCAGCTCGTCGGCGTCGTCCTTGCGCGAGGTCTTCCAGTCCACGACCAGGTAGGCGGCCGCGGAGCCCTGCTGCTCGGCGTAGACCGCGTCGATACGGCCGCGCACGACCTGCCCATCGAGGACCAGAGCGAACGGCGCCTCGACGACATGAGGGGCTCGGTCGGCGAACGGCCCACGCTCGAAGGTCGCGATCAGGTCGGCGAGGTCGTCGTCGGAGTCGATGCCAGCGTCGCCCTGCCCGGGCAGCTCGTCGGGGTCGAAGAGGTCCTGCTGGCCGAACCGAGCCTCGACCCAGGCGTGGAAGCGGGTGCCGAACCTCGCGGCCGGCGATGGTTGGCGCGGCATCGGGCGAGCCAGCTCGCGGGCGAACGCCTCGGGCTCGGTGCGCAACCGGGACAACGCCGTCGCCGACAAGGAGGTGGGCAGCGGCACGTCGATGACCTGGTCACGGTCTGCCCGTGCCTCTGCGACCAGTCGGTCGAGCTCGACGTCCCAGTCGGCCACGCGCGCCGCCTCGATCATGTCCAGCCCGTCGTCGGCCGCGGACACGTCGGCCGCGGCGACGACCCGGGCCGCCTCGATCCGTAGGGCTGCCTCTCGGCCCGGCCCCGGCTCGGGCCACGGACGCGACGGGTCGACGGCGTCGTAGGGGTTAGCAGCACCCTTGACCGGCTTGTCGAGCCACGCATCGCCGACCGGCTCGCCCCAGGCCTCGAGCTGGTCGCGCACCACGGCCTGGTAGGCCGATGGTCCGAAGGGGGTGGCCCGCGTGCTCCAGAGGTAGGACGTGACGCTGAGGCGGTGCGCGGCGCGGGTGAACGCGACGTAGCCGAGCCGCAGCTCCTCCTCCTGGTCGTGGGCGCGGGTGTCGGCGCGGTAGGCGTCGAGCGCCGCCTTGTCGTAGCCGGCCAGCTGGGGCAGGTCGCGTGCGTCACCTCGCAGCGGTGCGGGCAGCACAGCGGGCGAGGAGGTCCACAGGGTGCGCGAGCGGTTGGAGGGGAACCGGGTCTCGCACACCCCCACCAGGAAGACGTGGTCCCACTCGAGGCCCTTGGCCCGGTGGACCGTGAGGAGCTTGACCGAGTCTGCTGCCGTCGGAGTGGCCAGGTCGAGGCCGTTGCCCTGGTCGTCCTCGGCGGTGAGGAAGGCCAGCAGCGCCGAGAGCGAGACGTCGCCGTCGACGGCTTGGAACTCCGCGACCGCCTTGACGAACAGGTCGAGGTTGTCGCGTCGCGCAGCAGCGGCCGGCGAGACGGCCGAGGCGAGCTCGATGTCGACGCCCGAGGTGTCGATGATCCGCCGCACGATGTCGAGCAGCGGCTCGCCAACGGTGGCGCGCAGCATCCGCAGCTCACTGGCGAGCAGGCGGAACCGGTCACGCGCCTCGGGTGAGTAGGGCCCGTCGCCAGGGTCCTCCAGAGCGTCGCCGAGCGAGGCGATCTCGGCGGGGTCGATGCCGTCAGCGATGCCGATGAGCTGGTCGGCCAAGGTGGCGGCGGTGCGCGGGCCGTGTCCGGCGAGCAGTGCGGCCCGGCGCGCCAGCAGGCTCAGGTCGCGGGGTCCGATCGCCCACCGCGGCCCGGTGAGCAGGGTCAGCAGCGCAGCGTTGGCGGTGACGTCGTTGAGCAGGTGCAAGGTGGCCACGACCTCGGCCACCTCGGGCAGTCGGATCAGGCCGGAGAGGCCGACGATCTCGACGGGCACGTCGCGAGCGGTGAGCGCGTCGAAGACGTCGGCGGCGTGGGCGTTGTCGCGGGTCAGCACGCCGACTCCCGACCATGAGGTGCCCGCCGCATGGGCCGCGATGACCTCGTCGGCCAGCCAGGTCAGCTCCTCGGCGTGGGTGCTCAGCACTCGCAACCCGACCTGGCCCTCCCCGGCGTCGTCCTTGGGAGCAAGCCGGACCACCTGCTCGGAGTACTTGTCGTGCAACGGCTCGGCCAGGCGGTTGGCGACCTCGAGGATGCGGCGGTCGGAGCGCCGGCTGACCGTGAGCGAGAAGGTGTCGGCGGCGCCGAAGGTGTCGGCGAAGTGCAAGATGTTGGAGACAGATGCTCCGCGCCAGCCGTAGATCGCCTGGTTGGGGTCGCCGACGGCAGTGACGGCGTGCCCGCCGCCGAACAGCCGCGACAGCATGGTGGCCTGCGCGACCGAGGTGTCTTGGTACTCGTCGAGCAGCACGATCCGGAACCGCTCGCGCTCCATGCCCCCGACCTCCGGCTGCTCGACGGCGAGTCGCGCCGCCAGCTCGATCTGGTCGGAGAAATCCATCAGGCCGAGGTCGCGCTTGAGGCGGCGGTAGCCGACGACCAGCTCCATCAGCTCGCGACGCCGCTCGATCGCGTGGATCGCCGTGGCCGGAGGGTCGAGGTAGGTCTTGCGGCCCTTGCCGGACTCCTCCTGCTCGAAGGCCCGCAGAAGCCCGGACTCGGCGTCGCGATCGAAGGCCAGCACCTCCGCGGGCGAGACGAGGTGCTCGCTCATCGCCCCGTCGAGGGCCAGGAGGTTCTGGATCGCCGTGGGCGGATGGTCGGTGAGGAACCGGACTTCGGCCGTGTGCCGCTCCACCACTCGAGCGCCGAGCTGGTAGCGAGAGGCGTCGCTGAGCACGCGGGTGTCGGGCTCGTGTCCGATCCGCAGGCCGTGGTCGGTGAGCAGGCTCGCGGCATAGGCGTTGTAGGTCGCGACGGTCGGCTCGAGGGTGTCGTCGACGTCGGTGCCCAGCTCGGGCAGCAGACCCGCGGCCAGCAGCGCCTCACGCACCTTGGCGCGCAGCTGGCTGGCTGCCTTGGTGGTGAAGGTCAAGCCGAGCACCTGGTCGGGCGTGACCTGGCCGGTCGCGACGAGGTAGACCACCCGGGCAGCCATCAGCGTGGTCTTGCCGGACCCCGCGCCCGCGATGACGACCGCCGGGGCCAGCGGCGCGCGGATCGCCTCCCACTGCTCGGGGCTGGGCGCGAAGTCCCAGCCCATCAGGGCGGCCAGGTCCTCGGCTGACTCCAACGACACCCCCACCTCTGGGCTCGTCTTCGGGCTCACCTCTGGGCTCACCTCTGGGCTCATCTTTGGGCTCACCTCTGGGTCACCGACCCGGCCCCCTGGATGGGACAGATCGCCGTGAAGGCACAGTCACGGCAATGGGTGCCGGCGACCGCGGGGAAGGTCTCGGCACGCACCAACGCGGCCGCCCGATCCAGCTGCGCGCGCAGCGCGGTGCGCTCCGGGCCGTCGTCGGGGAAGGCGGGTTGCTGCTGGACGAGCGCGGAATCGCCCTCGGGCAGGCCGAGCTGGACGAGCTCGGCGCCGCCGGACTCGTGGTGACCCTCGACGGCGCCGTGGTCGACCGCGTATTGGTAGAGGCCGAGCTGCACGTGTCGCTGCACCTCGGGCCCGGATGGCTTGCCCTTGTTGGTCTTGAGGTCGACCACGACGACGCGGCCCTCGGCGTCGAGCTCGAGCCGGTCGGCGTAGCCGTGGAGGCGGACCTGCTCGCCGCTCCCGAGCTCGACGACCGTCTCGAACCTCTCCTCGGTGCCGACCAGCTTGCGCGGGTTGTGCTCGTGCCACTCCAAGAAGCGCGTCAGCGCGACCTCGATGCGTTCGTGCTCGCGGGCAGCAGACCACGGCGTGCGGAAGTGCAGGCGCGCCCAGACCTCGTCGACGTGGCGCATCAGCAGGTCGAGGTCGGGCGCGACCTCGCCGACGGCGACGCGTTGGGCCAGGGCGTGCACGAGCTGACCGATGTTGGCCGACTGGTGGGCCGGACCGGCGCCACCTGCCTCGGCCATCAGGAACCACTGGGTCGGGCAGGTGGTGACGTGCTCGAGCATCGAGGCCGAGACGGGCACCGGCTGGTCGGGGTCACGGACCGGCTTGACCGACCGCGTGGCGGCACGGGTGCCCCACCATGCCGACGGGTCGGCCTGGGGAACCAGGGCACGCTCGTGGACCGTCTCGGCGGCCAGCCTGGCCAGGCGGCGTGCGGCGGCCGATCGCAGGGCCGGCGTGGTCTCGGGATCGGCGACGGTGCGGCGCAGCTCGCTCACCAGACCCGCAAGAGACAGCGGTCGGGCGGGGCGGCCCTCGACCTTCTCGACGGTGAGACCGAGCTCGGCGAGGAACCGCGACGGCTGCTCTCCGTCGTCCTCGGCTGACGAGACCGCCGTGACGACCAGCCGCGACCGAGCCCGGGTGCAGGCGACGTAGAACAGCCGGCGCTCCTCTTGGAGCAGCTCGCGAGTGGTCACCGGCGGTACCAGCTCACCACGCCCGATCCGGTCGGCCTGGAGCATCGTCGAACGTCGACGCAGGTCTGGCCAGGCGTCCTGCTGGACGTGGGCGACCACGACCAGGTCCCACTCCAGGCCCTTGGAGCGGTGTGCGGTCAGCAGCCGCACGGCCGCACCACGCACTCCCTGCTCGGCCAGGGTGTCGGCCGGGATCTGCTGGGCGACCAGGCGCGAGAGGAAGTCGCGTACGCCGGCCGGCCCGGTGACCGCTGCGGCGTCGCGCTTCTCGGCCTCGCGGGCAGCCACGTCGAACAGTGCCACCACCGAGTCGAGGTCGCGGTGGGCCCGCCGAGCCGCGCCGCCTCCGAACTCGACCCCGCGACGCAGCCTGCCCGGCCACTCGGTGCCGGACCACAGCGACCACAAGGCGTCCTCGGCCGTGCCGCCCTCGGCGAGCCCGTCGGCCGTGCGTCGCAGCAGGCTGTGCAGCGTCCGCGCGGCGGCTGCCTCCGGTCCGGTGAGGTCGTCGAGGAAGCCGTCTCGCAGCACCGCGAGGCGGATCAGCTCCTTGGAGGTCAGCGGCAGCCGGGACTCGTCATGGGCAACGGACTTCTCGCGCGTGCGCAGCAGCCGCGACAGGCGACGCGTGTCGCCGGCGTCGAGGCCGCCGAGAGGACCGAGGAGCAGGGACTCGGCGCGGGAGTGGTCGACGTAGTCGGCCGACCCGTCGTCGTCGTTGTCGATGTTGACCGCCGCCCGGAGGGCGTCGAGCAACGGCAGCACCGACGGGTCCTGCACGAGCGGCAGGTCGTCGCGAGCCACCTCGACCGGAACGCCCGCAGCGCCCAGGGACCGGCGCAGGGACGGGATCGTGGCGCGCCCGGACCGGACGAGAACGGCCATCTGGTCCCAGGCGACGCCGTCCTCGAGGTGGGCGCGGCGGAGCAGGTCGGCGAGGTGCTCGGCCTCGGCGCGCTCGGTGTCGAAGGTCAGCACGCGGGCCAGGCCCTCGTCGCCGGTGTCGGCGGCGACGGGGTGGAGGAACTCCTCACGCGCAGCAGCGTCGATCGCGCCGGGGAGGCCGATCCGCCCCGCCACCCGCTGGCTGGCGACCAGGAGCCGAGGTCCGAACCGGCGGGTCGTGCGCAGCGGCACCACCGGCGCGGGGCTGCCGTCGGCGCGAGGGAAGTCGGCAGGGAAGTCGAGGATGCCGCGCACCTCGGCGCCGCGGAACCCGTAGATCGACTGGTGGGGGTCGCCTACGACCACCAGGTCGCTCCCATCGCCTGCGATGGCGCGCAGCAGCGCGACCTGGCCAGGGTCGGTGTCTTGGTATTCGTCGACGAAGACGTGTCGAAACTGCCGCCGCAGCTCCTCACGATGAGCGGTCGCCTCGATCACCGCGCGACGGATCAGGTCGGCATAGTCGGTCGCGGACTGGTCGTCGAGGTTGTCGAGGTAGCTCTTGAGGAACAGGCCCGCGGCTACATAGGTAGGGACCTGCTCGCGCTCCCCCAGGGCAACGAGCTGGTCGGCCTCCATGCCCTTCTCACGCGCACGAGACAGCACCATCTGCACCTCGCGCGCGAAGCCGCGCGTCTCCAGCGCCCGGTCGAGCTCCTCGGGCCAGACCACCGACTCGGGCGTCGGACGCAGCAGCTCGCGGACCACGACGTCCTGCTCGGGTGCCGACAGGAGTCGTAGCGGGGCCCGGTAGAGCTCACGCGGCGCATAGCGCCGGATCAGGCCGTAGGCGAAGGAGTGGATGGTCGAGCACATCGCCGAGCCGGTGGTGCGGCCGAGCCGGGCGGTGACGCGATCGCGCAGCTGCTCGGCGGCCTTGCGGGAGAAGGTCAGGGCCAGCACCTGGGAGGGGTCGGCACCTCGGACCTCGATGCGCTCGACGATCGCCTCGACCAACGTCGTGGTCTTGCCGGTGCCCGGACCGGCCAGCACGAGCAGCGGTCCGCCCGGATGGTCGACGACGCGCTGCTGGTCGGCGTCGAGCGTGGGGGCCAGGGCCCGTGCGCTCTCGCGCACCAGACGGTAGGTCGTCCCCGTGGTCATGCGCTCACCTTGTCATCCGGCGCCGACAGTAGGTTGCGGGCATGAGCGAGTCGACGTACGACGCCCCGGCCGACTCCCAGGCCGATGGTCCGTTGGCCGATGGTCCGTTGGCCGACCTCGTCGTGGTCGACCTGACCCGGGCCCTGGCCGGGCCGCAGGCCGCGATGATGCTGGGCGACCTCGGCGCTCGCGTCATCAAGGTCGAGTCGGCGACCGGCGATGACACCCGGGCCTGGGGTCCGCCCTGGACGGGTGATCCCGGACCGGGGGACCCGCACGACTCGACGTACTTCATGTCCGCCAACCGCAACAAGGAGTCGATCGTCCTCGACCTCAAGGACGACGCCGACCGCACGGTGCTCGAGCGGCTCGTCGTCCGGGCCGACGTGCTGCTGGAGAACTTCCGCACCGGAGTCCTGGACCGCCTCGGTCTCACCGTGGCCAGACTCCACGAGCTCAACCCACGACTGGTCATCGGGAGCATCAGCGGGTTCGGCCACGACGGACCTGAGGCGGGGCGCGCCGGGTACGACCAGATCGCGCAGGGCGAGGGTGGCCTGATGAGCGTCACCGGCGTCGACCAGCCGACCAAGGTCGGCGTCCCGATCGCGGACCTGCTGGCCGGGATGAACCTCGCGTACGGCGTGGTGGCGGCGCTCCACGAACGCTCCCGGACCGGCCGTGGCCGGGTGGTGCGCACCTCGCTGCTGGCCGGCATCGTCGGGGTCCACGCCTTCCAGGGCACGCGGTGGACCCTGGCCGGGGAAGTGCCTGGCCTCAGCGGGTCCCACCACCCGGCGATCGCGCCGTACGGCATCTTCGCGACGTCGACCTCCCCCGTGCAGGTGGCGGTCGGGTCCGAGGGGCTGTGGCAGAAGTTCGCCCGGGCGATCGGGCTCGACCCCGGCGACGAGCGCTACGTGACCAACCGCCTCCGCGTCGCCCACCGCGACGAGCTTGTCGCCGACATCGAGACGGCCTTCGCCACGCACCCGGCCGAGCACTGGCTCGACCTGCTGCTGGACGTGGGCATCCCGGCCGGCAAGGTGCGCTCCATCGACGACGTCTACGAGTGGGAGCAGACCCGCTCGCAAGGGCTGGTGCTGGACGTCGACCACCCGGCCTACGGCACGCTGCGCCTGGCCGGGTCGCCGATCAGGTTCGATGACAACGCCTTCTCCGGGGGGCGGTCGCGGCACCGGCCGCCACCGCTGCTCGACGAGCACGGCAGCGCGATCCGGGCCTGGCTCGACGAGGGCTGAACCCCGTCAGCCGGTCCGCTCGCGTCCGACCAGAGCAACCGCCTGGGCGCAGAGCGTCGGGGCCGACGTACCACGACTAAGTTTGACTTTCGAACTCACTCGCCGCACAGTGGGCCCGTGACGCCGACAGCACAACGAGACGTGGGTCTCGTCGCGCTTGCCTCTCTCCCCGGTCGGCCTTGTGCCATCGCCGCTTCGCTCGAGGTGGTGGGCGAGCGGTGGGCCCTGCTCGTCGTCCGGGAGGTGGGCCTGGGCGCCCGGCGGTTCAACGAGATCGTCGAGGGCACCGGCGCGCCGCGGGACCGGATCGCCTCACGGCTGGCCACGCTGGTCGAGGCCGGGGTGCTGGAGAAGCGTCAGTACCAGTCCGCCCCGCCTCGCTACGAGTACCACCTGACGCCGTCGGGTCGCGACCTGCTGCCCGTGCTCGAAGCGCTGCTCGTGTGGGGGCGGCGCCATGCCGTGTCCCCCGATGACCCCGACCTGAAACGGCGCCGCTGGGCGCCCCTCGAGGAGGACGCATGACCTCGACCGAAGCCACCGTCCGCTCGAGGACGGTGACGTGGGACGACCCGATGGTGACGGCGGCCGCTGGCCGTGGCGAGGTGGGGCTGGACTTCCTGCAGCGCATGGTCGCCGGCGAGCTCCCGGGCCCCCCGATCGCGTCGCTCCTGAGGATGTCGCTGGTGTCGGTGTCGTCCGGCTCCGCGGTCTTCACGCTCGCCCCCGACGAGTCGATGTACAACCCGATCGGAGTCGTGCACGGCGGCATCGTCTGCACGCTCCTCGACTCGGCCCTGGGCTGCGCGCTCCACACGACCCTGCCAGCGGGCAAGGGCTACACGTCGGTCGAGATCAAGGTCAGCTACCTCAAGGCGGTGCGGTCGTCCTCGGGTCGGCTGACCGCGACCGGCCGCGTCGTGCGCGCCGGCTCCCGCGTCGGGTTCACCGAGGGCGAGGTGACCGACGAGTCCGGCGCCGTCGTCGCCACGGCTACCTCGACGCTGCTCGTCTTCGACCTCTGAGGCAGCGTCTACCCCAGGTCGACGATCGCCGCGACCGGCCCGCCACCGTCGGGGCCCTGGTGGGCGGCCGAGACGGAGACGAAGACGGCAGGGTCACCGGTGACCGCAGCAGTCACGCCACCGACGCACGACTTGATCTGGCGGTGCCAGTGGACGTCGGAGTCGTCGAGCATCGCATTGCGCCGACCACGCACCTGGCCGTCGGCAGAGGCCTCGCACTTGAGGAAGACGTTGACGAGCCTGCCGCCCAGGTCGGCGGTGTGCGGCCGGTCGGGCAGCTCGAGGCCCGCGGAGCGGATGGCCTCCCAGATGCCGTCCTGGTCAAGGGCGTCGTTCATCACCGAGTGACCGATGCGGTAGCGCCCACCCACGCCTGTCGCGTTGCCGACCACGACCACCTGCGCCTGGTCGAGCTCGACGCCCGACGAGCACGAGGCCACCGAGGAGTAGAGCGAGCGGTTGTGCATCACGTCGGCATCGGTCGGCATCTCGATCTCGCCGAGCGCGACGGCGATGCCGAGCGCCGTACAGCCGTTGGAGAGGTCCATCGACTGGTGCGTCTCCTCGGTCCACACCGTCTTGCCGCGCGACTTGGCGTCGCGGATCGTGTGGATCGTCAGCAGGGGGGTCTTGGTCTGCACGTAGTGGACGTCGGCCGGGTCGGTGATGCCTGCCCGCTCCATGGCGATCCGCACCGCAGCAGCGACCTTCTCGATCATCGGCGTGCGGCCGATGTCCTCGGGCAGCAGCTGCTCGCTCATCGCGAAGCCGACCGTCAGTCGCGGCTCGTCGGACGGCTCCGCGTCGGTGGTGGCGAAGATCGTCGCATGCGGGCTGATGACACCGTCGGTGCCGCCCGACCACACGATCGGGACCTGCTTGACCTGGTCGGCCGGAGCGCCCGCCGCGACCAGTGCCTCGCGAAACGCCCGGTCGGCGATGATCCGCGTGTAGTCGTTGACGCCGCCGTTGCCCTCGGTCTTCCCGATGATGGCGATGACCCGACGGGCGTCCATCACGCCCGCCTCGATCAGCTTGGTCAGCTCGGAGGCGTCGGCGACGGAGTGGATCGGCACCTTGCGGACCTCGATCGCAGCAGGCATGGGGAGTCCTTTCGTGGCGGTCAGTCAGGCAGTACGACGGTGCCGGCGCGGCCCTCGACCGCGTCGACGATGCTGTCCAGGTCGGTGATCACAGCCGGGTTGCCGGTGGCGCGCACGAATCGGCAGGCGGCATCCACCTTCGGGCCCATCGACCCGGACGCGAAATGGCCGTCTGCGGCGAAGGCCTCCAGCTGCGAGACCCCGACGCGACCGATGTCCTCGGCCTCGGGCGTGCCGTAACGCAGCACTGCGTGGGACACGTCGGTGGCGATCACCAGCACCTCGGTGCCCAGCGTCTGGCCGAGCAACGCCGCGCCGAGGTCCTTGTCGATCACGGCCTCGATCCCGCGCAGCGAGCCGTCGTCCTCGCGGACGACCGGGATTCCGCCGCCACCGTTGGCGACCACGACGAAGCCGGCATCCACCAGGGCCCGGACCGCAGGCGCGTCGAGGATCTCCCTCGGCTCGGGCGAGGCGACCACGCGCCGCCAGCCCTTCTCGCCCCGGTCCTCCCAGGTCTCGCCGTGCTCGACCAGCACGGCCGCCTCGTCGGCAGGGAGGAACCTGCCGATCGGCTTGGTGGGCTTGGCGAAGCCCGGGTCGTCGAGGCTGACCAGCGCACGCGTCACGAGCGCCGCCGTAGGTTTCTCGAGGCCGCGTCGGGCGAGCTCGGCGTCGAGGGCGTCCATCAGCACGAACCCGAGCGTGGCCTGGGTCTGCGCACCGCACCAGTCGAGCGGGACGGGGGGCACCACGGCGGCGGCGAGCTCGTTCTTGACCAGCAGGTTGCCGACCTGGGGGCCGTTGCCGTGGGTGATCACCACCTCGGCGCCCGTCTCGAGCAGCGCCGCCACGGATGCCATGGCGACCTCGGCCGCGGCGATCTGGTCCTCGGGGCGGGCCCGTCCCTCGGCGTTGGTCATGGCGTTGCCGCCCAGCGCCAGGAGGACCTTCATGGCCACGAACCTAACGGCGCGGACGAACCGCACCCACGGCACGAACCGCCAACGACGCCGGTCGGCGCTGTCAACGGTTGCCAGCGGCGGCTACGGGTCTTCGGCGCCGAAGCGTCCAGAGCACCCCGATCACGCCCACGACCACCGGCGCCAGCACCCGCCAGCCGGCCACCGCGACGAGGCCGACCGAGGCCGTGACCGAGATGACCGCGGCGAGCCTGCCCCAGCCAGCCAGCAGACGTGTGGCAGCCGCCGTGCCGGCGAGGTAGACCAGGGCGAAGGTCGCTGTCGTCATCAGCAACGTGGCGTCGGTGTCGCGGCGGAGCAGTCCCAGCAGCGCGGTGGTGAGCAGCGCGAGCCCGGCGACCAGCCCGAGGGCCCTTCGCGGCACCTGCTGGGCACCGCCGCGAGCAGCCAGCCACGTGGGCAGTGAGCCGTCGCGCGCCAGCGACGCACCAAGCTCGGCCGCTCCGGCGAAGTAGGTGTTGATGGTCGCGATGGTGAGCAGCACCGCGACCACGGTCATGGCCGGCCGGGCCGGCTCGCCGAGCGCCGTCACCAGGAGGTCGGACAGCGGCGCCGGCCCGGGGTCGGGACCGAGCACGGCGACGGTGCAGAACGCGACGCCGACGTAGAGCACCGCCACCACCACGAGCGCCACGGCGGCCGCGCGGGCGATGTCGCGGCTGGGCGTGTGATAGCGCCCCGAGAGCGACGCCACGATCTCCCATCCCACGAACGCCCAGAGCAGGATGCCGGCTGCACGGCCGATGCCCGAGACACCGTGCGGGGCGAACGGCGTCAGGTTGTCCGGGCTCGCCTGCGGCAGTGCCAGCACGATCACCAGCACCAGCAGCGTCGCGAGGACGGCCGCGATCGCCAGCTGGCTGCGGGCCGACGCCTCGATGCCGAACCAGTTCACAGCCGTCACCACCACGAGGATCAGGGCAGTGACGACCAGCGCCGTCTCGCGGCCGCGCCCCAGCGCGTCGGCGACGTAGTGGGCCGCGAAGCCGGCGGCCACCGGCGCCCCGGCCGGGATGGTGAAGAAGAAGGCCCAGCCGATCGCGGTCGAGGCCCGGTCGCCGAACGCCCGGCGTACGTAGGTCGTGACACCGCCCCCGTCGGGGAACCGGGACCCGAGGGCGGCGAACGACGCCGCGAACGCGACCGAGACCAGCAGCAACAGGCCCCAGGCCACCAGGCTCGCGGGACCGGCGGCCTCGGCAGCCAACGAGGGCAGCGAGATGATGCCCGTGCCGATCAGGGCACCGAGCGTCAGCGCCGCACCCTGCAGCGCCCCGATGCCGCCGCCCTCTCGCCGTACCTCCCGCACGGCGGCGATCCTGCCGCAGGGCACCGACAGGCACTTGTCACGCGGGGTTATGCCCCCTGACCACGTGCCGCGGCGCGTGATCAGAGGCCACAACCCCGCGTTACAAGTGGCGGGGGGCGGGTGCTCAGGCGGCGTCCACGAGAGCCTCCAGCTCGCCGGTCTCCTCGGGTACGTCGACGGGGCGGCGCCGGAGGTAGAGCAAGGTGCCGGCGACGATCACGGCCACGCCGGAGAAGAGGGCGGAGGTCAAGAACGCCTCGTGGGCTCCGGGGAGGAACTCGCCCGGCACCGCGTGGGCGGCGTACACGGACACGATCACCGCGACCCCGACGGCGCTGCCGAGCTGCTGGGTGGTCTGCAGCATGCCGCTCGCCGCGCCGGCGTGCTCGGGCTCGACGCCCGCGAGGACGGTGGCGGTGATGGGCATGAAGCAGAGCGCACCGCCGAGGCCACCGAGCAGCATCGGCACGAACACCGCACCCAGGTAGGTGCCGTCGGCGTCGGCGTTGCTGAGCAGCACGTAGCCGACCGTCAGCGCCGTGGCGCCGGTGACGACCAGCCGCAGCGCACCGAACCGAGCCATCAGCCACGGCGTGAACCGGGACATCGTGAAGATGCCCAGGCTGAAGGGGAGGAAGGCGAACCCGGACGCGAGCGGGCCGAAGCCGAGGACGCGCTGGACGTACTGGACGACGAGGAAGAACATCGACAGCTGCGCCCCGACGACCAGGGCCATCATGGCCAGCGCCGCGACCCGCGTGCGGTCACGCAGCAGGCTCGGCTGGATCATCGGGTGCGCCACTCGGCGCTCGGTGACCGTCAGGGCGACCAGGGCGAGTACGCCGACCACGAAGCCGCCGACGGTCCGGACCGAGGTCCAGCCGTGCTCGGGAGTGCCGATCAGCGCCCACACGAGCGAGACGGCACCCAGCGTGGCGGTCACCGCGCCGACGATGTCGAAGCGACCTGGCCGCTTCGGCGTCTCGGCCACGAACATCGGAGCCAGGATCAGCACGGCGACACCGATGGGCACGTTGATGAACAGGGTCCACCGCCACGAGGCGAGGTCGGTCAGCAGGCCGCCGAGCAGGAGCCCGATCGAGGCGCCACCCGAGGAGACGGCACCGAACAGTGCGAGCGCGCGGTTGCGCTCGGCGTCGTCGCGGGCACCCGTGGTCAGCAGCGCGAGCACGCTCGGCGCAGCCAGCGCCGCGCCGATGCCCTGCAGGGCACGAGCGGAGACCAGCAGGTCCGGGGTCGGCGCCAGCCCCCCGAGCAGCGAGCCGAGCACGAAGACGGCGAGCCCGACCTGGAAGACCACGAGCCGACCACGTACGTCGCCGAGCCGGCCGCCGAGCAGCAGCAGGCCGCCGAAGGCGAGGGTGTAGGCGTTGAGCACCCAGCTCAGCGAGGCAGGGCCGAACCCGAGGTCGGCGTCGATGCGCGGGAGGGCGACGTTCACGACCGTCGCGTCGAGCACCAGCATCAGCTGGGCCATCAGCACGATCAGCACGCCGGTGCGCGCCCGGTCGGCGGTGGGGCGAGGCAGAGAAGACAGGGAGAGAGTCACGAGAATCCGTTCTGGCCCTGCTCGCCGCACGCATGCTGCGGCGATTGACGGGCCGTCGTACACTTAGTGGAGAATGACTCCGGTTACCGGACCAACCATACGGAGACTGTCTCCGTTTAGCAAGTGGGAGCCATGCGAGCCGACGCCAAGCGCAACCGCGACCGCATCGTCGAGGTCGCCCGCGAGGTCTTCCGCGAGCGCGGGTACGACGCCTCGCTCGACGACATCGCCAAGCGTGCGGGCGTCGGTCCCGGCACCCTCTACCGCCACTTCCCCTCGCGTGACGCACTCCTCGACGCCGTCATGCAGGCGTGGGTCGACCGCGTCACCGACGCGACGGACAAGGCGCTGGTCTACGAGGGCTCGCCTCGTGAGTTCCTGGTGTCGTGGTTCGAGACGTACGTCGCCCTGATCAGCCTCCACAAGGGCGGCCCGGCCAAGATCACCTCCGCCATGGGCGTCGAGGACTCCCCCATCGCCACCAAGACTCGCGTGCTCCTCACCCAGACCCAGCGCGTCGTCGACCACCTGCGCGCCCAGGGCGCCCTGCGCGACGACATCGACGCGCTGCAGCTGTGCCGGCTCGCCGGTGGTGTCGCGGTCGTCGCCGACCAGGGCGGTCTCGACGCCGACGCCACGCGTCCGCTCCTCACCGTCCTCGCCGACGGTCTCCTGCGCTGAGCGGGCCCTACCCCCCAAGCGCATGAGAGCGCATCGTGCGGGCCGGGGCCGAGCGGCGGGGGCGCGAGAGCGAAACCTGCGCGGACTAGCCGCCGCCGACGCCGAAGCGCTCCTCGAGCTCGGCGAGGGAGCGGCCGACGTCGTCGATCGCGGTCTCGTCCTCGACCCGGGCCGCCCGGACCGTCGTCACCGGCCACCTGCCACGCGGAGCGTGGTGCCGGTGACGTAGGACGCCTGGTCGCTCATCAGCCAGCCGATCGCGTCGGCGACCTCGGCGGGCTCGCCGACACGACCCAGGGGCACGAGCGGACCGACCCGGTCGATACGACCGGGCTCGCCCGCATCGACGTGGATCGTGGTCCTCACGATGCCGGGCGCGACGCCGACCACGCGGATGCCCTCTCCCGCGACCTCGATCGCGAGGCCGGTCGTGAGCGCGTCGATGCCCGCCTTGGCCGCGGCGTACTGCACGTACTCGTGGGGCGCGCCCAGCGTCGCCGCACCCGACGAGACGTTGACGACCACGCCGCCCCGGCCGCCGCGGCTCCTGCTCATCAGCCGGACGGCCGCGCGGGCGCACAGCACGGCCGAGGTGAGGTTGAGGTCGATGGTCCGCCGGACGACGTCCGGCATGGTCTCGGCCAGTGGCCCGATGTGCAGCGTGGCTCCCGCGTTATTGACCAGGCCGGTGACCGTGCCGAGCCCGGACGCCCGCCGGAACAGCTGGTCCACCCCCTCGTCGGTCGTGACGTCGGCGCGCACGAGGTCGACGGCGCCACCGTGCGCACGCAGGCTCACGGCCGTGGCCTCGGCGGTCGCGTCGTCGGTGGCGTAGCCGAGGACCAGGTCGTGTCCGTCGCGCGCGAGCCGATGGGCGGTCGCGGCGCCGATGCCTCGCGTACCACCCGTGATAACCGTCAGCATGAGGCCGACCCTAGGGGCGAGCCAGGAGTGCCCGCAGCGTGAATGCTCCGGCCGGCAGTCCGTGGCGGTCGTAGTAGGCGAACATCGCGCGCAGACCCTCGGGCGCATCGTTCGCATCGTTCGCATCGACCCTCACGGCGGCGACGCCGGCTTCGGCGGCGAGCTCGGCGACACTCGCCTGGCGGGTCGCCAGCTCGTAGGTTGCCCCCACGTGCCCGTCCTGGACCAGCACCGTCGCCGCAACCCGGCCCAGGTCGGCGAGCTCGAGGAACCCGAACCTGGCGTGCACGTCGTAGGGCACCTCGATCGGGCGCGCCCCGCTCAGGTCGAAGTTCTGCAGGTAGACCCCGGGCTGCAGGATCGTCCAGTCCAGGCCCGAGGTGCGGACCCGATGCTCCGACTCGGCCTTGCCCAGGTGGTGCGGCATCTCGGGAAGGTACGGCGAGGCCACCGAGTGGTAGACGACCCGCTCGATGCCCGCGTCACGACAGGCCGACAGTGCGTGCTCGACGTACGCCGGCTCGTCCGGGTGGAAGTTCGGGGCGACGACGTACGCGGCGTCGCACCCGCGCAGTGCATCGGCGAGCGCGCCCCACTCACGGCGACCGACGGGCCGGGCCCCGACCCCGCGCTCCACCAGCGCCGAGCCCACCGCCTGCCCGGTCTTGCCGTTCCCTCCGACGATCACCACCTGCATGGTGCTGCAACCTACGACCTCGCCCTCGCGCACCACGGTCGATATCTGTCGGGACTCCGCAGCACTAAATGCGCGACAACACGCACAGAACCCGGCATCCTGTTCGCGTTACGTCGAGCTAGGGGGGCCTACCTATGAGGAACGCGTACCGGATTCTCGCCGGCATCATCTGCGTCGAGGTCGTCATCCAGGCCATGGCGGTGGTGTTCGCCGTCGCCGGCCTCGGGAAGTACATCACCGACGGCAACGTGGTCGACAAGGCTGCCTTGGAGTCGGAGGACCTCGAGTTCACCGGGGTCGTCGGGTTCATGGTGCACGGCATCAACGGGATGATGATCATCCCGCTGCTCGGCGTCGCGCTGCTGGTGATCTCCTTCTTCGCCAAGGTGCCGGGCGGCGTCAAGTGGGCCGGCATCGTGCTGGGATCCATCGTGGTGCAGGTCACCGCCGGTCTCCTCGGCCACGACGCGCCCTACATCGGCCTGATCCACGGCCTCAACGCCTTCATCCTGTTCGGCTCGGCCATGAACGCCGCACGGTTGGCACGCACCGCTGACGCGGGTGCAGCCAGCTCGCCCGTCGCTGCGTGACCGAGGAGCAGCCCGCTCCTCCGGCACCGCAGGTGCTGGTTGCCGTCAAGGCACGCTGGCGCCAGCTCGTCGCCATCGCGGCCGCGCTCGCGATCGTCCTCCCCCTGGCCTGGATGTGGTGGGACAGCCGGATGCCCGGCACCTACTCGGTCATGGACATGGGGTACGTCGACGCGGGCGGCGGCCCGGAGCCGATGGGCTCGATGGCGGCAGGCCATGCCGGGCACGAGATGACCAGCGTCGCCGACCTGGTCGCCGACCCCGGCCGCGAGCCCGACGTAGTCGTCGAGCTCACCGCCACGCAGGGGCAGGTGACGCTGGCCTCGGGTCGCAAGGTCGACGGCTTCATGTTCAACGGCACCTCGCCTGGGCCCACCATCGAGGCCACTGAGGGCGACCTGCTCGAAGTACGCGTGCACAACGACGACGTGGGCGAGGGCATCAGCGTGCACTGGCACGGCGTCGACGTGCCCAACGCCGAGGACGGAGTCGCGGGCGTCACCCAGGACGCGATCCGCGCGGGCGAGGACCACACCTACCGGTTCGTCGTCGACGACCCCGGCACCTACTGGTACCACTCCCACCAGGTGTCCCACACGCAGGTGCTGCGAGGACTGTTCGGGGCGCTCGTCGTCCATCATCGCGATGCCACCCAGGACGCCGACGTGCTCGCCGTCACGCACACCTATGGCGGCACGCGCACGCTGAACGGCGAGGAGGGCGTGGTCACCGAGGACGTCGCAGCCGGCGCGGTGGTGCGGGTGCGCATCGTCAACACCGACAACGGCGCGGCGCAGGCCTGGACGTCCGGTCCGTTCCAGGTGCTCGCGGTCGACGGACGAGACGTCAACGGACCCACCGACGTGGAGGGGCAGCGGGTCTCGGTGCCTGCGGGCGGGAGGTACGACCTCGAGGTGACCGCGCCGGCTCGCGTCCAGATCGGCTCGACCGCCCTGGTCCTCGGCGAGGACCCGGGAGAGGTACCGCAACCTCGCGAGAAGCTCGACATGCTGGCCTACGGTGAACCGGCGGCGCTGCCCTTCGACCCGACCGATCCCGACCGCACCTTCCGCTACTCCATCGGCCGGCGTCCGGGATTCCTCGACGGCAAGCCCGGCTTCTGGTGGTCGATCAACGGCCACCTGTGGCCCGACGTGCCGATGTACCTCGTCGAGGAGGGCGACGTGGTCGTCATGGAGATCGAGAACCACAGCGGCGAGGTGCACCCGATGCACCTGCACGGCCACCACGCGGTCGTCATCGCCCGAGACGGCAAGGCCGCAACGGGCAGTCCTTGGTGGGTCGACTCCCTCGACGTCGACAACGACGAGACCTTGACCATCGCCTTCCTCGCCGACAACCCCGGCATCTGGATGGACCACTGCCACAACCTCAAGCACGCCGTTCAAGGACTCGTGGCGCACCTGATGTACAGCGGCGTCGACACGCCGTACCGCCTCGGCGACGACAGCGGCAACGAGCCCGAGTAGCCGATTCGTCGGCAAGTCCGAGCGGAGGAAGTCCCGGTAAACCGCTGACGAATCAAGCGGGTGGCCGCACAGTAGGTCGCTATGGGCAACCTCAGCGACGAGCTCGTGCAGCGACTGCGAGCGCGAGCACTCGATCCCGCCGGCCGCTCGGGAGACGCCGCCTTGGCAGCGCAGAGCATCTCTGTAGGCGATGCTCTGGCCGCGCAGCGAGCCGAGCTGGCTGGGCAGCCGGCGGGCATCCAGGAGGGCGTGAACGAGTACCTGCAGGGCATGAGCTCACCGTTCGCCGGCATGATCCACAACGCCCTCACCGGCGACGGCAGGCAGGCCGGAGGCCTGCTCGGCGCGCTCTCGAGGCTGACCGGAGGCAAGCAGCTGTACGCGATGACCGGTTCAGGCCCGGTGTCCTTCGGCAGCTCGGCCGACCCGACGCCCGCGCCGCCTCCCGCCACCGAGACTGCTGTCGCGGACGCCGAGCACCGCCTGGGGTTTGCGCTACCGGGCGAACTTCGGCGCTTCTACCTGGAGGTTGCCGACGGTGGCGTCGGTCCGGGCGCCGGCGTCTACAGTCTCGACGAGCTCCTCGACAAGCACCGCGAGGTGACGTCCGAGCCGGTCGGCCCGCAAGGGCAGGACTGGCCGTCCACCCTGCTGCCGATCAGCGGCGAGGACTGGGACCTGGTATCGCTCGACCGTACGACGGGCCGCCTCGTCTACTGGGACCTCGAGGAGCTCGACGACGACGACGAGCTGCCCCCGGGCCAGCCCACCTGGGCCGCGTCGTTCGTCCCCGAGGCCGACAGCCTCCAGGCCTGGCTCAGCTCCTGGCTCGACGACTGACTGGACGGACCGGGGTGGTCGGGCGGTCGGGATCCCCGGACATCCGGGGATTCCGACACTGGTGACCCCGGCGGCCGCTCCGGAAGGCGTAGGGACCAGCCGTACGGGTCACAAGTTGCGGTCGGCCTGCCTGCTCACCCGAGGTGTAGACCGTCGAGGCTGCTCGTTCTCGACGTCGTAGCGAGCAATGCCTGCATGATCTCCGGCGCTCAACCGATGACGTCCACCGCCGCGTAGGCGGCCCCGTCGGCGAGCCGGGCGTACCCGGGGCCGCGGTCGAAGAACGGCGTCTGCTCCTGGTCGACCTTGTCGAGACCACGACCAGCGCGCTCGGCAGCAGTCGCGTCGGCGTCGTAGGCGAGGGAGTCGTCATCGAGCGAGCCCGTGAGCACCACGCCGTAGGACCTCAGGGCCGCCTGCGCCGACACCTTGCGCCAGATCACGTCCCTGACCACCAGGGACGGGTCGCGCGCCAACGGAGAGCCCCAGCCGCCGCCACCCGTCGTCCGGATCCGGATCACCTCGCCTGCCTTCACCGGCTCGCCGTCGGCGAGGGCGTCGACCTGGCGCTCGGCAGGCCCTCCGGGGTCGATGGTCACCTCGAACGGCGCACCCGCCAGGCCCCCACGAACACCCCAGCAAGCGAGGATCGAGCGGTCGGCGATGGACATGAAGTGGGCGTCCTTGAGCATCCGGATGTGCTTCTCGTACCCCAGCCCGCCGCGGTACTCCCCCGCGCCGCCGGAGTCCATCGCCAGCCCCAGCGACTCGACGCGGAACGGGAAGCGCGCCTCGGTGAACTCGCTCGGCAGATTTCGCGAGTCGGGGACGACGTGGATGGTGTCCTCGCCATCGGCGTAGTAACGCCCGCCGGAGCCGCCACCGAGGACCTCACGCATCAGGTAGGAACGGCCGTCGAGGTCCTCGCCGTACACACCCGTGTAGCGGATCGTCTCCTGGTCGGCGGGCATCTTGCCGTCGACCGCCTTGGCTACCACACCCGCGAGCACACCGAGCAGGCGCAGGATCACGAACGTGCGCGCGTTCGTCGGGGCCGGGAAGACCGGCGTCAGCAAGGTGCCGGGCTCGGGGAACCGCATCTCGATCAGCGGCACGATGCCCTCGTTGACGTCGAGCTCGGCCATCCGCTCGGGGGTGTCGGCCAGGTTGCGCAGGATCGGCGCCAGCCACTTCTTGAGGAACACGCCGTCGCTGTAGTCGCCGCAGTGGTTGATCGGGCCCTTGGCCTGTGCCGACGTGCCGTCGAAGTCCAGGATGATCCGCTCGCCATCGGGGTCGTCGGCGGCCGTGCGGGTCAGGGTGATCCTTTGCGTGTGCAGCATCGGCTCGTCGACGCCGTCGTGCTCGGCGTAGTCCTCCCAGACCCACGAGCCGACGGGGATCTTGGAGAGGATCTCGCGACGGTACGTCGTGGTGGTGCGGTCGATGATCGCGTCGAAGCAGGACTCCACGACGTCCACGCCGTAGCGGTCGAACAGCTCGCCCAGCCGCCGCGCGCCCATCAGGCAGGCCGAGCACTCGGCGTCGAGGTCGGCGGCCAGGCTCTCGGGCATCCGGGAGTTGCGGGTCATGATCGACAGGGCCGCCTTGTTGGGCACGCCGGCGTCCCACAAGCGGATCGGCGGCACCATCAGGCCCTCCTCGAAGACACTCGTCGCGTGGCTCGGCATCGACCCCGGAACCGCGCCGCCGATGTCGTCGTGGTGGCCGAAGGCCTGCACGAACGCCACCACCTCGCGCTCGCCGTCCGGCCCGGCGAACACCGGCACCGTCACGCAGAGGTCCGGCAGGTGGCCGATGCCGCCCTCGGAGCGGTAGACGTCGTTGTGGAAGAACACGTCGCCCTCGCGCATCTCCTGGATCGGGAAGTCACGAGC
The DNA here is from genome assembly GCF_015352445.1 of Nocardioides agariphilus. GTDB lineage: Bacteria > Actinomycetota > Actinomycetes > Propionibacteriales > Nocardioidaceae > Nocardioides > Nocardioides agariphilus. The sequence continues at coordinate 198,337 of NZ_JADKPO010000001.1, forward strand.
GACGGGGTGGACGAGCGCGGAGTACGAGCGACCGGTGAGCTTGCGCAGCAGCCGGTCGTGGATGCCGGCTCGGAAGTCGTGGGCGTCGCGGATCATCGGGCTGCGAGAGGTACGAGCGATGGCGGTCTCGACCTCCATCTCCACGGAAGCCAAGGATCCCTGGACGATCTCGACGAGCACCGGGTCTGCGCTCGCCCCGGCGTCCGGGGTCAGCGGGCCGAACGGGAACTGGGTCGGTGCGCGCCGCGATCCGCCGGTCGAGCTTGTCGAGACCATCAGTGGCTCCTCGTCACGATCAGGTTCAGGTACTCGTCTACCCGGACCTGGAAGCCCGGGTGGATCGGCACCGTCGACCCGAACTCCTCGATGATCACCGGCCCGGTCACCTCGCTGCCCGGCAGCAGGTCGGCCCGCGAGACGACCGGCGTGTCGACGTACCCGGCCTCGGCGTCGAAGCAGACCGACCTACTCTCACCGGGTCTCGTGACAGGCGCTGGCGCGCCTTGCTCGACCAGCGGCGAGGAACGCCGGATCTCAGGTCTCTTGATCGGCCCGATTCCCGAGACCCGCAGGTTCACCCACTCGACCTGCTGGGAGTCGTCGCCGGAGAAGTCGTAGCCGTAAAGAGCGCGATGCTCGGCGTGGAAGGCGTCGGCCACCGAGGTCAGCGCGCCAGCGTCGAGGGCGCCCTCAGGCACCGGGACGCGCACCTCGAAGGCCTGCCCGAAGTACCGCAGGTCGGCGGTCCTCTGGAACACGTGCTGCTCGGGCGCGAACCCCTCCTTGGTCAGGGCCTCGGCGGCCTGCGCGGCGAGGGCGCCGTACACGGTGGTCACGTCCTCCGCGTCGAGGCGCTCGGCGAGGGAGACGTGGGTCTGCACGTAGTCGTTCTTGACGTCGACGGTCAGCAGCCCGAACGCCGAGACGTTGCCGGGGTTGGGCGGGACGAGCACCGTCGGGATGCCGAGGATGTCCATCAGCCGGCACAGCAGCAACGAGCCCGAGCCGCCGAACGTCGTGAGCGTGAAGTCGCGGACGTCAAGGCCCCGCTTGACGGTGACCTGGCGCAGCGCGTTGGCCTGGTTCCACGCGGAGATCTCGAGGATGCCGGTCGCACACGACTCGGGCGTCAGGCCGAGCTTCGAGGCCAGCAGGTCCACGCCGTCACGCGCCACCTCGACGTCGAGCGGGATCTCGCCGCCGAGCAGGTGCGGCGGGATCCGGCCGAGCACGACGTGCGCGTCGGTGATCGTCACCTCGCTCCCGCCCTTGCCGTAGCAGAGCGGACCGGGGTCGGCGCCCGCCGAGTGGGGCCCGACCTTGAGCGTCCCCTCGGGCGAGAGCCACGCGATGGATCCGCCACCGGCACCGACCGTGACGACGTCGATCATCGGGATCTTGGACGGGTAGGCACCCACCGATCCCTCGGTCGTCAGCGTCGGCTCGCCGTCGATGACGACGGACACGTCGGTGGAGGTCCCGCCTCCGTCACTCGTGAGCACCTTGTCGAAGCCGGCGACCTGGGCGATGAGCGCCGCCCCGAGCGCCCCCGCGGCTGGACCGCTCAGCACGGTGGTGATCGGCTGGTGCACGACCTCGTCGGCCGACAGGACCCCACCGTTGGACTTCATCACGTAGAACGGCACGCGCCGCGCGCCGGCGTACTCCGAGAGCCGTCCCTTGATGTTGTTGACGTACGCCGCGAGCCGGGGCTTGACCGCCGCGTCGACCAGGGTGGTCATCGCGCGTTCGTACTCGCGGTACTCGCGCAGCACCTCGCTGGACAGCGACACCACGGCGTCCGGGTGCTCCTCGGTGAGGACGGCGCGAACCCGCTCCTCGTGCTCCGGGTTGGCATAGGCGTGCAGGAAGCAGACGCCGAGCGTGTTGATGCCTTGGTCGCGGAACCACCGAGCGACCGCCCGGGCGCCGGCCTCATCGAAGGGCCGCACCTCGGCGCCGGTGAAGTCGAGGCGCCCGCCGACGCCCTTGACCAGGTGGCGCGGGACGATCCGGTCGGGCTTGACCCAGAAGTAGGAGTTGCCGTAGCCGTCGGGCACCGACTGTCGGGCGATCTCGAGCATCGCCTCGTAGCCCTCGGTGGTGATGTAGCCGAGCGCGTCCACCTTCCCCTCGAGCAGCTGGTTGGTGGCGACGGTCGTGCCGTGGCTGACGGCGCTGATCGCGTCCCCGTCGCCCTCGGGCAGGCCGAGCAGCCCGAGCACCTTGTCGATGCCGGCCATGAAGCCGTCAGCCGGGTTGCCCGGCGTGGACGGGGTCTTGGTGGTGACCATCTCGCCGGAGTCCTCGTCGAAGGCGACGACGTCGGTGAAGGTGCCACCGGTGTCGATGCCGATGCGGATCCTGCGAGTCATGCGTCAAGTCTTGCGATGGCGTCGCGAGCGGGCGACGGCAACTAGTGCCTAAGCATCCGGCGCGCGGTCGTTGTAGACGCCAGCGGGCTCTTGGCCGGAGAGCATCTGGATCGCGGCCATGATCTCGTCGGTCACCTCGCGCCGGGCCCTCCCGAGCGGCACGCCGCTCCCGCGGCCGCTGAAGTCCAGCGCCTTGCCGAACTTGACGGTGACCTTGGCGACCTTGGGGTACCTCGACCCGATCGGCTGGATCCTCTCGGTGCCGACCAGCCCCACGGGCACCACCGGCACACCCGCGGTGAGCGCCAGGTGAGCGACGCCGGTGCGACCCCGGTAGAGGCGACCGTCGCGCGAACGGCTGCCCTCGGGGTAGATGCCGAACGCCTCGCCCCGACCGAGCACCTCCAGCGCCGTCTCCAGGCTGTCGATCGCCGCCTGGGTGTCCTCTCGGTCGACCGGGAGCATGCCCAGACCCTCGAACCAGAGCCGCTGCGCGGTGCCCTTGACCCCGCTGCCCTTGAAGTAGTCGGACTTGGCGAGGAAGACCACCTTGCGCGGCGCCACGGACGGGATCACGACCGAGTCCACGAAGCTGAGATGGTTGCTGGCCAAGATGACCCCACCGTCCTTCGGCACGTTCTGCAGGCCGAGGACCCGCGGTCGCCAGATCGCCTTGAGCAGCGGCGGTACGACGGCGTGGATCACCTCGTAGATCACCGGCCCATTGTGTCGCGATGAGACCGCCGTGTCGCAGGGGGTTCCTCCGCGGCCGTTGCGCGAGGTCTGCACCCAGGTCCGAGCGCGCTGCGCTCGCCGGAGAAATAGGTGAAGGGCCCTCGCGAGTATGAGTCGCAAGGGCCCTTCAGGTTGACCGGTACCGGTGACGCTTCCGATCGATCAGCCCTCCGTCTCCAGTCCCGACAGCTTCGTCACCCTGCTGCCGCCGCTGGGCTTGCGCCCGCGGTGTGGACCTTCGCCTTCCGGCTGATCCCGCTCTCCCCGGAGGGATTGCGTAGGAGAGTTCTATGTCCTGCGCGAGCCACCGCGCAAGAGGAAACCCCAAGAAAAATGGGGGAATTCTCGACATTGCCCCGTCGTCCACACGGATGGCCGATTCCTCCACAGGGATCGGCCCGTCATCCACAGGACCGGACCGCACCTGTGGACTCCGGCGCCGTCAGGACGGTCGTACCGGGTCGCCCACGGCGACGCGGCCGGGGCGGCGTACGTCGGCGTACACCGCCAGGCACAGCTCGCGGCTCTCGCCCAGCGCCCGGAGCCAGCGGGTCGTGGTGGTGAGGCCGTCTTGCGCCAGGTCGATGGTGCGGCAGCGTTCGACGCGCTCGACGACGGTGAGCCCGACGCCGCCCGCCGTCCCGATCTCGACGTCGCGCCCCACCCAGGTCTCCTCCTCGAAGGGCTCGGCAGTGTTCACCACCAGGTTGACCCGGAGCCGACGACGGTCGGCGTCGATGCCGAGCTCGCGCTCGCACCACGCGAGGGTCGCCGTGCCGACCAAGGACACCGAGCCGGCGTCGAAGTGGGTGACGCCCTGCTCGGGCAGCACCCGGACCGGGTCGCCGAACCTGGTGCTCAGCTCCGCGTCGAGCTCGCGGCTGCCGGCCGGCCAGGACGCACCGCCACGAGTGACGTGAACCGGCCCGTCCGGGGTTGTCGCTGCGGCGTAGTGGAAGACCTCGTCGCGGCGGCGGAACCGTCGGCTGTCCTTGCCCGCCGCGAACCGGCCCTCGTCGTCCACGACGGCGTACGCGCGGTCCCCGACCAGCCCCCGGGCGTCGACCTCGATCTGCTCGATCGCCTCACCACCCATGGACTTCACGGGGTAGCGGCGGATCTCGATCAGCTGGGCGGGCACGGCGTCAGCGTAGGTGACCCGATCTCCACAGATGAAGCACGTTCGTTGTGGACGAAGCCGACCCGGCTGTGGACGAACGCCTCACTCCTGTGGACGACACGCCGAACGCTGTGGAAGCAGGAGATTTCCTCGAAATAGTTGGGAATTCCCTCTTGCGGAGGGTCGTGAAGACCCCGTAGAACTCTCCTCACGAACTTCCTCCGGGGAGTTCGGGTCTCACGAAGGTGAGGGTCCACACGGTGGCTTCGGTCGCCGCGGCTCGCGGGTGACAGCTGGGTCGGGACCGGATCTGGAGCGAGGCGATCGCTGGGTCACCACGGCGGTCAACGAAGGGCCCTGGCACTCATACTGCCGGGGCCCTTCACCTATTTCACCGCCGAGCGGAGCTCGCCTGTCGGCGCTGCTGCCGCGCGCCGACCCCTCAGTCCAGGGCCTCGAAGGCCGCGGCGATCTCCAAGAGCCGGCGGTCGGCTCCGTGCCGGGCGACGATCTGCACGCCGACAGGCAACCCGTCACGCGTCGTGCCGGCCGGCACCGAGATGGCCGGGCAGCCGGTGACGGTGATGAAGTACGCCGACCGCATCCAGTCCAGGTAGGTCTGCATCGGCGTGCCGTTGATGTCGGCGGGGAACTCCTGGTCAGCCGGGAAGGGCGGCACCTGCGAGGTCGGCAGCACCAGCACGTCGTACCGCTCGAAGAACAGGCGCATCGTCTCGGCGAGTGCCGTGCGGTCGCGGTAGGCGCGGGCGACGTCGGCGCCGGTGAGCGACTCACCGGCCCGGATGTTGTCGGCGAGCGACCGCTTGAAGGCGTCGGGATGCTCAGCCAGCCGCTGGCCGAAGGTGGCCTGGAAGTGCCAGGCGCGCAAGGTACGGAAGGTCTGCTCGGCAAGCCCGAGTTCAGGCTGCGCCGCCACGACGCGCGCACCGGCGGCACCCATCGCGGTCCCCGCCGCCTCGACGACCGCTGCCACCTCGTGGTCGACCTCGATGGCGCCTGCGAGGTCGGGACTGAGCGCGACGCGGATCCCTCGCAGGGAGCCGCTGTTGAGCGGGGAGAAGCTCTGGCCCGGGTCACCCAGGGCGAGCGGGGCGCGCGCGTCCGGGCCGGCGATCACGCTCAGCAGCAGGGCGACGTCGCCGACGGTGCGCGCCATCGGGCCGCCCACCGAGGTCGTCTCCCACTGGTTGTCGCTGGGCCATTCGGGAACCCGGCCGAGGCTGGGCCGCAGACCCACCACGCCGCAGAACGAGGCGGGGTTGCGCAGCGACCCGCCCATGTCCGATCCCTCGGCCAGCGGCACCATGCCCGCTGCCAGCGCACAAGCCGCTCCCCCGCTCGACCCGCCGGCACTACGGGTGGAGTCGACCGGGTTGAGCGTCGTACCGAAGACGGTGTTGAAGGTGTGGCTCCCGGCCGCGAACTCCGGGACGTTCGTCTTGCCGATCGGCACCGCCCCCGCGTGTCTGATCCGCTCGACGATGAGCTCGTCGCGGTCCGGCACGTGGTCGGCGTACAGCGGGCTGCCGTACGTCGTTGGCCAACCGGCCACCTCGTGGGTGTCCTTGAACGCCCACGGCAGTCCGTGCAGCGGTCCTCGTTCGTCGTACGGCGTACGGTCGGCCTCGCTCGCTCCGTCTCTGGCTCGGTCCTCGTCCAGGCTGACGATCGCGTTGAGGTGGGAGTTCTTCTCAGCGATCCGCGCGAGGTGGAGGTCCATCAGCTCGGCGCACGAGATCCGCCGTGCCTGGAGCGCCGCGAGCATCTCGCGGGCCGTCGACTCGACGTTCAGGTCCCCCACTGGTCAGGCTTTCCCGTCGCGGGTCAGGTGAAGCTTTCCCTGACGTCCGACGGATTCCCCGGACATCCGGGGAAACCAACGCCTCACCGCCGCCGCCCGAACAGCGAGCCCGCGACGACGCCGAGCAGGACCAGGCCGGCGCCGACGGCGATGCCCTTGACGAAGTCGGACCGGGGGGAGATGGCGGGGGCGGTGAAGACCTGGCCGGCGACGGGGGTCTCGGCGGGAGTGCCCGTAGGAGCAGCGGCGGGCAAGGCCCCGCTCAGGGCCTTGTCGACGTTGCCGAAGAACTCGCCGGCCATCCGCTTGGAGACCGAGGTCAGCATCCGCTGGCCCACGCCGCCGATCATCCCGCCCACCACCGCGTCGGCGTCCCAGGTGACGAGCGTCGTCGCGTCGTCGATGGAGGAGAAGCCCACGTTGACGGTCGCGCCGATCGTGCCCGGCGCGCCGGTGCCGTCCAGCTTCATCACGAGCGACGACGGCTCGGAGAGGTCGGAGAGCACGCACGTGCCGGCGTAGGTGCCCTTGATCGCGGCCACGCCCGCGGTGACGGTCATGTCGTAGGAGTTCGCGCCGGTGGCGACCAGCCGCTCGCACCCGGGGATCGTCGCGACCAGCACCGCGGGGTCGAGCAGCGCGTCCCAGGCGCGCGACACGGGCGCGTGCAGGGTGTTCTCTCCGGCGATCCTCATGACGGCTCCTCCTGATGAAGACGGCGTAGGGCGAACAGCTCCGAGGGCGAGATCGGCATCGAGGTGATCGAGAACCCTTCGGCATCGGAGATCGCCGCGGCGAACACCGCCGCGGACGGGATCACGCCGGCCTCGCCCGCCCCCTTGATGCCGAGCGGGTTGAGCGGCGACGGGGTCTCGAGGTGGTCGATGTCGATCGAGGTGGGCACCTCGGTGACATACGGCATCAGGAAGTCCATGAACGACGCGTTGAGCAGCTGCCCGGACTCGTCGTAGGCCATCCGCTCGTAGAGCGCGCCGCCCACGCCCTGCGCCACGCCGCCGTGGATCTGGCCCTCGACGATCATCGGGTTGATCAGGTGGCCGCAGTCGTGCACCACGGCGTACTTGAGGATCTTGATCTCCGCGGTCAGCGGGTCGGTCTCGACGATCACCGCATGCATGCCGGAGGCGAAGGTCGCCCGCTCGGGCGAGTAGAAGTCCTTGCCCTCCAGCCCTGGCTCGTCGTCCTCGGCCACCGGTGGCTTGCCCGGGTCGCCGACCGAGAACTGCGTCGCCATCTTCGACTGCTCGTCGAAGGCGTAGCGCAGCGGGTTGGACAGCACCGCGATCGTGCCGAGGGCGATCGATGACGCGGGCGCCCCCTTCACCGACACGACACCGTCGGTGATCTCGAGGTCGTCCTCGCTCGCCTCGAGCGCATCGGCCGCGATCCGCAGCACCTTCTCGCGTGCCCGTGTCGCCGCGAGGTGGATCGCCGAGCCGCTCATCACCGCGGCGCGTGAGGCGAACGTGCCCACGGCGTACGGCATCCGGCGGGTGTCGCCCGTGACGACCTGGACGTCGGCGAGGGGTACGCCGAGCACGTCGGCCGCGATCTGCGCGAAGACCGTCGCATGGCCCTGCCCCTGCGTGGTCAGGCCCGTGGCGACCTTGACCTTCCCGGTGGTCTCGATGTGCACGTGGGCACCCTCGTAGGGACCCACCCCGGTGCCCTCGACGTAGCAGGCCAGCCCGATGCCGACCTGGCGACCCTGGGCGGCCATCTCGGCCTTGAACGCCGGGAACTCCTCCCAGCCGACCAGCGCCTTCAGCTTCTCCAGCGACGCCGGGTAGTCGCCGGAGTCGTACTCGAGCGCGCGACCGTCTTGGAAGATCAGGCCCTGGTCGTAGGGGAACTCGTCGGGCTGGATGAAGTTCAAGGCGCGTACGTCGGCTCGGTCCTTGCCGAGGTAGGCAGCGATGGCGTCCATCGTCCGCTCCATCACGAAGCAGCCCTGCGGTCGCCCGGCGCCGCGGTAGGGAGTCACCATCACCGTGTTGGTGAACAGCGACTCGAACCGCACCCGGTAGGCACCCGGTTTGTAGGGACCGAGCAGCTGGGTCGAGGTGATGATCGGGACGATCAGGCCGTACGGCGTGTAGGCGCCGTGGTCGTGCCAGAACTCGACGTCGAGCCCGAGCAGCCGACCGTCGTCGTCGAAGCCGACCTCGACGTGGTGGACCTGACCGCGCTCGTGGGCCGAGGAGATGAAGTGCTCGCGCCGGTCCTCGACGAACTTCACCGGCCGGCCCAGCAGGCGCGCCGCCAGAGGTACGAGCAGCTCCTCGGGCCACGGGTGGTTGATCTTGACCCCGAACCCACCGCCCACGTCGGGCGTCACCACGTCGACCTGGCCGAGGTCGAGGCCGAGCTTGACCGCGATGGCCGCACGCACGCCGGTCGAGGTCTGGGTCGAGGACCAGACGGTGAGGCGGTCGATGTCGCGGTCCCATCGGGCCACCGTGCCGCGGCCCTCCATCGGCTGGCAGGCGCTGCGCTCGACGGTGAGGTCGAGGGTCAGCACGTGCGGGGCGCCGGCGATCGCCGCCGGCGCGTCACCGTTGCTCTGCTCCATGCGGGCACCGACGTTGCCGGGCACGTCCTCGTGCACGAGAGCGGTGGCGGACCGCGCGGCCTCGATGCCGACCACCGGTGGCAGCACCTCGTAGTCGACGCGGATCCGGCCGACCGCGTCCTCGGCGACGTAGCGGTCGTCGGCCACCACGAAGGCGATCGCCTCACCGACGTAGTTGACCTCACCGTTGGCGAGTGCGTACTGCGTGCGCGCGTGGGTCAGCGTGGGGTGCGGGATCAGCAGCGGGAGCGGGTCGGCCATCGGGGCCGAGAGGTCCGCGAGGTCCTCGTAGGTCCACACCGCATGGACGCCCTCGAGGTCGAGGACGTCGTCGACGTGGACCTCCAGCACCTTGGCGTGGGCGTGTGGCGAGCGGAGTACGGCGGCATGCAGGGTGTGCGGACCGGCGTCGATGTCGTCGACGTACCTGCCCTGGCCGCGCAGGAACCGCTGGTCCTCGACCCGCTGGACGCGCGTGCCGAACAGCTTGGTGGTCATGGCTGCGCCCTCGTGGTCTCGGCATCCCGCAACTCGGCGGCCCGCAGCACGGACTTCACGATGTTCTGGTAGCCGGTGCAGCGGCACAGGTTGCCGGCGATCATGTCCCGCGCCTCGTCCTCGGTGGGCGACGGGTTCTCCTCGAGCCCGGCGGTGATCGTGGTCATGAAGCCGGGCGTGCAGAAGCCGCACTGCAGTCCGTGGCACTCGAGGAAAGCCTGCTGCACAGGGCCGAGCGAGTCGTCGGCGTTGGTCAGCCCCTCGACGGTGGTGATCTCGCAGTCGACAGCCGACACCGCGAACATCAGGCACGACCGCATCGGCCGCCCGTCGACGAGCACCGTGCAGGCACCGCACACGCCGTGCTCGCAGCCGACATGGGTACCGGTGAGGCCCAGCTCGTGACGCAGGGCGTCGGAGAGGAGACGGCGAGGTGGTACGGCGACGTCGTGCGCGACGCCGTTCACGTGCAGGCGGACGTGGTGGAGTTCCTCGCTCACGGCGCTGCCTTCATCCGGGCCATCTCCCTCGCCGCGGCCACGACCCGGGCCGTCAGCACGCGCACCAGCTGGGCCCGGTAGTCGGCACTCGCGTGGATGTCGTCACCCGGATCGAGCCGGGCGAGTGCGGTTTCGCCGAGGTCGGCCTCGGCGAGGTCGGTGAGGTCGACGACGGTTGGCACGTCGCACACGGAGAGGTAGCCGGCTCGCACGGAGTCACCGTCGACGAGCGCTGCCACGCCGCACAGCGCGTAGTCGCCGTGACGCCGCGCGACCTCCTCGAACGCGACGCCTGCGCGCTCCCCCAGCGCGGGGAACCAAGCAGACACAGCGATCTCGTCGTGATGCAGCGACGACTCCATCGGCCCCACGTAGAGGTCGTCGGCAGCGATCGTGCGCCGCCCACCCGGACCGGCGACGTCGACCGAGCCGCCCAGCAGCCGCAGCACCATCGGCATCTCGGCCGCCGCGTCGGCGTGGACGATCGAGCCGACGGTGGTGCCGCGGTTGCGGATGGTCGCGTGCGCGACGTTGGCCAGGGCCAGGCTGACGAGCGGCTGGACGCGGCGTACGTCCCCGGACGCCAGCACGTCAGCGTGCCGGGCCAAGGCGCCGATGCGTACGCCGTCGGGGCCGGCCTCGATCCCGTCGAGGTCCGGCAGGCCGTTGATGTCGACCAGTCGGGACGGAGACGCCAGCCGCATCGAGAGCAGCGGCACCAGGCTCTGCCCGCCCGCCAGCACCTTCGCCCCCGGGTCGCCGGCAAGGCCCGCCACCGCGTCGTCGAGCGACGCGGGCCGGACGTACTCGAAGGGAGCCGGCTTCACGACCGCCAGTCTGCCGCTCCTGCCTCCCGCCTTCACGCACCCCCGACGGCGAATCCTGACGAACCTTCTCCAGGGGTGCTGGCAGTCCTGGCGCTCAACCCGCGATCTCGAGCACCCTGAGGGCGACGGCCACGTCGAGGCGGAGGTGGGGGTCGGAGGAGAGCGGGCCGAGCAGGCGTTCGAGCTTGGAGACCCGGTAGCGCATGGTGTTGTAGTGGAAGAACTGCAAGCGCGCGGCCTCCGCGACGTTGAAGTTCGTGTCGAGCAGCACCTGCAGGGTCTCGCGCAGGTTGGCCGCATCGGTGGTCTGCTCGGTGAGGGGGCCGAGCACGTCGCGGGTGAAGGCGCGTAGCTCCTCGGCATCGGGGATCAGGGCGATCAGGCGGTGCAGGCCGAGCTCGTCGAAGAAGGTCGTGGAGCCCGTGCCGCGGACCCGCCGGCCGATCTCGACCGCCCGCCTGGCCTGGGCGTAGGCCTCGGGGAGCGCCGCGACGTCGGGCGCCACGCGACTGACCCCGACGGTGAAGCTGCGGCGACCGCCACCCTTGTCGCCGGCAACCCCGGTGACCACCCGGCGTACGACGTCGTGGCCCGGCCACGTCTCGGTGACGCGCTCGACGGTCACCGGCAGCAGCGTCACCACCTCGGAGCTGAAGTCGACGCTGGGGATGCCGGGGTCCAGCGCTTGGGAGACCTGGCGCCAGGCGGCCGAGAAGCGCTCTTGCCACGTGCGGCGCTGCTCTCGCGAGGCGGGCTTCTCCTCGCGAGGCTGCGGGTCGATCTCGGCGACCACGACGACTACGGGATGACCCAGGGTCCAGCCGAACGCGGACACGTGCTCCTCGACGTAGGACTCCTCCCCCACGCCACGCACGAGCAGGTCGCGCATGAAGTCGCCCTGGTACTTGTTCTCGACCGCCGACACGGCGCTCTGGCGCGTGATCAGCAGCGCGGCCACGATCGCCACGCGCTCGAGTGCGTGCACGTCGACCTCGGTGATCGGGCGGTCCAGTCGCAGACAGACCAGCCGCGCGAGGTCGGTGCCGCCGGCCGCGACCCGCAGCGATCGCACCTCGCCGACCTCGAGCAGCAGGCCGTCGTCCTTGACGCGTTCGACCCGGACCCGACCGGTGGCATCGACCAGGCGGCTCACGGCCAGCGCCTCACGCCCCTCCTGGCTGATGGCACTGGCCCGCTCGCGTCCGTCGGTCGAGGTGAAGACCACCTCGATGCCGAGGACGTCGGCTGCCTCGGCCGCGATCTGGTCGAGATCGCCCCCCTCGAGGACCAGGTGGGTCAGGGCCGTGTGCAGCGCGTCGATCCGGGCCAGCGCCAAGCTGGCCTCCTCATCGACCTTCATCATGGCCTCGTCCCTGTCAACACTTGGGGCGCTACCTCCCCATCGATTGGCATAACCTCACAGCGGCCAAATGTAACGGCGCCCGATAGCGTCGGGAAGCGTGGTCTCCGTGAGCGCCCCCGCCCGCGTGGTCGACCGTCTCCGCACGGCCCCCGACGGCCCGGTCCCGGTGCTACACCATTCGCCCCACGCGCTGTACGTCGAGGTGAACGGAGCCTGCGTCGGCGTGGTCGGTCCCGCCGCGGCCCAGGTCCCCTGTGCGCTACGCCTGTCCACAGGCACCGCGGGCGTGTCGGCGCTCGCGGTACTCGCGAAGCAGCCTGTGAGCCCCTATGTTGAACGCGGGACCCTGTGTCTGACCGGTCACCCCCTCCGGATCGGACGATTCGTGGATGTTCGCGTACCCCGAATCGACCCCAGCAGAGTCCTTCGGGCGGCGAGCCCGGCAACTGCGGTGGCGCGGCCCCCCCGACCGGCCGCAGGCGGCGCAGGGCTCGCCGCCCACTCTGCGGGCCGCGCCCACTCTGCGGGCCGTCAGCTTCCGGAGCTGTCGGTCACTGACGTCGTCGAGGGGTTGCCGGCGCTGCCCCGACGCATCGATGCCGGACTCCTCCGCGAGCTGGTCGGCAACGGCGGCGGACTGACGCCCCTCGGCGACGACGTGCTGTGCGGCTGGCTGGCGGTGCTGGTCGCGACCGGCCGGCTGACCGACGCCGTCACCGACGCCGTACGCGCCTCGCTCGACCGCACCACGGTCCTGTCGGCGACCTTGATCGACTGCGCGCTGCACGGGGAGGTGCTGCCGGAGTTCGTGACGTACCTCCGGGCCCTGGGCACCCCGGCGGAGGACGCCGCCCTCAGCAGGCTCACGGCCATCGGGCACACCTCCGGGGCCGGCCTGTGGTGGGGCGCGCGCCACGCACTGACCACGCTCGCGACCCAGGAGGCCGCATGACCGCCGGCAGGATCCACGTGGAGCTGAGGTCCGGCGCCTACGCCGACTCCGTGACACTGCTCCAGGTCAGCCGCGACGTGGCAGGCGTCGACGGGGTGTTGGCGGCGCAGGTCGCGATGGCGACGCCGCTCAACATCGATGTGCTCCGGGGCATGGGATTCGACGTACCTGCCTCGAGTCCCAACGACATGGTGGTCGCCGTTCGCGCAGCCGACGACGCCGCGCTAGGCCGCGGGCTCGCGGCCGTCGAGCAGTCGCTGGCAGCCGTTCGTCGACCCGGAGGAGCGACGACGGGCGGCCAGCAGCCCCACCGCACGTCCGCCTCGGCGCTGCGTGCGGTGCCCGACGGGCTGGTCCTGGTGTCGACTCCCGGACCGAGCGCGATCGTCGAGGCCGTCGACGCCCTCGACGCCGGCTGCGACGTGATGCTGTTCAGCGACAACGTGCCCGTCGAGCAGGAGGTCGCACTCAAGCGGCTGGCCGCCGCACGCGGACTGCTCGTGATGGGTCCCGACTGCGGGACAGCCGTCGTCGGCGGGCTCGGCCTGGGCTTCGCCAACGTCGTCCGCCCGGGCCCCGTCGGCATCGTCGCGGCCTCGGGTACGGGCTGCCAGCAGCTGCTCGCGCTGCTCGACCACGCAGGGGTCGGCGTCACATCCGCACTCGGCGTCGGCGGGCGCGACCTGTCGGCCGAGGTCGGCGGCCTCGCGACCCGGGAGGCGCTGCGCCGACTCGACCTCGATGACGACGTCGAGCTCATCGTGCTGATCTCCAAGCCACCCGCGCCGGAGGTGGCAGCCGACATCGAGGCGTACGTCGCCTCGCTCGGCACTCCGGTCGAGCTCGCGTTTCTCGGGCCCGGGCGCCCCGACCTGACGGCGGCCGCCGAGGCAGTGCTGCGACGGCTGGGACACGACGTACCGACGTGGCCGGTGCGCGTGCCGGGGGCCGCCCATCTGGGAGGACCGGGCACCCTGCTGCAGGGCCTGTTCGTCGGCGGCACCAACTGCACCGAGGCGCGCATCGTCGCCGAGTCCCTGCTGGGCACCGACGGTGGACATGGGTTCACCGACTTCGGCGATGACCAGTACACGAGCGGACGGGCCCATCCGATGATCGACCCGACCATCAGGCTCGAGCACCTCGCACGAGTGGCCGCCGACCCCACCACCGCCGTGGTGCTGCTCGACGTCGTCCTCGGACACGGCGCGGAGCCCGACCCGGCAGCCCTGCTGGCGCCCGCCATCGCGCAGGTTCCCCAACCGGTCGTGGTGAGCCTGGTCGGCACGGCCGACGACCCCCAGGACCGGGACCGCCAGGCCGCGCAGCTCGCGGCTGCCGGCGCCGAGGTGCACCTGTCCAACGCCGGCGCCGCACGCCGGGCGGTTGCCCTGCTGGGAGGTACGCCCTGATGGACACCCCCACCTCCGTCGTCGCCGTGGGCGCCGACCTGCTCGCATCGGCTGTGGAGTCCCAAGCCGTCCCGGTGACCCGCGTGGACTGGCGCCCGCCGATGCCGGGCACCGAGGACGACCTGGTCGAGGTCGCCCTCGACCCGCTGCGCGCCGACGCCAACGCGCGCGCGCTCGCGGCCGTGCTCGACGTCCAGGCGACCCTCGTCGACGTCGCTCCGGCCTCGGAGGTACTCGGCCTGGAGCCGGGCCAGTTCCTCCACGCCGGACCGCCGATCGAGTGGGGCCGAGCGTCCGGGCCGCTGCGGGGGGCGCTGCTGGGTGGCGCCGCCCTGGAGGGGCTCGTCGCGGACCCCGACGACGCCGTGGCGCTCTTCGAGTCGGGCTCCTCGGTCTCCCTCGAGCCCTGTCACCACCGCGGCACCGTCGGCCCGATGGCCGGCGTGGTCACGCCATCGATGTGGATGTGGGTGCTGGAGGACCAGCGCACGGGTCGGCGTGCGTTCTGCTCGCTCAACGAAGGCCTCGGCAAGGTACTGAGGTACGGCGCGTACTCACCGGACGTGCTCCAGCGGCTGCGCTGGATGGGTGGGGTGCTCGGGCCGTTGCTCCGGGCCGCCGTGCGCGCGAGCGATCCGGTCGACGTCACCGGCATCCTCACGCAGATGCTGCAGATGGGCGACGAGGCCCACAACCGCAACCGGGCCGGCACCTTGATGCTGCTGCGCGACCTGTCGCCGGCGCTGGTCTCGGCGGGCGACCCGGCCGACGTGGCCGACGTACTGCGGTTCGTCGGCGGCAACGACCACTTCTTCCTCAACCTGGCGATGCCGGCCTGCAAGCTCGCCCTCGACGCGGCCCGGGGCATCGACGGCTCGACCATGGTCGTGGCGATGGCCCGCAACGGCACCGACTTCGGCATCCAGGTCGCCGGCACGGGCGGCGAGTGGTTCACCGGGCCGGCGCAGCTCGCCGACGGCCTCTACCTGGGCGACTTCGGTCCCGACGACGCCAACCCCGACATCGGCGACTCGGCCATCACCGAGACAGCCGGCATCGGCGGCTTCGCGATGGCGACGGCGCCGGCCATCGTGCGGTTCGTGGGCGGCTCGGTGCCCGACGCGTTGGCCACTACCCAGCGGATGCACGAGATCACGCTGGGCGAGAACCCGCGCTGGCAGGTGCCGGTGCTGGAGTTCCAGGGCACGCCGACCGGCATCGACGTCACGATGGTCTGCCGGACGGGCATCCTGCCCCAGATCAACACCGGTATGGCCGGGCGGGTGGCGGGCGTCGGGCAGGTCGGCGCGGGGCTCGTCACTCCCCCTGCCGAGATCTTCCCGGCCGCGCTCTCCCGTCTCGCTGACCTGGCCCGCGCGCGAGGCTGATCCACCGCCCTGCTAGGAATGCAGCATGGCTACCACCCGGCTCGGAGAAGCAGAAGTCCACACCGTCGGCGAGCTGCCCGCCGTCGGCAGCGCGGCACCAGAGTTCACCTTGACCAACGGTGACTTCGCCGACGTCACCAAGACGCCGGGCAAGCGCACCATCCTCGACATCTTCCCGACCATCTCCACCGGCGTGTGCCAAGCCGGGGTCAGGGCGTTCGCCAAGCTGGCTCCCGGCCTCGACAACACCGAGATCATCGCGGTCTCCCAGGACCTGCCCCTGGCCGTGGCCAACTACTGCGGCGCGGAGGGGATCGAGGGACTGATCGTCGGCTCGGCGTTCCGCTCCGGCTTCGGCACCGACTACGGCATCACCATGGCCGACGGGAACTGGCGTGGCCTCCTGGCCCGCTCCGTCGTGGTCATCGACACCGACGGCACCGTCCTCCACACCCAGCTGACCCCCGCGATCGGCACCGAGCCCGACTACGAGGCCGCAGTCGCCGTCCTGCGCTGACCCCACGCCGAGTCGGCTTCGGCCTCAGAGCTCGGGCCTGAAGAAGGCGGCCTTGATGTCGACGTTGCCGGAGGCGCGCACGGGAGTGCCCTCCTCGAGGTAGCGCAACCGCGCCTCGCCCTGGTGGCTCGAGGGCAGCGAGCCGTCGGCGCGGACCACGCGCCACCACGGCACCGGCCCGCCGTGGGCAGCCATCACCGAGCCGACCAGCCGTGGTCCACCGCCGCCCATCACGGCTCCGACCACCTCGGCGATGGCACCGTAGGTCGTCACCCGGCCGCGCGGGACCTGCTCGACGCACTGCAGCACCCGCTCGGTGTAGTCGTCCCAGTCGATGCCGCTCGCGTTCATGCGTCCTCCGCCTGCGGCATCAGCGCCTGGATGACCGCCACGGCGACCACGGTCACCGACACCGCGACCGCCAGCCCGAGTACCCAGGCCGTGTGGGAGTCGGGCAGCTCCTCGACGCCGCGCGCGACCAGCCAGACCAGCACAGCCGGCACCAGGAGCAGGAGACCTCGTACGGCCCAGAGCCGGACAGCACCCGCGGCGACCGGCAGTCGCGGTGGCCCGTAGCCGAGGATCAGTGCCGCCAGGTGCGCCGCCAGCATCGCGGCCGCCGCCACGATCGCAGCAGCTGGTAAGCCGACCGGGTCGCTGGCGGCCCAGGCCCAACCGACCAGCAAGAGGACACCGGCGCCGACGACGGACTCCGGGAACAGGGCCCAGCCCGCCGCCAGCAGGAGTGCTGCGACGCCGAGCCACACGGGAGGTCGCGACGTGGCCAGCCCACGTGAGTAGAGCGCCGCCAACGTGCCGGCCACGATCACCGCGCGCAGCGCCCACTGGCCGCGGGTGCCGCCTCGCCAGTCGGGGATCATCGCGTGCGCACCTGGGGCAGCTGGGCGCGACGGGCCAAGCGGTGGAGCACGTCATCGAGGGTGCCGGGTCCGCGCCACGTCACGACCGGGCAGCCGTCGGCGGCCAGCGCGGTCAGCAGCTGGTCGCGCTCGGTGCGCCGCAGCCGCCACGCCAGGTCGGCGACGAAGCCGTCGGCGCCGTCGACAGCCAGCGTCCGAGCGTCCTCGGGGAGGGTGTCGACGGCCAGCACGGGAAGCCCGCGGCGGTGCAGCGAGGCCGTCGTGGTCGCGATCGCCTCGGACATCATCGGCGACAACACCACCACGACGGTGCCCGCGGTGACCGGGAACCGCAGCCGCTCGGCGGCATCGTCCGGCATCCGGGCGGGTCTGACGCTCGCGAGACGGCCCAGCAGCACCCGCAGGTGGCGAGGCCCCGATCCGAAGCCGACGAACTGCCAGGCGGCCCCGATGATCCGCAAGGCGACGCGGTCCCCGTGCCGCGAGAAGTGCTCGGCGAGCGCGGACGCTGCTCGCATCGTGACGTCGAGGCTGCTGGCACCGCCACCGACACCACCGGACCGACCCAGGTCGGCCAGGGCATCGACCACCAGCAGCACCCCGCTGTCCTCCTCGCCACGCGCCGTCACGACGTGGAGGTCACCGGTGCGCAGCGAGACGCGCCAGTTGATCCGGCGCAGACGGTCGCCCGCCTGGAAGTGCCGGATGCCGGCGAACTCCGTGCCGTCGCCCACGCGTCGCGACCGGTTGGCCCCGACGAGCCCGAGTGGTTGCGGCGCCTCGGCGGAGCTGTCGAACGGCGCCGAGGCCGGCAAGACAGCCATCTCGGCGCCGTGCTCCAGCACCGGACCCCAGCGATATCCGGCCCAGCGACTGGTCAGGGCGACCTTCTCCTCGCCGAGCGTGCGGCGACCCCAACGCCGCGGGCTGATCTCGAGCACCGGGACGCCGTCGCGCAGCAACCCGCTCACCCGCCCGGAGGCAGGGTGCAGAGCAACGTAGGGCGCCTGGGCGCTGATCCGGGTGACCTGCTCGGCACCTTCGTCATTGCTGAGGCTCAACCGCGACCGGGTGCCCTGACCCTCGTAGAGGGAGACGTGGTCGAGCTCGCCGCGAAGCACGGGCGAGCTCGACGGCCGCATCACCAGCGCGATCGCGGTCAGCACCACCAGCGGGGCCGCCATCACCACCAGGGCCGGCTCACCGAGCAGCACAGCTGCGCCCAGCAACAGCGCTCCGACCAGCAAGGAGCGGCTCAGGGCAGGTGTGACGGCCCATCTCCTCATCGAGCGTGGCCCCTCACTGCTCCGCCGGACGCTCGAAGGAGACGGCCCGCGCGGCCTCGAGGGTGGCCGGCGTCGCCACTGAGCCCAGCACGGAGTCAGCCACGCGAGGGCCACTCGCCTGGGTCATCCAGAGCTCCGGCTTGACGGTGATCCGGTGACCGAGCACAGCCCTGGCCACCGCCTTGACGTCCTCGGGGATGACGTAGTCACGTCCGCGCAGCACCGCCCAGCCGCGCGCCGCGAGCACCAGCCCGAGCGAGCCTCGAGGCGAGGACCCGGTGAGGACGTCGGCATGCTGACGGGTGGCGGCGACGAGGTCCACGCAGTAGCGACCGACGCTCTCGTCGACGGTCACCGTCTCGGTCGCCGCCTGCATCTCGAGCACACCCGCGGCATCGGTGACCTGGGTCAGGTCCACCTCCTCCTGCTGCCGGTCGAGGCGACGCGCGACCACGTCGTACTCCTCGTCGGAGGAGGGGTAGCCGAAGCTGACTCGCATCAGGAAGCGGTCGAGCTGGGCCTCGGGCAGCGGGTAGGTGCCTTCGTACTCGATCGGGTTGGCGGTGGCCAGCACGTGGAACGGCGCCGCGAGCAGGAAGGTCTCGCCCTCGACGGTGACTTGGCGCTCCTGCATCGCCTCGAGCAATGCCGACTGCGTCTTGGGAGGCGTGCGGTTGATCTCGTCGGCGAGCAGCAGTCCGGTGAACAGCGGACCCTTGCGGAACTCGAAGGTGCCGGCCCTCTGGTCGTAGAGGAACGACCCGGTCAGGTCAGCCGGCAGCAGGTCGGGAGTGAACTGAGCACGCGCGAAGTCGAGGCCGAGGACGCGCGCCAGCGAACGCGCCGCGAGCGTCTTGCCGAGTCCGGGATAGTCCTCGAGGAGCACGTGCCCCTTGGCGAGCACGGCGGCCAGCACCAGGGTCAGGGCGTTGCGCTTGCCGACCACGGCCTTCTCGACCTCGTCGAGCACCTGGCCGGCCAGTCGCGACGCGTCGGCCACCCGAGCATCAGTGGGCATGGGCTACAGCTCCTCTATCCGGCGGACACAGCGTTGGATCTCGTCGCGCGACAGTCTCCTCGGCGGCCCGGTCAGCACCCCGAACGCCTCCTCACCCAGGAGACGGAGGGCCGCCGGATCGGCGAGTGCCAGACCGTGGCGTTGGCGCAGCCTGCGGTCGGCCAGGTCGGCCAACCGGTCGCGCAGCGTGTGGTCGGCGACCCGGGCATCGAGGTGGCCCGAGATCGCGCGGGCGTACATGCCCAGGCGGCTGTCCTGCCCTGCCGGCCCCAGCGCTTGAACGGAGTCGACCGTCCAGTCCGGCGACTCGTTGACGGTGCCGACGTTGACCAGCGCCAAGACGGCGGTGGTGAAGGCGACGAGCAGCACCAGCGGCCAGAAGTGCCAGGTGCTGCCGTTGAGCGCCAAGACGCCCATCACGACGCCGAGCAGGAAGGCCGTGGCGCCGAGCCACCGCCACCAGAAGCGGGCCGCGCCGCTCATGGAGAGTCCGTCGTCGTCGCGAGGGAGTCGAAGATGCGGTCGAGGGCTGCGCGCGCATGCTGCCTGGCCTGCTCGGTGATCTCGTGGCGGGAGTGCCGGGCATCGCGGTAGAGGTCGGCCAGCTCGGTCACCGCGGCAGGATCGGCCGACAGCTGGTCGAGCACGCGCAGCGTGAACTCCGACGAGGTCTCCCACGAGGCCCGGTGCACGCCGACGGTCGCGGCCTGCTGCTCGAACAGGTGCCAGCACGCGACGATCGCGTTGCGCGGGCTCCCCTCGCTGAGCACGGTGCGCTGACGCGCGGCACCCCTGGTGACGGCATCGCCGAGCGCCGGAGGATCCAGGGTGTCGAAGGCGACCTCCTGGGGGTCTCGCTCGCGACGGCGCCGCCAGTTGAGCGTGAGCAGCCACCGCAGCCCGCTGAGCAGCACCGCCAGCACCACCAGGCCCGCGAGTCCGAAGGCAGTGACGGTCAGGATCAACCACAGCAGCTCGTGTCGCGGCCGGTCGCGGTCGGGGGCGTCGACGCCGCTGTCGGCGTTGTCGACGGCAGTCGGGCTGGGCTTGCTGTAGGACGGCTCCCTGCCACCCACCACCACGTCGCCGGGCGAGAGCGTGGCCGCCCACGTGATCATCACCAGGAGCAGGCCCACAGCGGCGAGCACCCCGACGAGGGCAGTGACCGACGCCCGCGCGCTCGAACCACCGCTGTCCGACATGCGCCCGAACCTAGTCGCGCCCACCCCCAGGGCGCCCGACTCCGTGGGTCACAGTCCTGTCACGGCGCGCAGACCTGACAGCTGCGACACGTGAGCGCGTGCGCCGTGGGGGCGCTCGGGCCCGGTGGAGGCGAGAGAGCCGCTGCCCCGCCCAGGCAGACACCGGACGGGGCAGCGGAACAGGGTGCGGCTAGCTCACAGCACGGGGTCGAACGGCTCGGTGCCGTTGACCAGCTGCAGACCCGAGATGCCCGAGTGGGCACGGGCGAACGCGAGCTCCTTGCCGAGGTCGCCGATGTTGTTGGAGGCGGGCAGGGGGGCGAGACCCAGCGTCGACAGCACGCCGATCGCCTTGCCGCCGGCGCTGAGGAACGCGGAGCCGGAGTCACCGGGCACGCCGGGCGTCAGGGTGTAGAGCGGGTGGCTCCAGCCACCGTCCGCGGCGTCGTCGCCGAGGCTGATGCCCGTGTGCGGCGAGAGCTGGGAGATCCCTGCCCGCAGACTCGAGTTGCCGTAGGTCCAGACCCGATCGCCCGCGACGGTGCCGTCGATGTCGATGCCGGTGGGTCCACCCCAGAACGGGATGCTCGGGTTGACCTTGGAGAGATCGCCCGCGTCGACCTTCACGAGCGCGAGGTCGTTGTAGGCGCAGGTGTTGGCGTCGGTCGTGCCCAAAGACTTCATGGTCAGCCACGACGAGTAGACGAGGGTGCCGTGGCCGAGGACGGTGCCTTCACTGAGCAGGGACCCGCCTTCGTTGAAGCTCACGCGGGTGCCGAGCGGCAGCGAGCCTGCCTGGCAGCCGTCGGTGTCAGTGGCGCTGCCCGTGCCGGCACAGTGCGCGGCGTACCCGACGTACACGTTGCCGGCGCTGTCGGTGTAGACGAAGTTCGCCGTGCACTGGGCGCCTTCGGTGTACATCATCGTGCCGGGGTGGATCTTGGCGGTGGCCGCCGGCGCCCACTGGCCGATGTCCTGGGCAGCAGTCGCCTGCGGTGCGCTCAGCACGGCCGCCGTGAGCATCACGGCGCCACCGACGGCGCCGAGAAGTCGCTGGAGATGCATGAAGGGATCGCCTTCCGTCGTGCGCGGTGTCGGGGTACGCCGCGTCGTTACGTAAGTGCTCAACTACCCAGCAGGCGTGGGGTTACGCACGACCAGAGGAGGTTGCGCAGCAACCGTCTCGAAACCACCGGAGACCGCTGGTTGAGGAGGTTGCGCAGCAACCGTCTCGAAACCACCGCTGGTTGAGGAGGTTGCGCAGCAACCGTCTCGAAACCACCGAAGGCGCCCAGCTCGCCTGGTTTCGAGACAGGCGCTAGCGCGCCTTCCTCAACCAGCAAGGGCTAGTACGAGGGTTGAGGAGGTTGCGCAGCAACCGTCTCGAAACCACCGAACGCCTCCCAGTCGCCACCGCTGGTTGAGGAGGTTGCGCAGCAACCGTCTCGAAACCATCAGGGTCGGCGTTGTCTGGTTTCGAGACAGGCGCTAGCACGCCTTCCTCAACCAGCAAGGGCTAGTACGAGGGTTGCGACGGGTCGATCTGGCGCACCCAGGCACTCACGCCGCCGCCGACGTGCACGGCGTCGGAGTAGCCGGCGCCCTTGACGATCGCCAGGGTCTCGGCCGAGCGGACCGCGGTCTTGCAGTACATGACGACCTGCTTGCCGGAGTCGACACCGGGCAGCTCCGCGAGCGCGTGACCGGTGAGGAACTCGCCCTTCGGGATCAGCACGGAGCCGGGGATCTTGTTGATCTCGTACTCGTTGGGCTCGCGCACGTCGACCAGCACGAAGTCGCGAGTGCCCTCCTCACGCTCCTTGAGCATGTGCTCGAGCGTGGTGACCGAGATGGTGGCTCCGGCAGCGGCGTCCATCGCCTCCTCGGAGATCGCGCCGCAGAAGCTCTCATAGTCGATGAGCTCGGTGACGGTGGCGTGCTCCCCGCACAGCGCGCAGTTGGGGTCCTTGCGGACCTTGAGCTTGCGCCACTCGAGCTCGAGAGCGTCGTAGATGACGAGCTTGCCGATGGCCGGGTCGCCGATGCCCGTCAGCAGCTTGATCGCCTCGTTGACCTGGATCGAGCCGATGCTGGCGCACAGCACGCCGAGCACACCGCCCTCAGCGCAGCTGGGCACCATGCCCGGCGGCGGCGGCTCGGGGTAGAGGCAGCGGTAGCAGGGAGCGTCGGGCGCTAGGGTCGGTGCGAACACCGAGGCCTGGCCGTCGAAGCGGTAGATCGAGCCCCACACGTAGGGGATGCCCAGGAAGTAGGCAGCGTCGTTGACCAGGTAGCGCGTGGCGAAGTTGTCGGTGCCATCGACGATCAGGTCGTAGCCCTCGAAGATCCGCATCACGTTGTCGTTGTCGAGGCGCTCCTCGTGGACGACCACGTTGACGTAGGGGTTGGTCTCGAGGACCGACTCCTTGGCGGACTGGGCCTTGGACCGGCCGACGTCGGACTGGCCATGGATGACTTGGCGCTGGAGGTTGGACTCGTCGACCTCGTCGAACTCCACGATGCCCAGGGTGCCCACGCCGGCAGCGGCCAGGTAGAGCAGGGCCGGGCTGCCGAGACCGCCGGCGCCGATGACGAGGACGCGCGCGTTCTTGAGCCGCTTCTGCCCGGCCATGCCGACGTCGGGGATGATCAGGTGCCGGCTGTACCGGCGTACCTCGTCGATGGTCAGCTCGTCAGCGGGCTCCACCAAAGGCGGGAAGGACACGTCTCTGCTCCAGTCAGGGGGTCAGCGGGTCGCCGCCGAAGGTTCCACGGCAGCTCCCGGGCAACGCCGCGGGGATCGTCCATGTTCCCTGCGTGCGCCGCTCCACCCGCGCCGCGTCCCGTCATCCGGACCGTTCCTACCGCCGAGTAGGCTCACCGACCGTGAGCGACGTCCGTGACTCTGGCCCCTCGGCGGGGCCACGTGGTGGCCGTCTTCCTCGCTCCGAACGCCGGGCGCAGCTGCTCGAGTCGGCGCTCGAGGTCTTCGTCGCGCAAGGCTTCCACGCCGCCGCGATGGACGACATCGCCGAGCGGGCCGGCGTCTCCAAGCCCGTGCTCTACCAGCACTTCCCCGGCAAGCTCGACCTCTACCTCGCGCTGCTCGACGCCTCCTGCGCCGCGATCGTCGACAACTGCCGCCAGGCGTTGGCGTCGACCCACGACAACAAGCAGCGGGTCGCCGCGACCATGGATGTCTTCTACGAGTACGTCGCGGGCGACAACGGAGCGTTCCGGCTCGTGTTCGAGAGCGACCTGAACAACGAGCCGGCCGTGCGCGAGCGCGTCGACAACGTCACGACCGACTGCGCCGCGATGATCGCCACGGTGATCCACGACGACACCGGCCTGCCCGATGCCGAGGCCAGGCTGCTCGCGGTGTCCCTGGTGGGAATGGCGCAAGTCAGCGCACGGTTCTGGCTGGCCGAGGCCACGGGCGTGAAGTCCCGCATCAAGCAAGGCGACGCCGCTGCCCTGGTCGCGGGCCTGGCGTGGCGCGGCATCCGCGGCTACCCCCTGACCGACGAGCACTGAGGAGAGTCCCCCATGGAGGTCAAGATCGGCGTCCAGCACGCACCCCGCGAGGTCGTGCTCGAGACCAACGAGACCGTCGACGAGGTCGAGAGGCAGGTCTCCGAGGCGGTCCAGAACAAGGGCACGTTGTCCATCGACGACGTACGTGGCCGCAAGATCCTGGTGCCCGGCGACAAGATCGCCTACGTCGAGATCGGCGGCGGCGTCTCAGGCCAGGTCGGCTTCCGCAGCTGACCCTGGTTCGACCCTGAATCCCTGCTCGCGGCCGTGATTTCACCGTGTCTGCGAGGGACGATCGATTCGGTCTGTCAGACGTCGTGAAAGGACAGAGAGCATGCTCGACTTGATCTTGATGATCATCGGCGGCGCCATCATCGGCTGGGTGGGCATGAAGCTCGCCCGCGGCAACGTCCGCATCCCGACCTGGCTCACCGTGGCCTGCGGCATCAGCGGCGTGCTGATCGGCAACTTCCTCTACACGCTGTTGTTCAAGGACAACACTCCCGGCTTCGACTGGTGGCGGCACGCCTGGCAGGTCGTGGTCGCAGCCGTGTTGGTGACCGCAGCCGCCAACTACCGCAGCAAGGGCCGCGTCAGGGTCTGACCGGCGCACTCGTCGTGGTCACGACGCGAGGCCGAGGTGGGACATCCGCTCGGCGTGGCGCTCGGTGATCCGGGTGAACATCCGGCCGATCGAGGCCAGGTCGAGGCCAGGTCTGTCGATGCCGCCGGCGAGGAGGGCCGAGAGGGACTCGCGCTCAGCAGCCACGCGCTGGGCCTGGGTCAGTGCCTCACCCATCAACCGCCTGCCCCACAGGGCGAGCCGGCCGGCGAGCGACGGCTGGGCGAGGATCGCCTGGCGGATCCGGTCGACCACGAAGTCGGCCTGGCCGGCGTCCTCGAGCGAGGCGATCACGAGGTCACGGGTGGCAGCGTCGAGGTAGGCCGCGATCTCGCGGTAGAAGTCGGCGGCGAGCCCGTCGCCGACGTAGGCCTTGACCAGTCCCTCGTGCCAGTCCGAGGGGGCGGTGTGCCGGTGGAACTTCTCGATCGGCTCGATGAAGGGCGCCATCGCCTCGAAGGGGTCCGCACCCAGCTCGGCGATGCGCTCGTGCAGCCGGGCGACGTGACCGAGCTCCGCGCTCGCCATGCTCGCCAGGGCGACCTTGTCGCGGATCACCGGCGCCATCTTGGAGTCCTCGGCCAGCCGCTCGAACGCTGAGATCTCGCCGTAGGAGATCGCGGCCAGCAGGTCGACGACGGCCTCGCGATAGGCGGGGTCCTGGAAGTCGGCCGGGTCCGGATGCATCTGGGGGACATTGGCTGGGGATGCCGCCATGGCGCCAACCTACCGATAGACTCACCGAGACCCGTCTTGCTGTGCCCGCGTTCGATGTGTGGGCGCACGGCGGTGAGCATGTGCGCGGCAGACCCCGAGCAAGCGGTTCTCCAGTGAGCTTCCGGTCCGCCGTACGGACCTATCGAAAGCGAACTGAAAACCGTGACCACGTTCCGTGAGCTCGGGGTCGACCCCGAGATCTGCGACGCGCTCGAGCGCGCCGGCATCACCACTCCCTTCGCCATCCAGGAGATGACCCTCTCGGTCGCCCTGCTCGGCACCGACCTGATCGGCCAGGCCCGCACGGGCACCGGCAAGACGCTGGCCTTCGGCATCCCCGTGATGCAGCGCAGTATCGCGCCCAAGGACCCCGCCTACGCCGAGCTGCCCCAGGGCAAGCCGCAGGCGCTGATCGTCGCCCCGACCCGCGAGCTGGCACTGCAGGTCTCCGGCGACCTCCACCTGGCCAGCAAGGACCGCGGCCTGCGGGTCCTGACCGTCTACGGCGGGGTGCCCTACGAGCAGCAGCTCGACGCCCTCACGGCAGGGGTCGACATCGTGGTGGGCACGCCCGGGCGACTCATCGACCTGTGCAACCGGCGGGCCCTCGACATCAGCCACGTGCACGCGCTGGTCCTCGACGAGGCAGACGAGATGCTCGACCTCGGCTTCCTGCCCGACGTCGAGAAGCTGCTGGGGATGACGCCCGAGACCCGCCAGACGATGCTGTTCTCGGCGACCATGCCGGCCGCGATCGTGTCGCTGGCTCGCACCCACATGCGCCACCCGATGAACATCCGCGCCGAGTCGTCCTACGACACGCAGCTGGTGCCGGCCACGGCGCAGTTCATCTACCAGGCCCACGACCTCGACAAGCCCGAGATCATCGGCCGCATCCTGCAAGCCGAGGACGCCGACAAGTTCATCGTCTTCACGCGCACCAAGCGTCAGGCGCAGCGGGTCGCCGACGACCTCGCCGAGCGTGGCTTCAAGACCGCGCCGCTGCACGGCGACATGGCCCAGGTCGCGCGCGAGAAGGCCCTGACCCGTTTCCGCGAGGACAAGCTCCGCGTGCTCGTCGCCACCGATGTCGCGGCGCGTGGGATCGACGTCCAGGGCGTCTCCCACGTCATCAACTACACCTGCCCCGAGGACGAGAAGACCTACATCCACCGGATCGGCCGCACCGGCCGCGCCGGTGCCTCCGGCATCGCGATCACCTTCGTGGACTGGGCCGACCTCGCCCGCTGGAAGATGATCAACAAGGCTCTCGACCTGCCCTTCGAGGACCCGCAGGAGACCTACTCGACCTCCGAGCACCTCTTCCACGATCTCGGCATCGCGCCCGGCACCAAGGGTCGCATCGTCGACCCCGCCCCGGTCGAGCGTCCTGCACGTGAGCGGGCGGAGAGGACCGAGCGTCCCGAGCGACCGGCCCGCAACCGCAGCCGCCGCCGCACTCGCGGCGGGGAGACCTCCGCCGCGCCGGCGGTCGAGGCCGTCACGGGCGACGCCGCACCGGCCGGCTCGGACCGTCCCGCAAGCACGCGCAACCGCCGTCGTCGTCGCCCCAGCAAGCCGGCCGCCGAGTCCGCCTGAGCCGCGTCAGGCGGTGACGATCACCGACGTGCCGAGCGGGGCGAAGTTCCACAAGGCGATCGCGTCGGGCCGTCGCTGACGAATGCAGCCGTGGCTGAGCGGAGTACCGAGCTGCGCCTCCGTCTGGGCAGGCACGCCGTCCTTGATCGGGATGTCGTGGAAGCCGATGGCGGCGCCGCTGTCGCCCTGGGTGAAGCGCACGAAGTACTTCATGCTGCCCGAGTCGTCGACGCCCCAGGCGTCCTCCGAACGCGAGTAGACGTTGAACGCTCCGGGGTCGAGGTTGTCGTAGATGCTGCCGGAGACGAGGTAGGTGCGTGCCACCGAGTTGTCCGCGTTGACGAGCCAGACCCGTTGCCGGCTCTCGCTGAACACCACGCGCTTGCCCTTGCCCGAGCCCTTGGGCAAGGTCTTGTCCTGCTGGGGGCTGGTCTTGGTCTCGGTGGCGTCGGCGGACGAGCCGACGCCTGCGCCCCGGCGGTGCTTGCGGGGCTTGGCCGCAGGCTCGTCGACAGGAGGGGTCGACTCCGTCGAGGCCGGAGCACCGGACTGCTGGCTCGCGAGCGGCTGGTTGGAGGCGTTGGCCTGGCCGGATGAGACCGGCAGCACCCCGAACCCACCCATCACCGCCACCAGCGTCACCCCGAGGGACGCGAAGGCGGCACCCATCCGGCCGTAGCGGGGGCGGACCTCGAGAGCCCGGTGCTTGCTCACGGCCTGCTCATCGCTTCCTGGACTTGCCCCGCATGCGGGGACGCTGGCTGCGCTCGACGAGGTGGACGGCCGCCTCGCGGTAGGCCTTGGCACCCTTGCTGCTGCGTGAGGTGGCCAGGATGGAGCGACCGGCGGCGGGAGCCTCCGCGAACTTGATGGTCTTGGGGATCGGCGGCTCGATGACCTCGAGGTCGTAGGTCGAGCTGATCGTCTCCAGCACCGTGCGAGCGTGGTTGGTGCGACCGTCGTACAGCGTCGGCAGCACGCCCCAGACCTCGAGGTCGGGGTTGGTGAACCGGCGTACGTCGTGGACCGTGTCGAGCAATTGCCCGACGCCGCGATGGGACAAGGTCTCGCACTGCAGCGGGATCAGCACGCCGTCGGCGGCGGTCAGCGCCGCGACGGTCAGCACGCCGAGCGAGGGCGGGCAGTCGAGCAGGACCCAGTCGTAGGTCGAGCCCTCCTCGTCGTCGAGGAGGTCGGCCAGGGCGGCCTTCAGCACCTGCTCGCGGCCGGTGCGGGTGAGCAGGTCGGCCTCGGCGCGCGCCAGCTCGATGGTGGCGGGCAGCAGGTCGACGCCGTCGTCGGTCTCGATGACGACCTCGTCGACGTGGGTGCCCTTGGTGAGCACGTGGTGGACCGACAGCTCGACGTCCTCCGGGTCGATGCCGAGGGAGAACGTGAGGCAGGCCTGCGGGTCGAGGTCGACCAGCAGCACCGAGTGGCCGAGCTCGGCCAGAGCGGCGCCGAGCGAGGCCACACTGGTGGTCTTGGCCACGCCACCCTTCTGGTTGGCGACGGCCAAGGTGGTGACGCGATGCGCGGACAAGGAGCTCGTCGGGGAAGTCATCACGGCCCATCATGCCGGACCCGGACGCCCAATCCCGGCAGCAACCTGCTTCGATCGAGGCATGCCTACCGCCCTCGTGACCGGCGCCACCGCCGGTATCGGCCTCGAGTTCGCCCGCCAGCTCGCCGCCCGCGGCCACGACCTGGTGCTCGTGGCCCGTGACACCGAGCGTCTGGAAGCGGTGGCAGGCGAGCTCCGGGCGACGTACGGCGTCGGGGCCGAGGTGCTGGCCGCCGACCTCGTGGACCGGGCCCAGCTGGCGGTCGTGGAGGCGCGGGTCGCCTCCCTCGACAGGCCCGTCGACCTGCTCGTCAACAATGCCGGTTTCGGGCTCAAGAAGCGGTTCGGCGACAACGACGTCGAGCAGGAGCAGGCGATGCTCGACGTCCTCGTCGTAGCTGTGATGCGGCTGTGCCACGCAGCACTGGGAGCGATGTCGGCTCGCGGACGTGGCGGGATCATCAACGTCTCGAGCGTGGCTGCCTTCTTGCCGCGCGGCTCGTACTCCGCCGCCAAGGCCTACGTGAACAGCTTCGGCACCTGGGCCGCCAACGAGTACCGCGGCAGGGGCGTCACCGTCACCACGCTCTGCCCGGGGTTCACCAAGACCGAGTTCCACCAGCGGATGGACGTGCGCCGCGGCACCGGGTACCTCTGGCTCGAGGCCGACTTCCTGGTGGCCGAGTGCCTCAAGGACTTCGACAAGGGCAAGACCCTGTCGGTCCCGGGTGGTCAGTACAAGGCGATCACCGCCATCACGCGGATGGTGCCCACCCGCATCTCCCAACGGTTCCAGAACGTCGGGAGGAGGTAGCTACCCCTCGCCGGCGATGAAGGCGCGCACGGCGTCGGCGACGAGCTGCACGGCGATGGCGGAGAGCAGCAGGCCGGCGATGCGGGTGACGAGCAGGACGCCCGACTCGCGGATCAGCCGCAAGATGGGCAGCGAGTAGCGCATCGCCGCCCAGATGCACAGATGCACGAGTACGACGGCCAGCGCGACGGCCGTGAAGTCGCCGAAGTCGTGGACCCGCCGAGAGAACAGCATGGTGGCCACGATCGCGCCGGGACCGGCGAGCAGCGGGGTGCCGAGAGGCACGAGGGCGACGTTGGTGCCTACCTGCTGGGTGGGTTCCTTCTCGTTGCCGGTGAGCAGCTCGAGCGCGACGAGCAGCAGGAGCAGTCCGCCTGCGCACTGGAGCGCGGGGAGCGAGATGTGCAGGTAGTCCAGGATCCGCTGCCCGAAGAACGCGAAGGCCGAGATCACCACGAAGGAGACGCCGACGGCCTGCCAGGCGGCGCGCCGTGCGGTCGCCTTCGAGCGTCCGCTGGTCAGCGACAAGAAGATCGGCACGGTGCCGACCGGGTCCATGATCACGAAGAGCGTCACGAACGCACTCGTCATCAACGTGGTGTCGAGGACGTCGCTCACCGGCTCGGCCCCGCTGCCCTTGTCGCTCGCGCCCGCTCGGCGAGCTCGCGGATCCGGGCGAGCTCCTCGGGTGCGGTCGTGTGACAGCCCAGCTCGTGGTCGACCTTGCCGGCGCCGTGGTAGTCACTCGACCCCGTCACGACCAGGTCGAGGTCGCGGGCGATGGCGCGCAGCTGCTCCCGTTCGGCGGGGCTGTGGTCCTGGTGGTCGACCTCAATGCCGGCAAGCCCCAGCTCGCGCAGCTCGCCGAAGGCCTCGACGGTCAGCTCCGCCCGAGCCGTGCGGCCCCAGGGGTGCGCCACCACGGGTACGCCGCCGGCGGCGACCACCAGCGGCACGACGTCCTCGAGGTCGGCGGCGAAGCGCCGCGCGTAGCCCGGACGCCCCGGGTTCAGGTACCGCTCGAAGGCCTCCACTCGCGAACCGACCACCCCACGTGCGACGAGGGCATCGGCCACGTGGGGCCGACCAGGGGCGGGCGTGCCGGCCGACTCCCGTCGTACGTCGTCCTCGGTGAGGTCGACGCCGACCTCGCGGAGCCGTTCGACGATCGCGGGCACCCGGTCGTTGCGGCCCTCGAGGATCCGCTCGAGCGTGGCGACCAGATCCGGGTCGTCGCGATCGGGAAGGTAGGCGAGCAGGTGCACCCCGGCCGAGCCGAAGCGCGTGCTGATCTCGATGCCGAGCACCAGGTCGAGCCCGAGCTCCGTGGCTGCCGCGCTCGCCTCCTCCCAGCCCTGCATCGTGTCGTGGTCGGTCAGTGCGACCACGTCGAGGCCCGCCCGAGCTGCCGCGGCCATCACCTCCGCCGGGCTCTGCGTGCCGTCGGAGGCGCGCGAGTGGGTGTGGAGGTCGATCAGCACGTGCCCACCCTGGCAGATCCTCACCACACCGGCCGGGGCCCTCCGAACGCCATCTCCACGAGCTGTGGGCCGACCGACGAGACGTCGCGCAGGATCCAGTCGTCGCGCAGCAGCAACATGGCCGAGGCGGGCCGCAGTACGAGCCACAGCCAGCGACCGTCTGCTTCACCGGCGAACACCGACCGGTCGAACCGATCGTCCGACGAGGACGTCGAGACCACCCACAGGGGGACGCTCTGACTACCGATCCGGACCCGCGCGGCCGGCTGCCCCTCCCCCACCTCGCGACCAGGGTCGCTGCGGTCGATGCCCGCGCACCGTGACCCCAGTCCCGTGCCGGGCTCCTCCGCGACCACGAGCACGTCAACCGGGCCGTCGAGCTCGCTGGTCCCTGACACGCACGTCAGTGTCGCCCACGGGCGGTCCCCTGCGACGACCGCGAAGTCGGTCACGGCCCAGCCCGGGCTCATCGGCCACGGCACGTACGTCGGGAAGCCGTCGGCCGCGTCGAGGTGCAGGGTGAACCCGTCGTAGGACACCCCCGACTCGTCGTGCGGGCGCCACAGCGGCCGCGACACCTCGCCGTGCAGGGGGCAACGGGGTCGGCCGTCACCCTCGGCGATCTCCACGTCGGTGGCGCAGCGGGGACAGCCCGCGACCAGGCCCATGGGTCCACCGTCGTGACGGGACCGCCGGTCGTCAAGGGCGGGGTTTCGAGACAGGCGCTGCGCGCCCTCCTCAACCGCCGGCAGGTCAGGAGTTCCAGGCGAGGATGACGGGGTTCTCCCGCTCGTACCCCAGACGCGACAAGGTCGCGGTGTCCAGGCGGAACAACCGGCCGTCGGTGACCGGCAGCCCGAGCCACCGGGCAGTCAGGGCTCGCAGGGCGTGGCCGTGTCCGAAGACGAGAGCGCGGTCCGGCACCTCGCGAAGGCGCGCCACGACGCGGTCGAGACGTTCGCTCACCTGCGCGGGGGTCTCGCCACCCGGTGCCTCATGGGTCCAGATCGTCCACCCGGGCACGTCCCCGCGGATCTCGGCGCTCGTGCGGCCCTCGTAGTCGCCGTAGGCCCACTCGACCAGGTCGTCGTCGACCTCTGCGTCCGCAAACCCGGCCAGGCCCGCGGTGACCCGCGCACGCTGCATCGGGCTGGTCAGCACCAGGTCGAACGACCTGCCAGCCAGGCGCTCGTGCAGCAGCTTGGCCACCCGCTCTCCCTCGGAAGTCAGCGGCAGATCGGTCGAGGAGGTGTGCCGTCCGGCCTTGCTCCACTCGGTCTCGCCGTGCCGCACGACCCACACCTCGGCGTCGGGGTAGTCGCTCATCGCCGCTCCTCCAGAAGGCGGTCGAGCTGCTCGCGGACCACTCGCAGCTGTGCCTGCACGTCGTCGAGCTCGTCCTCGGTCGCCTCCTGCTCGTCGCGCACGGCGTTGACCAGCCACGACGCGAACGTGGCCGTGACCGTGCCGAGCAGCGCGATGCCGCCGATCATCAAGCCCACCCCGATGAACCTGCCCGTGGTGGTGACCGGATAGGTGTCGCCGTACCCCACGGTCGTCATCGTCGTGCAGGCCCACCACATCGCGTCTCCGAAGGAGGTGATCAGGGCACCGTCGGCGTCGCGCTCGGCCTCCAGCGCGGCCAGCGCAGCGATGAAGGCGATCAACGAGGACCCTGCCGTCACGTAGATGGCCACGCGACCACTGAGGTTTCCGGCAGCGCTGCGGTTCAACACCCGCAGCAACGTGACCAGGCGCAGGGCTCGCAGCGGCCGGAACATGGGCAGCACCAGGACGAACAGCTCGAGTGGGTGCCGCACCACCCACGAGACGCGGTCATCGGCCAGGGACACCCGAGCGACATAGTCTGCGGCGAACAAGGCCCAGACCACCCAGGTGATCGTGGCGCAGGTCGTGGCGAGCACGTCGGGCAGACCCGGGTCGAGGATGGGCCAGGCGTAGGCGCCGAGGAAGACCACGGCGGCAATGGTCAGCGGCCACTCCGTCCGGCGCTCCCACGTCGTCACGCGCCCACCGTAGGGCAGGATGCGGGCCGTGAGCCTGAGCCGGAGCCGGTTGGCGGTCGCCGCGGCGTTCCTCATCCAGGGCTTCGTGTTCATCAGCCTGACGACGAGGCTGCCGGACTTCTCCGACCTGTGGTCGCTGTCGGAGGTGGAGCTGTCGCTGCTCCTGCTCGGCCTGGTGCTGTTGGCCGGAGTCGGCACGCTGCTCGCGGAGCGCCTGGCCCCGCAGGTCGGGTCGGCGGCTCTGCTGCGCGCCTCGCTGGTCGCGATGGCCGCCGTGGTGCCGATCGCCGTCCTGGCCCCCTCCGTTGCCGTCTTCTACGCAGCGGTGGCGGCGTACGGCGTGGTGCTGGGCATCGTGGACGCCGTGGTCAACATGCAGGCGGTCGCGCTCGAGCACCGCTATGACCGGCCGATCCTGCCGTCCTTCCACGGGTCCTGGACGCTCGGTGGCCTGGTCGCCTCGGCCTTGACCCTGGCAACCGCGCACGTGGCGCTGGACTGGGTGGCCCTGCTGGCGGTGGTTCCCCTGGCGGCCGTCGCTGCGCCCTATCTCGCGCACGAGCGGTCCGGGGCACCCGAGGTCGACAGCGCCGTGCCGTGGCGGCCGATCCTGCTGGTCGGCGCCGCGCTGGTGCTCTTCTACATGGTCGACACCGCAGCGTTCACGTGGGGGCCGACCTACCTCGACCGCGCCGTGGACGCGCCTTCGGACCTGGTGGCCCTGGCGACGTTTCCCTACTTGCTGGCAAGTGGTCTCGTGCGCCTCGCCGGCGACGGACTCGTACGCCGCCACGGCCCGGTGCTCGTGCTGCGCGTCGGCGCGCTCGTGGCGTGTCTCGGCCTGGCGGTCGTGGTGTTCGCCCCCTCGTGGCCCGTTGCGGTGCTGGGGTTCCTGGTGATGGGCGCCGGGGTCGCGGTGGTGGCGCCCTTGAGCTTCTCGGCCGCCGCGCGGATCGCGGGTGGGGAGCTCGACCCTGCGCAGCGACGAGCTCGGGTCGACGCCGTGATCGCGCGCTTCAACCAGTTCAACTACGTCGGCGCACTGCTGGGTGCGGTGATGACCGGTCTCGTGGGCGCCGGCTCGCTGCGCGTCGGGTTCGCCGTACCGATGGTGCTGGTGCTCGGACTGCTGCCGCTGGCCAAGGCGTTCAGGCCGTAGCGCCCGCTACTGTCCGGGCCAGTTCTTGTCGGGCTGCGGGACGGGGCGACCGGGCTGCTCGCCGCCGCGGTCGTCGAGGTAGCTCTGCTTGGGCACCATCACCTTGCGCCGGAAGATGCAGACGACCTTGCCGTCCTGGTTGTAGCCGATCGTCTCGACGTGGACGACGCCACGGTCGTCCTTGGACTTCGACTCCCACTTGTCGAGGACGGTGGTCTCGCCGTAGAGCGTGTCGCCGTGGAAGGTCGGCGCGACGTGACGCAGCGACTCGATCTCCAGGTTGGCGATCGCCTTGCCCGAGATGTCGGGCACGCTCATGCCCAGCAGGATCGAATAGACGTAGTTGCCGACCACGACGTTCTTGCCGAACTGCGTGGTCTCCTCGGCGTAGTGGCTGTCGAGGTGCAGCGGGTGATGGTTCATGGTCAGCAGGCAGAACAGGTGGTCGTCGTACTCGGTCACCGTCTTGCCCGGCCAGTGCTGGTAGACGGCACCGACCTCGAACTCCTCATAGCTACGGCCGAACTGCATGGCGCCCATCGTGCCGGTGTCGACGGTGAGTGTGAACGTGGCGGACCCGTGGGAAAGGTCACGATGGCGTGGCTGAACGGGAGCGCGACAAGTCCTGCCTCGCCTGACACCTTCGCTCCGCTCCGCGACTGTCAACAGCCGCTTGACACCGGCAGAGTGCTCACCAGGCCGCCCCGGTCACGATGGCGGGTGTGGAAAAAGCGGACCTGTGCCGCGTCCACCATGCCAGGTTCGTGGTGTGAAGTCCCGACCCAGCACCAAGCGTGAGCTCTCCCAGGCGATCTCGCCCGGAGTCTGGGTCGGTGTGGACCGGTCCGACGTACGGCGTGATCTCGTGGCCCCTCTCGCCGCGGCCCGCGACCGGGTCGAGGCCGTCCGCGACGCTGCGCGCCGCCAGATCCAGGAGGCCGAGGAGGAGCTGACTCGAGCCGTCACGAAGACGTGGCTGTTCGGCGCGTCGTGGCAGGCCATCGGCACGATCCTGGGTATCTCACGACAAGCGGCGGCACAGCGTTTCGGCGCCGCTGCGCGAGAGGCCCTCAGGCGGCGCGAACTGGATCAGGAGAACGGCTGATGTGTGCCGATCAGGACCCGCCGCCGCCGGCCTTGCGGCGGTGCATCTTCGGAGCGGAGCCGCCGGAGACCTCGGAGCCGTGGGCCTTCTCCTTCAGCGGGTTGTCGCCGTGAAGGCCGCCAGAGCCGCCCTTCTTCTTGCGATCGAGCGCCTCTCGCATCTTGGCCTTGAGGTCCTCGTTGGCACCTGACTGGTCACTCGAGGCGGGCATCGTTCCTCCTACGGAGATGACGGGTGATGGGTGGAGACGCGCATCCACCATGACACGCCCGCCAAGCCCGCGTCGATGTTGTTCGGCTCAGAGCGCCTCGACCTCAGGGCGCCTCGACCTCAGAGCGCGTAGTCCTCCAGCAAGCGGCGGCCGATGATCATCCGCTGGATGTCAGCCGTACCTTCCCCGATCAGCAGCATGGGTGCCTCGCGGTAGAGCCGCTCGATCTCGTACTCCTTGGAGAAGCCGTACCCGCCGTGGATGCGGAACGAGTCCTCGACCACCTGGGCGCAGTACTCCGAGGCGAGGTACTTCGCCATGCCGGCCTCGAGGTCGTTGCGCTGGCCGGAGTCCTTCTTGCGGGCCGCGCGCACCATCATCTGGTGGGCCGCCTCGACCTTGGTCGCCATCTCCGCGAGACGGAAGAGAACGGCCTGGTGCTCGGCGATCTTCTTGCCGAACGTCTCGCGCTGCTGCGCGTAGGCGACGCCCAGCTCGAAGGCGCGGTTGGCGACACCGCAGCCGCGGGCGGCGACGTTGACGCGGCCGACCTCGACGCCGTCCATCATCTGGTAGAAGCCCTTGCCCGGTTCACCGCCCAGGATCTGGTCCGCGGAGATCCGGTGGCCCTCGAAGACCATCTCGGTGGTGTCGACGCCCTTGTAGCCCATCTTGTCGATCTTGCCGGGGATGGTGACCCCCTGGGCCGTCTCGCCGAAGCCCTCCTGCTTCTCGACGAGGAAGGTCGTCATGTTGCGGTAGACCGAGTCCTGGCCCTCGTCGGTCTTGACGAGTACGGCGACCAGGTTGGCCGAGCCACCGTTGGTCAGCCACATCTTCTGGCCGGTGATGGTGTACTCCGGCTGCTCGCCGGCCGAGCTCGTCGAGACCACGGCCTTGGTCGTGATCGCGGCCACGTCGGACCCGCACCCGGGCTCTGACATCGAGAAGGCGCCGCGCACCTCGCCGGTCGCCATCCGCGGGAGGTACTTCTGCTTCTGCTCCTCCGTACCGTGCCGCAGCAGCATGTAGGCGACGATGAAGTGGGTGTTGATGATGCCGCTCACGCTCATCCAGCCGCGCGCGATCTCCTCGACGGCCAGTGCGTAGGTCAGCAGTGACTCGCCGAGACCGCCGTACTCCTCGGGGATCATCAGTCCGAACAGACCCAGCTCCTTGAGTCCCTCGACGATCGCGGTGGGGTACTCGTCCGCGTGCTCGAGCGCGGTCGCGACCGGGAGGATCTCCTTCTCGACGAACTGCCTGACTGCCTTGAGGATCTCGGTCTGGTCGTCGGTCAGTCCGTCGGTCTCACACAGGCGCGCCATGAGGCCGGACGCTATCTGCGCGAGCCGCGACCGGCTATGGCCCAAGCCACACTGAGCCTGTTGGTTGAGGAGGGCGCTCTAGCGCCCGTCTCGAAACCCAGTCACACCGTGCGGTTCACCAGCCGGAAGAAGCGCAGGAACGCTCCGTCGTAGGCGTTCTGGGTGGTCATCACCCGCGCCGTGGTCAAGGTCCTCGCTGTCGAGTAGACCATCGGCTCGTCGATGTCGATGCGCAGCGCCTTGGTCAGGCCCGACTGGCTGATCAGCACCCTGGTCTCCGGCAGCTTGCCGCGACTCTCGATCGTGCGGCAGACCCGCCAGCAGCCGACAGCCCACCTCTTGCGCCAGACCTTCTGGCCCAGCAGCGCCTGCATCTCCAGCTCCTGGCCGGACGGACGCTCCCGGCGGGTGACCAGCTGGACGTGCACGCCGCGTTCGTGGGCCGCCTTGAGAGCCGCCGTCAGCCGCTTGTCCCCGAGCTTGGCCGTGGTCAGGTGGATCGCGGCTCCGGGCGGCGTGTTGTCGACGGCCTTGACGACCAGATCGAGCACCGAGCGCTGCAGCGAGCGCGTGGCCGTTGGCGAGTTGGTGTAGGTGCCGGGGGCGAAGCTCACCGGCACGTCCGTCGGAGCATCGGTGAAGGTCAGGTCCGCGGTGACGGCGTCGTGGTCGGAGTAGAGCTCCTGGTTGTAGTGCGCCACCACGTTGAGGCGAGCGGTGTCCTTGAGGAAGACGTAGTCGATCGTCGCGCCACGGTGGTCACCGGTCGGGAAGCTCGTACCCAGCACGTCGTAGGTCGAGGTGAAGCCGTACGACGCGAGCAGCTCGCGCGGGTACTGCCGCGGCCCATAGTGGAAGTTCATGTCGCCGGCCATCAGCACCGGGCCGTAGGCCGAGAGCGTGTTGGCCAGCGCGCCGATCCGGTGCAGGCCCTTCTCCTGCAGGCCCTCGGTGATCGAGGTGACCGGGGGCAGGTGGGCAGAGATGACCGAGATGACGTGCCCGTCGATGCCCTGCAGGGTCACCCAGTTGGCGTAACGGATCCCCCAGTCGACCTTCTGGCCGGGCAGGCGGCCCTTCTTGTAGCAGACCATGAGCGTGCCCTGGTTGATGGCCGTCCACTTGTCGGTGCGCCAGGCGACAGGAGTCTCACCGGTGTACTGACCCGGGGTCCGGAACAGTGCGTAGCCCGGCGGGGCCAAGAACACGTCCTTGCGCCACGGCACCTCGTTGTAGGTGATGAAGTCCGGCTGGTTGCTGATCACCAGCCTTGCGTCCGCCTGGAAGTTGCCGTCGGGCTGACCCGAGAGCAGGTTGGCCTCGGTGATGCGGATGACGCCTTCGGCAGCAGGTGCCACCGGCGCGGACAGCGGCTGCACGATGCGCAGGCTCGACCGCGCAGTAGCCGGCGAGGTGACGGCGAGGGACGAGGTCACCAGAGCAGTCGTCACGATGAGCAGACCAGTCGCCAGTCGGCGAGCGGGTCCCTGTCGGAGGGGGGAAGGACCACGGTGGGGCACGACGAAATCTTCCTGTTTGGCAACCGATCACGGGCCGCAATCCGAAGATTGGTGCGCTAATCCCACCAGTCACATCAGTCACACGCAACGGGTTCGCGATAACTACAACCCTGTAATTACTGGGGATTGTGGTTACCGGCCTGGGGTGAGGCGCTCCGCACGACAAGGGCCGAGGCGCGACGAGCCGGCTCAGCGGGCAGCGATGCCGAGCTTCACGGCCAACGGCTCGGCGAGCTCCTCGGCGTACTCCGGGGTCATGTGCTCGGAGTCGCGCATCGCGATCGTGTTGCCGATCACCGGAGGGCACAACAGCCGGTAGCAGAACCAGGGCAGGGCGTTCACATACGGCACGCCCTGGCCCTCGGCCGCCTTCTTGAAGTCCATCTGGATCGAGTGCATCAGGGAGCCGCGCTTGAACAGGCAGTCCTCGAGAGTCACCCCGCCGCCCTGCGACATGCACACGCCCGGCTCGCGGGGCAGCTTCGGTGTGTTGCCGAGGACCACGAGCCTGTCCGTGAGCGGCTTCAGCTCGGCCAGCTCCTCGGCGAAGCCGGCGCTGACGAGATCCTTGAACTGGTCGCGGTCCTTGACGAGGCCGACCGGCTCACCATCGGGGCCCACGATCGGTGAGACCGCACTCGTCGCCACCACGACCACGTCAGGGCTCAGGTCGCCGACGGTCTGCACGACCCAGTCCTTGAAGCTCTCGCAGTCGTCCCACGGCCGCAGGTTCTGGGGCTCCGCCTGGATGGCCCGCGTGGCCGAGCAGCCACTGAACACGAGGTAGTAGGTGCGGTAGCCCTGCTGACGCCCGAGCTCGGTGAACGCCGGCGACCAGGCCCGCGCGTGGGAGTCGCCGACCAGCACCATCACCTTGTCGGAGTCGACGTCGCCGTTGGCGCACAGGTCACGAGTGCCCGTGCGGTAGTCGCAGTCTCCGAGCGGCGCGGTGTCCTTGCGCAGTCCCAACAGACCCGGCACCAGGTCGCTCGGGATCGGCTTGCCCTCCTGGGCGGCCAGCGTCGAGGCCTGCACGAGAGCGACGTGGGGGTCCTTGCTGAGCTTCTGGCCATGGAAGTCCGCCGTCGTGATCGCCGGGTTGTCACCGTTGACGCCCAGCTCCTGGTCGACCCAGGCGCGACCCGAGACGGCAACGACCATGACCATCACCAGGCTCATCGGGTAGAGCGCCACCCCGAACCTCGGACGAGCCCACAGCCGACCGCGACGGAAGGGCTCCTCCACGAAGCGGTAGGTCAGCGCGCTGAGCCCGAAGATCAAGACGAGAGCCACGAGCAGCTTCTCGATCGGGAGTCGGGCGACGTGCAGCCGGTCCTCGGCGATCCTGAGGATGGGCCAGTGCCACAGGTACAGCGAGTAGGACCAGTCGCCGACGACCCGCGCCGGCCGCATCGACAGCAACCGTGATGCGAGCGTCGATCGCGGGTCTCCCCCGGCGTACAGCAGCAGGGCCGTGCCGACGACGGGGAGCAACGCCTGGTAGCCCGGGAACCGGGTCTGCGGCGAGTACCACAGGCAGGCCAGCAACACCGCGCCCAGGCCGAGCAGGCCGAGGACCTGCACCAGCCACTGCGGCGGACGGATCACTCCACGCGACATCAGCACGGCCAGGCCGGCACCCACGCCGAGCTCCCAGGCGCGGGTCAGCGTGGAGAAGTAGGCGGTCGTCGGCGACTCGTAGGTCGCATAGATCGACCACGCCATCGAGGCAGCACTCAGGCCGCCGACCAGGAGCAGAGGAGTACGTCGGCCGAGCCGACCGCCCCGTGACGCCGCGAGCGTCGCGGCAGCGACGAGGAGCAGGGGCCACACCAGATAGAACTGCTCCTCGACCGACAACGACCAGTAGTGCTGCAGCGGGGAGGCCGGCTCGCCCTTGGCGAAGTAGTCGGTGCCCACGGAGGCGAACCGGATGTTGGCAGCGAAGGCGGCGGCCCACACGGAGTCCTTGATCACCTCGACGGCCCGCACCAGCGGCAGGAACAGGATCGAGGCCACGACGGTGGCGACCGCGACGACCGCGGCGGCCGGCAGGATGCGCCTGGCGCGCCGGGAGTAGAAGCCGAGCAGGGAGATGCGCCCTGTCCGAGCAGCCTCACGGACCAGCAGGGAGGTGATCAGGAAGCCGGAGATGACGAAGAAGACATCGACCCCCACGAACCCTCCGGAGACGGTCGTGAAGCCCGAGTGGGCGACGATGACCAGCAGCACCGCCAGCGCACGCAGTCCCTGGATGTCGGGCCTGAAGTGGCGGACATCGGTGGGCACGTCTCAGGGTAAAGGGCGCCCAATCTGGGCGTTGAATCGTCGCCACGGCGCGGCGCGGATAGACTCCCCGCCATGTCCGGGCGGCACACGGATCACCGACGTCGCCGTGGTGGCAGGTCCCTCGGGTCCGTCGTCCCTCTGGTGACGGTCCTGGCAGTGTCCCTCACCACGGCTGCCGTGGTGACCGTCGGGCTCAAGCAGCGCGAGGCGCAGGCCACCTCCGAGGCCTCCCTCAGCCTCACCGCCCAGCAGCCGCTGTCCGGCCTGGTGACCAAGAAGCAGCGCTCCACCCGCGGCCAGTCCGCGACCCGCGAGGTGCTCGTCTCACGCGGCGCCACCCGCGGCACAGGCGAGTCCTCCAAGCCGCCGAAGGTCGTGTCGGGCCACCTCATCGTGCACAAGACCAAGGCCCAGATCGACGCCGACTTGCGTCGTGCTGCCGAGCGCGAGGCCGCCAGGCAGACGATGACGTTCCAGATCGCCACCTTCAATGTGCTCGGGAGCCAGCACTCGACCCGGACCGGCGACCACCCGAAGTACCCCCCGGCGAGCGTCCGCACCCCGCGAGCCGTGGCCAGGTTCCGCTCCTTCGGCGTCGACATCGTCGGCATGCAGGAGCTGCAGCCCGACCAGCTCAACGCCTTCCAGGCCCAGACCGGCTTCGCCGCCTACCCCGGCTACGCGTTCGGCTCGAGGGAGACCGACAACTCGATCCTCTACGACGACTCGCGGTTCGAGTTCGTGTCGGGCAGCTACTTCACCATCCACTTCATGCACGCCGACCGCCCGCAGACCATCCTGCGGCTGCGTGACAAGGAGTCCGGCCGCGAGTTCTACGTGCTCAACATGCACGCCTCGGCAGGTGGGGGCAGCTACGCCGCCACCCGACGCGCCGGTCACTACACCGCCGCTGCGACCGTCAACCGACTCAAGTCCGAGGGCATCCCGATCTTCTTGACCGGCGACATGAACGACCGCGCCGAGTTCTTCTGCCGCGTCGCGCCCATCACCGGCATGGTCGCCGCGATCGGCGGCAGCACCGCTGGCGGCTGCCGGCCGGCCGGTGCGCTGGCAGTCGACTGGGTCCTGGGCTGGGGCAACGTCAGCTTCAGCAACTACATCGAGGACCGCAGCACCATGGGCGACGTCAGCGACCACTACATGGTCGTCGGCACCGCCACCGCCGGTCCCTTCTCTGGTTGACCCTGGTTGACCAGTGCCAGCACCTGGTTTCGAGACCGTCGCTGCGCAACCTCCTCAACCAGCGGAGCCACCCCGCAGGTCCCGTACGTCCCCGAGCATCCGGGCGACCAGCTGCACGGCGACCTCGGCGACCTCCGCATCGGTGACGGAGGCGACCGAACGACGAGGCTCGAGGACCTCGGGCACCAGCAGGTCGTCGAGGTCGCCACGGACGTCGAAGCCACGCTCGCGCACGAACTCGACCGCGTCACGGCCTCTCGCGCGGCACTCCTCGACCTGGTCGGGCTCGGGCCAGTAGCGGTCGCCGCCGCGGGGCACCAGGCGCTCGTCGGCGAGGTACGTGCGGATGTAGACCCCGCGGTCGAAGGCCCGCTCGAAGGAGCCCAGGTGCTCGTTGACGCGCCGCAGCGTCTCTGCCTCCACGACGCCCATCGACTCGTTGGGGAAGGACTGCCCGGTGTCGTACGCCGAGGGGTCGACGCCGATCAGTGCGGCATAGGTCTCCCAGATGGCCTCACGGCGACCCCCGCGATGAACAGGGAGCACATGCACGTGCTCCGGCGGAAGGTCGCCGGCCCAGCGGCGCAGGACGAGTCTCAGATCGAGGGTCCGCCAGTTCCAGATGGCGTTGGGGCTCTTGGACACCGTGCGGGCGTACTCGGGCAGCGGCACCGTGCTGCGGTTCTTCAGGCTCTCCTGCCAGCTGGCCGTGAACAGACCCAGCGGCTCGCGGGCGGTCGCCACGAGGTGCACCTCGGCCGGAGCCAGGTCGGCGACCATGGCGGCTGCCTGACGCGGTGATGCTGCGGCGAAGAACTCGTGGCTGACCAGTCCGTCGCCGTCCCAGTCCGCCAGCTCCGCGCGCAGGCGCGCCCACGACGTGCGATGGAGCTCGGGGTGCTTGTCGAGGTTGGGGTCCTCGCGGATCACGCGCGAGGCCCACAGGTGGTCGCGCCGCTCGTCACCGGGCAGCAACACCCCGTCAGCCCGCAGCTGGTCGCGCGAGCTCCACAAGATCGTCTGGAGGTAGGTGGTCGCCGTCTTCGGCAGCCCCAGGTGGATGAAGACCCGTCTCGCCACAGGGACGGACTCTCACAGACTCTTCGAGAACTTCTCGATCGCCTCGTCGATGCGAGCCTGGTCGCGCGAGGCCAACGGCACCAGGAGCTCCTGCACCACGTCGGCGATCTCGGCGAGGCGGACATGATGGCGCCGCAGCTCCAACACGTCTGCCTCGAGCGCCGCAACCCGACCGGCGAGGTCCCCGTCTCGCCTGGCGAGCCGTCCGGCGATCTCTCTCAGTCCCATTGCGCCACCAATCGTCCACGGCGTGAGCGGTGCGAGCCAGGGCGGGCCGGTCGCTCGTCGGTCACCAGGATTCTGGCACCCTGCCTGGTCAGCGAGCGAGCGACCCGGTCCAGGCCCACGGCATGAAGCCGGTCGGGCACGGCGCCGCCACCCGTCCAGACGTCGAGGAACAGGCGACCGCCGCCGCGCAGCGACATCGAGGCGAAGCGGGCCAACGACTCGCGACCGAAGGCATCGGTGGCGTCCGCGACGTGGCGGGCCAACACCACCTTCGGTCCTTCGATACGCGACATCCGAGCCCCTTCGACCAGGACCGAGCGCCACTCGTCGAGGTTGAGCATCCGCACGGTGAGGTCGTGGCCCTCGGCGACGGCCGCGTCGCGGGCGGGATAGGTCGCCGAAGGGACGTAGTCGTAGGCGTGCACGCTCAGACCCTGCCGGGCCAGCCAGAGACTGTCGGCACCGCGGCCGGCGCCGAGGTCGATGACCGTGCCGCCATCGGCGAGCACCTCGCGCACCCGACGCGCCCGCAGCGACGGCTCGCCCGTGGGCACCTTGCCCCGCGAGCCGCTGAAGGCCCGCTCCCACGCGGACCGGTTGGTCGACGTGCCGCGGAACCAGCCCGTCAGCTGGCGCACGGTGCGTTCGGGGGTGGTGAACTTGAAGGCCGGGTCGGGGACCGCCCAGGAGGGACCGTAGGCGGCCTCGAGCCAGCGCTCGGGCACCGCCGGCGCCGGGAAGGTGTGGCCCCCCAGCGTGCAGGTGGTCAACGGGTAGATCCACTCGGGCCGGTAGTCGGCGCCGATCTCACCCATCAGGTAGAGCCGTCCGCCGTACGCCGAGCCCTCTGCCGGGTCGTCGATGAAGCCGGCGAACACATCGAGACCGCGAACAGCCCCGTCGCCCTCGACGACGTCGACGCGGAACGCGGCACCGCTGTAGCGATAGGTCCGAAAGCCACGCTCGCTGATCACGCGCTGGAGCGCGAACGACTCACGTACGACGTCGCACGGGTGACCCGAACGGCTCACGTAGGCCAAGTCGGCGTCGGAGTCGTGGCCGAGCAGCCGCTGCTCGCGAACGGCCCCCAACAACGTGCCGTAGGCCACGAACGCCTCGATGCCGGCCGACCCGATCGCGTCGATCACGGTGCGGATCGACCGGAGCAA
This sequence comes from Nocardioides agariphilus, assembly GCF_015352445.1. Lineage (GTDB taxonomy): Bacteria > Actinomycetota > Actinomycetes > Propionibacteriales > Nocardioidaceae > Nocardioides > Nocardioides agariphilus. Next base: position 242,479 of record NZ_JADKPO010000001.1, read on the forward strand.
CGGCTCGACGTCAGCGGCAGAGCGGGTGTCGAAGGTGGGACTGATCCGGCCCGACTTGTCGAGGCTGATCGGCGCCCCGGACCGCCCGACGATCTCGATGCGCCGCTCAGCGGTGCCGAACTGGAGCTCCCGCTCGAACAGGACCCGCCCGCCGACGTGCTCGGTGATGGTGAGCCGGGTGTGTCCGTCCAGGAACTTCTTCAGCGGGCCCGGCCACCCGATGGAGCACACCCCTGGCACGGTCCAGTCGGTGTCACGCTGCAGCCAGAACGACCACACCCGACGTCCGTCGAACAAGACGTCGATGGCACGGTCGCCCAAGCCCCACAACGCGATGCCGTCGTCGTCGACGCGGCGGACACCGGCCCGGCTGGCGATCACAGAGTCATCACCGGCACATCATTGGCACATCACTGGCACATCACTGGCACATCTTGACGTCAGTCCATGTCGACGTGCGCGTAGGGGTTGATCGCGCCGGTGGCCACCCGCCTCGAGGTCCCGGGGTCCAGCGGCACGCTCTTGGGGAAGTGGGTGTACCAGTAGTCGATGAAGGACTGGTAGCGCAGTGTGGGGATGCGGCGCTTGATGATGCCGAAGTTCTCGTCGGAGACCGCGGCGTAGCCCGACCAGTTGGAGGAGCCGTTGATGGTGACGTACTTCTTCCGGTTGTTGCCGACGACCCCGTTGACCGTGAGCGCCTTGAGGTGGAAGTAGTTGTCGAACTCGCCGTCGCCGTCGAAGTCCTGAACGAGGTGCTTCTTGGGCACGATGCCGCGCGCCGTCGGCTGGTTGAGCAGCTTGAAGATGTCGACCCCCATCACCGTGTAGGCGATGCGCACGTCGCAGCCCTGGGCCCACAGGTCCCGGAGTCGCTGGGCGATCAGCATGCCGCGGTCGTTGCGGATGACGTCAGGAGCCGCCCGGATGATCGTGCGACCGCTGCGGGTGTTCTTGGCGCCCTTGCACTTGACCCGGCCGAGGAGCTCTTGGATCGGGTCCATGGTGCGGACGCCGCCCGGGCCGACCAGCGGGGTGAAGCCGAGGGTGTCGCGGTCGTCGGTGAACATCACGAACTGCTGGTCGACCGGCTGGTCGTCCCACATCTCGCGGTAGACCCGCACCGCGAACTGGTACAGGTCGGGGTTGTTGATCCAGGTGTACATGTCGTTCCACTGGTTGACCGCGCCGGCCACCGTGAGGTTGGCCGAGCCCGACATCACGACGTTCTGGGCGGCGCCGCTGCGGGAGAAGAGGTAGATCTTCGAGTGGGCCGCCCCCGCGTTGCCACGACACGACTGCATGCAGGTCTTGGCGTAGCTGCGGCGGTTCATCGGGAGCTTCTGGTTGTACTTGTGGAACGTGGCCCGCAGGCGACGGAAGCCCGGGTTGGGGATGTCGACGAGGTTGGTGTTGTCCATCAGCACCCGGATCTTGACCCCGCGCGCCTGCGCACGCACCAGCGCGTCAACCGCTGTGCGGGACATGATGTTCCACGACATGATCCGGATGCGAGAGCGCTTCGGTGCGTGGTTGATGGCGTTGATGATCTTGCCGAAGATCGCGTTGCGGCTGTTCTTGGTGCCGAGCGCGGTGTTGAACACCACCCCGGGCAACGGCGCGTAGCGCTGAGGTGCCGCGGCGCGGCGGGTCACCGGGCTGTCGTCCCTGGTCGACTTCGCAGGTCCGGTCTGCGAGGGCAGGGTCGTGGCTGGCGGGGCCTCGTCGTCCGCCGTCGCCGTCGTGGTCGCGCCCAGCGCCAGCGTGCTGGCAACGAGGGCAAGGGTGATCAGGAAGCGCGCAGGACGCACGTGCCACTCCTTTGAAGAAACTTGGTCGTCAACGGGCCCCCGTTGAGGCCCGGTCACGGGCGAGCTCCAACCCCCGGGGAGGGCGGCGTGATGCCGAACCGGCACTATAACTGGCCGAACGTCAAGCAGGGCAAACCGTCACCGCGTGTTCACCCGCGGCAGGTGGTGACCATCTCGATGTAGCCCTTGTCCTTCTCCAGCGGACCCATGGTCTGGTAGATCTTGCCGCCGGCCACCGCGTAGAACCGGTCGGTGTAGCGCACGATCCGCTGGCCCGACTCGCACGAGAGGTTGTCGGCCTTGACCGCCCCGGTGCCGTCGAGACAGCCCTTGTAGGCGGCCTTCAATCTGGTGTCGGCAACCCACACGTCACCGCAGGCCGGCCAGTCGGGTGTCTCGGGCTCGGCCGCAGTCGTGGACTCGCTCGGCCCTGCGGAAGTGGTGGACTGCGTGGCGGTCGAGTCAGCTGTCGACGGATCGGCCACGGAGGAGCCGGAGTCGTCTCCGCAGGCGCTCAACAGCGCGAGGGGAATCAGCAAGGCCACCAGGGTTCCCCGCGCCGTCATGGCGTGAGTCTACGCGGTCCTGCCCGACCCGGCGGAGTACTTCCTCCACGAGAGCGGCCACCTCCGCAGGGTCCGGGACTCCGGGAGGAACGGCGTCGGGCGCAGGCTCACCGGGTCCCGCCAACAGCGGTGAGAGGTCGTCGAGGTCTCCGTGGACCGGATGGCTGCTCGCCTCGATCTCGCGTCGCCATCGGTTCGCTGCCGGGACCAGTACGTCGGTGAGCGAGGCCGGCGCACGTGGTCTCGTGCCGGAGTAGGAGGTCAACAGCCCCTCCCCCAGTTCGCGCTTGACGAGTTGCGTGTGCTCCCGCGGGGTCAGGAGCCCGGCCACGGCGGCGTTGACTGCTCGGAGCACGGCTATCGCCTCCCGCGTCAGCGAGATGTTGGCCGGCGCCTCGGCGAGCGGGTCGACCACGGCTGCCGCTTCGACCTCGATGCCGCAGGCCTGGGCGAACCGGTACCACAGCACCTCAGGGGCCGCTCCGGGCGGCGGGCAGGTCACCAGGTGGACCCGCTGGGCGGGCACGAACGTCGACCAGCGGCGCAGCGCCCCGGCGTAGTCCTGTGCATGCCAGAAGTGCGGCCGCGGCGGTGGTTCGGGATGGTCGGCGAGGTACTGGTCGCGCTCGAAGTCGGCGAACGAGGCCGCCGAGCCCAGCTTGACCTCCTCCTGCCAATGGGCCGTGGTCTGACGGCCGAGGTCGCGCGCGGTGACGACCACGTCGACCTGAAGTCCGGAGTAGGGCTGCAGTGCTGCCGCGATCTCGTGCGGCTCGGCCCCGCCAAGGATCTCGTGGCTGATCACCGCGATGCCGTCATGGGCGCGCACGCGGTCGGCGAGCGCCTGCCACGTGCCGGCCACGTCGGCTGCGCCCAGCCCGAACTTCTCGTGGCTGCCGCGCACCTCCACCGCGCCGAGGAACATCGCCTGAGGTCTGAGGTACGGGTAGAGCACCCCGGCCTCGCGCAAGGCGTCGCGGTGGCGGACCAACAACGCCTGGAGGTACGTCGTTCCCGTCTTCGGCAGCCCGACGTGCAGCACCAGTCTCGTGCTGCCCGACTGACCGCCCGACAGACCGTCTGGCCGCGTCATGCGCCCATCGTGGCACCGCTCCCGAGTAGCGTTCGCGGATGTGAGCACCAGCCCGTCCCGCGTGTACGCCGCGCGGCTCGTCGGACTGCCGATCTTCGACCCCCAAGGAGACCAGGTCGGCAAGGTCCGCGACCTCGTGGTGGCCCTTCGCTCCGAGGTCAGCCAGCCGCGGGTGCTCGGCATGGTGGCCGAGGTGTTCGGACGCCGGCGCATCTTCGTGCCGATGACGCGGGTGACCCACATCGACGCGGGCTCGGTCTACACGACCGGTCTGCTCAACATGCGCCGCTTCGAGCAACGTCCCACCGAGACGCTCGTGGTCGGTCAGCTGTTCGACAAGACCGTCACCGTGAAGGCGACCGGGGTGACCGCCACCATCTACGACGTCGCGATGGAACAGGCCCGCACCCGCGACTGGGTCGTCAGCCGGGTCGCGATCCAGGAGCCTGCCAAGGCACTGCGCCGCCGCGGACAGACCCACGTGGTCGAGTGGGGAGAGGTCGAGGGCCTGACCCGGCGCGAGCCCGCCCAGGCCGCCACCCAGCTGATCCACGCCCTCAACGAGCTGCGTCCGGCTGACGCCGCGAGTGTGATCCACGACCTGCCCCCGGAGCGTCGTACGGCGGTGGTCGCCGCGCTGACCGACGAGCGGCTCGCCGACGTCCTCGAGGAGCTTCCCGAGGAGGACCAGGTCGAGATCCTCGGCTACCTCGAGGGCGAGCGGGCCGCCGACGTACTGGAGGAGATGGACCCCGACGACGCCGCCGACCTGATCGCCGAGCTCCCGCCCGAGAGGGCCGAGCAGCTGCTGATGCTCATGGAGCCCGAGGAGGCCGAGGACGTCAAGCGACTGATGTCCTACGTCGAGAACACCGCCGGCGCCATGATGACCTCCGAGCCGGTGATCCTCGGACCCGATGCGACCATCGCCGATGCGCTCGCCCACGTGCGCAACCCCGACCTGACCCCGGCCCTGGCCGCCCTGGTCTACGTCTGCCGTCAGCCGCTGGAGACCCCGACCGGCCGGTTCCTCGGGGTCGCCCACATCCAGAGGTTGCTACGCGAGCCTCCGTCGACGCTGGTGGCCGGAGCGCTCGACGACTCCATGGAGAACCTGCGCGTGGAGGCCACCATCGACGAGGTCGCGGCACATCTCGCGACGTACAACCTGGTGGCGGCCCCGGTCGTCGACGAGGACGGCCACCTGCTGGGCGCCGTGACGGTCGACGACCTGCTCGACCACATGCTCCCCGAGAACTGGCGCGACCGGGCGGTGCGCAGTGTCTGAGCTCTCGGGGTCTTCGCGACGCGCGCGGCTCGACACCCCTCGCGAGACCCGCCGTCAGCTGGTGCGGCGGCCGGCCTACGACGCGGACCGGTTCGGGGTCTTCGCCGAGCAGTTCGCGCGGTTCATGGGCACCGCACGGTTCCTGATCTACATGTCGGGCTTCGTCGCGGCGTGGCTGCTCTGGAACACGCTGGCACCTGAGCGCCTGCAGTGGGACGCAGCGCCGTCCTTCATCATGCTCACCTTGATGCTCAGCCTCCAGGCGTCCTACGCCGCCCCGCTCATCCTGCTGGCCCAGAACCGCCAGGAGGCTCGGGACCGGGTCACCTACGAGCAGGACCGTCAGGCCGACGCGCGAGCACACGCCGACATGGAGTTCTTGGCGCGGGAGGTCGCCTCCCTGCGGATGGCGGTCGGGGAGGTCACCACTCGCGACTTCCTGCGCTCCGAGCTGCGGTCCCTGCTCAGCGAGCTCGAGGAGCGCGCCAAGCTCGACGACGACGAGGACGAGAGCGGCGACCGCGAGGGCGCGTAGGCACGAGTCAGGACAGCAGCACCAGCCCGGTCAGCGGGATCAGCCAGCTCACGAACGAGCCCACCAGGAAGTACTCGGTCAGGCGGTGCACCTTGTCCTGCTCCTGCGGCGAGGACAGCTCGGGCCACCGCAGCAGCCCCTTGGCCGCGACCACGATCGCGGCGGCGGTGAGGTTGCCGGACAGACCGAACCCGAGGATGAACAGCCGCTCGAGAGGCCCGAGCAGACGTCCGCCCTTGAGCGTGCGGGCCGGACCCTGCAGTCCGCCCAGCGTGCTCGGTCGCATCGTCCCGGTCGCTGAGAGGACCAGGCGCACGACTACGTTGCCGGTCGAGAGCTGGGCAAGCAGCACCCCTGCCAGTAGCAGGGCACGATCGGGGTCGAGGCCGCTCAGCACGGGCAGGCGCACGCCAGCAAGCCAGTCGGCGTAGGGCCCACCTGCCCCGGACGCCGCCCCGGACAGCAGCACCACCGTCGCGGCTCCGACTCCGAGCATGGCCAGCGGGAGTCCGGCACGGGCAGTGCGGAACCCGAGGGCCACCACTCGCTCCCAGGCGAGCGCAAACCCGCCCAGGGCAAGAACGGCAACCAGGTCGGGCCAGCCCGTCAGCCCGGCGAGGAGGCCGATCACGACGGTGAGGGCCGCGCCGACAACGCCGGGGAGGAAGCGAGTGGGGCGCACCGAGTGCACCAGGTCGGTCACGCCCATCGCGACCAGCAGCAGTGCCAACCAGCTCAGTGGATGCCTCCCAGTAGCTCCTCGGCCGCCACCAGCACGGCCAGTCCGTCATGTCGGACCCGTTGCGACACCGCCGAGGCGGAGATGGCCTCATCCTCGGCGATCTCGCGCTGGGTCCTGCCCGACAGCAGACCACGAAGCACCCCCAACGACCGCTCCGACAAACGCCCGAGCAGCTCGTCGCGCAGCATCAGCGCCGCGTTCACCGTGCTCTCGTCGGCGCCGGTGCAGCCCTCGGCCAGCCGGTAGGCCGTCCGGCGACGACGGTGCCCCGCTCGCTCGGCAGCCTCCTCGACGGCGATGATGGCCGCCCTGGCCGCCCACCACCCCGGGCCGTCCTCGACCCGCGGGTCCTCGTCGAGCACCTCCACAGGACCCCAGCCGACGCCCTGACGCACGTCCACCTCGGGCCACAGCGACAGCCTCAGCCACCTGGCCGCCCCCAAGGCGCCCCCGACCCGGGCGAAGGTGCCCTGGTACTCGTCGCCGGCGGTGATGCGTAGCGGCGACATGACCACCTGCTCGCCCGTGGCTCGCTCCTCGCTGCGCAGCAGGTCGTTGAGCTCCTCGAGGCGACCGCTCAGGCGGGCGTGGAGGGCGCGACGGTCGGTAGTGGTGCGCGATCCGACCACGTCGCCGAGCAAGGTGGCGACCGCAGCCGCGGATGAAGGTCCTACCTTCTTTTGCGACACAATGAAGACTATACCTTACTTTCTTACAAGTGAAGATAATATCTTCATCGGACTCCGGTCGCGAGGGATCCCGCGTCCCGGGGCGCGCGCAGGCCCGCGAGGTGCCACCGCCTAGACTCGCCGCACCATGAGCACGTCCCTGACCACGCCGTCGCACGAAGCCGTCGACGCCGCACTCGCCCAGGTCAACGACCCCGAGATCAAGCAACCCATCACCGAGCTCGGGATGGTCGACAGCGTCGAGATCGACGGCGGCATCGTCCGCCTCACGGTGCTCCTCACGGTCGCCGGCTGCCCGCTGAAGGACACCATCAACCGCGACGTCAACGCCGCGCTCCGTGCCGTGCCGGGTGTGACCGACGTCGAGCTGACGCTGGGGGTGATGTCGGCCGAACAACGCGCCGGCTTGCAACAGCAGCTACGCGGGGGGCAGGCGCAGCGAGAGATCCCCTTCGCCCAGCCCGGCTCGCTGACCAAGGTCTTCGCGATCGCCAGCGGCAAGGGCGGCGTGGGCAAGTCCTCGGTCACGGTCAACCTGGCGCTGGCCATGGCCGCACAGGGGCGCTCGGTCGGCATCGTCGACGCCGACGTCTACGGCCACTCGGTGCCGGCCATGCTGGGCATCGCCGACGCTCGCCCGACCCAGGTCGAGGAGCTGATCATGCCGGTCCCGACGGCGTCGGGAGTCAGCGTGATCTCGATCGGGATGCTCAAGCCGCGGCGCGACCAGGTGGTCGCATGGCGCGGCCCGATGCTCGACCGGGCGCTGGTGCAGATGCTGTCCGACGTCTACTGGGGCGACCTCGACGTGCTGCTGCTCGACCTCCCGCCCGGCACGGGCGATGTGGCCATCTCCTTGGGGCAGCACCTGCCCGGAGCCGAGGTCGTGGTGGTCACCACGCCTCAGGAGGCTGCAGCCGAGGTCGCCGAGCGCGCCGGCACCATGGCCTCGATGATGCACCAGCGCGTCGTCGGCGTCATCGAGAACATGAGCTCGCTGTCGTGTCCCCACTGCGGCCCGTCCCACCAGATCGACGTCTTCGGATCGGGCGGTGGCGACCGGGTGGCTGCCACCTTGTCGGAGCGGTTCGGCTACGACGTACCCGTCTTGGCCCGCATCCCCCTCGAGCCGTCCTTGCGCGAAGGTGGCGATGCGGGCAAGCCGATCGTGGAGTCCGACCCCACCAACCCCGCGGCGGTGGGGCTGCGCGAGGTCGCGACCCGTCTAGTCGGCCGAGGACGAGGTCTGGCCGGACTCCAGCTGGGCCTCACCCCGACCAGTAGGTTCTGACTCGTGTTCGGGGTCGGTCTCCAGGAGATGTTCGTGATCGCGCTGGTCGCGATCTTCGTCTTCGGTCCCGACCGGCTCCCCGACGTCGCCCGACAAGCCGGACGGATGGCGCGACAGCTGCGCAGCTTCGCCCATGCCGCCCGTGACGAGCTGCGCAGCGAGCTCGGCCCCGAGTACGCCGACCTGCAGCTGCGCGACCTGGATCCGCGCACCATCGTCCGCAAGCAGATCATGGACGCCATGAACGAGGTCGACGACGAGCCGGTGCGACGTCCGCGCGCCCTGCGCGCCGACGAGACCCCTCCCTACGACCTCGATGCAACCTGAGGCGGCGCCCATGATGTCGATCGCACGATGGTGGCAGCTGGCGATCGGTGCTGCCTTCGGCGCCATGATGGCGGTCCAGTTCCCGGCGGCAGGCATCGCGGTCGCGATCGTGTTGGGCTGCATCCTGGCCTGGGCCAGCCTGACCTCCGATGGCGACGACACCTTGACCGCGATGGCGGCCGGGTGCCTGACGGGAGTCCTGGGCTGGGAGCTGGCGAGCCTGACCATCGGGTTGACCTGGGCCTGACCTCGATGACCAGCGATGTCGAGGGCGCATCGGGGATCGGGGTCGCGCTCCGCGTCGCCGGAGGATTCGCGCTGGGGGCCGTGCTGGCGGTGTTCCTCCCGCCCTTGGCCGTGGCGATGGCCTTGGTCCTCGGCGGCGTGCTCGCCTGGTCTCGCCTGCGCGAGGAGCCGCAACCGTTCACGCCCCTGGCGTCGGGATTCGTGGTCGCCGTGGGTCTCTACGTCGCGCTCGCCGTAGCGATCAACATCGGCTGAGGCAGCCCACCGCTCAGCCGACCTCGGTCTGGCTCTGCACGGCACCGATCGCCGCCAGTGACAGCACCCGGCGACGTGGCGGCTCGCCGACCACATCGACCTCCACGAAGTCGGCGCCGACCCGTCGGAGCACCACCTCGTGGCGCCCACCGCCGCGCGTGAACACCCGGCAAGGTGTGGAGTCGTCGGCGAGGCGGCGCAGCACGGACCCGAGACCGAGTCTCGAGACGGCCGGCCACGCGGCCTCGGGAACCGCTCGTTCGGAGAGACCGTCAGCAGCGGTGACGGCGGCCAGCGGGACGAGCCACTCGCCGAGCCGTGAGGCCACCAGGCACCAGCCGGTGCCGACCCGACGGAGTCGTCCGCTCAGCGGACCTACGCCGTCGACCTGGAGTCCGACCTCCAGGTCGAGCGAGGCCATCAGCCGACCTCCCAGCGTCACCGATGCGTACTCGGCCCGGCTGCGGTCGATGGCCTCCGCTTCCCGCTCGGCGGCGTAGAGAGCTGCCGCCTGCCCCTCGAGGTCGTCGAGGAAGTCGAAGAGGCGACGGTCCGAGGTCACGGCGCGAGCCTTTCAGACACCAATTTCACGACCGTCCTTGGTGATCGCTGGGTATCGCCTCTTAACTGAAGCAAACAGAAGCAAACGAAAGGTTCGCGATGAATCTCGGGTCGAGAGCCTCACGCACACGTTGCGTGCTGGCGTGGGGAGTCGTCACCGCAGCCGGTGTCGCTCTCGTGGGTGGACTGTTGGCACCGGTGTCGGAGGGGTGGGCCGCCTGGCAACGCGGCGGGGCAGCTGGCGTCGGCTTCGACACCGCACTCGTCTGGGCCTGTGCTGTGGTCGGGCTGGCGGTCACCTGCTGGTTGTGGATCACGGCCACCGTGGTGGTCGTCGACACGTGGCGTGGGAGTGGGCGACTGCGCCGCGGCGTCCCCGCGTTCGTGCGCCGGGCCACGCTGGCCATGTGCGGGGTCGCGCTGACCGGAGGCGTGACCGGCATCCTGAGCGGGCCTGCGCTCGCCGTCGGCTCCGATGCCGGACCCGACCTCGCTCCCCACCTGTCCGGCCTGCGACTGCCCGAACGCGTCGCTGTCGCGCCACTGGCACCCGGCGACGAGCAGCGCACCTCGACCGCGCACTCCACCGTGCTCGTCGAGCCTGGAGACACGCTGTGGCACATCGCCGCCGATCACCTCGGCGATGACGCGACGGACGCCGAGACGGCGCGGGCCTGGCCCGCCATCTACGCCCTCAACCGCGACCTGATCGGGCCAGACCCGGGGCACATCGAGCCCGGACAACGGCTCCAGATGCCCGCTGTCGACGCTGCCGGGATCGACCGGTGAACGCCTCGGTCGCCACCGTCGCGCACCTGCCCCTCGCGCGAGGGCACGCGGTCGCCGTGGCCAGTGTCCAGGGCACCTTGGCCCTGGACCTCACCCCTCGACACGACCCGCCCGAGACCGTGCCCTCTGCAGGGACCGGCGCCCAGGTCATCGACATCGACCGTGCCGCTCGCCACGAGGTCGAGCGCTTCGCCGGACGACTGCTGCAGGCGATCGTCGAGATCGTCGGCGGCGATCGACCGGTCTCCCAGGTGCTCCGGTGGACCACCCCGACCGTCTACCAGGACCTGGGGCGTCGCGCCCTGCTCGTGGCGCGGGCGGTGGGCCGAACCCCGGGGCAGGGCGGGATCCAGGGCACCCGGCCCCAGGTCGTCGGGTTGCGCTCGTGCTTCCTCAGCGATCGCGTCGTGGAGGTCTGCGCCCACGTCCGCTACGGAAGCCGCTCCCGCGCGGTCGCCGCCAGGTTCGAGCGGCGGCGCGACCGCTGGGTCTGCACCGCCTTGGAGTTCGCCTGAGGCTGTGGTCAGAATGCCGAGGTGACCCACAGCCATCGCGAGCAGCCCTGGCGCGACGACGAGCGCACGCGCGGTCGGGTGATCCTGTTGTCGGCCAACCCGATCTCCGCTGCCATCGAGGCCATCGCCCATGTCGTCGGTCACGAGGTGGTGGTGATCGCCGACGACGACGGCGGTCCCGGGCTCGGGCTCGCGCAGCCGTCGGTCGGCGACGCGGTCGTGCTGTGCGACCACGACGCACCCGATGCGCCGGCGGTCCTGCGCGAGGCGCTGGCCTCCGAGGCGTCGTACGTCGCGATGATGGCCAGCCGCCGACGTGCGGAGGGCCTGCTCGAGGCGCTCAGGGAGGAGGGCACGCCGGGGCTCGACAAGCTGCGCGTGCCGGCCGGTCACAACCTCGGCGGCAAGTCTGCCGGCGAGATCGCGCTCTCGGTGGTCGCCGAGATCGTCGCCGAGGCCTACCAGCGCCCCGGCGGACCGCTCAGCTGACGCGCGCAGTCAGACCAGTGGGGCCGCCAGGTGCTCCGTGGCAGCGCTTGTACTTCTTGCCGGAGCCGCACGGGCACAGCTGGTTGCGACCCACCTCGGAGAACTCATCGCCCGCACTGGTGGCTCCGCTGGCACCCGCGACCTCGACCTCGCCCTGCTCCGACGGCGCGGAGTAGGAGAGGTTCTGGGGCTGCTTCGGCTTGTCGAGACCCTTGGCCCGGACCCGCGGCTTCTCGCGACCGGTGTCTGCGGGCTTCTCGAACACCGACGGCTGCGGCTGGGCCGAGAGGTCGATCACGCCGGGGTCGCTCGTCAGTGACGGGAGCTCGGCACGCATCGGCTCGAACTCCTCGGAGCCGGCGTCCTCCTCGTCGTCCTCGATCTGGACCTCCAGGTTGAACAAGAAGCCGACCGACTCCTCCTTGATGCCGTCCATGACCGCGGCGAACATGTCGAAGCCCTCGCGCTGGTACTCGACGAGCGGGTCGCGCTGGGAGTAGGCGCGCAGGTAGATGCCCTCGCGCAGGTAGTCCATCTCGTAGAGGTGCTCGCGCCACTTGCGGTCGAGCACCGAGAGGACGACGCGGCGCTCGAGCTCGCGCATCACCTCCGAGCCGACCTCGGCCTCGCGGCGGTCGTAGGCCTCGTGAGCGTCTTGCTTGAGGACCTCGATGAGGTGCTCGCGCTCGATGTTGGCGACATCTCCGGCCTCCTTCGCCAACACCTTCAAGTCGACGCCGACCGGCCAGATCTGGCCCAGCTGGACCCACAGCTCGTCGAGCTGCCACTCCTCGGCGAAGCCCTCGGTCGCGCCGCGCACGAAGCCCTCGACCACGTCGTCGATGAACGAGCTGATCTGGTCCTCGAGGTCGGCGCCCTCCAGGACGCGGCGACGCTCGGCGTAGATGACGTGGCGCTGGCGATCCATCACGTCGTCGTACTTCAAGACGTTCTTGCGGGACTCGAAGTTCTGGGACTCGATCTGCCCCTGGGCGTTGGCGATCGCGCCGGTCACGCGCTTGTTCTCGATCGGGACGTCGTCGGGGATCTTGAGCACCTGGAGCACGCGGTCGACCCAGTCGGACTTGAACAGCCGCATCAGCTCGTCTTGCAGCGAGAGGTAGAAGCGGGACTCACCCGGGTCGCCCTGACGGCCGGATCGGCCGCGGAGCTGGTTGTCGATGCGGCGCGACTCGTGGCGCTCGGTGCCGACGACGTAGAGGCCGCCCAGCGCGCGAACCTCGTCGTGCTCGTTCTTGACCTGGGCCTTGATCTTCTCGACCATCGCCGGCCAGGCCGTCTCGTAGGCGTCGCCGTCCTCGAACGGGTCGAGCCCCTGCTTGCGCAGCTCGGCGTCGGCGAGGAAGTCGACCGAGCCGCCGAGCATGATGTCGGTGCCTCGACCGGCCATGTTGGTGGCCACGGTGACGGCACCCTTGTGACCGGCCAGCGCCACGACCTTCGCCTCGTCGGCGTGCATCTTGGCGTTGAGGACCGTGTGGGGGACGCCGCGTTTCTTGAGCAGACCCGACAACAGCTCGGACTTCTCGACCGAGACCGTGCCGACCAGGACCGGCTGGCCCTTGGCGTTGCGCTCGGCGATGTCGTCGACGACCGCGTCGTACTTGGCCTCCTCGGTGCGGTAGACCAGGTCGGGCTGGTCCTGGCGGACCATGGGCAGGTTGGTCGGGATCGGCACCACGCCGAGCTTGTAGATCTTGTCGAACTCCGAGGCCTCGGTCATCGCCGTGCCGGTCATGCCGGAGAGCTTCTCGTAGAGGCGGAAGTAGTTCTGGAGGGTGACGGTCGCGAGCGTCTGGTACTCCTCGCGGACGGTCACGCCTTCCTTGGCCTCGATCGCCTGGTGGAGGCCGTCGTTGTAGCGGCGACCGGCGAGCATGCGCCCGGTGTGCTCGTCGACGATGAGCACCTCGCCCTCGATGACGACGTACTCCTTGTCGTTGCGGAACAGCTCCTTGGCCTTGATGGAGTTGTTGAGGAAGGAGATGAGCGGGGTGTTGGCCGACTCGTAGAGGTTCTCGATGCCCAGGTGGTCCTCGACCTTGGTGATGCCGGGCTCGAGCACCGAGATGGTGCGCTTCTTCTCGTCGACCTCGTAGTCGACGTCGCGGTGCAACGTCTTGACGATCTTGGCGAACTCGGCGTACCAGCGGACCTCGTCTTGGGTCGGGCCGCTGATGATCAAGGGGGTGCGGGCCTCGTCGATGAGGATCGAGTCGACCTCGTCGACGACGGCGAAGACGTGGCCGCGCTGCACGCAGTCCTCGATGGTGCTGGCCATGTTGTCGCGCAGGTAGTCGAAGCCGAGCTCGTTGTTGGTGCCGTAGGTGATGTCGCAGTTGTAGGCCACACGGCGCTCGTCGGGACGCATCTGCGGCAGGATCACGCCGGTCGTCAGGCCCAGGAAGTGGTGGATGCGACCCATCCACTCGGCGTGGTACTTGGCGAGGTAGTCGTTGACGGTGACGACGTGGACGCCCTTGCCGTTGAGGGCGTTGAGGTAGGACGGCAAGGTCGCGACCAGCGTCTTGCCCTCGCCGGTCTTCATCTCGGCGATGTTGCCCATGTGGAGCGCGGCCCCGCCCATGATCTGCACGTCGTAGTGACGCTGGCCGATGACCCGCTTGGCGGCCTCGCGAACCGTCGCGAACGCCTCGGGCATCAGGTCGTCGAGCGTCTCGCCCTGGGCAAGGCGGGCCTTGAACTCATCAGTCATGCCCTGGAGCTCGGCGTCGGTCATCTTGACGAAGTCGTCCTCGATGGCGTTGACCGCCTTGGCCACCGTCTCGAGCTGACGCAGGATCTTGCCTTCGCCGATGCGGAGCAGTCGGTCGAGAATCGCAGGCACGGGCGGGCACTCCCTCGGTTGACACACGTCTGGCAGTAGTGCGAAGAACAGCGGCGCCACTCTACCCAGCGGGTGGGGAGGGGCTGGAACCGACGATGTCTTTGATGTTAACAAGCATTGACGCGAATCAGATATTGGTGTGAACTGACACCAACATGAAAACCACGCGCAAGTACACCATGGGCGCCCGGGCCCAGGCCGTGCAGGACACCCGGCACCGGATCCTCGAGGCCCTCATCGGGCTGGCAGGTGTCCGGCCGTTCGCCGAGATCACCCTCGACGCCGTCGCGGAGCGGGCCGGTGTCAGTGTGCAGACGGTGCTGCGCCAGTTCGGCTCGCGCGACGGGCTGTTCGCCGAGGCGATGGACGCGGCCATGCTCGAGACCGAGGAGGAGCGTCGTACGACGCCGGGCGATGTGGACGCGGCGGTGCGAACCGTGGTCGACCACTACGAGAGCCGCGGCCACGCGTCGCTGCTCATGCTGGCCCAGGAGAGCCACGACGACGTGGCGCGCAAGGCGACCGACCGCGGCAAGGCCATGCACCGGGCCTGGGTGCACGACGCGTTCGAGCCGCACGACGAGTCGACGCTCGACCTGCTCGTCGTCGCCACCGACGTCTACACCTGGAAGCTGCTGCGGCTGGACCGCGGCCACTCGCGTGCCGTCACCGAGCGACGGATGCGCGCTCTCGTCGACGCCGTCTTGGCGTCTGTCACCAAGGAGCAGTCATGAGCGAGATCCTCGTCGTCACCTGGGATGGTGGCGGCAACGTGCAGCCGGCCGTGGGCATCGCCGCGGAGCTCAAGCGCCGCGGCCACAGCGTGCGCTTCGCCGGCCACCCTCGGCAGGCGGAGTCGCTGACCGAGGCCGGCTTCGAGGTCGCGCCGGCCCGCGAGGCCCGACGCTTCTCGGCGACCGACGCCAACTCCCCGATCGCCCTGGTGAAGACTTTCGGCGACCGCGGGCTGGGCCGCGACGTCATGGCCGCCCTGGCCGAGCGTCCCGCCGACCTGGTCGTCGTGGACTGCTTGCTGTTCGGCGTGATGGAGGCGCTTCGCGAGTCGGGTACGCCGTACGCCGTCTTGGAGCACTTGTACGACACGTACTTCCGCAAGGGCTGGCTGCGCGGACCGATGGGGCTCGGGATGCGGCTCATGCGGTTGCGGCCCGACGCTTCGTTGGCGGCCGCGAGCGCGACGTACGTCGCGAGCCTGCCGAGGCTGGACCCGGCAGGTGCCTCGCCGCGTCCGGAGGTCGAGTACGTCGGACCGGTCGTGCCGTTCTCGCCGCGCATCGAGACGGACCCTGCGGTGCTGGTCAGCCTGAGCACGTTCCGCTTCCCGAAGCTGCAGGAGTGCTTGCAGACGGTGTTGGACGCGACCGCCGGTATCGATGCTCGCATCGTCGTGACGACGGGTCCGGTCGTCGACCCGACGAGCCTGCGCACCGCCGCCAACCACGAGGTGCACCGGTTCGTCGCGCACGCTGAGCTGATGCCGCAGATGTCGCTCGTCGTGGGGCACGGCGGTCACTCCACGACCATGCAGGCCCTCGCCCACGACCTCCCGCTGGTCGTGATGCCGATGCACCCGCTGCTCGACCAGCCGATGGTAGGCAGGACCGTCGCGGCCGCCGGCGCCGGACGTGTGGTGCGCAAGAAGGCCGACGCCGCCAGCCTGCGGCCGGTGATCGAGGAGTTGCTGGCCGACGGCCCTCACCGTGCGGCCGCGGCCCGTCTGGGCGCAGCGGTCCGAGCCATGCCCGGAGCCGCCAACGCGGCTGACCGGATCGAGGCGCTCGTCAGAAACGGAGCAGGGGCGCCAGATCGCCACGGGGCTCGACCGTGAGCGAGTCCATCCCCAGCCAGCCGGCCAGGCGGACGAGCTCGGCCGAGAGCTCCTCAGCAGTCTCGACGGGGGCCCAGGATCGTCGGGCGGGCTCGGCGTAGGCCGCCTTCACGACCAGCCGCCCCGACTGCCGGTCGGCCTTGAGGTCGACACGACCCACGATCTCCTCGCCCAGCAGGAACGGCAGGACGTAGTAGCCGTACTGGCGCTGCGCGGCGGGGGTGTAGATCTCGATGCGGTAGTGGAAGTCGAAGAGCTTCTCGGTGCGCTCGCGCAGCCAGCAGACCGGGTCGAAGGGGCTCAGCAGCGAGTGGGCCTCGACCCGGCGCGGGCGGTGGGCGTCGCGGTGCAGGTAGGCCGGACGGTTCCAGCCCTCGATCCGCACGGGCTCGAGCTCGCCCTCCTCGACGAGCCGGTCCACGGCCCGCTTGGCCGGCTCCTGGAGGGTGCGGTAGTAGTCGGCCAGGCACCGGACCGTCGCCACGCCGTGAGAGCGGGCAGCACGGCGGACCAGCTCGAGGTCGGCCTCCTCGACCGTCGGCGTGGGTGCGTTGAGCACGTCGGCGGGCAGCACCCGCTCGGGGAGGTCGTAGCGGACCTCGAACTGGCTGTTGCGCCCGGCGATGGCCACGTCGCCGACCATGTAGAGGTAGTCGAGCGCGCGCTTGGTGGCCGACCAGTTCCAGCCCCAGTGCAACTTGTCACGCGGCAGCCCGTCGTCGAGGTCGCGGGCCGTGCACGCCCCGCGGTCGGCGATCTCGGCCATCAGGTTGGCGACCAGGTCCTCGCTGACCTCGCTCCCCCACCACTTGTGCTTCTGGGTGCGGTAGGACGCCATCCGGTGTCGCATCACCGGCCACAGCTCGACCGGCATCAACGCCTGGACGTGCGCCCAGTACTCGACCAGCCGGCGCGGCCTGCGCGAGCCAGTCATTGTTTGGGCCCGGGCGAGCAGGTCGACGTCGTAGGCGCCCATCCGGGAGTAGAGCGGCATGAAGTGAGCGCGCTGCAGCACGTTGACGGAGTCGACCTGGAGCACCCCGGTGCGCTCGAGGGTGCGGTTGAGCGTGCGCAGGGTGGGCGGCAGGTGCGGCTTGTCGAGAAACCCCTGGGCCGCGAGCGCGATGCGCCGGGCCTGGCTGGTGCTGAGCGTGGTCACACCCTTGGTCACCCGGGCGAGGCTAGTAGCCCCCACCGACACCACGAGTCGGTCAGGGGAGGTCGAGCAGCTTCTCGCGGACGGCGTACATCACGGCCTCCATGCGGGAGTGCAGCTGCAGCTTCTCGAGGAGGTTGCGGACGTGGTTCTTGACGGTGTTCTCGCTGATGAACAGCTGGCGGGCGATCTCGCGGTTGTTGTGGCCCTTGGCCACCAGGCGCAGCACCTCGAGCTCGCGCTCGGTCAGGCGCAGCCCGGGTACGGCCGAACGGTCCGGGCGCGACATCTGCTTGAACTCGTCGATCAGCTTGACCGCCATCGACGGGCTGATCAGCGACTGGCCGTCGGCCACGACGCGGACCGCTTGGGAGACCTCGTCGATCGAGGAGTCCTTGAGCAGGTAGCCGGAGGCACCGCTCTTGACGGCCTCGTAGAGGTCGGCCTCCTCGTCGGAGGAGGTGAGCATGATGATCTTGGCGGCCGGCACGGCCTCCTTGATCTCCTGGCAGGCCTCGATGCCGGAGCGCTTGGGCATCCGGATGTCCAGCAGGACGACGTCCGGAGCGGTGCTGGCGGCGAGCGCGACGCCCTCGACGCCGTCGCCGGCCTCACCGACGACCTCGATGCCGTCCTCGGCGGCCAGCAGCATGGTCAGGCCCCGACGGAACAGCTCCTGGTCGTCGACGACCAGGACCCGAGTCGGCTCGGGGGCAGCCGATTCCGGAAGGGGGGAGTTCACAGACACCCCGGCATCATGACACGGCTGGGCCATGTCGGGGCCAGGTTCGCCAACCTGGATCACTAGGGGTCAATGGCCCGAACGGGCGGTGTCGCCTCGGGCACCCTCTAGGTGAGTCGGGCTACACCCTGACTAGTCCTTCACCTCGAGCGAGATCACGCCGTAGTCGTAGCCCTTGCGGCGGTAGACCACGCACGGTCGGTCGGTGTCCTTGTCGACGTAGAGGTAGAAGTCGTGACCGACCAGCTCCATCTCGTAGAGCGCCTGCTCCAGGGTCATCGGCGCCGCCGCGTGGGTCTTCTCGCGGACCACGAGCGGTCCCTGGCCCGTGACTGCGATGGGGCCGACCTGGTGCTCGATCTCGGTGACGTCGTCGACGGCCGAGCCGTCGGACGGCGTCGGCTCCTCGAGCAGGTCGGTGAGCCGCTCGTGCTTGTTCTTGTGCTCGCGCCGCCGGTCGGCCGCCCGGCGCATCTGGGCCGCCATCTTGTCGAGCGCCAGGTCCAGGGCGCCCATCTTGTCCTCCGCGGCCGCCTCGGCGCGGATCACCGGTCCCTTGGAGAAGGCGGTCAGCTCCACGCGAACCGCGCGGTCGGCCTGGCGTGGGTTGCGCTCCTTCTCGACCTCGACCTGGACGCGGATGATGCGATGGTCGTGCTTCTCGAGCCGGGAGAGCTTCTCGGTGACGTGGGTGCGGAAACGATCGGAGAGCTCACAGTGCCGGCCGGTGACGACCACGTCCATAGGTACCTCCAGGTGTCGTTCGGGTCTGCTTCTGGTCAGGTGCCGCGATGGGGTGGAGTCCGCCCGGCCGACCTGGTCTTCGTCCCCACAACCGCCTGCTGAGGGGTTCGCAGCTTGTCTGCCACTACTGCCCTTCTCCCTTCGCGCGTCATGTCGGATGACGCGGACGAGGCAGGACTTACCTCTAAGCCGCACCGTGATCCCGCTACGAGGCCGACAACGAGGCCGGACCTCCCGCGGTTACGTGGACCGTTTCGCCTGCGACTGGCATCGGCTAGCCGCCCAGCAGCGCCGAGTGGTGACCACTCGGGTGCCCGGGCGGTGCAACCACGGACCCGGACGGACTCCATACATCGACCGTAGGCCATGCCTGGTTACGGCGAAACCCCGGCACCGGTTCGCTTCCGGGTGGCGGACGCGGTTGCCACCGCGACTACCCGAAGGCCGCTCGAACGCAGCGCCCGCTGGGCCTCGCCCGCCGTCGATCCCGTGGTCAGCACGTCGTCGCAGACGACCACGACGACGTCGGTACGGCGGTCCCCCAGCGAGCGAGCCAGGCGCCGCACACCGCGACTCGGGCACCACATCGACCCGGCCAGGTTGGCTGCTCTGCCTGCCGCGTCGAGACCCGCCTGGTCGGCCACGCGTGCCCGCAGGCGCAGCAGCCTCCTGGCGCGCACGTCGTACCCGGCACGACGAAGCCGCGCGACTGCCCCGCGGGTGATGGTCCAGGTCGGGTCGTGGCCGCGGGCCCGCACGGTGCTCGGCCGCGACGGCACGGGCACGAGGACGACGACGCAGCCGGAGGCACCCACGGCATCGACGGCGCCGCTCACCGCCTCCGCGAGCAGGGCGGACAACGGCCCGCGAAGCCCGTGCATGGCGTGCTCCTTGTGGCCGACGACGAGCGCCCGCGCGGTGCCGGCGTACTCGGCGCCGGTCCACGGCGCCACCAGTCCCGGCGGCACCGGTGTCGGCCACGCCGGTCGCGGTGGCGAGTCGAGGCTGGCCAGACAGCCACGGCACACCAGGCGACCCGGTCGGTCGCAGCCGACACACCGCGAGCCGAGCAAGAGGTCGACGGCCGCGTCGGTCAGGAGATCGAGCAGCCGGAGCGTGCGGTCGAGGGTCACGGTCGATGCGACCACGAGCCCACCCATCGGCTCAACCGACCCCACGCCCATCTGTGGACAAGACGAAGTCCTGGCTCAGCCGACGTACTGGACCGCCGAGACGTCGGCGGGCAGCGGCACGGTGACCCCGCCCTCGGCACCGGTGGTGTCCTGGAGGCCGTCCTCGGTGCGGATGTAGAGCGTCTCCTCGGGCGTCGGCGAGCAGACGAGGGCGGTGGCGCGGCCGGTCTGGGTCAGCCGGTCCTCGAGCCCGGTCGACCCGTCGACGGGCACCGCCACGAACTGCGCGACGTTGGGCGTGAACTGGTGGAGCACGCCGACGGTCGTCGTGGAGTTCCAGCCGATGTCGATGATGCGCTGACGGTCGACCGCTCCCCACGCCAGGTCGCGAGACGGCGTCACGGTGCGCAACGTGCCCAGCGCGTCGTAGCGGATCCGGCTCAGCCGCAGGACGTCGGCGTCGCCACCGCGGACCACGGCGACCAGCCGAGTGCCGTCGCGCGAGACCATGAACGCCTGGACGTCCTCACCGGAGATCCCCCGGACGTACTTGGTGACGACCAACGTGTCGTCGCGCGTGGTGTCGATGACGCTGACCCGTGCGCCACCGCGACGGTTGTCGACCAGCCACACCCGGCCGGCGAAGTCCCAGCTCGGCTTGAGCAGGTTGCCGGCGCCGCTGATGACCTGCTGGTAGGGGTGCGAGTCGTCGGCGACCGACGTGAGGGCGAGCGCGGTGTGGTTCGCCGCGACCGTGGCGGCCAGGTCGCCTTTGAGGCTGACCGCGAAGCTCTCGATGCCGTAGGCGGTCTGGCCCAGCGGTCCGTCCACCGGGGTGCTGTTCGAGGGGTCGCCCGACTCCAGCAGACCGTCGCGCAACTCGAACAGCGCCGAGCTCGCCGACACGTCCGCAGGGCTGTACTCCGAACCGAGGTCGACACTGAACTGGGTGCCGCCGAAGCCGGGCAGCGTGACCGGTTGCTTGTTGAGCGTGATGCTGAACGACTTGATCCGCGGGTCCTGGTGCAGCGTCCAGGCGAACTGGTAGATCAGCGGCTGAGCCGCTGCTGGGGTCAAGGCCCCCACGTCTCCCTCGAGCGTGATCGCCGCCCTGCCGTCGTCGGACACCGGTACCGACAGGCCCAAGGTGAGCCCTTCGGGCACGAACGAGCGCACGACGTGGTCGAGCTCCGGGCCCGGCCCGTCGAGCAAGGCCTGCACCAGGGAGCCGGTGACCTGGTCGATACGGACGAAGACCTGCTCGGGCACCAAGATGCTGGCGGTCGGGTCGAGGAAGTAGACCGACGCCTGCCGGTAGCGGTCGTGGAACCAGGTGTCGGGCACGACCAGGGCGTCGACGACGCCGTCGATGCGCCACTCGTCGCCTTCCTTGACCATGGGGAAGCTGAGCTGGACGTCGCCGGTTCCGCGCTGGCCCCGCCAGGTGCCGCGCGAGTCGACCCAGTGCGCACCCTGGAGGGCCACCCGCACCGTGCTGGTGCCGCGCAGGCTGCCGCGCCCCTCGTAGGTGATGATCTTGCTGGCCGGGTTCCAGGCCTCGGCCGCCGCGCTGGAGAGGTACTGGCGGGCGACCTCGGTGCGCACCGGGTACGCCGTCATCGCGCGCAGGAAGCCGTTGACGATGTTCTGGGGCGACTGGCCCTCCTGCGGGGGCGCGGCGCCGCGCTCGATGCCGACGTCGGGCTGCGTCTGCACCTCGTCTTGGACCGGCACGACCGGACCCGTGTCGGGCACGGAGATGCAGGCTGTCGTGGTCAGCACTGCCAGGAGCGCGGCGGCGAGCCACGTCGTACGGCGGGTGCGTGCGGACATCAGCCCACCACCTCGCGCGCATCGGCCGGCACCAGCGGCAGCGGGCTCTGCCGCAGCGGCATGCCGGCCCTGCGGGGCAAGGTGAGCCGGAACTGCGCGCCCTCACCCAACCGGCCCCAGGCCTGGAGCCAGCCGCCGTGCAGGTGGGTGTCCTCGAGCGAGATCGACAGCCCCAGGCCGGTGCCGCCGCTGGTGCGGGCCCGCGCCGGGTCGGAGCGCCAGAAGCGGTTGAACACCATCGCCGACTCCCCCGGCTTGAGCCCGACGCCGTAGTCGCGCACGGCGATCGCGGCGGCCTGGTCGTCACCACCGACGTGCACCACGATGTCGCGGGTCTCGGCATGGTCGATGGCGTTGGTCACCAGGTTGCGCACGATGCGCTCGACCCGGCGTACGTCTGCCTCGGCGAGGCAGGGATGGCCCGGCGCGTCGACGACCACGCGGGTGGCTCGCTGGTCGGCCAGCGCCCGGGTCTGGTCGACGACGCGGTGGGCCACGTCGACCAGGTTGACCTCGTCGAGCTCGAGCACCGCGGCCCCTGCGTCGAACCTGCTGATCTCGAGGAGGTCGACCAGCAACGTCTCGAACCTGTCCAGCTCCTTCTGCAGCAGCTCTGCCGCCCGGGACGTCGCGGGGTCGAAGGACCGTCGTGCGTCGTGCAGCACGTCTCCGGCCATCCGGACCGTCGTCAGCGGCGTGCGCAGCTCGTGGGACACATCCGACACGAACTGCTGCTGGACGCGGCTGAGCTCCTCGAGCTGGCGGATCTGGCGCTGGAGGTTGCTGGCCATCTGGTTGAACGAGGTCGCCAGGCGGGCGAGGTCGTCTTCTCCGCTGACCTTGACGCGCTCTTGGAGGTGCCCCGCGGCCAGCCGCTCGGCCACCCGGCGCGCCATCCGGACGGGCGTGACGACCTGCCGCGTGACCAGCCAGGCCAGGCCGGCGATCAGCACGAGGAGCAGCGCGGCGGCGGTCACCAGGGCCCGGGTCACCAGGGCCAGCGTTTCCTGCTCCTCGTCGAGGGGGAACAGGAAGTACGCCGTGTAGATGCCGCCGTCGGCGGGCAGCTGGAGCTGGGAGCCGACCACGAGGCCCGGGCCGTCGGCGCGGCCGCGCTGGTGGATGGTCGTGTAGGTCCATGCGGTGTCGGCCACCTCGTTGAAGTGCCGTTGCAGGGAGGCGGGGATGCTGTCGGACCTGAGCCCGGCTGTGTAGAAGGCGCCCTCGCCGAAGCCGGCCGTCGTCCCCACCGGGCCGAAGATCAGCAGGCTGTACCCGCGCGAGCTACCGCGCTGCTGGAGCTGGTCGGACAGCTGGGCGTACTGGTCATCGGCGTCGTTGTCGGTCGTGCTGGCGTTGTCGAGCTGCTCGTTGGCGTCGGCCATCGCGGTGCCGACCTCGGTGAGCACGGCGTCGGCCCGGTGCTGGAGCAGGCCGTCGCGGGTCTGCTGGAGCAGGAACCACCCGACGGCGCTGACCACGATGGCCGAGAGCACCATCGTGCTCGCCACGACCCGTGCCTGGATCGACCGGCGCCAGAACGTCAGCGCCCGACGTACGGCGGATCGGAAGGTGGTGCTCGCCATCAGGGTTCGGCTGTCAGCCGGTCCCGGCCTTGTAACCGACGCCTCGCACGGTCACGACGATCTCCGGGTTCTCGGGGTCGTGTTCGACCTTGGAGCGCAAGCGTTGCACGTGCACGTTGACCAGTCGGGTGTCTGCGGCGTGGCGGTAGCCCCAGACCTGCTCGAGGAGCACCTCGCGGGTGAACACCTGCCAGGGCTTGCGGGCCAGGCAGACGAGCAGGTCGAACTCCAGTGGCGTCAGGTTGATCTGCTGACCGTCGCGGGTGACCGAGTGGCCGGCCACGTCGATCGACAGGTCGCCGATGGTCAGCGCCTCGTGGTCGCTGGTGTCGAAGCGACGCACCCGCGCCCTGATGCGCGCGACGAGCTCCTTGGGCTTGAACGGCTTGACGACGTAGTCGTCGGCCCCGGTCTCGAGCCCGACCACCACGTCGACCGTGTCGCCCTTGGCCGTCAGCATCACGATCGGCACACCCGACTCCGAGCGGATCTCCTTGCAGACGTCGATGCCGTCCTTGCCCGGCAGCATCACGTCGAGCAGCACCAGGTCGGGCCTGAAGTCGTGGAACGCATCCATCGCCAGGTCGCCTCGCGGACAGATGCGCCCCTCGAAGCCCTCCTGACGCAGCACGATCATCAACATCTCGGCGAGCGAGGCGTCGTCGTCCACGACGAGCACCCGCCCCTTGGAGCCGATGTCAGTGCCGGTAGTCATGGCGCCAATAGTGCCAGCGCCCCCCTCGGATTCCGCCGAGTTGTGCCATGTCCGGGTACGTAACCCCGCTCAGTACCTGTACTGGTCGCCCTTGTACGGGCCTTCGACCGGCACACCCAGGTACGACGCCTGGGCGTCGGTGAGCTCGGTGAGCTTGGCGCCGAGGGAGTCGAGGTGGAGGCGGGCGACCTCCTCGTCGAGGTGCTTGGGCAGCACGTAGACGCCGATCGGGTAGTCGTCGGGCTTGGTGAACAGCTCGATCTGGGCCAGCACCTGGTTGGTGAAGGAGTTGGACATCACGAAGCTCGGGTGGCCGGTGGCGTTGCCGAGGTTCATCAGGCGGCCCTCGGACAGCACGATGATGGCGTTGCCCGCCGGGAAGGTCCACAGGTCGACCTGGGGCTTCACGTTGTGGCGGGAGACACCGTCGTACTTCTCCAGGCCGGCCATGTCGATCTCGTTGTCGAAGTGGCCGATGTTGCCCAGGATCGCGTTGTGCTTCATCCGCGACATCTGCTCGACGGTGACGACGTCCTTGTTGCCGGTCGCGGTGATGATGATGTCCGCGATGTCGAGGACGTCGTCGAGGCGGGCGACCTGGTAGCCGTCCATCGCAGCCTGCAGGGCACAGATCGGGTCGATCTCGGTGACGATGACGCGGGCGCCCTGGCCGCGCAGCGACTCGGCGCAGCCCTTGCCCACATCGCCGTAGCCGCAGATGACGGCAACCTTGCCGCCGATCAGCACGTCGGTGGCGCGGTTGAGGCCGTCGATGAGCGAGTGGCGGCAGCCGTACTTGTTGTCGAACTTCGACTTGGTGACCGAGTCGTTGACGTTGATAGCGGGGAACAGCAGCGAGCCCTCGCGCATCATGTCGTAGAGGCGGTGGACGCCGGTGGTGGTCTCCTCGGTGACGCCCTGGATCTGCTCGGCGATCCTGGTCCAGCGGTCGCTGCTCTCGGCGAGCGAGTCGGTGAGGACCTGGAAGATGACCTGCTGCTCGTGGCTGGTCGCGGAGGCCGGGTCGGGGGCGACGCCGTTCTTCTCGGCGTCGAGGCCGAGGTGGACCAGCAGGGTCGCGTCTCCGCCGTCGTCGAGGATCATGTTGGCGAAGCGCTTGGACCCGTCGGCGGCGTCCGGCCACAT
This sequence comes from Nocardioides agariphilus, assembly GCF_015352445.1. Classification (GTDB taxonomy): domain Bacteria; phylum Actinomycetota; class Actinomycetes; order Propionibacteriales; family Nocardioidaceae; genus Nocardioides; species Nocardioides agariphilus. The sequence goes on from NZ_JADKPO010000001.1 coordinate 267,449, forward strand.
CAGGATCTGCTGGGTGCACCACCAGTACTCCTCGAGCGACTCGCCCTTCCAGGCGAACACCGGCACGCCGGCCGGGGAGTCGACAGTGCCGTCGGGGCCGACCGCGACAGCGGCAGCCGCGTGGTCCTGGGTGGAGAAGATGTTGCACGAGGCCCAGCGCACCTCGGCGCCGAGGTGGACGAGGGTCTCGATGAGGACCGCGGTCTGGATCGTCATGTGCAGCGAGCCGGCGACGCGCGCACCGGCCAGGGGCTTGGTGCTGCCGTAGCGCTCGCGCATCGCCATCAGGCCCGGCATCTCGTGCTCGGCGAGCTGGATCTCGGTGCGGCCGAAGTCGGCCAGGGAGAGGTCGGCGACCTTGAAGTCCATCGGGTTGTCTCCTTGTGACAAGTGGAGCCAGGTCTGCGCCGCGCATCTGCGCGTTGATGGGATCTCCCACGCGGACACCCCGAAGCGTAGGCCCGCGATCGCACGAAGAAGGAATCCTCGAGCGACCTCCTCATCGCCGCGGTCAGTGAGCGGCGGCCACCTTCTTGGGCCACGGCAGTACGTGCATCACGGCCACCACGATCGCGCCCCACACGACGCCGATCAGCAGCGAGACGGCGGTGTTGACGCACCAGGCCAGGGCGCTGCCCACACCGGCCACGGCATGCTCGACGCGCTCCTCCCAGTGGTGCACGACGTCGTAGGGCCAGTGCCACCCGAGGTCGTCGACGCCGACCAGGAGGATGTGGCCGCCGACCCAGAGCATCGCGGCGGTGCCGACCACCGAGATGACCGCGAGCAGTCGCGGCATCGCGTTGACCAGCGCGTGGCCGACCCGCCGGGCGGCCGCGGAGGCCCGCTGAGTGAGGTGGAGGCCGACGTCGTCCATCTTCACGATCAGCGCGACGACGCCGTAGACGAGGATGGTGATGGCGATCGCGACGACCAGCAGGATCACCGCCCGCGACACGAACGGCTCGTCGGCCACCTCGTTGAGCGCGATCACCATGATCTCGGCCGAGAGGATGAAGTCGGTGCGGATGGCACCGGCCACCATCGGGCCCTCGTGCTCGGGTCCGAACTGCTCCTGGACCGTCTCTGCGTCCTGGTCGTGGTGCCCTGCTGGTGCGTGGAACAGGCGCTCCCAGACCTTCTCGGCGCCCTCGTAGCAGAGGTAGGTGCCGCCGAGCATCAGCAACGGTGTGAGGGCCCAGGGCAGGAACTGGCTCAGGATCAGGGCCGCGGGCAGGATGAAGAGGATCTTGTTGCGTAGCGACCCGACCGCGATCTTCTTGATGATGGGCAGCTCGCGCCGGGCGGCGACCCCGGCGACGTACTGCGGGGTGACCGCCGTGTCGTCGACCACGACACCAGCCGCCTTGGCGCTGGCACGTCCGGCCGCGGCGCCGACGTCGTCGACCGAGGCGGCGGCGAGCCGGGCGAGGGCCGCGACGTCGTCGAGCAGCGCGAACAGTCCGCCGCTCATCGGCTGGCTCCGGGCTCCGGGATCACAGAAGGCAGCCTAGTGAACCAGTCGCAGACCCCGCGGTGGTCGAGCTCGTCGAGACCACCGGCCGGGCGTGGTCTCGACGAGCTCGACCACCTCCTCCTTGCGGCTATTGGCTGACCAGCCCGATCGCGAGGTACTCCGAGGCGTAGCGGCCACTGAGCAGCAGCGAGGCATAGCGAGCCACCTCGGAGGTGGCGTCGGTGGAGACGGTCTCGGTGCGGACGCCGTGCTCCGCGGCTGCCGCCAGCAGCCGACCGCGCTGCTCACGCACCGCAGGGTCCTCGGCGCCGTCATCGAGGACGACCAGGACCGGTCGCAGGTCACTGGGCTCGTCGTCGAAGGGGTCGTCGAAGACGTTGCGCGGAGTGGCTGCCTCGATGACCGGCAGCAGGTGCTCGGCGTCGCCGGCGATCGCCGTGCGGCCGTTGGCGCGCCGGATGGACTCGGCGACGCGACGAGCGGCGCGGGCGGCCAGCATCGAGCCGCCCCAGACGACCGGGATGGCGTCAGCGAGGGCGATCGCGAGCATCTTGGCCGGGTTGACCGCGATGTCGCGGTGCGGCGAGCAGGCCATCGCCACGCCGTCGAGCGCGTCGGCCACCTGCTCGTGGTCGGCCGAAGGGCCGAGGTCGACCCGGTCGAGGTACTCCAGGACGAGCACCGCAGTGGCGAGCTGGTCACGCGAGGCGGTCGGCAAGATGGTGCTCCAGCGACCCGCCGCGTGGTCGGCCACCAGCGAACGCTCCGGGCAGGCCACCACCACCTGGCTGCCGCGACGGACCGCCTCGGCCACCGCGGACGCCGTGCCCACGTCTCCGCCGTCGGGAGCGAGGACCACGACCAGGTCGAGGCTGCCAGCCCACCCGGGCAGACCGGGGTTGGGCCAGGCGACGAACGGCACAGGACACCAGGGTTCGAGCGCCGCCCGCAGCAGCCGGGAGTCGGGACCGGCGGCAACGACTGCCCTCGGGCGTCCCTGCGCCTGGGCGATCGCGACCGCTTGGCTCAACGCGAACTGGGCCTCCCCCGCATCGCGGCGTACGCGCGCACCTGACTCCGCCAAGTTGCGCAAGGCTGCGTCGGCGTGGGACAGCGCCGTCTCGTCATCGAGCCGCGACTCCTCGAACCAGGCGACCATGGCGACAGGTCAGCCCGGCCGACGAGCTTCGTCGACGAGCAGCACGGGGATGTCGTCACGCACGGGATAGGCCAGGCCGCAGCCGGTGCACACCAGCTCCTCGCCGGACTCCTCGAGTGCGGACCGGCAGCTGGGGCACACGATCAGCTCGCGCAGTGCGGGGTCGATGTTCATGCTTGTCTCCTGATCCGGGCGAGTACCTCGTCGCGCACGCGCTCCATCGTGGCGGCGTCCTTGCCCTCGACGTTGAGGCGCAGCAACGGCTCGGTGTTGGAGGGGCGCACGTTGAACCACCAGTCGTCGGTGGCCACTGTCAGGCCGTCGAGGTGGTCGACCTGTGCTGGTTCCGGGGCGCCGTCGCCGGCGTACCGCTCCTCGATCTCGGCCACCACGGCCTGCTGGTCGGCGACCGTCGAGTTGATCTCGCCGCTGAGGACGTAGCGCTCGTAGTGGCCGGCGAGCTCGGAGAGGGGCTGGTCGGTCTCGGCCAGCGCCGCCAGCGTGTGCAGGGCGGCGAGCATGCCGGAGTCGGCGCGCCAGAAGTCGCGGAAGTAGAAGTGGCCGCTGTGCTCGCCACCGAACACCGCGTCGGTCTCGGCCATGGTGGCCTTGATGAAGGAGTGGCCCACCCGCGTGCGCACCGGGGTGCCGCCGAGCTCGGTCACGATCTCGGGCACCGCGCGGCTGGTGATCAGGTTGTGGATCACGTTGGCGCCCGGGTCCCGGCGCAACTCGCGCGCGGCGATCAGCGCGGTCAGCGTCGAGGGAGAGACCGCTCCCCCGCGCTCGTCGACGACGAAGCAGCGGTCGGCGTCACCATCGAAGGCCAGCCCGATGTCGGCACCCTCGGCCACGACGCGCGCCTGCAGGTCGCGCAGGTTCTCCGGCTCGATGGGGTTGGCCTCGTGGTGGGGGAAGGTGCCGTCGAGCTCGAAGTACATCGGCACCAGCTCGACCTGCTCACTGCCCAGGGCCGCGAAGACGGCGGGAGCGGTGAGTCCTGCCATGCCGTTGCCGGCGTCGACGACGATCTTGAGGCGGCGACCGATCACGGGTGCCAGACCCAGCAGGTGCGCGACGTAGTCGTCGAGCACGTCACGGCGGCGGACGCTGGCCTGCGCGCACCCGTCGGGGAGCGGACCCGAGATGACGAGGTCGCGGATCTCGGCGAGGCCGGTGTCCATGCCGACCGGCTGCGCGCCGCTGCGGCAGAGCTTGATCCCGTTGTACTGCGCGGGGTTGTGGCTCGCGGTGAACATCGCGCCCGCGTGACCGAGGTGGCCGGAGGCGAAGTACAGCTGATCGGTCGAGGCCAGCCCGATGTGCAGCACGTCGGCGCCCGCCTGAGTCACCCCGAGGCCGAAGGCCTCCGCCAGCGCCGGGGAGCTGGGCCGCATGTCGTGGCCGATGACGACGGTGCCCTCGCCGGCCACGACCCGCACGAATGCCGCACCCGTGCGCCGGGCCAGCTCCTCGTCGACCTGATCCGGCACCAGTCCGCGGACGTCGTAGGCCTTGAAGATGGCGCGGACGGTGTCCGCGTCGAGGCTGCTCACTGCAAGGACTCTAGTCATCGCACCACCCGCTGGTTGAGGAGGTTGAGCGAACAGCCCACCCACCGGCTGGTTGAGGAGGTTGCGCTAGCAACCGTCTCGAAACCCCGTCGGCCAACGGCTGACCGTTCACCAGGTTTCGAGACAGGCGCCAGCGCGCCTTCCTCAACCAGCGAAGCACCCGCCGCCTTGCCGGTCGCGTGGTTTCGAGACAGGCGCCAGCGCGCCTTCCTCAACCAGCGAAGCACCCAGGTTTCGAGACAGGCGCCAGCGCGCCTTCCTCAACCAGCGAAGCACCCAGGTTTCGAGACAGGCGCCAGCGCGCCTTCCTCAACCAAGCGAGGCGATCACTCAGACGTCAGCATCCGCAGGTGGCCCTTGCGGGCGACCTCGCGGCCGGTCTCGGCGGACGGGGCCGAGACGGTGACGGGCACGGGGCGCGCGGCCTCGCGAACGGCGTCGGCGAGCGCGAGCAGGTCGTCGGTCGTCGGGCCGATGGCGTTGGGGTCGGGAGCCAGGCGCAGCACGTCCCAGCCCCGTGGGGCGCTGAGACGTTCGGAGTGGACCTCGCACAGGTCGTAGGCGTGCGGCTCGGCGAAGGTGGCCAACGGACCGAGGACGGCGGTCTGGTCGGCGTAGACGTAGGTGAGGGTGCTGACTGCCGGGCGGCCGCAGGCGGTGCGGGAGCAGCGACGGTTCAGGCTCACGACGCGACCGTACCTGCCGTCGTGCCGGGCGAGGCTTAGGCTCGCTGCCGTGAGGCATGCAGGTCATCAGTCGGTGCGTGACCGGCGCGGCCGCGGGATGCGCGGGCCGGCAGTGGTGCCCGATCGCCCCGGCGAGCCGATGCTCCCCACCGCCCGCGAGCGCTTCGACGAGCTGGTCCTCGACCTCGTCTCCGACCTCGAGAAGCGGTGGGCCGACAGGCTGGGACTCGTCGAGTACGCCGTCGAGGACACCCCGCACATCCCGGATGACTGGACCTCGGGGATCGTGCCCCTCTCGTCACTGATCCGCGGCAGCGGTGGCAAGGCGACCAAGCTCGTGCTGTTCCGTCGGCCGATCGAGCACCGCAGTGAGACGCGTGCCGACCTCGAGGCGCTGGTGCTGACCGTCCTGGTCGAGCAGGTGGCCGAGCTGCTGGGCATCGACCCGGTTGACGTCGACCCGCGCTACGACCCGGGAGACTGAGGCAGGAGCGGGCGCGACGGCCGGGGCCACGAACGCCAGCGCCAGCAGCGTGGCACCGGCGGTCGCGACGATGTACCACGGGAACAGGCCTTCGTGGCCGGACTCCTTGAGGGACAGCGCCAGCATCTCGGTGGTGCCGCCGAAGATCGCGTTGGCCAGCGAGTGCGACATCCCCATGCCCAGGGCCCGCACCTTGGTCGGGAACTGGTCGGCGTACAGCGTCGCGGCCGCGCCGCCGTAGCAGGCCAGGAAGCTCAGCCCGACCACGAGACCCAAGAAGGCGACCAGCAGGCTCGAGGTGTGGGCCATCACCACGAAGACCAGCGGGGTGGTGGTCATGGTGCCGAGGGCGAAGATCCCCATCACCCGTCGGGCGCCGATGCGGTCGGCCAGCCACCCGGCAGCCGGCTGCAGGACGAGGAACACGGCGAGGGCACCGAAGGACATCAGCGAGACGTCGTCCTTGTCGAAGCCGCGAGCCGAGACGAGGTAGCGCTCCAGGAAGCCGGTGTAGGTGTAGAACACCACGCCACCGCCGATGGCCACGCCGAAGGCGATGGCGAAGCCACGGGGGTACTCGCGGATGATCGCGGTCATGCCCACGCGGGTGCGGGCGCGGCGACCAGCCTTGACCTCCAACATCTCCTGGGCCATCTCGCGCTGGTGCTCCAAGAACGCGTCCGACTCCTGCATCCGGCGCCGGAGGTAGAACACGGTCAGGCCGATCACGGCGCCGAGCACGAAGGGCACCCGCCAGCCCCACTCGCCCATGGCCGACTCCGAGAGCAACCGCTGAAGCACGATCATCGTCAGGAGTGCGAGGAGCTGGCCGAGCACGATCGAGACGAACTGGAAGCTGGCGAAGAAGCTGCGGCGGCGCGGGTCCGCGACCTCGGTGAGGTAGGAGGCGCTGGTGCCGAACTCGCCACCGAGGGAGAGGCCCTGGGCGATGCGGGCGACCACCAGCAGCACCGGAGCCGCGATGCCGATGGCCTCGTAGCCGGGGTTGAAGGCGATGGCCAAGGAACCGGCCGACATCAGCGACACCGAGAGGGTGAGCGCGGCGCGGCGACCGCGACGGTCGGCGTACAGGCCGAGCACCCAGCCACCCAGCGGCCGCATCAGGAAGCCGATCGCGAACACTACTGCCGTCGAGAGCAGCTGCGCGGTCGCGTCGTGCGCCGGGAAGAAGGTCGCGGCGAAGTAGATCGCGAACCAGGCGTAGATGAACCAGTCGAACCACTCGACCAGGTTGCCGAGGCAGGCCCGGACGACGTTGGGCCACACGGAGCCCTGGGCCGGGCGAGCAATGGCGGGGTTCGCAGCAAGCATGCGAGAAAGGTTCGGTCAGAAACTGGTGCCCGGTCTGTCAGCGTGCAGACGCAACGCAGAAGTCGGGGCTGTCGTTGGTCACGGCAGGGCAGACCGCAGACCCGGCACCAGCCGGGTGCGCACCAGCTCACGCAGCCCGAGGACGGACGTGCCCCCATCGGTCGTCACCACGGCGCCACGAACCGGCGCCGAGGAAGGCGTCACGGTGACCAAGACGGCGTCCTTCGGGAGCTTCACCGAGACCGTACGTCCGGGCGAGAGGTCGACCGCGCTGGTCTTCTGGTCTCCGTCACCGTTGTAGGAGACGACCTCCGCCGCAGCTACGAAGGCCGAGCTGAGGAGCACCGTCGACTGCCCGTCGGGCAGGATCGCTTGGGTCGCCTCGCTGAACGGCGTGAGTGGTACGGCGTCGGAGATGTCGCCTGCCACGAACGACCGCAACGTCGCGGTCACCGGCCTGGTGGCCTCGAGCTGGACGCCGACCGCGCCGTCCTTGACCGCCTGCCCGAGGATGCCGGTCAGCGGCACGCGGACGACCGAGTGTGGAGGCACCCGGATGTCGTCGAGTCCCTCCGGGCGGAACGCCGAGTCGGAGGTGACGACGCGCACGACGACCCGCGCCTCGTCGTCGCCATCGTTGGCCACCACCAGCGCCCGCGAACCTGCGCCGGAGGGCAGGCCGAGGATCGTCAGAACCTCGCTGGGCTGTTGGGCGGCCAGCCAGTCCACGCCCGCATTGCCGCGGCCCAGCTCGTCGTAGGTGTCGACGACGAAGACGCCGACACGGCCGCGCGAGACCACCACCTCGGCCGAGATCTCACCTCGCAAGGGGATCTCGCGGGCGAGCTCGACGCGCAGGCTGCTGCCGCCAGGGACCGTGATGCCACGCAGCGAGGGGGCCTCGACGGGTCCCCGGGAGGCGATCAAGGAGATGTCGGCGACGGCGGGGCCGGGGTCGGGGTTGACCAGCTCGAGCACCGAGGAGTGCTTCGCGGCGGCGCCCAGCCCGGTGAACCACTGCTCGGGCTGGGGCGCAACGCAGGACGTGGCAGCCGGACCGGCGTCGGCGCGGGCCGCCGACAGAGCCGGTGCCATCGCACCCGAAGCGCGCACCGTCACGGGGTCTCGGCCGGGCCGAGCCTCAGCGGTCGTGTCCGCGGGCACGTTGAGAGAGGTCGTCGATCCCGCGCCACCCACGGGGCCGACGTCGACGGAGCCCGCCTCGCTGGTGGCACTCGAGACCCTGAGCACGCCGTCCTCGGTGATGCCGCTCGGGCAGGCGAGGACCGCCAGGTCCAGCGCCGTCTCGCTCGGCGCCTGACGCGGGTCGGCGACGTCTGCCTGACGAACGAGCGAGAGGGCGCCCACGGTCAGCAACGGCAGGACGAGGGCGAGTACGGCGGTCACGTTGAGGCGGGCGCGCAGGCCGCGGGCGACGCGTTCGGGAGGAGGCAGCGCCATCCGGCGTCCGCGGTTCTGGGTCATGACGTACCTCGGGCGGGGAGGGTCTCGTCGCTCGCCTCGGCCTCGGCCCGCCGGCGGCTGTGTGCCGAGGTCGGGGCACACAGCACCAGCGCGACCAGCAGGCCGATGCCCTGGAGCACCAGCAGCGCGATACGCCACCAGGAGGTCGGGCCGTCCAGCGCGGCCTCATCGACGTCGCGGCTGACCTGCCAGGCGCGCGTGGACCGGTCCTCGGCGCTGGCCTGGTCGAGCCCGGCGGTGGCGTCGAGCCCGGCGGCGACGTCACCGTCGGCGGGCGCCGGCAGCACGACGTACTGGATGCCGGCGTCGGCCAGCTGGGCCACGACCGAGGCGCGGGGCTGCGAGGTCAGCTCCTCCACCACGGCGCCGAAACGCCCGTCGGCGGGAGTCGCGGCCAGGATCTCGTCCTCGCCGAGCGTGACGCCGTCGCCGCGTCGTACGGCGTAGGTGAGACCGTCCTCGACACTCCCGCGGATCACCAAGATGCCGTGTGCGGGTCCGCGCAAGGCGTCTTGGACCATGTAGGCCGGGATGCCGGTGTCGCGGTCGTCGGTCAGCTCGCCGGGTCCCTCGAGCACGAACCACGCCAGCCCGAGCAGCGGCACGATCGCCGCCAGGCCGGTCAGTACGGCAGGGGCGAGGCGACGCAACGACGTACCGGTGCGGCGCGCGCGAGTGGCCAGCCCGTGAATGGCGATGAACGCCGCGACCACGAACGCCCCTCGCAGCACCACCAGGAAGAAGCCGAGTCCCGGACGCGACTCCCCCATCGGGAGGTCGAGGTGGACCGCGCCCAGAGCGGCCGATGTCACCGCTGCCACCAGGGCGACGATCCACACCACGAGGACAGGGATGCGGGTACGCGAGGGGATCAGCCCGGAGACCGCCATCACCAGCAGCGCGAAGCCGAGCCACCAGGGTGCTGCCAGGTCGCCGGGCAGGCGACCGCCGAGCAGCTCCTCGAAGCCGAAGTTGGGCTCCGGCAGCCGGCCGGAGTCGAGGAACAGGCTGCGAGCCGCGCCGTGGACGACGGCCGGCAGCCACCACGGCGACAGCAGCACCGGGACGCTGGCGACCATCGCCGCCGGCGGCCCCCACACCGAACGGTCACGCATCAGGGCCGGGGCGATGCCGAAGCCGACGCCGACCAGCGCCGCGCCGAGCGCCGCTGCGAAGAACCAGGCCACCGGCGTGAAGGCCGCGACCAGGGCGAGGAGCAGTCCCGACCGCCAGGCGGCACGCCACCGCCGGTCGGGCTCAGGATCGGCGAACCCGAGGGCCGCGTGACCCAGCCAGGGCAGCACGGCCGTGACCACGACGATGCCGAGTCGGCCGTCACCCCACGCGCCGCTGACCACCGGCACCAGCGCGTAGGTGCAGGCCGCGACGGCTAGCAGCCAGCGGGGCGCGCCGGCAGCGTCGCTGAGGTGGCCGACCACCCGCAGGAACCGCCAGGCACCCCAGAGGGCGACGGGTACGGCGAACAGCAGGATCGCCGAGACCGCCGCCGACACGCTCCCGCCGAGGAGCGTGGCCACGGCGGCGAGCACCACGACGTACGGCGGGGCGGGCACGGCCGTCCCTTGCCCCAGGGCGTGCCACGACTCCAGGTGCAGGCGCCACAGATCGCGCGCGTCGGACGGTGCGGCGGAGAGTCCGCCACCGCTGACCGGACCGATGGCCTCGCGCGCACCGAACAGCACGAGCACCACGAACAGCGCCAGCCCGAGCGCCACGGGGTTGGTCAAGAACCTGGCCACCAGGCCCGAGTCGGCCGCCGGTCCCTCGTCGTCGTCGGCAGCACTGTGGGCCCGGGTCGGGCGCCGCGGGGTGACGGCGTGCTCGAGCTCGGCAGCTGCTGCTGCGGCTCGCCGTCGCTCGGCGACGTCCTGGGCCTGGAGGGTGAGCGCCGTGACGAGGTCGCTGACGGTGTCGAGTCCGTGCCGGTAGGGCAGCCACCACGGCGCCAGCAGGCTGCGAACATCGGCCGGTGGGGTCGCAGCGGCCTCGCGTCGCCGCTTGCGGTCGCGTCGGGCGGCCAGCACCTGACCGGGACTGCCGTAGAGCGATACCAGAGCAGCGAGCTCGTCGAGGGCCTGGCCCACCGCCCGCACGAGCAGGAAGCCGACGACGCGCAGCAGCGTGCCCAGGCCGAGACGCAGCACCTGCCAGGGCAGCGAGCGGCTCGGGGCGTTGGCCAGCAGGGTGTAGAGAGCAGCACGGCGCTCTTGGTAGTGGGTGTGGCGGCCGGTCAGCCCTGTGCGTCGGGCGCCTCGATGGGCGGCCTCGACGTGGAAGACCACCGCCGACGGCACCACGACCGTCTTGTGCCCGGCCGCAGCCGCCCGCCAACCGAAGTCGATGTCGTTTCCGAACACCGCGAGCTGCTCGTCGAAGCCGCCGAGCTCCTCGAGGACCGACCGGCGCACGAGCATGCCCGCCGTGTTGACCGCGAGTACGCGACGTACGTCGTCGTGCTGGCCCTGGTCGTACTCGCCACGCTCCAGGCCGGTCTCGCGACGCCCGGTCGCGGAGATGGTGACGCCGATCTCGAGCAGGCGTCGCAGCGAGGGCCACTCGCGCAGCTTGGGCCCCAGCACGTCAGCTTCTGGGTCCGCCTCGGCGGCAGCCAGCAGCTCGGCCAGGGCGTCGGGCGCTGGGTTCGCGTCGTCGTGGAGGATCCAGACCCAGTCGCCCCGGCCAGGTTCGCTGTCGGCGTGCTCGAGTCCGAGTCGTACGGCGAGGGGAAAGCTGGTCGACGAGGGAGCACGCACCACGGCCTCGGCGCCGAACGCCGCCTCCAGCTGGTCGGCCGAGGCGTCCTTGCTGCCGGTGTCGATCGCGACCACCCGACCCGGCCGCACCCGTTGTCTCTGGAGCCCCCCGATCACCGAGGGCAGCCACCGGGCGCCGTCATGACTGACGACGAGCGCGACGACGCGCTCACCCGGCCCTGAATTCACGGGAGTTCACGTTAACGACGTAACCGAAACCCCCCGAATCCTCGGTCGACCGCGCCCACCGGTGGCGGGCGGAGCCCGCCAAGTCACACAGCCTTCTTCTTCAGCTTCCTGCGCTCGCGCTCCGAGAGACCGCCCCAGATGCCGAAGCGCTCGTCGTGCATCAGCGCGGACTCCAGGCACTCGTTGCGGACATCACAGGTGAGGCAGACCTTCTTGGCCTCGCGCGTGGAGCCGCCCTTCTCGGGGAAGAACGCCTCCGGATCCGTCTGGGCGCACAGGGCGCGTTCTTGCCAGCCACCGTCCTCGGCGTCCGGCTCGAGGAGAAACAGCTCTCTCACGGATTCCGCCCTTTCGACCCGGTCTTCCGATCCCGGACCCCCGTGGTGGAGCCGGCCGGTCATCGTGAAGAACACTGTGGGAATTACATGCCTGTCGTACACCGGAAGTCAAGCCCGCGTCTGGTATACGCGAAAACCAGTTCCCCCCAGGATGGGGGTGGTCCAGACCGCCTGGAGGGGCTGCGGCAGGCTGTGCGCCATGGCTGGCGACGGGTCTGGCATCAACCACATCACCGTGCTGTCCGGCGGCGTGGGCGGCGCCCGCTTCCTCCAAGGACTCTGGCACGGCATCACGACGGGCCAGGTTCCGGGGGTCGCCGAGGACGCCCGGGTGACGGTCATCGCCAACAACGGCGACGACTGGTGGGTACACGGCGTCAAGGTCTGCCCCGACCTCGACACCGTGATGTACACCCTCGGCAACGGCATCGACCACGAGCGCGGGTGGGGCCGGCGCGAGGAGACCTGGCACGCCAAGGAGGAGCTCGCCAACTACGGCGTGGAGCCGACCTGGTTCGGGCTCGGCGACCGCGACCTGGCCACCCACCTGGTCCGGACGCAGATGCTCGACGCCGGCTACCCCCTGTCCCAGGTCACCGAGGCGCTGTGCCGACGCTGGCTCGCCCCGACGTACGCTGACCGGCTGCGGCTGCTGCCGATGACCGACGACCGCGTGGAGACGCACCTGGCGATCACCGACGCCGACTCGCCCAGCGGTCGGCGCGTGGTGCACTTCCAGGAGTACTGGGTCAAGCTCCGCGCCGAGGCAGAGGTCGAGGCCCTCCTGTTCGTCGGGCTCGACGACTCCTCCCCCGCCCCCGGCGTGATCGACGCGATCACCGACACCGATCTCGTCATCGTGCCGCCCAGCAACCCGATCGTGTCGGTCGGCCCGATCCTCGGCGTACCCCGCGTGCGCGAGGCCCTGGTCGCGACCCGGGCTCCTGTCGTCGGCCTCTCCCCCATCGTCGGCGGCCGTCACCTGCGGGGGATGGCCGAGCAGCTCCTCAAGGCCTCCGGCGTCGAGGTCAGCGCGGCGGCGGTCGGGCTGCACTACGGCGCCCGCTCCGACGGCGGCGTCCTCGACGGCTGGCTGGTCGACGAGGTCGACGCCCACGACGTACGCCGGGTGGCCGAGGCCGGGCTGGCCTGTCGCGCCGTACCGCTGCTGATGACCGACCTCGACGCAACGGCCGCGATGGCGGCAGCGGCGGTCGAGCTGGTCGGGCCAGCAAGACCAGCAGCATGACCGGCAGCATGACCGGCAGCATGACCGGCAGCATGACCAGCGGCATCACGATCTGGGCGCCCGACGGTGCCCCCGAGATCTCCGATAGCGACGACCTCGCGGCGGTCCTCGTCGGCCTACTCGGTGACGACGGCCTCCTCGACGGCGACATCGTCGCGGTGACCAGCAAGGTGGTGGCCAAGGCCGAGGGCCGAGTGCGCGCCGGCGACAAGGACGCCGCGGTCGACGACGAGACGGTGCGCGTGGTGGCCAGACGCGGGGCCACGACGATCGTGCGCACGCGCCACGGACTGACGATGGCGGCCGCCGGGGTCGACGCCTCCAACGTCGCGTCGGGCCACGTGGTGCTGCTGCCGACCGACCCCGACGCCTCCGCGAGTGCCGTCCGTCGCCGGCTGCACGAGCTGACCGGACGGGTCGTCGGCGTCCTCGTCACCGACACGGCCGGGCGCGCCTGGCGCGAGGGCCAGAGCGACATCGCGATCGGGGCAGCCGGCATCCGGGTCATCGAGGACTTCTCCGGCCGCGCCGACCCGCACGGCAACCTGCTCGTGGTCACCGCCCCCGCCGTCGCCGACGAGATCGCCGGTGCTGTCGAGCTGGCCCAGGGCAAGCTGGGCCGCCGGCCGTTCGCGGTCGTGCGCGGCCGGGCCGACCTGGTGCTGCCGGCCGGTGACGACGGGACGGGCGCAGCCGCGCTGGTGCGAGCCGAGGGAGCCGACATGTTCGGTCTCGGCAGCCGCGAGGCCGTGGTCCGGGCCCTGGTCGGCGACCCCGACGACGTCGACCTCTACGGCCGCCCCGCACCGGCCGAGGAGCTGGCCGCCGTGCTGCGCGAGCTGCCCGGGGTCGAGTCAGCCCCGCGCGAGGACACCGTCCGCGTCACCACCGCCGATGCGCGAGCGGCCTGGGCGGCTGGCGTCGCGGCGTACGCCCACGGCTGGGAGCCGGTGCCGGGTGCCCCCGATGGCGTCGTCGATCTCCGTCCGTCACGTCCTCTTACGTAGACTCTGCCGACGATTCCCCGAGCAGTCTTCCGACCGCGCCCCTGAACAGCACGAGGACCATCCGTGGCCAAGCAAGCCAAGACCGACCGCCAGGCGGTCATCGAGTCGATCCGCACCCGGCAGAAGAGCGAGGAGCGGCGGCGCGGCCTGATGATCGTCGGCGTCTGCGCGACCGTCGCCCTGCTGATCGTCTTGGCAGCGGCCTACCGGCCCCTCAAGAACTGGTGGGACCTGCGTCAGTTCCGCGACGTCGCCATCGACAAGATCGGTGCGCCGGCCTCGGTCTGCGAGAAGCCGACCACCAAGAAGGCCTCCGGCAACCAGCAGCACGTGCCCGACGGCCAGGCGATCTTCTACGACGACGCGCCGCCGGCCTTCGGCGAGCACTACGGCACTCCCGACCCGATGACCCGCAAGCTCTACACCAAGGGCGACCGACCCGATCTCGGCGTCCTGGTGCACAACCTCGAGCACGGCTACACGGTCGTCTGGTACGACGAGACGGTCGCCGCCGACAGCAGCCAGATGAGCGAGCTGCGCGGTCTGGCCGACAAGTTCGCCGGCACCTCCAACTACCGCTTCAAGTTCAAGGCGGTGCCCTGGCTCGAGAGTGACGGCAAGGCGTTCCCCAAGGGCGAGCACATCGCCTTCACCCACTGGTCGATCGGCGGCGCCGACCAGGACCCCTCGGGCGACAAGCAGGTCGGCGTGTGGCAGTACTGCTCGGAGATCTCCGGCGATGCTCTCAACACCTTCATGATCGACTATCCCTACATGGACTCCCCCGAGCCCAACGGCATGTAACGTCGCGCCGGTGACGCTCCGCGAGCTGGGTCCGTCCGTACACCGGGCAGCCATCGTCAGTGGCTACTTCAACCCGCTGCACGTCGGGCACCTCGACATGATGGAGGCGGCCCGCGCCCTCGGTGACGCCCTGGTGGTGATCGTCAACAACGACGCCCAGCAGGTGCTCAAGAAGGGCAAGGTCATCACGACCCAGACCGACCGCCTGCGCATCGTCGACGCGCTGCGCGTCGCCGACTCCGCCCTCGTGGCGGTCGACGAGGACGGCTCGGTGGCTGCGTCGCTGGAGGTCATCCACGCGGCCTACCCCGGTGTCGACCTCGTCTTCTGCAACGGCGGCGACCGCTCCCCCGACGGCGACGCCGTCCCCGGCGCCGAGGTCGCGGTCTGCGAGCGGCTCGGCATCGAGATGGCCTGGGGCGTCGGCGGCCAGACCAAGGCCGACTCCTCCTCGCGGATCAACGAGGCCCTGGGTCACTGACCTGGGTTACTGACGGCCGCCTGACACCGTTCCCCAGCGTCTGTCGGGGACTTGACGCTGCTGACACCAATTTGAGCCCAATGTCGGCTCGAGAACAGTTCGCCGACCGTTCCTGACCACACACTTCTCGTGGCGCGTCTGGGGATTCGCGCCGGGCCACTCGGGACGGCCCATCGTGTCTATCAAAGGTGGGAGTCGCTGTGGCGTCTCGGCGTGTCTATTTCAGGTTGTCCAAGGCGGTCATCGGTCTTGTCGTCTCGTTGGTGACGGCGGTCGTGGTGGGGCTGCTGCCCGGCCCCGCGGCCGTCACGGCCTATGCCGCCACGAGTTACGGCGGGTCCAACCCGCTTCCCGACACATGTTGGCTCGAAGGCAGCAATGTCGAGTGCCCGCCTGTCTTCGGCCCACCTGATCTCATTCCGCCGAAGACCATGGAGGGTCTGCTTCCTGAAGCCGCGGACGCCTTGAGGACCATGGAGGACCAAGCCGTCGCGGATGTGCTGACCGAGCATGACCTGCCCTCGAGTCAGCGCGCCGCGGTGCTGAGCTATGCCCGGGAAGAAGCGCTCGCGAAGCTGTGGCTGCGGATCGCCGACGCGTTCGAGACCCCGTCAGCCCAGCGGACGGCACGGCAACAGGCCGTCGTCGACTGGCTGGGGCGCAGGTACCGGCAGATGCGGATGGTGGCACCACCGTTCGCCGCCCGCGAGTACGCCCGCTTTGCCGGCAAGAACCTGGCCGCGTTCGACCAGCTGATGTACACCAACGCCAGCGAGGCCGAGATCAGGACCTTCCTCTCCGGGCCTTCGGAGCCATACAACGTCTCGGACCCCGACCAGGCGACCGGCGGCTACTGCAAGTACCGCCCACCCGCTCCTTATCAGGACGAGTACAACGAGTCCACGAGGCAGAGCTGCTTCACTCCCTGCCAGAACTACTTCGGGTGCACCCCGCCGACTCCCGACTACCAGCAGTTCGTGAAGTGGGGGAACACCCACATCGACTCCTACTTCGACAACGGCGCTGTGATGCCCATGTCTGCGGCCATCGCGGGGGCGTGGCTCGGCTCGGCAGCCGTCGTCACCGCGGGAGGGGCGATCGCCGGCGGTCTGGCCGTCACTACGATCGCGCCCCTGGTCAACGCCGTCATGCCGTTTGCAGCGGGATCGGTCGTCGAGATGACACTCGTGGGCCAGGGAGTCCAGCTCGCGGGAACCTTGGGTGGCGCCGCTGTCGGTAGCGCCCTTGCGATCGCCGCTGTTGCCATCACTGCCGCCGTCCTCGTGGGCATCTCCGTCGCGAACATCGACCAGATGGCCGGGAAGCTGGCTTCGGCCATCGCGCAGTCCCGCGAGCCCGTCAACGCCGACGACCTGTGGAACAGCAGCGACCGCAGCGGTCAGATGGTCCTACTGACACTGTTCGTCGACGCCGTCACTCCCTCCCCACGCCAGGACCGCGAGTGCGACAACCTCCAGGTCACCAACCTGTGGCGAACCTGGTTCGACGGGCTTCCCGTGGTCCCGTTCGCCTGGGAGCTGGAGGACCTCAACGTCTACCCGTGTCTCAACCCGATCGCAGTGCCCTCGGCAAACGAGACGGACCCCTTCTTCCAGGTGACCAATGTCGACACCGGCGTGAGCGAATTCTCACCGACCATTTCCGCCGCGGTCATCGACGACGGCAGCGTCGTGATGAGCCACACCGTGAGTCTCAAGGGAGACAACTGGTTCGTGGTGGAGCGGCCCGACGGCTCTCGCTGGCAGATGCTGCGGCTCACCTACACCGACTGGGAGGGGCGACTGGCCCACTCCTGGTTGAGACGCACCCCGTCCGGCTACCAGTTCTACGGCATCGCGCTGCGGCCAGGTGAGGACAACCAGGTCGACCTCGACAACTGCCAGCAGTGCTTCGGCAGCGACGAGCTGAGATTCCTCGGTCCCGACGGCCAGCGCCGGAAGGCGAAGGTCCAGCTCTACACCCCTCCGGTCGGCCAACCGACCTTCAGCGCCGCTCGGCTCGAGAGCCACAGCGCGATCACCTTCGACGCGAACGGCTTCAAGCCCGCGAACCCGGTTGGTGGGATCACCTACCGGTGGCGCTTCCAGAAGATCGGCTGCGAGACGGCCATTGGCACTCCCTTGGGCTGCCAGGTCTACGACACCGGATCCAACAGGTTCGTGCCCGAGTACGGCGACTGGCAGACCGGCGCGAAAGTCACCTACGTGTGGGAGTCGGCAGGATCTCACTGGGCCCAGGTCGAGGGGACTGACTTGGAGGGTCACGCCATCACGCACGACCTCAGGGTGAATGTCGCTTCCGTACCTGCGATCGTCTCGCTGGCCAGGGACTGCTCGGTGACCGCGGTGCCCGTGGGCTGCAACAACTACCCCACGTCGGTCGGCGCGGAGAGCGTGGTCTTCGGCGGTTTGGAGCTTCCGGGCCGTTGGGAGCGCGAGAGCGTGCGCGTTGACTGGGGCGACGGCACGGGTAGCGCGCAAGAGGTCGGCTACCTCGCCGAGAACGATGCGACCTCTGGCATCCACCTCACTCGAGAGTCGAGCACCAACCCCTACCTGTACGACCTCAGGGCGACCCACACCTACCCGCGCGCGGGCTACTACACCGTCGTCCTGGCGGCCTCTGACCAGTACGGCGCGTCCGTGACGAAGTCGACCGTGGTCCACGTCAAGGGTGCCAGCGAGATCACCTTCGCTCAGCCGGGCGCCAAGCGGTACGGCGAGGTGTTCTTGCCGCAGGCGAGAGCCACCTACGAGGGCTCGTCGGTGACCTATACGGCCGCGCCCGACGACGTGTGTCAGACGGCGGAAGGCCCGAGCCCGCAGATCACCATGGTCGGGATCGGGCAGTGCACCGTAACGGCACACCAGCAGGGCGGCGGACCCGTGTTCACCGACGCTGCACCGGTGACCCGCACGTTCGACGTCCTTCCCGCACCGCTGATGGTCAAGGTAGACAACAAGACGAAGACCTACGGGGAACCCAACCCGGAGTTCGCCACTGAGGTCAGGGGTCTGCGCAACGGCGACACCGCACCCAGCCTCGGCGTCACGGTCGTCGGGCCGGCCCCAGACAGCCCTGCGGGTGACTACGACCTGGTGGCGTCCGGGGTCACCAGCCCCAACTACACCGTCGAGTACACCAAGGGTCGGCTCACGGTCACTCGCGCTCCGTTGACCATCACGGCTGACGACAAGACCCGGCGCTACGGTCAGGACAAGCCGACGTACACGGCAGAGTTCGACGGGCTCGTCAACGGCGACACACCCGCCAGCATCACCGGGCTCGCCTTCAACGGCCCGCCGAAGGACGCGCACGTCGGTACCTACGACATCCGGCCGGACGGGGCGACGAACCGCAACTACGACATCAGCTTCGTGACCGGCACCGAGACGGTCACCCCGGCACCGTTGAGCATCAGCGCCAACGACGTGTTCCGTCAGTACGGCGAGACCGCGAAGTACGACGTCAACTACAACGGCATGCTCGTCAACGGCGACCAGTCGGTGCCTGGCCTGGTCTTCGAGGGCGCAGCCAAGGAGGCGGGCGTCGGCACGTACCCCATCACGGTGTCGGGCTCCACGACCGAGGACTACGACATCACCTACTTCGGTGGCACTGAGGTCGTCACGCCCGCCCCGCTCACGATCCGCGTCGACGACAAGGCGCGTACCTATGGCGGCGCGAGCCCGGCGTACACCGCGAAGGTCCAGGGACTCCTGTTCCAAGACGACGTCAGCATGCTGGGCGGTTGGACCTACACCGGGGCTCCGGCCGACGCAGGAGTCGGCGCATACCCCATCAAGGCCCAAGGCGCCGCCAACACCAACTACCGGATCAGCTACGTCGACGGCACCGAGACGGTGACCAAGGCTCCGCTGACCATCACGGCTCACGACAAGAGCAAGGTGTACGGCGCTCCCGACCCGGTCTTCACCGCGAAGTACGACGGCCTGGTCAACGGCGATACCTCCAGCGTGGTCAGCGGTCTGGAGTTCGCCAGCGCGCCCACCGGGAGCGACGTCGGCACCTACCCGATCGTGCCCAGCAAGGCGACGAGTCCCAACTACGACATCGCCTTCGCCAACGGCACCGAGACCATCACCAAGGCGCCACTGACGGTCCGGGCGCAGGACGAGACCATCAGGTACGGCACGCTCGGCACCTACACGTGGAAGGGCGACGGCTGGGTCAACGGTGACACCGACGCGTCGATGGACACGGCTCCGGTCTGCGAGGCCACCATCCAGGGCGCGGCAGCCTCGGTGACCACGGCGCCGGGACCCTACGTGGGCGCGATCACCTGCGCGGGGGCAGCCGACCAGAACTACTCCATCGACTACGCCGGTGCGGACCTGACCATCAACCCGGTCATCCGGCTCGACCAGGCCGGACTGCCGACCACGGTAGCGCGGCAAGCAACGCTCGACGGGCAGACAGTCACGCTGCCGACCACCGAGAGCGAGGTCGGGTTCGGCACGGCGCACACCTACTCGTTCCCGAGCGTGGTGGTCGACGCCAACGGCGTGCCGTACATGACACGTCAAGGTGGCTTCGTCGGCCCGGTCGTGACCAACATCCAGGTCACGGCGTCCTACACGACGATGCCTGCGTTGCTGACCGCTGCGGTCACCAGCAAGGGCATGGACCAGAAGACGGCCAACTCCCTGGGCAAGCTCTGGAACGACGTCATGGCCGGACTCAAGGCAGGCAACGTCAACAAGACCCGCGGCGCGCTCACGCAGTTCGCCGACTCGGTCCGCTCGCAGTCGGGCAAGAAGATCCAGAAGGCGACGGCTGACAACCTGCTCGCCTACGCCCAGCTGGTCTACGTGAGCGTAGGAGGCAGCGGCACCGTCTGAGCCAGCCGTTGGCCAGCAAGGCACCTGCGAACCGGGGCCTCTCCTCACGGAGGGGCCCCGGTTCACATCTCCACTCGTCGGCCCGGTCTTCGTGGTTGTGTCAGCGCGCTGACAGACGCACCGCCTCGTGACGACGAGAGTTGGGCTCGCTCCCTCTGGGGGAAGGAGCACGACGCTCGACGTCCGGTTGGGGGTTCCGGGCGGAGCGTCACAGTGGGCGCCGGTCTCCAGGTCTCGGAGGACGGCGCCCGCTCCGTCTTCTGGTGGTGATGCCATCGGCGGCCGGCGGTGGGTGAGAGGCACCGTTCTCGACCCCCGGACGGCGCCTCGCCCATGGCTGCCCCGGCCACCCGGCACGGTGCCGTCTCGTTGCCATCGGCACGAGACGGCACTGTGTCGCCGACCCGACGGTCCCGCAGCCCCGCGTACGGCGAGCCTGGACGTACTCGGTTCTCGTGGAAGGAATCTCTCGGATGAAGCAACGAGACGAACAGCAGCTGCGCGCCTGGCCGGTGAGCTCGCCCGGGCGGCGCGTGGTGCGCGACCACCTGCTCGACCACCTGCTGGGCGAGCACCGTGCGGTCAGGCCCACCGACGAGGTCGTCGAGGACCCACCGGCCGATCAGGCGGACGACTAGTTCTCGGCGGCCCGCTCGGCGCCGCGCCGCCAGCGGATGCCGGCCTCGATGAAGGCGTCGATGTCGCCGTCGAAGACGGCCTGCGGGTTGCCGACCTCGTAGCCGGTGCGCAGGTCCTTGACCATCTGGTAGGGGTTCAGCACGTAGTTGCGCATCTGGTCGCCCCAGGCAGCCAGGACGTCGCCCTTGAGCTCCTTCATCTGGGCGGCCTCCTCGGCCTTCTTGATCGCCAGCAGCTTGGCCTTGAGGATCACCATCGCCGAGGCCTTGTTCTGCAGCTGCGACTTCTCGTTCTGGCAGGAGACCACGATGCCCGTCGGGATGTGGGTCAGGCGGACCGCCGAGTCGGTGGTGTTGACCGACTGGCCGCCCGGACCAGACGACCGGTAGACATCGGTGCGGATCTCCTCGTCGGGGATGTCCACCTCGTCGGTCTGCTCGAGCACCGGCACGACCTCGACCGCGGCGAACGACGTCTGACGGCGACCCTGGTTGTCGAAGGGGCTGATGCGCACCAGGCGATGGGTGCCCGCCTCGACCGAGAGCGTGCCGAAGGCGTAAGGCGCGTGGATCGCGAACGTCGCCGACTTCAGGCCGGCCTCCTCGGCGTAGGAGGTGTCGAAGACCTCGACGGGGTACTTGTGCTGCTCGGCCCAGCGCACGTACATCCGCATCAGCATCTCGGCGAAGTCGGCGGCGTCGACCCCTCCTGCGCCCGAACGAATGGTGATCAGCGCCTCGCGCGCGTCGTACTCGCCGGAGAGGAGCGTGCGGACCTCGAGCGCCTCCACGGCCTTCTTGACCTTGGGCAGCTCCGCCTCGGCCTCGGCCAGCGAGGCTGCGTCGTCGACCTCCAAGCCGAGCTCGACGAGCGCGCCGAGGTCGCCGATCCGGCTGTCGAGCTCGGTGAAGCGGTCCAGCTCACCTTGCAGCGCGGAGAGCCGACCGGTCACCCGGGTGGCGTTGTCCTGGTCGTCCCACAGGTCCGGGGCCGCGACCTGCTCACCCAGGTCAGCGATCTCGCGCCGCATGCCGTCGAGGTCGAGCACCTGGCCGATCGTGCTCATCGTCGCCTGGAGCTGCTTGATCTCGGAGTCGTAGTCGGGTCCTGCCACAAGGGTCAAGGCTACGGGGCTGCGGAAGCATGCCGCGAATCTGGCGGTCGTGCGGTCAAGGCAGAACGTGCACCGCGATCGGTGTCGCCTAGCTGGCGTTCGCGTGCCGCCACGCCCCAGGGCGTGGCGGCACCCCAGTCCCTACCTCCCGAATAGTCCCTTTGGGTCATGCCACCCGGGGGTACTCCGAGGCAGAGTCTTTGCTTTCTGGCAACCGACTGGGGAGAAGCAATGAGCCTGAAAGACTTCCAACGGCCGAAGATCACCTCGGCCCACATCATCGCCGTCGCAGCGCTGGTCATCAGCTGCGCCGGAAGCGCCAGCGCCGCCATCGTGATCACCAGCGCACAGATCAAGGACGGCACGGTCACCACCAAGGACATCAAGAACCGGACGCTCCAGCTCAGGGACATCAACCCGACCGATCGCGCCAAGCTCAAGGGTGCCGACGGCGCCAGCGCGTTCGAGCCGCCGCCGGCGGGCACGCTTGTCGTCGGTGGCGGGCTGATCCAGGGCTATGTCGCGACGGCAGGTGGTCAGCTCACGACCTACACGGCACTCGGCTTCACCCCCGCGGCCCCGCTGAGCGAGGACAACCCGACCCGCAACGTCTACTTCGCCCCGCACGCGTCGGTCATCGACACCAACGAGAACGGCACGCTGTGCCCCGGGACGGCCGCAGCGCCCGACGCGACGCCCGGAATCACGTGTATCTACGTCGCGGCGACCACCAACGTCGAGCCCAACTCGACCGCGGTGTATGCCGGCGTCACGGCCAGCACTGAAGGCGCCGACGGCCACGGGTTCAACGTCACTCCTGACGCCAACGCGGTCGGACAGATGATCTTCCGCTACGTGTGGGCCTATCGCGCACCCTGACCGTCTGCGCGTCGGGCTGATCGTCTGAAGAAGCCGCGCTGGGCGGCGTACAGCTTGGGCAGCTCCGCTGCCAGGGCGTCGTACGTCGCCCGGCGCTGCGGGTCTGGACGGAACGGCGGATCGGTGGGGACGAGCCCGCGGAGCTCGTCCTTGCGCACCTCGCCCAACGCGAGTGCGGCGAACAGCGCGGCTCCTCGCAGACCGGCCAGCCACGGGTCGCTGACCCGCACGATGGTGCGGTCGGTGACATCGGCGAGCACCTGGCACCACAGGTGCGACCTGGCGCCGCCGCCGACGAGACGGATGTCGTCGAGCCGTCCGCCGACGAACCTCTCGGCCGCGCCGAGAAGCCAGCCGGCATTGAGGGCGACCCCCTCCAGCACCGCCCGCGTGAGGTGAGCGCGGGTGCTGCTCTCACCGATGCCGTGGAAGCCGGCGCGCGCGTTGCGGTCGTCGATCGGCGACCGCTCACCGGTGAGCCACGGCGCGAAGACCACGCCGCCAGATCCCGGCGGGACCTGCGCTGCCTCGGCGAGGAGCACGTCGTACGACGTGTCGGGGGCGACCAAGTCGCGCCACCACTGCAGGTTGCGGCCGGCCGAGTCCTGGTTGTTGGCCAGCAGGTACGACGCGTTGTCCAGGCCCGGCACGCTCGCCTGCTGCCGCATCACGTCGGTCTTCTTGCGAGGCACGGGTGCGCTGATCCAGGCCGTGGTGCCGATCGAGGCATGGGGCTGGCCGAGCTCGACGGCGCCGGCTCCGACGGCGGCGGAGTGGAGGTCGGGCAGCCCGGTCACCGCGACGGCTGTGGCCGGGATGCCCAGGGCCGCCGCTACGTCGGGGAGCACCGGCCCGACGACCGAGCCCGTGGGCACGAGCGGGGGCAGGTTCCGCGCGTCGATGCCGGTCGCCCGCACCAGCACCTCGTCATAGGCCAGCTTCGCCAGCGACCGGTTGTCGGTCAGCCACGCGCCCGTCATCGAGGCCAGGGTCGCCGCCGGCACACCCGTGAAGCGCATCGTCAGGTAGTCCACCGGCTCCAGCACCCAGCGGGCCCGGGCCAGCACGTCCGGGCGCTCGTGCTTCCAGAACAGCAGGTGCCCGACGGGGTCGGCCCCTGACGTCGTCGGGATGCCGCCACTGCGGCGCAGCCAGGTCGCCAGCGGCTTGGGTGCGTACCCGGACACAGGTCCACCGACCAGCTCGGCCGAGTACGGCGCGCCTCTGGTGTCGCTCCACAGCACGCACTCGTCCACCGGTCGGCCGGCCTCGTCGACGGGGACGGTGCTGGCCCACTGCCCGGTGACGCTGACGGCGACGACGTGCTCGCCGCCCACCGCGGCGACCCCGCGGCGTACGGACTCGCAGATCACCGTCCACCAGAGCTCGGCATCCTGCGTGCGGGCGCCGCCGTCGGCTGCGTTCGTCGGGACCGGCGTGTGCTCCCACCAGATGATGTCGCCACGCATCGAGACGAAGCCCACCTTGGGTCCGCCCGTGCCCAGGTCGACGGCGAGGACGACGTCGCTCTCGGTCATGCAGGCGGCAGCGACTGCTGCTTGTCGAGCATGTCGTCCATGACCGCGACGATGAAGTCGGCTGTCGCCTGGTCGAGCCCGCCGGCGACTCCGCCGTAGATCGCGCCGGCGTAGGCCTGCTCGCCCGACGACTCCTTCTGCTTCGCATAGGCGATGGCCTCGGCGAGGTCCGCGGTGAACTGCTCGACCACGCCGGCGCGCGTCTGCGGGCGCGTGACGGCCATGTGGATCGCGTTGGGGTACTGCTGGCCGTTGAAGCGCCAGCCCTTCGGGCCCAGGAAGTCGACGAGGTGGTAGATCTCGAACTCGTCACTGGTGAAGGAGAAGCAGAACGTCGGTGCGCCGCTGGTGCCGTCGCCCATGATGCGCAGCTCGGGGTGGGAGCGGACCACGTCCATCATGGCCGCGGCGGTAGCGAAGATCTCGCGTGCGTGCTCGCGGTACCCCTCGCGGCCGAGCGAGACCATCGAGGCCCAGGTGCTGGCGATCAGGCCGCCGGAGCGAGAGCCCTCCATGCCGGGCGACATGTACTTCCCGCCGCTCCAGTCGAGCAGGTGGAAGTACTGCGCCTGGCGCAGCGCCTTGTCGCGGAACAGCAGCGTGGAGCTGCCCTTGAAGGCATAGCCGTACTTGTGGGTGTCGGCCGAGATGGACGTGACCCCCGGGACGCGGAAGTCGAAGAGCGGGATGTCAAGGCCGGCGTCCTCGGCGAACGGGAGGATGAAGCCGCCCAGGCAGCCGTCGACGTGCATGCCGACACCGCGCTCGGCGGCCAGTGCGGCCAGCTCGGCGATCGGGTCGATCGTGCCGTAGGCGTAGTTGCCGGCCGAGCCCATGATCGCGATCGTCTGGTCGTCGATCAGGGCGGCCATCGCGTCGACGTCGGCGAGGGTCGTCTTCGGGTCGACGGGAGCTACGCGCAGCTCGATCCCGAACAGGTGACAGCCCTTGTCGAACGCCGCGTGCCCCGTCTCGGGCTTCACGAAGTTGGGGCGCGTGACACCCCGGGTCTCGCGCGCATGCTCGCGGTAGGCCACCAGCGCATGCAGGATGCTCCCCGTCCCGCCGGTGGTGAGCAGGCCCGCCGGCTCCGTGTCGGTCACCGCGTCGGCGTGCATGAGGTCGAGTGCCATCGCGATGACCTCGCCCTCGAACTTGGTCTGGCTGGGGCACATGTCGCGCTGGAGGGCGTTGACGTGGGCGAACATGCCGAACGCGTCCGCGAGGAAGTCGTAGTGCTCGTGGTCCCCGCAGTACATCGTCCCCGAGACCTTCCCGGTCTCCCAGAACGCGTCCTCCTCCTGCGCCATGGACCGCATCTCCGCAAGTACGTCGGAACGCGGCCGCCCGCTCTCCGGAAGGGTGCGGTTGACGCTGAACCGCTCGGCGTAGGGAAAGTCGTTCACGATCGGCGATCCTACGGATGGGGCACACTCAGGCCCATGAGCGAAGGACCGACCGCCGACACCAGCTGGCTCGAGTCCATGCCGGAGGTCTACGACCGGTGCCTCGGGCTCGCGATCTTCGCGCCCTACGCCGCCGAGCTCGCCCTGCGGGCATCGGCCGTCCCCCACGGTCGTGTCCTCGAGCTGGCCGCCGGCACGGGCATCGTGACCGCCGGACTGGTCGAGGCACTGCCGGACGCCGAGATCACCGCGACCGACCTCAACCAGGCGATGGTGGCCTACGCCTCGGCCCGCACTCCAGGACCGACGTGGGAGGTCGCGGACGCGCAGGCCCTGTCCTATGCCGACGACTCGTTCGACCTGGTGGTCTGCCAGTTCGGCGTGATGTTCCTGCCCGATCGCATCGGCGCCTACCGTGGCGTGCGCCGGGTGCTTGCACCGGGCGGATCGTTCCTCTTCAACGTCTGGGACACCTTGGAGAGCCACGAGGTCGAGAGCGCCGTCATCGACACCATGGCCGAGCTGTTCCCCGACGACCCGCCCGACTTCTTGCGCCGGGTCCCGCACGGGTACGCCGACCCGTCCCGACTGCGCGCCGACGTCCAGGCCGCGGGGCTCACCCTGGCCGACCTGGACCGGGTGCAGCTGACCGGCAAGGCACCCTCGGCCGCCGTGCTGGCCGAGGGCTACTGCCTCGGCACTCCCCTGCGCTTCGAGCTCCAGGAGCGCGGCGACCTCGCCGACCTGGTGCCCCGGGTCACCAAGGCCCTGACCCGTCGGCTCGGCGACGGGCTCATCGAGGGTGAGATGTCGGCGTACGTCGTCCGCGCGGTCGCTCCCGCCTGAGAGCCGTCCGTGTTCGAGCCCTGGTCCACCTCGCACCTGGTGGTGCTGGGGGTGTTCGTGCTCGGCGTGGTCGTGCTACTCGCCGTCGGCCCGGTCCTTCGCGGCAGCCACGTCGAGCAGCCACTGGCCGTCGCGATGGCGCTGGGCAACATCGGCTTCGGCCTGATCGGCGTCGTCACCGAGTTCGGTGACGGCGACGTCAAGGGCAACCTGCCGCTCCAGCTGTGCGACTTCGCCTGGATCCCGGTCGCGTGGGCCCTGCTGACCCGGCACCGGTTCGCGTTGGCCCTCGCCTACTTCTGGGGTCTGACCCTCGCCCTCCAGGCCTTGGTGCAGCCGACCCTCGACGAGGCCTTCCCCGACCCGAACTTCTTCGCGTTCTGGGGCAAGCACGTGCTGTTGGTCTGGGGCGCGGTCTACGCGACTCTCACCCTGCGTCAGGGCCCGAGCTGGCGCGGGTACCGGCAGGCCGTCTTGGCCACCTTCGCCTGGCTCGCGACTGCCATGACCATCAACACCGCCCTCGACACCAACTACGGCTACTTCAACGCCAAGCCCAAGGGCACCGTCTTGGACTACCTCGGTCCCTGGCCCTGGTACGTCCTCGCCGAGATGGCCATCGTCCTCCTCGTCTGGGCGTTGATCACCTGGCCGTGGGTGCGGCGGCCATCGGGATAGTCCGGTACGAACCGAACCCTGGGACAGCCCCCTCAGGGTGCGGTTCGTACCGGACTATCCGGGCAGACCTGTGGAGAGAGCCCAACGCGAGCGACTCGCCTCGTGCAGGCTCACCTGGCATGTACTCCGGAGTGACCGTCATGCCGAGGCCGTTCCATCCGCGCAGAGCAAACCTGGTGAATCCCGTTCGGGTGGCGCAGCGCAGCGGGGGCTACCGGCCGACCAAGCGGGCGGCTCAGTGTGGCCGCTGGCGCCGAAGCAGCCACGGGCTCTACGTACCGTGGTGGGTCGACTCCACGATCGTCGAGCAACGCATCGTCGAGGCGGCCGCCGTAGAGCCTGGGTACGCCGCAGTCACCGACTGGGGTGCGCTGCGTTGGCTCGGGGGCAGGTGGTTCACCGGCACCCGAGCCGACGGCTCCCTGATACCGGTCACTCTGGCCGCCGACACGATCCGGGCGCAGCCAGGCATCGCCGTCTCCGAGGAGCGCATCAATGCCTCCGAGATCACGGCTGTCGACCGGTTGTGGATCACCCGGCCGCTGCACGCGACGCTGTTCGCGATGCGGTACGCCGACTCGATGTGGGACGCAGTCATCGTCGCGGACATGGCGGCGTTCAACGACCTGGTGGCGATCGACGAGCTGTGGTCCTATGCCCTCAGACATCCTGGCATGACCGGCATCCCCCAGGCGCGCAACGCCATCGTGCTGGCCGACGAGAACAGCTGGTCGCCCATGGAGACCGTCATGCGGCTGATCTGGGAGCTCGTGGCCGAGCAGCCGAGGCCGCTGACCAACACGCCGGTCTTCGACCTCCAAGGACGCCACATCGGTACGCCGGACCTGCTCGACGTCGAGTCCGGAACCTACGGCGAGTACGACTCGGCGTACCACCTCGACGGCGCGCGCCGGGTCGCCGACCTCCGCCGCGAGCACGCGTTCAAGAGCGTCGGCCTCGAACCGGTCGTGATGATGGCGGGCGAGCCCGGCGGCCGAGACGCAGTGGCAGCACGTATCGTCGCCACCCGCGACCGCGCCCTGCGGCAGGGTCGAGACCGCCTGTGGACCATCGACCAGCCCGACTGGTGGCTCCCCACCCAGACCGTCGCCCAACGTCGCGCCCTCTCCGACGTCGACCGCGCTCGCCTTCTCGCCCACCGCCAGATCTGAGCGGACCCCGGGATAGTCCGGTACGAAGCGAACCGTGGTTCGCGCGTTCGAGGGTTCCGATCGTCGGGGACTACCGGGATTTCCCGCATTTCTCGCGCGTCGACGTAACACCGGGGCGTGGTGGCGACAAGTCAGGGTGCACGACGTACCCCCATCCCCCCGAAGGAGATCGATCACATGCAGCGATCCACCATCCGCCGGGCCATCGGCCTCGGCTCCGCCATCGCCCTCCTGGGCTTCGGCGGTGCGTACGCCGTCGGCTCGACCGTGGCCGGCAACGCCGCCCCCGTCGACGAGACCGGCAAGCCCGACGTCGTTCCTGTCGGTCCGGCCGCCCTGCCCAGCCAGGCCGCCGACCGTGCCGAGCAGGCGATCGCAGAGCGCGGTCGCGACGCCCACGCACAGGGCCCGAAGGACGACGCCACCACCGAGGCCGCCGACGAGACGACCGACGAGACGACCGACGACACGACAGACGAGTCAGGCGACGAGTCAGGCGACGAGAACGAGGGCAGCGGCCCCGGCTACGGCCCCGGCGTGCACGCCGGACCGCACGGCGACTATGGCCCGGAGGTCCACCCCGACTCGACGAACCACCCGAGCGCCGATGACCACCCGGACTCGGAGAGCCACCCCGACACGACCAACCACCCCGGCGGTCAGCCCGACTGAACGCCGCACGAACCCACGGCAGCCCGGTCCTGTCCCCGTCCGGACCGGGCTGCCGTGACTGTTGAGGCTGGCCGCCACTCTCCGTGACGACGTGACATCCTCGCCAAGCTGCCCAGTACTCCGGAGGTCCACGTGACCAGCACCCGCCGCTCGCTGCGGGTCGAGGCACCCGCTCTCGAGCCCGACGACGCCCTCGTGGCGCGACTGGCCGACAGCGCACGTGACTCCCTCCCGACCCGCAGGCGCAAGGCGCTGGCGCAGTGGCGGGTCGCGCTGGGAGCTGCGGGAGTCGTCGTCGTCACCACCGGCGGCGCCTACGCCACCGGCGTGCTCGGTCCCCTGCCCGGGTTCAACCCCCTCGATCGCCCGTCCCACCCCTCAGAGGAGACCGAACCGGTGCCGGGCTCCTCCTCCGGGAACGGGACCGACACCGAGCCGCCGGTGGGCCGGCCGAGCGTCCTCCCGACGGAGGGGCCGGGCGGACCGACCGACCGACCCACCGGCCCGCCCTCTGGCAGGCCGACGGGCAAGCCCACCGGCCACCCCACGGGCAGTCCCACCAGCCACCCCACCGGGCCTCCGTCCGGCGTGCCTACCCAGCCGCCCACCCAGCCGCCAACCCAGCCGCCCACCCAGCCGCCCGGCCAGCCGTCCAGCCTGCCCACGACTGAGCCGCCGACCGGCAGGCCCACGACCCTGCCCAACCCGTTGAACCGACCGACCAGCCCGGCGGCTCCTACCGACCTGCCACCGTAGGAGGCGATGACGGACGGGGACGACGGGCTGCGCGACGACGAACTCGTCGCGCGGGCCAAGGCGGGTGACGAAGAAGCCTGGCGGGAGCTCTACCGAGCCCACGCCGGGCGTTTGGTCGTGTGGCTGCGCACCATCGCGGGCGGCGACCCGGCCGTCTCGCCCGAGGACCTGGCCGCCGAGGCGTGGCTGACGGCTGCCGCCAAGGTCGCCGACTTCGAGGGCACGTCCTCGCAGTTCGCCGGCTACCTGTTCGGCATCGGCCGGCACCTGGCCGCCAACGACCGGCGTCGCGTCGGGAGGCGCCAGACCTTCGACGTCGACCCGGCTGACCTCACCGCCGCCGGACCAGCCGAGGAGCCGCACCAAGAGGTCGACGACCAGGCGTGGGTGCGTTGGAGGCTCTCAGCCCTGCCCACTCGCGAGCGCGAGGTGATCGCCTGCCTGGAGGTCGTCGGACTCGACATCGCCACCACGGCCGCAGCCCTGGGCATGTCAGCCACAGCCGTGCGCGTCGCCCGTCACCGGGGCCTGCGGCGCCTGCGTGCCACCTCCGACACGCCCACGACGACGAGCACCACGACGACCACCAAGAGCCACCCGGCGGTGTAGCCGCGGTCGAGGATCGTCGGATTGTCCGGACGCTCACCGAACCGTCCGATGACAGGGATGGCCAGCACCGTGAGCGTGCCGAGCACGACCAGGCCGGCGGCAGCACGAGGGCGCAGGCCCGCCGGCACCAACCGCGAGACCAGCCACCCGAGTGCCAGCGTCAGCGGGACCAGCACGAAGTCGTGGAGCACGACTCCGGCGCCGAGCCACACCGCGGCGTCGACGAGGTCCGCGAGGTCTTCGGCGAGCAGCAGCCAGGCGCCGTACGCCGCGAAGGCGACGCCGACGACCGCGATCCCGATCCGGGCGATCACGCCTCCACCTCCAGGCGGGCGACCCACTTGGTCTGCAGGACACCCGGGCGGTTCGGGGCGATCAGCCGGGCCGGGTAGCCGTGGTCGATCGACAGCGACTCACCGTCGAGCCCCAGCGCGAGCAGGGTGAGGTCGTCGTCGGCGAACTGTCCCGGCAGGTGCGTCACCTTGAACGCCCCCCGCTGCTGCAGCGAGGTCACCTTGACCGCCGCTCCCGTCGGCGCCTCGACGAGGTCGAGCAGGTCCCGAAGGCGCACTCCGGTCCAGTCGCCATGGGCGCTCCAGCCCTCCACGCACGCGATCGGCAGTCCCGAGGTCTGCTGCCGCATGGCCAGCAGCTCCTCGCGGGCCAGGGAGACCGAGCGGTCGCCGTACGTCACGACCAGGCGGTACGCCGGGTCGGTCGCGCTCGCAGTGACACGTGCGGCCCGAGCGCTCTTGTTGATCGGTATCCCCTGGGGGCCGTCGCCCGACCGCGGCGCAAACACCGAGACGCGCCGCAGCCACGGCACCGCGCCTCCGGCGGTCAGCAAGACGGCAGCCACCGATGCGACGCCGGCGATGCGTACCAGGCCCCGACGGGTCAGACCCTCGCCGGGTGGTTCGTCCACGTCGGGCCGGGCGAACGCCGCGCGCACGATCGGCAGCTTCACCGCGATGTGCAGCACCAGAGCCCCGACGACCACCCACGCGACCGCGAAGTGCGTGGGCCGGAAGGAGAAGGACCACGGGTACCACGTGGTGACGTTGGCCAGCCCGGTCGCCAGCTGGAAGATCGCGGCGGCCACCAGCACGCCGATGGAGGTGCGCTCGGCGGCGTGCAGCAGCAGCTCGCGCGAGGGTCGGGGCGGGCGGATCCAGAACCGCGGGTAGACGGTCCACAGCTTGACCAGGAGCAAGGGCACGCACGCCGTCCCGGCTGCGACGTGGACTCCCTGGGTGACGCGGTAGCCCCAGACCGGCCGGCTGGGCAGCCAGCTGTCCGGCTGTTGCGCCAGGTGGCTGATCACCCCGGTGACGAAGGCGACCAGGAAGCAGATGCCGAGCCAGGCGCCGATCCGTGCGGCGACGTGCGGGTGGTGCAGCCGCGAGGGGAAGTCGCGCTGCTCGGGCGCTCGCAGGGCCGTCATGCGGCCGCCTCCTGCAGCACACCGACCCAGCGGCCGTCGAGGTCGAGCGTGCGCGCCGAGAACCCCGCCCGGGTGGCCACCTCCCCCAGTGCGTCGGCACCGACCACTGCCCAGGGGAACGGCTCCGACGTCATGCCGCCGGAGGTGAGCCGCACCGTGCCGGTGTGCCAGCCCGTACCTGGAGGTGCCACGTCGGCGACGACCCGGCCGCCTGGTGTCAGGAGCTGGGCCACTCGCCGCAGCAGCCGGACGGGGTCGCCGCCGATGCCGAGGTTGCCGTCGGCGAGCAGCACGGTGTGCCAGCGTCCCTCGGCTGGCACGCTCTCGAAGACGTCGCGCAGGATCGCTGCGACGCCGCGGTCCCGGGTCTGCCACACGGCTTCGGGAACGACGTCGATGCCCAGAGCGACCCGCCCTCGTTCGGCGAGCAGCTCGGTCATCCGCCCCGGGCCGCACCCGACATCGAGCGTCGGTCCGTCACACAGGTCGAGCAGGGCATGGTCGCCGGCCATCGTGCCGGTCCAGCCATGTTGGACGTCGAAGGGCGTGGCCACGTGAGCGGAGACGTCCTCGTGCTCGGCGGTGGCCACCACGCAGGGATGCCCGCGGAAGGCCTGGGCGAAGACGGCGGAGACGGGGTAGCCGCTCATCGCGCACGCACCTGCATCCCCGACCACAGCCGCGCGAACGCCGAGTCGTCGGGGCACTCGGCCACGACCGAGGCCGCGTCGACAGCGGTGTCGACGTCGTCGAGGACGGCCGTCCGACCCACGCTGAGCCCCGCTGCCTCCAGGGCCCTGCGGGTGTCGATCCCGGTGGTAGGCGTGGACATCGGTACTGCGCGCAGCACGGTCGCCTTTCGCGGATCGGCGAGCCCGAGCACCCACCATCCGCCGTCCTCGGCGTCTCCGAGGACGGCGTCGTGGTCGGCGAGCCCGTCGATGACGTGACCGAGCAGGTCAGCGGTCACCTGGGGAGTGTCCATGCCGACCTGCACGACCGGACCGGGCGCCTCATCGGCGAGGTCGAGGTGCGCCGCCGCGAGCCGGTCCCCCAGCCCGTGGCCACGCTGCGGATGGATCCGCCAGCCCACCAACGCGGCCAACAGGCGACGGCCGTCCACGGCCTCGGTCAGGTCGCCGTGCAAGGCCAGCCGGCACCGCTCGGCCCCGACCGTCGCCGTACAGGTCCTCAGCGTGTCGAGCAGGGCGGCGGCTGCGAGCTCGGCTGCTCGCTCCATGCCGACCTCGGCCCCGAGCCGGGTCTTGACCAGGCCGGCGACGGGCGCCTTGGCGACGACCAGCAGTCGCGGTGTCATCGCAGCACCCGGGCGAAGTCGCGTGCCGCCCGGGCGCTGCCGACCAGAGAGCCCGAGACCTTGGACCGCGTACCTGCCGCCCGCGGGTGGTAGGCCACGTCGCGCTCGCTGAACCTCCAGCCGGCCCCGACGGCGCGTTGCATGAGCTCGACCGGGTAGCCGAACGCTCGATCGCGAACGCCCAGGTCGAGCAGCGCCTGTCGGCGACTGACCCGCATCGGCGCGATGTCGTGGGCCGGCATGCCGATCCGGCGACGCAGCCAGGCCACCACCAGGGCGTTGCCGGCGCGGGCATGCCAGGGCCAGACGCCTCGGGAGGTCGGGCGGCGCCGACCGACGGCCAGGTCCGCACGACCCTCGCGCACGTCGTCCAGCAGCGCCGCCAGGTCGGCGGGGTCGAACGAGCCGTCACCGTCCATGAACGCCACGTACTCCCCCGTCGCTGCCTCCAGCCCCGCGTGGACAGCCGCCCCATAGCCTGGCTGGTCCTCAGTGACGACTCGGGCACCGAGGTCCCGGGCCACCTGCGCGGTGTCGTCCTGGGAGCCGTTGTCGACGACGATCACCGCGTAGGACTCAGGGATCCGCGGCAGCAGGCCGGCGAGCGCGGGGCCTTCGTCGCGGCACGGAAGCACCAGGTCGCACCTGTCTCGAGACATGCCAGCCACGGTAGGTACGGCAGGTGGGGCCACACACGCCCCTGCGGCTTACGAAGTCCTCACGTCTGGCTGCACCACCGGGTCGCGGCGCCTTGGCTCCGTAGGCTCGACCGGTGCCCCGGACAACGCGCGCCGCCGCCGTCGGCCTCGCGGCCGCGGTCGTGCTGATGGCCGCGGCGATGGCCGTGCCAGCGGCGCTGGACTGGAATGTCCACGTCCGCTGGTTCCCGCCGCTGCACGCGGACTGGGACCCCCGACTCGGTGCGGGCACGCTTCCGGCACTGGCCCTCGGCGCGGTGTGCGTGCGGTTCGCCGTAGATCTCGCGCAGCGGCTGCCGTGGCGCCGCCTGCTGCTCGCGTCGTACGTCGGTGGGCTGGCGTGGATGGTCTCGCTCGCGCTGGTCGACGGGGCCGGTGGCATCGGCGACGTGCTCGACGGGCCGTACGAGTACCTGCGCACGGCTCGGGCGACCGACGACCTGCCCCACACGCTCGACATCTACATCAGCCGGATACCGGCCGACGCGCTGCCCAGCAACTGGCCGGTGCACATCGCCGGTCACCCGCCCGGAGCGCTCACGTTCTTCGTGCTCCTGGCCCGCCTCGGACTCGGCAGCGGCCTGGCCGCCGGTCTCGTGGTCACGCTCATCGCGGCGTCGACCGCGGTGGCCGTCCTGCAGACGCTGCGCATCCTGGGCGCGGAGCAGCACGCGCGCCATGCCGCACCGTTCCTGGTCATCGGACCGGCTGCGATCTGGCAGTGCGTGTCGGCCGACGGCATGTTCGCGGCGTGGGCCGCCTGGGGCATCTGCACGCTGGCCCTGGCGGCGACACGGCCCTGGCGTTGGACGGGCCTCGGCTGGTCCGTCGTCGCGGGCCTGCTGCTCGGGTGGTGTGTGATGAACAGCTACGGCCTGCCGCTACTGGGCCTGCTGGCGGTGGCCGTGCTGGTGGTCGCCCGTGCGTGGCGCCCGGTGGTGCCTGCCGCCGTCGCGGCCCTGGCCGTGGTGCTCGCCTACGTGCCGTTCGGCTACTCCTGGTGGGAGGCACTGCCAGTGCTGCGCGAGCGCTACTGGGCGGGTGTGGCGAGCAACCGGCCCCCGCAGTACTGGATGTGGGGCAACCTGGCCGCCCTCGCCTTCAGCGCCGGGCCGATGTCGTTCGCCGGTGTCGCGCACGCACTGTCACGCCGGTCCGGTCCGTCGACGCGGGCGGTGTGGTGGCTGGTCCTGGGGGGTACGGCGATGGTCGTGGCCGCCGACCTGTCGCAGATGAGCCGTGCCGAGGTCGAGAGGATCTGGCTGCCGTTCGTGCCGTGGCTGCTGATCGGGTGCGCGCTCCTGCCCGAGTCCTGGCGGCGCCGCGGGCTGGCCGTGCAGGTGGTGCTGGCCCTGGCGGTCCAGCACCTGCTGTTCACCGGATGGTGAGGCTCAGTCGCGCAGTGGCGCGGAGGCGAACCCCGCGAGTCCCTCGTAGGGGCTGATCTGAGCCGCGAAGCCCAGCTCGCGCGCGGAAAGCGCCGGTGAAGCGACCACGTGGCGCACGTCGCCCGAGCGGTACTGCCCGGTGACGACCGGCTCGGCCCCGCCGGCCTGCCGGGCCAAGATACGCGCGACGTCGAGGATCGAGACGGGGCTCCCGGAGCACACGTTGTAGGCCGACAGCTCACCCACCTCGCGGGCTCCCACCGCGCGCACCGCCGCGAGGTTGGCGCGGGCCACGTCGTCGACATGCACGAAGTCGCGCATCTGGCCGCCGTCCTCGAAGACCCGCGGCGCCTCGCCACGCGCCAGTGACGACCGGAAGATCGCCGCAACCCCGGAGTACGGCGTGTCCCGCGGCATCCCGGGTCCGTAGACGTTGTGGTACCTCAGCGCGACTGCCGATGCCCCGGCCTGCCGGGCCCACGCCGACGCGTAGTGCTCCTGGGCCACCTTGCTCGCGGCATAGGAGCTGCGCGGGTCGAGCCTTGCCGACTCCTCGACGAGCTCCCAGGCCAGCACCCGGTCACAGGCCGGGCAGTGGTTGTCGAAGTCCCCGGCGTCGAGTGCGGCGACCGACCTCGGGACCGGGGCGACCGTGGCGTGCTCGGGGCAGGCGTAGCGACCCTCGCCGTAGACCACCATCGACGAGGCCAGCACCAGGTTGCCCACGTCGTGGGCTGACATGGCGGCCAGCAGTGCTGCCGTACCGAGGTCGTTGTGGGCGGCGTACTCCGGCAGGTCGGCCACCGTGACACCAGCCCCGACCAGTGCTGCCTGGTGGCAGACGACGTCGACGCCGTCGAGGAGGTCGCCCCACTCGCCCGCGTCGCGTACGTCGAGCCGGTGCACGCCCTCCACGTCCGGCGGCGTGCGGTGCGCCTGCGGCAGCAGCGCGTCGACCGGCACCACGTCGTGGCCGTCGGTCTCGAGCGTGCGTCGGACGGCCGTGCCGATGAAGCCGGCCGCCCC
Organism: Nocardioides agariphilus; assembly: GCF_015352445.1. Lineage (GTDB taxonomy): Bacteria > Actinomycetota > Actinomycetes > Propionibacteriales > Nocardioidaceae > Nocardioides > Nocardioides agariphilus. The sequence goes on from NZ_JADKPO010000001.1 coordinate 303,554, forward strand.
GGTCAGCAGAACCCTCACGGCACCTCGTAGGTGAGGTCGATGCCCTCGGCCCACGACGAGCACGCGCAGCCATCGGGCGACGGCAGGTCGCCCAGCACCCGCGTCAGGATCTGCTTGAGCCGCGCGATGTTGGCGGCGAACATCGCGAACACCTCAGCCTGTCCGACGCCCTCACCGGCCTCGATGCCGGCGTCCATGTCGGTGACCAGAGCGATGGCCGAGTAGCACATCAGCAGCTCGCGGGCGAGGACCGCCTCGGGGTGGCCGGTCATGTTGACCAGGCTCCAGCCCTGGGCGGCGTAGGACAGCGACTCGGCGCGCGAGGAGAACCGCGGGCCCTCGATCACCACCATCGCCCCGCCCTGCTTCACGTCGGGGTCGACGCCGGCCACGGCGTTCGACAACCGCTCGCAGTAGGGGTCGGCGAACGGTGCGTGCACCGCACCGCGCTCGACGTAGGTCTGCACGCGCCCGCTGGTGCGGTCGACGAGCTGGTCGGGCACCACGATGTCGCCGGGCGACACGCTCGGCAGCAGCCCGCCGACGGCGCAGGGCGCCAGCACCTGCCGCACCCCGAGCGACCGGAGCGCCCACAGGTTGGCGCGGTAGTTGATCAGGTGCGGCGGGTAGGCGTGGTGCTCGCCGTGGCGCGGGACGAACGCGACGCGAGTGCCGCCCACGGTGCCGATGGCCACCGGCGCCGACGGATCGCCGTACGGCGTGGTGAGCGGTACGTGGGTCGCGTCGTCGAGGAACTCATAGAAGCCACTGCCACCGATCACGGCGACCTCGGCACGGGAATCTGCCACGGGCCAACCCTGGCAGACCGTCGGTCGCGGCCCCACGCGGACGTCATACCGGACGTCATACGAAGTGGTCGCTATAGCGACCAGAACGTATGACGTCCGGGCCGCCAATCAGAGAATCGTCAGCACAGCTTGGGCGTAGGCCTTCTCCGGGTCGACGTCGACGTGACGGGAGCCGTCGGCGAGGACGACCGCGTAGGCCTCGACCTCACCCAGCTCCTGGTCCATCGGCACCCGCTCCATCGACGCGAACCGCTCGCCGAGCAGCGCCCGCAACTGGTGCTCCCACGGCACCCACAAGACCTCGTCGGCCGGCACGCTGTCGAGTGCCCACTCGGTCGTCCCGTTGAAGCGCAGGAGCCGCCCGCTCGGGTGGTCGTGCACCTCGATCACCATCTCGCTGACGATGAACGGCTCGTCGAAGTCGCGGTCGGGTACCAGGAACCGGTCGCCCGGCGCCGGCGTCCACGGCACCTGTGCCCGCTCCATCGCCTCGCGCAGGGTACGAGCGGTCTCGAGGGTGATCACCCGACCATTGTTGCTAGCGTCGGCGCGTGCTGAAGACGATCGCGGTCAGATGGGTCAAGCCGGTGCTGAGCGACGGGGCGTGGCAGCGCCTGCGCCGGCTCGGCGACCAGGCCACCGACGTGGTCGACGAGCGCAAGCGCCAGCGACGGCTGGCCGCGATGAGCCTCACCGAGCTGGGCCGGGAGTTCGGCACCGACAAGGTGGGCCTGCACCACTACACCCAGCACTACGAGCGGCACCTGCGCCACCTGCGCGACGAGTCGTTCACGCTCCTGGAGATCGGCATCGGGGGGTACGAGAAGCAGCTCAAGGGCGGCCACTCCCTGCGGATGTGGAAGCAGTTCTTCCCCCGAGCCCAGATCGTCGGCCTCGACATCCACGACAAGTCCTTCGCCCAGGAGGACCGCATCCGCACCTACCAGGGCAGCCAGGTCGACCCCGCGGTCCTCGACCGGATCGTCAAGGACGCCCATGACCTGCGCGTGGTCATCGACGACGGCAGCCACGAGTGCGAGCACGTGCGCGAGACCTTCCGGCTGCTCTTCCCCCGGCTGCCGGACGGCGCCATCTACTGCATCGAGGACACCCAGACGTCGTACTGGCCCGAGCGCGGCGGCAGCGCCGACCTCGACGCCAAGACGACCTCGATGGCCCTGGTCAAGGAGCTGGTCGACGGACTCAACTACGAGGAGTTCATCGACGACGACTACGAGCCGACCTACACCGACCTCAACGTCGTGGCCGTGCACTGCTACCACAACCTCGTCGTCATCGAGAAGGGCACCAACGTCGAGGGCACCAACCGCGTCAACGTACGCCGGCGCTACGAGCTGCGGAAGCAACGAGGGCGCGTCGCGCCGGTGTGACCACCCTCGGTCGGCGGACGGCGTCTGGCTGCTTCTGGCATACCGGCTATTGGCGGCGGTGCAAGGTGGTGGTGCCGTCGGGGTGGTAGGGGGGCGCCCCGGGCACACCAGCGGAGGTCGAGCGCCCGCGCGAGACTTCCGCGCTGGTTGGGTGGCGACGATCCGGTGATCGCGTCACTCGTCGACCGCCACCACCGCAGCCCCCGTCGCGCCGATCCGTGCGGACTCCTGTCCGCCCGGCACCTTGAGCGGGAGCCGCAGCGGCGCGGTCAAGCGCACCCGTACGGACTGGGTGGCGACCTCGGCGTCGACGGAGACCGCGAGGCCGGGGTACCTCTCGAAGGCCTGGGCGCGACGCAGGTAGTCGAGCACGGCGGCTTGAGCCTCACGCTCGGTGACCGCGAGTCGCCCGTCGTCGAGGCCACCGGCGTACACGTCGTCACTGGAGGCACCGAGGTCCGCGCCGGCCAGGGCGGCGCCGTCGGCGAGGTTGTCGAGACCTTGACGCTGGAGGTAGGCAGCCGAGGCGTCGGTGACCACAGCGACGCCCATCGCGAGGACCGTCGCCAGGCCGACGATCAAGATCGTGACCTGCCCGGACTCGCTGCGACGACCGGTCACGGGTCACCGCCGGCCTCTTGGTACTGCCCGATCGGCACCCGGTGGGTCGCGTCGAGCGCGAAGCCCATCGCGCCGCCCAGCAGGTCGGGGACGAACGGCAGCTCCACGCGGGTCGCCACCCACACGGTCACCACGGCGCCACCGACATGGCAGTCGCGACGCGGCGGACAGGAGATCGCCAGGCGCCAGCCCGGTGAGTCGAGACCCTGGTCGGACAACGCCACCTCTGCAGCCGCACGAGCCTGGCGACTTCCCGTGGCGTCGTCAGGAGCCAGGGCGTAGGCCCGTCCCGCCGAACGCGCCGCAGCCGTCACGGCGAACGCCCCACGCTGCACCTCGAAGACCGACAGCACGATCCACACCATCGGCAGCAACAACAAGATGCCGAGCCAGGTCAGCTCGACCAGCGCACTCCCGCTCTCATCACGGCGCCGCCTCACTGCTGCTCCTCGATCGCGTGGCCCGACACGTCGAGCTCGACCGCAGGCCCGCCGAGCCCGAGAGCGGGTACGACGACGTGCACGGTCACCTCGACCCCGGGCGAGCCATCGACCAGGACAGGGTGCGCGTCGACATCCTCGGCGTACCTCGCCGCCAGCGCCCCCGCGATCTGCGCGCGGGTCTTGGCGACGCCGTCCTCGGGTCCGCGGTCGAGGGTCGCGGCGTACCTCGCCCCCTCGGAGGCAGCAGCCGCCAACGTATTGCGCACCAGCAGCACCAGCGCGAGCTGGAGGATGCCCAAGAACACCGGCACCAGCACGGCCAGCACCAGCACGAAGTCGACGACCGCCGACCCTCGCGCGGACCGCGCCGGCACGGTCAGTTCTTCACCGAGTCGAGCGCGTCGCGCAGCATCTGCCGCAGCTGGTCGTCGGCCAGGCCCCACAGGCCCATCACCAGGCCGGCGGTCATCACGGTCACGAGCACCCACCCAGGCACGTCGCCACGCTCGTCGTCGACCGGCCACAGCCGGCTGTGCACCAGGATGGCAAGGAGTCGGTTCATCGGTTCCTCTCTCACGGGATGGTCAGGCTCAGGCCGATCACGCCCGGGAAGAACGCGAACAGCACGGTCACGGGCAGCACGAGGAACACGACGGGCACCATCATGAAGACCTCCTTGCGCGCGGCGGTCTCGATGAGCTCGCGACGCGAGGCCTCACGTACGTCGCCCGCCTGCGCGTGCAAGACATCGGCCAAGGGCGTGCCGCGCTCGACGGCGACAGCGACGCCCTGGGCGAAGCGCGCCACGACCGGCACTCCGGTGCGAGCGGCGAGAGCGTCGAAGGCCACCGCAACAGGCACGCCGGTGCGCACGGAGGCCAGCACGCGACCGAGCTCTTCGGAGAGGTCGCCGCGACTGCGCGCACAGACCCGGTCGAGCGCGGCCACCGGCCCCTCGCCAGCGGCCACCGCGAGCGAGAGCAGCTCGGCGAGGGTCGGGAACTCGGCCAGGATCCGGCGCTCGCGCTGCTTGACCTGTGACGAGAGGTGGTTGTCGCGGAGCACCACGCCGCCCACGAATCCCAAGCAGGACAGGAGAAACGACGAACCCAAGCCTGCTCCGCCACCCAGCGCACGCAGCAGCGAGTAGGCCGCTGCCAGGGAGAACCCGACCAGTCCCCACACGACCTGCTCGATCCCTAGCTCGTGCACGGTCTTGTCCATGGCGGCGCGGTCGAGGCGCCGTCGTACGGAGCTGGCGCCGCCGAGCACCGCCTCGACCGCGGCTGCAGCGGAGGCGAGGAACGGCCCGAACACCACGACCGGTGCCGAGCGAGGCCTTGCCGGCATCGCACGTAGCGGCTGCGTGCCGCCGCGACGCGGGACGTCGCGCAGGTATGGCAACACCCGAGAGCTCAGCGTCTGCTTGCGCAGCGCGACGACCCGGGAGGACGAGAGGACCAGACCCGCCGCCGCGAGCCCGCCCAGCACAGCGCCCCACCATGCGAGGCTCACCGCAGGATCCGCCTCTCCACGGGCAGGCGACCGATCCGCATCATCGACCAGTACGCGACGACGCAGAGCACCGCTCCGAGCCACAGGATCACCACACCGGCCGGCGAGGCGTAGCGGCGGATGACATCAGACTGGAACGACATGATCAGCAGCACCAGCCAGGGTGCGGCGACCGCGAGTCGTGCACCGTTGACCGTCCAGGCCTGACGCGACTCCATCTCCGAGCGGGTGCGGGCGTCGTCGCGCAAGTACGCCGAGAGGTTGCGCAGCAACCGTCCGAGCTCTCCCCCGCCCACCTCGCGAGCGATGCGCAGGCCTTCGACGACGCGGTCGCCGACCGGGTCGGCGAGCTCGTCCTTGAGCCGGTCGAGGCAGTCGCCGAAACGACCCGTCACCTGGTAGTCGAGGGCGAACGCGTCGAACGCCGGACGCAGCGGCGCTGGTCCGCGGACGCCGAGCCCGGCCAGCGCGTCGGGAAGCGACAGTCCAGCACGCACCGCCGAGGCGAGGTTGTCGACGGCCTCGGGCCACACCTCCGCGAACTCCCGCCGACGACGCCGCGCACGCGCCGCCACGACAGCGAGTGGCAGGTAGGCGGCCATCGCAGCGAACACGAGCGCGACGGGCGGGGTGTGGGACACCAGCTGGATCACGGCTGCTGCGACAGTTCCGAGTGCCAGGCACATGGCGAGCAGACCTGGCACCGAGACCTGGCTCATGCCTGCCTCGCCCAGGCGACGAGCCAGCCAACCTGTACGCCGGGCGGCAGACCGCGGCGCGGGAGTGGTGGTGAGCGCCCACCACACCAGCAAGAGTCCGACGCCGACGCCGAGCCCGACCAGCGCACCCATCAGGACACCGCCCGCCCCGACAAGATCGCGTGGACATCGATGCCCGCGCGCTCGAACCTGTCCAGGCGCGGCGGCATGCCGCCCGTCGCGACCAGCTCTCCCCGCACGCGCTCGAACACCGTCTCGGTCTCGATCACGTCGTTCTCCACGCGGCCGGGCACGGCCACCACCTCGTTGACCCGGCGTACGCCGGTCGCATCGACGCCGAGGTGCACGACCAGGTCGACCGACGCCGCCACCGTCGGCAGCACGAACCGAGCCGAGATGTTCTCCCCGGCGAGCAGGGGCAAGGTGCACATCTTCACGAGCGCCTCCCGCGCGCTGTTGGCGTGAAGCGTGCACATGCCCGGCAGGCCGGAGTTGAGTGCGAGCAGGAGGTCGAGGCATTCCTCGGCCCGGACCTCGCCCACGATGATCCGGCTGGGCCGCATCCGCAGGCTCTCGCGCACCAGGTCGCGCAGCGCGATCTCGCCCGTGCCCTCGAGCCCGGCCTGCCGGGTCTGCATCGGTACCCAGTCGGGGTGGGGAAAGCGCAGCTCGAAGACCTCCTCGGCGCTGACCACCCGATCGCCTCCCGGGATCGCCGCGGCCAGACAGTTGAGGAGCGTCGTCTTGCCCGCCTGCGTGCCACCGGCGACCAAGATGTTGAGACCGGCCCGCACGCTCGCCGCGAGGAACGCCGCGGCAGCCGGCGAGAGACTGCCGAGCTCGACGAGGTCGGACAGCCGGGCTGCCTTCAGCACGAACTTGCGGATGTTGACCGCCGAGAAGCCGCGGCTGATGCCTTCGAGCACGACGTGCAGGCGGTGCCCCTCGGGCAGCATCGCGTCGACGAACGGCCGGCTCACGTCGATGCGCCGGCCACTCGACTTCAGCATCCGCTCGACCAGCTCCTCGACCTGGCCGCGGGTCAGCAGGAGGTTGGTGAGCTCGTGGCGACCGTGCCGCGCGATGAAGACCCGCGAGGGCTCGTTGACCCAGATCTCCTCCACCGCCGGGTCGTCGAGGAACGGCTGCAGCGGTCCGAACCCCGACAGTCGCGCCACCAGCTCGTCGACCACGGCGTCGGCGTCGACCACCGGCACGACCTCGCCGGTGAGGCTGCGCTCGTCGTGGTCGCGTACGACGGTCTCGGCGATCCGGCGTACGACGGAGGCCTGGCGCTGGGGATCGACGCCCTGACGCCGCACCGCATCGCGCACCTGCACGTCGAGCTCGTCGACCAGGGCCAGCGTGTGACCGCGCGCCTGATCGTCGACAGCCGTTGCCGACATGCCGCCACCTTCCCGAGAGATTCAGTTTCTGGACGGGAAGGTAGCGGCGTTCGAGGTGCTCGGTCGCCCCCCAGAACTGAATCTGTGGAGAACTTGGTGCCAGCCCGGATCTCCGCCGACGACGACCTCACGTGCACGTCCCGGTGAGTTGACCACTCGGTCGCCACACCGATCTGCCACCAAATCAGTGGTTCTGTCAGGAAGCGAACACGTCTCCCACGAAACTCGCGACGCTGTCGGTCTCACCAGTGGAAGACGATGCTCGGGCCTCGGACCGCAGTGAGTGCACAAGAGCGGCCCCGGGATGCCACGTTCGTCGCCCCGCCCGCCCGCCCGACCATGCCGCCCGGCCTGCCCCGCCACATATAAGGCACCCGGTGGTGCCCGGCCGGCGCACGATCATGGCCGAACGGTCGGTCGATCGTGCCAGCGACTTTCATGAGGGGACCGCGGCCTGCTGACGTCCGTTGACCGATCGCTGCCTACGGCTTAGACCGTTCTCATTCGTGCTGGCCGGCAGGGACGGCCCCAGGCAGCAAGCCAGGGTCTGCCTCGTTGTGGCTAAGGTCTGGAGCGAACACGTCCCCGTCGACAACTGGTGCTTGACCTTTGGTGACCAGGATCGAGCGGGCATCCGAGGCGCCTCGCCCCAGTCATCGAGGTGCTGCCGCTAAACCTCCTGAAAGAAGTGTGCTGTTGCTAGTCCTGCGCTGGTGTGAGGGACTCGGCCAGCTTAACGAGCTCCGACATTGGCACTGAGCCATCGTTCGTGATCCGGATCTGCGTCCCGTTAACCTCGAACTCGACAAGGGACATAAGATTCTCTGGGTAACGAGGAACTACGAGCGCGGGCACATTCTGCACCACCGTTACCATCGGTTCGGAACCATCCGTCGACTTCGTCGCCTTTTCGCTGACTGACTCCACATACGACCTGTAGTTGGCGCTCCGGTCAGCATCGGAAAGTTCCTCATCCTCACCAACCTGCCCGCTCAGAACTATCGTATTCCCTGGGAGTAGCGCAGCAATTCCCGACCCGCTGCAAGACCAGATCGTGATCGCTTGTTCGAGCGAGCTGCCCGCGGGTAGATACACCGGCTGCTTCCCAGAACCTGCTAGGGCCGACTTGGCGTCGACCTCCTGCGCCCCCAAGCACGGCGGCCCCTCTCCAGGCGTCATGGGTGGGGCAAGAATCGACATCGGGCCAGCCACATTCGAGTCCGGGGAGGCGGAGCTGAAACCACCCGCTGCCCCTATCGCAGCTACGCTCGCCGCAAACGCGGCGACGGCGATCAGCGACAGGCCGGCGATTCCAGGGCGCCGATCCATTGGCGCAGTGTCCTTCAACTTGGCCTTGACGCGCGTGACGCTGTCGCTTCCAATGAGTTCGCTCTCAGCCTCGAAGGCTGCCCGGACGTCATGATCACTTATATGGGACATCTCGCTCCTTGTCATCCTGAAGTCGCGTGCCGTGAAGTTTGATTCGCAGGGTCGCATGGCCACGGTTCAAGCTGCTTCTGACAGTGCTCTCTCGAATGTTCAGCGCGTCGGCTATCTCTCGTGTACTCAGGTTCTCAAAGTGCTTCAGGGTCACGACTGCCTGCTGGTGGGGCGGGAGGCTTCGAACGGCCGCTCTGATCTCACGATCCAGTTCACGGTTAAGCAGGACGCCCTCGGGGGTGACTCCGCCGTGTTCGCCCACTTCCGTGGGCCTGGAAGGCTGGGCACTAGCCCGGCTCTTGCGCGCTAGGTCGATGTGGGCGTTGACCAAAGAGCGCCGGGCATACGCATAGCGGCCTCGCGCATCCAACCTCGCCCACCTCCTAAACGCCACAATCAGCGCTTCCTGGACCAGATCCTCCGCCGTGGCCAAAGACCCTGTGAGGGCAAGACCCAAACGCAGGAGCCTTGGCGTAGCCTCGTCGACGAAGGTTTCGTAGTCGCTCATCGCTAGTAAATACGGCTGCGGGACGCAAAACGCTGCTTCAACGCAGAAACTTCCTGGTGAGCCTGGTCTCGCGCGGACATCCCAGCGCGCCTCCACTAGTCGTGGACGACCTTGCCCGAATCAGCTGTTTCCCGCTCAAAGTGGTAGTCGGGGTCGTTGTTGAGCAGGTAGCCAGTAGCGACTCGGAAATTGTCCCATGGGGTCCACCCATTGTCTGTGTGATGCTCCTGAACGTCAACCCAACGTCCATAACTAGAGTCCTGCGAGTTCGAGCGCTCGGCTGCGGCAAATCCGTATGCTCCGATGTATCCCAAATTGATGTGCGAACTTGCGATGTCGCTCCCATTAAGCTTACCCGCCCATTCGTAATCTCGCTCAGGATCAGCCGCCCGGACTTGGTTATAGTTGCCCATCGAAGGGCTGTAACCTGTGTATATTTCGCACCAAAAGAACCCCGTGTTGTCATATGTCCATTCGAACATGGCCGGCTGGGCTAGCCACGAGGGCACATTGCAGGTCTCCCACCCGACCACATATCCGAACTCGAACAAGCCGGGTCCTGTCTGGTCCTTCATGTACAACGAGGAGATTCTTTGGCAGTACATGGTTGCGGCCACGTGCATCTGAGCGATAGTGCCGTTGGAGCCTCCCTATGCCATCGCGTTGTTGCTCGTCTCAGCCTCCATCCCGCCCTCGCCCCAATTGTTTGCGACGCAACTTGACCCCGGCCCCTCGGCCTCAGCGGATCCAGCCACTAGGGCGAGTCCTATGGCGACCGTTGCACCCACGGCCACGGCCCCCATCCGCGGAAGTAACGATGCAAGTCCCATAGCTTGTCCATTCCTTTGACGGGTCCGGCCAACGATCGTGACAACAGCGCCTCCTGTCAAGGAGTTGACCAGCGCCCTGCATGGGAGATGGCGGACGTCGAGACCGACCCTGTTCGCCGGCATCCGGCGCGGCCAGCTCCTCGCGGTTGGCCCAGCTGCGCCAGTGAGCCCCCAATGCCACGCGCGAGCAACGCCGTGCCAGCCACCTGACGTCGCTTTCAAGCTGGGCGATTGAGAATGCTCGTCGGACCGGACTTCTCTGCCAGACATAGCTGTCGCACACCGACGCAATTCTGCGCTGGACATCCCGGGCAGAGCGTCCAACTCGCGGCAACAGCCCACCGACTCGCAAGGTGAAGGAGGCAATCGCGGTGCCTACAACTTCGACAGCGACGACAACCGGAACCGCGAGCAACGAACACCAGCCCGGCAACGAGTGCGGGGACGACCAGCACCACCGCTATGGCGATGGTGTAGTTGAGGCCGTACGTCATGGCAAACAGCTTCCCCGTCGTCGCTTTCAGTGCGACGAAGCCCTCGCCCATCTGCAGCTCGAGCTCGGACACCACCTCGGCGTCGGAGACCGGTTCGTTCTCATCCTCAGGAAGCTGTTCGACATCCGGCCAATGGATGGGATCGGCTTCACCGCCGACCATGCCGATGAACATGCCGGAAACCGCTGAAGGGGAGAGGACCCACGTCTCCTTCGGGCTCACGTCCGTCGCCGTCGAGAACAACCCCTTCAGCTCAGTGGCTCGCAGTCGGATCAGCTGCCGAGCCGCACGCGCAGGGAGTCGGAGGCTCCACGCGAACAGTTGAGCCAAGGTGGGTGGCACGAATTGAGTGGCCCACTAACTCTCTGCCAGCCAGCGCGGACCGCTGACGACGACCTCACGTGCACGTCCCGGCGAGTTGACCACTCGGTCGCCACACCGATCTGCCACCAAATCAGTGGTTCTGTCAGGAAGCGAACACGTCTCCCACGAAACTCGCGACATTGTCGGTCTCACCAGTGGAAGTACCGCTGGCGAACGGAGGATGCCCGGTGTGCCGATCGACGTCCGGACGCAGGAAATGACCGGGGCATGACCGAGACCGTGCTGCTCGTCGACAACGAGCGCGACATCACCTTCCCGCTCGGTCGCACCCTGGAGCGCGAAGGGTACGACGTCGCGTGGGTCGGCACCGGCCGCGACGTCTTCGGCGTGGTCGACGAGAGCGACGTCGACTGCGTCATCCTCGACGCGACCCTGCCCGACATGGACGGCCAGGACGTCTGCCGCGCGCTGCGCGAGAGCGGCTACGACGGGGCCATCATGCTGGTCACCGACCGGGCCACGGAGCTCGACGCCGTGGTCGGTCTCGACAGCGGCGCCGACGACTACGTGAGCCATCCCTACGGGCTGGCCGAGCTCTTGGCGCGACTTCGCGCCGTGCTGCGCCGCACCCGCGCCAACCCACCCGCCCACGCACGTTCGCCGCACGTCTTGCAGGTCGACGTCGACGGGCGTCGCGCGTTCGCCGGCGGGACCGAGATCCCGGTGACCAACAAGGAGTTCGGGGTGCTCGCCGTGCTGGCTGCCCATCGCGACAAGGTGGTCTCCCGCGACCGGCTGATGAACGAGGTGTGGGACGAGAACTGGTACGGCTCGACCAAGACCCTCGACGTCACGGTCGGCCGGCTGCGCACCAAGCTCGAGGCAGCCGGTCTCCCCGAACGCATCGTGGCCGTGCGCGGCGTCGGCTTCCGGCTCGAGCAGATCCGTGCTCTGGCCTGACGCCGAGGACCAGCCGCAGGATCAGGCAGTGGCCGGAGTCCGGCTTCGCTCGAGGTACCGCTCCGCCGCGTGCGACGAAGGCCCGATGCCCAGCGCAGCGACGAGGACGATGGCGGCGATCACCACCCACCCGGGTGCACCCCACGTCATCGCGAGGAACGTGTAGAGAGCCGGCGCCCAGACGTCGCCCATCGTGTAGCCGAGCCCGGAGACGCCTTGGTACTCGCCCAGTCGCTCGGGGTCGGACAGCTCGGAGACCAGCCCCCACATGCCGGCCGACTGGAACAGCTCGGACCCGGTGACCGTCACGTGCCCGACCCACACCAGCACGATGGTCACCCAGCCGACGGTGTCGTGGGTGACCAGCACGATCGCGCACGACAGCGCGAAGCAGGCGGCGCCGCGGTACTGCGCGCGCAGGCTGCGGCGTACGTCGGTCACGCCACGCGCCGCGGCGACCTGGAGGAAGACGGCCATCACGGTGTTGGTGCCGAACAGCCAGGCCAGCAGCACGTGCGGCGCATCGGTCTCCTGGACCAGCCACAGCGGGATCACCACGTTGAGCAGCACACCGTGGGTGCCGAGCACGCCGTTGCACACGCTCATCAGGAAGAAGCCGCGGTTGTGCAGTGCGCTGCGCTTCTCACCTGCGTGCTCGACGGCCTGCTCGATCGGCGACTCCGCGGTGTCGTCGTCGACCAGATCAGGCAGCCGGAAGACCCACAGCGCATTGACCGCCAGGAGCGCAGCGGTGACGAGCGGAACCATGCGGACGACGTTGTCGCTGTCGGTCGCCAGCGCGAGTCCAGCCGCCAGGGCGCCGAAGGTGTAGCCCACGTTGCGGGCCGCGCGCAGGTAGGCCTGGGAGCGCACCCGCTCCTCGCGGGCGAAGACCGCCAGACCGTAGGCGCCGCGGGCATTGCGACGGCCGGCCTCCAGCACCGCCATCACGACCATCATCGCGACGAACGCCCACCAGCCCGTCAGCAGCGGCCACACGGCGTAGGCCGCTGCTTCGAGAGCGCTGGTCACCTGCCACGTCGGCTTCGACCCCCACCGGTCGACCAGCTTGCCGAGCGGCACCGACACGGCGAAGCGCACCAGCGCCGCGACCGACAGCCCGAGCCCCACCTGCTGGGCCGACAGCCCGACGATGATCGTGAAGAAGACCGCGCTGCCCGTGAGGAACGCGCCCTCACCGAAGGCCGAGATCACCGACTGCCCGGCCAGGCTGCGCACCAGTGGCGTCGGCCCGATCAGGCGCAGGAAGCGGTCCCGGAGCTGCGTCACCCGCCTACCTTCTCTCACGACTTATCTTGACGCCAAGATAATGAGCGCCTGGCCTTCAGCCGGCGGCCCGTCGTAGATTGCGCAGCACCGGCGGCGCTGGACATCAGCCGAACACTCGCCGGGGCCCGGGGGACGAGATGCCGACGAACGACGCACGCACGCCCGCGCTGTCGCCTGACCGGACTCCCGCTCCGCCTCCGGGCCTGTCGCCCGATCGGGCGACGTGCGACAACTGCCTGGCCGAGCTGCGCGACCCGCGCAACCGGCGCTACCGCCACCCGTTCATCAGCTGCACGGCCTGCGGTCCGCGCTACTCCAGCCTCGCCGCCACTCCGGGCGCGGGCTTCGACCGCTGCCAGGAGTGCGAGGCGGAGCTCTCCGACGCGACGAGCCGCCGCAACCTCGCCCTGGCGGCGTGCTGCCCGCAGTGCGGACCGAGGCTGCGGCTCCTCGCACCGACGCACCAGACCCTCCACGCCGAGGGCGCGTTGGCCGAGGCGCGCGCCGTGCTCGCAGAGGGCGGGATCCTCGCGGTCCGAACCCTCGGTGGCCACCGCCTGATGTGCGACGCGACCCACGGCCACACGGTGGACCTGCTGCGCAAGCGACTGCACCGCGGCGACGAGCCGTTCGCGGTGCTCGTCACCGGGCTCGACGAGGCCCAGCGCATCGCCGCGATCGGGCCCGCCGAGGCACAGCTGCTGTCGGACCCGTCCCGGCCGGTCGTCCTGGCTGCGCCGACCGGGCGCTCTCGCCGCGGCCGTCGCCCCGGGGCAGGCCGACCTCGGGGTCCTCCTGGCGGTCGAGCCCCTGCACCACCTGCTGCTGGGCCTGCCCGGCGACCCGCCCGGACCCCAGGCCCTCGTGATCACCGGCGCCCGGGTCTCTCGTGAACCCGTCGTGGCCGACGAGCAGGACGCCCTCTCGCGGCTCGACGGCATCGCCGACGCCTGGCTCGTGCACGACTTCCCGATCGGTGTGCCCCTTGACGACTCGAAGACGCGAGCAGTGGTGGGCCGGTCCGCGCCGGTCCGCATCGGGCGCGGCAGCGCACCGGTCGCCTTCGACCTTCCGTTCGATGCCCCGCCCTCCCTGGCCATCGGCGAGGACGAGGAGGGCAGCCTCTGTGTCGCCGACCAGCGGCGGGCCTGGGTCTCCGGCCGGCTCGGCCACGTAGGCGAGCCCCTGACGCGTCAGGCCTTGGGCCCGGTCGTCGATCAGCTCCTGCACCTGACCGGAGTGACGCCCGCAGTGGTCGGCGCCGACGACGATCCGGAGTCGTTGTCCCGGCGCTGGGTTCGCGGTCACCTCGCGACGAGCGTGGCCGTCGACGTCCAGCACCACCATGCCCATGTGGCCGCCACCATGGTCGAGCACGGCATCCCCGGCGGCCGACAGGTGATCGGGGTCGTCCTCGACGGTCACGGTCGAGGCGACGACGGTGCCTTGTGGGGCGGGGAGTTCCTCGTCGCGGACTACGCCGGCTACGAACGCGCGGCGCACCTCGCCTACGTCGACCTGCCCGACCGCCAGGGGCCGCACCAGCCGTGGCGCGTCGCGCTCGCACACCTGCGCGCGGCCGGCGTGCCGTGGGACCCGTCGCTGCCCACCGTCCGAGCCAGCGACGACCACGAGCGCGGCCTGCTCGACGACCACCTCCACGACGCCGGGAGGCGGACGTCGACCTCCAGCATGGCTCGCCTCTACGACGCGGTCGCCTCCCTGTCCGGGATCTGCCACCACACCGACTACGAGGACCAGTCGGTCAGCGAGCTCGAGGCCCGCGCCCGCGCGTTCGGGCTGGGCGACCTGAGCCGCCGCACACGCGTCTACGCCTTCGGCGACGACGGCGATCCCACGCCGATCATCTGGTCGGTCGTCCAAGACGTCCGCAAGGGCGTCGATCCGGGCCTCGTGGCCGCCAGGTTCGAGCATGCGGTGGTGGAGCTGGTCGTCGGCAACGTACGCCGACTGCACGAGCGCACCGGACTGTCGACGGTCACGCTCAGCGGCGGCCTGTTCGTGCATCCGCTCCTCGCCCAGGCCTGCCTCGAGCGGCTGAGGTCCGAACGCTTCGAGGTGCTCACCCACAGTCGGGTGCCGGCAGGCGAGGGCGGCCTGGCGCTGGGCCAGGTGGCCGTCCTCGCCCACCGACGGGGCGGATCAGCTGTCGGGCGCCGACCGGCGTGAGCCGCGTCTCGCGCGACGTGCCAGACGCGACGACTGGGCCTCGCGGACGAGGTCTTGTTGGCGGTACTTCGCGAGCTGCATCGCGATGTAGATGTTGGTTCCGCTGTTGCTCATGCCTCGAGAATGCTCGTAAGTCGCGCCCGGCGAATCGGTCAACCTCCCTAGGTTCGGCGACCTACCTACCCATCTCACGCGTCTGAGGCACCCCGGGTTGGTCTGAGGCGTCAGGATCGGAGCGTGCTCGACGCTCTGGCCCCCGCGCGGAGGCGGTTCCTGCTCGGTGTGCTCGCGCTCGCACTGGTGGCGGTGGCCGGGCTCGGCGTCGCGATCTGGCGCACCCACGACAAAGCCGTGGAGCCGGTCTCGCAGGAGACCCAGGGCCCGGTCCTGCTCGTACCCGGCTACGGCGGAGGTACGGCGGGCCTCGAGGTGCTGGCCGGCGCCTTGCGCGCCCAGGGACGCGACGTCGAGATCGTCGACCTGCCCGGCAACAACACCGGCGACCTCGACCGCCAGGCCGGCGCGCTGGGCAAGGCCGTGATCCTGGCCCTGCAGCGCGCTGGCGCCCGGTCGGTGGACGTCGTCGGCTACTCCGCCGGCGGCGTCGTCGCGAGGCTCTGGGTGCGCGACCACGGCGGCGGCGGTCTGGCTCGCCGCGTCGTCACCCTCGGCTCGCCGCACCACGGATCCGACCTGGCCGGCCTGGGCAGCGACGTCGCCCCCGACTCCTGCCCGCGGGCCTGTGAGCAGCTCCAGCCGGACAGCGACCTGCTCCGGGCGCTCAACGCCGGGGACGAGACCCCCACGGGACCGAAGTGGGTCTCGATCTGGACCACCGACGACCGCGTCGTCGTACCCCCGTCGTCGTCGAACCTCGACGGCGCCCTCGACTTCACCATCCAGTCGGTCTGCCCGGGTCACGAGGTCAGCCACGGCCAGCTCCCCCAGGACCCCGTCGTGATCGCAGCGGTCATCCGCCAGCTCGTCGTCGCCGATCCCGCCGTGCCCGGGCCCGAGATCTGCTGAGGGGGTGGTCCCCTACTGCGTCACGTCCCGCGTCATGAAGTTGGCCCAGCCGGCCCCGAGGAAGACCACGACGTAACCGGCCTGGAGCAGGGTGCCCCGGATGACGTCGCGCCAGTGGATGGGGTCGCGGAACAGGTCGATGAACGCCAGCCAGTAGCGGGTGGGCAGGTAGTCGGAGACCACGTCGGCGGCATCGAGGGTCAGCAGCAGCGTCGAGGCGACGAGCACCGCCATCGTGCCGAGCGCGGCACCCAGCGGAGAGTCCACGACGGTCGAGAGGAACAGCGCGATGGACGCGACGCCGAGCATGCACAGCAGGGCGAACGCCAGGGCGAGGAACGTACGCCCGATCATCTGGCCCTGCGTCAGCGAGGTCCCGGAGACGGTCGTGGTCTGGCCGGCGTCGCTGGTGCCGAGCAGCAGCACGCCGACGACGTACGCCGTGACGGCCACGACCGCGAGCGTCAGCAGCACGAAGGCCATCACCGAGACCAGCTTGGCCACCAGCAGGCGCGTCCGTCCGACGGGCCGGACCAGCAGGTAGCGCAGCGTGCCCTGCTGCGCCTCCCCCGCGATCGCGTCACCCGCCTGCACGGCAACCGCGATCGGCAAGAACAGCGGGAGCACGATCGCCAGCGCAGCAAGGGGAAACAGCGTGCCGTCGGTCAGCACGGCCGACAGGAACGCCGGCCCGGTGCCGGGACGCGGGCCGATGTCGGTGACTGCCAGAAGCACCGCGACGATCGTCGGCAGTAGGTCGATGAGCAGGATCGTCACCCACGTACGCCGGCTCCGGACCAGCTGGTGCAGCTCCACCGTCAGCGCCCGCATCACGAGCCAACTCTCGGGACGTCCCGGTCGAACCGGTCGCCCGCGGCAGAGCTGGCGGCAAGCACGACGTCCTCGAGGGTGTGCTTCTCGGGCGCCAGCTCGCTGATCCTCACGCCGGCGCCCACCAGCTGCGCGTTGAGCGCAGCGACATCGCGCACCCGCACGAGCAGCGACGCCTCGTCGTACGCCTCCACCTGACCGTCGAGCAGTGCCCGTGCCGCAGCCACGTCAGGCGTGCGCACGTAGGTGCGGCCCGTCGGCCGCTTGAGCACCTCCAGGCTCTCCTGGAGCACCAGCCGGCCGCGGTCGAGCACGCCGACGCGCGTGGCCATCTGCTCGACCTCAGCGAGCAGGTGGCTCGACAAGAAGACGGTCGTGCCTGCGGCGTTGAGCTCGGTCAACAGGTCGCGGATCTCCCTGATGCCTTGGGGGTCCAGCCCGTTGGTCGGCTCGTCGAGCACGAGCAGTCGCGGCTGCGAGAGCAAGGCGTGCGCCAGGCCGAGCCGCTGACGCATGCCGAGGCTGTAGGCCCTCACGGGGCGTTGATCGACACCGCCGAGGCCCACTCGGTCGAGCACGTCGTCGACCCGCCCTGCCCGGCCACGCCGCCTCCCTCCGGCGAGCGCGTCGTGTACGCGCAGGTTGGCGCGCCCCGACAAGCGCGGATAGGCGGCCGGCGACTCGACCAGGGCCCCGACCTGCGGTAGCACCTCGCGGCCCGCCCTGGGCATCGCCCGCCCGAGCACCTCCGCAGTGCCCGAGGTGGCGAGCACCAGGCCGAGCAGCATGCGCACCGTCGTCGTCTTGCCCGAGCCGTTGGCGCCGAGGAAGCCGTAGACATCGCCCTCACGCACGTCGAGGTCGAGCTGGTCGACGGCAGTGATCGCGCCGTACCTCTTGGTCAGGCCGTGGGTGCGGATCATCGTTCGTCACCCACGATCACCATGCCGCGGTAGAGGTCGCGCACCGCCCGCAGCAGCGTGTCCGGGGTGACCGTGCCGGCCACGAGCCAGCCCCCGTCGCCACCGCTCCCGCCCAGGGCCACCCCCAGCGGTCCGATCATGACCAGAGCCGCTTGCGGCTCCTCGCGCACGCCGGGTGTCAGGCGCAGCTGCTCGCGCAGCGGCTCCGCCTCGCGGCCACGGAGCGGGATGGCGATCAGCCTGGTCGCCCCGGAGCCGTAGACGCCGACGGCCCGGTCGGAGGCCGGCCCCTTGACCAGCCCCGCGACCCGGTCCGGCGGCACCACGGGTGCGTACTGGTTGGCGGCGTCGGCGATGTCGAGCACGTCGTCGAACTCGAAGTCGGCACCCGGCGGTGTCACGAACCGGGTGCGCTCCGCCGGTGGCGTCACCGGCGAGAAGTCGGCGAACTCCGTGGTGAACGCGGCTTTGCCCGAGCCCTTGCCCACGACGACCGCCCGGAGGACCACGCCGCTGTCGGCGTCCGCCCACACGTCGACGTGGTCGATGCTGGTCTGCCGCGCACCCGGCCGCAGCCGCAGGCCCAGCGCGTCGCGCCCCGCCACACGTGCTGCCGACAGGCGACTCACCTCCGACGGCTCGGCGTCGGACAGCATCAGGTCGGCGACCTCGGGCGGCACGAGGTCGGCGGTGCGCGGCAGCCGGATGTCGGGGTCGTGGCTCAGGTCGGCGTCGTTCTGCTCATAGCGCCAGCGGGTGGTGCCCTGCGCGTTGTGGATCAGGTCGGTCTCACCGGTCGCGAGCAGCCTGTCAACGCGCCACTCGTCGGCCGAGCGCCACCACACCCGCAGCCGGGTCGAGCTGCCGAACAGCTCGCCCACATCGGTGAACCGGTCGGCGACCGGGAGGAGCAAGGTGCCTTGCGCTTCGACGTACCCGGAGTAGGGATGGTCGAGGTTGCCTTGGACGGTGGTCAGCAGCTCGGCCGCGCTCACGTCGCTGTCGTCGGCGGGCCAGGCACGCACGGCGATGGGCCCCACGACGAGCAGCGCGGCGCTCCCCGCGACGACCGCCCACCGATGCGCAGGCCTCAACGGTCCCCCATGTGGGGAGGGTACGTCGGGCGGCGCGAAGCGGTTCGGTCTCAGCCCGCGGAGTACGGGAAGCCCTTGGCGTGGGGCCGGTAGTCGGAGGACGCGATCTTGGCGTAGACGCTCGGGTGCACCAGGTCTCCGTCGACGACCTCGCGCGGCTTCCATCCTCCGAGCAGGCTCCAGATCCTGCCGTTCTCGTGGACGATCCCCTGGCTGCGCTCCTCGGGCGCCGCGGACCCGAGCGGGAAACCGGCCAGCCTCTTGAACGCGGACGCGTCGACCTCGAGCCCCGCCTTGACGGCCTCCTCGATCATCCAGCCGAACGCGATGTCGGAGAGCCGGTGGTCGTCGTACTGCCCGCCGACGTCGCTGTGCACGCCGGCGAACCACTGCTCGACGTACCTTCCGCCGGACGCCGCCACGGCCTTGGCGTCGAACCTGTAGGCGGGGTAGGGCCGACGCCGCTCGTCGAGCGCCATGGCGTGCCGCGCGATGTCGACGTTGGTGATGCGCCGGGTGAAGGGCCAGCGCGCCTGCTCGAACTGCGCCCTGAGGTTCAGCCAGCCGATCGTCTTGACGGTGTCCCACACGCCCAGGAACCGCACCTGGTGCTGGCTCTTGTTGAAGGGGTTGGGGAACTCCGGGTTGCCGAACCGGTCCATGAACCCGCGGCGCACCTTCCAGAACTCCTTCTCCTCACCCTCGGACGGCACGTCCTTGCCGTGTTGGGCATAGAGCTTGAGGGCGTACGGCGTGAGGTTGCCCGTGCCGGGGCGCAACAGCCCGACCGTGCGCAGCATGCCCGTGAGCGCGCGCGCCGTGTAGGCGCCGCGGGAGAACCCGAAGACGAAGATCTGGTCGCCCGGCTGGTAGTTCGCGGCCAGCCAGTCGTAGGCCTCCTCGATGTTGTCCTTGACCCCGAAACCCACGACCAGGCCGGCCACGCGCGTCGCGGCCTTGCCGATCCGGGTGACCGCACCGCGTGCGCCCATCGTGCCGACGCCAGGGTCGTAGTACACGAGCTGCGAGTCGGACTTGGCCGCCACCGCGTAGGTACGCGCGACATTGGTCGTACCGGACTCCGGCTCGTTGCTGGTGCCGTCGAGGCACACCACGAGATTGCGAGCCATGCCTCAGCATGAGGCGGGCAGGGCCGTCGGCGCTACCGCACCGGCCGCTCGAGCAACCGAAAGGTGAGGGGGCAGGGCCTCCTCCAGCTCAGCCGACGGGCTTGGTGTGCTCCAGCCGGAAGCCCACCCCGCGCACCGCGACGACGCGGTCCTGCAGCCCGGCTTCCTCGAGCTTGTGGCGCAGGCGACCGATCGTCACGTCGAGGGTCTTGGTCGAGCCGTACCAGTTCTCGTCCCAGACCTCCGACATCAGACGTCCACGCGGCACCACCTTGTCGCGGTGGGCCTCGAGCACGGTCAAGACGTCGAACTCTTTACTGGTCAGCTTGATCTCGTTCTCGCCGGCGTAGACCCGGCGGGCCTCGATGTCGAGCCGCAACCCGTAGCTGTCGTGCGCCGCGTAGGTGCCGCGCCGTCCGGTGCGCCGCAGCAGCGCGCGCACCCGGGCCTGCAGCTCCGCCAGGCCGAAGGGCTTGCTGAGGTAGTCGTCGGCGCCGCTGTCGAGGCCCACGACGCGGTCGAGCTCGCCCGTGCGTGCAGTGACGATCAGGATCGCCCCGTCGTACCCGCTCTCGCGCAGCGCCTTGCAGACGTCGAGGCCGTCCATGTCGGGCAGGGAGAGATCGAGGATGACGACATCGACGGCCTGCTCGCCGACGGCGTCCAGCACTTCGCGGCCGTTGTCGATCCACGCGACGTCATATCCCTCACGCTCGAGCGTGCGGACGAGCGGAAACGCAATATCACGCTCATCCTCGACGACGAGAACTGAACCCCCCACGGGGCCTGAGCATAGGACGATCTGCGGCGATCAGGCCGCTCATCGTGCAGAAGTTGGGCTCCACGCCGCGAGCATCGTCAGGAACTTGCGTTGGACAGTGACGCGATGGGCGCTGCGCGATCAGTGGAGCGCAGCGAAATGCCAGGTTCGGGACGTCCCCCCGGTCGTACCCGAACCTGGCAGGTTTCCTGCGCAACGCTATGTCGGCCGGCCACTCACGAAAACTACGGAACACCCACAGCACATCAACGCCTTGGTAACAAGGCTAGTGCTCGCCGGCCAGGCGTTCGAGTACCTCCTCGAACCGGAACTGCTCGAGACCCAACGGGTCCTGCGCCCCCACGTCGACCTCGTCCCACGAGACGGGCGTGGCGACGGTCGGCAGCTCGCGACCACGCAGGGAGTACGGCGACAACGTGGTCTTGGAGCCGGCGTTCTGCGACCAGTCCAAGAAGACCTTGCCCGACCTCTTCGACTTGGTCATCGTCGCGGTCACGAGCCGCGAGTGCTCCTTGGCCAGCTCCTCGGCCACCTCCTTGGCCAGCGCCGTGGACTCGTCCGGGTCGAGGCGGGGCTGGAGAGCGGCGTACAGGTGCAGGCCCTTGCTGCCGCTCGTCACGGCCTCGGTCTCCAGGTTGCGCTCGGCCAGCTTGTCGCGCACCAGCAGCGCCACCTGGCAGCACTCGTGCAGCCCGGCACCATCGCCCGGGTCGAGGTCGATCACCAGCCGGTTCGCCTTCTGCGGCCTGCCCGCCCTGGTCACCGTCCACTGATGGACGTGGAGCTCCAGCGCGGCGAGGTTGGCCAGCCAGGTCAGCGTGGCCAGGTCGTCGATGATCGGGAAGACGAGGGTGTCGCCGTTCCTCGTCCGACCACTTGCCTGGGCGCGCGAGCCGGTCGTCGGCACCTCGGCGGTGCGGACCCACTTGGGGGTTCCCGGGGGGATGTTCTTCTCGAAGAAGCTCTGCTTCTCCACGCCGTTCGGCCATCGGACCCGCGTCGCGCAGCGGTCCTTGAGCAGCGGCAGCATCGCCGGCGAGACCTGCGCGTAGTAGTTGAGCACCTCGCCCTTGGTGGTGCCGGTGCGTGGGTAGAGCACCTTGTCGAGGTTGCTCAGCTTCAGGGTGCGACCCTCGACGTCGACGCGGATCTCCTCGCCCGAACCCGGGCTCACGAGAGCAGGTCCTCCGGGGTCAGGTCGCTGCGCACGCCACGAAATGACGGCTGCCGCAACCGCTGGTTCTTCGCCGTGGCGTGGCTGTCGACGTCGATGACGATGACGGGGTCGACGAAGGTCACGCCGATGGTGTCGACCTGGGGGACCTCGTCGTCGAACGGACTCTCAGCGCGCTCGAGCGGCTGGAGCAGCGCAAGCAGCCGGGCCCCAGCCTTCGGTCCGATCCCGCTGCCGACGCGACCTCGGTACATCAGGCCCTCGGGCGTCATCTCGCCCACCAGCACGGAGGCCGGAGGTCCGACCGTCGTCCCCTCCTGCGGCTTCCAGCCGCCGATCACGAATGACGCGTTGAGCCGGTGGGCGAGCTTGAGCCAGGAGTCCGTACGGCGGTCGAAGGCGTACGTCGAGGACCTGCGCTTGCTGACCACTCCCTCGAGCCCCTGGGCCCTGGTCGCCTCGAACAGCATGTCCCCGTCGTCGTACACCGCCGGCACCTGCCAGGTCGTGTCGAGCCCGAGTGCCTCGAGCCGGGCACGCCGGTCCTCCCACGCGAGGTGGGTGAGATCCTCGCCGTCGAGGCGGAGCAGGTCGAAGACCATATAGGTCGCCGGAGTGCTGGCCGAGAGCCGCCTGGCCGTCACCGCGTTGCGCAGGTGCATCCGATCCTGCAGCATCCGGAAGTCCGGCAGTCCGTGCTCGTTGAGCGCGATGATCTCGCCGTCGACCAGCAGGTCGCGCTCCCCCAACGGAGGGGTAGCCAGCTCGGGCCACGCGACCGTGATGTCGTTGCCGTTGCGGCTGTACAGCCGCAGCCGCCCCTCACGCACCTCCGCCAGCGCCCGCACGCCATCCCACTTCACCTCGTGCACCCAAGCCTCCCCCTTCGGTACGAAGGTCCCCTTCGAGGCCAGCATTGGACGCACGCCCGCGATTATCCACAGGTCCACCCGGATAGTCCGGTACGAACGGAACCCTCGAACTCGCGACCCAGGGTTCCGACCGTCGGGGACTACCCCGTCAGCCCGGGTCACATCCACAGGCGGGAGGTCGGCGGCAAGCCGTACGCTGCAGGCATGCGAGCCATCTGGAAGGGCGCCGTGTCGTTTGGGCTGGTCAGCGTGCCAGTGAAGCTATACGCCGCGACCGAGTCCCACGACGTGTCGTTCCGTCAGGTCCACGCCAGCGACGGCGGCCGGATCAAGTACCAACGGGTCTGCTCGATCGACGGCGAGGAGGTGCCCTACTCCGACATCGCCAAGGGCTATGAGACCGAGGACGGCGAGATGGTCATCCTCGACGACGACGACTTCGCCGAGCTGCCGTCCAACTCCACCCGCGAGATCGCGGTCGAGAAGTTCGTGCCGCGCGACCAGATCGACCCGATCTGGTTCGAGAAGTCCTACTACCTCGAGCCGGAGAAGAGCGGCACCAAGCCCTACGCCCTGCTGCGTCAGGCGCTGCTCGACGCCGACCGGATGGCCGTGGTGACCGTGGCGATCCGCAACCGCACGTCGATGGCCGTACTCCGGGTGCGCGACGACGTGATCGTGCTGCAGACCATGATGTGGCCCGACGAGGTCCGCAAGCCCGACTTCTCCGTCGAGCCCGGCGAGGTCAAGGACGCCGAGGTCAAGATGGCCAACATGCTCGTCGAGACCCTCGCCGGCGACTTCGACTCCGACGAGTTCGAGGACGACTACGCCGAGGCCGTCGAGGCCCTCGTCAAGGCCAAGATCGAGGGCGGAGAGGTCAAGAAGACCCCGCAGTCGACCAAGTCCTCCGGCGAGGTCGTCGACCTGCTGGCGGCGCTGCAACGTTCGGTCGACGCCGCCAAGACCGCACGTGGCGAGTCGACGCCGTCAAGGACCAAGGACGATGACGACGACGCCAAGCCCGCCAAGAAGGCGGCGGCGAAGAAGGCCACCAGCAAGAAGTCGACGACCAAGAAGACCGCCCCCAAGAAGGCGGCGAAGAAGGCCAGCTAGCGGCCTAGGCCGCCCGTGGCCGCGTCCGAGTCGGGGTGCCGGCTGTCATAGCTGCTCATCAGGGCATCGCTCAACCTCGGCGCGATGAGGTTGAGCACCTCACCGACCCGGGCGACCTTGTTGTCGAGAGTCACCGGCCGCTCCTCGAGCGCGCGGATGACCCGGGCCGCGGCCCGCTCCGGGCTGAGAGCCTTGCGGCCTTCGTAGCCCGGCGTCGGCACCACCATCGGCGTACGCACGAGCCCGAAGCGGATGTTGGTGAACGTCACCCCGTCGGCGTAGGTCTCCCGGCCGGCGATCCGAGACCAGGTGTCGAGTGCCGTCTTGGAGGCGATGTAGGCGGTGAACTTGGGAGCCTTCATCTGCACGCCCCAGGTGCCGATGTTGACCACGTGGCCGAAGCCCTGCGCCCGCATGCCCGGCAAGAGACCCAGCATCAGCCGCACGGGTCCGAAGTAGTTGACCGCCATGGTCCGCTCGAAGTCGTGGAAGCGGCCATAGCTCAGCGTGAGGCTGCGGCGGATCGACCGTCCGGCGTTGTTGACCAGGTAGTCGACGCCACCGTGCTCGGCCAGCACCTGCTCGACCAGAGCGTCGACCGCCTCGTAGTCGGTGAGGTCGCAGACGTACGTCGATGCCCGGCCGCCGCCCGCCTCGATCGCCTCGCGCACCCGATCGAGCTCGGCCTGACGCCGGGCGACCAGCAACACGTGCGCTGCCCGCTTGGCAGCGGCGTACGCCGTCGCCTCGCCGATGCCGCTCGAGGCACCGGTGACCATCACTCGTCGTCCGGCGAGTGGACTGGTCACGCTGCCCGTGATGCGCCCGCGAAGCCGTCGCAACCGCGCCGCCGGGGTGAGCAGCAGGCGGGTCACGTGGTCTCCCACCGAAACAGCTTCGCCGCGATCGCGGTGACGACCAGGGCGAAGGCGGCGAGCACCACCATGGGCAGCAGGACAGCAGTCGCGGACTCGCCTCGCACCATCACGTCGAGCATGCCCTCGTTGAGCCACCACAACGGCAGCACGTGCGCGAGGCCTTGCAGCCACGCGGGCGCGGCGTCGAGCGGGAAGAACGACCCGCTGAGGAAGGACATCGGCAAGACGATGAAGTTGGCCATGTTGACCGCACCCTCAGTCGTCTTGGCGACCGCGCCGGCCAGCAGCCCGATCGCCATGAAGCACAACGTGCCCACCACGAGGAGCGGGATGGCGACCGGCCAGGCTCCCGTCAGGGTCAGTCCGAACGCCGCTGCTCCCAAGCCCAGGAAGATCGCCATCTGCGTCAGCGCGATCGCGATCGTGACGCTGACCCGGGCGCCGACCAGCGTGCCGGTCGGCACTGGTGAGAGCTGCAGGCGCCGGAGCAGCTTGGAGTTGCGCCAGCCGTTCAAGGTGGCAGCCGCGCCGAAGCTGGCGCTCATCGCGACCGCCCACCCCAACAGGCCGGGAGTGACGAACTGGATGACCTTGAGCGAGTCGTCCTCGACCCGCTCTGCCTGGAGCTCGTAGGTCGGGGGCTTGCCCGACAGGGCGAGGTTCGTGCTGTCGACGAATGCCCGCAGCACGCCTTGGGTCACCGCGGCCTTGACCTGGTCGGTCTGCGTGTAGTGGGCGATCAGGGTCTTGCCCCGCATCTCGACAGCGACGTCGGCGTCGCCCTTCTTGACCTTCGCGACCGACGCCTCGAGATCGTCGCTGTGAGTGATGTGGAAGGTCTCCTCGAACGTGGCCTTCTCGGCCCGCGGCATCTGGTCGATGAAGGCCACGTCGCCGACCTGGATCATCTCGACCCTCGAGGTCGACGCGTCACCGAACAGCCCGCCGAACAGCACCAGGAACATCAGCGGGAAGACGATCGCGAAGAAGACCGACGCCTTGTCGCGCACGAAGCCTCGGATGATGGCCAGGCTGAGGTTCTTGAACGCCAGGGAGCTCATGCCCGGTACTCCCTGCCGGTCAGCGACAAGAAGACGTCCTCGAGCGTGCCGGTCTGCACCTGTACGCCGGCCAGGTGCTGCTGCTCGGCCAGTGCGGACAGCACGACCGCGGGCTGACGCGTGCGCAGCACGAGGCCGGTCGAGCCCTCCGTCACGTCGTCGACCCCCGAGATCGCGAGAGCCTCCTGCGTGGAGAGCTGGCCGGGCGCCACGGTGATGCGCGTCGCTGCGTCGAGCCCGCGCACCAGGCTGGCGGGCGAGTCGAGCTGGAGGATCCGACCGTGGTCGACGATCGCGACCCGGTCACACAAGACCTCGGCCTCGTCCATGTAGTGGGTGGTGAGCACGACGGTGCGGCCGCTGTCGTTGAGGCCGGACAGCAGCTCCCACAGGTTGCGGCGGGCCTGTGGGTCCAGCGCCGCCGTGGGCTCGTCGAGGAAGACCACCTCGGGCTCGTGGACCAGCGCGCAGGCGATGGAGAGACGTTGCGCCTGTCCCCCGGACAGCTGCTCGACCCTGGTGTCGGCCTTGTCGACCAGGCCCACCCGCTCCAACCAGTCATCGGCAGTGGCGGCCTTCACGCCGTACAGGGACGCCAGGGTGTGGATCTGCTCGCGAGCGGTGAGCCGTTCGAAGAACGCCGAGCTCTGCAGCTGCACCCCGATGCGCGGCAGCAGGGCGGGGTTGCGCGGCCAGGGTGGCTCACCCAGGAGACGGATGGTGCCAGCATCGGGCTGGCGCAGCCCCTCGATCATCTCCAGAGTCGTGGTCTTGCCCGCGCCGTTGGGCCCGAGGATCCCGAAGAACTCACCCTCGGCCACCTCGAAGCTGACCGCGTCGACCGCCCGCAGCTCTCCATACGACTTGGCGAGGTCGACCACCTCGATGGCTGCGCCCACGAGGCGCGAGGCTACCCGCCGCCCTGGCGAGGACCTGTAGCTGCTGGTGCTCGGCCGGGTCCGGCTCAAGCCAACGAGCTGACCCACGCGTCGTGCAGGTCGGAGAACCGGCCCTCGCCGCCGGCGATCAGCTCGGCCGGAGTGCCGTCCTCGACGATCTGACCGTGCTCCATCACCAGCACCCTGTCGGCGATCTCGACCGTCGAGAGGCGGTGGGCGATGATCAGCGCCGTGCGCCCGGCCAGGATCGTGCGCAGCGCACGTTGGACCAGCCGCTCGGACGGGATGTCGAGCGACGAGGTCGCCTCGTCGAGGATCAGCACGGCGGGGTCGGCGAGGAAGGCACGGGCGAAGGCGACCAGCTGACGCTGGCCGGCACTCAGCACGCCGCCGCGGTTGGAGACCTGGGTGTCGTAGCCCTCGGGCAGCTCGCGGATGAAGCCGTCGGCCCCCAGAGCCTGGGCGGCCTCGACGACCTCCTCGATGCCGGCACCTGGCCGCCCGAAGCGGATGTTGTCGGCGATGGAGCCCGAGAACAGGTAGTTCTCCTGGGTCACCATCACGACAGCTCGGTGCAGTGTCTCGTCGGACAGCTCGCGCAGGTCGACACCGTCGAGCAGCACCCGTCCGTCACTCGGGTCGTAGAAGCGGGTGGCCAGCTTGGCCAGGGTCGTCTTGCCCGCGCCGGTCGTGCCGACCAGGGCCAAGGTCTGACCCGCTGGCACCTCGAGGTGGAGGTCGGGCAGCACCGGCACGCCCTCGACGTAGGAGAACCTGACGTGGTCGAAGGTGACCGCACCCTGCGGATCGGGAAGCGCCACAGGCCGCTCCGGCTCGGGCACGCCCGGCTGCTCCTCGAGCACGCCGGACAGCTTCTCGAGCGCTGCCGAGGCCGACTGGAAGGTGTTGTAGAACTGCGAGATCTCCTGCATCGGCTCGAAGAACTGGCGCAGGTAGAGCAGGAACGCGGCGAGTACGCCGACGGTGACCTCGCCGTGGAACGCGAGATAGCCGCCGTAGAGCAGCACCACGGCGATGGTGACGTTGCCGATCAGCCGGATGCCGGGCATGAACCACGCGACGAGCCGGAAGGCGACCAGGTTGGCGGCGCGGTACTGGTCGTTGACGTCGTCGAAGATCTCCTGGTTGCGGGGCTCTCGCCGAAACGCCTGGACGGCGCGGATGCCGCCCATGGACTCCACGAAGTGGACGATGACCAGCGCGACCTTCTCGCGGGTGACGCGATAGCTGCGCGCCGAAGACTTGCGGAACCAGTTGGTCAGCCACGCCAGGAACGGGCCGCACAGCAAGGCGACCAGGCCCAGCTTGAGATCGAGGAACAACAGCAGGGCGGAGGTGCCGACCAGGGTCAGGGCCGCGGTCACCAGTCCGTCGAACCCGGACTCGAGCATCTCGTAGATCGCGTCGACGTCGGAGGTCTGCCGGGAGATCACGCGCCCGGAGGTGTAGCTGTCGTGGAACGCCGGGCTCAGCCGCTGGAAGTGGCGGAACACCCGTCGCCGGATCTCGAACAGGATGTCTTGGCCGATCGTGCCGGACCGGACGAGGAACAGGTTGCGAGCGATCGCCTGGGTGATCGTGGCGATCAGCACGGCGCCGACGACCAGCAGCAGCGGCTCGAGGTTGTCGTCCTCGCGGATCGGGGGGATGCCGGTGTCGATGCCGACCTTGACCAGGTAGGGGATCGACAGACGAGCGGCGTTCTCGATCACCACGATGCCGATCAACCACTTGATGGCGGTGCGATAAGGGCGCAGCAGGTCGGCCAGCAGCCGACGCGACCGGGTCGCAAGGCGGGCGGAGGTCGCGTCGGTGAGCTCATCGCCGGCGATGTCGTCGCCAGCGACACCGCGCCAGTTCTGCTCGGTCGTCGGGGTGGTCACGAGGCGGCCTCCTCGAGATCGGCATCGGCGGCCAGCAGCTCGCGGTAGGCCGGCACCTGGTCCAGCAACTCGCGGTGGGTGCCGACGTGGGTGATGGTGCCGCGCTCGAGCAGGGCCACCCTGTCGGCCAGCATCACCGTCGAGGCCCGGTGGGCCACGATCAGGCCCGTGGTGTCGGCCAGGACGCGCCGCAGGGCCTCCTCGACGAGCTTCTCGGTGTGGACGTCGAGCGCCGACAGCGTGTCGTCGAGCACCAGCACGCGCGGCTGGGCGAGCACCGCGCGAGCCAGCGCGAGCCGCTGGCGCTGGCCACCGGAGAGCGACATGCCCTGCTCGCCGATCCGGGTGTCGAGACCCCAGGGCAGGTCGAGTGCGAAGTCGGCCTGCGACACCGAGAGCGCCTCGCTGATCTCGTCCTCACTCGCCTCTGCCCGACCCAGGGTGAGGTTCTCGCGGGCGCTCATCGAGAACAGCGTGGGCTCCTCGAAGGCCGTGGCGACCATCGAGCGCAACCGCTCCAAGGTGAAGTCGCGAAGGTCGACCCCGTCGAGGGTGATGCGTCCTCCGGTCACGTCGTAGAGGCGCGGCACCAGGGCAGTCAAGATGGTCTTGCCGCTGCCGGTCGCACCGACCAGGGCCACGGTCTCACCGGGCCTGATGTCGAGGCTGAGGTCGCGCAGCACCAGCTTGTCGGGCTCGTCGGGGAAGGCGAAGTCGACGTGCTCGAAGCGCAGGTGGCCGCCCTCGACGGCCGGCTGCTCACCCGGCCCGTCGACGATGTCGGGCTCGGTGTCGAAGATCTCGAGGATGCGAGCGGCCGCGGTCATGGCCTCCTGGGACATCGCCAGGATCACACCCAGCGAGGCGACCGGCCAGACCAGCGAGAGCATCAAGGTGATGAACGCGACCAGCTCGCCGGGGGTCAACGCGCCCCGGCCCACACCGATCGCACCGAGCAGCAGCACGACCACCACGGCGAAGTTGGGAATCACCTCGAGGAAGGTCCAGAAGCGGGCCGACAGCCGCACCTTCTCCAGGCTGGTGCCGCGCAGCTTCTGCGCCGCCTCGTCGTAGCCGCGCGAGACGTGCTCGCTGCGGCCGAACGACTTGATCACCCGGATGCCGACGGCGCCCTCCTCGGCCCGCGTGGCGAGATCGCCCTGCTCGTCCTGCACGCGGCGCGACAGCACGACATAGCCCTTCTCGAAGCGCATGGACAGCCACACGATGGGAGCCGCGGTGCAGGCCACCACCAGCCCCAGCGGCCAGTACATGTTGAGCAGGACGATGGTCACCACGGTGACCTGGAGGATGTTGATGATCAGGAACAGCAGGCCGAACCCGCTGAACCTGCGGATCGCCGACAGGTCGGTCGTCGCCCGTGAGAGCAGCTGGCCGGACTGCCACTTGCTGTGGAAGCTCATCGGCAGCTCCTGCAGCCGCGCATAGAGGTCGCGTCGCATCTCGGTCTCCATCTGGAGCACCGCGTTGGACTGGACCCAGCGCCGCCAGAAGATCAAGACGGCCTCGAGCACTCCCAGGCCCAGCGCGAGCAGCCCGAGTGGCAGCACGCCGTCGATCTCCCCGTTGGTGATGGGCCCGTCGATCAGCGCCTTGGTGACCAGCGGGATCGCGATCGAGAGCCCGACCCCGCCCAGCGCCGTGCCCAGCATGATCGCGAGCGCGAGCAGGTGGGGGCGGAGGTAGCCGCGGAGCCGCCAGAGCGACCTGACGCTGGCTGGCGGGTGTGCGTGGGGGTCGGCCTGGCTGGTGGCAGGGGCCGAGACAGAGGAGGTTGGCATCGCTTGATCGACCATACGACGACCTACCGACGTCGGTGAAATCGTTTAGCGCGGCTAACGGAATCCGTTGCCAAGGTCAACCTTCGCCCTCGCGACCCCGGTCACATGTCGTTGCCGATGAACATCGGGTCGCCGCCCTTCGGGTCCAGCGGACCGAGCTCCTCGCAGGCTCCCGCGGGGACCTCGCAGTCGTAGATCGTGAAGCCGTTCTTGTCGGGCGCCGCGACCAGCACCGTCCCGTCGGTGTCGATGGACCAGAACCCGGAGCGCTTCCCGGGTGGCTGCTCCAGCACGACGGGAGACCCGGACGGGTCTGTCGGCTCGAGCGTGCTCGACCAGTACAGGACGTACTTCCCGTCGTAGGTCAGCTGCGCGTCGATGGCGCCCCTGACCAGGTGCCACGACGACGACTCCGCGGTGTCGGGTGCGGGTCCGTCGTACAGCACGGTCCCACTGCGTACGTCGGCGACCCGGGTCTTCGATCCGGCGAAGGGCACGAGCTCATCGCTGTCGCCATAGCGCCAGATCGAGGTGCCGTCGGCGTCACGCACGAACACGGCGCCGGAGTCGATGCCGTCGATGACCAGGCCGCGACAGGACCCGCAGTCCAGGACCCGCGAGGCGACGACCTTGTCGCGCGCGGTGTCGATCACCTTCAGCACCACCGCGTCGTCCTGCTCCAGCGCATAGGCCACCAGTGGCTCGGACGCGTCGGCCTTGGCAGTCGGGCGGAACCGTCCGGGCGTGCGCGCTCCCTTGTCGAGCGTCTTGGTCGTACCGTCCTCCTGCACCAGCAACAGGTCTCCGCGGGCGTAGTACACGACGCCCTGCTCGGTCGCCACGGCATCGGTGTCGAGCCACTCCAGGCCCGACGCGTCGACCGTGCGGCCGCCGATGTGCAGGGTGTACCCGGGGTCGCCGTAGGCCTGCAGGCCGTGGGAGAAGTCCATCTGGCCGAGCGGCTCGACCGCGGTGTCGGGGCGAGGGCCACCACCCGACCCCGTCATCAACGCGGCGCCGACCGCTGCGACCGCGACGAGAGCGGCAGCCCCGGCACCTCCGGTCAGCAGGCGACGACGACGGCGCAGGACGCGTCCGCGGGCGACGGCGCTGCCCATGTTGCCACCCGGTGGCGCCACAGCCTCCAGGCGCTCGTCGAGCAGGTCGCGCAACTGGGTGTCGAGGTCACTTCTGGGGCTCATGACTGGTTCCCCTCGGTCAGGCCGGTCATCCGGCGGAGGTTGTTGAGGGCGTCGGCCGCCTGGGACTTGACGGTTCCGCGCGAGCAGCCGAGCACCTCGGCGATCTCGATCTCGCTCAGACCCTCGTAGTAGCGCAGCACCAGCACGGCTCGTTGCCGCGGCGCCAGTCGGCCCAGAGCGGACCAGAGGGCGTCGCGATCGGCGACCTGCTGGTCCGGTGGCGACGTCGGCGAGTCCCACGTGTCGACGGCATCGGTGAGGTGCTCGGGTCGTCGCGCTGCCCACCGGCGCGCGCCGAGCACCTCGTTGACGACCATCCGGCGCAGGTAGGCCTCCGGCTCGTCGGCACCCGACACACGTCGCCACGACGCATAGGCCTTGGCGTACGCCGACTGCAGCGCATCCTCCGCAGCTCCCGCATCCCGTGCGATCGCGTAGGCCGTGCGATACATCCGCGGCCACGTGACGGCGTAGAAGTCGGCGTAGTCCGGGTCCGTCACGCGGACCCCGTTCTCCACGTCGTCCGTGGCCAGCACCCCGAGCAGCTCCATGCCCTCTTGATGCCATGCCGACCACGACGGTTGGGGCGGCGGCCAGGAATTCTCAGCCGGACAGCAGCCCCCGCACGACGCGCAGCCCCACAGAGACGCGCGCCAGGTCGCCCGTCTCGTCGGCGCAGATGTCTTCCAGCGTCGCGGCGGCTCGAGACACCACGAGGGCGTCGTCCTCCTCCCAGCTGGCGATCCTCGCCGGTGCGGACTCACCGTCGCCCGTCGCCCGCAGCACCTGTGCGGTGAGCTGGGCGTGCACGGCGTACACGTCGTCGCGCAGCGCCGCCCGGGCCATGGTCTGCCAGCGGTCGTCGCGGGGCAGGGCCAGGATCTTGCCGACCAGCATGGGCAGGCCGAGGCGCTCGCCGAGCTGGAAGTGCAACCGCGCGACCTCGATCGGGTCGAGACCCTTGCGGTCGGCTATCTCCAGCACGTAGAGCAGCTGGTAGGCCGGGTGGAGCACCGCCGTGCGGCTGGCGAGGTCCTCGGGTACGTGCCCGCTCTCGACGAACAGCTTGCGCCGGGTCTCGAAGGTGTCGAGCTCGCGTCCGGTCAGCAGGGTCGGCAGCTCGCGCATCACGGCCTGCACCCGGTCGCGGAAGAACTCCACGGTCGCCTGGCTGTCGAGCGGCGGCCGGCGGTTGGTGACCAGCCAGCGCGAGGCCCGCTCCACCAGGGTGCGCATCTCGATGCGCATCCGCGTCTGCACGGCGGCTTCGAGCACGTTGTCGTAGGACGCCACCTCGTTGCGGTAGGCCAGCGACCCGAAGATCTCCCGGGCCACGAAGTTGGCCCGGGTCAGCTCTGCGGGACCGGCACCGGTCTCGCCCTGAAGCCGGGGCCAGAACGTCAGCCCGGCGCCGTTGACCAGGTCGTTGACGACCTGGGTGACGATGATCTCGCGGCGCAGTGGGTGGTCGGCCACCTGTGCAGCGAAGCCTTCCTGGATGGCCTTCGGGAAGTAGTTGGTCAAGTCGACGCGGCAGTAGGGGTCGTCGGGGAGGTCGGACTCGAGCAGCTCCTCGGCCAAGACGATCTTGGTCCACGCCAGCAGCACCGAGATCTCGGGGTTGGACAGCCCTTCCTCCCGCTCCAGCATCCGGCGTACCTGCCGAGTCGACGGCAGCCCCTCGAGGTCGCGGTTGAGCACCCCGCGCCGCTCGAGCTGACGCATCCAGTCCTCGTGGACGTGCAGCAATGACGGGGCGTTGGCCGCCGCGTTGGCCAGCGCGAGGTTCTGCTCGTAGTTGTCGCGCAGTACCAAGGCGGCGACCTCGTCGGTCATCTCGGCGAGCAGCACGTTGCGCTGCTTGCCCGTCAGGTCCCCGGCGGCGACGACGCGGTCGAGCAGGATCTTGATGTTGACCTCGTGGTCGGAGGTGTCGACGCCCGCCGAGTTGTCGATGAAGTCGGTGTTCATGCGGCCGCCGCGCTCGGCGTACTCGATGCGGCCGAGCTGGGTC
Organism: Nocardioides agariphilus; assembly: GCF_015352445.1. GTDB lineage: Bacteria > Actinomycetota > Actinomycetes > Propionibacteriales > Nocardioidaceae > Nocardioides > Nocardioides agariphilus. Next base: position 337,201 of record NZ_JADKPO010000001.1, read on the forward strand.
AGGCCCAGGTTGCCGCCCTCGCCCACGCACTGCGCACGCAGCTCGCGTCCGTTGACGCGGATCGCGTCGTTGGCCTTGTCACCGGCGTCGGCGTCGGTCTCGCTGGCCGCCTTGACATAGGTGCCGATGCCGCCGTTCCACAACAGGTCGACCGGCGCCTTGAGGATCGCTCGCATGAGCTCCGCCGGAGTCATGGTGACGACGCCCTCGTCGATGCCCAGCGCCTTCTGCATCTGTGGCGTGACCTTGATCGCCTTCAAGGACCGCGGGAAGACGCCACCCCCCTCGGAGATCAGCGACTTGTCGTAGTCCTGCCACGACGAGCGCGGCAGGGCGAACAGCCGCTGCCGCTCGACGAACGACGTCGCGGCGTCCGGAGTCGGATCGATGAAGATGTCACGGTGGTCGAAGGCCGCGAGCAGACGGATGTGCTCGGAGCACAGCATGCCGTTGCCGAACACGTCGCCCGACATGTCGCCGATGCCGACGGCCGTGAAGTCCTCGGCCTGGCAGTCGATGCCGCGCTCTCGGAAGTGGCGCCGCACGGACACCCACGCCCCGCGGGCGGTGATGCCCATCGCCTTGTGGTCATAGCCGACCGAACCACCACTGGCGAAGGCGTCGCCGAGCCAGAAGCCGTAGTCGTGGGCGACGCCGTTGGCGATGTCGCTGAACGTCGCCGTGCCCTTGTCGGCGGCCACCACGAGGTAGGAGTCGTCGCCGTCGTGGCGCACCACTCCGAGCGGCGGCACGGTGGCCCCCTCGACGAGGTTGTCGGTGATGTCGAGCAATCCGGAGATGAACGTCTTGTAGCAAGCGACGCCCTCGGCCAGCCACGCCTCGCGGTCGCTCGGGTCGGGCAGCTGCTTGCAGAAGAAGCCGCCCTTGGCGCCGACCGGCACGATGACGGTGTTCTTGACCATCTGCGCCTTGACCAGACCGAGCACCTCGGTGCGGAAGTCGTCGCGACGGTCCGACCACCGCAGACCCCCTCGCGCGACGGCACCGAACCTCAGGTGCACGCCCTCGACCCGGGGCGAGTAGACGAAGATCTCGAACCGCGGCCGCGGCTCGGGCAGGTCGGGGATCGCCGAGGGCTCCAGCTTGAAGCTCATGTACTGGTGCAGGTTGCCGCGCTCTTCTGCCTGGAAGTAGTTGGTGCGCAGCGTCGCCTTGATGTGGGTCAGGTAGGACCGCAGGATGCGGTCGTGGTCGAGGCTGGCCACGTCGTCCAGGGCGCGCTTGATCCGCTGCTCGATCTCCTCGACCCGCGCGGTGCGTGCCTCGGCATCGGCAGCCAGGCCGTTCTTGCCGGGGTCGAAGCGCGCCTCGAACAGCTGCCAGAGCAGCCGCGTGATGTCGGTGTTGCCGCGCAACGCGGCCTCGATGTAGTCGACGGCGAACGGCGAGTTGCCCTGCTTCATGTACTTCGCGTACGCGCGCAGCACCGTCGCCTGGCGCCACGTCAGCCCGGCCGCCAGCACGAGCGCGTTGAACCCGTCGATCTCGTTGTAGCCCTCCCAGACCGCCCGGATCGCGTCTTGGAACAGGCCCCGTACGTCGTCGGGGAGGCCAGGTGCGTACTGCAGGCCGAACTCGTAGACGAACGTCGGCCGGTCCAGCCCGTCGAGCTCGTAGGGGCGTTCGTCGAGCACCTCCACGCCCATGGAGGAGAGCATCGGGAGCACCTGCGACAGCGAGAGCCGCGAGCCCACCCTGAACACCTTGAGCCGGGCCTCGCCGCGGCCGGCGTCGAGCGGGGAGAACAGCGACAGGTCGATGCCTGACCCGGTCTCGGCATCGGGCTCGATGCCCTCGAGACGGCCGACGTCGAGAGCGGCGGTGGTGGCCGAGAAGTCCTCCTTGTAGGCCTCGGGGAACGAGTCGGCGTAGCGCCGGGCCAGCCGCGAGCCGCGATCCTCGCCGTACTCGTTCACGGTCGCGTTGACGAAGTCGTCCCTCCACGAACGCGAGGCGTCGGTGAACAGCCGTTCGAGGTCAAGCGCGTCGACGTCGGGGATCTCCGCCCCCAGCGGCGGGTGCACCACGAAGTGGACCCGCGCGGTCGTCGACTCGCTCATCTTCACGTTGAACTCGATCGAGTCGCCGTGGAAGCGGTCCATCAGGATCTGGGAGAACCGTTCGCGGACGGCGGTGTTGTAGCGGTCGCGGGGCAGGTAGCAGAGCACCGAGACGTAGCGACCGTAGGTCTCCCGGCGTACGAACACCCGCAGCTGGCGGCGTCCGACCGTCTGCAGCACGCCCTGGGTCACCTCGGCGAGCTCGTCGGCCGGCGTGTGGAAGATCTCGTCGCGCGGATAGGTCTCGAGGGTGTCCATCAGGCTCTTGCCCGCGTGGCTGCGCGGCTCGGCGCCGATCCTGGCCAGCACCTCGGCGGCCTTCTCGCGCAGCAGCGGGATGCGGGTGATGGACTCGGTGTAGGCGGCGCTCGACAGCAGGCCGAGGAACCGCCGCTCGCCGCTGACCTCCCCGCTGGCGTCGAAGGTCTTCACCCCGACGTAGTCGAGGTAGGCAGGCCGGTGCACCGACGAGCGCGAGTTGGCCTTGGACAGCACCAGGAGCGACTTCTCGCGGGCCTTCGCCTTGGCCGCCCCGGGCAGCTTGGCGAACGCCTTGGACTGGTCCTGGTCGGCGCGCAGGATGCCGAGGCCGGTGCCGGGGACGGCGCGCAGGATCTCGTCGTCGCCCTCGCGCTCGAGGTGGTACTCGCGGTAGCCGAGGAAGGCGAAGTGGTCGTCGGCCAGCCACTGCAGGAAGGCCCTGCCACTCTCGATCTCCTCGGTGCCCAGCGGCGGAGGCGAGGACTCCAGGTCGGCGACGATCTCGAGGGCCTGGGCCCGCATCTTCTCCCAGTCCTCGACGGAGTCGCGGACCTCGCGCAGGACCTTCTGGACCGACTCCTCGATCTCGTGGAGGTCCTCGTCTGCGCCCAGCCGACCGATCTCGATGTGCATCCAGGACTCGCGGATGGTGCCTGGCCCGTCGTGGTCGACGGCGGCTACCGGCTCGTCCTTGATCGGCCGCACGCTCTCGAGCACGCCGGTGATGTCGCGCACGACGTCGAACTGCGGATGGATCACCAGGTGGATCTCGCGCTGCTGGCGCGTGAGCTCCATCGTCACCGAGTCGACGAGGAACGACATATCGTCGGTGACGATCTCCACGACGGAGTGGCCGCCGGCCGACCAGCCGTTGTCGGCGTGGCTCGGGGTGAAGACGTGGACGTTGGCCCGGCCCTGGGGCCGGTTGTCGGCGAGGCGGAACTGCGAGGCGAGCGCCCCGTAGAGGTCGACGTCAGTGCGTTCGGCGAGGTCGTCGGCGGCGATGTGGCGGTAGTAGGCCCTGATGAGAGCGCCGACCTCTGCGGGAGGTGGACCACCCGTGCCCTTGCGGGACATCGCCAGCTCCGCGGCCCGGTCGAGCAGCTCGGACTTCTTCACGTCGGTCGCCGTTGACACGCCACGATGCTATGCCCCCGCGACCCTCCCTCAGCGACCCTGCCCACACGATCGACTGGCGCCCCCGAGAAGCCATCGCCAGGATGGGCCACATGAAGTCGGTCTCCGTCGAGCTCCGCTACCCGGATCGAACCGTCGAGGAGGTGCGCGCCATGCTCGCCGACCCTGAGTTCCGGCAGGCCGTGTGCACCTACCAGCAGGTCGAGGACTCGGCCGTCACCATCGAGGAGTACGACGACGGGTCGATGACGGTGGACCTCGACCGCACCTACGGCACGACGCTGGTTCCGTCGTTCGCACGGAAGTTCGTCGGGGCGAACATCGACCTGGTGCAGCGCGAGGAGTGGTCCTCGCCGACCCAGGCGAGGTTCGAGGTGGCCATCCCGGGCAAGCCCGGCGAGATGATCGGTACCGCGCGGCTGGCACAGTCCGGTCCCGATGCCGTCGAGACGATCCAGATGGAGGTGCGAGTCTCGGTCCCTCTGGTCGGCGGCAAGCTGGAGGACCTCATCGCCGGCCTCCTCAAGGACGCCTTCCGCGCCGAGAACAAGGTCGGCCTCAAGTGGCTCGCCGGCCAGTGGCGGGTCTGACGCCGCATCACACCAACGCGTAGGCGACGCCGACGGCGTCGTAGGAAGCTGGTGCCCGTTGGTGCGCGACCAGACCCGGCCGCTCGAGGGATGCGGCGACGGTGCGACCGTCGATGCGGCTGGGACCGGGCAGTCGCGTCAGCACGCTGTAGCACTCGAGCAGCGCGTGCGCCGGCACGGCATCGATCTTCGTGTTGATCGTGGCCAGCGCTGAGTCGTGACGAGGATGGCGTGACCTACCACGCCGGCCTCCAAGCGGGTGAGCGTGGTGAGGGATCAGCCCATGTAGGGGTAGCGGTAGTCCGTCGGCGGCACGAAGGTCTCCTTGATCGAGCGCGGCGAGGTCCAGCGCAGCAGGTTGACCGCAGCGCCGGCCTTGTCATTGGTGCCCGAGGCCCGGGCACCGCCGAACGGCTGCTGCCCGACGACGGCGCCGGTCGGCTTGTCGTTGATGTAGAAGTTGCCGGCCGCGAAGCGCAGCGCCTCCTGGGTCCACGCGATCGCGGTGCGGTCCTGGGCGATCACGGCACCGGTCAGCGCGTAGGGCGCGAACGACTCCATCTGGGCCACCACACGCTCGTAGCGGGAGTCGTCGTAGACGTGCACGGCCAGGATCGGGCCGAAGTACTCGGTGTTGAACATCTGGTCGGTCGGGTCGCTCGACTGCACGATCGTCGGCCGGACGAAGTACCCCACGGAGTCGTCGGTCTGGCCGCCGGCCAACAGCGTGAGGTGGCTGTTGCGTCGCACCCGCGCGATGGCTGCCTTGTGCTTGGCGAAGGCACGGTCGTCGATGACGGCCCCCATGAAGTTGGAGAAGTCGGTGACGTCACCCATCGTGATCGACTCGGTCTGCGAGACCAGGTCGTCCTTGATCTTGGCCCACACCGACTTCGCCACGTAGGCGCGCGAGGCAGCCGAGCACTTCTGTCCCTGGAACTCGAAGGCCCCGCGGATCAGCGCCGTCCGGACCACCGCCGGGTCGGCCGAGGGGTGGGCGACCACGAAGTCCTTCCCGCCGGTCTCGCCGACGATGCGCGGGTAGGAGCGGTACGACGAGATGTTCTCGCCGATGGTCCGCCACAGGTGCTGGAAGGTCGGCGTGGATCCGGTGAAGTGGATCCCCGCGAGGTCGGGGTGGGCGAGCGCCACCTTCGAGACGTCGAGGCCGTCGCCGGGCAGCATGTTGATCACCCCGGGCGGCAGGCCGGCCTCCTCGAGCAGGTCCATGGTGAGAGAGGCCGCCAGCTGCTGGGTGGGCGAGGGCTTCCAGATGACCACGTTGCCCATCAGCGCCGGGGCGGTCGGCAGGTTGCCGGCGATGGCGGTGAAGTTGAACGGGGTGATCGCGTACACGAAGCCCTCGAGCGGCCGGTGGTCGGTGCGGTTCCAGATGCCCGGGCTGTTGGCGATCGGCTGGTCGGTGTGGATCTGCTTGGCGTAGTGGACGTTGAACCGCCAGAAGTCGATCAGCTCGCAGGCCGAGTCGATCTCGGCCTGGAAGGCCGTCTTGGACTGACCCAGCATCGTGGCCGCGTTGATCCGTTGGCGCCAAGGCCCTGCCAGTAGCTCCGCCGCCTTGAGCAGGATCGCGCAGCGGTCGTCGATGGACATCGCGCGCCAGGCGGGCGCCGCCGCGAGCGCGGCCCGGACGGCCTGCTCGGTGTCCTTGGTCGTGGAGTTCTTCAGCGTGCCGAGCACGTGCTGGTGGTCGTGCGGCTGCACGACGTTGATCTCGCGGCCGCCTCCCGAGCGCTTACGGCCGTTGATGTAGGCGCGGAGGTTGTGCTGACGCCGCTCGAGCCGGGTCAGCTCGTCTTCCAGCGCCTTTCGCTCAGCCGTGCCCGGCGCATAGGTGAGGTTGGGCTCGTTGACCGGTGCGGGCGGGAAGGAGATGGCGTCCATCCGCCGATATTGTCAGACGATCCCGTCGAGCAGCGAGTCCAGCTCCTGGGTCGCGTACCACGCGAGGTCGTCTTCGGGCGACGCGTCGTCGCCGGTGTCGGCGTGGACGGCCAGCATCTGGCTCCCGCCGACGTCGAAGACGACCACGACCCGCCGTCGCTGTCCGTCGGGCAGGCCCGGGAGCCGTTCGGCGGACAGGTCAGCGGCCGTCATCAGCGCGGCGTACTCGTCCTCCTCCGACTCGCTCTCGGCGCTCACCGCGTCGTCGTCCGGCACCACTCCGGCAGCAAGGTCGGGCAGGGTGGTCGGCTGGTAGCGACGCATCAGCGGGTCTTCTTGGACGTCGCGCGCTTGACCGCCTTCTTGACGCGGCCGCGCGGAGCGCGAGCACGCCCGCCGATCGTGTCGAGCAGCTCGGCGAGTGCATCGCTGACGCACTGGCCCAGCACGTCGGCATCGTGGATGCGGTCGCGGTCGGCGGTGATGCCGTAGAAGACGCGGCCGTCGTAGGACGTCACGCCGATGGCCAGCGCGTGGCCCGGCAGCAACGGATGCACGGGGTAGGTCTCGAGCATCCGCGCGCCGGCAGCGTAGAGCGGCGACTGCGGGCCGGGCACGTTGGTCACGCTGAGCTGGAACCCGCGGCGTACCTCGTCGCCGGCCACCCGCGCACCGATCGCGTGGAAGGTCGACGGGGCGAAGCCGGCGATCCCGGCCAGCCTGTTGGCCGCAACACCGCGCCCTGTCTCCTTGTGGGCCTTGAACGCGTAGGAGACCTGGTGCAGGCGGACGACGGGACTCGACTCGCCGACCGGTAGGTCGACGAAGTAGGCCACGATCGGGCTGCCGAGCGAGGTGGTCTCGAGGTCGCGGTCGCTGACCGACACGGGTACGACGGTGCGCACGTGCCGCACGCCGCTCATCGACTCCGAACGACCCAGCAGCCAGCCGCGCAGCGCCCCGGCGATCGTCGCCAGGATCACGTCGTGGACGTCGCCGCCGTGCTCCTTGCGGATGTCGAGGTAGTCCTGGAGATCGGTGCGGACGGTGACCACCCGGCGCTGCTGGGAGAGGGGCCCGCCGAGGGGATGCTCGCCTGCCGGGCGCCCACCGCCGAGCGCGCCGATGACCGAGGCCGCCTGGCCCAGGATCGAGTCGGCCGAGCGCACGACCGTGTCGAGCCTCGACCTGGCGGCGTCGAGCGCGGTGACCGGCCCGGACACCGCGTCGTTGATGGCTCCAGCGACCAGACCCATCGGCGACGGCGCCGATAGCGGCCTCCAGTCGTCGTGGTGCATCGGCCTCGGATCAGGAGTTCGGTCGAGCAGCACCTGCGCGAGGTCGACGGTGTGCACCCCGTCGACGAGCACTTCGTGCGACTTCGACAAGACGGCGACCCGGCCGTGCTCCAGACCCTCGATGAAGTACGCCTCCCACAGGGGACGGTGGCGGTCCAGAGGACGGGAGACGATGCGTGCCACCAGCTCGAAGAGCTGCTCGCACGAGCCTGGGCGCGGCAGCGCTGACCGGCGTACGTGGTAGCCGAGGTCGAAGTCGGGGTCGTCGACCCACACCGGGTTGGCCAGGCCGCCCGGCACCTTGGCGATCCGCTGCCGGTAGCGAGGGACGAAGCTGATCCGGTCGCCGACCAGCTCGACGAGTCGCGCGTAGTCGAAGCCCGAGCCGGCCGGGTCGAAGATCTCGACGGTCGCGTTGTGCCTCGGCGCAGAGGCCGACTCGACCGCAAGCACCCCGATGTCGCGTGGCCGCAGCCGCTCGGTCATCGCAGTTGCCTTCCGGGGGTGGTTCAGGAGTCGCTCAGGGTCACATGGGATTCTTCCAGACGTGCTGCGCATCCTCGCTTCGGCAACGGCCCTCCTCTTCGCCCTCGTGGGGCTCACCGCCTGCGGTGACGACGAGAGCGACGCTCCCGGCACCACCACCGACCCGGTCAAGGTCGAGGTCACCTTCGAGGGTGACACCGTGAACCCCAACGGCGACCGGGTCGAGGTCAAGACCGGTCAGCCTGTCGAGCTGGAGATCACCGCAGACGCTCCCGGCGAGATCCACGTCCACAGCGACCCCGAGCAGACCCTGTCCTACGAAGTGGGCACCTCCACCCTCGAGATCAAGGGAATCGAGCAGCCTGGTGTGGTCGATGTCGAGTCCCACACGCTCGACAAGGTCATCGTCCAGCTCGAAGTCAGCTGAGCCCGGGACCGACTGTGCTGCTCCCCGGGGGCCTTCCCCAGCACGGCATCGGCGGGGCCAAGGACCTACCCCTGCCGCCGGAGCTGGCGATCGCGGGCGCGGTCGCCGCGCTGGCGGTGTCGTTCGGCGTGCTGGCACTGGCATGGCGCACTCCGAGGTACGACGACCTCGAGCGAGGCAGGCTCCTGCCGCGCTCGCTCTCCGACCTGACCGCCTCCGCCGGGTGGCGGGTCTGGTGGCGGGTGGTCGGACTCGCCTTCTTCGGGTTCGGTGCGTTCGCGGCCGTGTTCGGCCAGGACCTGCTCACCAACCCGATCTTCGGAATGTTCTACGTGTGGTGGTGGGTCGGGCTACCGGTGGCCTCCATCCTGTTCGGGCCGGTGTGGCGCACCGTGAGCCCGGTGCGGACGATCCACGCAGCCGTGTCCCGGCTGACGGGCGACCACCAGACCGGGCGCGGTCTCTACGACTACCCGGCACGGCTCGGATACTGGCCGGCGGCGCTCGGCCTGCTGGCGTTCGTCTGGATCGAGCTGGTCTATCCGCACGGCACCGAGCTGGGTCCGGTGCGGCTGTGGTGTGCGATCTACGTCGGGATCATGCTTATGGGCGGCGCCATCTTCGGCAGGACCTTCTACGAGCGGGCCGACCCCTTCGAGGTCTACTCCACCCTGGCAGCCAAGCTGTCGGTCTGGGGTCGTCGCGCCGACGGCGGTCTGGTGGTGCGCAGCCCGCTGGCCAACCTCGCCACCGTCGAGGCGGCACCCGGCCTCGTCGCGGTCGTCTCGGTGCTGTTCGGCAGCACCGCGTTCGACTCGTTTCGCGACTCCACGCCCTGGGTCCGGTTCGTGCAGAGCACCGACGTGTCGGGCTTCCTCCTCAACAACCTGGCCCTCGTCGCCTTCTGCGTGGCTGTCGGTCTGGTATTCGTGGCGGGCACGATGTCGACGGGCGTCGAGCCCGGCACCAGCCGTCGTAGCCTGCCCGACGCGTTCGGCCACTCGATCGTCCCGATCGTGGCCGGCTACATCGTGGCCCACTACCTGACCTACCTGGTCGAGGTCGGCCAGGCGACACTCATCCAGGCAAGTGACCCCCTCTCCAACGGGAGCAACTGGTTCGGGACGGCCGGGTTGAGCGTCAACTACGCGATCTCCTACCATCCGACCGCCCTGGCCACGACGAAGGTTCTCGCCGTTGTGCTCGGTCACGTGCTGGGCGTGATCGCCGCCCACGACCGAGCGCTCGTCGTGCTGCCAGCACGTCACCGGATCACGGGTCAGCTGCCCCTGCTGGTCGCGATGGTCGCCTTCACCATCGGCGGCCTGTACTTGCTGTTCGCCGCCTGACGCGCCGCCCGCCACGGCGACCTCGCCTCCCGGTGGCCGGCACCGAGTCCGGAGCGAGAGCGTCGACGAGGTCGGCCACTGCCTTGCGCAACGCGGAGTCGCCGGTCTCCACCAAGCTCCGTCCGGCGACGAGCGCCCGGTCCACCGCGAGGCGGTCGTCGGGCAGGAAGTGCAGGCTCGCGGCAGCGACGAACCCGCCGAGCATGCCGGCGACGTCCTGGTGCGACCAGCCCAAGGACGGGCGCATCCGGTTGACGACCACCCGCAACGTGGACCCGGGAGCGAGCTCGTTCAGCTCGACCGACGCGCGGGCCAGACGCGCCAGCCCGACGGGGTCGGCGGATCCCACGACCAGCACCTCGTCGGCCTCGGCGAGAGCCGCGAAGGTTGCCTGGTTGCGCGCCGGGCGCGACCCGATCTCACCAGCGGGGTCGGGCTCGATGCTGAAGCCGGTGTCGACGACGACATCACCGCGGGCGGACGCAACCTCCAGGAGGTGCTCGACGGACCCGCCACGCAGCTCGACCCATCGGTCGGCGCGCGGCAGCCCGGTGACCACGCTCAGGTGCTCACCCAGTGCGCGCCGGATCGACTCGAACCTCTCCTCCAGGAGAGCGCCGCCGGACAGCCTGGCGGCAGACAGGAGGCCCGAGACCTCGTCGAGCACCCCCAGCTGCGCTGCCACGGTCCCGCCGTAGGGGTCGGCGTCGACGAGGGTGGTAGGTCGCCGACGAGCGGCGAGCTCGGCAGCCACCGCCACGGCCACGGTCGTGCGGCCCGGCGCTCCGCCAGGTCCCCAGACCGCCAGCACCCGCCCGCGGCCCGGCGATCCCGAGGAACCTGTCGGGCCGATCGGCACTGCCGGCACGGGGTCGCTCGGCGCGGACCCCAGACCCTGGTGGGCAGCGGGCTCGCCCTCGGCGCGCACCAGCCCCGACAGGTCCGGGAGGCGGTCGTCGGTGAGCGTGGCGGCGACCCCGAGACGGGTGGCCTGGTGGCGGAGCTGGTCGGCGAGACCGGCAGCCAGGATCGCGACTGGTCGCACCTGGAAGCGCCTGAGGTGGTCGACGACGTCCTGGTCGAAGCCGGGCGCATCCAGCGCCACCACGGCCGCATCAGCCTGGCCGGCCGAGGCGGCGGCCAGCAGGTCGGGCACGTCGACGCACCGCCGGAGTACGACGACGCCGGGGTCGCGCTCGAGCAGCGCCAGTGCGGTCGACTCCCAGGCCGCTCCCGAGGCCAGGATCAAGGTGACGATGGGCCGGCTCATCGGAGGGGTCACCAGCCGCTCAGCCGCGCCGGACCACGGTCACCGATGGGCTGTCGACCGCACCGAGGGCCGCGAAGTAGGCGCGGGCTCGGTCGTCGGCGACACCCAGTACGAGCTGTCGCTGACCCGACGCCCCGAAGCCCTCGTCGACCGAGGATGCGGAGACCACCGTGACCTGCTCGAGCACGGGAGCGCACGCACTCGGGCAGCGACCCCCACCCGACGGCAGCACGAACACGTCGACCACCGACCCGGCCGCCACGGAGGGCGGGACCTGTTCGGCGTCGACCGCGACAGGCAGCTGGACCAGACCGTCAGCGCCCGTGGACTCGACGGCACTGCGGGGCAGCAGCTCCCCGGCACCGATGCCGCGCGAGAGCTGGAGGTCGTCCGGCAGGTCAGCGAGGGAGGAGAAGTAGCGCTCGAGCCCACCACCCTCGCCGAACCGCACCCTGCGGACCACGAGGTCACCGACCTCGACCGAGTCGCCTGCTCCCATGTCGCGAGCGGCCGCCCACACCGCTGTCGAGTCGTCGGCAGCAGCGAGCACGCGGGCTCCTGCGACCACCGACACCACCACGATCAACACGCCCACCCACAGCCGGGGATCCCGCCACCCGGATCGAGACAGACGAACGGCCTGCGGCGCGGTCGATGACGCGCCGGGGTTCCCGAGACTCCCGCTCACGGCCGTGATCATGCCGGAGTTCCTGCCACCGGATGGCGCCTGTCCACAGACGCTGTGAGCCCCAGGAGACGACGTCTGCGGGGAATGACACCATGGCCGCATGGTCGACCAGCCAGCAGCTCAGCGCTTCCTGACGCTGACCGACGTGGCCGAGGTGCTCAACACCTCCAGCGCACAGGTCTACGCCCTGGTCCGGCGCGGCGACCTGGTCGCCATCAAGATCGGTGGCAGGGGGCAGTGGCGGGTCGAGGCCACCGAGCTGGAGGCCTACATCCAGCGGATGTACGCCGAGGCGCGAGCCTTCATCGACGAGCACCCGTTCGTGGACACCGAGGTCCATGCCGATCTCTAGCCGCCGCTAGCCGACTTCTGAGCCCAGCGTCACCTCGATCGTCAGCTCCTCGCCGCCGCGAGAGACGGTCAGCGCGACCTTCTCACCAGGTCGGTGCGAGCGGATCGCCACGATCAGCGCGATCTGGTTGTCGACCAGCGCGCCGTCGATGGCGGTGACGACGTCGCCCTTCTCGAGTCCGGCCCGGTCAGCCGGCTGGCCCGAGAGCACGTCGCTGATCTGGGCGCCCCTCGCGCCACTGGCGACACTGGTCGACACCTTCGCGCCGATCACCGGGTAGCGCGCCTGACCCGTGCGCAGGATCTGGTCGGCGGTGAGCTTGACCTGCTCGATCGGGATGGCGAACCCGACCCCGATACTGCCCGCCTCGCCCTGGACCGAGCCGCCGGTGGTGGCGATGGCGGAGTTGACCCCGACCACCTGGCCGCGCAGGTTGACCAGCGGTCCACCCGAGTTGCCCGGGTTGATGGCGGCGTCGGTCTGCACGGCGTTGATGTAGGACAGCTCATCGCTGGAGTCACCGGTCGAGACAGGCCTGTTGAGCGCGCTGACGATGCCTGCGGTGACTGTCGAGCTCAGCCCCAGCGGCGAGCCGAAGGCGACCACCGAGTCGCCGACATGAAGTGCCCGGGAGGCGCCCAGGGCGGCAGGGGGCAGTCCGGGAGACTGCTCGACGTAGAGCACGGCGAGGTCGTAGGTCGGGCTGCGACCCACGACCACCGCGTCGTAGCGGTTGCCGTCCTGGTCGACGATCTCGATCGGCCCGTCGTTCTCGGCTGCATCCGCCACCACGTGGTTGTTGGTCACGAAGTGGCCTTGGCTGTCGAGGACGAAGCCGGACCCGGTCGCTCCCTCGGGCTGCCCGTCGTACTCGGCGACGATCTGGACCGTGCTCGGCAGCACCTGGCGGGCGACGGCCGCGACCGAGCCGTTCTCGGCGGGCAACGGCGGCTCGGTGGTGGCGCCCGCGTTCTCGAGGCCCCCCACCACCCGCCCGGCGCCGTCGGGTTCGGAGACCCAGCGTTCGTAGGCCGCACCGCCCAGTGCGCCGGCCAGGCCACCGACGACGAGCGCCAGCGAGCACACGACCGGCCAGACCCAGCGTGAGACCTTGCCGCGCTCCTGACGGCGCCGTCCGGGCTCGGCGGGGGCGTAGGCCGGCATCGGCCGGGTGCCCGGCGGCGGGTAGGGCTCGAGGGCCCGCGGGAGGTGGGGAGCGGCGTAGTGGCGCGGGGGCGGCTGGTTGGTCGGCGGGACCCACGACGGCGGGTCAGGCGAGGGGCCGAGGCCCGCCAACGGCACGGTGTCCTCGCCCGGCAGTGCGGGGCCCGGATGTGCCGTGCGGTCGCTCACCGCATCATCTTCTCGCAGGCCGGCAACTCAGCACGCCCCCGGAGGGGTGCGCGTCAGCGCCTCACTGAGTGCGGCGCGACAGCGTGGGGGCGACGCTCGGTGTCGGGGTGCTCGTGACCAGGCTCGGGCCGGGCAGGTTGGTGATAGGAGCGCGCCGGTCGATGACCGGTGCGTTGGCGGGAGCTGCGCCCAGCGCCAAGACACCCAGCACCGCGGCACCGGCGGCTCCCCCGCCGATGGCCACCAGGCTGCCGCGGCGCGACTTGGCACCCAGCGCGAGCAGCGCGTCGCCGGGAGTCATGCCTGCCTGGGCTCCGACCAACGCGTGCTTGAGGCGGTCGGATGCGGGGCTGTCACCCCACGAGAGCCCGGCCAGTCGGGTCTTGACCCACCCCTCGCGCTCCACGAGGTCACGGCAGTAGTGGCAGGAGTGGACGTGCGACCAAGCACGCTCCTCGTCGGCCGGGGACAGCTGGCCGTCGAGCAGGTCGCTGATCCGGTTGCCGAGGTGGCCGCCGATCATGACGTGCCGGCCGCGAGGCCAGGAGCCGCGACCGGGCCGGGCGTCGCGGGGCCGGGTGTCGCTGGGCCGGGTGTCGCGGGACCTGCGTAGCGAGCGCGCCCGGCGGTCGGCGCCCGGTGGGCCAGGGCCTCGCGCAGCATGGCTCGGCCCCGGTGGATCCTCGAGCGCACGGTGCCGAGCTTGGCATCCATGATGTCGGCGATCTCCTGGTAGGACAGTCCCTCGACGTCGCACAGCACGACAGCCGCCCGGAACTCCGGCGGGAGACTGGCCAGCGCCAGCTCGACGTCGTCGTCGAAGGTGCGGTCGGCGTACGCCGCGTCCGGCGGCGCGCTGGCGCTGGTCAGCCGCTCGGCCCGCTCGTCGGAGAGAGCGTCGAAGCGGATGCGCTGCTTGCGACGCGCCTGGTCGAGGAACAGGTTGGTCGTGATGCGGTGCAGCCACCCCTCGAAGGTGCCGGGCTGGTAGGTCGACAGGCTGCGGAACACCCGGACGAAGACCTCTTGGGTGAGGTCCTCGGCGTCAGGCCGGTTGCCGGTGAGACGGTAGGCGAGACGGAAGACGCGATCAGAGTGGAGCTCGACGACCTCGTCCCACGTGGGGACTGCGTCGGGGGTGGTCTCCACCGCGGAACCCTCCGCTCGGTCGTGTCGCCTTCGTGTGCCGAACAGCGTGCGTCACTCCTCACGGTAGGTAGAGGTCCTGAGAGGAACCTGATAGCCGACTGTTGTCTCTCCGTGACCAACGACTGACCCGGGCACGATGTTCCTTTCCCGTTGCTTTGCCCGTGTTCACTCAGCTGGCGAGGGGCCCGGCGCAGTAGGGTCGCGCCATGGCGACGACTCCTCCCAAGCCGGCGACCTGGACCTACGCGGAGGCCTTCGTCCACGAGGACGATGTCCTCTCGGCGGCGCGAGCCCGGGCCGAAGAGGTAGGCGTCGCGCCGATCGGATCCGGCGGCGGCGCCGCACTGCGGTTCCTCGCCTCGGTGCTCGAGGCGCGAGCGGTCGTCGAGATCGGCACCGGCACCGGCGTCTCAGGCGTCTGGCTGCTGCGCGGCATGCGCAGCGACGGCGTGCTCACCACGGTCGACATCGAGGCCGAGCACCAGCGGCTGGCGCGAGAGGCCTACACCGAGGCCGGGGTCGCACCACAGCGCGTGCGCACGATCGCAGGAGCAGCCCTCGACGTACTCCCCCGGCTCACCGATGGCCACTACGACCTGGTCTTCGCCGACGGCGACAAGGTCGAGTACGGCGCCTACCTCAAGGAGGCGCTCCGGTTGCTGCGGCCCGGAGGCGTCGTCGTGTTCGACAACGCGCTCTGGCACGACCGCGTGGCCGACCCCGCTCAGCGCGACGAGGAGACCGTCGCGATCCGCGAGCTGGGTCGACAGGTGTCCGAGCACGAGCAGCTCGTCGAACTGCTGCTGCCCGTCGGCGACGGGCTGCTGGTGGCCAAGAAGGAGTGGGTCCCGGAGTAGATCCGGGCGTCAGTACCTCGGTGCCGCCACGAAGCCCTCGCCGCCCTCGGCGACGGCGACAACCTCGCAGGGCTCGATCAGGATCGGTGCGGATCCGATGATCTGCGAGCCCGGAGACTCCGCGGCGGTCAGCTCGAACGAGGTCTGGAACGTCGAGCGCGCGTCATCGCTGGCGAAGACGTAGCAGCCCTCGAACCATTCCCCCGGCCGCATCCGCCAGGTCTTGAAGCGCAGTCCCTCCATGCCGGTGAAGCGGGCGTGCGAGGTCTCCTCGACGTAGGCGGCCAACTTGTCCTCGACGCCTTCGGGCGCATCGGCCAGGGACCACCGGACGGTCAGGGCGTGCATCAGGTTCCGATTCCTTCCAGCGGGTCGGGCTGGCCGAGCCAGGCCAGCAAAGCGCGGGCGCCGAAGCCTGTCGGTCCGGTGGACCACTCGTAGCTGTCGGTGGGCGAGTCGCCCACCGAGGCGATGTCGAGGTGGGCCCACGGGACCTTCCCGGTGAAGTGCTGCAGGAACAGGGCGGCGGTGATGGACCCGGCGCCTCCGGCGGCGTTGTCGGCGTCGGCCACCTTGGAGGTCAGCTTGTCCTCGTAGTCGCTGACCAGGGGGAACCGCCAGAAGGGCTCACCCGATGTCTCGCCGGCCTCGAAGATCGCTGAGGCCAGGGCCTCGTCGTTGGCGAAGTAGCCGGCCACCTGTTGACCGAGGGCGACCTTCATTGCACCGGTCAGCGTGGCGATGTCGACCATGACCGCCGGGTCGAGCTTGTCGACGGCGTAGGCCAGCGCGTCAGCCATCACCAGTCGGCCCTCGGCGTCGGTGTTGGTCACCTCGCTCGTGCGACCGCCGTAGTGGCGGAGTACGTCGCCGGGCCGCATCGAGTCGGCGCCCACGGAGTTCTCTGCGGCGGCCACGAGTCCGGTGACCCTGACCGGGCAGTCGACCGCTGAGAGTGCGGCCAGGACGGAGATCACGACGCCGCCGCCGGTCATGTCGCGCTTCATCGTGGTCATCGAGTCGGCCGGCTTGATCGACAGGCCCCCGGTGTCGAAGGTGATGCCCTTGCCGACCAGCACCACCCGCGGCGTCTTGGACGTCGCGCGCCGAGGGGTGTAGTCGAGACGGATCAGGCACGAGGGGTTGGCCGAACCACGGCCCACGCCGATGATGCCGCCGAACCCCTCCTTGCCCAGCTTCTGCTCGTCCCAGACCGTGACCTTCAAGCGGTTGCCGTCGGCCAGCTCGAGCGCTTGGTCGGCAAGCCACTGCGGGCTCTTGAGGTTGGCTGGCACGGTCGCGAGCACCCGGGCTCGCCACGCGGCGCCGCCCACTGCGACCGCGCGACGCAGGCCTTCGTCGGCGTCGTCGCCGCCGGGGTTGTCGGCAACGACGACCTTGGGCACCGGGCGATGCTCGGGCCCGTCGGAGCGCCAGTGGAAGCCGAACGAGCCGAGCATGGTGCCGACCACGAACGGCTCGAGACCATCGGCGCTCACGCTCGGGATGGTCGTCGCCACGCCATGACGGTCGAGGACGGCGCGAGCGAGCGCCGCACCAGCGCGTCGGATGTCGAGCGGACGCGCTTCGCCGACACCCACGAGGAGCACCAACGCCAGGTCGTCGTTGTCGGGGCTACCGCCCGGCACCAGGACCTGGGTGACCTCACCAGCCCGCCCCGTCGCTCGGGCGATCTCGCACGCGCCCAGCAGGTCGAGATCCGTGGACTCCGTGAGCTCGTCAGCACCCGGCCCGAGCAGCACACCCGCAGCTGCGGACGACGAGTCGACCGGCAGCACGGGGATCGCGATGACGTCGATGCCGGTGAGGGCATGCGGCAGCGCACCGCTCAAGGCGAACTGGGGGGGAGATACCTGGGGTGGGAGTGTGGGAGTCGAAGCCGAGCGGAGTGTCTGGGCCATCGGGCTCAGCCGACGACGTCCTTGAGGGCATCGCCGAGAGCGCCGGCCTCCTCGGCGTTCAGCTCGACGACCAGGCGGCCGCCACCTTCGAGCGGGACGCGCATGACGATGCCGCGGCCCTCCTTGGTGACCTCCAGCGGACCGTCGCCTGTCCGCGGCTTCATTGCCGCCATCCGGCACCTCTTCCTTGTGTTGCTACCTGGGTGCGCTGGTGCGCCCATGAGGTTCCCAGCAGTTGCCGGGACCATTATCCCCTATCGGGCGTGGTGGGCACCTCACGCCCCGCGACCGGCGGACGATCCGATGCGCCGGTGCGGCAGGATGCCCACATGACCGATCCCGTGCTGCTCGACCTCACCGACGGTGTCGCGACGATCACCTTGAACCGGCCCGAGGCCATGAACAGCCTCGACATCGCCACGAAGCAGGCCTTGCTGGACGCCGTACGCCAGGTCGCCGACGACCCCGCCGCACGTTGCGTCGTGCTCACCGGAAGCGGGCGTGCGTTCTGCGTCGGTCAGGACCTCAAGCAGCACATCGAGATCCTCGACAGCCCTGACCCGGCGCACCAGGACCAGCTGTTCCGCACCGTCGAGGAGCACTACAACCCGATCGTCACCACGTTGGTCGCGATGGCCAAGCCGGTGATCGCGGCGGTCAACGGGGTCGCGGCCGGCGCCGGCGCGTCCCTGGCCTTCGCCTGCGACCTTCGGTTCCTCGCCGACACGGCCGGCTACAACCTCGCCTTCGCCGGAGTAGCGCTCTCGTGCGACACCGGCTCGTCGTTCACCCTGCAACGCCTCGTCGGTCCGGCCAAGGCCATCGAGCTGCTCTACCAGCCGCGCACCATCAAGGCCGACGAGGCGCTCGCGCTCGGTCTGGCCACCAAGGTCGTGCCGGGCGATGCCCTGGCAGAGGAGGTGCGATCCGTGGCCACCGCCCTGGCGTCGGGTCCGACCCTGGCCTACGGAGCGATGCGGCGGTCGGTCGCCTACGCGGCAGGTCACTCCTTCGAGGAGGCCGTCGCCTTCGAGGCGGAGATGATGACGCTGACCGGCGCGACCCATGATCACCGGGCGGCGGTCCACGCCTTCGTCAACAAGGAGCGGCCGAGCTTCGAGGGCCGCTAGCCATCGCCTGGGGTCAGCCCACGACGTCGAACTGGTTGGTCCCCCGCCACGCGCCGAAGATGTCGAGGACCTGACCAGGCGCGGTCCTGGTCATCAGGCGACGCGAGGGCCGGGCGCCGTACTCGACCGTCAGCGCGAAGCCGGACTGGTGGTGGTTGAACCAGCCGGTCATGGTGCCGTGGCACACCCCACCGCAGTCGAGCGAGGTCGTCGGCAGGCCGAGGATCCGGGCGACCCGCTTGGCGAACTTGGGTCGCTCGACGTCGATGTCGACGCCGTTGAGGGGCTGGTGGAACGACAGGATCCAGTCGGGCTCCACGTCGTCGAGGAAGCGCATCATCGCGCGGGTCTCGGGCTCGGAGGCGGCCTTCGGCCCGGAGTAGTAGGACCCCGTCAGCGGCGCCCAGTGATAGGGGTAGTTGCGGTTGAGGTCGACGCCATGCGCGTTGCGACGGGTCCCCTTGGCGAGCCCGTCGGGGTTGTACGCCGGCACCACCCAGAGGTCGATCCCGTGCACGCTCTTGCCGTCGCGCAGGGTCCGCAAGATGGCGGTGGGCGCGGGCTCGTTGCCGTGCATGCCAGCGATCAGCACGACCTTCGGCCTGCCGGTCTCACCCAGGTGCCAGGCGTTGATCGGTCGACCCTCGACCGAGTGTCCGATGACCTTCTTGGCGTACGCCGCCGTGGCCGGTGGCGTCTCGAGCGCCGAGGCCGACGTCATCGCGGGTGCGGCGAGCAGCCCGGCCACGACCGAGAGTCCGGCCAGCGAGGTCAGCGTGCGACGTAGAACCACGTGAACACCAGTACCCCGACGAACATCCCGATATGTGCCAGGACCGAAAGGCCGGGGCCTTCCGACCAAGTGTCATCTCGAGCCGCGGTCGCGTGCCTGCCCCGGCTGGGCAGCCACCGCAGCAGGATCAGCAGGCCGGCCAGGGTGGTCAGCCACCAGAAGGCGAGACCGACGACACCGACCAGATCGTTGGTACCGACCAGGTAGACCACCCAGGTCACCAGCGCGAGCACTCCGCACGCGGTGTGCACATTGACGATCCCGGCACCGACACTGTGGCGTCCGGCCGCGGCCTGCTTGCTCAGACGCAGGCGGGTGAGCACCACGACGACCGCCGCGAGAGCGGTCAGCACGTAGACGACGTACTCGGGTTGCACGGCCAGCAGTCTCCTCAGTCGTCGTAGTGGTCGTCCTGGACTCGTCCCGCCGGGTCGCTAGTCTCCCGAACCTCCATCTCGTGCGCGAGTCTGTCCAGCAGGGAGTCCACCTCGGACATCCGGTAGCCGCGGAAGGCCAGCGAGAACCGCACGTGCCGCAGGTCTCCGGCCATCAGCTCGCGGTCTGCCGGCACCGTGGCATCGGGTCGGTCGTCGTACGCCGGTGCCATCGGAGATCCGCGGCCTGC
Source organism: Nocardioides agariphilus (assembly GCF_015352445.1). Classification (GTDB taxonomy): domain Bacteria; phylum Actinomycetota; class Actinomycetes; order Propionibacteriales; family Nocardioidaceae; genus Nocardioides; species Nocardioides agariphilus. The sequence continues at coordinate 356,874 of NZ_JADKPO010000001.1, forward strand.
GGCGACCACGGCGATGCCACCCATGGCAAGCACCACGAGGATCGCGAAGAACCACATCATCCGGTGGTCTGCCTCTCGTCGCGGGAGGCCACCATCACCGCGACGGCCTCGTCGACGTCGTCGGTGAGCTGGAGCATGTCGAGGTCCGACGGCTTGATCATGCCGCGCTCGAGGGCAGTGTCGCGCAGCCAGCCGATCAGCCCGGACCAGTAGTCCGTGCCGAGCAGCACCACGGGGAACGACGTGACCTTGCCGGTCTGCGCGAGCGTCAGCGCCTCGAACAGCTCATCGAGGGTGCCGAAGCCGCCAGGTAGGACGATGAAGCCTTGGGAGTACTTCACGAACATCGTCTTGCGAGCGAAGAAGTAGCGGAAGTTGACCCCGATGTCGGCCCATTGGTTGAGGCCGGACTCGAAGGGCAGCTCGATCCCGAGCCCGACGCTCACGCCGCCTGCCTCGCTCGCGCCCTTGTTGGCCGCCTCCATGGACCCTGGTCCGCCGCCGGTGATGACGCTGAACCCCGCCTCGGCCAGCGCCCGCCCGGTCTGCTCGGCCTGCGCGTAGGTGGGGTCGCCCGGGTGGTTGCGAGCCGACCCGAAGACCGCCACCGCAGGACCGAGTTCGGCCAGCGCCCCGAAGCCCTCGATGAACTCCGCCTGGATCCGCAGCACCCGCCACGGGTCGGTGTGGATCCAGTCGCTCGGGCCGCGCGAGTCCAGCAGCCGCTGGTCGGTCGTACCTTCGTCGATCTGGTCGCGGCGTTGTACGACGGGACCCTTGGTCTTGCTCTTCACCACGGGTGTCAGCCTGCCATGCCGCGTCATGGCCGCCGGGCAGGTCGCCCTCCCGCAGGTCGCCGCGCGGTCCCGCTTGGCGCGGTGGTCATCTTCTACATCGGCCGCGCACGATTGGGCATCGGGCCACCGGCAGCCGATAGCCTCCGTCGCGACCATGAACGACGACCGCACCGACGCCACGGCCGGCCACATCCTCATCGGGGGAACTGGCAGGGCCGGCACGACGCTGCTCGTGCAGTGGTTCACCGCGCTGGGGTTCGACACCGGCTACGACCTCGACCAGGCGATCCAGGCCACCGACCCGATCTCCCACGGCGGGCTGGAGCACTCGTTCGCGCGGACGCTCGAGGCGGGTGCGCGGCTGCCGTACGTCGCCAAGTCACCGTGGTTCGGGCGCAAGCTGCGCGACTACCTCGACCGCGACGAGCTGCGCGTGAAGGCGGCGATCATCCCGATGCGCGACCTCCAGGATGCGGCCGAGAGCCGCCGGCGGGTCTCGCAGGAGGCGGCGGTCGCCGGGCTCGACCCGGGCCGTCATCCGGGCGGTGTCGTCGGGTCGAGCGCGGGTGAGACGACGACCGGCAAGCAGGAGCGCCAGCTGGCCCGGATGTTCTTCGACCTCGTCTCGGCGCTGGTCGCCCACGACGTACCGATCTACTTCCTGCGGTTCCCCGACTTCGCCCGGGGTGATCAGGACCTCTACTCCGCACTCCGGCCCCTGCTCGAAGCGCACGGCGTGACGTCCGAGGAGGCGGCGACCGCACTGCGGCAGGTGGTCAGGCCCGAGCTGATCCACCGGTTCCGACAGGACTAGGCGCCCAGCCAGGTCCGCAGCACCGCCTCGCACCGGTAGACCTGCTCGAGGGGCACGAACTCCTCCTGCTTGTGCGCCAGCATCGGGTCGCCCGGTCCGAAGTTCACCGCGGGCACGCCCAGGGCCGAGAAGCGCGCGACGTCGGTCCATCCGAACTTCGGGTTGACCTCTCCCCCGACCGCCTCGACGAACTCCTTGGCCGCGGGCCGGTCGAGCCCGGGCAACGCACCGGGCGCCGAGTCGGTGATCTCGCACTCGAAGCCGGCGAAGAGCTCCTTCACGTACGCCGCGGCCTCGGCCTCGCTGCGATCGGGGGCGAAGCGGAAGTTGATCGAGACCGTGCACACGTCCGGCAGCACGTTGCCGGCGACGCCACCGTTGACGAAGACCGCGTTGAGGCCCTCGTGGTACTCCAGCCCGTCGATCACCGGCATCCGCGCCTGGTAGGCGTTGAGCCGGTCGAGGATCTCGCCCGCCCGGTGGATCGCATTGACGCCCTTCCACGACCGAGCCGAGTGAGCGCGCTCGCCGCGCGCGATCACGTCGACACGCAGCGTGCCTTGGCACCCCGCCTCGATGACGGCGTCGGAGGGCTCCATCAGGATCGCGAAGTCGGCCCGCAGGAGGTCGGGGTCGCTCTGCGCCAGCAGGAACAGGCCGTTGAACTCGGTCTCGATCTCCTCGGACTCGTAGAACAGGAACGTCAGGTCGCGGTTGGGTGCCGGCACGCCTGCGGCGATCTTGAGCATCACCGCGACCCCGCCCTTCATGTCGCACGTGCCGAGCCCGCGCAACACATCGGTGCCTTCCGCCTGGTCGCGCACCGCGGGGAGGTTGTCGTTGACCGGCACGGTGTCGAGGTGTCCGGCGATCACGACCCGCTCGGGGTGGCCCAGGTCGGTGCGGGCCACGACGGTGTTGCCGTGCCTGGTGACCGTCAGGTGCGTCAAGGGCAGCAGCGCCGCCTGCACCGCGTCGGCGATCCGCTGCTCGTTCTTGCTGACCGACTCGATGTCGACCAGCTGCTCGAGGAGGTCGGCCGCGTCGGCGGAGAGGTCCAGGTCCGTCACGCGCGTCATCCTGTCAGGCGCGCTGGAGCTCGATCACCGGGTGCTCGACGCCGGAGACCTCGATGGCGAGCGAGGTCGCCAGGGTCTCGGCGGCGATCAGGTTCTGGTGGGTCCGTGCTGCGTCGGCGACGTCGGACGACGCGGCGATCGTCAGCACGATCCGGTCGGAGACCTCGAGGCCGGCATCGCGCCGGGCCTGCTGCACCGCCCGCACGAGGTCGCGGGCAATGCCCTCTGCCTCGAGCTCCGGTGTGAGGGCGGTGTCGAGCACCACGAAGCCGCCGCGCGGCAGCATCCCGGTCGCCGCGTCCACACCACCGCCCGCGACGGTGTCGAGGGTGTACTCGCCCTCCTGCAGCGCCAGACCGCCGGCGGTCACGGTGCCGTCGGCTGTCACCGACCAGTCGCCCGACTTCGAGGCCTTGATCGCGGTCTGCACGTCCTTGCCGAGCCTGGGGCCGGCCGCGCGCGCGTTGACGGTCAGCCGCTGGGACACGCCGTACGACGCCGCATCGGGGTGGTCGGCGTCGAGCAGGCGCACGGACTTGACGTTGAGCTCGTCGGCGACGATCGGCTCGAACCCGGCGAGGGTGCCGGCACCGGCGACCACGATCGTCATCTCGGCCAGGGGCAGACGGTTGCGCAGACCCGCGCCCTTGCGCAGCGCGGAGCCCGCCGAGCACACCTCACGGACCTGGTCCATCGCGGCCACCAGAGACTCGTCGTCGGGCAGGTCGCTGGCGGCTGGCCAGTCGGTGAGGTGCACCGAGCGCTCGCCGGTCAGCCCTCGCCAGATCTCCTCCGTGGTCAGCGGCAGCAACGGCGCCGCACAGCGAGCGACCGTCTCCAGCACCGTGTAGAGGGTGTCGAAGGCGTCGCGTGTGGACTGGTTTCGAGACGGTGGGTGGTCGATATCCTCAACCAGCGAAGTTCCAGTCGCCCAGAACCGCTCGCGTGAGCGCCGGATGTACCAGTTGGACAGCACGTCGAGGAAGGTGCGCGTCGACTCGCAGGCGTCGGCGATCTGGTAGTCGTCGAGCTGCTGGGTCATGTCGGCGACGTACTGGCCGGTCTTGGCCAGCAGGTAGCGGTCGAGGGTGTCCTGCGAGTCGGTGCGCCGCCGAGCCGTGTAGCCGGCCGCGTTGGCGTAGAGCGCGAAGAAGTACCAGCAGTTCCACAACGGGATCAGCACCTGGCGCACGCCCTCGCGGATGTTGCGCTCGGTGACGATCAGGTTGCCGCCACGCAGGATCGGGCTCGACATCAAGAACCAGCGCATCGCGTCGGCGCCGTCGCGGTCGAAGACCTCGCGGACGTCGGGGTAGTTGCGCAGGGACTTGCTCATCTTCTGGCCGTCGGAGCCGAGCACGATGCCGTGGGACAGGCAGGTCTCGAACGCCGGCCGCTCGAAGATCGCCGAGGCCAGCACGTGCATCGTGTAGAACCAGCCGCGCGTCTGGCCGATGTACTCGACGATGAAGTCGCCGGGGAAGTGGTGCTCGAACCAGTCGGTGTTCTCGAACGGGTAGTGCACCTGGGCGAAGCTCATCGACCCGGACTCGAACCAGCAGTCCATGACATCGGTGACCCGACGCATCGTGGAGCGACCCCCGTCGATCGGCCTGGGGTCGTCCGGGTTGGGACGCGTCAGCTGGTCGATGAACGGCCGGTGCAGGTCGTCGGGGCGCACGCCGAAGTCGCGCTCGAGCTCGTCGAGCGAGCCGTAGACGTCGACCCGGGGGTACGCCGGGTCGTCGCTGCGCCAGACCGGGATCGGGCTTCCCCAGAAGCGGTTGCGCGAGATCGACCAGTCGCGGGTGTTCTCCAGCCACTTGCCGAACTGGCCGTCCTTCACGTGCTCGGGCACCCAGCGGATCTGCTGGTTGAGGTCGAGCATCCGCTCGCGGATCTTGGTGGTCGACACGAACCACGACGACACCGCCATGTAGATCAGCGGCTCGCGGCAGCGCCAGCAGTGCGGGTAGGAGTGCTCGTAGGACTCGCGGCGCAGCAGGACAGTGCCCTCGGTGATGGAGCCTGTGTCGCTCCCGGGGTCTCGAGACGGTTGCTGCGCAACCTCCTCGACCAGCGATCCTCGGCGGGTCATCGCGCGCAGGTGGTCGATGATCGCCAGGTTGGCCTCGAAGACGTGCAGTCCGGCGTAGTCGTCGACGGGCGCGGTGAAGGTGCCGTCCTTGGCGACCGGCACGACGGGCTCGATGCCCTCGCGGTCGGTGACGATCTTGTCGACCTCGCCGAAGGCGCCGGCGCTGTGCACGAGACCGGTGCCGTCCTCGGTCGTCACGAACTCCGCCTCGACGACGCGGAAGGCGCGCTCGTGGCCCAGGAAGTAGGACATCGGCGGGGTGTAGGTGCTCTCCAGCAGGTCAGCCCCGGTCAAGCGGGCCAGGATGTCGGGCGACTCCCCCAGCTCCTTGGAGTACGCGTCGAGCCGGGCCTCGGCGAGGAGGTACCGCTCGGGAGTACCGGTGTAGGCCGACTCGACCACCACGTAGTCGATGTCGCTGCGCACCATCACGGCGAGGTTGGCAGCCAGCGTCCACGGGGTCGTCGTCCAGACGAGTGCCAGCGCACCCTCGGCGGGCCCACTGGTCAGGCGCAGGCCGACGGTGACGGCCGGGTCGACGCGCTGCTGGTAGACGTCCTCGTCCATCCGCAGCTCGTGGGCCGACAGCGGGGTCTCGTCGTTCCAGCAGTAGGGCAGCACCCGGAAGCCCTCGTAGGCCAGCCCCTTGTCGTAGAGCTGCTTGAAGGCCCACATCACGCTCTCCATGTAGGGGAGGTCGAGGGTCTTGTAGTCGTTGTCGAAGTCGACCCAGCGCGCCTGCCGGGTGACGTAGTCACGCCACTCCGAGGTGTATTCGAAGACCGACTTGCGGCACTCGGCGTTGAACTTCTCGATGCCCAGGTCGAGGATCTCCTCGGTCGTCTTCATGCCGAGCTGGCGCATCGCCTCGAGCTCGGCCGGCAGGCCGTGGGTGTCCCAGCCGAAGCGGCGCTCGACGCGGCGTCCGCGCATGGTCTGGAAGCGCGGCACCAGGTCCTTCACGTAGCCGGTGAGCAGGTGCCCGTAGTGCGGCAGCCCGTTGGCGAAGGGCGGTCCGTCGTAGAAGACGAACTCGTTGTCACCGTTCTCCCCGGCGTCTCGCTGGTCGACGCTGGCCTGGAAGGTGTCGTCGTCGGCCCAGTAGGCCAGCACCGCCTCCTCGATCTGAGGGAAGGACGGGCTCGACGGGACGCCAGCGCTGTCACTGGTGTGGGAGACCTGCGGGTAGGTCATGCGGTTCGCTCCTGTGGGTTCGCCGGTCGAGCTTGTCGAAACCACGAGGACGACTTCCGCCGCGGTACCACCTCGCTTGCCCCGCACGATGGTCTCGACAAGCTCGACCGACGTGCGGAACCACTTCGTTCACGGCTGTGACGGGCCTACCCGTCCGGTTCTACTGGGCCCGTCGGGACGGACTGTTCTTCCGGAGGCTCACCGCTGATGACGGCTCGAACGCCTGTGGGCCCAGCGTACGGCGTGGGGTCGCGGCGGACGAATCCATTCGAACCGTGCGCTCAGGGACGCCGACCTCGCACGCGCCAGTTCCCGAACGGCCCTACACCAGCCTCAACGTCGACGAACCCGTGCGCGTCGAACTCGGCCACGAGCTCGGCGGCCGAGCGGTCAGGGACGCCCCAGGACCCGAGCACGACACGGAAGACCGCTCGCTCCCTCGCCGTCTGGCCGCGCGGGTCGTCGGCCAGCTCGGTCGGATCACCGAGCAGAGGCGCCTCGGCGACGCCCCCGCTGCGCAGGCTGCGCCGCATGGTCTCCAGCGCCGGGCCTCTGCTCGCCTCGGCGAAGAAGAACTGGCTCCAGTAGCCGAGGTCGAAGCTGTCGGGCCGGTCGAAGCCGGCCGCGTCGGAGGTCACCACCTCGAACCTGTCGCTCACCCCCAGCTCCTCGGCACGGCTCGCGGCCACCGCCGCCAGGTCCTCGGCGAGCTCGATGCCGACCGCCCTCATCTCCGGCAGCGCCTGGAGCATCGACAGCACTCGCCCCGCCACGCCGCAGCCCAGCTCCAGCAGGCTCCCTCCCGAGCCGAGGACGTCGTAGGTCGGGTCGGCGGTGAGCCCGCGTCGCATCCCGGCTATCACTCCCGGGGAGAAGGGGTCGGGCGAGATCGCGCGAGCGAAGACGAGCCGCTCCTCGGACGACATCTCCCAGTAGTCGGCCCCCTTTCCAAGTCCGCGGATGACGGCACGCTCGACCTCAGAGGACGCCAGAGTCGCCGACATCGGCACGCTCGCTTCGTCTCCCGTGAGCACGAGCCACGGTGCGGTGAGCTGGAAGTGGTCGCCCTCGCGCACCACGACGTCGTTGACCTCGAGTGCCTCCAGGACCGACGACACCGCCACGCCGGGCAGACCGGTCGCCTCGCTCAGCGCATCACCCGAGGATTGTGCGCGCAGGGCGGCCAACATCCCGGTGCTCTCGGCGACGTGCACGAGGTCCAGCAGGCCGCGCGCGAGGAACAGCGGTGCCAGGGAGGTTTCGTAGGCGTCCTCGTAGGACAGGTCATGGGACAGGGAGTCGGCGTCCACGGCGCTCAGCCTCGCAGCATCTCGCGTGGTTCGTGCGGGAGGCGTGGCCGAGCCCGGCGACCGGCACCACGCTCACCCAGGGGATGCTGCGGGCCGACGAGAGCCTCGAGGTCGTGTCTGCCTCCGACCGTCTGGGGTGCTTCGGCGACGGCATCGAGGCCGACGCGCTCAGCCTGTCGTGGGGTCAGCGGCTCAGCGTCGCGGTCTCCGACGTGCGCCTGCGACTGGTCGTCTGACGCCTGCTAGAAGCCGTCCATGCCGCCGCACGAGCTCATCGTGTGGGCGATCACGATCGGACGGTGGTCGGGACTCTTCTGCTGGTGCGGCGCGGCCGAGGCGGTGGCGCCCCACGACACCGAGGCCAACGTGACGACGGCGACCGCGAGGGTACGGCGTACTCGCATGCGTGCCACGCTACGCCGGTGACCAGCGATAGTCAGCAGCCCGTGACTCAGCAGCGCAGGTACCCCGACATGTGGGTGGACCCCGAGGACGACCCGCGTGAGGCCGAGACCAATGCGCGCGGGGAGAAGGCCGTGCTGGCCGAGTACCTCGACCACTACCGCAAGACCCTCGAGATGAAGTGCGACGGGCTCGACGCCGAGCAGCTGGCGCGCCGATCGGTGCCGCCGTCCACGATGTCGTTGCTGGGACTGGTCCGCCACATGGCGGCGGTCGAGCACAGCTGGTTCCAGCGTCAGATGCAGGCCAAGGACGAGCCGCGCCTGTTCGGCAAGAACGAGGACCGCGACGCCGACTTCAACGAGGCGGTCGCCGACCAGGCGGTCGTCGACGAGGCATTCGCGACCTGGCGCGAGCAGATAGCTGCGGCGGACGCCTTCTACGAGGGCGTCGACGATCTCGGTGCCACCGTCGACCTCGACGGCCACGAGGTCGAGATCCGCGACATCGTGGTGCACATGATCGAGGAGTACGCCCGGCACTGCGGCCACGCCGACCTGCTTCGGGAGTGCATCGACGGCCGGACCGGCCAGTGACCGCTGCCCGCGTCCTGACCTCGGTCCGTAGGCTTTCCGCGTGACTGACGACCAGACCGGCGCGCCCGTCTCTGCCTGGGGCCTCGGCCTGGCCACGCTCACCGACGACGGCGCGGTGCTGGACGTCTGGTTCCCCGAGCCCGTTCTGGGCGAGCCCGGCCAGGACACCGGCGACCTGCGCGAGCGCCTCGACGCGCTGGCCGGCCACGACGACGTACGCCGGGTGACCCGCGAGGTGCGCGAGGTCACGGCAGACCTGGGGGCGGCCGCCTCCACCACCGAGGACATCTGGCTGCGGCTCCACCTGCTGTCGCACCGGCTGGTGCGGCCGCGCGAGATCGTGATGGACGGTGCCTTCGCTCTGCTCACCAACGTGGTGTGGACCAGTGCTGGTCCCTGTGCGGTCGAGGGGTTCGAGGAGACCCGGGCGCGGCTCCAGGCGGCTGGCCAGCGGGTGATGGTCTACGGCGTGGACAAGTTCCCCCGGATGCTCGACTACGTCGTGCCGACCGGCGTCCGCATCGCCGACGGCGACCGGGTGCGCCTCGGCGCCCACCTCGCCGAGGGCACGACGGTCATGCACGAGGGCTTCGTCAACTACAACGCCGGCACGCTCGGCCCATCGATGGTCGAGGGCCGCATCTCGGCCGGCGTGGTGGTCGGCAAGGACTCCGACGTCGGTGGCGGCGCCTCGATCATGGGCACGCTCTCCGGCGGCGGCAAGGAGGTCATCTCCGTGGGTGAGCGCTGCCTGCTCGGCGCCAACTCGGGACTCGGCATCTCGCTGGGCGACGACTGCGTCGTGGAGGCCGGTTGCTACGTCACAGCGGGCACCAAGGTCACCCTCCCCGACGGCACGGTCATCAAGGCACTCGAGCTCTCGGGCTCCGACCACGTGCTCTTCCGCCGCAACTCGGTCTCGGGCGCCGTGGAGGCCGTGCCGTGGAAGTCCGCGGGCATCGACCTCAACGCCGTCCTGCACGCCAACTGACCGCGCGCCGACCTCGTCACACCCCACGTGCACATCACCCGCAGGTTCGCCGTCTTGCTGACCGTCGCTGCGCTGGTGCTCGGCGGCGGCGCCGTGTGGCTGACCTGGCGAGACGGGCCGCTGCCGGCGCTGATCCCGCCCGTGGAGGAGTGCCAGGCACGCGCGGCCGGCCACCGGGTCGAGCTCGACCTCCAGCAGGCGCGCTACGCCGCGCTGATAGCAGCGGTGGCCGTGCGCCGAGGCCTGCCCGCGCGAGCCGCCACGATCGCGCTCGCCACCGCCTACCAGGAGTCCGACCTGCGCAACGTCGAGTACGGCGACCGTGACTCGCTCGGGCTGTTCCAGCAGCGCCCGTCCCAGGGCTGGGGCACGCGGCAGCAGATCCTCGATCCCTACCACGCCACGAACGCGTTCTACGACGCACTCGAACGCGTCGAGGGCTACACCTCCATGTCGGTCACCGAGGCGGCCCAGCAGGTGCAACGCTCCGCGTTCCCGGGCGCCTACGCCGACCACGAGGGCGACGCCCGCGTGCTCGCCTCCGCGCTCACGGGCAACTCCAAGGCGGCCTTGTGGTGCACGGTCGACGACGACCGGGACGAGTCGTCCAGCGCGCTCGACCAGACGGGACTCACGCAGCGAGCCGCCGCCGTACGTCAGGACCTGCGGGAGGCCTTCGGGGACCTGCCCCTGGGCGGCTTCGCGCCCGGCGGGGTGCACGAGGGCCACATGCCGGGGTCCGCTCACTACGAGGGCCGGGCCATCGACGTCTTCGTCCGGCCGATCTCCACGGTCAACAAGCGGCGCGGGTGGGCCATCGCCAGTTATCTGGTCTCGCAGGCCGACCGACTCGACATCGCCACCGTGATCTTCGACGACCGGATCTGGAAGGTCGGCTCGTCCGCGGACGGGTGGCAGGACTACCGCGTACCGGACGGCACCACGGGCGACCGCCGCATCCTCGAGCACCGCGACCACGTGCACGTCGACGTGGCGCCCTGAGTGAGGTCCTCAGTGACGTCCTGAGTGACGCCCTGAGTGGCGTCCGGCGTCGTGACGGAGCCGGAAGAGTACGAATTCGGTGGCAGTCACGACCGATCCGTCACGGTGTTGACGGCCGTTTCGGGGGCTCCAGGAGGCCTCGAACACGCTCCCAGGAGCGCTCTGAGGGGGGTGGTCTAGGCCAGTGACAAACGGTTTGCCTGAATGTGACCGCTCCCAGAGGCACACTGATACGACACGACGGAATCAGTTGCACAGAGGGGCAGACAGCAGCGCTTATCGCAGGCTAACTTTCTCTTCAACGCCGAGGAGGGGGCTTTTCGGCAAAGCGGGGGGGTGATCAGGAACATGCAGAGTTCCACGATCTTGACAATGGGAACTGCGCTCAACCGGGCGCACGACCATGACGCAATAGTGGAGGTGCTGGTCGGGGGCCAGTGGCTTACCGGTGTCGTCGCGGGTGTGGACGGGTACGGAGTGGTACTCGTGGACGCTCAGAACGACCACTCGGTAGTGCGGATGGACGCGATCAGCGCCGTTCGTGTGCCGGGCCGGCTGGCTGAGCACCAGATCGAGGCGAGAGACCTGTACGACGCCTCGGTCTGCTGAGAGAGGCGCATGTTCTCTAAAAGGCTGTGGCGCCCGTCTGGGGGGGCGGGCGCCGCGGCTCTTTTAGTTTGTAGGTAAAGGCCGATAATCGCGTACTTGGTTTCGCGAATATCGGTCTTTACTCTTTTCCGCAAGGCCGGCTGGATGAATATCTCAGCTCACAGAGTTCTTTACCAGACGCTTTGCCAACCGCGTTGACAAGCCGTTTGCCTCAGCTGCTGGCAAGGCGCGCGGCGGCAGCAGCGGCACGCTCGTCGGTGACGGTCAGCGCGACGCGCACGTGCCTGGCGCCGGAGGCGCCGTAGAACGCGCCCGGGGCCGCCAGGATCCCGAGCTCGGCGAGGCCGGCCACGGTCTGCCAGCAGTCCTCGCCACGGGTGGCCCAGAGGTACAGCGAGGCCTCCGAGTGGTCGATCCGGAACCCGGCACCCTCCAGGGCCGGCCGCAACAGCGCCCGGCGGGCGGCGTACCGCTCCCGCTGCTCCTCGACGTGGACGTCATCGGCCAGGGCCGTCGCCATCGCGACCTGCTGCGGGCCGGGCATGATCAGCCCGAGGTTCTTGCGGACGGCCAGCAGCTCGCCCACCAGCACCGGGTCGCCGGCCACGAAGGCACAGCGGTAGCCGGCCAGGTTGCTGCGCTTGCTCAGCGAGTGGATGGCGAGCAGGCCATCGGCCGAGCCGCCGCACACGTCCGGGTGCAGCACGGAGACGGGCTCGCTCTCCCAGCCGAGCTCGATGTAGCACTCGTCGGACACCAAGACGGTCCCCCGCTGCCGGCACCAGTCGACGACCTTGCGCAGGTGCTCGGCGGGTAGCACGCGTCCGGTCGGGTTGGACGGCGAGTTCAGCCACAGCAGTCGTGGCGTCTCCGGCCCGATCGCCGTCAGCGAGTCGGCGGCGAGCGTGCGAGCACCCACGAGTCGAGCGCCGACGTCGTACGTCGGGTAGGCGAGCTCGGGGTAGACGACCAGGTCACCCGGCCCGACGCCGAGATGAAGGGCGAGGGTGGCGATCAGCTCCTTGGAGCCGATGGCCGGGATGACGGCGTCGGTGTCGAGACCGGCGACGCCGGTGACCCCCAGGCGCCTGGCCATCCAGTCCAGGGCGGCCCGGCGGGTGTCGACCCGTCCGATCGTCAGCGGGTAGCCGGGGCTGTCGGAGGCGTGCGCGAGTGCGCGGCGGACGGCCTCGGGCGTCGGGTCGACAGGGGTGCCGATCGACAGGTCGACGATGCCGTCGGGGTGCTCGCGAGCGCGCTCGGCCGCTGGCGCGAGCTGGTCCCAGGGGAAGTCAGGGAGTCGCTGGGAGACCCCGGTTTCGAGACGGCGCTGACGCGCCTCCTCAACCAACGGGTGGGGTCACTCGTCGTGCTCTTGGGGCGGCAGCGCCGCGACCAGCTCGTGGTCGTGGTCGATCTCGCCGAGCTTGGCGGCGCCACCGGGCGAGCCGAGGTCGTCGAAGAAGTGGACGTTGGCGTCGTAGTAGCCCTTCCACTCCTCCGGCGTGTCGTCCTCGTAGAAGATCGCCTCGACCGGGCACACCGGCTCACACGCACCACAGTCCACGCACTCGTCGGGGTGGATGTAGAGCATCCGCTTGCCCTCGTAGATGCAGTCGACGGGACACTCGTCGACGCAGGCCCGGTCCTTCAGGTCGACGCACGGCTGGGCGATGACGTAGGTCACCAGTTCCTCCTGTTTCGCACCGTAGATGCGGACGGGTGTCAGATCGGGGCCAGCCTAGTCTTCGGGACGTGTCGACGTCCGCGCAGGCCCGCTCCTTGGGCCCACATGTCGTAGGCAACCGCATCGTGGTCCGCCGGATGCTGGCCGGCGAGACCGGTCCGTCGGGTGGCCCGGCCATGACCGACCTGCTGGGTGTGTGCGTGGCCTGGGGCGAGGGGGTCTGCGTCGTAGCGCCGGACGCAGGCGGACCCGATGTCGTCATCCCGCTCTCGGACATCGTGTCCGGCAAGCCGGTGCCGCCGCGCCCCTCACCCCGACACCGTGTGTCGCCCCGGGACGCGCAGGTGCGCGGCTTCGCGCTCTTCCCCGACCTGGAGGTCGTGGAGGTGCCCGGCCCCTCGGGCTGGCTGCTGCGCTCGTCCGCGACGGCCAGCGCGCGGCGAGCCAACTCCGTGCTCGCCTTCCCCGGCGAGGGCGACTTCGGGCGGGCCGAGGTGGCCGCCGTCCAGGCGCACTACGCCGCTTCTGGCAGGCCCGCCGTGGCCGCGGTGCTGGGCGAGTCGGAGGAGCGCTCCTTCTTCCAGGGCCTCGGATGGGTGCCGGAGAGCCATGACGCCGACACCCTGTTCCAGCTGGCCTCCGTGGCCGCCGTACGCCGTGCGCTGCGGTCGGTCGACCACGAACCGGTCGCGCTCACGGTGGAGGGCGGCACGGCGACGGCCTCGTTGCGAGGAGTCGCGCAGGGAGTCGCGGCCTACGCCGACGACTGGGTCGGCTTCCGCGGCATCGAGGTCGCCGCCGAGCACCGCCGACGCGGCCTTGGTCGGACGATCATGGCTGCGCTCGTCGCGTGGGGCGCCGAGCAGGGCGCGACCACGGCCTACCTGCAGGTGCTGGGCGACAACGACCCGGCCCTGGCGATGTACGCCTCGATGGGCTTCAGCACCCACCACGCCTACGCGTACCTCACGCCGAGCTGACGAGGTCGTGTGCTGAGGTGGCCGCCAGGAAAGCCGTTTCAGCACACGACCTCGTCTCGATACCCTTGCTCCGGCACCGGTGAGGCCTGACAACCCTCTCTCCATCGCGAGCAGCCGGGGTCCGCGCGTCCGGCGTACCGACGAGAGGCCGATGACTCATCGGCGAAGGTGTGGTGGCACCGCGACCTTGCCCCCGCCCACACCTCCAGGGCTTCCGCCTACTGGAGGTAACCATGGTCTCGCCAAGCCCGACCACCCACACCCGCACGCTCTGTGCCGACCTGCCCGCCGCGACCCCTGGCCAACCCGTCCGGATCCAGGGCTGGGTGCACCGCCGCCGCGAGCTGGCGCAGCTGACGTTCCTCGTCGTGCGCGACCGGACCGGCCTGGCCCAGGTCGTCGTCCGCGGCGAGGCCGCCGACCAGGTGCCGCCGGAGGAGACGCCTGTCGAGGTGACCGGCACGGCGACCGCCAACGAGCAGGCACCCGGCGGTGTCGAGCTCACCGAGCCGAGGATCACGGCCCTCTCCGACGACGCCGAGACACCGCCCGTCGAGCTCTGGCGACCGACCCTCAACGCAGGCCTGCCGACCCTGCTCGACCACGCCGCCGTGACCTGGCGGCACCCGATGCAACGGGCCAAGTGGGAGCTCGCGGCAGCCAGCCTGAAGGGGTTCCGCGAGACCCTCGACGCGACCGGCTTCACCGAGGTCGCCTCGCCCAAGCTGGTCGAGTCGGCGACCGAGAGTGGCGCCAACGTCTTCGCAGTCGACTACTTCGGCCGGCCGGCGTACCTCGCCCAGAGTCCGCAGTTCTACAAGCAGGTGCTGGTCGGGGTCTTCGAACGCGTCTACGAGGTCGGGCCGGTCTTCCGCGCCGAGCCGCACGACACGGTCCGGCACCTGGCCGAGTACGTCAGCCTCGACGTCGAGCTCGGCTTCATCGAGGACCACCACGAGGTGATCGCGTGCCTGCGTGACGTCGTGGCCGGCATGGTCGCGGCCGTGCGCGAGTACGCCGGCCCGGCCGTCGAGCGCCTCGGTCTCGTGCTGCCCGACGTCTTGGAGGAGATCCCCCTGCTGCACTTCCGCGAGGCCCTGGAGATCGCCGGCGCGCCCGCCGACGAGCCGGACCTGGCGCCGGCACACGAGCGCGCGATCGGTGAGTGGGCCAAGGCCGAGCACGGCAGCGACTTCGTCGTCGTCGAGGGCTACCCGACCGCCAACCGGGCGTTCTACAGCCACCCGGACCCCGCCGACCCGCACTGGAGCAGGTCCTTCGACCTGATCTTCCGCGGGGTCGAGCTGGTCAGCGGGGCTCAGCGGCTGCACCGCTACGACGACTACGTCCGCACCCTCGAGGAGCGCGGCTACCCGTATGCGCCCTACGCGTCGTACGTCGAGGCGTTCCGGCGGGGCATCCCTCCGCACGGCGGCTTCGCGATCGGGCTGGAGCGGTTCGTCGGGCGGCTCACCGAGTCTGCGAACATCCGTGAGGTGACCCTGTTCCCCCGTGACCTGCACCGGCTGACCCCATGAACGACCCCAGCACCGAGCGTGTCTCGTCGGGGTCGCCCTACGAGCAGACCGTCGGGTTCAGCCGGGCCGTCCGGACCGGACGTCATGTCTTCGTGTCCGGCACCGCTCCGATCTGGCCGGACGGGCAGGTCGACCCCGACCCGTTGGCCCAGGCCCGCCGGTGCTGGGAGATCGCGCTCGACGCGCTCGCCCAGCTCGGCGGGTCGCCCGCCGATGTGGTGCGCACCCGGTCGTTCCTCACCGACCGAGCCCATGAGGCTGCGGCCAGCCAGGCCCACGGCGAGGTGTTCGCCGACGTGCGGCCGGCCTCCACCATGCTCGTGGTCGCGGGCCTGCTCGACGAGCGCTGGGTGGTCGAGGTCGAGCTCGACGCCGTCCTCACTCGCAGATGACGGTGTCCGACGGCGTGTAGTGGGTGTGCATGACCTCGTCGTGGTCCTGCGAGGGGTCGCTCGGCAGGTGGAAGTGACGCGTCACGTCGATGTCGAAGCCGCCGTACCCCTCGTTGGGATAGCAGTCCTCGGTGTCGAGCCGGCGGATCTTGGGTGAGGTGAGGTTGTAGCGGTCGGAGGCCGACGTGGTGATCTCCCAGTACTTCGTCGACCACATGGTCACCGTGGCGCTCCCCTGCGCACTCGACGAGCTCGGGGTGATGCCGGCCTGGATCAGGACGCCGTAGGGCGTGTCGTTGGTGAACCTCAGGTCGACGCTCGGCCAGGCCACCGTCGCCTCGCGGCCGACGGGGTAGCGGTCGATGTAGAACGAGTGTGGCTTGTGCTCGACGTCCTCGAGCCCGGCGAAGAACGCGGCGTTGAACGTGGTGGTCGCCGACTGCGAGACGCCCCCGCCGTAGTCCTCCTTGAAGATGCCGTTCTCGATGATGAAGCCCTTGACGAAGCCGTTCTCGGCGGTGCGCTCGCCCACGGTGTCATTGAGCGAGAACGTCTCTCCGGGCTTGAGCACCGTGCCGTTGATCAGCTCCATCGCACGGCCGATGTTGGTGTTGCGGTAGTCGGCGTAGGGGAAGTACGTGGTGAAGGTCGAGACCTGCTCGACGATCTTGAGCGCCTTCGCATCGGCCGTGGTGAAGTCGGCCTGCCGCACCTCGGCGTCGACGCGCGCCTCACGCTCGCCCTCGGGCTTGGCCAACGCTGCCGTGAACGCCGCGGTCACCTCGTCAGGGTCGAACTCGACCCCGGGCTTGGCCGGGATCACCTTCGGTCGACCACCCACGAGAGCAACCGTCGCGTCGACCGGCGCGCCGCCGTCGCTGGCGACCTGCTCCTCGACGAGGCGGAGGAGCTTCCTCTGGTTGACGTGCGGCTCGAGCTTGCCGTCGACGGGCCGCAACGACAGCGCGGAGGCGAAGTCGCGTGGCCTCAGCCGCACGCGGTCCTCCCCGAACACCAAGGTGACGGCTGCCGAGACCGCCGGGTTGGCGAACCCCTCGACCGCCTCGCGCACGTCGTCCGCGTCGATGTCGGGGGCCGTCGACACCAGGTCCAGGCTCGCCGTCGGGTCCTCGGAGAGGTACGCCGCGACGATCGCTTCGCGTGCCTGCTCGGGGTCGATGGCGCGTCCGCTACGCGGCTTCACCTCGCGCACCCGGGTGCCCTTGAAGGTGACCTGGCCGTCGACCGCGGGCGTCCCGGTGGACTCGGCGAGCGTCGCCAGGTAGTCCTGCATGGCCGGCTCGGAGACCGACACCACCGGGTCGAGATCGTCGCCGCCGGTGTAGTAGTTCCAGATCCAGACCGGGTCCCAGCTACGACCCGCACCCGCCTCGCGCACCGAGGCGACGTAGTCGACTCCCAGGCCCAGCTGGGCCGGGCTCGCTGTCTGGGTCTCGCCGCCCACCTCGATGGTGACCGGCGCATCGGCGCGTGCGGCGAGACCATCGCGCAGGGCTGCGGCAGCCGCGACAAGAGTGAGGCCGCCGACGTCCACACCACCGACCTCGGTCCCCCGTGGGGTCTTGTCCTGAGCGCCGAGGTAGGCCGCGACGTAACCGCCACCGATGAGCGCACCGAGCACCAGCAAGGTGACCAGCACGACACGGAACCCCGCCCGCTCGCGCTTGTCGGGACGCTGCGTGGGCACCCCCGGCTTGCTCGTCACGCGGTCATCGTAGAGAGCGCTCAGAGGCCGGCGAACAGGTCGGTCTCCCACCCATGGTCGTCAACCGGACCCTGCTGGCCCTTGGCCAGCCGGTAGAACTCCTCGCCGAACATCGACTGGCCGTTCTCGGCCCCGCGGAAGAAGACGCCGTCCTCCTCGACCTGACTGCGGTGCCGCGCCAGCGCGGCCAGCTTGGTGTCGAGCAGGGCGGTGCCGTCGACCCGCGCACTGATGTCGGCGTCGGCGGTCACCCACGGACCGAAGTCGCCGTCGGGGTCCATGCCCTCGAAGGTCTCGGTGTCGCCGTCCTCGCGTAGCCGGCGCAGCATCATGCGGAAGCGGGTCTCGGACATCGCACACCAATAGATCTTGGCGATGTCCCAGACCTCGCCGAGCTCGCGCTTGTAGGAAGGCACTGCGGCCAGTGCGGCGGCGTAGGTCGCGACGCGGTGCGCCTGGATGTGATCGGGGTGGCCGTAGTTGCCGAACTCGTCGTAGGTCACCAGCACCTGGGGACGAACCTCGCGGATCACCTCGACGAGGTGGTCGGCGGCCTCGCGCAGATCGGCGTTCCAGAAGGCGTTGGTATGGGTGTCGTCGGCGGGGATCGCGTAGCCGTCGGCGTGCCACTGCATGCCGGAGTCGCGGTAGGCGCCGAAGCCGCCGAGGAAGCGGTGGTCGGTGACACCCAGCTCCTTCATCGCATCGGCCAGCTCGTCGCGGCGATGCTCGCCGAGCTGGTCGTCCTTGTGGGCAGCGAGGTGCTCGAGCTCGGGCACCAAGATCTCGCCCATCTCCCCTGCCGTGCAGGTGACCAGGGTGACCCCGCGGCCCATCGCGACGTAGCGCGCCATGGTCGCGCCGTTTTGGATGGTCTCGTCGTCGGGGTGGGCGTGGACGAGAAGGATGCGCTGCTCGGGTACGGAACTCACGGGTTCGAGCGTAGGCCGTGGGTGCGACAGTCCTGCCGATGGTGGATGGTTGTTGTTGGTTGAGGAGGTTGCGCAGCAACCGTCTCGAAACCACGGGGGTGGTTGTTGTTGGTTGAGGAGGTTGCGCAGCAACCGTCTCGAAACCACGGGGGTGGTTGTTGTTGGTTGAGGAGGTTGCGCAGCAACCGTCTCGAAACCATCAGGGTCGGCGTTGTCTGGTTTCGAGACAGGCGCTAGCGCGCCTTCCTCAACCAGCGGGGGGCTAGCGCGCCTTCCTCAACCAGCGGGGGTGGTTGTTGTTGGTTGAGGAGGTTGCGCAGCAACCGTCTCGAAACCATGGTGGTCGGCGTTGTCTGGTTTCGAGACAGGCGCTAGCGCGCCTTCCTCAACCAGCGTGGGGTAGCGCGCCTTCCTCAACCAGCGTGGGGTAGCGCGCCTTCCTCAATCAGCGAGCGCTGCGCGGATCTCGTCTACGAATGGCCGGTCGGGCTCGAGCCAGTCGACGTCGTCGAGCTCCTCGGCGCAGAGCCAGCGCACCTGGTCGTGCTCGACGGGAGCCGGCTCGCCGGCGACCAGGGTCGCGTAGGCGGCGCGCAGCACCAACCCCTCGCGGATCTCTGCTTCCGCGGACAGCCAGCCCGAGACGCGGACCTCGACGCCGAGCTCCTCACGTACCTCGCGCACCAGCGCCGCCTCGGGCGTCTCGCCCGGCTCGACCTTGCCGCCGGGCAGCTCCCACCTGCCGGCGGCCTCGACCGGCGCCGTACGCCGGCAGGCCAGCACGCGACCCTCACGCACGATCGCCGCACCGACGACGACCCGAGGAGTGGCAGGCATGACAGTAGGTTGGCGGGCGTGACCGAGGGGCCAGTCGTCGGGGTGCACCTACGCCGCACCGACGAGAACGTGCGCGAGATCGACGCTCTGGCCGGGCTCCTCGACGGACGGGTCGGGGTCGACGCCGTGCTGGGGGACCTCAACCGCCAGGCGCGGCGTACGTTCCTGCTCGGCCGCGGACGCCTCGGCCAGGCGGTGGACTGGGGCTTCGCCTTCGACCGTGAGGACCGCGGCGACATGCGGTGGTGGCCGCAAGGCGTCTCGACCTCGGCCGACGCTTCCGACACCGAGGACATCGGTGGCAAGCACGTGCTGGTGGTCAGCTGGTACGCCAAGGACGAGAGCGGCGTGCGGGTCACCTTCATCGACCTCGCGAGCCTGCGCTACCGGCACGCGCTGCTGGTCGTGCCGGTGCTCGACCAGCACGGCGAGCTGGTCCTGCGTCCTCTGCGCGTGCACGCCGGCGGGGTCGTCTGGAACGGGCCCTACCTGCACGTTGCCGCCACCGCGCGCGGCCTGATGACCTGCAAGGTCGACGACATCATGCGCGTGCCCGACGCGCGGGGTACGCGCGCCTACCAGTTGGGCCCGCACGGCGCGCGGTTCGCATCCTTGGGCTACCGCTACGTGCTGCCGGTGCGGTTCTCCTACCGTGCTTACGCCGAAGACGGGTTCGACAAGCTGCGCTACTCGTTCCTCTCGCTCGACCGCGGTGCCGATCCGCCGTCGCTCGTCGCGGGCGAGTACGGCCGGACCGGACAGTCCACCCGCCTCGCGCGCTACCACCTCGAACCCGACACCCTGATGCTGCGCACCGACGATGACGGGCTCTCACGGCCCATCGGCGTCGACGACGGCGGGGTCTCCCGCATGCAAGGTGCCTCGATCGTCGACGGCCGCTACCACGTCACGGTCTCCCACGGCCCATGGAAGCCCGGCAGCGTGTACGTCGGCACGCCGGGCGACTTCCACGAGCACCGGTGGGCGACTCCGATGGGACCTGAGGACATCGCGTACTGGCCCTCCACCGAGCGGTTCTGGTCGGTCAGCGAGCACCCGCACCGCCGATGGGTGTTCTCGATGAAGAAGTCGTCGCTCGAGTAGTCCGAGTACGAGCAACTCGGCGACGTACTTCGGGCCGTGCTGACCCGTCGACCGTCGCCCGGCATAGTGGGGCGGGTGACCGTGGCCCTCGATGAGTACTTCCGGTCGACGGTCGCCTCCTGGTCTTCCGGTGTCGAACCCGGTGGTGAACCCGGTGTTGAACCCGGTGTTGAACCCGGTGTTGAACCCGGTGTTGAACCCGGTGTTGAACCCGGTGTTGAACCCGGTGTCGAACCTGGGGGCGAAGCCGGGGAGAGCGACCCCCGTCTGCCCCAGCTCTTCGAGGCACAGGCCCTCAGCCGGCACCTCGACTTCGCGGCTCGCGAGCTCCACGCCCAGGGCGAGGGCTTCTACACGATCGGCTCGGCCGGCCACGAGAGCAACGCAGCGGTCGCATTGGCGTTGCGGCCCGACGACCCGGCGCTGCTGCACTACCGCTCCGGGGGCTTCTACTGCGCACGCGCCTCACAGGTCGACGGCATCGACCCCGTCCGCGACGTCGTCCACGGACTGACCGGTTCTCGCAAGGAGCCGATCTCGCACGGGCGTCACAAGGTGTTCGGTCACCCGCGCCTCCACGTCATCCCGCAGACCTCGACGATCGCCTCGCACCTGCCCCGAGCGGTGGGACTCGCGTTCGGCATCCACCGCGCCCAGCGCATCGGCGTGACGACGCCGTGGCCCGACGACGCGGTCGTCGTCGCCAGCCTGGGAGACGCCTCGATCAACCACTCGACCGCGGTCGGCGCGTTCAACGCGGCCGGGCACGCCGTCCATCAGAAGCTCCCGCTGCCCCTGCTGGTCGTCTGCGAGGACAACGGCTGGGGCATCTCGGTGCCCAGCCCGCCCGGCTGGGTCGAGGAGGCCCTGTCGACCCGGCCCGGGTTCGAGTACGTCGCAGCCGACGGCGCCGATGCCCCGGCCGCGTTGAGAGCGGCCACCGAGGCCGCCGAGTGGGTCCGGTCCTCCCGCTCACCGGTCTTCCTGCATCTGCGCACGGTGCGCTTCCTCGGCCACGCCGGCTCCGACGCGGAGCTCGGCTACCGCCGCGAGCGGGACGTGCAAGCCGACTACGCACGCGACCCGCTGCTCGGCGCGGCCCGCGCGCTGGTGGACGCCGGGTGGTCACCCGGCGCCGTGCTGGCCAGGTACGACGCCGCCCGCCAACGCGTCGCCGGGGCCGTCCGCGACGCCGTCCCCGCAGACCGGCTGGGCTCCGCGGAGGAGGTGATGCGTCCGCTCGAGCGACGCACGCGTGCGACCAGCATCGCGGCCGCCGCCGACCGCAAGGACTCCTTCCCGCGCGGGCTCCCGGAGGAGAACGGTCCGCTCACGCTCGCGCAGTCGGTCAACGCCGCGCTCACCGACGTGCTCGCCGCATGCCCCGAGGCGATCGTGCTCGGCGAGGACGTCGGCACCAAGGGCGGGGTGTACGGCGTGACGCTGGGGCTGCAGAAGACGTTCGGATCGACACGGGTCTTCGACACGCCCCTCGACGAGCAGACGATCCTCGGCCTGGCCCTGGGCACGTCGCTGGCCGGACTGCTCCCCATCGCGGAGATCCAGTACCTGGCCTACCTCCACAACGCCGAGGACCAGCTGCGCGGTGAGGCAGCCACGATCCAGTTCTTCTCCGACAGCCAGTACTCCAACGGCATGGTCGTGCGGATCGCCTCGTTGGCCTCACTGAAGGGCTTCGGGGGCCACTTCCACAACGACAACGCCATCGGCGTCCTGCGCGACATCCCCGGCATCGTCGTCGCGTGCCCCTCCAGCGCGGCCGAGGCCCCCGAGCTGCTACGCACCCTGGCGGGGATGGCTGCGGGCGAGGGCAGGGTGGGCGTGCTGCTGGAGCCGACCGCGATGTACCACGACAAGGACCACTCCGCGCCGTACCCACCCCCCGAAAGATGGCGACCCGGCAAGTCCGACCGCGAGACCGGCCGTCTCCACTGGGGTGGGCGGGAGGTGCTCGTCGTCACGTTCGGCAACGGGGTCTCGATGGCCAAGCGCGCCGCCGAGCGAGCAGGGGTCGCGGCCACGGTGTTCGACCTGCGGTGGCTGGTGCCGCTGCCGGTGCTGCACCTGCTGTCGGTCGTCGCGGCGTTCCCCAAGATCCTCGTCGTCGACGAGACGCGGCGGTCGGGTGGCGTCTCCGAGGGTGTCGTCACCGCGCTGGTCGAGGGCGGCTACACCGGTGCCATCCGACGCGTGACCGCCGAGGACTCCTTCGTCCCCCTCGGCCCGGCCGCGGCCCACGTGGTGCTCACCGAGGACGACGTGGTCGCTGCCCTATCGTCGTTCGCATGAGCCTTCCGTCCGAGACCGATCTGCGCGCCCTCGCCGAGTCCGCCGCGCGCGCCTGCGGCGTCGACCTGTCGGCCGCGGCGGGCGAGCACGTCGGGCTGTCCCCGATCAACGGGCTGCCCGTGGCGTCGTTGGCCTGGTCGACACCCGACCAGGTGGCCGCGGCAGTGGCGCGCGCGGCAACCGCCTACGACGAGTGGCGGCTGGTGCCCGCACCGGTGAGAGGCGGCGTCGTGCGCCGGTTCGGCGAGCTGCTGCGCGAGCACCTCGACGACCTCGCCACGCTGGTCACGATCGAGGTCGGCAAGATCACCTCCGAGGCGCGCGGCGAGGTGCAGGAGATGGTGGACATCTGCGACTACGCCGTGGGGCTGTCGCGCCAGCTCTTCGGTCGCACGATGACGTCGGAGCGGCCGGCCCACCGCCTGATGGAGACCTGGCACCCACTGGGCGTCGTCGGCGTCATCTCGGCATTCAACTTCCCCGTGGCCGTGTGGTCGTGGAACACGGCGATCGCCTTGGTCTGCGGCGACCCCGTGGTCTGGAAGCCCTCGGAGCAGGCGCCCCTGTGCGCGCTCGCCTCGGCCGCTCTCTTGTCGCGCGCCCTGGACGAGGCGGGCTTCTCCCCCGACATCTCGCAGGTGGTGCTCGGTGACGCGACCGTCGGCCTCACCATGGTCGACGACCCGGCCGTCGCCCTGGTCTCGGCTACCGGCTCGACGCGGATGGGACGCGAGGTCGGACCTCGCGTGGCCGCCCGCTTCGGGCGGTCGCTCCTGGAGCTCGGCGGCAACAACGCCGCCATCGTGGCGCCGTCCGCCGACCTCGACCTGACGACGCGCGGCATCGTCTTCGCGGCCGCCGGCACAGCCGGTCAGCGATGCACGAGCATGCGACGCGTGATTGCCCACACCTCCGTAGTCGACGCCGTCACCGACCGCGTGGCCGCTGCCTACGCCAAGCTGCCCATCGGCTCGCCGCTCGAGCCGGGCACGCTCGTCGGGCCGCTGGTCAACGAGCGCGCCCACTCGTCGTACGCAGCCGCCGTCTCGGCCGCTCAGGAGTCGGGCGGCGAGCTGGTCGTCGGCGGCGAGCGAGTGCTGGATGCGGAGGCCGCAGGCGCCTACTACGTGCGGCCCACGGTCGTTCGGATGAAGGAGCAGTCGGAGGTCGTGCACACCGAGACGTTCGCGCCCCTGCTCTACGTGATGGCCTACGACGACCTCGACGAGGCGATCGCCCTCAACAACGCCGTGCCACAAGGGCTCTCGTCCTCGATCTTCACCCAAGACCAGGCCGAGGCCGAGCTGTTCATGTCGGCGGCCGGCTCGGACTGCGGCATCGTCAACGTCAACATCGGCACGTCCGGCGCCGAGATCGGCGGAGCCTTCGGCGGCGAGAAGGAGACCGGTGGTGGCCGCGAGTCCGGCTCCGACGCCTGGCGCGCCTACATGCGTCGCGCCACCAACACGGTCAACTACTCCGGCGACCTGCCCCTCGCCCAAGGCGTCACGTTCGACGTCTGAGATCGGTCAGCAGTCGACCCACACCGCCTTGTAGCGGAGCCGGGCATCACGATGCGCCCTCGAGGTCGAGCCCGAGACCTGGAATCCCCAGCCCCGCAAGGCATCCGCGACGCTGTCGCGGTCCTTCTCCTCGTTAAACACCCCCACGACCAGCCGTCCGCCCGGGGCGACGACCTCGGCGGTCAGCCGCTCGACGAACTCCGCGCGGCGACGTGGTGGCACGTAGTCCAGACCGGTACGCACGACCTCGAACCTCCTGGGCGGCACCCAGCTCATCGCGTTGCCGGTCCAGATCCGGTCGCCCCACTCGGGGAGGCGGGCCCTGGCGAGGTCTGCCAGGCGAGCGGATATCTCGACGCCGTAGGGCTCGACGTGACGGCCCTCCTCGGCCGCCCATGCGACGAGCGACTCCATCAGGTGCCCGTTTGCGCAGCCGATGTCGAGCACCACGACCGGGCTCTCGCGGCGAGGTACGGCGTCCAGCAGCAGCCGGCGGGCCTGTTCCCACCGGACCCCGTCGCCGCTGTTGCCGGACTGGCCCTGAGGGGTGGTCGCAGCGAGGTAGGCAGGTTCGACGATCTCGAGGACCCGCTGGTGCCAGCCCTCCTCGTCGATCTCACCGCGCAGGAGCGCCTCGTCGATCACACCGAGCTCGCGCCAGCCGCGCTCCTTGCTGCCGGCCAGCGAGTCGTCGGGCCGGTTGGCTACGAACACCAGCTCTCGGCCGGGGCGGTCTGGGGCGTCGCGGATGTCGAGGGTCACGAACCCGGCCGCATCCAGGTCGCGCCCGACCTGATGCCGGTCGCGGAAGCGGAGCGTGGACTGCGAGGTGATCGTCGCGTCGTGGAAGACGAGCGTGGAACGGAAGGTCACCAGCTCGCCCTCGACATCGGTCACCTCGTGCCACGACTCGACGCGGCCTTCGCCTTCGACATCGGCCGTGGTGGTCGACTGCTCACGTGTCCACTCGAGCCACGCCTGCCGATCCGGGTCGCGAGTCTCGAAGACCAGGTGTCCTCCGGGCCGCAGTACGTCGTGCGCTCGCGCGAGCACGTCGCGCCACGACTCGTCCGTGGTGAAGACCTGAGCCACATTGGCGGTCATCGTCACCAGGTCGAACCTCAGGTCGGCCACGGCATCGATCTCGCCGACCACCCAGCGGACGCGCCCAGCACCTTCCTTGCGACGCGCGACGTCGACCGAGGCGGCCGCCGGGTCGACGCCCGTCACGTCGAGCCCCCGCGCGGCCAGCATGATCGCGAAGGTCCCCGTGCCACATCCCAGGTCGAGCACCGTGCGTGCGCCCAGCTCGTCCGCGATCGCGAGGTAGGCCTCGAGGTCGCTTCTGTCGGGATCCAGCGGGTCGTAGACCGCAGCGAGCCTCCGGTCGACGAACAGGCGGTCGGGCACCCGCGTCATTCAACCAGCGGTCCGATGGGCTCGTAGCAGTCGAAGGTCTCGTGCTCGCAGATCACGCCGCCGCGGACTGTCAGCAGGGCGGCAACGTGAGCGACGAGTTCCAGACCCGCCGGAAACGGGCCGGCGTCGACGCCAACCGTGCCGCGCCACGTTGCCTTGACGGCGACGCGGTCGCCCGCCGTGAAGATCTCCTCGACCTCGAAGGCCTGCTCGCTCAACAGTGCCTTGCCGGCACGGAATCCCGCCACGGTCTCGTCGAGGTCCCGGACGGCGCCCTGAGGCGTGATGGCGTTGGGGTGCTCGGTCACCCGTAGGCCCTCGGCGAGCAACGGCCTCAGCTCGTCCTCGGTAGACCCGAGATCGGCCACCACCTCGAAGTAGCGGCGCACCACATCCTCAACTCCACTTGTCATGATCGGCAATATACACAACTATGGTTGTGTGATTGAGGAGCTGCCTGACCTCGACCTCGCCTCGGCCCTGACCTTGGCCGGTGACGCCGTGAGCGGAGTCGTGCTTGCAGCCTTGAGGGGGACCGGGCTGCGCCACGGGCACGGGTACGTCGTGCAGCGCTTGCTCGTCGGACCCAGCACGGCCACAGAGATCGCCGTCGAGCTCGGCATCACCCAGCAGGCCGTCTCCAAGACCCTCAAGGAGCTCGTCGGGCTCGGCCACGTGGAAGCGGTGCCAGATCCCGATGATCGACGGCGTCACCCCGTCCGGCTGACGCCTCGCGGACGGCGGGCGGTCGCCAAGGCAAGGGCAGCGCGCCGCGACCTCGACGCTCGCTTCCGCGACGCGCTGGGCGACGATGGCTTCGAGCGCACCCTCGCGAGCCTGCTCATCGTCCTCGACTCGCTTGCCCTGGCTGGCCCGGTCCGCCGCCGGGCCGTACCGCCGCCGGCCTACGAGCTGCCGGTGGTGGGGTGTCGATGACCCGTCCGGACGGAGTCGTCCATCGGTAGCCGTCGTCGGGCAGGCGGTGGTAGGTCCAGCGGGCGTGGGTCTTGACCCGG
>NZ_JADKPO010000002.1 GCF_015352445.1 Nocardioides agariphilus
CAGCGGGCGGTGAGGTTTCGAGACAGGCGCTAGCGCGCCTTCCTCAACCAGCGGGCGGTGAGGTTTCGAGACAGGCGCTAGCGCGCCTTCCTCAACCAGCGGGCGGTGAGGTTTCGAGACAGGCGCTAGCGCGCCTTCCTCAACCAGGGGGCGGTGAGGCGAGCCAGCCGTCGATGTCGGCGAGCATCGAGGCCGCCACGTCTGACGGTGCCCGCGAGGCGCGCACGGACATGCGGGCGAGCTCGGCGAGCTGCTCGTCGCTGAGCTCGTGGGCGGCCCGCATGGTGGCGTACTGGCCGGCCAGCCGGGAGCCGAACAACAACGGGTCATCGGCGCCGAGCGCGACCGTCGCCCCCGCCTCGAGCAGCTGGGGGAGCGGGACCGAGGTGAGGTCGGAGTAGACGCCGAGCGCGACGTTGGAGACGGGGCATACCTCGAGTGCCACGCCCTGCTCGACGATGCGCGCGAGCAGCGCCGGGTCCTCCACCGAGCGGATGCCGTGACCGAGACGGTCGGCGTGGAGGTCGTCGAGGACGGTGCGGATGGACGCTGGTCCGAGGAGCTCGCCGCCGTGCGGCATCAGCGAGAGTCCCGCGCGCTCGGCGATCTTGAACGCCGGCGCGAAGTCAGCGGTCGTTCCCCGTCGCTCGTCGTTGGACAGGCCGAACCCGACGACTCCCTCGTCGGCGTACTGACCAGCCAGCCGCGCCAAGGTGCGGGCGTCCATCGGATGGCGGGTCCGGTTGGCGGCGATGATCACCGCGATCGCGAGACCGGTGCGCTCGGAGGCGTCGCGCACGCAGTCGAGCACCAGGTCGGTGAAGGCCGTGATGCCGCCGAACCTGGCGGCGTACCCGGACGGGTCGACCTGGATCTCCAGCCAACGTCCGCCATCGCGTACGTCGTCCTCGGCGGCCTCCAGCACCAGACGGCGCACGTCGGCCGGCGTCCTCAGCACGGAGCGGGCAACGTCGTAGAGCCGCTGGAAGCGGAACCAGCCCTTCTCGTCGGCCGCGCTGAGCTGGGGCGGCCAGTCGTCGACCAGGGCATCGGGCAACACGATGCCGTCCCGCTCGGCCAGCTCGACCAAGGTCCCGTGCCGCATCGACCCCGTGAAGTGCAGGTGGAGATGCGCCTTCGGGAGCCGGTGCAGGTCCCTCAAGCCACGCCCTTCATGCAGGCAACCATCAGGCGAACAGCTTCTGCAGGCGGGTGATGCCCTCGACGAGGTCGTCGTCGCCCAGCGCGTAGGACAGCCGCAGGTAGCCGGGGGTGCCGAACGCCTCGCCGGGCACGACCGCGACCTCAGCGGTGTCGAGGATGTACTCGGCCAGCTCGGCGGAGCTCTCGATGAGCCGGCCGTCGTAGGTCTTGCCGAGCAGGCCCTTCACCTGTGGGTAGGCGTAGAACGCGCCCTCCGGCATCGGGCAGTAGACACCCTCGATCTCGTTGAGCATCGACACGATCGTCTTGCGGCGCCGGTCGAAGGCCGTCTTCATGGCCGCGACGGCCGACAGGTCACCGGTCACGGCCGCGAGCGCGGCTCGCTGGGAGACGTTCGCAACGTTGGAGGTGGCGTGGGACTGGAGGTTGGCCGACGCGGAGACGAGGTCCTGGGGGCCGATCATCCAGCCGACCCGCCAACCGGTCATCGCGTAGGTCTTGGCCACGCCGTTGACGACCACGCAGTTGTCCCGGAGGTAGGGGCAGAGCACGGGCAGCGAGCCGGTGTCGACCCCGTCGTAGACCAGGTGCTCGTAGATCTCGTCGGTCAGCGCCCAGAGGTCGTTGTCCTCGACCCAGCGACCGATCGCGCGGATCTCGTCACTGGTGTAGACGGCGCCGGTCGGGTTGGACGGGGAGACGAACAGCAGCACCTTGGTCTTGTCGGTGCGCGCCGCCTCCAGCTGCTCGACGGTGACCTTGTAGCCCTGCGTCTCGTCGGCGAGCACGAGCACGGGGACGCCGCCGGCGAGCTGGATCGCCTCGGGGTAGGTCGTCCAGTAGGGCGCCGGGACGATCACCTCGTCGCCCGGGTCGATCATCGCCGCGAACGCCTCGTAGATCGCCTGCTTGCCGCCGTTGGTGACGATCACCTGGCTGGGTTCCACGGCGTAGCCGCTGTCACGCAGGGTCTTGTCGGCGATCGCCTTCTTCAGCTCCGGGAGCCCACCGGCCGGGGTGTAGCGGTGGTTCTTGGGGTCGCGGCACGCCTCGACCGCGGCTTCGACGATGTAGTTGGGAGTGGGGAAGTCGGGCTCGCCGGCGCCGAAGCCGATGACCGGGCGACCCTCGGCCTTGAGTGCCTTGGCCTTCGCGTCGACCTTCAGCGTCGCCGACTCGGCGATCGCACCGATGCGACGGGAGACGCGCCGGTCACGAGGAGAGCTCATGGGGTCATCGTAGGCGGGACCGATCGACGGGGCCGATCGGCGGGGCTTGTCGACGGGGCTGATCGACGGGGCTGATCGACGGGGCTGATCGACGGGGCTGATCGACGGGGCTGATCGACGGGGCTGATCGACGGGGCTGATCGACGGGGCTTGCCGACCGGGCCTGGTTTGGACCTGCCTTCGTGATTGCCCGTAGACTCCCCTGTTGGTGGTCTCCCACAGGCTCAAGCCTGCCCATCGGAGCCGCACCGGAGGGCACTAGCTCAACTGGCAGAGCATCGGTCTCCAAAACCGAAGGTTGGGGGTTCAAGTCCCTCGTGCCCTGCATATGACCGGAGTCAGTCACAGGCTCGCGAGCACAGACGGAAGGTGAGATGCGAGTGTCGGACAGCAAGGCCGTCAGCGGCCCGCGCGAGGATCGTGAGCGGCGCCGCGACACCGACAAGCGGACCAGCATCCCCACGTTCTACCGCCAGGTCGTCGCCGAGCTCCGCAAGGTGGTCTGGCCGACCCAGGAGCAGCTGGTCACCTACTTCTTCGTGGTGATGGTGTTCGTGCTGGTGATGATCGCCCTGGTCTCGGCCCTCGACCTCGGCTTCGGCAAGCTCGTGTTCTGGATGTTCGGCGGCGGGGGCACCCAGTAGCCCTCCGGCCTCCCTTCCCGGCCTCCCTTCCCCACCCGAACCACCAGTGATGGAGCAGCACGTGTCCGAGCAGTACCACTCCGAGGAGCCCGAGGCTCCTACCGACGACGTCATCGACGAGGCCGCCGAGGAGACTCCCACCGACGAGGCCACCGACGAGCCCGCCGAGGAGACTCCCGCCGACGAGGCCATCGACGAGGTGAGCGACGAGGCCATCGACGAGGTGAGCGACGAGCCCACCGACGAGCCCACCGACGAGCCCACCGACGAGCCCACCGACGAGGTGAGCGACGAGGTGAGCGAGGAGTCGCCCGCGGACGAGGTGGAGGACGAGGAGTCCGTCGCCGACGACGAGGACCCGCTGGAGGCCTTCCGCCGCGAGCTCTACGCCAAGCCCGGCGACTGGTTCGTCGTGCACACCTACTCCGGCATGGAGAACCGCGTGCGCGCCAACCTGGAGAACCGCATCTCCTCCCTCCACATGGAGGACTACATCCACGAGATCGTGGTCCCGACCGAGGAGGTCGCGGAGATCAAGAACGGCCAGCGCAAGATGGTCAAGCGCACCGTGCTCCCCGGCTACGTCCTGGTCCGCATGGACCTCACCGACGAGTCCTGGGCGGCCGTGCGGCACACGCCGTCAGTGACCGGGTTCGTGGGCCACAGCCACCAGCCGGTGCCGCTGAGCATGGACGAGGTCGAGAACATGCTGGCCCCGAGCGTGGTCGCCACCGCCGAGGCCGCCGCGGCGGCTGCCGGTACGGGCGGCGGCGTCACGACGGCGAAGAAGCCCGTCGAGGTCGCCGACTTCTCGGTGTCCGACTCCGTGATGGTCGTCGACGGCCCGTTCGCGACCCTGCACGCCACGATCACCGAGATCAACGCCGAGGCCCAGCGGGTCAAGGCGCTTGTGGAGATCTTCGGTCGCGAGACGCCGGTGGAGCTGAGCTTCTCGCAGATTCAGCGAGTGTGACGCCCGAGCTCGCAGGCAGCCGTAATTGGCCGTCGTAGGACCGAGCAAGGCACAATGTCCCGGTTGTCCTCGGACAACCAGCACCACCAGTGGCAGAGGGCAGGGAGTCCTCGTCATGACCACGAGATAGAAAGCTGGAGAGACAATGCCTCCCAAGAAGAAGATCGCTGCGCTCGTCAAGGTGCAGCTCCAGGCCGGTGCCGCGACCCCGGCCCCACCCGTCGGCACCGCGTTGGGTCCCCACGGCGTCAACATCATGGACTTCTGCAAGGCCTACAACGCCCAGACCGAGTCCATGCGCGGCAACGTGATCCCGGTCGAGATCACCATCTACGAGGACCGCTCCTTCACCTTCATCACCAAGACCCCGCCGGCTGCCGAGCTCATCAAGAAGGCTGCTGGTCTGCAGAAGGGCTCGGGGGTTCCCCACAAGGAGAAGGTCGGCAAGCTGACCAAGGACCAGGTGCGCGAGATCGCCCGCACCAAGATGCCCGACCTCAACGCCAACGACGAGGCCGCCGCGATGAAGATCGTCGAGGGCACCGCCCGCTCCATGGGCGTCACCACCAACTGACGCACCGCCCACTCGCACGACGTGGCAGGGCCGCGCTGGCCCGCTCGACCACACCTGGAACACCAGACGAAAAGAGAACCAGTCATGCAGCGCAGCAAGACCTACCGAGCGGCCGCCGAGACGTTCGACAAGAACGAGATCTACGCGCCTCTCAACGCGATCAAGATCGCCAAGACCGCCAGCAAGAAGAAGTTCGACGAGACCGTCGACGTCGTGATGCGCCTCGGGGTGGACCCCCGCAAGGCCGACCAGATGGTCCGCGGCACCGTCAACCTGCCCCACGGCACCGGCAAGACCGCCCGCGTGCTGGTGTTCGCCAACGCCGAGAAGGCCGACGCCGCCCGTGAGGCCGGCGCCGACGTCGTCGGTGGCGATGAGCTGATCGAGAAGGTCAACGGCGGCTGGCTGGAGTTCGACGCCGTGGTGGCCACCCCCGACATGATGGGCAAGGTCGGTCGCCTCGGCCGCGTGCTCGGCCCTCGCGGTCTGATGCCCAACCCCAAGACCGGCACCGTGACCCCGGACGTGGCCAAGGCCGTCTCCGACATCAAGGGCGGCAAGATCGAGTTCCGGGTCGACCGCCACGCCAACTTGCACTTCATCATCGGCAAGGCGTCCTTCTCCGAGGTGCAGCTGGCCGAGAACTACGCGGCTGCGCTCGAGGAGGTGCTGCGGCTCAAGCCGGCCAGCTCCAAGGGCCGCTACATCCGCAAGATCACGGTCTCCACGACCATGGGCCCGGGCGTCCAGGTCGACCCCAACCGCACCCGCAACGTCGCGGTCGAGGACGAGTCCGCCACGGCCTGACGGCTGGTACCTTCGCCGCGTGAGCGCGGTGGCCGACGTGACGGGGTCGAGCCTGCAGGTGACGGCGAGTCTCGACGTACTCGCCGAGGTGCGCGCCTTCGTGCGCTCCACCGCTGCCGGGCTCGGTGCCGACACCGACACCGTCAGCGCCCTGGTGCAGTGCGTCGATGAGTGGGTGACCAACGTGGTGGTGCACGGCTACCGCGGGCCCGGACCTGTCGAGGTGTCCTTCGGTCGCGAGGGCGCCGACATCGTCGTGGACATCCGCGATGCGGCGCCGGCGTTCGACCCGGCGACCGCGCGGCCCTTCGACCCGGACGTTCCCCTCGAGCGACGGCCGTTCGGTGGCATGGGTATCGCACTGATCAACGACCTCTGTACGGTCTTCGAGCACCGGTCACTGTCCGGAGGCGCGTCACAGGCCGGCAACGTCGTGACGATGCGTCGTCCGGCACACACCGCCGCCAACGATGGAGGACAACTGTGAAGACGTCGATCGACCGGGTCTCCGACTCCGTGGCCGTGCTCAAGCTCGACGGTGAGCTGGACGCCTCCAACTACCGCGACGTGATGGAGACCGGCGAGCAGCTCTACGGCGAGGGGGTGCGCACCCTCGTGCTCGACATGTCCGGCCTGGAGTACATGTCGAGCTCGGGCATCGTGGCGCTCCACTCCCTCGCGCTGGTCTACCGCGGTGAGCCGCCGCACGACCCCGACGCCGGCTGGGAGGCCCTGCACGCCGCACAGACCGACGCCGAGGCCGGGGGCGATCATGACCAGCTGCGGCTGGTCGCACCGAGCGAGGCCATCTCGGTCGTGCTCGGCCGCACGGGGATGGATCGGATCATGCCGGTCTTCCCCGATCGCGACGCCGCCATCGACGGCTGAGCAGTCGGCTGCTCGATGAGCGAGCTCGACTCCCTCGTCGACGACGAGAGCCTTGTCGACCTGTTGGCCACCGCTTCCGCGCTGGCCGCCGGCGCGGCGATCGCGGTCACCGACGCTGACGGCCGGCATCTGGTCGGTGCGACGGTCGCAGGAGGAGCTCGGCTGACCCTGCGGCTCGAGGACCGGCTGGTCGGCCATGTGGTCCACGACGCCGCGATGGCGCCGGACCTGGCCGAGCTCGTGCGTACCTCGGTCGAGATGGCGCTGCGCGGTGCCCGCCAGCACGCCTCGCGCGTCACAGCGGCCCAGGAGCTGGCCATCGGGCGCGACATCCAGCGCTCGCTGTTGCCCCGCCGCTTTCCTGACGTGGAGGGCTGGCGGTTCGCGGCCGACTACGAGCCGGCGCGTGAGGTCGGGGGCGACCTGTACGACGTGTTCCGCGTGCGCGGCGCCAGCCACGACGTGGCCCTGCTGATCGCCGACGTGACCGGCAAGGGCGTGCCGGCCGCGCTGCTGATGGCCGACACGAAGGCGCTGCTCCACGCGGCCGCCGACAATGCCGACGACCCGGCCGATGCCCTGGCCCGCGTCAACCGGATCCTGTGCGTGGAGCGGCGCACCACGCTGTTCCTCACCGCTGCCCTGGCCTCGGTCGACGCCGACACCGGTAACGTCCGGCTGGCCAGCGCCGGTCACGAGCCACCCCTGGTGATCCGCGCCGACGGGCAGGTGGAGGCGCTCGAGGCGGGCGGCGCCATCCTGGGCGCCTTCCCGGTGGCCTCCTTCGAGCTCGGGAACTGCCGCATCGAGCCCGGCGAGACGATGGTGCTCTACACCGACGGCATCACCGACACCCGTGACGCCACGGGAGCCTTCTACGGTGAGTCCCGCCTGGTGGCCCTGCTGGGCACGCTGTCCGGCGCCGGGGCCGACGACGTACGCGATGCCGTGCTGGCCGACGTACGCGCGTTCAGGGGCGACGCAGCGGTGTACGACGACCTGACCCTGCTGGTCGCCAGGCGCGAGCCCTGAGGGGGCTCACCCGTCGAGGCGCTCCTCGACGAGGCGCTCGGAGACGAGGGCGCCCTCGGTGTCGAAGCGACCTTGCATGAACTTCTTGCGGAACTCGATGTCGAGCCCGGTCGAGCCCTGCCGGTTCTTCTCCAAGGTGACCACGGTCCACTCGCGCATCCGCTCGAGGCCGTTGACGTCGTAGACCAGGGCGTCGCGGGTGACGATGTCGGCCTTGGTGTTCATGATCATCACGATGTCGGGCTCGTAGGCCAGTGCCGTGGAGCCCTTGAGGTGGCGGGCGCGCATCCGCTGGCCGGGCTTGAGGCCGTCGCGGTCGGCCGAGCTCAGCGCCAGGATCGGGCTGGCGAAGTCGATGGCCAGGTCCTTGAGCTGCTGGGTGATCAGGGTGATCTGCTGCTCCTCCGACATGGTGCGGTCGAAGGGCTTCACCTTCTGCAGGTAGTCCACGACGATCAGGGGCGGCTGCCCGGTGTCGGCGTACACCTCCTTGGCGTTCTCCGCGATCGAGGCCATGTCGGTGTGCATCGTGGTGGAGCGGTGGATGACCAGCCGGTCGGAGAACGTGCCGATCGACATCAGGGCGTCGATGGCCATCGGGCCTGCGGCGGCCAACAGGCGCTCGGGGAGACCGCCCGCGTCGCCCTTGCCGTCGAAGGCCTCGCGGATCTGCGCGATCGGCGGCGCCTGGGGGCCGAACATCAGGCCGGCCTCGAGCGAGATCAGGCGCTGGAGCAGCACCTCGGCCTCGAGCTCGAAGGAGAACATCACCGCCGAGCAACCGGCCGCGGCCGCGTTGCGGCACATCTGCAGTGCCATCGTCGACTTGCCCTGGCCCTGGGGGCCGGCCAGCACGTTGAGAGCGCCCGCACGGAAGCCGCCGCCGATGCTGTCGTCCAGGATCGGGAAGCCGGTCGGCCAGATGCGGACCTCAGCATCGGGGGAGCGGAGCCGCGTGTCGGTCCGCTCGACCACCGAAGTCAGCGAGGTGAGCTTCTGGTCCATGCCCACCATTCCATCGAAGGTGAGCACCCGGATCTGGGCGAATGGACTGATCTGGCCCGTTTGGAGGGTAGCGATGGTCCATTGGGGTCATTTCCGGACTAGACAGACCGATGCCCCGCACGCGACTTCGCGTGCGGGGCGTCATGTCAAGGACGTGACGAGCGTCTGTCACTTATCGGCGAAGAGGCGTTCCTCGACCAGTTGCTCGGCCACGATCTTGCCGTCGGTCTCGAAGCGGCCCTGGTGGAACCGCTTGCGGAACTCCAGCTCCATCGCGTCGTGACCCTGGCGGTTCTTCTCCACCGTGATGACAGTCCACTCGCGCCAGCGCTCCAGGCCGTTGATGTCGAAGAGCAGGTGGTTGCGGGCGACCACGTCGGACTTGGTGTTCATGATGAGCACCACGTCGGGCTCGTAGGCCAAGGCCGTGCCACCGCGCAGGTGACGCGCGCGCATCCGCTGTCCGGGCTCGAGGCCCTGCTTGTCGGCGGCCGCGACCGCCAGGACCGGTGCCTCGAAGTCGATCGCGAGGTCCTTGAGCTGCTCGGTGATCTTGGTGATGCTCTCCTCGTCGGAGAGCCGCGGGTCGTCGAACTTCACCTTCTGCAGGTAGTCGACGATGATCAGCGGCGGCTGGCCGGTCTCCCCGACGACCTCCTTGACCGCACTCGCGATCGTCGGGATGTCGGTCGCGGTCGTGGTGGAGCGGTGGACGACGAGTCGCTCGGCGTATCCCTGGATGCGCATGATCGCCTCGATGCCCGCGGTGCCGGCCAGGCGCTCCGGCAGTCCTCCGGCGCCCGTGGCGCCCTCGAAGGCCGCGCGTACCTGCGTCAGGCCCGGTGCTCTGATCCCCCCGATCAGCCCGGACTCGAGCGCGATCAGTCGCTGCAGCAGCGACTCGGCGTCGAGCTCGAAGGAGAAGAAGATGGCGGCCCGGCCAGAGGCGACCGCATTGCGGGCCATCTGGAGAGCCATGGTCGTCTTGCCTTGACCCTGAGGTCCGGCAAGCAGGTTGAGCGCCCCGGCCCGAAGGCCACCCCCGAGGACGTCGTCGACGAGTGGGAACCCCGTTGGCCAGATCCGCACCGAGGATTCCGGGGACCGCAACCGAGCGTCAGCACGATCCAAGATCGTGGCAAGCGAGGTCAACTTCGGGTCCACGGAACTCATTGCAACAGAACAGGGCCGTGCCCGGGAACCGAAACGTAAAATCTGACTAGTCCGGTCGGGCCATCTCGCGATGGCCGATCGGACGATGTACCGCAATTTGCTGAGGTCGTACGCCGCGGCCTATGGTGGCCGCTGAAACCAGAGACCGCTGGTCGTCGGTTTCCTCATCATGAGGAAGTCGACCGAAGGCTCCGACTCGTCGGGCGACCCGCGCAGGTGACGCAGAGCTGGATCGCATGACCACGCCCTGGGCCTCCTGCGCCCGGGGCGTTCGTCGTCTCCGGCCCGGGACAGGCCCGGTCTCCCCATCCGGAAGGAGACCCATGGCGCGGGCAGAGAAGGCTGCGGCCGTCGCGGAGATCGTTGACTCGTTCAACGACTCGGCCGGTGCAGTGCTGACCGAGTACCGCGGGCTCACCGTCAAGCAGCTGCAGGAACTGCGGCGCTCGCTGCGTGGGAACGCCAACTACGCCGTGGTCAAGAACACGCTGGCCAAGCTGGCCGCCAACGAGGCGGGCATCAACGGCTTCGACGACCTGCTGACCGGTCCGACCGCGATCGCCTTCATCAACGGCGACGTCGTCGAGGCGGCCAAGGGTCTGCGTGACTTTGCCAAGGCACACCCCACCCTTGTCATCAAGGGTGGCGTCCTGGACGGCAAGCCCCTCGACGCTGCGGAGGTCGCGAAGCTCGCCGACCTCGAGTCGCGCGAGGTGCTGTTGGGCAAGCTGGCCGGCGCGATGCTCGCGTCGCTCAGCCAGGCCGTCTACCTCCTCAACGCTCCCATCGCCCAGGTCGCCCGGCTCGCGGGCGCGCTCGAGGCCAAGGCGCAAGAGGACCCCTCGATCCTCGCGGGTGGTGCCGGCACACCGGTCCCGGCCACCGACGAGGTCGTCGCTGACGCGGAGGAGGCGACCGTCGAGAGCTCGACGGACGACGAGCCCGCAGCGGAGGCTGCCGAGTCCGAGGACCAGCCGACCGAGGCCTGACACCAGGCCGGTCACACCACCCAGATATTGGCCCAGTTATTGGCCCGTTCATGGGCCAACACCACCGATTGGAAGGAAACGCCACCATGGCGAAGCTCAGCACCGACGAGCTCCTCGACGCGTTCAAGGAGATGACCCTCATCGAGCTCAGCGAGTTCGTGAAGCAGTTCGAGGACACCTTCGGCGTCACCGCGGCCGCTCCGGTCGCCGTGGCCGCTGCCGCTCCCGCGGCCGGCGGCCCCGGCAACGTGGGCGAGGAGGCCGCCGAGCAGGACTCGTTCGACGTGATCCTCGAGGCAGCCGGCGACAAGAAGATCAACGTCATCAAGGAGGTGCGCGCCCTGACCTCCCTCGGCCTGAAGGAGGCCAAGGACCTGGTCGAGGCCGCTCCCAAGCCCGTCTTGGAGGGCGTGGCCAAGGACGCCGCCGAGAAGGCCAAGGAGGCCCTCGAGGGCGCCGGCGCCACCGTCACCCTCAAGTGACGCAGACTGATCGTCTGAGCTCCTAGCGCGATCCGAAGGGCGGGTACCCACCTGGGTACCCGCCCTTCGTGCCTCCGCCGGTCGAGGAAGGCGCGGTCATCTGACCTCTCACCAGGTTTCGAGACGCTTGCTGGCGCAACCTCCTCAACCAGCGATGATGAGCCGTGCGGATCGCGCTGCTCGGTGACCACAGCTCCCACCCCAGCCATCGCGAGCTGGACGCGCTGGTCCCACGGCTCGCCACCGAGCTCGACGTCGAGGCTCGCTGGGTGCCCACCGACAGCGGCGAGGACGTCACGACCTACGACGCCGTGTGGCTGGTCCCCGGGTCTCCCTACGCCGACGACGACGCCGTCTTGGCCTCGCTGACGGCGGTGCGTGAGAGCGGGACGCCGTTCCTCGGCACCTGCGGTGGCCTGCAGTACGCCGTGGTCGAGTACTCCCGCAACGTCCTCGGCCGCCGCGCCACGCACGCGGAGACCGATGGCCTCGACGACGACAACGTGGTCGAACCGCTGGCCTGCTCGCTGCAGGGCGAGCAGCGCCTGGTCACGCCGGTCCCCGGGACCCGGTTCGCGACCTGGGTGAGCCAGCCCTTCGTCGGCACCCACTACTGCTCCTATGCGCCCACGCCGGCGGCCGTCGCCGACCTGGTGTCGGCCGGTGTGGTCGTCGGCGCCACCGCACCCGATGCCGGTGCCGAGGTGCTGGAGTTCCCCGAGATGGGCGCCGGCCACCCGTTCTACGTGGCCAGCCTCTTCCAGCCCCATGTGGGGGCATCCCGGGGCGAGCCGATCCACCCGCTCATCCGCGCGTTCGTGGCGTCCGTCACGAAGTCGGCGACCTCCCCGTAACCTTCGCGACCCGCGCCCGTTGACCCCTCTGGAAGCGGCGAACGGGAGGCGCCC
This sequence comes from Nocardioides agariphilus, assembly GCF_015352445.1. Taxonomy (GTDB): domain Bacteria; phylum Actinomycetota; class Actinomycetes; order Propionibacteriales; family Nocardioidaceae; genus Nocardioides; species Nocardioides agariphilus. The sequence continues at coordinate 11,869 of NZ_JADKPO010000002.1, forward strand.
TTCCTCGACAGGTCACTGACCGCGGGCACGGTCGATGCGAAGGGAGGCGCCGCGCTGATGGGTGTCGAGATACAGATCGAGGGGCTCACCAAGTCCTTCGGCAAGCAGCTCATCTGGGGTGACGTGACGCTGACCGTCCCCGCGGGTGAGATCTGCGTGATGCTCGGCCCCTCGGGCACCGGCAAGTCGGTCCTTCTCAAGACGCTGATCGGGCTGCTCAAGCCCGACCGCGGCTCGGTCGTCATCGAGGGCACCGACATCGCGACCTGCTCGGAGCGCGAGCTCTACGAGATCCGCAAGCTCTTCGGCGTGCTCTTCCAAGACGGCGCGATGTTCGGCTCGATGAACCTCTACGACAACGTCGCGTTCCCGCTGCGCGAGCACACCAAGAAGTCCGAGTCCGAGGTCCGCGACATCGTGATGGAGAAGATGGAGCTCGTCGGCCTGGTCGGTGCGGAGGACAAGCTGCCCGGTGAGATCTCCGGTGGCATGCGCAAGCGCGCCGGCCTGGCACGGGCCCTGGTGCTCGACCCGGAGATCGTGCTTTTCGACGAGCCCGACTCGGGCCTCGACCCGGTGCGTACGGCGTTCCTCAACCAGCTGATCGTCGACCTCAACGCCCAGATCGACGCGACGTTCCTGATCGTCACCCACGACATCAACACCGCGCGCACCGTGCCCGACAACATCGGCCTGCTCTACCACCGGCACCTGGCGATGTTCGGCCCGCGCGAGATGCTGCTCAGCTCGGAGGAGCCGGTCGTGCGCCAGTTCCTCAACGCCCAGCGCGTCGGCCCGATCGGCATGTCGGAGGAGAAGGACGCCGACGAGCTGGCGGCCGAGAAGGACCAGGAGCTGCCGCCCCTGCCGCCCATCCCGCTGCAGCTCGAGCCGACCAACGGTCAGCCACGCCGCAGCCAGCGACCGCCCGGTGACTGGTGCCGCGCGAACGGCGTGACCCCACCGCCCGGCTCCTTCGAGCCGGCCATGAGCATGACCCCGGGGGCTTGAGCCATGTCCTCGCTCACCTCGTCGCGCGCCCTGGCGCCCATCGGCACCGCCGGCAAGCTGTTCGCCTTCGGTCTCGACGTGGGCCGTGGGCTGTTCCGGCGGCCGTTCCAGACCCGTGAGTTCCTCCAGCAGGCCTGGTTCATCGCATCGGTCACGATCATCCCGACCGCGCTGGTCGCGATCCCGTTCGGCGCCGTGATCGCGCTCCAGGTCGGCGGGCTGATCAAGCAGTTCGGCGCGCAGTCGTTCGTCGGCTCCGCCTCCGTGCTGGCCGTCGTCCGCGAGGCGGGCCCGATCGCCACGTCGCTGCTGATCGCGGGGGCAGGAGGCTCGGCCATCGCCGCGGACCTCGGCGCCCGCAAGATCCGCGAGGAGCTCGACGCGATGATGGTGCTGGGCATCGACCCGATCCAGCGCCTGGTCGTCCCACGCGTGCTGGCGTGCATGCTCGTCGCGGTCTTCCTCAACGGCCTGGTCAGCGTCGTCGGCGTGACCGGCGGCTACATCTTCAACGTCGTGCTCCAAGACGGCACGCCAGGTGCCTACCTGGCCAGCTTCACCGCGCTCGCCCAGCTGCCCGATCTGTGGCAGGGCATGGCCAAGGCTCTGGTCTTCGGGCTCGTCGCCGCCATCGTGGCGTCGTACAAGGGCATGAACGCCGCCGGCGGGCCGAAGGGTGTCGGGGACGCGGTCAACGAGTCGGTCGTCGTCAGCTTCATGCTCCTGTTCGTCATCAACTTCGTGATGAGCGCGATCTACTTCCAGCTCGTCCCGCCGAAGACCGGTTGACGACATGCCCAAGACCATGACCGGCCTGAAGGCCATCTACGACAAGCCCGCGCAGTCGCTCGACGACCTGGGCCACCAGCTGGCCTTCTACCTCAAGGCGCTGGCCTGGACCCCTCGCACGGTCTCCCGCTACAAGAAGGAGATCCTGCGGATCCTCGCCGAGGTGACGCTCGGCTCGGGCTCCCTGGCCGTCATCGGCGGCACGGTCGGCGTGATCACCGCGATGTGCTTCTTCACCGGCACCGAGGTCGGCCTGCAGGGGTACGCCGCACTCAACCAGCTCGGCACCTCTGCCTTCTCCGGCTTCGTGTCGGCCTACTTCAACACCCGCGAGATCGCGCCCTTGGTCGCCGGCATCGCGTTGGCAGCCACCGTCGGCTGTGGCTTCACCGCACAGCTGGGCGCCATGCGGATCTCCGAGGAGGTCGACGCTCTCGAGGTGATGGCGATCCCGTCGTTGCCGTTCCTGGTCACCACGCGGATCATCGGTGGGCTGATCGCGATCATCCCGCTCTACGTCGTGGGCCTGCTGTCGTCGTACTACGCCACGCGGCTGACCGTGACGCAGTTCTTCGGGCAGAGCGAGGGCACCTTCGACCACTACTTCAACCAGTTCCTCCCGCCCGGCGACGTGCTCTGGTCGTTCGGCAAGGTGCTGGTCTTCGCGGTCACCGTGATCCTGATCCACTGCTACCACGGCTACAACGCCTCCGGCGGGCCTGCGGGCGTGGGCGTGGCCGTCGGGCGCGCCGTCCGCACCAGCATCGTGGCGATCAACGTGCTCGACCTGTTCTTGTCGATGGCCATCTGGGGGGCCACGACGACGGTGAGGCTGGCCGGCTGATGACCGCTGGATCGACACGGCTGGGCAAACGGCTGGGCAACAAGGCCCTCGGGGTCGTCTTCGTCTGCCTGCTGCTGCTCGGGGTCTGGCTGACCTACGGCGTGTTCAGCAAGAAGTTCGTGGACTACGACCGGGTCACCTTGCGCACCTCGACGCTCGGCCTGCAGCTGCCCGAGCGCGCCGACGTCAAGATCCGCGGGGTGATCGTGGGGGAGGTGCTCGGGTTCACCAGCGAGGCAGGCAGTGACGGGGGCGCCGTCGTCACCCTCGGTCTCTACCCCGACCAGGTCAGGACCATTCCCGCCAACGTCACCGGTGCGATCGTGCCCAAGACGCTGTTCGGCGAGAAGTACGTCGCACTCGAGGTGCCCGAGGAGCCGTCCTCGCAGCACATCGCGGCCGGCGCCACCATCGAGCGCACGCAGGTCGCCATCGAGGTGGAGAAGGTGCTCAACGACCTGTACCCCTTGCTGCGCACGGTCCAGCCCGCCGAGATCAACATGACGCTCAACGCGATCGCCACTGCTCTCGAGGGTCGTGGCGACAAGATCGGGGAGAACCTCGAGACCGTCGACTCCTACCTCAAGCGGCTCAACCCGCAGATCCCGGCGATCGTGCAGGACCTGCGGCTGACCGCGAAGGTCTCCACGATCTACGCCGACGTGATGCCGCAGATCGCCCAGATCCTGCGCGACACCGTCAAGACGACCGGGACCCTCGAGGACCGCGAGGCGGAGCTGAGGACCTTCTTCGCCGACCTCACGCTGTTCGCCGACGACTCGCGGGACTTCCTCGACGAGAACGGCGACAACCTGATCCGCCTCGGCCGGCTGGGGGCGGCGCAGCTGCGCGTGCTGGCGAAGTACGCCCCGGAGTACCCCTGCCTGACCGGCGGTATCGTCAACGCCGGCAAGCTGCAGGCCGAGGCCTTCCGCGGCTTCACCTTGCACATCGTCTTGGAGACGCTGCCCAACCAGCCGCGCGGCTACAACGCCTCGGACGTGCCGCGGCTCGGTGAGAAGCGCGGTCCGTCCTGCCTGCACCTGCCCGAGCCGCCGTGGAACCAGCAGAACCCGATGCGCCACCAGCCGAACTTCAACGACGGCGTCGACAGCCCGACGGGCAAGGGCACCAGCCGCGTCGCTCCCGCCTGGGGCCAGTACGCCGGCACGTCCGAGGAGTCGGGCCTGCTCAAGTCGCTCCTGGGTCCGGGGCTGGGCCTGAGGACCGACGATGTTCCCGACCTGGGCGTCCTGCTCGTCGCGCCGATGGCACGGGGGGCGGAGGTGACCTTGCGATGAAGGCTCTCGACAAGCGCACCACCGTCGACCTGGTCAAGCTGGTCGTCTTCATCGTGGTCACCACGCTGGCCACCAGCGTCCTGGCCGTCACGATCGGCAACCTCGACTTCGGCACCAGCCGTCGGTACCAGGCGGAGTTCACCGACGCGACCGGCGTGAACAAGGGCGACGACATCCGGATCGCCGGCGTGAAGGTCGGCACCGTCAAGAAGGTCGAGATCGTCGAGCGCACCAGGGCGCTGGTGACCTTCTCGGTGCAGGAGTCCATCACCTTGTCGAAGGCGACGCGGGCCGACATCCGGTTCCGCAACCTCGTCGGCCAGCGCTACATCTCGCTGAGCAACGAGATCGGGGACACTGCCAAGCTGCCCGAGGGCGCCACCATCCCGGTCAGCCAGACCTCGCCGGCCCTCGACCTCACGGTGCTCTTCAACGGGTTCAAGCCGTTGTTCGAGGCGCTCACCCCCAGCGACATCAACACGCTGTCCTACGAGATCGTCCAGGTCTTCCAGGGCGAGGGCGGCACGCTCGAGGGTCTGCTCGCCCACACCGCCAGCGTGACCTCGACCCTGGCCGACCGCGACCAGGTCATCGGACAGCTGATCGACAACCTCAACGAGGTGCTCGACCACATCGGCAGTCGCGACAAGCAGCTCAACGAGCTGATCACGACCTTCCGGCAGTTCGTGGGTGGGCTGAAGGGTGATCGGCAGGCGATCTTGTCCTCGCTCGACCAGGTCTCCGCGCTCTCGGTCGAGACGGCCGACCTCGTGCAGGGCATCCGTCAGCCCTTCGTCGAGGACATCACGCACCTGCGCGCGGTGGCCGAGAACATCGACCGCAACAAGGGCGAGCTCGACCGGGCGCTGCAGGTGCTGCCGATCAAGCTGGAGAAGGTCGGCCGCACCGCGATCTACGGCTCCTGGTTCAACTTCTACCTCTGCCAGTTCCAGGGCAAGGTCCGCGTCGGCGGTCAGACCATCCCGGTCTCCTACAACACCGGATCGGACAGGTGTTCCCTCGGATGAGCACCCCCTTCCGCGAGCGCAACCCGGTGGTCGTCGGGGCGATCAGCCTCGCCGTCGTCGCGGCCCTGATCCTGGCCGCCTTCAACGCCCAGCACCTGCCGGTCATCGGCGGGGGTGACGTCTACTACGCAGCCTTCAGCGAGGCCGGCGGGCTCAAAGCCAACGACGAGGTACGCATCGCCGGCGTGCGGGTCGGCAAGGTCGAGAAGGTCGAGCTCGACGGCGACCACGTCAAGGTCACCTTCCGGATCGAGAAGGGCGCCGACTTCGGTGACCAGACCCACGCCGACATCAAGGTCAAGACGCTGCTCGGTGCGATGTACCTCAGCCTGGCCCCGGCCGGGTCGGGTCAGCTGGCCGAGGGCGCGGAGATACCGCAGACCCGCACCAGCTCGCCGTACGAGGTCGTCAAGGCGTTCTCGGGCCTCGCCGAGCGATCCGAGCGGATCGACACCGACCAGCTCGCGGAGTCGCTGACCACGCTGTCGGACCTGACCCGCAACACCCCCGAGGAGTTCCAGGCGGCGCTCGACGGCGTCTCCCGGCTGTCGAGCAACATCGCGGCCAAGAACGACCAGATCGGTGAGCTGCTCGGCAACCTTCGAGATGTCTCCCAGGTCCTCGAGGCGCGAGACGACGACATCATCGGCCTGATGCGCGACAGCGACGTGCTGTTCCGCGCGCTCCTCAGGAGGCGGGAGGCCGTGCACCGGCTGCTGGTGTCCACCTCGACGCTCTCGTCCGAGCTGACCAAGCTGGTCAAGCAGAGCCGCGCCGACCTCAAGCCCGCGTTGACCCACCTCGAGTCGGTGGTGGGCGTGCTCAACAAGAACGAGGACAACATCGACAACAGCCTGCGGCTGATGGCGCCCTTCTACCGCGTCTTCGCGAACACGCTCGGCAACGGGCCGTGGTTCGACACCTACATCCAGAACATGCCTCCCGTGCCGCAGGTGGGTTGAGCGATGGACCCCAAGAAGCTGAAGCCGGCCACGGTCGTCGTGCCGGTCATCGTCGTCGCCCTGCTGGCCGCTGGCGCCTGGACCTTCCTACTCGGAGGCTCCGAGACCAAGACCCTCACCGCACACTTCCCGCGCACGGTCTCGATCTACGAGGGCAGCGACGTGCGGGTGCTCGGGGTGCCGATCGGCACCGTCGACACCGTGACGCCGTCGGGTACCGACGTGGTCGTGACGATGACGTACGACGCCGACGTCAAGATCCCCGAGGACGCCGCGGCCGTCATCGTCTCGCCCTCCATCGTGGGTGACCGGTACGTGCAGCTGACGCCGGTCTACACCGACGGCCCGGAGCTTCCCGACGGGGCCACGCTCGAGACGGACCGGACCGCCGTGCCCCTCGAGCTCGACGAGATCTACCAGAGCCTCGACGACCTCACCGTGGCGCTGGGCCCCAACGGTGCCAACGCCAAGGGTGCGCTGACCGACCTGCTGGAGACCACCGCGGCCAACTTCGGCGGTCAGGGGGCGAAGTTCCACCAGACCATCGAGGACTTCAGCCAGCTCACCGGCACTCTCGATGACAACAAGGAGGAGCTGTTCGGCTCCGCCAGGTCGCTCGAGGGCTTCATCAAGACGCTGGCCGACAACGACGAGACCGTCCGCCAGTTCAACGACTCGCTCGCCTCGGTGTCGCAGATGCTGTCGGGTGAGCGTGGTGAGCTGGCCGCGTCGCTGCGCAACCTGGCCGTCGCGATGAAGCAGGTGTCCGGCTTCGTCAAGGAGAACCGGGCGATCCTCGGTCGCAACATCAAGGGGCTCAACCGGGTCGCCAAGGTGCTGGTCAAGCAGCGCGACGCACTCGACGAGGTGCTCTCGGCGGCGCCGGTCGCCCTCAACAACCTGGCGCTGACCTACAACCCGCAGGCCGGCACCCTCGACACCCGGGCCAACCTGCAGATGATCGGCGACCAGATCACCAGTGACCCCGCGACCTTCCTGTGCGGGATCATCAGCCAGGCCGACAAGCCCAAGCAGTCGAATGGCCAGGCCTGCAGCGTCATCCAGGACATCCTCAAGGACCTCCCCGCGGCCCCGCGGGTCGCCGCCTTCGCTCGGGACCAGCAGCGCGAGCCGGAGCAGTACGACCCGACGCTCGGAGGGTTGGTGGCGGCCCGATGACGAGGCTGAGGCTGCTCCTGCTCGCCCTCGTCGGCTCGCTGACGATCTCGGGGTGTGGGTTCGACGTCTACAAGCTGCCGCTGCCGGGCGGGACGGACGTGGGCAGCGACCCGATCACGGTGCACGTGATGTTCCGCGACGTGCTCGACCTCGTGCCCCAGTCGACGGTCAAGGTGAACGACGTCAGCGTCGGCAAGGTGACCGACGTGCGGCTCGACGGGTTCACCGCGGATGTCACCGTGCAGCTGCGCAAGGACACCTTGCTGCCCGACAACGCGGTCGCGACGATCCGCCAGACCAGCCTGCTGGGCGAGAAGTTCGTGTCGCTGGCGGCGCCCGAGACCGGCGCGAGCAACGAGCTGCTGCAGTCCGGCGACGTCATCGACCTCGACCACAGCGGACGCAACCCGGAGGTCGAGGAGGTGCTCGGCGCGCTCAGCCTGTTGCTGAACGGCGGCGGCGTCGCCCAGCTGCGGACCATCGCGCGCGAGCTCAACACCGCGCTCGAGGGCCGCGAGGGCACCGCCCGCTCGGCGCTCGACCAGATCCGCACGCTGATGACCCAGCTCGACGACCACAGGGCCGACATCGTCAACGCGATCGACAAGCTCAACGACCTCGCCGTCTCGGTCAACAAGCAGCGCGACAGCATCGATGCCGCTCTCGACGAGCTGCCCTCGGCGCTCCGGTCGATCGACAAGCAGCGCGACGACCTGGTCAGGCTGCTCAAGGCTCTCAGCCGGCTCAGCGACGTGGGCGTGCGGGTGATCAGCGCGTCCAAGGCCGCCACCATCGACTCTCTCCAGCAGCTGTCGCCGGTGCTCTCCCAGATCGCTGCGTCAGGAGACGACTTCGTCAACGCGTTCAACGTCTTCTTGACCTACCCGTTCGTCGACGAGGTGGTCGGCCGCGACCCGCAGGTCGCCCGCAACCTGCACATGGGCGACTACACCAACCTGTCGATCACCCTCGACCTCGACATCGACACCGGGGCCACCTTGCCGACCGGCCTGCCGACGGGACTGCCCACCTTGCCGACGGACCTGCCGACGAAGCTGCCCACGATCCTCGACCCGACCGTGATCCTCAACGACGTGCTGGCGTGCCTGCGCAGCGGGAGCCTGAGCAGCCCCGAGTGCGCCAAGGTGCTCGCCTCGCCGCAGAAGCTGCTGCAGCTGCGCGAGGAGTGCGCCAAGCAGGAGAACGATGACCGCGCCGTCTGCAAGCAGCTCGCCCTCATCCCCGGGCTCCCGACGGGCGACGGCATGCCGACGCTGCTGCCGACCATCCCCGGCCTGCCCCGGGCTGGTGTCGGCCAGCAGAGCCGGACGCTGGACTTCGGAGCGCGCGGACCGACGTACGAGCAGCTGATGGCGCTCTACGACCCGGCCTTGGTCAGCCTGCTCGTCCCCGGCATGGTGCCGGTCGAGGAGGCGGGCCGATGATCACCCGTCGCACGCGCATCCAGCTGGTCGTCTTCGTGCTGATCACCATGGTCGGGGTCAGCTTCGTCGGGGCCCGCTACGCCAAGCTGGACCGGCTGTTCTTCGACTCCTCCTACACCGTCGTGGCGCACTTCGCCGACTCCGGCGGGATCTTCGCCGGCGGCGAGGTCAGCTATCGCGGCGTGCGGGTCGGGCAGGTCGAGAAGCTCGCGCTCACCGACGACGGTGTCGACGTCTACCTCGACATCGACAACGGCCACGACGACATCCCCGCCGACACCCTGGCCGTCGTCGGCAACCGCTCGGCCGTGGGAGAGCAGTACGTCGAGCTGCAGCCGCGCGCCGACGGCAAGCCCTTCTTGCGAGACGGGTCCGAGATCGCCGTCGGCGACACCCGCACGCCACTGCCGACCCAGCAGCTGCTCGGCGACATCTCCACGACCGTCGAGTCGGTCGACCGGGAGGCGCTGCAGACGACGTTGAGCGAGATGGGCGATGCCTTCAGCGGCACCGGCGAGGACCTGCAGCGCATCATCGACAGCGGAACCTCGTTCATCGATGCGGCCAACGCCAACTTCGACACGACCACCGCGCTGATCCGCGACAGCAACACCGTGCTGCGCGGGCAGATCGCCTCCGAGAGCGCGCTGCGGACCTTCGCCCAGCAGCTGAGCCTGTTCACCGGCACGCTTGCCGGCTCCGACAAGGACCTGCGCGCCGTCATCGACAACGGCTCCGCCACCGCGGTCGAGCTGCGCAGGTTCCTCGCCGACAACAAGGTCGACCTCGCCGAGCTGATCAACGAGCTCGTCACCACCGGTGAGGTCGTCGTCCGGCACCTCGACGGTGTCGAGCAGGTGCTGGCGATCTACCCCTACGTCGTCGAGGGCGGCTTCACGGTGGTGTCCAGGTCGCCGGACACCGGGCTGTACGACGCCCACTTCGGGATGATCCTGACCAACAACCCGGAGGTCTGCCACGCGGGCTACGGATCGACCGACCGCCGGCCCCCTCAGGACGGCTCCAACCGGCCGATGAACATGAACGCCCACTGCGCCGAGCCGCCGTCGAAGTCCGACCCGCGCGGCGCGCAGAACGCTCCGAACCGTGCCCCCGCGGCGTACCGGGCAGCTCCCTGGTCTCCCGTCGTGGCGACGTACGACGGCCAGGAGCTCCACTGGGGATCAAGCGTGCCCCGTGACCTTTCCTCGCCTGGCTCGTTGGCACCACGAACCCTGGGAGGGGATTCGTGGAAGTGGCTGTGGTTGCAGCCGCTGTTGTCGAGTCGGGAGTGAGACCCATGGCAACCACCGAGGTGGTCAATAGTTCCGAGGCGGTCGAGGTAGCGACCCCCTCCGAGGCGGCAGCCCGCGCACCGCGGTTCCGGCGCAACCTGCTGGCGGTGCTCGTGGCAGTGACCGTCGCTTCACTCGTGCTGCTGGTGTGGCTGATGTCCACGCGCGGCGTGGACGCCGTCGGCGTCTCGGGCGACCAGGAGCAGCTGCAGGGTGAGCGTGAGGCCGTGATGGCCCAGACCGAGCAGTTCATGCTGCGGATGGGCACCTATGGCCCGGACCTGCTCGATGCCAAGGGTGGAATGCCGCAGTACCGCGAGCGCGTCAAGGACGTGATCACGCCGAAGTTCGCGGTGTCGTTCGACAAGGAGGCGGCGACGGCCGAGCAGCTCGTCGCGCAGGCGGGCGTCTCTCGCCAGGCGAAGGTGTTCGCGACCGGCGTGTCGACCATCGACTCCGACTCCGCCACCGCGCTCGTCGCGGGCACCTTCACCGACAGCTATCCCCGAGGGGAGGGGAAGGACCGGACCGAGCAGGCCGGCGAGCCGACCCCCTTCAGGATCGAGGTCCGGCTGGTCAAGATCGACGGCACCTGGTTGGTCGACGACTTCACGCCGGTGACAGGGGAGGCCCGATGACCTCGCTCACGACCGCGCACATCACCGGGGGCCCCAGCTGGTACGACGTGCTGGGCGTGGAGCCGACCTCGTCCGAGGCCGACGTCCGCATCGCATGGAAGCAGGCGATCGCCGAGCTCGAGCCGTCGGACCGCCGGTTCCGCCTGCTCAACCAGGCCGCCGAGGTGCTCCTCGAACACGACCGCCGCGCGGCCTACGACGCCGAGCTGTTGTCTGCCGAGCTCGACGCGAGCCATCGCCTGCACGAGGAGACATCGGGGGAGCCCGAGGCAACCGCCACCGTCGTGCCGGGCGGGATCGTGCCGGGCGGGATCGTGCCGGGCTGGATCGTGCCGGGCTGGTTGCTGGTGACCGTTGCGGCCATCGCCGCGCTGGTGGTGGGGGCCTGCTCCGTGCTGGCCGCGACGGCACCGTCCGATGCGAGCATCGCCGACGCCACCCGTGCGGCCCAGGCCAGCGCCGAGCGGGCGATCGTTCCGATCCTGTCCTACGACGGCAGCCAGGCCGGCGATCTCGACGCCGACCAGCGCGCTGCCGAGGCCTACCTGACCGACGACTACCGCGCGGAGTACGCCAAGCTGTTCGAGGTCATCAAGGCCAACGCGCCGACGACCCGGACGAAGGTCACAGCCGAGGTCATCGCATCGGGCATCGTCCGCTCCGGCGAGAACCGCGTCTCCGTCCTGGTCTTCGTCAACCGCCCGACGACCAACAAGCAGCTCAAGGACCCGGTCGTCTACAAGGACCAGGTCACCGTCACCATGCAGAAGGTCGGCGACCAGTGGCTCGTCGACGATCTGGTGACCTCACCCGCCGGGGGCTGAGGGCTCGCCGGCGAGCTCCCTCCACCCGATTCGTATCCTGGAGCGCATGGACGACCCCCGAAGTACCAGCCATTCACCCGCGGCTCGGACCGGGGGTGAATGGGCCTGATGGACGGCCAGACCTTCCTCAACGTCGGCCTGGTCCTGGTCTTCGTCCTCGTCGGCGGCGTCTTCGCCGCGACCGAGATCGCGTTGGTCTCGCTGCGCGAGAGCCAGCTGACCCAACTCGAGCGTCAAGGCCCGCGGGGCGCGCGAGTCGCGCAGGTGGCGCGCGACCCCAACCGCTTCCTCGCAGCGGTCCAGATCGGGGTGACCGTCGCTGGATTCCTCTCCGCCGCCTACGGTGGCTCCACGCTGGCACCGGACCTGGCCCCGCACCTGGAGGTCCTCGGCCTGGGTGCGGAGCTGGCACAGACAGTGGCCCTGGTCGTGATGACGCTGATCATCGCCTACCTGTCCCTGGTGCTCGGCGAGCTGGTGCCCAAGCGGCTGGCCCTGCAGAAGTCTGCCGGGTTGTCGCTGGTCGTGGCGCCGGTGTTGGACCGCTTCGCGGTGCTGATGCGCCCGGTCATCTGGTTGCTCTCGATCTCGACCAACGCGGTGGTGCGCCTGGTGGGCGGGGACCCGCATGCCACGGCCGAGCAGGTGTCGGAGGAGGAGTTGCGCGAGCTCGTCTCCCACCATGAGGCGCTGGACGAGCAGGAACGTCGCATTCTGCGCGACGTCCTGCGGGCCACCGAGACCACGGTCAAGGAGGTCATGCGACCGCGCGGCGACGTCGAGTTCCTCAGCGCACGGACCTCACTCACCGAGGCCGCGGGCCGGATCCGCGACCTCCCCTACTCCCGCTACCCCATCACCGGCGACGGGTTCGATGACGTCGTCGGCTTCCTGCACGTCCGTGACCTGCTCGGGATCGCCACCGACGACCGGCGCCGAGTCGAGGACGTGCGCCGTCCGGTGCTGATGCTGCCAGCGACCAACCTGGTCCTGCCCTCCGTCGCCACCATGCGCCAACAGGGCACCCACCTCGCCGTCGTCGTCGACGAGTACGGCGGCACCGACGGCATCGTCACCCTGGAGGACCTCGTCGAGGAGCTCATCGGGGAGATCCGCGACGAGTACGACGCGCCGGGGCCCGGCGCTGCTGCTGAGGGAGACCCCGCCAGCATCGACGCCGGATGGAGCATCGAGGACTTCACCGAGGAGACCGGCATCCCCCTCGAGGACGGCGACTACGAGACGGTGGCCGGGTTCGTCATCTCCCGACTGGGACGAATCCCCGACCCCGGCGACACCGTCGAGGTCGAGGGTGCAGTCCTCGAAGTCACCGACATGGTCGGGCCACGGATCACCCAGCTCGCCCTGCATCCCGTGGCGCAGCCCGAGTGAGGTGCCGCTCAGACACCGAGGCAGCCCCCGCCGTACCGCTGCAGACCTCTTCCACAGGATTGGCCGATGTGCTTGACCTCGCCCATGGGGCGAGTCATCATCGACGTCAGCGACATGCACCCCACACGGGCTGGGCTTGTCTGCCCACTTGTGGCGCGCGCATGTTTACGCTATCGTGGCCCCTCGCGTCTGCTCTCAGATGCCCATCCGCCTGCCCGGTGGCCGATGGAGTGGTGGGAGACGCAATCACCCAGGACACGTCGAAGGACACCTGTTGGCCGCGCGCAGCTCCGCTGAAAATTCACGCCGCATCTCGTTCGCAAAGATCTCCGAGCCTCTCGAGCTCCCCCAGCTCCTCTCTCTCCAGACCGACAGCTTTGACTGGCTGGTCGGCAACGACGCCTGGACCGCCGAGGTCGCGCGTCGTCGTGAGGTGGGCGAGGACGTCTCCGAGAAGTCGGGTCTGCAGGAGATCTTCGAGGAGATCTCCCCGATCGAGGACTTCTCCGAGACCATGTCGCTCTCGTTCGAGGACCCGGTCTTCTACGACCCGAAGTACACCGTCGACGAGTGCAAGGAGAAGGACTTCACCTACTCCGCCCCGCTCTACGTCTCCGCCGAGTTCACCAACAACGAGACCGGCGAGATCAAGGGCCAGACCGTGTTCATGGGCGACTTCCCGCTCATGACGCCCAAGGGCACCTTCATCATCAACGGCACCGAGCGTGTCGTGGTCTCCCAGCTGGTCCGGTCGCCGGGCGTCTACTTCGAGCGCACCGCCGACAAGACCTCTGACAAGGACATCTACACCGCCAAGATCATCCCGAGCCGCGGTGCGTGGCTGGAGTTCGAGATCGACAAGCGCGACATGGTCGGGGTTCGCCTCGACCGCAAGCGCAAGCAGAACGTCACGGTGCTGCTCAAGGCCCTCGGCTGGACCAACGAGCAGATCCGCGAGGAGTTCGGCCAGTACGAGTCGATGATGCTGACCCTCGAGAAGGACCACACCGAGGCACAGCGTGACGCCCTGCTCGACATCTACCGCAAGCTCCGTCCGGGCGAGCCCCCGACGGAGGAGGCCGCGCAGACGCTGCTGAACAACTACTACTTCAACCCCAAGCGCTACGACCTGGCCAAGGTCGGTCGCTACAAGATCAACAAGAAGCTCGGGGTCCACGAGGCCTTCGACCAGCAGACGCTGACCATCGACGACATCGTCGCGACGATCCGCTACATCGTCCGCCTCCACAACGGCGACACGACATTGGCCGATGCCCAAGGTGCCGAGGTCAAGGACCTCGAGGGCAAGGTCATCGAGGTCCTGGCCGACGACATCGACCACTTCGGCAACCGGCGCATGCGCACGGTCGGCGAGCTGATCCAAAACCAGCTCCGCACCGGCCTGGCCCGCATGGAGCGGGTGGTCCGCGAGCGGATGACGACCCAGGACGTCGAGGCGATCACGCCGCAGTCCCTGATCAACATCCGTCCGGTGGTGGCGGCGCTGAAGGAGTTCTTCGGCACCAGCCAGCTCTCGCAGTTCATGGACCAGACCAACCCGATCTCGGGGCTGACCCACAAGCGTCGCCTCTCGGCGCTGGGCCCCGGCGGTCTGTCTCGTGACCGCGCCGGCATGGAGGTCCGCGACGTCCACCACAGCCACTACGGCCGGATGTGCCCGATCGAGACCCCTGAGGGTCCCAACATCGGTCTGATCGGCTCGCTGGCCTCCTACGGACGGATCAACCCGTTCGGCTTCGTCGAGACGCCCTACCGCAAGGTGGTCAAGGGCAAGGTCTCCGACCAGGTCGACTACCTGACCGCCGACGACGAGGGCAAGTACGTCATCGCGCAGGCCAACGCGCCGCTCGACGAGAAGGGCCGCTTCGTCGAGGAGCGGGTGCTGGTGCGCCAGCGCCACGGTGACGTGTCCGAGGTCTTGGCCGAGGACGTCGACTACATGGACGTCTCGCCGCGCCAGATGGTGTCGGTCGCGACCGCGCTGATCCCCTTCCTCGAGCACGACGACGCCAACCGCGCACTGATGGGCGCCAACATGCAGCGCCAGGCCGTGCCGCTCATCAGGAGCGACTCGCCCCTGGTCGGCACCGGCATCGAGTACCGCGCCGCCGTCGACGCCGGCGACGTGCTGGTGGCCGAGAAGCCCGGTGTGGTCAAGGAGGTCTCGGCCGACTTCATCGAGACGATGAACGACGACGGCACCTACCAGACCTACCGGCTGGCGAAGTTCCGCCGCTCCAACCAGGGCACCTGCATCAACCAGCGCCCGCTGGTGGCCGAGGGTGACCGGGTCGAGACCGGCTCGCCGATCGCTGACGGTCCGTGCACCGACAACGCCGAGATGGCGCTGGGCACCAACCTGCTGGTGGCGTTCATGCCGTGGCAGGGCCACAACTACGAGGACGCCATCATCCTCAGCCAGCGTCTGGTGCAGGAGGACATCCTCACCTCGATCCACATCGAGGAGCACGAGGTCGACGCCCGCGACACCAAGCTGGGTCCCGAGGAGATCACCCGCGACATCCCCAACGTCTCCGAGGAGATGCTGGCCGACCTCGACGAGCGCGGCATCATCCGCATCGGCGCCGAGGTCACCACGGGCGACATCCTGGTCGGCAAGGTCACGCCCAAGGGCGAGACCGAGCTCACCCCCGAGGAGCGCCTGCTCCGCGCGATCTTCGGCGAGAAGGCGCGCGAGGTGCGCGACACCTCGATGAAGGTGCCCCACGGTGAGTCCGGCACGGTCATCGGCGTGCGGGTCTTCGACCGCGAGGACGGCGACGAGCTGCCTCCGGGCGTCAACCAGCTGGTCCGCGTCTACGTCGCCCAGAAGCGCAAGATCTCGGTGGGCGACAAGCTCGCCGGGCGTCACGGCAACAAGGGCGTCATCGCCAAGATCCTGCCGATCGAGGACATGCCGTTCATGGAGGACGGCACGCCCGTCGACGTCGTGCTCAACCCGCTGGGTGTGCCGCGACGGATGAACATCGGCCAGATCCTCGAGCTGCACCTGGGGTGGCTGGCCAAGCAGGGCTGGGACCTCGACCTCCACGCCGACAAGACGTCGACGGCGTGGAAGGACAGCCTCATCAAGATCCACGCCGACAAGGCAGCCCCGAACACCAAGGTGGCGACACCGGTATTCGACGGCGCCAAGGAGGACGAGATCACTGGCCTGCTGGGTGCGACCCTGCCCAACCGCGACGGTGTGCGGATGATCGACGCGACGGGCAAGGCCAACCTGTTCGACGGCCGTTCCGGCGATCCGTTCCCGGACCCGGTGTCGGTCGGCTACATGTACATCCTCAAGCTGCACCACCTCGTCGACGACAAGATCCACGCACGCAGCACCGGCCCCTACTCGATGATCACGCAGCAGCCCCTGGGCGGTAAGGCCCAGTTCGGCGGCCAGCGGTTCGGCGAGATGGAGGTCTGGGCGATGGAGGCCTACGGCGCCGCCTACGCCCTGCAGGAGCTGCTGACGATCAAGTCCGACGACGTGCCTGGCCGCGTGAAGGTCTACGAGGCGATCGTCAAGGGCGAGAACATCCCCGACTCCGGCATCCCGGAGTCCTTCAAGGTGCTCGTCAAGGAGATGCAGTCGCTCTGCCTCAACGTCGAGGTGCTCTCGCAAGACGGCACCCCGATCGAGATGAAGGACGCCGAGGAAGACGTCTTCCGGGCGGCCGAGGAGCTCGGCATCGACCTGTCGCGCCGCGAGCCCAGCAGCGTCGAAGAAGTCTGAGGTGTGTGTCCCGTTCCGCGGGTTTCGTGACAGGCGCTAGCGCGCCTTCCTCAACCAGCGGGACGGGACCGCCCCAGTCCATCAGCCTCCAAGATTTCAGAAACTAACGAAGGACAAGTAGCCACCGTGCTCGATGTGAACTTCTTCGACCAGCTTCAGATCGGCCTGGCCACCGCGGAGGACATCCGCCAGTGGAGCCACGGCGAGGTCAAGAAGCCGGAGACCATCAACTACCGCACGCTCAAGCCCGAGCGTGACGGCCTCTTCTGCGAGAAGATCTTCGGTCCCACCCGGGACTGGGAGTGCTACTGCGGCAAGTACAAGCGCGTGCGCTTCAAGGGCATCATCTGCGAGCGCTGCGGTGTCGAGGTGACCCGCAGCAAGGTCCGCCGCGAGCGGATGGGCCACATCGAGCTCGCCGCGCCCGTGACCCACATCTGGTACTTCAAGGGCGTGCCGTCGCGGCTGGGCTACCTGCTCGACCTGGCGCCCAAGGACCTGGAGAAGGTCATCTACTTCGCCGCCTACATGATCACCGCCGTCGACGACGACGCCCGTCACCGCGACCTGTCCTCGCTCGAGAACAAGGTCGGCCTGGAGCGTGACCGCCTCGAGAAGCGTCGCGACAGCCAGGTCGACGAGCGTGCCAAGAAGCTCGAGGACGACCTCGCTGCCTTGGAGGCCGAGGGCGCCAAGGCTGACGCCCGGCGCAAGGTCAAGGACGGCGCCGAGCGCGAGATGAAGCAGATCCGTGACCGGGCCCAGCGCGAGCTGGACCGGCTGGAGGAGGTCTGGAGCACGTTCAAGGCGCTCAAGGTCCAAGACCTCATGGGCGACGAGATGCTCTACCGCGAGATGAAGAACTGGTTCGGCAAGTACTTCGAGGGCCACATGGGCGCTCAGGCCATCCAGCGTCGCCTCGAGACCTTCGACATCGACGCCGAGGTCGACAACCTCCGCGAGATCATCGCCACCGGCAAGGGGCAGCGCAAGGTGCGTGCCCTCAAGCGGCTCAAGGTCGTCGACGCGTTCCGCAAGACCAACAACAGTCCGCTGGGCATGGTCCTCGACGCGGTCCCGGTCATCCCGCCGGACCTTCGTCCGATGGTGCAGCTCGACGGTGGCCGCTTCGCCACCAGCGACCTCAACGACCTCTACCGCCGCGTCATCAACCGCAACAACCGGCTCAAGCGCCTGCTCGACCTCGGCGCGCCCGAGATCATCGTCAACAACGAGAAGCGGATGCTCCAGGAGGCCGTCGACTCGCTGTTCGACAACGGCCGCCGCGGTCGTCCGGTCACCGGTCCGGGCAACCGGCCGCTGAAGTCGCTGTCCGACATGCTCAAGGGCAAGCAGGGCCGCTTCCGCCAGAACCTCCTGGGCAAGCGCGTCGACTACTCCGGCCGCTCGGTCATCGTGTCGGGTCCGCAGCTGAAGCTGCACCAGTGCGGTCTGCCCAAGATGATGGCGCTGGAGCTGTTCAAGCCGTTCGTGATGAAGCGGCTGGTCGACCTCTCCCACGCCCAGAACATCAAGTCCGCCAAGCGGATGGTCGAGCGGGCGACCTCAGGCATGAGCCGCTACGCGATGGTCTGGGACGTGCTCGAAGAGGTGATCATGGAGCACCCGGTGCTGCTCAACCGCGCACCCACGCTCCACCGGCTCGGCATCCAGGCCTTCGAGCCCCAGCTGATCGAGGGCAAGGCCATCCAGATCCACCCGCTCGTGTGCGGTGCGTTCAACGCCGACTTCGACGGTGACCAGATGGCGGTGCACCTGCCGCTGTCGGCCGAGGCCCAGGCCGAGGCCCGGATCCTGATGCTGTCGACCAACAACATCCTCAAGCCGTCCGACGGTCGTCCGGTGACGATGCCGTCCCAGGACATGATCATCGGCCTGTTCTGGCTGACGACCGACCGCGAGGACGAGATCGGCGCAGGTCGCGCGTTCTCCTCCGCGGCCGAGGCGATCATGGCCTTCGACCGGGGCGAGATCACCTTGCAGAGCAAGGTGAAGATCCGCTTCACCGACATCGTGCCGCCGCTGGAGCTCGGGCTCGAGGACTGGGAGGAGGGCCAGTCGCTGACGCTGGAGACCACGCTGGGTCGCTCGCTGTTCAACGACACCCTGCCCGCCGACTACCCCTTCGTGAACTACGAGGTGGGCAAGAAGGCTCTCGGCACGATCGTCAACGACCTGGCCGAGCGCTACACCAAGGTCGAGGTCGCCGCGTCGCTCGACGCCCTCAAGGACGCCGGCTTCCACTGGGCGACCCGCTCGGGTGTCACGGTGTCGATCGACGACGTGACCACGCCCGACAAGAAGGCCGAGATCCTCTCGGCCTACGAGGACCGGGCCGCCAAGGTCCAGACCCAGTACGAACGCGGTCTGGTCACCGACGACGAGCGTCGCCAGGACCTCATCGAGATCTGGACGGAGGCCTCCAACAAGGTCGCCGCCGAGATGGAGTCCAACTTCGACAAGACCAACCCGATCTTCATGATGGTGAGCTCGGGTGCCTCCGGAAACATGATGCAGATCCGCCAGGTGGCGGCGATGCGTGGTCTGGTGGCCAACCCGAAGGGCGACATCATCCCGCGGCCCATCAAGGCCAACTTCCGCGAGGGCCTCTCGGTGCTGGAGTACTTCATCTCGACCCACGGTGCCCGCAAGGGTCTGGCCGACACCGCGCTGCGCACGGCTGACTCGGGTTACCTGACCCGTCGTCTGGTCGACGTGTCGCAGGACGTCATCATCCGCGAGGACGACTGCGGCACCGAGCGTGGCCTCGACAAGCGGATCGGCGTCAAGGGCGAGGACGGCACCGTTCGCAAGGACGACAACGCCGAGACCTCCGCCTACGCCCGCACCTCGGCCGGCGAGATCACCCACCCCGAGACCGGCGAGGTGCTGGCAGCGGCGGGTGACGACCTGGGCGACGTCAAGATCGGCGAGCTGGTCGCGGCCGGCATCGAGGTCGTCAAGGTGCGCTCCGTCCTCACCTGCGACGCCAAGACCGGCACGTGTGCCAAGTGCTACGGCCGGTCGCTGGCGACGGGCAAGCTCGTCGACATCGGCGAGGCGGTCGGCATCATCGCCGCCCAGTCGATCGGTGAGCCCGGCACGCAGCTGACCATGCGTACCTTCCACACCGGTGGCGTGGCTTCGGCCGAGGACATCACCCAGGGTCTGCCGCGTGTGCAGGAGATCTTCGAGGCTCGCGTGCCCAAGGGACGTGCGCCGATCGCCGAGGCTGCCGGCCGCGTCGAGATCGAGGAGACCGACAAGACGCGCAAGGTGCTCATCACCCCCGACGACGGGTCGGAGGTCCAGGAGTACCCCGTGTCCAAGCGCTCGCGCCTGCTGGTGGGTGACGGAGACCACGTCGACGTCGGCCAGAAGCTGATCGTCGGCACCGAGGACCCCCACGACGTACTCCGCATCCTCGGAGTCCGCACTGCCCAGGAGCACCTGGTGCAGGAGGTCCAGGCGGTCTACCGCAGCCAGGGTGTGTCGATCCACGACAAGCACATCGAGATCATCGTGCGGCAGATGCTGCGCCGGGTCACGGTCATCGAGTCGGGCGACACCAACATCTTGCCGGCCGACCTGGTCGACCGGGTGCTGTTCGAGACCGAGAACCGTCGCGTGGTGTCCGAGGGCGGCAAGCCCGCCTCCGGCCGCCCGGTGCTGATGGGCATCACCAAGGCATCGCTGGCCACTGAGTCGTGGCTCTCGGCCGCCTCCTTCCAGGAGACGACCCGGGTGCTCACCGACGCGGCCATCCACGCCCGCTCCGACAGCCTTCGCGGCCTGAAGGAGAACGTGATCATCGGCAAGCTGATCCCCGCCGGCACCGGCCTGGAGCGTTACCGCAACATCCGGGTGGAGCCGACCGAGGAGGCGCGCGCGGCGGCCTACTCCGTGACCGGTTACGACAACTACGACTACGAGTTCGGCAGCGCGAGCCAGCCCGTGGCCCTCGACGACTTCGACTTCGGCCCGTTCCAGAACTGACGACGATCGTCTCCGGCGGCCCCGGCTCCTCACGGAGCCGGGGCCGTTGCTTTGTCGTCGGCCGTTCACGCCATGGTCTGTCCATGGTCGGTGCGCCGGGTTAGGGTTCCCCGATCAGCGGAGCTCGGCAGCGGAGCTCGGCAGCGGAGCTCGGCAAGGGAGATCTGATGAGGCGTCAGTGGCGTACGGCGGTTTCGGGACTCATCGCGGCGGTGACCGGACTCGGGCTGGCGGTGGTGGGCAACGTCGGTGCTGCATCGGCCGCCCCCACGGACCTGTTCTTCTCCGAGTACATCGAGGGCTCCTCGAACAACAAGGCGCTGGAGATCTACAACGGCACAGGGACCGGCATCAACCTGGCCACCGCGACCTACAACGTCCAGATGTTCTTCAACGGCTCGTCGACTGCCGGCCTGACGATCAACCTGACCGGAACCGTCGCCGCCGGTGATGTCTTCGTCCTGGCGCAGGGCAGCGCCAACGCGACGATCCTGGCGCAGGCCGACCAGACCAACGGCTCGGGCTGGTTCAACGGAGACGACGCAGTCGTGCTGCGCAAGGGCACCACCGTCGTGGACGTCATCGGTCAGGTCGGCTTCGACCCTGGCGCCGAGTGGGGCACGGGTCTGACCAGCACAGCCGACAACACCTTGCGACGCAAGGCGACGATCGAGGCGGGCGACACCGACGGCGGCGACGCCTTCGATCCCGCCGTCCAGTGGGACGGCTTCGCGACCGACACCTTCGGCGACCTCGGCTCCCACCTCGCGCCGCCGCGACTGACCTGTCCTGCCGTGGCGACCGACGAAGGCACCGCGGTCGATGCGCCCGTGAGCGCCACCGACCGCGATGGGACCATCGTCGACATCGCGGTCACGGCGATCGCGCCTTCGGATCCGGGCACCATCACCCGCACCGCGTTCGCCCCGTCCCCCTCGGTGGGCCAGGCCGCCACGGCGACCTTCACGGCCTCGGATGCCACCCCCGTCGGCGCCTACCGCCTGACCGTCGTGGCGACCAACAGCGACGGCGTTCCCCAGACCGGCACCTGCACGCTGAGCATCGGGGTCTTCCCGGTCTCGGTGTGCGGTCAGCCCGCCCTGCCGATCCATGACGTGCAGGGCGCCGGCGCCAGCACGCCGATGCAGGGTCAGATCGTGATGATCGAGGGCATCGTGACCGGCGACTACCAAGGTCAGGGCGGCTTCGGCGGCTACTACGTCCAGGACGAGGACGGCACCGAGGACGCCGATCCGAACACCTCCGAAGGCATCTTCGTGTTCGACACCGCCACTGACGTCGATCCGGGCGACGTCGTGCGAGTCGTCGGTTTCGCCAGTGAGTTCGGCGGCCAGACGCAGGTCTCCAGCGTGCATGACACGCTTGTCTGCGCGACGGGAGCATCCGTCACACCGGTGACTCTGGAGATGCCGCTCGTCGGCGACCTCGCGAGCGAGCGTGAGCCCTACGAAGGCATGCTCGTCGAGGTCGACCAGGAGCTCACCGTGACCGAGGTGTTCACTCTCGCCCGGTTCGGGGAGGTCGACCTCTCCGTGGGCGGGCGGCTGGAGACCCCGACCAACGCCGTCGCGCCGGGTGGTGCGGCGATGGCGCTGCAGGATGCGAACGACCGCAGACGGATCCTGCTCGACGACGGCCTCAACACCCAGAACCCCGGTTCGGTGGCCTACCCGCAGGGGGGCCTCTCGGCCGACAACACGCTGCGCGTCGGCGACACCCTGCCGGGCCTGACCGGCGTCCTCGGCTTCGGGTTCAGCCGCTACCGCGTGCAGCCCGTCGGTCCGATCGAGTTCGACCACGCCAACCCGCGTCCGGCGGCCCCGGCCGAGGTGGGTGGGGAGGCGCGCGTGGCGGCGTTCAACGTCCTCAACTACTTCAACGGAGACGGTGCGGGCGGTGGCTTCCCGACCCCGCGTGGTGCCAACACGCCGTTCGAGTTCGATCGTCAGCGCGACAAGATCATCGCGGCGATCAGCGAGCTCGACGCCGACGTCCTGGGCCTGATGGAGCTCGAGAACGACGACACAGGCACCGAGTACGGCGCCGTCGAGGACCTCGTCGACGGGCTCAACGACGCCCTCGGCGCCGGCACCTACGACTTCATCGACACGGGCGTCATCGGCACGGACGCGATCCGCGTCGGGATCCTCTACCAGCCGGCCCGGGTGACCCCGCTCGGCGACTACGCCCTCATCGACTCGACCGTCGATTCGCGCTTCGACGACAACCTCAATCGGCCGTCGCTGGCCCAGAGCTTCGAGGTCAACGGCGACGGCGCGGTCTTCACCGCGGTCGTCAACCACCTCAAGTCCAAGGGCTCCGACTGCAACGCGGTCGGCGACCCCGACGCCCTCGACGGTCAGGGCAACTGCAACCTGACCCGGACCAGGGCGGCCGAGGCCCTGGTGGACTGGTTGGCGAGCGACCCGACCGGGAGCGGAGACTCGGACGTCATCTTGCTGGGAGACATGAACTCCTACGCCCAGGAGGACCCGATCACGGTCTTCCGCGACGCCGGGTACGTCGACACCATCAGCGAGTTCGTCGGCGATGACGGCTACTCCTACGTCTTCGGTGGCCAGTCCGGCTACCTCGACCACGCCCTGGCCAGCCCCAACCTGGCCGCTCAGGTCTCGGGCGTCACCGAATGGCACCTCAACGCCGACGAGCCGGTCGCCCTCGACTACAACACCGAGTTCAAGTCGGATGAGCAGATCTCGGACTTCTACTCGCCCGAGCCCTATCGGGCCTCCGACCACGATCCGGTGCTCGTGGGCCTGGACCTGGTGTCCTACGACTTCTCCGGCTTCCTGCCGCCGATCGCGGCACTGCCGGCCGCCAACAGCGTGAAGGCGGGCAGCTCGGTGCCGATCAAGTTCCGGCTGGGCGGCGACCAGGGTCTCGACATCTTCCGAGATGGCTCGCCGACCTCGACGCCGGTCAACTGCACGACCCTGGCGCCGACCGGGCCGGCCGCGGAGCTCCAGACCAACGGAGGTCTCACCTACCGCTCCGACATCGACACCTACTCGCTGACCTGGAAGACCACGAAGTCCTGGACGGGCTGCCGGTTGCTGACCCTCGAGCTGCTCGACGGGACCACCCAGCAGGCACTCTTCCGGTTCGCCAAGTGACGAGGTGACACCGCGGTGACACGATCGAGGTAGCGGCGATCTGGGTCTGATTGGGCGAGGCGAATCCCGCCTGGGACACTTGCGAGTGTGAATGCCGCTGCGACACGCACCGATGTGCTCGTCGTCGGCGCCGGACCGGCGGGGTCGGCGGCGGCGGCCTGGGCGGCGCAGAGCGGGTACGACGTGCTGCTCGCCGACGCCGCGGTCTTCCCGCGCGACAAGACGTGCGGTGACGGACTCACCCCCCGGGCGATCGGCGAGCTGCAGCGACTCGGTCTCGAGGACTGGCTGCGCGCCCACACGGTCAACCAGGGGCTGCGCGCCCATGGCTTCGGGCAGACCCTGTTGCTGCCGTGGCCCGGCGGCAACCTGCCCGACTGGGGCTCGGCCGTCGCGCGCACCGAGCTCGACGACCACCTGCGGACCACCGCGATCAAGGCGGGTGCCGATGCCGTCGACGGCGTCCGCGCGGTCGGCGTACGCAGGGAGGGCGACCGGGTCGCGGCCGTCGAGTTCGCGCGCGGTTCCCGCGGGTCATCATCAGGAGGGGAGCGGTTCGAGATCGCCTGCGACCGTCTGGTTGTCGCCGACGGTGTGCGATCGCCGCTGGGCAAGCTGCTCGGGCGGGAGTGGCACCGGGAGACCGTGTACGGCGTGGCCGGACGCTCCTACGCCGACTCCACGATGTCCGACGACCCGTGGATCAGCAGCCACCTCGAGCTGCGTGACGAGCAGGGCACCGTGCTCAGCGGCTACGGCTGGATCTTCCCGCTGGGCAACGGCGAGGTGAACGTCGGCGTCGGCACCCTCGCGACCGCCAAGCGACCAGCCGACATCGCGGTCAAGCCGCTGATGGCGCACTACGCCGAGCAGCGGCGGGTCGACTTCGGCCTCGGTGAGGAGCTGCGGATGCCCACCAGCGCGCTGCTGCCGATGGGCGGGGCCGTGTCGGGCGTCGCCGGAGCGAACTGGGCACTGATCGGCGACGCGGCCGCCTGCGTCAACCCGCTCAACGGCGAGGGCATCGACTACGGCCTGGAGACCGGTCGGCTCGTGGTCGAGACGATGGCCGAGCACGACGACCTGTCCGAGGCGTGGCCGGCGCTGCTGCGCGACCACTACGGCGAGGCGTTCTCGATCGCCCGGCGGCTGGCGGGGCTGGTCACCATCCCGCGGCTGCTGTCGACCCTCGGCCCGGCGGGCATGCGATCCGACTGGCTGATGACGCTGGCACTGCGGTGGATGGGCAACCTGGTCACCGACGAGGACCGCGACCGGGCAGCCCGGGTCTGGCGCTGGGCTGGGCGTCGGTCGATCGCCCGCGACGCGCGCGCGCCGTTCGCGTAGAGATCGAGAGCTGCCGTGGTTTCGAGGCTCGTTGGCGCTCGCACCTCCACCAACGACCGGGGGGCGGAGCGCTGGTACCGGGCCACGGGGACGGCGACGCGGATGCTGGTCCGGGCACTCGACGTACGCCTGCACTACTCCGGACTCGAGCACGTGCCGCAGACGGGGCCGGTCGTGCTCGCGAGCACCCACGGGTCCTACCCCGACTTCTTGTGGATCGGCCTGGCAGCCCACGAGCGTGGCCGCTGGGTGCGGTTCTTGACCCGACACGACGTGTGGCAGTCGCGGGCCGCGCGGGCCATGGACGCGATGCGGCACGTCCCCGTCGACCGCGAGGCGCCGGCGGCGGCGTACCTCACCGCTCGTCGGCTGCTGCGCGAGGGCGAGGCGGTCGGCGTCTTCCCCGAGGCCGGCATCTCGTTCTCCTACGCCGTGCGTTCGCTGATGCGCGGCCCCGCGGCGCTGGCTCGCGAGGTCGGCGCACCGCTGGTGCCGCTCGCGCTGTGGGGCTCGCAGGAGCTCTGGACCGTGGATGCGACCAGGCCGTCGCAGGTCGTGCGTCCCCACCCGAGGCGACACCAGCGCATCGACGTGGCCTTCGGGCCGGCCATCACGGTCGGGCCCGACGCCGATCTGGTCGCCGCGACGACCGAGCTGGGTCATGCGATGACCGGGCTGCTGGAGGGCCTGCAGCGGCTGCCCCACCACGCGCCGGCCCCGGGGTCGCACGCACCGAGGTACCCCGCCCATCTCGGCGGTCACGCCCCTGACCGATCCGCTGCGCGCTCGCTCGACAGCGTGCCGAAAACCGCGGTGCCACCGTCGTGGGGCCCGCCTAGTGTGGCCGGGTGACGATCCCAGACCCCAAGTCCACGCTCGTCGAAGGCCTCGGCCGACTCAACGAGCAGGTGCTCGAGAAGCTCGACGGACTCTCGGAGTACGACCTGCGCCGCCCGGTCACCTCGACCGGCACGAACCTGCTGGGCCTGGTCAAGCACCTGGCCAGCGTGCAGGCGGGCTACTTCGGCGCGACGTTCGGCCGACCGTTCCCCGGGGAGCTGCCGTTCGACGACGACGACCCGCAGGCCGACCTCTACGCCACTGCCGATGAGACCAGCCAGAGCGTCAAGGAGTTCTACCGGGCGTCGTGGCGGCACGCCGAGGAGACCTTCGCCGAGGCCGACCTCGACACCGCCGGCAAGGTGCCCTGGTGGTCGGACGACGAGGTCAGCCTCCACCAGATCCTGGTGCACATGACCAACGAGACCGCCCGGCACGCCGGCCACATCGACATCGTGCGTGAGACGATCGACGGC
Organism: Nocardioides agariphilus; assembly: GCF_015352445.1. GTDB lineage: Bacteria > Actinomycetota > Actinomycetes > Propionibacteriales > Nocardioidaceae > Nocardioides > Nocardioides agariphilus. Next base: position 38,178 of record NZ_JADKPO010000002.1, read on the forward strand.
GCGGTCGGTCGCGGCGCAACCGACCGCAACATCGTCGAGGGCTACGACTGGCCCGCGTACGTCGAGAAGCTCGAGGCGATCGCGCGCCGGGCCGACGCGCGCTAGGAGCTTGCCAGCCGAGCCGCAGCGCGGGGCGACATCATCGCCGCGCTGCGTCGCAGCAGCGACGCTGCTTGCTGCACCGCGCGTCCCTCGGCCAGGTCCAGCTCGAGGGCGAGCTCCAGCAGGCCGCGGACGGCCTGGAGGTCGGAGCGGTCGGAGGCATTGCGGAGCGCGACCGTCAGGTCCAGGGCCGCCAGCCCGCCATCGAGCTGCGTCGGCGCCCCTCGAGGCGGGCCGGCGGCGAGCATCGAGGCGCCGAGGATCCCCAGCACGAGCGATGCGTGGTAGGACGTGCGCAGCACGTAGGCGTCCTGGGCCTGAGGCGCCAACAGGGCGTGGACCTCTCGCTCGAAGCCCGGTCCCGGGAGGAAGCCCTGGTCCGCACGGACCGAGGCCACCTCGTCCAGGGCGCGTGCGCGGGCAGGGCTGGGGGCCAGCCCGAGCATCGGCCAGCACCACAGCAGCTCCGTGGTCAGGTCGAGGTTGCGGGCGTCGAGTGCCAGCGCCAGGAGCGCGTCGAGGTCGGGCACCAGGTCGGCCTCGGGTCGCGGGACGGGGATGCGCCACCGGCCGAGGTCGGTGCCGTGCATGACCGCGTGCGTGAGGTCGTAGACGTCCTGGGTGGAGCAGCGCAGGACGTCGACCTGGCGACCGAGGCTGGAGCGCTCGAGCAGGGCTGCGACCCCGGCCAGATCGGGACCCTCCTCGCGCAGGGCGCGCAGCCAGGCGCGGTGCAGCGCCGTCACGACGTACGGTTCGGGGCCGCAGTCGGGTTCGGCGAGCGCGAGATCCAGGAGCAGGTCGATGCCGGGGTCGGTGTCGCCGAGCGCTGAGAGCTGGAGGTGGCAGAACGCCGCCTCCAGGGCGTGTGCAGGGTCGCAGCAGATCGCCGCGGGCACAGATGCGGGACGGGCGAGAGGTGCCGCGGCGGCGTAGAGGCGTCGCCAATCGGGATCGGCCCGGCCGGCGCCGACATCGGCAGTCGCTCGTAGCAGCAGGAGGGCCTCGCCCACGACCTTGTCGGGCTCGAGTCGCGGCGCGGGGACGTCGGGTCCGTCGTCGGACAGCGCCGCGACGGTACGGGCCGTCAGCCTCAGGCTGCCGGTGACCCAGTCGCGGAGCAGGACGGCGCTCGGACCCGACGTGCTCATCCGGGTCAGCCCTCGCGCAGGTTGACGCCCAGCTCGCGGATGACCGGCACCGGCCAGCCGCAAGCCCAGTAGTTGTGCTTGCCGATCGCCAAGACGAGCTCGTCGCCCCCGCGGATGGCGCGCTCGCCGAACTTGCTGAAGACCGCGCCGGCGGCCTCCAGGTTGATCGCGCCGGTGTCGAGCAGCGCGGTCACGACTTCCTGGCGCAGCTCACTGCGTGCGATATCTCCCATGTCGAACTTCCTTCGTGAAGCGCACCGCCCGATGCCGTGCGACTGGGGACGAGGAGCAGGAGGAAGGCGGGTCAGATACGCCGCCGCCGAGACGGCATGGGTCGGGCTAGTGGGCCGGTGGCCCTCCGGCGGACAGCTTGGTCAGCTTGTCCGCGATCTTCAGCATGGCGCCGATCGCCTTGCTGGAGATGCCGAAGGAGCGCACCCGCGAGGTGTAGGGGGTGACCTGAGCGACCTTGTCGGCGTCGGTGAGGGTGTCGGAGAGCCCACTGAGGACGCGCGTGCCGACCTTGCTCTGGACCTCGTACCACTTGTCGCTGGGAACCAGAAGGATCCCCTTCTGGCGGATGTAGGTCTCGATGACCTCGGACGTGGCATTGCGAGCAAGGTCGTCGGGCCAGTGGTCCTGAGCCTGGAGCACCGAGGCAAGCTCGTGGAGCAGCTCCGCGGCCTTCCTCACCTTCGGGATGCCTTCCTTGCCAGTGTTGCTCCAGAACTCGAAGAGGTCGCCCACCAGACTGTCGGTCACGTCCCCCGACGTCAGAGCACCGCGGGCCTTGACCCCGTAGATGCCGCTGCGGTCGATCAGGTCGATGAGGGGGAAGTTCTTCCGCAGCCGGTTGAGGTTGAAGGGCCTGGACCTGCCTCCCGTCTCCTTCTCCCTGAGCCACTCATAGACCTCCTCGGCGATCGCCTCGCCCGCGTCGCCGACGAGCTGCCTGGCCGTCCTGTTCTCCATCAAGACGTTCATGGCAGCCTGGAGTGCTCGCTGGATGATGGTCGCGTCGAGGGCGACCTTGCCGGAGCTGCCCGAGATCACCATGCCGATCAAGGGGATCAGCCCCAGCCCCAACGCCCGACCAGCGGCTCCGTAGATCTTCTCCAGCCAGTCGAGCAGGCGTCGGCCATCCTCGCCGCCGTCGCCGGGCTTGATCCTGGGCGGGTCTGTCGTCTGCGTCTTGGTGGGGTCGGGCCTCTTGGGGTCGGGCCTCTTGGGGTCGGGCCTCTTGGGGTCGGGCTTGGTGGGGTCGGGCTTCTGGGGGACCACGGGCGGCACCGGCGGCTGGGGCTTGTCCGGCGGTGGCGGCGGTGGGCGCTCGGTCGACTTGTCCTCCGTCCCACGGTCGAATGTGCCGCGCTCCTCCTCGACCGGGCGCCGGGCGAGCCTGGTGCGCAGCTCGGCTCGCAGCGGCGTGGAGAGCTCGAGGTCGAACAAGTGCGCCAGCGGGTCGGAGCGGTCGTTCAGCCTGCGCTGCAGCGCGGAGGCCTCCTGAGGGGGCGAGGTCTGCACCAGCTTGCGCAGCGCGTTGGCGCGAGCTCGGATGGCGGTGGTCTGTGAGGCCGCTATCGGCTCCTCGAGGTGCCGGACCAACGTCCGCTGGGTGTTGTCTGCCGGCGCCGCACGACGACGTGCCGCCTCCCACTCGGGCGAGACCTGGGCAGCGACGGAGCCGGTCACCGGTGTCTTCGTGACTTCCCTCATGTGCCCGCCCATCCGCCTGCGAGGGACGCTTGCTGCGACTGTCCTCCCAGCCGTCGCGGCGGGTCAAGGCCCGCGAGCAGGACTCGTCGTCGTCAAGGGTTGACGAACCTGCACGCTGGGTCCGTTACTTGATCCGAGAGGACGCTCGGCCCATTGTTCTCGGGCAGGTCCGGCTGCCCCCTCGATCGAGGGGAGGAACAGCAATGGCTCGTTTCGTCGGCCGCATCACCCGGACAGACACCCAGGCACCTATCTCGGACCTGGTGGTCCGCGTCTACAGCGTCACAGCCGCCGGCGACGACCACCACGGGCAACGGGTGGTGTCCCTGGGCTCTGACATCAGCGACGCGTCCGGCCGGTTTCAGGTGGTGTCGCGACCGGTCGAGGGCGAACCCACGTTGCGGGTGCTCGTCACGGTCGCACGCCCGGACCGGCCAGCAGGTGGCGATGGTGATGGTCACCGCCGGCCTGGGCTGGTGCCGGAGGGGCTGGTGCCGGAGGATGCAGTGCCGTTCGACGCAGCGGCCTTCCTGCTCACCACACCCGTCCACGAGGTGGCGGCCGATGCGCAGGAGAGCTATCGGCTCAGCATTGACGGTGACCGGCTCGAGCAGGCCGGTGTGCTGCCCCCCGGCCCGTCGACAAGCGGGCTGCGACTGTCGACGCGCGCACGCCGGACGATCGACGAGGCGGTGGTGTCGGAGGTCGCCGTCGGGGAGGCCATCGCCGACCGTGTGGTGCGGGGCAAGGAGCTGGAGGCTGAGTTCGAGACCGACTTCCTGCCCCGGTTCCTCGAGGAGGTCACTGCGAGCTCCGGTGCGGTCGCCGCGGGCTACCAGTTCGTCGTGGGTCCGGCGGCCGAACACGCGCCTGGGGCGCTGGCGCGCAAGGCGATCGAGCGCGGAGTGGCGCGCATGCAGGCCGAGGGAGTTCCCGACCCCGATCGCGAGCGTGAGGGTCGTCGTCGTACTCGCTTCTTCTTCGACCAGGCTCAGCTGCAACAGCTCGACAACGTGACGACTGCCAACGGGACGCTGCCGGCGGGCACCTTCGGCGACATCGGCAGATCCACCCTGATGGAGATCCTCGGGCTCACCGCACGGATCGAGACGTCGGGCACGCCCGTCGAAGTGGCCCGTGAGGACAAGCTCTTCGAGGCCTTCTTGCAGGACACCGCCGAGGAGCGATCGGCCCGTGACCTTCTCGCCGGCCCCGCAACGACCACGAACCCCCAGCAACCAGGCGGGGGAGCAGGTACTCCGCCCGGGCCAGCAGATGCCAACGCAGTCCTGGAGCTGTTGGGGCGCACCATCGAGGACATCCGCTCCCCGATCGACGTACTGACCGGAGACGGGGAGGGGCCTGGGCTGGCAACCAAGATCCGTGAGTTCGCCGTGCCGGTCGGACCTGCCGACGAGCCGCGCGTCTTCGACTTCGCAACGCTGGACGTCGCCTTCGAGGACGTCTGGCAGACCGTGGTGGACACGCGTCTTGAGCCGCTCGCTCGCTCGCTGCACGTCAAGATGAGCCGGGTGCTGAAGGACCGCGTCGTCGCGCCGACGGACCTTGCCGACCTGGGGAAGCTCACCGCGGCCCTCCGGTCCGTGCGCGCCGCGACGCAGGACGCCGCGCCGACGATGGTGTTCTTGCGCAACGACGGGCGCGGGCCGCGCGACCTGCTGGGGGGCGGCGGCGACATCCTGCCGGTCGACCCGGTGCCGCCCCGTCCGCCAGACCCTCCGGACCCGCCGGACCCGCCCGGTGGGCGTCCGGACCGTCCCCCCGAGCCCGGTGGTGTGCTCCTCCCGGACGAGAGCGACGGCAGTGACTACGACACCGACGCCAACCCCGAAGACCTGGTCGAACAGATCAACGCCATCTTGAAGGAGCCGCACGCGTTCACCGCCTTCGGTGCTGATGGCCGGAGCAAGGCCGTGAACTTCGGCCTCCTGATCGGCTACCGCCACGTCATGACCCCCGTCAGCTACCAGGTGGGCGACCTGGTCAAGAGCATCACCTTGGCGCCCAACGAGGTGCGCGAGTACAAGACGCGCACGGTCATCACGCGCAAGCGCTCGGAGAAGGAGCTGATGAAGCGCTCGGCGATCCGGCGAGATGAGTTCTCCGAGACGAACAGAGCCGAGAGCGAGATCATCCGCAAGGCCCTGGCCAAGACCAACTTCTCCCTCAACACCAACGGCACCTACAACATCGGTATCAGCAAGGGCGACTCGACCACCGCCTCCTCGAGGGACGGCGAGACCAACTCAGGCGAGGTGAAGAAGGCGTTCCGAGAGGCCGTGTTGAAGGCCAGCGAGGAGCTTCGCCAGGAGCGGGCAGTTGAGGTCACCTTCGACGAGGGATACGAGTTCGAGGAAACCACCTCGGGCCGGCTGGAGAACAAGAACAGCGAAATCACCCTCAACTGCCTGTTCTTCGAGCTTCAGCGTCGGTTCCGGGTCAACGAGACGATCCAGAAGGCGACTCCCGTCATCTTGGTCGCTCAGGATGTTCCCGCACCCGACGAGATCAACAACGGCTTCCTGGTGCGATACGCCTGGGTCATCCGCCGCGCGCTTCTGGACGATGGTTTCGAGCCCGCCCTGGACTACGTGCAGGGAGCGATCGTCGGGGACCGTCTCGAGGTACTTGCGCTCGCGGAGACGCTCAGCGCCCACCGGCTCCAGGTGCGCGATCTGACGACGCAGATGCAGGCTCTCGAGGAGCAGGCCGGCCGTCGCTATGAAGCCCTCGTGCAGGCGGTCAGGGAACGTATCGCCGAGGAGGGACGTGAGGAGAGCGACGGCTTCTTCTCCGACATCGGGCAGAGCCTCTTCGGGGGTGGCCAGGACACCGAGACGGCCAAGCTGCGCGAGGAGGCGGCCCGCGACGCCGAGCAGCGTGCCGCCGAGAAGGCCAAGGAGATGGCGGTCAACCTCCAACGAGCGGTCAATGCGTTGAACGAGGCGACCGAGGCCTACAACAAGGCCAACCGTCGCTACCAGAGCATGGCGTTGGAGGTCGCCCGGCTGCGGCTGCACGTCAAGGAGCACATCCTGCACTACATGCAGGCCATCTGGGTCCACGAGGTCGAGGACCAACGATTTCTGCGTCTCTACCAGCTGCCCGTCCCGCAGTTCGCGAACCCGGTGGGCACAGAGCCGACGTACCGCCGGCTGGGTGCCACCTCAGCGGTCAGCCGCGTGGACGTGGACATCTCCGACACCGCGAACGTGTCGGCACACGCGCGTGTGGGCGTCGACTTCGAGCTGGTCCCGTCCATCGAGATGCTGCCCGACCAGTTCGATCTTCCCCTCGTGGAGGTCGCCGATCCTTCGCGCCTGCTGGGGTTCCTCGGGAACTACATGATCTTTCCGATGCGGCGCAGCAACGCGCTCACCGACATGATGCTGGACCCCTACGTCGACGAGGGCCTGCGCCTGCTCGACCCCCACGACCCGGGCAACATCACCAGGCCGCAGTTCGCCGAGTACGTCGTCCGGCTCAGGGAGCGCCTCGGCGCCCAGGAGTTCGAGAGCATCCGGGGTGCGCTCGCCGCCCGGTACCGAGAGCTGCTGTTGTCCTCGGAGTATGCCGGTGACGAGATCGTCGTCCCCTCGGGCGCGCTCTACATGGAGGCGCTCCCCGGCTCGACCCCTCTGTTGGAGGGATTCAAGCTCGCCCACCGAGCCCTCGATCTGGTTCGTGCGCAGGAGGACGCTCGTCGCGCGGCCATCGAGAACCTGCGCCATGCTTCGCGCCTGATCGAGGGGCGGTTGGACGACCCGGAGACCGACGCTCGGTACGACTTCTACGGGGCACCTGGTGTCGTCACGCCGACACCTCCGAACCAGCCTTCGCCTGGAGGTGGAGGGGGTGCGAACCCGGCAGGTGGCGGAGGGTGAGTCTCACCCGGATGACGAGTGGCGGCGAGCACGGGCCAGCTTGCTGATGCTGTTGACGGGATCCACGACGTAGTTCAGCGCCCGCGCGATCGGCTCCGAGGCCAAGAACAGGGCCAGCGCGAGGGCCGTGGCGACCGTGATGACCACCGACCACCAGCTGGTGCCGGGCATCCAGTCCTCGTACCCGCGGTACTCCAGGTAGCGGACGACGAACCCGTGGCAGAGGTAGACCACCAGGCTCCACGCACCCATCTTGGTCAGGAAGCTGCGGCCGTGCGGCACCAGAGCCAGCACGGACGCCGAACCGATCAGCGCGACGACGATCAACCGCGCCCTGATCCAGATGCCGTCGCCGGCGCTGTAGCCCAGCTCGTCGTAGGAGGCGCGGAAGTAGAGGAACTGGGTTGCCCAGTAGCGGTCCGTGCGAGCGGCCAGCCACCACAAGAACAGCACGCCCACGATGCCGGCCACCCACACGAACCGGCGACGCAGCAGCGCCAGGTGCTCGGCCTTGAGGTGCAGCCCGATCACGAAGAACGGCAAGAAGCCCATCGTCCGGTTGAGGTCGAAGAGCTCCTGGTTGGTCAGCCCGGCGAGCAGGCTGACCGCGACCGACGCCGGCACCATCAGCCAGTGCACCTTCAGCAAAGGGGTCAGCAGCCGCCAGATCACGGTGGCCACGAGGTACCACATCGGCCATCGCGGGTTCTGGAACCACTCGAGCCCGGGCGGCACCTGGTCGAGGGTCTCGCGCCAGTGGATCATCAGCCACGAGAACACGACGTACGGCACGACGAGCGTGGTCAGCAGCGCCCACAGATGACGTCGGCTGTAGCGGAACGACTTCGAGAGGTACCCGGTCACCAGCACGAACGCCGGGATGTGGAAGTAGTAGATGAAGTCGTACATGCGGGACTGCTCGTCACCGCCTGGTACCAGCACCACCATGTGGCCGACGACCACGATGGTGACCAGCACCATCTTGGCGTTGTCGAGCCACGGATCCCGGGTCTTCTGCCCGAGCCTGGGCTGTGCCTGCTGCGTCATCGCGAGAACCATAGAGCCGCAGTGACCCGCGCGGCCCGACCGATCGGCGCGTGAGCCGCACCTATCGTGAACGGCATGGCCCTGCCCCGACGGCAACGCGTGGCGGCGTACGCCGTCATCGTGCGCGACGAGCGCATCTTGCTGTGCAAGCTCGCGCCGTGGATCACCCCCACCGAGCAGTGGACGCTGCCCGGCGGCGGCCTCGACCACGGTGAGGACCCGCGTGACGCGGTGATCCGCGAGATCTCCGAGGAGACCGGGCTCGACGCCTTCGTGGGAGAGCAGGCGCGGGTGTACTCCGCCCATCAGGCCCGCGTGCGCCGAGACGGCCGGCGCTCCGACTACCACGCGCTGCGCATCGTGTACGACGCGTGGGTCGCGCCCGATGCACCCCAGCCTCGTGTCGTCGAGGTCGACGGCTCCACCGTGGCCACGGCGTGGCATCCGCTCGCCGACGTGCTCGACGGCACCATCCCCACGGTCCCGCTGGTGCAGCAGGCGCTCGCCGACTGGGCTCCCTACCGGATGCAGCGCGTCGGTGCCTACGCGCTGGTGACGCGCGGTGACCCGCGCGACGGCGACGTGCTCTTGGTGCGGTTCTCCGCCAAGGGCTTCCACACCGGGTCGTGGAGCCTGCCTGGCGGCGGTATCGACCACGGCGAGCGGCCCGCGAACGCCCTCGTGCGTGAGGTCGAGGAGGAGTGCGGGATGACCCCGGACGTCGGAGAGCTGCTGCTCGTGCATGACGAGCACTTCAGCGGCACGGCGCCATCGGGTCGCTACGAGGACTTCCATGCCGTCGCCCTGGTCTTCGCCGCGCGCATCGACGCCGACGCGGTGCCGAAGGTCGTCGAGGTCGACGGCACCACCGACCTGGTCGAGTGGGTGCCGAGGCGCGAGATCACCGACGGCAGTCGGCCGGTGCTCGACGTCGTGCACGCTGCTCTTCAGGCGGGGGAGCGGCGGAGGGTCTAGCCGTGGCACGTGCGGCCCGTGTGGCGCAACGTGCTGGGTCGTGCCGCCCGAAGACCACCAGGGTCGGTACCGCAAGCCGTTGGCGGCGGGAGGTGCCTCGACCCAGGCGCCTGGCCTCGGGCAGCACCATGTCGCCGTGTGGGTCGAGGTATGGTCACCGATCGTGAGGAAGCGGGCGAAGGTGGTCGAAGCCATCGCCGTGACCTGGCTTGCGCTTGTCTGTCTGGGGGGCTGCGGCGTCGTGGACTTCCGGGACCCCTCCACGGGCGAGCCCGAGATCGTTGTTGATCAGGCCGTGGTCTCCGAATGGAGGAAGGCTGTGTCTCCGGGCGTCGACGACCTTAACGCCCTGGGCGGACTCCCGGGACTCAAGGCGGAGGGCGTCGCCAGGGTCACGCCGTGCAGCATCGACAGCGGCGAGCTCTTCGATCTCACTGCGGGTCGTCAATGGACCGCAACGCGCCCGGGCATGGACGCGAGTCACTTCGACCCGAGCGTCACTGCGACCACGGCCCGGGGCTACAAAGCCATCATCCGTCGCCTGGTCGCGACTGGCTGGACCGTCGGCGATCGCGGGACTGGCCTTGGGTTCGACCTGCCAAGAGGGCTCAGTTTCGACACTGCCCACTTGCGGCGGAAGGTCGATCGCACGACATTGCGAATGACCGTCCAAGTGTTCGATGACGGCGTCCTCGCGAGCCTGGGGTTCCGGGGCTCCCGGAAAGCCTGTCGGCTCGCTCAGTGACCCGACATCGCCTGCGTGCTCCATACCTCAGCGTCGGGCAGGTAAGCGGGTCCCTAGGTGCCTAGGCCACGGTCAACGTTGCGGAGACAAGCGGCCACACGCCGGGCTCGCTCTCTTGCGGCCCGTCCAAGACGATGTCGCCCGCCTCGGTGTCGACTTCGAGGGTGCCAGGGAGTCGACGAGGTAGTAGCGACCGTGGGGGGTGCGCCAGAGGTAGGCGGCGGGTCCGACCTGCCGCGCCTGATAGCCCGCGAGCGTCTTCCATCGATGATGTCGGCGGCGAAGTGGTCCGGAGTTGTGGGTGCCGGTCTGGCCGGGTCTGCCGAGAGGGTCGAAGGGCACGGGATGGTCGAAGTCGACCTTGCGGGTCTGCGAGCCGGTGGAGAAGGGGAAGACGTCGCCGCGGGAGCCGAGCCAGGTGCGCTCCTTGAGCGCCTCGGGGTGCTCGTAGGCACTCACCTGCACGTCGTCGTTGAGGTCGATGACGGGCTGGACGTTGACGAAGGCGTTGCCGAGCAGCTCGGTGAGCTGACTCGGCAGCAGCGGGCCAGCGTCCTCGACGCGGGCAACGCCCGGCACGATGCCGGCACCGACCGCCTCGTGGAGGTGGACGTAGAGATTCGCGCGGGGGCGCAACCGAGCAGGGTCGACCGAGCGCAGCGAGTCGAGGAGGTCGGCGGGGAAGGCGAGCGCGCGGCACAGGTCATCGGGCGGCTCGCTCTCCTCGACGCCCGACAGTAGGAGTTCGAGCAGCTCGGTGGGCCTGGCGAGCAGGCCGAACGCCTTGGCCCTGAGCTCGTCGCGGTGCAGGTCTGGGTGTTGAGGGGCGAGCAGGTCGGCGGCCCGCTCGACGGTGGCATCGACCCAGGCGGCGTCACCGGCCGTGACGCGAGCGACGACGGTCTTGAGACCGTTGGCGTCGGCACGGGACAGGCGGACGAACTTGCGCTGCTCGGCGTCTGCGATGCGCTGGGAGTGGGCGTGGGGGTCGGCCTCGATGACCTTGGCCTCGGCGAGCGAGATCACGCGCCCGGGCGTCTCGCCGCCGATCGCGGCAGCGACGGCGTCGTCGACGAGCCCGACCTGCTCGCGGCGCAGCGACCGGGAGATCGTGGCGACCTTGCGGGCCACCCACACCTCGCACTCCAGGTCGAGCACGCGTCGCCACACCTGGGGGAGTCGGTGCTCGAGGTCGAGAACGTCGGCCATGGCTCGACCCGTGGCCACGGCGCCGGTCTCGCGGGCGATGGCGAGCTCGCCCAGGCAGAACTCCTGCACCAGGGGAGTGCCATCGCCCCCGACGTCGATCAGGCGATTGCCGAACGACTCGATCCGCTCACCGCCAGGGCCGCGGCGCGGGTCGCTCCCGTGCAGGGCGGCCCAGTGGGAGATCACCAGCAGGTCCTGGACCTCAGCCGCACGTCGGGCCTTCGTCGCGCAGGACGCGGCGGCAAGCGTCGATGCCGCGTCGAGGTCGTCCATGGGCCCGAGATCCACTCCGCCATGATATCGAACATATGTTCGAATAACAAGTCACGGTGCGTGCCTTTCCAGCGAGGCAGTCGAGAACCACCTGACACCTAGACTCGACCGGTGAACCCGCGCCACCGACGTCTCATCATCCCGGTCGCGCTGGGTGCCCTCCTCCTGGTCGTCCTGATCGCCGCCCTCTTCTAGAAGCTCGAGACCATGCCCACCCAACCTCTGCTCCGCGCCCTCGCGCAGCTGCGCCAGGAGATCCTCGACCCCGAGGCGCTCGTGCGGGCCGTCGCCTCAGGACGCCGCCGCGGGCACGAGCCTCGGTGGCGGAGGGTCGAGCTGCGCTACGTCGACCTCAAGGTCGGTCGCCACCTGCAGGTGACGGCGTACGACGAACGCCAGGCGCACACCACCAACCACGCCCTCGGTGAGGATGCCCGCGAGGCCGTGGACGCGCTGCTCGACGAGCCGTTCGGCAACTGGCACGTCGACACCACGACGCAGTCCCACCAGGTGCGGGTGACCAAGAAGGGCGAGGCGCTGCTGCATACGGCACAACGGAGTGACGAGGTCCGGGCCGGCCGCGACCACGACCGTGACAAGGGGCGGTTGCTGGCCGAGGACGACCCGGTGTTCGTGGCGCTCGGGCTCTCCGACCACCAGGGGCGGATGAAGCCGAGCCGCCAGGCGAAGTACCGCCAGGTCGAGGAGTTCCTGCGCATCCTCGACGCGTCGATCACCGACGCGATCGACAAGGGTCACCTGCGTCGCCCGAGTGTCGAGGAGCCCCTGCGGGTCGCCGACCTGGGGTGCGGCAACGGCTACCTCACGCTGGCAGCGCAGCGCTTCCTGACCCACGTGCGCGAGCTGCCCGTCGAGGTGACCGGCGTCGACGTACGCCGGCAGTCGGCCGATCACAACGCGGCCCTCGCCACCGGGCTGGGCATGCCAGCCCACTTCGTCGTCGGCGCTATCGCGGAGGTGGCCATCGACCCGCCACCCGACGTCGTGCTCGCCCTGCACGCCTGCGACACCGCGACCGACGACGCGCTCGCCCGCGCTGTGGCGTGGGAGGCACCGCTGGTGCTGGCCGCACCGTGCTGTCATCACGACATCGCCACCCAGCTGCGCAAGACACCGACGCCGCAGCCCTACGCGATGCTCACCCGGCACGGCATCCTCCGCGAGAGGTTCGCCGACACCCTGACCGACGCCGTGAGAGCGAGCCTGCTGCGCATCGAGGGCTACCGCGTCGATGTCATGCAGTTCGTCGAGAGCAAGCACACGCCGCGCAACACCCTGCTCCGCGCCGTGCGCACGGGGAGTCCGGTCTCCGGCGGTGCGGTGCGCAAGGAGTACGACGACCTCGTCGCCACCTGGGAGATCCGCCCCAAGCTCGCGGAGCTCCTGTCCCATGGTTGAGCGCTTCGTCTACGGCATCACCGCTCTGCCCTTCCTCATCGGCACGCTGGTGTCCGGCAACGCGATGGGCGGCGACGTGGTCACCCGGTTCGAGGACCCGGCCATCGTCGAGTCCAGCGGCCTCGCCGTGGTCGACGGACTGCTGGTGACCACCAACGACTCCGGTGACTCCGGTCGCATCTTCGCCGTCGACCCGTCGAACGGGCAGACAGCCGGCGTCACTAGCTGGTCGGCCGACCCCACGGACGTCGAGGCGCTGGCGCCCGCTGGCGGCGGCGAGGTGTGGGTCGGCGACATCGGCGACAACCTCGCCAAGCGCGACTCGGTCTCGGTCGCGCGAGTGCCCATCGGCCGACAGGACGCCGACGTCGACGTGCCGTCCTATGAGCTCCTCTATCCGGATGGTCCGCGCGACGCCGAGTCGCTGCTGGCCGATCCGGCGACGGGTCGCCTCTACGTGATCAGCAAGGGCGTGCTGGGTGGCGCGGTCTACGCCGCACCGGAGCGACTGTCCCCGCGCAAGCCCAACCAGCTCCAGGAGATCGGGCCCGTCCTCGGCATCGCGACGGACGCGGCATTCTTCCCTGACGGGCGGCACATCATCGTGCGCAACTACAGCCAGGCAGCGGTCTACTCCTGGCCCAACCTCGAGGAAGTGGGCCGCTTCGGTCTGCCGCAGCAGGAGCAGGGCGAGGGCGTCGCGGTCGCGGCCGACGGCACCATCTACGTCTCCTCCGAGGGGATCCGCGCGCCGGTGCTGCGGATCTCGCTGCCCGCCGCCGTACGCCGGGCGATGCGGCCGCAGCCGACGTCCACGCCGTCCCCCGACTCGGCCAGCCCGAGCCCGAGCCCCAGCCCGAGCCCGACGCTCCCGCCCGGCACCCGGCAGGGGCGCGAGCTCCCGGAGGCGGCGCCGGAGGACCGGTCAGCCTGGGGCTGGGCTCTCGGGGGTGTCTTGGGACTCGGGATCGTCATCGTCGTGGCCCGCGCCCTGCGGCCCCGCTGAGCCGGAGCCCGACCCGGACGTCGACCAGGGGTAGGGCGGCGGGTGGTCGCGGTACTTGTCCTCCGGCGCCAAGGTGTAGGCGACCTGGCCCTGCGCGAACAGCCGCGTGCTGAGGTTGAGCAGCCGGGCGGCGCCGGTGAACAGCCGCTCGCCCTCGCCGAGGACGAAGGGGTGCACGGTGAGCCGGTACTCGTCGACGAGGTCGCGCCCGACCAGCTCCCGGCAGAGCTCCGGGTCGCCCTCGACGACGACCGGTGCCAACTCCTCGTCGCCGCCCTCCGACAGCAAGGCGACGATCTCCCCGATGCCCAGCTCCGGCGCGCGCAAATGGACGCCAGCCTTCTGCACCACTCGGCGCTGGTAGCGGGCGAGCTCCTCGTCGGAGGCCTGTGCGCCGACGTGGAATCCGTCGAGGCTCAGCTCCGCGGCCAGCACCAACCTGCGCACGGGTACCAGCGTGCCAGCCAGCCCACCAGCCAGCCCACCAGCCAGCCCACCAGCGTCGCCCCTTCGGGCGAGGTGGTGCGGCCAGGCTGGTGCCTAGGGTGTCGCCATGGTGAGGCTCCGACGCAGCAGCCCCGACGTACCCGGGTGGACGCGTCGCCGCGCCGGCAAGGGGTTCGTCTACCTCGACCAGGACGGCGGGAGGCTGTCGCCGGAGGATGCCCAGCGCGTCAAAGACCTGGTGATCCCGCCGGCATGGCGCGACGTGTGGGTCTGCCCGTGGCCCAACGGGCACCTGCAGGCCGTGGGCACCGATGACGCCGGGCGGCGTCAGTACCTCTACCACCCCGACTGGCGGACCCGTCGGGACGGCGAGAAGTTCGCGAAGATGCTGGTCTTCGGCAAGGCGCTGTCCAAGGCTCGCGAGCAGGTGCTGGTCGACCTCGGGGCGGAGGGGATGACCGAGGAGCGCGCCTGCGCCGTCGCCGTACGCCTGCTGGACCTGGGCTACTTCCGGATCGGCAACGAGGAGTACGCCGAGGAGAACAACAGCTTCGGCCTGACCACCCTCGAGCGCCGTCACGTGCGCCGCGTAGGCCAGGCCCTGGTCTTCCGGTTCACCGGCAAGTCCGGCATCGAGCACACGATCACCATCGACGACCCGGGCGCCGTCGAGGCGCTGGAGGTGATGCGACGCAGACGAGGTGGCGACGACCGCCTGCTCGCGTGGAAGGACGGCAGGCGCTGGCGACCGGTGGACTCGTCGCTCGTCAACCAGTACGTCGGGAGGACCACGGGCATGGAGGCCACGGCCAAGGACTTCCGTACGTGGCACGCGACGGTGATCGCCGCTGCGACGCTCGCCGAGGCCGGGGTGGCCCCGACCAGGACCGGCCGTAAGCGCGCGGTCGTGGCGACGATGAAGGCGGTCTCGGAGTACCTCGGCAACACGCCCGCGCTGGCGCGGTCGGCCTACGTCGACCCCCGGGTGCTCGACGCCTACGAGGAGGGGCGCACCATCGAGGTGGCGACCAAGCGGTCCTATCGCACCGCCGACGCCAAGCAGGCCGCGCTGGAGCGCGCGGTGCTCAAGCTGCTGAAGGAGTGAGCTCGTGGTCGAGGTGACGGTCGTGCGAGGTGACATCAGCGCCCAGGAGGTGGACGCGGTCGTCAACGCCGCCAACCGGGCGATGCGCGGGGGCGCGGGAGTGGACGGTGCGATCCACCGGGCCGGTGGGCCGGCGGTGTTGGAGGACTGTCGTCGTCGGTTCCCTGAGGGCTTGGCCACCGGAGACGCCGGCTGGACCACTGCGGGGCAGATGCGGGCCCAGTGGGTGATCCACGTGGTCGGCCCGAACTACGGTCGCGGCGAGCGGGACCGGTCCCTGCTGACCTCCTGCTACTCCCGTGCGCTCGAGGTGGCCGACGAGCTGGGTGCGCGCACGGTGGCATTCCCGTTGGTCTCTGCGGGCGCCTACGCCTGGCCCAAGGACGACGCGATCGCGGCCGCGGTGGACACGCTCCGCTCGGCGCCCACGTCGGTCACCGAGGCTCGGCTGGTCGCCTTCGACCAGGCGACCTACGACGCCATCAAGGCCGCGCTGGATGGCTGATCGCCGACAACCCGCAGGGCCGGTGTTCGTGCTTCACGACCACCGCAAGCCCGCACCCCACTTCGACCTGCGGCTCGAGGAGGACGGCGTGCTCAAGTCGTGGGCCGTGCCGCGCGGTCTGCCGACGGACTACCGGAGCGACCGCCTTGCGGTGCAGGTCGGCGACCACGACCTCGACCACGCGACGTACACCGACGAGCACAAGCTCATCGCCGACACGGGCTGGTGGGAGCTGGAGGACCGCACCGAGAAGAGGTTCGTCTTCGTCCTGCACGGCAGGCACGGCTCGCGCCGCTACGCGATGATCACCACGAACCCCGACACCAACGACCGGCTGCTGCACCTGGTGAAGAAGCAGAGCTGATCGCTGGTTGAGGAGGTTGCGCTGGCAACCGTCTCGAAACCCGGTGAGCGCGTATCACTCACCAGGTTTCGAGACAGGCGCTGGCGCGCCTTCCTCAACCAGCGGGGGTTGTTGTTGGTTGAGGAGGTTGCGCTGGCGCGCCTTCCTCAACCGGCGGTCCTCTCCACCACCCAGTCGATGCAGGACGTCAGCGCCTCGACGTCGGCCGGGTCGATGGCGGGGTACATCGCGATGCGCAGCTGGTTGCGGCCCAGCTTGCGGTAGGGCTCGGTGTCGACGATCCCGTTGGCCCGCAGGGTCGCGGCGATGGCGTCGGCGGAGATCGCGTCGTCGAAGTCGATGGTGCCGATCACCAGGGAGCGGTGGTCGGGCTCGGCGACGTAGGGGGTGGTGTAGGACGTCTTCTCGGCCCAGCCGTAGAGGGCGTCGGAGGAGGCGGTGGTGCGCTCGACCATGCCGGACAGCCCGCCCTCGCCGTTCATCCAGTCCAGCTGCTCGGCCATCAAGAACAAGGTGGCGACCGAAGGGGTGTTGTAGGTCTGGTTGAGACGCGACTGCGTGATGGCGGTGTCGAGGTCGAAGAACGCCGGGATGTGGCGACCGCTCTGCTTGACCTGCCCGACGCGCTCGATGGCGGCCGGGGACATGATCGCGATCCAGAGGCCACCGTCGGAGGCGAAGCACTTCTGCGGGGCGAAGTAGTAGACGTCGGTCTCGGCGAGGTCGACCGGCAGGCCGCCGGCGCCCGAGGTGGCATCGATGAGGACCAGAGCCTCGTCTGCCGACGTACCTCCCGGACGCACGACCGGCGCCATGACCGCGGTGGAGGTCTCGTTGTGCGCCCACGCGTAGACGTCGATGCCCTCCTCGGCGACCGACACCGGACGCGAGCCGGGCTCGCTGCTGATGACCGACGGGTCGGACAGCCACGGCGCGGCCTTGGCAGCGCTCGCGAACTTGGCGGAGAACTCGCCGAACGTCAGGTGCTGGCTCTTCTCACGGATCAGCCCGTAGGTCGCGACGTCCCAGAACGCCGTCGCGCCGCCGTTGCCGAGCACGACCTCGTAGCCGTCGGGCATCGAGAACAGCGCGGCCAGACCGTCACGGACCCGACCGACCACTTGCCGCACGGGCGCCTGGCGGTGGGAGGTGCCCATCAGCGAGGCGCCGGTGGCGGCCAGCGCGTCGAGGTGCGAGGTCTGGATCTTGGACGGGCCGGCCCCGAAGCGTCCGTCGGCGGGCAGCAGGTCGGCGGGGATGGTGAGAGCAGCGTCGTTCACGGGGCTTAGTGTGTCAGTTCACTGATGGCCATCATGCACACGATCGCCCGCGTCTCGCTGTCGCACGAGCACGCGCAGCGGCTCGTCGCCGAGGTCCAGGCCGAGTACGTCGTGCGCTACGGCGGCGCCGACAACACCCCCGTCGACGCCGAGGAGTTCGAGCCACCGCGTGGCGCCTTCTACGTCGGCTACCGCGACGGGGAGCCGGTGGCGACCGGGGCCTGGCGCCGACGCGACGACGTCGAGGCGCTCGGCTCGATGCACTGCGCGGAGATCAAGCGGATGTACGTCGTCCCGCGGGCTCGCGGGATCGGTGCGGCCAGGCGGATGCTGGCTCACCTCGAGGAGACGGCAGCGGCTGCCGGGGCCGAGGTGATGGTCCTCGAGACGGGCACCGCCCAGCCGGAGGCGATGGCGCTCTACGAGTCCTCGGGCTACACGCCCATCGCGGGCTTCGGCCACTACGCGTGGTCGCCGCAGAACCGCTGCTACGCCAAGCGGCTGGTCCCGGCGCACAAGTGAGCCGGTCCCGGGGTGGGGGCCCGGGACCGGCTCTAGGGTGATGCGACTTGGAACTCCCCCTCCAAGCTGTGACGGGCGAGTCGCCCGATGAGTTGCCTCAGCTCCCCAGGTCAGTCACCGAGCGCGATGGCCTTGGCGTTGCCCAGGTTGACGACCGTGCCGGCCGCCGTACCGCTCAACACGGTGATCCGCAGGGCCGTGACCCTGATCCCGCGCCGGATCGAGCGGTCGGTGACCCCGGTCTCGATGCTGATCAGCTGCGCCAGCTCGGCCGGCAGTGCCGGTGCGGCTCCCAGGGGCAGCGTGTAGGACTGGCCCTGGAAGGTGAGCACGCCCGGGATCGTGCCGTCGATGTCGCGCCGGACGACGCGGCCGTCACGGTCGGTGGCCAGGTTGACCCGTCCGACGATGCCGTCGACGCTCAGCGCCATGTTGCCGGAACCGAGAGCGACGTGGGCGACCTTGCCCTCGGTCCACACGCGCACCTGGCCCTTGCTGGCCACCCGCCCGTTGGCCCTGGCCTGCAGCCCGGCGATCTCCACCCCCGGGATCGACGCGGAGGCCAGCGATGTGGTCCGGGTCTGGCCGTCGGTGCCCTGGCACGGCAGCAGCTGCGGCACGATGTCGCCGATCCGGGCCGTCCCGCCGACCAGGTCGGCCTCGGCTGCCCAGCCGCCGCCGCGCATCACGGGAGGCTGGATCGAGTTGTCGCGGACCCGGGCGAAGCTACGGCCGATCTTGAGGGTCGAGTCGTCTGCCCCGCCCGGCCTGCCGTCGACCCCGTAGAGCGTGACCTGCAGCGAGAGGGCCACGGCGGCCGCCTGGTGGGCGCCCACGTTGGTGCGCGAGTAGCCGAGCTGGAGCTTGCCCAGGCCCGGGATGTCGATGGCTCCGCCGTTCTGCTTGAGCAGGGCGAGCAGCTGGTCGAACGTCGGCGCGACCTGCTTGTTGACGAGGTCGAGCAGGTCCGACAGGCCGTCGTCCAGTGGCGTGCCGGTCGCAGGCATCACCAGGGCGATGTCCACGAGCTGGGAGTCGGTGGAGGCGTGCAGCCTGCCGTCGTTGGTGGCCCACGCCGTGGCGGTGGTGGTCAGCCCGGTGATGGTCAGACGCGGCGAGGGCACCTGCTGGTCCTGGTTGCCGAGGCGGACCGACGCGATCCGCGAGGTGCTGGTCGTGCCGCCGGCGATGCCCTGTTTGACGCGCTTGAACGTCGTGCTCCGGCTGGTGATCGCACCGAGGCCGATCAACGGGTTGTTGTTGGGTGCGTCGACGCCGAGCACCTCGTTGGTCCTGGTCTGGCCGGCCTGGCGGGTGCAGCCGACCCAGCTGGGCGCCGTACGGCCCGAGCGCAGCTCACCGGCGGCGGCCATGACCTTGGTGCCGTAGGAGAAGGCCGTGTAGCTGTAGGCCGTGGTGCGCTTGCTGGCGTGCGCCGCCGGCGCCTGGCCGATGGCGACCACGGACGTCGACATCGCCGCAACGGCAGCGATGGCCACGAGTCGCGAGAGGGTGTGGCGGCGGGGCCGCTGGAGGGGGGTGGCGCGAACAGCACTCATGGGATAGCCCTTTCCCGGTCGTGTAACAACAGAACAGGCCATCAACGAGACGGGAACAGCTGCGGTTATGCCGGTCTAGTCAACGAATTGACGTGCTAGCGCCTCTCGAGCCACTGCTGCCGCGTGATCTCGTACTCGACCTCGCCCTGCTCCCAGCCGGGCAACGGCTGGTTCCACTCGCCGACCCAGGTGCGGGCCGGGCTCATCCCGATCCGGGTCATCACGCCGCGAGAGGCCGTGTTGACCGCCATCGTCTGGGCCCAGATCCGATTCAGCCCACCGCGCTCGAACCCGTGTGCCAGCAGTGCCAGCGCTCCCTCGCTCGCCAGTCCCTGCCCCCACGACGCCCTCCGCAGCCGGTAGCCCAGCTCGGCTTGGTGCTCGTCGTCCGGCGACGGGTTCAGCGCCCACCAGCCGACGAAGGTGTCGTCGTCCCGGCTGCCCGCCCAGTACCCCAATACGCCGCCGGGGCCGGTCTCGCGGGTCAGCACCGGCAGCCATTCGTCGAGGACCTCCTGGCGGGTGCGGGCACGACCCGTGAGGTACTGCATCACCTCGGCGTCGCCGTCGAGGGCGACCAGGTCCTCGGCATGGTCGGCCGTCAACGGCTCCAGCCGCAGCCGGGTGGTGGCGAGGGTGGGCCTCACGCCCTGATGGTGTTCCAGTCGGGGTTCCAGCCCTCGACGGAATCCGCCGGGCGCGATGCCGGTCCGACGTAGACCGCCGAGGGCCGGATCAGCCGGCCGGTGCGCTTCTGCTCGAGGATGTGCGCCGACCACCCGCCGGTGCGCGCACAGGTGAACATCGAGGTGAACATGTTGGCCGGTACCTCCGCGAAGTCCAGGACGATCGCGGCCCAGAACTCCACGTTGGTCTCCAGCACCCGGTCGGGCCGGCGCTCGCGCAGCTCGGCCAGCGCAGCTTGCTCGAGCGCCTCGGCGACGGCGTAGCGCGGTGCGCCCAGCTCCTTCGCGGTCCGCCGCAGCACGCGTGCCCGCGGGTCCTCGGCGCGGTAGACGCGGTGTCCGAAGCCCATCAGCCGTTCGCCCCTGTCGAGGAGCTCCTTGACGTAGGACACGGCGTCGCCGTCGCGCTTCTCGACCTCCTCGATCATGTGCAGCACCCGAGACGGCGCGCCTCCGTGGAGCGGGCCGCTCATCGCGCCGATGGCCCCGGAGAAGGCAGCCGCGACATCGGCGCCCGTCGAGGTGATCACGCGGGCGGTGAACGTGGAGGCGTTCATGCCGTGTTCGGCCGCCGAGCTCCAGTAGGCGTCGATCGCCTTGACGTGCTTGGGATCCGGCTCGCCCTTCCACCGGATCAGGAAGCGCTCGGCCAGGGTGTGACCCTGGTCGACCTCGCGCTGCGACACGATGGGCAGTCCCAGCCCGCGCGCGGCCTGGGCGGCGTAGGAGAGCACCATCACCGCGACCCGCGAGAGGTCGAGTCGGGCCTGCTCGTCGGAGATGTCGTAGGTCTGCCTCATCCCGAGCATCGGCGCCAGCATCGCCACGCCGGCCTGCACGTCGGCGCGCACATCGCCGGTGTGGATCGGGATGTTGTAGGGCTCGGCCGGTGGCAGTCCAGGCTCGTAGGAGCCGTCGATGAGCAGCCCCCAGATCTTCTCGAACGGCACTCGTCCGACGAGCTCTTCGATGTCGACGCCGCGGTAGCGCAGGGCCGAGCCCTCCTTGTCGGGCTCGGCGATCTCGGTCGCGAAGGCGACCACGCCCTCGAGACCTTCGTGGACGGTCACGTCGGCCCCGCCAGGGTTGTCGGCCATGTCGCGCATTCTGCCTGCGTTAATCGCTCGCGTCATCGCCGCCCTCCGACCACGCTGGTCGATCGTGGAGCTGAAGGAGCTGAGCCTCGACGAAGGGGCCGGGATCGAGACGTACGTCGAGATCGAGGAGGCGGCGCGGCTGGTCGACGCGCCGTGGTGGCCGAGCACCTCCCTGGGCCGCCAACGGCTGCTGATGCAGCACGGCTGGGACGGTGAGCCGGGCCGGCACTTCCTGCTCCTGCGCGACGACGGGACCGCTGTCGGCTGCGCGGCGCTGCACACCACCGAGTACGACAACCTCGACGCCTCCTTCGTCGAGATCGTCGTCCACCCCGACCACCGGCGCCGCGGTCACGGCACCGAGGCCATGCGGCTGCTCGGCGAGCAGTCGAAGGCCGTCGGGCGCACGAAGATGGGCTGGTACGGCTGGGAGGGCCCGCAGACCGAAGGGTTCGCCGCCTCCCTCGGGGAGAAGGTCAAGTCGGTGGCGGTGTGTCGCCGCCAGCTCCTCCAGGAGCTCGAGCCCGGACTCGCCGACAGGCTGTACGACGAGGCGCGGGCGCACGCCGACGGGTACGCGCTGGAGCGGATCGTCGTCCCCAGTCCCGAGGAGCTGCTGCCCGAGCTGGCCGAGGCGACCGCCGCGATCAACGACGCCCCGCTCGACGACATCGACGTCGAGGACGAGGTGTTCTCGCCCGAAAGGGTCCGCGCCTACGAGCGCACTCAGCTGCTGCTGGGCTTCCGGGTCTACCGCATCATCGCCCGCCACGTCGCGACCGGGGAGATCGCCGGGTTGAGCGTGGTGACGGTCGACGGCGAGGCGCCGACCGAGGGCCACCAGCACGACACGTCGGTGGTCGGCGCGCATCGCGGTCACCGTCTCGGCCAGCTGCTCAAGGCCGACATGATGCGCTGGCTGGCCGAGGTCGAGCCGCAGCTCGAGCAGGTCGACACCTTCAACGCCGAGTCCAACGCGCACATGGTCGCCGTCAACGAACGCCTCAGCTACCGGGTGATGTCCCGCGAGCCGCAGTACCAGACGCTGCTCTGACCCAGGAGTGCCTAGAGTCGATGCCATGGCAGGAGACGACGTCGCAGGAGAGGACATCGCAGGCCTGCGCCGCGAGTACGCCGACCACGGTCTGAGCGAGGCGGAGCTGGCCGACGACCCGATCGCGATGTTCGGCCGGTGGTTCGAGGAGGCCGGAGCCGCGGGTGTGCACGAGCCCAACGCCATGGTCGTCTCGACGGTGTCCGCCGACCCTCACGGTGGCGGCCAGCCGTCGTCGCGGATGGTGCTCCTCAAGGGCGTCTCCGACGACGGCTTCGTGTTCTTCACCAACCAGGGATCGCGCAAGGGCGAGGAGCTCGCGGCCGAGCCCCGGTGTGCACTGCTGTTCCCCTGGCACCCGCTCGAGCGCCAGGTCCGCGTCGAGGGCACGGCGAGTCACCTGCCACGCAGCGACGTCGAGGCCTACTTCGCCTCCCGGCCGCGAGGCTCCCGCCTGGGAGCGCATGCCTCGCACCAGTCCCGCGTGGTCGCCTCCCGGGCCCAGCTCGACGAGGCGTACGCCGAGGCCGAGGCGGCCTACCCCGACGACGTACCCGTCCCGGAGGAGTGGGGCGGCTACCGGGTGCGTCCCGAGGTCGTGGAGTTCTGGCAAGGAAGACCGGGGCGGATGCACGACCGGCTGGTCTACCGCCGTGCGGACGAGGGCTGGCGCATCGAGCGGCTGGCACCATAACTCGGAATCCGCTTGTGAGTGAGTGCTCACTCACTTAACATCGACGCCGTGAGTCCGCGGGCGAGTGCGATGGCACCGGAGGATCGGCGCAAGGCGATCCTCGATGCGCTGATCCCGCTTCTGGTGGACAAGGGCGGCGACATCACCACCAAGGAGATCGCCCGGGCCGCAGGGATCGCGGAGGGCACGATCTTCCGGGTCTTCCCCGACAAGGCGACGCTGCTGTTCGCCGCGGCCGAGGAGGCTATCAATCCGGCTGGGGGGCAGGAGGCGTTCGAGGAGGCCCTCGCCGAGGCCGACGAGCTGCGCGATCGCATCGTCATCGCGGCGACGCGGATCCTCGAGCGGATGCGCCTGACGATGGCGGTGATGAGCGCCTGTCGCCCCTACCTCGCCGCGAAGTTCCACGAGGCCCACCACTCGAAGAGCAAGCAGGCGCCGATCGGCCCTCCGGAGTTCATGCTCAAGGCGCAACGCGACCTCCACGAGAGACTCACGCGCCTGTTCGAGCCGTACGCCGAAGGGCTGGCCGTCACGCCGGAGACGGCGGCGCTGGCGTTGCGCAGCCTGACCTTCGGCGCGGCGCGTCCCGAGCTCGGACTGTCGCCGGCGCTCACGCCCGAGGAGATCGCCGACCTCGTCCTCCACGGAGTCCTGCCGTGAACCTGCCCCAGTAAGAGAACCAGTAAGAGAACCAGTAAGAGAACCAGTAAGAGAACCAGTAAGAGAACCGGCAAGAGAACCGGCAAGAGAACCGGCAAGAGAACCGGCAAGAGAACCGGCAAGAGAACCGGCAAGGGAACCAGCAAGGGGAGAAGCACTGATGCTCATCCAGCTCGCTCGCACCTACCTCGCGCCCTACAAGTTGGCGTTGACGGTGGTGGTGCTGCTGCAGTTCGTCGGCACGCTCGGCGCGCTGTACCTGCCCAAGCTCAACGCCGACATCATCGACAAGGGCGTGATCACCGGCGACACCGGCTACATCGTGCGCACCGGCGCCGTGATGCTGGTCGTCGCGCTCGTGCAGGTGGTCTGCTCGGTGGGCGCGGTGTGGTTCGGTGCCCGGTCGGCGATGGGCTTCGGCCGCGACGTCCGGGCCGCGATCTTCCACCGGGTGGGGTCCTTCTCGCAGCGCGAGGTGCAGGACTTCGGGGCGCCGAGCCTGATCACCCGCGAGACCAACGACGTGCAGCAGGTGCAGATGCTCGTGCTGATGTCGTGCACGCTGATGGTGATGGCGCCGATCATGATGGTCGGCGGCATCGTGATGGCGATGCACGTCGACGTCGGGCTCTCCTGGCTGATCGTGGTGACCGTGCCCGTGCTGGCCGGCGCGATGGGCCTGATCATCACGCGGATGGTGCCCAGCTTCCGGATGATGCAGACCCGGATCGACGAGGTGAACCGCCTGCTGCGCGAGCAGATCTCCGGTGTCCGCGTGGTGCGCGCGTTCGTGCGGGAGGAGCGCGAGACCGAGAGGTTCGCCGAGGCCAACCAGGAGCTGACCGACGTGGCCACTCGCGCCGGCCGCTACCTGGCTGCGATGTTCCCGACGGTCATGCTGGTCGCCAACATCGCCTCGGTCGCGGTGCTCTGGTTCGGCGGCCACCGGGTCGACTCCGGCGCCATGCAGGTCGGGGCGCTGACGGCCTACCTGGCCTACCTGATGCAGATCGTGATGGCCGTGATGATGGGCACCTTCATGATGATGATGCTGCCGCGCGCGGCTGTCTGTGCCGACCGGGTGCAGGAGGTGCTCGACACCGAGACGTCCGTACCCTCTCCGGCCGATCCCGTCACCGACCTTCCGCTGCGCGGCACCCTCGAGCTCGACGGCGTCGAGCTGACCTACCCCGGCGCCGACGAGCCGGTGCTGCGCGAGGTCACGTTCCGCGCCGAGCCCGGGCAGACCGTGGCGGTGATCGGGTCCACCGGCGCCGGCAAGAGCACGCTGGTCAACCTGGTCCCACGGCTGTTCGACGTGACCGGTGGCCAGCTGCGGGTCGGCGGCGTCGACGTACGCCGTCTCGCGCCCGAGCGGCTCTGGTCGGTGATCGGGCTGGTGCCCCAGCGTGCCTACCTGTTCTCCGGCACGGTGCGCTCGAACCTCCTGCACGGCAAGCCCGACGCCACCGAGGACGAGCTGTGGGCGGCGCTCGAGATCGCCCAGGCGGCCGACTTCGTCCGCGAGATGGCAGGCGGGTCAGGGGGTCTCGACGCGGTCATCGCCCAGGGGGGCACCAACGTCAGCGGTGGGCAGCGGCAGCGACTGGCGATCGCCAGAGCGGTGGTCAAGCAGCCGGATATCTACCTGTTCGACGACTCGTTCTCGGCGCTCGACCTGGCGACCGACGCCAGGCTGCGCGCCGCGCTGCGCCCGGTGACACGTGACGCGACGGTGCTCATCGTCGCCCAGCGGGTCTCCACGATCCGCGACGCCGACCTGATCCTCGTGCTCGAGGACGGCGCCATCATCGGCCGCGGCACCCATCACGAGCTGCTCGAGACCTCGGCGACCTACCGGGAGATCGTCGCGTCCCAGCTGAGCGCGGAGGAGGCGGCATGAGCCAGCGGCCCTCGAAAGACTCACCGGGATTCGAGACGGGCGCTGCGCGCCCTCCTCAACCAACCACGACGCTCAAGGAGACCGAGCGGATCACCCAAGGTCCCGGGCCCGGTCGCGGCCCGATGGGCGGCGGCATGGTCGGGCAGAAGGCCAACACCTTCCTGCCCTCGGCCAAGCGACTCGTACGCCGGATGGCACCGGAGCGGTCCAAGGCGATCGCCGTGGTGGTGCTGGCGGTCCTCAGCGTCGCGCTGATGTCGGTCGGCCCGCGGATCCTGGGACGTGCGACCGACCTGATCTTCGCCGGCATCCTGGGCAAGAAGATCCCCGAGGGTGTCACCCAGGAGCAGGCGGTCGAGGCGCTCCGCGAGAGGGGCGAGGTCCGTCAGGCCGACCTGATCGCCAACATGCACGATCTCGTGCCCGGCGCAGGCGTCGACTTCACGGCAGTACGCAACGTGCTGCTGCTCGTGCTGGGCGTGTACGTCGTGGGGTCGCTGCTCGCATGGGTGCAGGGCTACCTCCTCAACGACGTCGTGCAAGGCACCGTGCGCCGGATGCGCTCCGACGTCGAGGACAAGGTCAATGCCCTGCCGCTGAGCTACTTCGACAAGCAGCCGCGCGGTGAGCTGCTCAGCCGCGTCACCAACGACATCGACAACATCAGCCAGTCGCTGCAGCAGACGATGAGCCAGCTGATGACCTCGCTGCTCACGGTCGTGTTCGTGGTGGCGATGATGTTCTCGATCTCCTGGCAGCTCGCGCTGGTCGCGCTGGTCACCGTGCCGGTGACGATGGTCGTGACGGGTGCGGTGATGAAGCGCAGCCAGGGCATGTTCATCGACCAGTGGCGTCGCACCGGCAAGCTCAACGCGCACATCGAGGAGACCTTCTCGGGCCATGCGCTGGTCAAGGTCTTCGGCCGGCAGGAGGAGGTCGAGCGGACCTTCGCAGAGGAGAACGACAAGCTCTACGAGGCGTCGTTCGGGGCGCAGTTCGTCAGCGGGCTGATCATGCCGACGATGATGTTCATCGGGAACCTCAACTACGTGGTGATCGCGGTGCTCGGAGCGATCAAGGTCGCCAACGGGTCGATCACGCTCGGCGACGTGCAGGCCTTCATCCAGTACTCCCGCCAGTTCACCCAACCGCTGACCCAGGTGGCCTCGATGACCAACCTGCTGCAGTCGGGCGTCGCCTCGGCCGAGCGGGTCTTCGAGCTGCTCGACGCCGACGAGCAGTCGGCCGAGCTCGACGGTGCGCTGGTGCCCGAGGTCGAGCGGCACGGCGAGGTCCGGTTCGAGAACGTGTCGTTCTCCTACGACCCCGACAAGCCGCTGATCTCCGACCTTTCGCTCGTCGCCGCCCCTGGGCAGACGGTCGCGATCGTCGGCCCGACCGGCGCCGGGAAGACCACGCTGGTCAACCTGGTGATGCGCTTCTACGAGGTGGACTCGGGCCGGATCACCCTCGACGGCGTCGACATCGCATCGGTGCCGCGCGGCGAGCTGCGCAGCGAGGTCGGCATGGTGCTCCAGGACACCTGGCTGTTCGCCGGGACGATCCGCGACAACATCGCCTACGGCAACCCCGACGCCACCGACGAGCAGATCGTCGAGGCGGCGAGGGCGACGTTCGTGGACCGGTTCGTGCACTCGCTGCCCGAGGGCTACGACACGCTCGTCGACGAGGAGGGCTCCAACCTGTCGGCCGGCGAGCGCCAGCTCGTCACGATCGCCCGGGCCTTCCTCTCCGACCCGGACCTGCTGATCCTCGACGAGGCGACCTCGTCGGTCGACACCCGCACCGAGCTGCTGCTCCAGCACGCGATGGCCGCCCTGCGCACCGACCGCACCTCGTTCGTGATCGCGCACCGGCTCTCGACGATCCGCGACGCCGACCTGATCCTGGTCATGGAGGACGGCGCCATCGTCGAGCAGGGCACCCACGACTCCCTGCTGGCGGCCGACGGGGCCTACGCCCGGCTGTACCAGGCGCAGTTCACCGCCGCAGTGCCCGAGGCCGTCGGCTGAGGTTGCGGACGACACGGGCGCAAAGCGGTTGAGGTGTGCTTGCGCGGACGGCTACCGTTTTCGCACACGGGAAAGGAGGTGGTCCAGAGTTGAATACTTTCAGGACGCGTGAGGTGGCTGCGGTCTAGCAGCAACCGGCCAGTCCCGTACTCCGTAGTACTGCTGGCAATTCCAACGCAGACACCCGACCCGCAGGTGATCCGGCCCACGTCCGGCCGGAGGGGAGCCCCGTAAGGGGCGCCACACCTGCGGGTCGTCTGCGTGTCGGGGGCAGGGGAATTAGTTGCGGATGGCAACTGTTGCTAGGGTCAACCAACTACGCCACCCGCGAATCGAAGGTTCTGACTTGTCCTCCACCGCCACCCCCCGTCAGCAGGGTCAGCAGGGCCCGGCCCCCGCGGAGACCGCCGGCCAGATGAGCCACCGCGAGGTGCTCGAGGCGCTCTCCGGCCTGCTGCTCGCGATGTTCGTCGCGATGCTGTCCAGCACCGTCGTGTCCAACGCCCTGCCGGCGATCGTCACCGATCTCCACGGCAGCCAGACGGGCTACACCTGGGTCGTCGTGGCAACGCTGCTGACGATGACGGCCACGACCCCGATCTGGGGCAAGCTGGCCGACCTGTTCAGCAAGAAGGTGCTCGTGCAGAGCGCTCTGGTCATCTTCTCGGCCGGCTCCCTGCTCGCCGGCTTCGCACCCAACATGGAGGTGCTGATCGGCGCGCGCGCCTTCCAGGGCCTCGGCGTCGGCGGCCTGACCGCTCTCGTGCAGGTGGTCATCGCGAGCATGGTCACCCCGCGCGAGCGCGGGCGCTACTCCGGCTACATCGGCGCGACCTTCGCACTGGCGACGGTGATGGGCCCGCTGATCGGCGGCGTCATCGTCGACACCCCCGGACTGGGCTGGCGCTGGTGCTTCTTCGTCGGTCTGCCCGTCGCGGTGGCCGCCTTCGCGCTGCTGCAGAAGACGCTGCACCTGCCCGTCGTGCGCCGTGAGGTCCACATCGACTACCTGGGCGCGACGCTGATCGTGGGTGGCGTGAGCATGCTGCTCGTCTGGGTCTCGCTGGCCGGCAACGACTTCCCCTGGATCTCGGGCACCAGCGCCGCTCTGGTGCTGGCCGGCCTGGCCGTGATCGCGGCCGCGATCTGGGTGGAGATGAGGGTCGCGGTCGAGCCCGTGATCCCGATGCGGCTCTTCCGCGACCGCACGACGAGCCTGGCGACGGGCGCCTCGGTCCTGATCGGCGTGGCGATGTTCGGGTCGACGGTCTACCTCAGCCAGTACTTCCAGCTCTCGCGGGGCATGAGCCCCACCGAGGCCGGCCTGATGTCCATGCCGATGGTGCTGGGCCTGGCGCTGTCCAGCATGGTGACCGGGCGGATCATCAGCCAGACCGGGACGTGGAAGCGGTTCTTGGTCGGCGGCATGGTCGTGGTCATCGCCGGCCTGGCGATGCTCGCGACCGTCGACGAGGCGACCACCTTGTGGCACATCGACGTCTACATGGCGGTGCTGGGCATCGGACTCGGCGCAACCATGCAGAACCTCGTGCTCGCGGTCCAGAACAACACCACCCAGGCCGACCTCGGTGCAGCCAGCTCCGTGGTGGCGTTCTTCCGCAGCCTGGGCGGCTCGATCGGCGTCTCCGCGCTCGGTGCGGTGCTCAGCAGCCAGGTCGCGGCCAAGCTCTCCTCCCTGGACGGCGGCCACCAGAGCCACTCGATCCCCGATCTCGACACCTTGCCGGCCGGCGTCCGCGCCCTGGTCGAGCAGGCCTTCGGTGAGGCCACGGGGCACCTGTTCCTGGTCGCGTTGCCGTTCGCTGTGGCAGCGTTCGTGTGCGTGCTGTTCATCCGCGAGGTGCCGCTGCGCACGACGATCGACCTGGCCGAGGAGATCGCACCCGAGGCAGTGAGCGGGGCGGCTCACCGATGACCGCTCGTCGTGCCGACACCCTCGGCGATCTCGAGCACGAGGTCGGGGTGCTGATCCGGCGCGTACGCCGCGTCATCGGCCTGCGGGCCCGTGCGGTGCACCCCGACCTGATGCCCTCGTCGTACCTGATGCTCGCCTACGTCGCCGAGCAGGGGCCGCTGCGTGCCTCCGAGATCGCCGAGCAGTTCGACATCGACAAGGGTGCGGTGAGCCGCCAGGTCGCGCACCTGACCGAGCTCGGCCTGCTCGCCAGGGTCGCCGACCCCGAGGACGGCCGCGCGCTGCTCGTGTCGGTCAGCGAGGAGGGGCGGACCCGCCTGACCGACGTGGCCCGGCACCGTCGCAAGTGGCTCGACGAGCGCCTGGGTGACTGGTCGGAGGCCGAGCTGACCGGGTTCGTCGAGACGCTGGGGCGCTACAACCGCGCCCTCGACGGCTGAGGGCAGCTACCCGATCCACACCGCCGTGTCTGGCGGCAGCTTGCCGTCAGCGAGGCGGCCGCTGTTGACGAGTACCTTGCCCTTCGGCAGTGCGACCGGCCGCTTGCCGGCGTTGAGGACGACGGTGACCGGGCCGCGACGAAAGGCCAGCACGGACCTGGCCCGGTCGAGGATCTCGACCTCGCGCGGGGCCGAGGTGGCGAAGGTGCGGCGGACCTTCAGCGCCTTGCGGTAGAGCTCGAGCGTCGAGCCCCGCTTGCCGGTCTGCGCCTGCACCGTGAGAGCCGCCCACTCGCTCGGCATCGGCAGCCAGGGCTGTTTGCGGCCGCCGAACCCGAAGGGCGGCCTGGCTCCGCTCCACGGCATGGGCACGCGGCAGTGGTCGCGCCACACCTTGCCGGTGCGGAACCAGGCCGGGTCCTGCCGCAGCTCCTCGGGCACGTCCACGCTCTCGAGCCCGAGCTCCTCGCCCTGGTAGAGGTAGGCCGAGCCGGGCAGGGCGAGCATCGCCAGCGTCGCGGCTCGGGCACGGGCGACACCGACCTTGCCGCCGCCGTATCTCGTGGCGTGGCGGACCACGTCGTGGTTGGACAGCACCCAGGTGGGGCTGGCCCCGACCGGGTCGAGCGTGGCGAACGTGCGGCGGATGCAGTCGGCCAGGTCGCCGGCGTCCCACTTCGCCAGCAGCCAGGCGAAGTTGAAGGCCTGCTGCAGCTCATCGGGCCTCACGAACGCTGCCGTGCGCGCCGGCGTCTGGGTCCAGGCCTCGGCCACGGCCATCCGGTCGCCGTCGTAGGAGTCGAGCAGGCGTCGCCACTCGCGGTAGAGGTCGTGGACCTCTGGCTGGTCCCACATCGGCTCGTCCTTGGTGTCGGTCTCGAGCATCGACTCGACGTGCTGCGAGCTCGGGTGGGCCGAGCGCTGGTCGCGGAGCGCCTTGTCCTTGAACAGCCCGTGGGCCACGTCGACCCGGAACCCGTCGACGCCGCGGTCGAGCCAGAACCGGAGCACGTCGGCGAACATCGCGCGCACCTCGGGGTTGCGCCAGTTGAGGTCGGGCTGCGTGCGGTCGAACAGGTGGAGGTACCACTCTGTCGACCCATCGGGGCCCTCGGGGAGCTTCTCCCAGGCGATCCCGCCGAACACCGAGGTCCAGTTGTTGGGCGGCTGCGTGCGGCCGCGGCCCCTGCCCTTGCGGAACAGGAACCGGTCGCGCTCGGGGCTGCCGGGCCCGGCGGCGAGGGCCTGCTGGAACCACTCGTGTTGGTCGGAGGTGTGGTTGGGCACCAGGTCGACCACGACCCTGAGGCCGAGCTGATGGGCGCGGGTGAGGAGCGCGTCGGCGTCGGCGAGCGTGCCGAACCGCGGGTCGACGTCGAGGTAGTCGGAGACGTCGTAGCCGGCGTCGTGCTGCGGGCTGGGGTAGAACGGCGTGATCCAGAGCGCGTCGACGCCGAGGTCGCGCAGGTAGGGAAGCCGCTTGGTGATGCCGGGCAGGTCACCGAGCCCGTCGCCGTTGGCGTCGGCGAAGGAGCGGACGTAGACCTGGTAGACCACGGCGTCGCGCCACCAGGGCGCCGTGCTCGTCCTCACCGAAAGGTCGCCGGGTCGACGGTGATCCAGGTGTGCTCGGTGGTCGCCACCACCCGGCCGTCGGAGTCGTAGAGCGTCGCGGCGGTGAACAGCTTGCGGCCCTCGCGCCCACGCAGCTGGCCGACCACCACGTGCTCCTCGCCGACGAGCGGGAGGGTGTCGACCCGCGCCGTCATCCGGCCCAGCACGGCGGGGTTGTCGGCGAGGTCGGCCGCCCAGCCGCCTGGGCAGTCCAGCGCTGCCCAGGTGACGGGAAGCGAGGCGCGGCGGTGGTCGTCGTCGTAGGTGTGCCAGTCCTCCGCCGTGCTCGGGTGGGGCGTCCACGTGGCGGCCACCCGATCCTCCTCGACCGGGCCGGGGAAGATCCGCAGCCCGTCGCCCTCCGCGCGGTCGGGGCCACAGGTGAAGCAGGAGGTGAACGGGTGGCTGGCCCAGCCGGAGTACCGCGCCTGCGCCGCCTTGGCGGTTACGGCGCTGACCGCGTCGACATCGGTGACCGGAGTGTCGGCGACCTCGGCGGTCGCGACCACACCGTCGTCGTCTGCGGCCGTGAGCACGCCGTCGGCCTCTGAGGTGGGGACGGGGGTGTCGAGCGGGGGCGGGCGACGCAGGGTCACGGTGATGGCGGGCCACGCCCGGGCGTGATCCGCGGGATGGCCGTGGACCAGCTGCGCCATCGCGCCACAGGTCCAACCGCCGTTGCCGGAGACCGGTGGTCCGCAGAACCGGGCGGGCACGAGCAGATCGGTCATCTCTTGATCCTCTGGTAGCGCTCGAGCGCCTCGACGCGCTCCTCGGCGTGGTCGACGATCGGGTCGACCGGCTGGTGGGGGTCCTCGGCGTCACGCAGCTCGGGAACCCAGGTGCGGATGTAGTCGCCCTGAGGGTCGAACCTCTTGCCCTGGGTCACGGGGTTGAAGATCCGGAAGTAGGGAGCGGCATCGGTGCCGCAGCCGGCGGTCCACTGCCAGCCGTGCTGGTTGGAGGCGAGGTCGCCGTCGACCAGCCAGTGGAGGAAGTGGCGAGCACCGTGCTGCCACTCGACGTGAAGGTCCTTGACCAGGAAGGACGCGACGATCATCCGCACCCGGTTGTGCATCCACCCCGTGGCCCGCAGCTGTCGCATGCCGGCGTCGACGATCGGGTAGCCGGTGCGACCCTGGCGCCAGGCCTCGAGCTGCTCGCCGGGCACGTCGTAGTCCATGCGGGCGAACTCCGGCTTGAGGTAGTCGCGGGCCGACTCGGGACGGTGGAAGAGCACGTCGGCGTAGAACTCCCTCCAGGCCAGCTCCTTGCGGTAGGTCTGGGCGCCCTGGCCGGTGTGCTCGCGCAGGTCGGCCAGCATGGTGCGGGGGTGGATCTCGCCCCACTTGAGGTGGACCGACATGTGGGAGGTCGCGTCGAGGTCGGGCCGGTCGCGCTGGCGGTCGTAGTCCTCGAGCCTGGTGCGTCGGTAGTCGTGCCAGCGCCGCTGGGCTGCGGCCTCGCCGGCCTCGGGGAGCGCCAGCCCGTCGGGCAGCACGACATCGGGCACGCCGTCGGACTCGGCCACCAGCCAGCTGACCGCGCCGAGGTCCGCGGCCGGATCCCGCCAGCCGTGCGCGGCCCAGGCCCGGTAGTAGGGCGTGTAGACCTGGTAGGGCATGCCGTCGTCCTTGGTCACCCGGCCCGGCGCCACGGCGTATGCCGATCCCGTGCGGACCAGCTCGATGTCGTGTCCTGCCAGGGCTGCGTCGACGCGCTCGTCGCGAGCAGCTCCGTAGGGGCCGTAGTCGGCCGCGACGTGGACCTGGTCGGCCCCGACCTCGCTGGCCGCGCGGACCACCTCGGCCACCGGGTCGCCGGTGCGGATGGTCAGGCCGATGCGCGAGTCGAGGTCGCGCAGCGACTGGGCGAGGTAGCGGCGGCGCGACGGGCCGCTGGGTCCCCACAGCGCCGGATCGACGACGAACAGGGGCAGCACCTCGCCGTCTCGGGCCGCCGCCTCGAGCAGTGCCGGGTTGTCCGAGAGGCGCAGGTCGCGCCGGAACCACATGACTGCTGGCATTCCTCCACTCTGCCAGCGGCCACCCCCATAGGACAGAATGGCCAAGTGAGCGACCTGATCGACACCACCGAGATGTACCTCCGGACGATCTATGAGCTCGTCGAGGAAGGCATCGTCCCGCTGCGTGCCCGGATCGCCGAGCGCCTGCACCAGAGCGGGCCCACCGTCTCCCAGACCGTCGCCCGCATGGAGCGCGACGGTCTGGTGACCGTCGAGGGCGACCGCCACCTCGAGCTGACCGCCGAAGGCACGCGCCTGGCCACCCGCGTGATGCGCAAGCACCGCCTCGCCGAGCGCCTGCTGACCGACGTGATCGGGCTCGACTGGGAGCTCGTCCACGCCGAGGCGTGCCGCTGGGAGCACGTGATGTCCGAGACCGTCGAGCGTCGGCTCGTCGAGCTGCTCGGCCACCCCACCGAGTCGCCGTACGGCAACCCCATCCCCGGCCTCGACGAGCTCGGCGAGGCCGCTCAGGCCGACGAGTTCATGGATGGCATGGTCTCGCTGGCCGACGTCACCACCCGAGTCGGCGACACCGCCTCGGTCCGGGTCCGCCGGATCTCCGAGGAGCTCCAGAAGGACGAGACCCTGATGTCCACCCTGCGCCGCATCGGCGCCGTCCCCGACAAGATCGTCGGCGTCTCCGGCACCGACCAGGGCGTGCTCGTGGGCTCCGGCGGCGAAGCCGCCGAGATCGACCTGGACGCCGCCTCCCACATCTTCGTCGGGATGGCCGGGTGAGGGCTGGTGGTTGGTTTCAACTGACATCCGGGGAAACCGCCGGATGTCAGGTGAAGCTTCCCCTGACCCGCGACAAGACAGCCTGACCTCAACCCACCAGTGCTGCCAGGAACTCCGAACAGCCGGCCTCGAGCTTGTACGTCGCCAGCTCGTCGCCGCGCGTAGCTCCCCGGTTGACGACGACCACGGGAGTGCCGGCGCGGGCGGCTCGGCGCACGAACCGGAAGCCGCTCATCACCATGAGCGAGGTACCGACGGCGAGCAGGGCACCCGAGGATCCCAGGGCGTCCACGGCGTCGTAGCAGCGCTGGACTCGCGCAGCCGGGACGTTCTCGCCGAAGAAGACCACGTCCGGCTTGAGTACCCCGCCGCAGTCGGAGCAGGCCGGCACCACGAAGTCGGTGGTGTCCTCGAGATCGACGTCGCCGTCGGGCCGCGTCGCGGCCGACGAGTGGCGAGCGACCCAGCCCGGGTTGAGCTCCGACATCCGTGACTGCAGCGCCGCGCGCGGGGTCACCGCTCGGCACGACAGGCAGATCACCTCCGAGATCCGCCCGTGGAGTGCGACCAGTGAGCGCGAGCCGGCCCGCTCGTGGAGGCCGTCGACGTTCTGGGTGATCAGCAAGGTGGGGTCCAGCTGCGCGAGGGCGTGGTGCCCCGCATTGGGCGTGGCGCCTCGCATCCGCGACCAGCCGAGGTGGCTACGCCCCCAGTAGCGCTGCTGTGCCGCTGGTCCCGAGACGAACTCCTGGTAGGTCATCGGCTGTCGCGACGGCGATCCCGGCCCGCGGTAGTCGGGGATGCCGGAGTCGGTCGAGAGGCCGGCGCCCGTGAGCACGACGAGGGGACGCTCTCGCAGCAGCTCGAGCGCGTCGTCGTAGGTGGACTCGAGGGCGATCGTCATGTTGCGTACCGCAAGCGGGCCCGCGCGCGGGCCTTCTCGGCCTCGATCTCGCGGTTCTTGGGAGGCGCCGTGGTGACCAGGTCGTCGAGGAGGTGGCGGGTGATGTGGGCGATCTCGTGGACCGCGTGGTCGAACGCCTCCTGGTTGACCTGCGACGGCTTGGTCGTGCCGCTGACCTTCCGCACGAACTGGAGCGCCGCGGCGTACACCTCGTCCTTGGTGGCCGGCGGCTCGAAGTTGTTCAGCGGTCGGATGTTGCGGCACATGGGTTCGAGATTACCCAGGCATCGGTGGCTCGAGGCCGCTTGCAGCGGGACCTCCCGGTTCTCGCCGGCAGGTGCGGGTGCCACGATGAGGACATGCCAGGCAAGCAGTCGGCCAAGCCCCAGACCCAACAACCCGGGGCCCGCGAGTTCGACATCGTGCTGTTCGGCGCGACCGGTTTCACCGGCGCCCTGACGGCCGAGTACCTCACGAAGAACGGGCCGGACGGCCTGCGCTGGGCGCTCGCCGGACGCAGCATCGAGAAGCTGGACAAGGTGCGCGCCCAGATCGGGGCGGACGTCGACCTGATCGTTGCCGACAGCGGCGACCCCGCATCCCTCGCCGACCTGGCCGCCCGCACTCGCGTGGTGCTGACCACGGTCGGGCCCTACGTCGGCCGCGGCGAGGCGCTCGTCGGCGCGTGCGCCGATGCCGGCACCGACTACTGCGACATCACCGGGGAGGGCGAGTTCGTCGACACGATGTACGTCGCCCACCACGCGACCGCCGTCTCGACCGGGGCCCGCCTCGTGCACGGCTGCGGCTTCGACTCGATCCCCCACGACCTCGGCGCGATGTTCACCGTCGAGCACCTGCCCGCCGACGTACCGATCGACATGCGCGGCGTCGTCCGCGCGGGTGGGCTGCCGTCGGGAGGTACCTTCGAGACCGCCCTCACGGGCATGTCCAGGGCCCGCCAGATCCGCGCGGCAGCCCAGGCCCGCAGGCGCATCGAGCCCAAGCCTGTCGGGCGGTCCTCGCGAGCCGTCGGCGGCAAGCCGCACCGCGACAAGCTGCTGAACTACTGGCTGCTGCCGCTGCCGACCATGGACCCCGCGATCGTCGCGCGCAGCGGCGCGGCCCTGCCGACGTACGGTCCGAGGTTCCGCTACTCCCACTACGCCGGCACCAAGACGCTGCCCTACGCCGTGGGCGGCGCGGCCGTGGTGGCCGGGCTGGGTCTGGCCTCCCAGCTCAAGCTCACCCGCGAGCTGCTGATGAAGTGGTACCCCGCCGGCGACGGACCCGACCCGGAGCGCCGTCAGAAGTCCTGGTTCTCCGTGGACTTCGTGGGCGAGGCTGGTGGCGAGACCGTGCGAACGCGCGTCTCCGGCGGCGACCCGGGCTACACCGAGACCGCGATGATGCTGGCCGAGTCAGGGCTGTGCCTGGCCTTCGACGACAACCCGGAGGTCGCCGGCCAGGTCACCACCGCCCAGGCGATGGGCGCCAACCTGATGGCTCGCGTGCAGGCGGGCGGGCTGAGGTTCGAGGTCCGCTGAGGCGGACCGTCCCCGGGTTGTCTGCCAGACTTCGCCGCGTCATGCGTGCGCGATCGTGGGACCCGCTCGGTCCCGTGCTGGCCATCGTGGCGGGCGTCGTCTACGCGGTCGGCGGCTGGAACGGCGTCCTCAACCGCGACCTCGGCCTGTTCGTCTATGGCGGCCAGCGGTTCCTCGACGGAGAGCCGCCCTACACCGGCGTCTTCAACCGGGTCGGTCCGCTCGCGGACATGCTGCCGGGGGTCGGGATCGCGCTCGGTCGCGCGGTCGGGTTGGCCGACGTCCACGGCGCGCGGGCGTTCTACCTCGTGTTGTCTGCAGTCTGCGCGGGACTGCTGTACGTCGTGGCGCGCGACGTGCTCGGGTCGCGAACCGCAGCAGTGGTGGCCTGTGCGGCGTTCCTCTGCTTCGAGACGTTCACCGAGCTGGCCGGTAGCGGGCCGCGGGACAAGACCGCGATGCTCGTCTTCCTGCTGGCCGCCCTCGTCGCGGCGCGCGCCCGGCGCTGGTGGGCGTTCGGGGGCCTGACCGCGCTGGCGACCTTGACCTGGCAGCCGGCCTTCGTGCCGCTCCTGGTAGCCGGCGTCGTCGGCATCGTGTCCGGGCGCGAGGCGACGCGGCCGCTGGTCGCGGCCTTGCGGGTCTGTGTCGCGGGCCTCGTGACGACGCTGGTGTTCGCGGCGTACTTCTGGTCCGAAGGCGGTCTCTCGAGAGCGATCGACGGCTTCCTCCTCGTCAACCTGACCGACACCTCGCAGCCGTCGCCGCTGAAGAACCCGCTCTACGTCTGGCAGTTCCTCACCAACGGCTACGGCTGGTCGCTCTACCTCGTGCTGGTTGGACTCGCCGTCGCACTGCTGGCGCTGGTGCCGCAGGTCGCTCGCATTGCCGGACTCGACCGCGACTACCTGGTCGTGGGCCTGGCCGGCGCCACGGCGGCCGCCTGGTCGACGTACGCGCTGAACGGCCCCCCCGACATGTTCGTCGTGCTGCCCTTCGCCGCCATCGGCATCGGCATCGTGGGGCTCCTGCTCGAGCGACGGACCTCGCCGGCCCCTGCGGTCGCGCTGGCGTGCGTGCTCACGGTTGCCGCCGGCGCGCAGGCGGTCTCGCTGCGCGACGACACCCTGGTCGCCCAGCAGGCCTCGGTCGACGCGATGCTGCGCACGACGCCCGACGCCTCGATGCTGTCGGTCGCCGCCCCCGAGGCCCTGGCGCTGGCCGGCCGCCGCAACCCCACGCCGTACCAGCTGTTCGCCCTCGGCTTCGACCAGTACGTCGAGGACGAATGGCCCGGCGGCCTCGAGGGGTACGCCGAGTACGTGCGCACCGAGCGCCCCGAGTTGATCGTGATCAGCACCGGCAGCACCCCCGACTGGCTGGTGCCGGTCCTCGCCGATGACTACCGGCGCGTGGGCAGCGCCCCGAAGTGGTTCTGGTACGCCTCCACCGCCCTGCCAGCCGAGCAGCTGGACGAGCTCCACTCGGCGCTGAAGGCCGCCAAGCCCTGAGCCGGCGGAGCACAGATCGGGAAGGGTGCCCCAGCGCAGCGAGTTTGACAGCGGATTTGCATACGAGTCCGTGAGATCGGGCCCTCGTCAAGCAGTCCGAGCGTCTCCGTCCCGGAAGTCGATCGGCTTGCGGAGACTTGGAAGGGGCGGCGCGCCGCACCCGGCGCCAGGGCTATCGCGGTCGGCTACCGTCCCTGATCTGGTCCGCGAGCTCGGGGATCTCGTCCAGGCGACCTGCAGCTACCGCCACCACCAGGTCGTACGCCTCGTCATTGGTGAGGGTGAGCCGCATGCCGTTGATCCCGAGGAATGCGATGGTGGCCGCCAGGGCCAATCGCTTGTTCCCATCCACCAGGGCGTGGTTGCGTGCGAGCGAGTGCAGCAGCGCGGCGGCCTTCTCCTCCAGACTGGGATACGCATCATCCGCGAACGCCGAGGCCTGTGGGCGCGCCAACGCCGACTGGAGCAACCCGTGATCCCTGACGGCCGCCTCGCTGCCCAGAGTTCGCTCGGCGACGTGCAGCAACTCGGCCAGCGTCAGGTAGATCACTGGCCGAGTCGCTCCAAGGCCTCTGCATACCGGGGCAGCTCCTCGTCGAGGACCCGGTCGAGCAGCTCGGCGCGGCTGTGGTTCTCGATGTACTCGCGGACCGCCTGCCGGGCGACATCCTGCATCGAACGGGACTCGCGCTCGGCGCGCAGACGCAGCGCGTCAGCTTCGGTATCGGACAGCCGTAGCGTCATCGCCATGTGCGTATGGTATCACCCATGACACCACCGGATTCCGATTGAGGATGGTCAGTCCGCCGGATGGGTCGTGACGGTGCCGGCGGTGCCGTCGACGGTGACGATCTGCCCGTGCACCAGTGGGGGACATGCGCAGGTCACGAGCCGATCGGGTGTCCTGACCTGCGCGTCTTCAGTTGTGCCCCAGGCGCGAGTCGAACGCGCGACCTTTCGCTTAGGAGGCGGCTGCTCTATCCACTGAGCTACTGGGGCGGGACGTGCGGAGTTGCTTGTGGAAAACCCTTCCGCACGAACGCCCCGCCTCAGTCCGGCGGGGCGATTGACGATCCTAGGCGGAAATGTCTCGCGAGATCACACCGGCGATGGGCTTGAGGCGTGTCCGGGCAGCGTGGTTCGCGAGAGGGGCCAGTTGCTGAACTAGGTGAGGGGATAGTGCGCGGGAGCAGCGCTACGTCCGCTGTCGAACCAATTCGTCGCGCCACACTTGGCGCGCCCAAGCGTTCTCCGCCATGGCTGCGAGGAGCACGACGACGGTCTGGTTGTGGACTCCCCAAGCGGGAAGTCGCTGCCCGTAGAACGCCCGTTCGAGCTGCGCGTTGAGACTCTCGGTGTCCTGGCGCATCCCGTACAACCGGGCGTGCTCGGGGCTCGTGGCAGGCACGACCCTCAGATACTCGCAGCGGTTGAACTTCGCCTGCGCGTCGTGGGTCACCGGAAGCAGAGGTTCCCACCAGGTGTGGGGCTCGCCCGTGGTGGGGCAGGGGAGGGTGTAGCGGCCGTAGAACTGGTGGCGCCTGGAGCCGTTCTTGTGGTGGGTCACGTCGCGCTTGGTCTGGTGTCGACGCAGCTCCACGAACTCGCTGCTGCCGTCGGAGGCGATGATCTGCTCGAACAGCGTGCCCGCACACGCCCACAGCTGGTGGCCACCGCAGCGTGACTCGCGTCTGGACCGTCGGCTGGACCACGGGAGCGGCTGGGCGGCGAAGCTGTGGCGGCCCAGCGTGATGCCGCCCTTACGCGCGGTCAGATGGCGGGCCGGTGCGATGACACCGCAGCCGGTAGCAGCCTGGACTTGGTCGAGGTGGGTGCCACGCCAAGCGCCGTCCGCGGTGAACGCGTGGATACCGGAAGATTTGCCGGCCAGGTTCTTCGCGAGATCGGTGAACACGCGTCCCTCGCCGCCCTGAGTCGCGGAGTCGAAGTGGGAGATGCCGAGGATGACTCGATGGTTGGTCATCGGCGATCGCACGGACGCGATCGCGAACTTCGTACCCCAGACGATGCCATCGACGCCGCCCTCGCCGTACTGCTGGCGTGCGCCGTCCTGGCGCACTGGCCGGAGCTCCCCAGTGACGCGGTTGACTCGCTCGCGATCGAGCGTTCGGAGCGGGCTCGAGAAGACCTTGCCGTCCATACCCACGACGTGGTCGCGGTGGTACCTCCCAACCGGCTGAGCATCCTCCTGGTTGAGCAGGCCAACTTCTTCGGCGCGCTCGATCGCCAGTTCGGTCATCAAGTCAGAGACCGTGGACAAGCCCCCGGTGGAGACGCGCTTCCTCAAGAAGTAGGACCAATGGTCCCGGTTCGGCCCGCACTGGGGGATGGGCATATCGGCCTCGATCAGCGGATCAGCCGCCCGGAGGACCTCCCCCCAGAGCGCGGTGTCGCCCAGAGCTCTGGCCGTGGCGGAGGCCGAGCCAAAGATGCGGATCGCAGCCCCGAAAAGGACGAGGCACCAGTCGGGGTAGGTCAGCGGTCGGCCTCCTACGCTGTGTTCGCGATGGTTCGACTCCGCGATGAACGCACCCAGAGCGTGAACGTGCGGATCAGCGGCGATCGCCCTTACTCGACTGATTGCGCTGCCCGCGCTGGCGCGCTGATGCCTCTGGGACTGCCGAAGCAGCAGCATGGCGTCATGATGAGGATCGCCGCTGGTGCGCCCACTGAGGATGCGAGGACGAGCGCCAGCCCGCTCGGAGCTAGGGGGAGTCATCAAGGACCTCCTCGCCCCAGCGCTGCTGCCAATCCAAGTCAATGAGACGCCTGGCGGCATCGAGCGAGCGGATACCGAGGAGACCCGCGACATCTTCGATCCGACCCGAGCGCGCGTAGGAGGCATTCGCGGCGTACTCGCGCAGCGAGCGCGGGCGCACGCCGGCGCGACTGACTCCCGCGGCAACCAGAGCCCGAGTGATGTTCGTCGAAACAGTCGGAGCGATGCTCTCCAACGGGTACGCACGCAGCGGTCTTGTCAGCGCCAACGGAATCTGGGAGGGGTCCCAAGCAAGGTGTCGCCGACGGGCAGTGAGGCGCTGAGCATCGATGCGGGAGGACAGAACGGCCAGGCGGCCGGTTGGCAAGGCGAGCTCTCGCCTCAGCTCCCCGCGGCCGATTGCCAAGGTCTGTGCCCGTTGATCTAGATCGGACACCACGGCCGCAGAGATCTCGGCATGCGTCAGGCCCATGAGCGCGAGCTCCACGGTTGCAGGTCGAAGGGTGTCCGAGGGCCGCAGTCGCGAGGTAGCCCTCAGCCGACGGACTTCGGGGGGCGTGAGGGGCCGGGGTGTCGACCCGGTCTCAGACCGGGCAACCCGGAGCCCCACCGCTGGGTCCAGGCTCGTGGCGCCAACTGCTACGAAGCCGACAAACGCGTCGCGAACGACCGTGAGCCGAAAGCGGCTCGTAGAGGGACTCGGCGACAGGTAGCCGGGGAGGGGCGCAAACACAAAGCGCAGGACGAGACCGCTGTCAAGATCCGCGAGCGTCCGGCCCCCATGAGCCTCGGCGAACTTGATGAACGAGCAGAACACCCGTCCGTACCTGCTGGCAGTGGACGGGGTCATGGATCCGTCGGCGATCCGCTCGCCCCACCGAGTGCACGCGGCGGTGCGCACGTCCCCCAGTTGGACCACCTGACCCCCCTCCATCTGTGACTGTCTATAATTATAGACAGTCACTTTCGTCTGTCAATCGTCGCTCAGCGCGCCCTGAGGTCGGACGGGGGTGGTGACTCCTACGCTGCGGATATGGGACGGCAGGTGGACATCGACGACCTAGTCGATGCTCATGAGGTCGCCGAGTTACTTGGCCTTGCCCACGCCAACTCAGTGCACCTCTACATGCGCCGCTATCCCGACATGCCGAAGCCCGTGTACGACCGCGGTGGCCGCCGAGCAAGGATCTGGCTGCGAAGCGAAATACATGCATGGCAGAGCAGTAGAAAAGGAGCGACGGATCGCGACCGTTAGCCTCACCGTCGTCCGGTAAGCAACGCGCCAACGGCTCCGCGGCTGAGGCGCCTCCGACACCCGCCCCACAGGTGAACCGGCTCGAGGGCGAGCCGATCGAGCGGGCCAGCGCGTGACTTCGGCTGCGGCGGTCGTTGTGCCCGCATCAGCCGCGGTGGCGATGAAGCCGGGCGGTGCCTCGACACGTTCCGCCGGTTCCGCGACGCGATCCGCCGCACCGACTTGCATGAAACGTGAGTCTCGGCCTAGTAGGACTTTGATCGGATAACGAATCCAATGCGCCGATGAGGTCGCTTGGCCGATCCTCGTGGCTCAATGGGCCCGCTTAGACCCCAGGAGTGTGCCTTTGTGCGTGTACCGTCCGTGGCGACGATTACAGTTTCGCCACGTGGGGACTGCAGGCGATCATGAGAACCGCGCGATTATGAGTGGACCCGAGTCGGGACTGTTCGAAGTTGTCCAGGTCGGGGCGACGGTCACCGGGCTCGCCGGCCCCGAGCCAGTCAAGATCATCGCGATCGAGCGGTTGACCGACGATTCTGCCAACGTCATGTACCGCACCGAGTCCGGCCCGGCAGAGCGCATCGTCTACGCGGATGCCGTCCAGCACATCCGAGCGGTCAAGCCCGGCTTGTCTTTCAGCTTCGACGCCGATTCCAACGCCTTCCTGCTTGCGGCCGAGGCGCGCCGGATGAGGTTGGCCCACCTTTTCGACCCACAGGCGGCGTTGGGCACAAGTGATGTCCAGCCGCTGCCGCACCAGCTTCGAGCGGTCTACGAGACCATGCTGCA
The DNA here is from genome assembly GCF_015352445.1 of Nocardioides agariphilus. GTDB lineage: Bacteria > Actinomycetota > Actinomycetes > Propionibacteriales > Nocardioidaceae > Nocardioides > Nocardioides agariphilus. Next base: position 81,144 of record NZ_JADKPO010000002.1, read on the forward strand.
CAAGCAGCCGCTGCGCTACGTGCTCGCGGACGACCCGGGTGCCGGCAAAACGGTAATGGCGGGCCTGCTGGTGAAGGAGTTGCTGCTTCGCGGCGATGCGGCGAACGTCATGGTCGTCTCGCCGGGTGTCCTCGTCGACCAATGGGACGAGGAGCTGCGGGAAAAGTTCGGACTGGAGTTCGAGATGCTCACCCGGGACAAAATCCTCAACGAAGGCAATCCGTTCGCTCGCGGCGGCCTCTGGCTAGCGCGCCTCGATGTGCTGGCCCGCAACAGCGAAGGCATCCTCGACAAGGCGTGTGAGGTCGACTGGGATCTGATCATCTTCGACGAGGCGCACAAGATGTCCGCCACGGTGTGGGGCAGTGAGGTCAAGAAGACCAAGCGCTATCAGATGGCCGAGGAACTCGGGGAGCACACTCGCAATCTGCTGATGATGACCGCCACACCGCACTCGGGGAAGGAGGAGCAGTTCCAGCTGTTCATGGCGCTGCTGGACTCCGACCGTTTCGAGGGCGTCGCTCGCGAGGGCAGCCGCAAGGTCGACGTCGAGGACCTGATGCGTCGCCTCGTCAAGGAGGAGTTGCGGACCTTCGAGGGCACGCGGCTCTTCCCGGAGCGGTTCGCGTTTACGGTGAAGTACGAGTTGTCGCACCCCGAGAAGGAACTCTATGTCGCGGTCACCGACTACGTCCGCGAGGAGATGAACCGTGCGGACCAGATCGAGGGCGACAAGCGGCGACGCACCGCAGTCGGATTCGCTCTGACCACCCTCCAGCGGCGACTCGCGTCGTCGCCCGCAGCGATCCATCGGTCTTTGGAGCGACGCAAGGCACGCCTTGAGTCGGAGCTGCGGGAGACGCGCATGTACGCGTCGGTCAAGAGCGAAGACTTGGATGTGCCCGAAGACTGGGACGATCTTGACGACCTGACCGACGAGGAACGCGAAGCTCTCGAGGAGAAGGCGATCGCCGGCGCCACCAGCGCACGCACGCCCGAAGAGCTGGAGACCGAGATCGCGGTTCTGGATCGACTGCTGATCAAGTCATCAGCTGTGAAGTCCTCCCCGACCTATGCCAAGTGGGATGCGCTCCGAGACACTCTGGACGACAACGACGAGATGCGTGACGACACCGGCGCGCGGCGCAAGGTCATCATCTTCACCGAGCACAAGGACACCCTCGACGACCTGGTGAGGCGCCTGACCCAGCACCTTGGGCGAGACGACGCGGTCATCACCATTCACGGTGGGACCAAGCGCGAGGACCGCAAGAAGGCCAAGGAGACCTTCGAGCAGAACGAACGCTGTGTCTTCCTCATCGCCACAGACGCCGCAGGTGAAGGCGTCAACCTGCACAGGAACGCCCACCTGCTCATCAACTATGACCTGCCTTGGAACCCCAACCGCATCGAGCAACGCTTCGGTCGCGTCCACCGCATCGGCCAGCCCAACACTTGCTTCATGTGGTCACTGGTCGCCGAGGACACCCGCGAGGGCGACGTCTACACCCGACTTCTGGAGAAGCTCGAAGAACAGCGCGTAACCCTCGGCGGGCGTGTCTACGACGTCCTCGGACAACTCTTCCAGGGCAACGCGCTGCGCGACCTGATGATCGCCGCGATCCGTGAGGCCAACAAGCCCGAGCGGCAGCGATACCTCACCGAGGTCGTCGACCCGAAAATCTCCGAAGGCATTCCGGAACTGCTGAGGGCCAACCAGCTCGTGCCATCGGCAATGGACGACGCCGAGATCGAGGAGATGCGCCGAGAGATGGAGCGTGCCGAGGCGGCACGCCTCCAACCCCACCACGTCGAGGCCTTCTTCCACCGCGCCTTCGCCGACGTCGGTGGGTCGCTGCGCATGCGGGAGAGCCACCGCTTCGAGATCAAGCGAGTGCCCTCCGAGGTCAAAGAACGAGACCGCATCACTGGTTACGGCCAGCCCGTGGTCGACTCCTATCACCGGGTCACGTTCGATCCGCAGTATGTCCGAGTTGAGGGCAACAACCACCTCGCGACCCTGCTGCACCCCGGCCACCCGCTCATGGCAGCCACGATGGGCGTCGTCTCAGATCGGCACCACGACGCCCTGAGGCGCGGCTCCATCCTCGTTGACAGGTCCGACCTGTCGACCGAGCCCTACGTCGTCAGCCTCCTAGAGCACGATGTCACCGACGGCCGCATCGCACGGGACGGGCAGCCCTGGGTGATTTCGCGTCGGGCGCAGTACGTCCGCATCGACGTTGACGGGACCATCACGGCGCTGACGGGATCGCCGATCCCGAACTTCGAGGTACCGACCGACAAGGAACACACACTCGCCGGCAAGATCCTCACCGAGCCGTGGGCACAAGCATCCGACCTCGACCAGCGAGTCATCCGCGAGGCATCGGTCACCATCGCGCGCAACCACGCTAACGAGGTGACCAAGAGGACGATTGATCGCGTCGATAAGACCGAGCGATTGGTACGCGAGCGTCTCACTCGCGAGATCAACTATTGGGACCGGCGCGCGTTCGAGCTCGGCGAACAGGAACGTGCCGGCAAGAAGACGCGTCTCCCTGCGTCACAGATGCGCGAACGCGCGGAGGCGCTCGTTCGTCGCCTCGACCGCCGGCTCAAGGATCTCGAACAAGAGCGCGACATCTCAGTCCGACCCCCTCGCGTGACAGGAGCCTGCCTCGTCGTCACTCAGGGGTGGCTCGATGCTCAGGACGACCCTGAGGGCGCCGACGCCAGAGCTCGCGAGACGACCCGGGTGGAGCGCCTCGCGGTCGATGCCGTTCTCCGCGCGGAGCGGGCACTCGGTCACCGGCCCACCGAGATGCACCACAACAACCCGGGCTACGACATCGAGTCCGACACAAATGCCAGCCTCCACTTTATCGAGGTCAAAGGCCGTGTCGCGGGAGGCAGGACCTTCGTCCTCACACGGCAAGAAGCCGTCACCGCCCTGAACAAGGGCGACCACTCCGTCCTCGCCCTTGTCCAGGTCGCCGAGGACGACAGCACTACGGTGCGCTACCTACGACACCCAATCACCCAACCCATCGACCCACGCGCAGCTCGCGTCGAGTACGACTGGGAACCCTTCTGGAACGACGCAGCTGAGATGAGCCAAGAGTGAGCGAGATGATCCGCAGGAAGAAGCTGATCGAGGTCGCGCTTCCGCTCGATGAGCTCAATGCCGCGTGCAAGGCGGACAAGGACCGAAAGATCGGCACTTTGCGCAACATCTCTAAGTGGTTCGCGCCCATGCCGCTCCCGGCTTGGCGAGCGCTTCTGTTTGCAGCGCTTGTCGACGACCCGGAGGACGACAACAAGCGGCTTCACCTGCTCGACGTCACGAAACGTCTGGTCGAGAACGGCGCGGATCTCCCTGACGAAGACACTCTGGAGGAAGCGCGCGCCATCCTTCGCCGCCAGTTTGCAGATGGCCTCCCAACAGTCATGGACCCTTTCTGCGGGGGCGGGACCACGCTTGTCGAAGCGCAGCGGCTTGGTCTGCCTTCTTTCGGTTCAGACCTGAATCCAGTTCCTGCTCTTATCTCTCGAACGTTGACCGAGATATTGCCTGCGGTGAGGGGGGCCGAGCCCCTCCACTCGAGCGAGTCCGGCGCACTCTTTCGCACTGACTCACGAGTTGAACCGTTCGCCGGGTTCGCCTCGGATGTCCGGTACTACGGCGGCGTCGTCAAAGAAAACGTCAATCGAGCCCTAGCCGGTCTTTACCCCGCTCGCTCGGGGGAGACCCCAATCGCTTGGATGTGGGCCCGGACCGCGCCTTGCCCGAACCCTGCCTGTGGGTGCGAGACGGTGCTAACGACCTCGTGGTGGTTGTCACGCAACCGTGGCGACCTAGCATGGATCGAGCCTCGTCGCGTGGGCAACGACATACACCTGGCGGTGGTGTCGGGACAGCGAAGTGGGGCAGCTCCTGAACCCCCCAAGATCGGGCGGGGTGCGTCCTTCGCATGCTTGGCGTGTGGGCAGCCCATCAGCGAGGATGAGATTCGCAAGTTCGGCGAGTCGGGCCGGCTCGGCGTGCGGATGACCGCCGTGGCAGTTGAAATCGGCGGGAGACGGCACTATCGCCAACCGACTCACGAGGAGGTTGCTGCGGCTGCATCAGCCACAATCCCGGAGGGGCTGCCAGATATTTCCCTTGGGCCGGCGAATCAGTACGTGGCGCCTCCTCGCTACGGGCTGACCACGCATCTCGACTTGTATACCCCTCGCCAGCTCGTCCTTCTGGAGACGTTCGCGGGCGAGATTGCGGCGACACACTCGCGCGTGCTCGAAGATGGCGGGTCCGAGGAACTTGCGGTAGCGGTCACAACCATTCTGGCGCTGGCACTCGGCAAATTGGCCCAATACGGCTCGAGCCAGACTAGGTTGGTCACCTACACAACGTCGACAACCCGATTCAATAGTGCGTTCGCGAGAAACGACCTTCCGATGATTTGGGACTTTTACGAGGCAAATGTGTTCGGGGCGATCGGAGGCACTTGGGATGGTCTCCTAAGCACGTGCATGAGCGCCCTCCCTTACGTGCCCGGCGGCGTCGGCTCAGTTCAACGTGGCGACGCACGCTCGACCAGCCTGGAAAGGCCAGGTCTGATCGCCACCGACCCGCCGTACTTCGACGCGATCGGCTATGCCGACCTTGCGGATTACTTCTATTTGTGGCATCGGCGAGCGCTACGACATGTCCATCCCGACCTGTACGGCACGATCGCCACTCCGAAGGAGGGTGAACTTACCGCGTTCCCTTGGCACCACGGCGGAACCCGGGAAGCGGCACGCGCGTACTTCATCGCAGGGTTCACCGAGACCTTCCGGTCTCTCTGTAGTTCTCTGGCCGCTGACTTGCCGATGGTGGTCGTGTACGCATCGAAGGAACAGAAGGGCGGGACGGAAGAGGAGACTCGCTGGTCGTCGATCCTCACCGCGATGATCGACGCGGAGCTTGAGATCACGGGCACCTGGCCGATCCACGGCACGGGGAGCACACGTATGCGCGGGATTGGCGCGAATGCCGTCGCGTCGTACATCGTGATGACCTGTCGTCCGCGGGCCAAGGAGGCAACCAGCACAAGTCTGTCTGAATTTGCGCGCGTTCTGCGTAGGGAGCTGGCGCCGGCCATTCGCGACCTCCAGGCGGCCTCCATTCTGCCGGTCGATTTGGCGCAGGCCGCGATGGGACCCGGAATGCAGGTGTTCTCCCGATACCGGGCTGTCCTCGATCAATCCGGACGTTCGGTCGGGGTGGGTCAGGCTCTCAGACTGATCAACTCTGCTCTGTCTGAGGTCCTCGACGAGCAAGAGGGGGAACTGGATGCTGAGTCTCGCTTTGCTATCAGGTGGTGGCAGGCGCACGGTTGGACAACCGCTTCATTTGGCGATGCAGACAAGACCGCGCGACCACTTGGCATCGGTGTCGATGACGTCGTCAGGGCTCAGGTAGCGACAAGTCAGGCGAACAAAGTGCAGTTGCTTGGCGCGGGCCCCCTCGATCGACGTTGGCGACCTTCAACGGACGTTTCACCGACCGCCTGGGAAGCGGTCCATCACTTGGCGGATCGACTCGTCTCTGGTGGCGGCGAATTGGAGGCTGCCCGTTTGATGGCCGAACTGGGAAGCCTGCGGGATCCAGCAATGGCGCTCGTTTATCGACTGCATGACATTGCGGCGAAAAAGGGGTGGACCGCAGACCAGGAGCGCTACAACGCCTTGATCAGTTCATGGACCGAGCTGGTGCGCATAGCTGGCGACGGCAACGAATCGGCAGAGGGGTTGTTCTGACATGGCTGCACTGACGAACAAGGAGCGTGTGGGGCGTTCCCTCGATCTTGTTGCCGAGGGGCTCGGTCCATGGATGGTCACGGCGCTCCACGCCAAGTACGGGGACAACTGGGCGAGTGAGGTGGGTCGTACCGCCGGGCTCACGGGTCGAGATGCGACGCCGAACCAATCCGATCCGGCGTACTTGTTCTGGGTCTTCGACAAACAATGGCACGGGCTTTTCAAGGATCAGCTCTCGTTCGAGGACAAGCGAGCCGTCTCCGCGCTCTGGGATGCGCGTAAAGAGTGGGCTCATGGTGAGCGCATCTCCTCGGAGCGCACGGAGCGCGTCCTGATGGACAGCGAGCACATCCTTCGATCGATCGGCGCCGTCGAGCAGGCGGACAAGGCCGACGAGATGCGTCGCGAGTTCCGGCGTCTCATGTTCGAGGAGGACCAGAAGCGACTTCAGCGCGCCCAGGAGAAGGCGCTCTCGGTACAGGTCGACTCAACCGGGCTGCCGGCCTGGCGTGATGTCGTCGAACCTCATGATGACGTCGCCCGGGGAACTTTCGAGCTCGCTCAGTTTGCTGCCGACTTGCGCCAGGTCCACCAGGGCGTGGCTGGACCTGAGTATGGCGATCCGGTCGAATTCTTCGGCCGCACCTACCTCACTCGAGGTCTTCGGTATCTGCTGGAGCAGTCGATCAAGCGGCTCTCCGGCGGTGGCGGCGAGCCGGTCATTGACCTGATGACGACCTTCGGTGGCGGCAAGACCCACTCCTTGCTCGCGGTCTATCACGCAGCCGCCGGTGTCCCCGCCGAGAAGCTCCAGGGGATGCGCGAGCTTCTGGACGGCATTGGCGTCGACGAGCTGCCGGCGAAGGTCAACCGTGCCGTGCTCGTTGGCAACGACATGTCGATCCTCGGCATGCCTAAGCGGGAGGGGCTCTCGGTCAACACTTTGTGGGGCGAGTTGGCCTATCAGCTCGGCGGCAGGGAGGGCTACGACCTGGTTGCACGCTACGACGAGCAGTCGGTGCCCCCGACGACGACCGCGATCGCTGACCTGCTCGCCAAGTACGGGCCCTGCATCGTTCTGATCGACGAGTGGGTGGCGTACCTCCGTCAGTTGTGGTCGAGGGAGAAGGCTGCGCCCGCGGGAACGTTCGACGGCCACATGACCTTCGTGCAGTCACTCACCGAGGCCGTGAAGTCGGTGCCCACCGCGCTGCTGGTTGTGTCGTTGCCTGCCTCAGACGTGGTGCGGGACATCGCGGGTGCTGAGGCTCCGACCGAGAACGAGCACGAGGTCGGTGGCACGGCAGGTCTACAGGCGCTTAGGCATCTGCGTTCGGTGATCCACCGAGTCGAGTCCGCCTGGCAGCCGGCGACGATCGAGGAGTCTTTCGAGATCGTGCGCCGCCGGGTCTTCAAGCCGTTCGGTCGGGAGCAGGATGCGGCTCGCGACCTCGTGGTCCAGAAGTTTGTGGATCACTACCTGCGCTACGCCCACGACGTCCCGAGCGAGGTCATGCAGCCCGGCTATCGGGCCTCCATGAAGGCGGCGTACCCGATCCATCCCGAGCTCTTCGACCGGCTGTACAAGGACTGGTCGACGCTAGAGCGATTCCAGCGCACCCGCGGCGTGCTGCGTTTGATGGCGACCGTCGTCTACGCGCTGTGGATCAGCGGCGACAAGTCGCCGATGATCCTGCCCGCTTCGATCCCGCTCGACAGCGCCAAAGTCTTCGATGAGCTCGCTAACCACCTCGATGACGCGTGGAAGCCGATCGTAGATGCGGACGTAGCCGGTGAGACCTCGACGGCCAACGTCGTCGACAGCGAGATCAAGATCCTTGGCAAGTCGATGGCAACTAAGCGTGCAGCCCGCTGCGTTTTCCTCGGGACCGCGCCGATGGCGAATCTCCGTCAGCGTGACGGCAGCGCGGCCACGATCCGCGGGATTGAGCAGAAGCGCGTTGTGCTCGGATCGACGTACCCGGGAGACAACCCGGCCCATGTCACCGATGGATTGCGTCGCCTTGGGGACCTCGGCAAGTACATGAACCGCGACCAGGACCGCTACTGGTTGTCGCTACAGCAGACGGTGGCCCAGATCGTTCAGGAGCGGGCCGACTCGTATCACGAGGATCAGGTCTTCGATGAGCTCGCTGCCGTTGTCCGGCAGGAGACTGACAAGGGCCTCTTCGAGCGGGTTCACCGCTTCCCGCACGGCAGCATCGATGTCGAAGACGATCCCGGGATCGGTCTCGTAATCTTCGGCCCGGACCGCCCCTTCTCCAAACGCGGCCGGTCGGTGGCCGAGGATGCTGCAACGGAGTTCCTCACCAAGCGCGGCACGAACGCTCGAATCCACAAGAACAGCTTGGTATTCCTTGCCCCCGAGGTCGACCGCATCGACGTGCTCATCAACGCCGTGCGTCAACGCATGGCGTGGGAGTACATCCTGGAGAACATGGACTCGCTGAACCTGGACCAGCACAACATCAAGGTGGCTGAGTCGCGGGTCACCCAAGCGAAGCAGACGGTCGCGGACTCGATTCGTGAGGCATACCGCTGGATCCTGGTGCCCACTCAGGAGCCAGGCTCTTCGGAGATCGAGTTGGAGTCGATCCTGATGAACGGCGAGGGGACACTCGCTGAGCGGGTGACGAAGAAGGCAGACGCCGGCGAGTTTGTTGTGCGCTCGTTCTCGCCATCGCTCCTGCGCATGCAGATCAACAGGCTCGATCTTTGGAAGGACAAGCCGTACGTCGCCGTCGACACCGTCGTCGGGTACTTCAGCCAGTACGTCTACATGCCCAAGGTCGTTCAGCCCAAGGTCGTCTTGGACGTGGTGTGGCACCTCGACGAGGTCCTGAGCATCGAACTCGACGGCTTCGCCTACGCCGACTCGTTCGAGGACGGCCGCTTCGTTGGACTGACCGTCACCAACCCGACCGCGGTCCGTCAAGATGGCCTTCTCGTCGATCCCAAGGTCGCCCTTGAGCAGATCGCCAAGGACACGAAGTCCGAAGACGCGCCCGACACCACAGGGACCTCGGAGACACCCGACAACGAGACTCCAGCCGATTCAACGGACACGACCACGCCGCGCGTGGCCGTGGTCCCCAAGCGATTCCAGGCGACGAAGGACCTGACGACCAACCGAGTCGTCCGCGACGTGGGACAGATCTATGAGGAAATCGTGTCCCACTTCGTTACCAGCGGAATCCCGATCCGGGTCTCCCTCGACATCGAGTCCGACCAGCTCGACAAGTTGACCGAGGACCAGCGCACCGCCATCCGAGAGAATCTCAAGACGCTCGGCTTCGCGGACGACGACTGGTCGATGGACTGATCGAACTCGCTATTCATTGGCGCAGCGGCACTCGGTCGCAGCGGCCGCCTCGGATGAGTCCTGTCGCCGTGTGGTTTCTATGGACCGAATCTCATCTAGGGCAGCGGCAATTCGTCGCTTCCCGTTGCCCGGGCCGTGCGGGGCCGGCTAATGCGCAGTGATTCATGCGGTTCACCACTGGTCGTTGTAATCTGGGTGGTCAGAGTACCGGCTCGCGAACGTCCGCAGGATCTATTCACCCAGTTTGGTAACCGGCATGGCAGCTGGCTCAGGGATGAGTATCTCTTCCTGTTCTGCCTGCATCGCTTGGACGGTCTCCTCCACCACCTCTCGAACACTCCGAGGCGGGTCAGCAGCCGTGCTGGATCAGCCAGCAGCTCTGGAACCTCCGCGCTCATGCAGTGCTCAGGCGGGACGAAGGTCGGAGTGTGGAGCATGATCAGATGCGTGTCCTGATCCAGCCGCTCGAGCAGGAAGCGAAGCAGGCTCTTGTCTGCAGAAATGCATGCGACCCTAGAGGAGGCGTCAGGTAGTGAGCTCGCGATACCATTGCGCGCTTGCTGCGGCGCTGCCCACGCGATGATTGGACCTCGGCCATGCCGTCCTGAGGCTCTGTACCTATCGGATAGGTAATCCGATACGTGCGTGGGCCCGTAGGGTCTCGCCAGCGATGCGACAGAGAGCAGGATGGCTGGCTCTGCTTGCTGCCCTTGCGTTCCTTGATGAACCCCGTTGTGGCGCGCCTGCCGCGGGTCCTCCCGTCCGGACGGAGCGGCGACTCTGCGCGTCTACGTCGATGCGCGCTCCGTCCGGATGCGCCCGCTCATGGCTGTTCAGAGAGCGCCAGCCTCTGACCGCAGAGGTCAAAGAGCCGCAGCCGTGCGGCGGAGCCGTGACTCAGCTCTCGGGAGCACTCGATCGCCCGCCATCGCGTCATCGCCGGCGGTCAGAGGCACACCGCGACGCTAGGCGAGATGGCTGGTGGACGCCAAGCCTTCAACTAATCAGCGGGAGAATGTGGTCCCTGATGAGCGTCCTTGACGCAGGCGTGTCGGACACCTTGGTCAAGGTCTGGCGGTACGACGACGGAAGCGTGACGGGCGCTGATCGAAGGTCACGCACCCAATCCACACCGACCCGGTGGCCGTCAGTTGACGGCTCGGTCACGACACCGATGGCTTTGACGAGCATCGTGCGGAAGTCGTTGTTCATCTGCTTCGCGACGAGCACGTCGCCGTGCTCCATGAGGTCGAGGTTCGGGGCCTGCTTCTGGTAACTCGGATCCGACTCCATGTCGTTCCAGCCCAAGACCCACTCACCCGCTTCGATCCAGTCGTCGAGCATCTCCCGTGCTCCGTTGCCGTGCCAACCCCCGTGGATCGTCCCCACCATGAAGTAGTTGGTCATACTGGCACCACCTCAAAACTCTCACCGGTCACAGTGCAGATTCGATGCTATCGGCCGGAATCGGGCGTACGGAAAGCCTCGCGAATGTCCGGTCATGGCCGCTGAGCGAGGGCTTCGGCTGGATCACAACGCGGCATGGTGACGCAGCGGTCGCCTGAGCGTACGCGCAGACGCCCGCTGCACGGGTGTGTCGTGACACCCTCCACGGCATGCCCAACCAAGAGCCGATCGACCTGTCGTGGCTGACCCCGGACTACGGGCACCTCCACCCCGACGACATGCAGCATGACTCGGTCGACTGCGCGGCTGGTCGCTTCATAAGGCAGCTGGCCCTCTTCGAGTCCATTGGGTGGCTCACGCTCGCCGCGGCTGCCCCCACTAAGCCTTGGCCCAACATCGTGACGAACAGCACGGCGATTTCTGGTACAGGTCAGGAAGCGGCTTCAGACGTTGCCGAACCGCGATCACGTGTACCTCCACCTGCACCTACTCGAGTCCGACAAGGTGCAGGTCGTGTTACGAGTCGCTTGTGACTGATGCCGGGCGTACGGGACCATGACTCCATCCTGATGCGGTGCATGCAGAGGTGGAACTTGGCCCGGAGTTGCGGGATTTGACTGCTCTCACGCCGTGCCTGAGTGCGAAGTCTGCGACGACGGAGACACAGCGTGCGTGCGGGGAAACTACAGGTCCGTCGAGTAAAGCCAGCCAGTGAATGGGCCTTCGAACATTTCCAGGCCAACACTTGAAGCCGTACGGACCACTTGTTCGAAGGTCACTCCATCGACACTCGAACCTGTGATAGCACTGGACACCCAGAACTGCGTGCTCCCTTGGTGGCCGACGAAGCCCGGATACGCTCTCTCGATCTGACTGATCTGCTGGCCCCCTGGGATGATCTTTATGTGCATCGGGCGCGGTTGATTTAGGGGTGCGATCGACGCGTGAATCTGGAGTGCCACTTGTCCGGGCCGGGGCATGAAGTAAACGCTGACGACCTTCTGCGCGATAGCGGTGGGCTCGCGACCCGCGTCGAGTGGCACCTCCCACCTCGTCGTGTTGTTTCCTTGTGGCACTGCGTGGCCGTTCAGAAACTGCCCACTAATGGAAAAATCTTGGTTCAACCGATAGAAGACGGCGTCAATCCACGGCTGCTGGCTCGATCGGAATCGAACGCGGACGTCGCCGTCCTCGTCGAAACTCCAAGTCAAGCCTGCCCTGCCGAGTGCTGAGCCGATCTCGTCGGCGCTTGCTCGTGTCAGGTCCATGTCCATCTCCTGGTATGCCGGGGAAGAGTCCGGACGTGCCGCTAAGGCACCGTTGTCGGTTCGATCGTGAGCGCCCAGTCCGTTCGGCAGCGTATTGGAGCGAGCGTGTTGACCGCAGACATTGAACCGGTCTCACATCGCGGTCACGCCTGAGGTGCCGAGATCGCCTGGACGTGCGAGCCGCGTGTTCGACCTGCTCTATATGTTGGTGCGACTCCCGGTCTACACAGCACCGGTCATCGCGCACGAGACTTGTCGGACAGATCATGGACGCCTTCCAGGGTGCAGACGACAGTGGCCTGCCTGTCACGGATGCGCGACGGGCTCGAAGGCTTCCTGACCAGTGCGCCTCAGGAGGCACCAGGCCATGCTCCGGGGGCAAGCGACCACCGGTCGGCACTCTTTGGCGACCCGCCAATTTCGTCGCGGACGATCTCCAGCACCTCGCGGGAGGCCTCGACGACGGCGTCAAGGACTGGCTTCCAGGCCGAGTTGTGCTTCTTTAAGCCCGGGAGATAGATGTCGATCTGTCTCGTACGAGTGCGCCCTGAATGCGCACATTGATCGTCAAGAACTACCTGCCGGCCGCCCGCAACTCCACTACGGTGCACGTCAGGGCCGTTGATCAGGGGGCAGATGTGATAACGGGCAGCAAAGTGCCGCGTCCCACCAAGGAGCGCCTGGCGAACGACGCGGCCGACGCGCTGGGTATCGCCCACGCCACCATGTCGCCGCAAGGCGGGACTGTCGTCAGCACGTTCCTCGATGACCTGCACCGGGCCATGTACGGCACCTCAACCGGAGGCGTCGACACCTACCGGAAGGCCGAGCGGCTGCTTCAGTCGCTCGGCCTCACGTACGACCCTTACTGGGACACGAGCGAGGCGGCCAACTGGGGCGGAGGAACCGTCACCGCGAGGACGTACTCGCGCATCCGGTCGGCACTGCTTGACACGCCGCGGTGCTTCATCCTCAACGTCACAGACGCGCCCGTGGGAAGCAAGTGGGAGACGGACCATACGAGCGTCTACAGGTACGACGCAACCGTCACCGGGAGGCAGCCGTTCAACGACGCCGGGCCAGGGTCAAGGGTCCTGTACTACTCAACGAGCAAATCGACCACGAACAAGAAGCACTTCGTCGGGCACGCCGAGGTCAAGTACATCGCCAACAACTGGGACCCGCCTTGGGAAGCTCAGTTGACGGGCTACACCGAGTTCGAGACGCCAGTCTCGATCGACGACGTTGCGATCACAGGCTGGAACCGGCAGCACGCCATCACCGAGATCGATTGGCTGACGTACGAGGCGATCGTCGTGGCAGGTGGCGTCAGCCCCGAGCTCGACGTCGCGTCGGAGACCCCAGACCCGGGCGGTGACGTGGTGGCGGAGCGCGTCGCGAAGGACTTTCCCGCGACCGTCCCTGCGATCCACGTCCCAACCGAGCTGCCGCTGGGTGAACTCCCGCTGCGGCCGCCACAGATACCGGAGTACAAGGAAGCCGCCAACGGGCGGGGAGTAGTGGGCGGACCGTCCATGCCTCCTCGCAGCCCGAGCGACCGCAAGAAGGACAAGGTCGCCGAGCTTCGCGCAGTCGAGGTGGCTATCCGCGGACTCGAGGGGGACGGTTGGACCTACTCTGCCGACCGGCAGAAGGACGGGGTCGGCTACGACCTCGAGTTCACCAGAGCCGGGACGACACTCAAGGTCGAGGTCAAGGGCATCCAAGGTTCGCACCTAGTGTTCAACTTGACGCCCAAAGAGGCGTGGCGGGCGGAAACCGACCCGGACTGGGTTGTCGTAGCCGTCACGAGCGTGCTGTCACCAAGTGCGTACACACCCCACCTCATCAGCCGAGACCGGATCGCCGCCGCATCGAGGGTCGTCACTGGCTTTCGACTCACTCTCTGAGCGGACCGTTGAGGAGCCGACGACGGCTGCCTGGGTCCGTTCGGCGACGGAGGCCCTCAGAATCCGCCACCAGCTTCAGCGGGTGTGAGCTAGGTCAGTCGTCCAGCAGGTCGGCCAACCGGAGCACCTTCGGCACAGGATGGTGGTCCTAACAGGTTGGCGCGAAGCATCCTAGGTCCTCGGCGTCCTCACCGGCACCGCATGCGTGCCTTGCCTCATTGACGTACCCCCAGGTCAGTGTCCGCCTCGGCGCTGCCGGATGGGCGGCGACCCTCGCGGCCAGAGCGTCGGCGACCAGGCCGGCCTTGAGCCCGTCGGGCCGTGCCGCCAACGTGATCGGCTCGACGTACTATCCGGGACGTCGTCGCTCACCAGTTGCCCGGGCTGGACTGGTTGTCTCTGTTCCTTCAACCCCTGACGTCGCCATCCTTTGTGCTTGGGTTGTCCGGAGTCCATGGGAGAGGTCCTTATGATCAAGTCAGCGAACCAGCATCCGGTCTTCAGCCTCATGAGCCCACAGTCGAATGTGCTCTACAAGGTTCCTCCATATCAGCGCGAGTACTCCTGGCAGAGGGCGCAATGGGAAGCCCTGTTCGATGACCTGATCGAGGCCGAAGGTGCTCACTTCCTGGGCACGATCATCTGTCTCGATCAATCGGTCGACGCCCTTGAGGCGACGGTCTTCGAGGTGATCGACGGCCAGCAGCGGTTGACCACGCTCACCTTGTTGATGGCGGCGATTCACTCGATCCTAAACGAGCAAGTCAGCGACCTAGACGAGGACGTCAAGATTGATCTCGTGAACCTCCGTCGGCAGATCGTTCGCAAAGGGGACACCGCCCCGAGGCTCACGCCTCAGCGTCAGGGCTCGAACTACAACGACTTCCTCTATGTCCTCGGACAGGCTGGCCTTCCAGTGGACGGGTCATGGACCGGATACCTATCCCTGCGCAAGATATACAAGTGCTTCCACCACTTTAAGGCGGAGATTCTCGAGCTCGCAGAGACCCGAGACACGTCCCCAGTTGAGGCGGCGCTTGACGTGCTCGCCGCCGTCAACAAGGCGATCATCGTCAAGATCGAGGTAGCCAGTCACTCCGACGCCTTCGTCTTATTCGAGTCACTGAACAACCGAGGAATGCCTCTCACGCCGGTCGACCTCATCAAGAACCACCTACTTGCGCAGTCGGAGCGCAAGCAGGTGATGACAGTCGAGGACGCATTCAAGCTCTGGAACCAGATGCTCACCAGTCTCGGCGACAGCTATGCCAACCAGGAGCGGTTCTTGAGGCACTACTACAACGCGTTCAAGTTAGACCTCCCCCAGGTGCCGAATGCTCCAGTCGCAACTAAGGCGTCGCTGATCCGCATCTACGAAGCGCTGGTCAGCCACGACGTCGAGAACTTCATGGACGACCTTCTGCCAGCGAGCGCCGCGTACGGGCGCATCACCGGAGTCCTGGATGAGGAACAACCTCTCGACAAGGCCTTCGCCCAACTAAATCGCGCGCAAGCAGCACCATCGTTCGTGCTCCTACTTTGGCTCCTGCGACGTCGAGACACCCTGGTGATCGGCGACCCACAACTCGAGCGGGTCGCGTCACATCTGGTCGACTTCTTCGTACGACGCAACCTCACCGGATTCCCGCAGACCTACGCCCTGCCTCGGCTCTTCATGGACATGATCACCGCGCTGGAAGGTGGCCAGTACCAAGGTGATGACGTCCCCGCCGCCGTCCTCAACAGACTTCGGCAAGCCTCGTCCACTGAGCAGGTCTTCCGCGAGCGCCTCCTTGGACCCGTCTACGAAGAGAACTCGGACGTCGCCCGCTTCGTTCTCGCGACACTTGCGGAAGATGCGATGACCAAGGAGTCGTGGCAGGACCTGTGGCGGCGAGAAAGGGGCCACTACGTGTGGACGATCGAGCACGTCCTGCCCCAGGGACAGAATCTGCCGGCGGGATGGATAGAGATGTTGGGCGGCTCAGAAGCAGCGGTGGCTGTTCAGGGCGAACATGTTCACCGCCTAGGCAACCTGACCATCACCGGATACAACAGCACGTTGTCGAACAAGTCCTTTGGCGAAAAGAAGCACCGCAAAGACTCTTTCGGCAGACCCATTGGCTACGCGAATGGGCTGTCGCTCAACGCCTATCTCATGGAGACCGAGACGTGGACGGCGGAACAGATAGAAGAGCGCACGGTACTGCTAGCCGACCAGGTGGCCTCCCGTTTTGCCCTCGCCTAGGTGCGACGCGTCCGACCTCCATGCATTGACCTCCACCATGCACCGTCCGGGGGAGGTGCTCTCGGTCCGCCTGTGCCCACGGAGCGCCATATCAACTTGATCAGGCACCGCTGCGACGTCGTGCGCGGAGTATTGCTCAGCCCCAGCATCCTCTGGCCCGCGATCGCGCCGGGCACGACGACGGCCCCCGGCTGGCGCGCTGACAACCCGTGACCTGGTCGCCCGATGGCGTTTCGCGCGACGATGAGGCGTGGAAAGGTCTCGTCTCGTCATCGGCCACAGGTACGCACTGCGAACCGGCGGCAAGCGGATGCAGGTGATCGAAGGGTTCGTCAGGGTGAGTTACCTAGGCGGAGCTCACAAGGCCCAGGTCAAGGTCAGGCATGAGAACGGCTCTCTGGCGGGATTGGAGGAGTGGGTCCGAACGCGAGACCTCGCGTGCGCCTGGTCGGATCTAGCGACTTTGGTCCGCGACCAGGCCAGGGCGGCGCGGCTGGACGCAGCCGACAGCCAAGTATGGGACCAGGTGACCGCAGAGGCTATCTCGGCGGTGATGATCGCAAGCGGGGAGTACAACGGCTTCGCCCGTTCATGGAACACCCTTCCCAACACCGCTCGTCGCTTCTGGGCGCGAGCCGGCTTGGACGGATCCCCACTTGAGCATCACGCGGCCAACTACATGGACCTCCACGGTCAGTGGCGGCTCTCCTTCCTCACCGCCTTGGCGGCCTGTCAGGGCTTTGCGGCCACGGAGCCGGAGTTGGTCGACCTGTATCTGCGCGACTGGGAGGACGAGTTGAGAGCCGAGGGGTTCCAGCCGGGCAGCCGCTATAGCCACACCGTGCTGCGCAAGTGCGCGCCGGCGCACGCTCTCGCTCGTGCCTGGACGCAAATTCCGCGAGGTGACGCCCTGGAGCGCGAACTTGGCCGACTGCAGGGACTCCTGCTGGCCGCAGCTGCCTCGCTGCGTCAGCATGGCTGCGAGTCCGACGCGGCCAGGATCGAGCGCGGCATGCGAGGAGCCTGACCAATGGCCAGCATTCAGCCAAGGGTCAAACTCGATAAGGTCACCTGGCGGGTGCACTACCGGATCCCTGGCGGATCACAGCGGAACCGCACCTTTGCTATCCGCTCGGATGCGGTGCGATTCGTCGCGTTCCTGGAGGCGAACAGCCTCAACCTCGTGACACAAACCTCCCCGGCAACCGGGGCCACCGTGGGGGAGTGGGCCGCCACCTGGCTTGCCGGACAGGTGCACCTCAAGGCCTCGACACGGGAGCGGTACGCCGGGATCGTGCGTTCGCACATCGTCCCCACCTGGGGCCCGGTGCCTTTGGAACGGGTCACCCACGCTGGCGTGCAGGCGTGGGTGACCTCGCTGGCCGAAACGCGGTCCCCCGCCACGGTCCGCAAGGTCTTCCGTGTGCTGTCCCTGATCCTCGGCCTCGCCGTGCGGGACGGCCAGCTGCGGCGCAACGTCGCGAGAGGGATCAACTTGCCACGGCCAGTGCGGCACGAGCAGCGGTTCCTGACCATTCCCCAGGTCGAGGCGCTGGCCAAGGAGTGCGGCCACCCTTCGTGGAACAGCAGGCACCGGCCGCTGGTCGACCGGCACTACGAGCCATACCGGCTCGCGGTTCTCTTCCTGGCATTCACCGGCGTTCGGTTCGGTGAGCTGGCGGCGCTACGGGTCGGGCGGCTCGACCCGCAGCGGCGGCGCGCTCTCATCATCGAGTCGGTCACCCAAGTGCAGGGCCATGGGATGGTCTGGGGCACCCCGAAGATGCACGCGCGCCGCGAGGTTCCGATCCCGCGTTTCCTGGCGATCGAGCTCGCGGCCCACATCGAGGGCAAGGACCCTGGCGAGCTGGTGTTCACCGGTGTCCGCAGTGGTGGCCCTATCCGTGTGTCGACGTTCCGCCGTGGTCACTTCGACGCGGCTGCCCAAGCCATCGGCGTTCCCGGCCTGCACCCGCACGAGCTGCGGCACACCGCCGCCAGCCTCGCGATCGCCAACGGGGCCGACGTCAAGGTCCTCCAGCAGATGCTGGGCCACGCCTCGGCAGCCATGACACTGGATGTCTACGGGCACCTGTTCGATGGGCGGCTCGACGAGGTCGCCGACGCCCTGGAGCGTGCGCGGAACCGAGCGGCCTCGGAGATTGAAAGCGTCGCGGCGGCAGCGCACGCGGCAGGAATGGAATCGAACCCGGGCACATGGCTTCGGAGGACACCCGCTATCACCTGAGCTACGGGGGGCGCAGTTGGAGAACGTTTCCGAAGGCCTGTTCCGCATCTGAGTCGCAGATGGCGCCTGGTCTGCAGAACGTCGGGTGCCAACGGGTACGCCTCGCCCACGCGGAGGCCCCGAGCGGAAGGGAGACCGAGAGGGCGGTTCCCACCATGCTCGTTTCGCCAAGCCGGTTGCCCTGCTTCGTCCTGGGCCCCCGATTCGACGGGCTGACGGCGCAGACGAGGGGAGCCAGACACGGAGGCTGGTCCAGAGCTGTCGCGACCAGGTTCAGCAGGAGGTGTGCTCGAGCGAATGTCACCAACCTTGTCACCGCTTCGCTAGGGTCCACCCCGTGGGCGACCGTCTTAGGGTGACTCTCGACCTGCTGGGCCCGCACTTCGTCGTGACCTGCCGCGATGCGGCCGAACGCACGGGCGACCGTCTGCTCTTCGAGGACGGGCAGGAGACGGTGTGACCCGCTGCATCCCGGAGAAGCCGACGTTCGTGACGCCCTCCGAGGGCGAGGTTTGGGAACGTCTCCGGACGACGCTGGCCCCGGACGACGTTCTGCTCGCCAACGTCCGGCTGACTGACGAGCAGAAGGACCACGAGGCCGACCTGATCGTCCTGATGCCGGACGTTGGTGTTGTGGTGATCGAGGTCAAGGGCAGCAGCGTGTGGCACGACGAGAGCGGTTGGTGGCAGCAGCGACGTGGCCAGGCGACGCGCATCGACCCCGTCGAGCAGGTCCGCTCGACGAAGTACGCCGTTCGGGGATACGTCGCGAGCAATGCCCGTTGGGGCCGGCGTAGCCACGTGGCCTGGGGTCACGCAGTCGTCACGCCCTACTCCGACTTCGCCGATGACTTCTCCACTCCCGAGTGCCCGCGCTGGTCTCTGCACGATCGAGGAAACCAGGCCGATCTCGCGGCCCGACTGCGTGAGAACGCGCGCAAGGCGGCGCAGGGCAAGCCGGCTCCCACTGCCGACGACGTGCAGACCTTGGTCGAGATCTTGGCGGGCCGCATGGCCACGTCCTACGACGTCAACGCCGAGGCGGCTGACAGGGCGTCCGAGGCCGACCGGCTCACCCTCGAGCAGGCGGTGATCCTCCAGGTGACCCGGCTGTTGCGGCGCGTTGAGGTGCGTGGTGGTGCGGGCAGCGGGAAGACCGTCTTGGCCCTCCAGCAGGCCAAGGAGCTCAGCCGCGGCCGCTCCGACCGGCGGGCCGAGCGGGTGGCGTTGCTGTGCTACTCGATCGGTCTCGCCGAGTACCTCAAGCGTGAGGTGTCGACGTGGAACCGCAAGCACCGCCCCGCGTTCGTGGGCACCTACGAGGAGTTCGGCCGACAGTGGGGAGCGCCGTCCGGTGACCGCCAGGACAGCACCTTCTGGGAGGAGCGGCTGCCGAGTGAGATGGCCGAGCTTGCGCGGTTTCTTCCCAACGGGAAGAAGTACGACTCGGTCATTGTCGATGAGGCCCAGGACTTTGCAGAGACCTGGTGGGCGGCCGTGCTCGGTGCGCTGCGGGACGAGGAGGAGGGCGGCCTCTACGTCTACTCCGATGAGAACCAGCGCATCTTCGCCAGGTTCGGCCGGCCCCCGGTCCAGCTGGTCGCGCTCGTGCTGGACCACAACTTGCGCAACACCAAGCAAATCCATGAGTGCTTCGGCCCTCTGGCACCAAGTCGCATGTACTCGCGCGGGGGCAACGGTCCGGCGGTGAGGTTCGTTGCTGCCAAGCCCGAGGACGCGCTCGACGCTGCCGACGACGTAGTTGAGGCTCTCCTCGACGAGGGCTGGGCCGCTCGCAACGTTGCGCTCCTGACCACGGGACACCGTCACCCGGAGCAGCAGGCCCAGACCGACCGGCATGGACACGTCGGGTACTGGCGGAGCTTCTGGGAGGGCGAGGACGTCTTCTATGGCCACGTGCTGGGTAGCAAGGGGCTGGAGCGCGCAGCAGTGGTGCTCTGCGTGAACGAGGCCGGTGAGCGCGACCGGGCCCGTGAACGACTCTACGTCGGCATGTCGCGCGCCACGGACATCCTCGTCGTCGTAGGCGACCCCGACGTCGTGCGCCGCATCGGCGGCGATGACGTCGCCAAGCGACTCGGCCTGTGACGGAAGGGGGGGCGTTAGGGCCTCGCGTAGGGGAAGGGTGAGCTGGCGCTAGCCCTCAGAGCCGGCACGCAGACGCGAGTCCCATCGCATTCGTCCAGCACCGGGTCCGGCGGGCTCGAGGTCGAGGACAACGAGCTCGTCACCGACCGCAGCCTCGACTCCTCCGGTCAGCAAGACCCGGAAGGTGGAGGTCCCGCCCACCGGGGTGGTCAGGTCGAGGCGAACACCGTCGGCGCCAACGCGTTCGGCGACGACACCGCGTACGTCAAGCCGGGGCCATTGGTCGGTCCGATTCGTCCAGTACTCAGGGCAGACGGCTCGGAACGGGCACCACATGCAGACCTGAGGGTCGGGTTGAGCGGAGATCGTCGTGGCCTCGACCATGGCGTTGAAGACGTCGATGGCATCGTTCGCCTCGGCGACTACTGCTCCCATCTCTTCGGGCACGACGGTGACCGAGTCCTCGTGACCCTTGACGTCCTGGATGACGGCGTCGTCGGGGAGCCTGTGACATGTGTGCTGGACCAGATGCGCATAGATGAGCAGCTGGCGGCGCTGCTCGTGCGAGATTCCCGCCTGGTGAACTCCTGACTTGAGGTCGAGGACTCGCAGGCGGCCATCCCGTTCCTCAACGCGATCAGGCGTGCCGAAGAGCCTCCTGGGCACGTCCTCGAGCTGTCGCTCGACCCAGGGAAACGGCCGTTCACCTGATCCTTCGCCGGTAGTCGAGTGCCCGGCTGTCTTGTCCTTGGGTGCCGGGAGATCGGCTAGACGACGAATCAGCCGCACACGGGTTGCCACGTAGCCTGGCCAGTCCTTTGGGTCTGGCACTGTCCGGTTGGGCCATTCCTGCCGGAGGTCGTCGTGCTCCTTGTGGACCAGCTCTGTCCAGCGGATCTCCAGCCACTCCTTGCGTTCTGGGGGCGCAGGTGCCTTCCCTGTCGAAACAAGCTCGGTCAGCTTGTGGGCGACGCTTCCGAGGGCAGTGCGAGGCGAGTGGCGCCGCCAGTGTCTGGTCTCAGGAGCCCGCTGGAAGGCGAGGCGCTTGGGACAGCCCAGCAGGACATTGAGCGCAGATGGAGATACGCGGTCGAGCGGGTCGCAGGCTGGGTCGTGCCACAGCAGGTCGGTCACATGAGCCACCTCAGGAGCGACAGGGGTCTGCGAAGCGCCTCGAACACGTCGCTGTGGATGGTGCCGCCGGAGCCCTTGCCGTCGGCCAGCTCGTCGGTGGCGAGGATCTGCTCCTCCACCGCGTAGTCGTCGTTGCGCTGCCACAGCGGATGACCCAACAGGACTGCCTTCTTCGTTACCGCGCTGGCGACGAAGGGCACGCCGCCTTCGGTCTGACCCGCCTCCAGACTCATCAGGCCCGTCGAGGCGACACCGCGTGCCGTGTGAAGTCCGAGCTCGAACCAACGCGAGGTCACGAGCTCTTCGCCCGCCAGCAGGTCGAGCATGTCGAGGGCGAGCCGCCAGTCCAACGCTCCATGCAGTCGACGGTTGTCGTAGGAGCGCAGGCAGTCCAAGCAGGACGAGGCGCAGGCAGAGTGCTTCTTGTCGTTCCAGTCGTCGGTCAGCGCCACACGGGTTGTAGTGAGAAGTTCCGTGAAGTTCTCACCTTTTCCGATCTCGGCGGCATACCCGGCGCCGTTGTCGAGTGAGTCGGCCATGAAGACCGTCATCGACCCCTGGCTTGTGGGATAGAGGCCGAATTCGAGCTCCTGGGGGTCGATGTCGAGCAGCCTCTTCGCACTTCGGCGAAGCACTTCGGCGAGGGACCAGTACGCCGCCATGCCCGCGGGCAGCAGCTGTGAGGAGTACGGAACCAATCCGCCGGGAAGGTGGGCGCTCTCCAGACCGATGGTGAGGACGTCGGTGGTGCGGAGCTCGCCGATCGCGAGCTCCTTCACCACCGTGAGCCCAGGTGGGGGCCACCCCTTCACGTCGGGGAACAGGCTCGGGTCCGTGACGAGATAGCTGCCGTCGCGGTCCTTCGCGACGGGGAAGAGTCGGCCGTTGTTGTCGTTGACCTGGACCAGCTGGGCCTGGTCGTAGGAGGAGATTCGTGCACCCTCAACTCTGATCTCGCGGTCGGGAGGGCCGCTGACGGAGATAGTCGGCGCGCTGGCACTGGGCGACTCGTCGTTCTCGTCGTCGAAGTCTTCGGTCCGGTACGTGGTTCGGAAGCCCGCGGGCTGGTACATCGGGAGGAGCCTCAACGCGGCGCCGCAGATCTGGCACACGTCGCTCGTCGGCTCCACGAAGCTGGCACCGCACGAGTCGCAGGCCCCCAAGGCCACCTCCGGGCCAAGTGGGTCGACCGGCGTCATCCCGTTCCAGGTGGGTGCCCAGTCGGCAAAGCCAGCTACGGTGTGGACCGCGCCGTCGCGGACAACCTTCGCTCCGGGCGCGAACATGGAGACGGCCTGGGCGAGGGATCGGTCTGAGACAGACGCTGTGTCGAGATCAGCGAGCTGCTTGGGACGGCGGCCCATCAGCTGCCGCACACGGGTGGGGAACCCGAACATCGGCAGCACTCCGTAGGTCGCGAGCAGCTCGCTCAGCTCAGGGGTCGCTCCTCCGTCGCGAGCGAGGGCCTTCGCGATGTCCGCTACCAGCCCTCCGTGCACTGCCCAGTGCACGATCTCGTCGTGCTGAGCCTGATCCAGTCCGGTGTGTGCGCAGAACCGCGAGACAATCGAGGTGACCTCGGCATCCTTGGACAGCCAGGCTTCGACGCCAGCGCGGTAGGCCGGCCACTCGCTGGCCTCCCCGAAGGTCCCGTGAATGCTGTGCCGAGTCCACTCAGGTGGATTCGGCAGCGACAGGAATGCGCGACGCAGCAGCTCGGCTGCAACTACCCGCTGCACGATCCGCGGGCGCCTGAGGTCGAGGAACGGCTGTGGCGGCTCATCCCCTGTCATGCGGTGCGGGCTTGCGTAGTAGTCGTCGTCGTGAGTGCGGTCTCGGCAGACCGTGATGGCATAGGAGAAGACCTGCCCGGCTCGACCTGCCCGGCCGACTCGCTGCTGGTAGTTGAAACGCTGCGGCGGCATGTTCGCCATCAGGGTCGATCGGAGCGAGCCGATGTCGACACCGACCTCCATCGTGGTGGTGACGCTGAGAACGTCGAGAGGGACCGTGAGCTCGTTCTCGGCTGGCCGTGGGAGCAGAACCTCCTTGAACACCCGTGCGCGACGACGTTGCTCACTGAGCGGCTTGGTCTGGCCTGTCAGCTCGGCAACGGCCATCCGACGGGGCCGCTGCCTAGCCAGCCATGCGTAGTAGTCACTCTCGTAGTCTTCGGGATGCCTGGTGCGTTCGGTCAGCTTCGGTCGGAAGCACCCGTAGTTCGCGCACACTCCGGCAGACCCATGGCCGTGGGAGAGACTGCAGACGTCACACACGAACTCACGTCCGGTGCACGGAACAAGCACCAGTGGCACGGCCAAGGACTTCAGGTCGAGCAGCCAGTCCTGTAGCAGCCCGGCTTTGGTGAGCTCGGTGCTGACCCACTCTCGAAGTTCGGTGACGTCAACGGAGTGCGTCTCGGCGACTGCCTTCAGGTACTGGGTAACTGCCGACGGTGGTGAGGCCAGTGGGCTGCTGTCACTTCCGACCCAGCGCCTGCGGATGCCCAAGATCCGGATCACAGAGCTCAACGCCTGCCGACCGAGGTCGCCGTCGCCCAAGGGCCCCTTGGTTGAGAGTGCCCGGCTGCTGGCGAAGTACGCGATTCCCAACGCTTCTAGGTCCCGCCCGGCTCGACCGAAGAGCGCAGTCGCCAGAGCCGTGGCCAGCCGCTCGCGGTGCATGGCGGCCTGCGGTTCGCGAACACCGACCGGAAGGGGAGTCCACAGGCCTGCAGCCGGTGGGGAGAACGCCTCCCACCAGGGGCTGTCGTCTTGGTTCTTCGCGGCTGAGGGGCCGGAGCCCGCTGGCGGGATGCCGAGTGCCACCAGCCGATCGGTCAGGGTCTGCCTGAGCTCGTTCCATGGAACAGCGCCGCCCCCGGACACCAGGTCGAACGCTTCGTCGACCGCGGCTTGCTCCGTGGGGTCGAGCGCCACGAACACCGCCTTCCCGGTGAGCTGAGCCGCCTCCGGGAATCGCTGCTTGAAGTCCTCGAACGCGATCTGCTCGGCCGGGGTAAGCGGCAGCATCCGCGCGCCTCGCTGCACGACATCGCGAATGTCGGGCGGACCCTCGAGGAGGATCTGCTGGGTCAACTGCCGGATCACGTCGCGGTAGTGGTTGAGGCCCACACCAGCGGCGGTGCGAGCAGCGTCGTCCCTGCTGTCTGTGAACACGATGGTGCGGCTCTCCGCGGGAGTCTCGCCCATGCTCCGGACCAACTGGGAGAGGTACAGCTGAGTGGACTGGGATGCACCAGAGGTGTGGGCACGAATCGGGCTGCGGACATGGCCAGCGAAGAACTTCTCGCCTGGGTTCCAGCCCTCGGTGTCGCAGTTTGGGCATCGATCCGGCAGCGCCGGAATCTTCAGCTCGTCGTCGGCGGGGGCGTCGGTTCTGAGAACCCAGCCGTTTCCGTCTGCCAAGGCGGGACTGATAAGGCCGATCGAGGCATCGAGTCGGGCCGGTGCGAAGGAGAAGCCGATGGTCTTCTTGGTCGTGGGGGTCTTCTTGGTCCACGTCGGATCGGCCGCGCTGGGTTTGTCCCCGGGCCAGAACCAAACGTACTGATCGTGGAGTCGACGAAAGACCGGAGGGGCCGTCGCGGTGACGATCCCCACGTTCGTCGAGCCGATCGCAACCCCTTCCCCCTCACCCGCCTCAGGGTTCGCCCGGTCGACGACGAACCCGCCCAGGCTCACGTCGCCGCAGGAGAAGCAGTAGAGGAGCTCAAGGACCCTCGAGCCACACGCATCGCAGGCGAAGGTGGGAATGCCGAAGAGCTTGCCGACGGTGCGGTCCGTTCTCGCGTCTGCGTGAACCCCGTCGCACTCACGGTTCACGCAAGCCCACATGCCTCGCATCGTTCGCACGAACTGGTGTGCGCGCAGGGGGACTCCTCCGGCGGTGCTCGCGGACTCCGCGAGCTCGGTGAGAATCCCACCGAGCCCGTCAAGGTTTTCGTCGTCGCGTCCGAACAGCCGTGCGGCGACCACCGAGGCGGGGGTGGCACGAATGCGTCCGGTCTCCTCGTCCGTGCAGGCGACGGCTGTCGCCTGTGACAGCCGGTCCGCTGCCGGCAGCCCAGACCGATCGATCGCTGTCTGTCGGTCGAGCGTCTGCAATGGCGGCAGCTTCATCGGATGTCCAGCGGTGAGGAAGAAGCTGGACTCTTCAAGTCCGAAGAACTGCTCCAGATATGCCAAGCCAGACGAGTCCTCGGAAAGGGAGGCGCTGGTCGCGATCACTCGCAACTGCGGCGAGTCGACCCCCAAGCCCAACCTGCTGAGGAGGTTGCGAACCACCATCGCCACCTCGCTGCCCTGGGTGCCGCGGTAGAGGTGAAGCTCGTCCACTACGAGGGTGAAGACGTTCGTCTGGGAAGACTCAAGCCAGGACCGTGTCTTGTCGAACAGGGCCTCTTCGTGGTGACGCATCAGGATCGCGTTCAACATCGAGTAGTTAGTCACGAGGACGTCTGGCGGCGTCTCGACCATGTCCCATCGAACGAGCAGCTCGTTCGCAGCCGGGTTCGGGAACTGTGAGAGGTCGTCCTCGCTGACAGTCTCCTTCTCCGCCTGCAGCTGGCGGAACTCGTCGGTCTGCTGCCGCAGTTGGGCGAGGACCTCGTTGAATGCCGGGCCGCCCGCCGCTGATGGCCGTTTGGTGCTGCCCAGGGTTACGCCGGTGTAGCGCCCGAACCACAAGGGTCGTGAAGGTAGCGCCTGGCCGATCCGACGCACTGCACGCCGCAGCCGGGTCATCTGGTCCTCGACGAGGGCGTTGGTCGGGTAGAGCACGAGGGCGCGGACAGCAGCGGGCCTTGTCTCGTGCGCACGCATGGCTCGCCATCGTCTCGGGTCCGGCTGGTCCTGCCACCAGAGATCGGGACCTGGCTGGGGCTTCCAGTGCTGAGCTTCTTCGGTTAGGCGAAGCAGCGTCGGGAGCAGGAAGCTCTCGGTCTTGCCGGAGCCAGTCCCAGAGCTGACCACCACGTTGCGCTGGTCATCGGTGCCCGACCGGAAGTGGTGTGCCACGGCCGCCGCCTGATGCTCACGCAGGCTGATGGCGTCACCTGGCTTGACGAACGAGCCGAACAGCGCATCGCCGACGACGGTCGCCGTCGCGTCAGACAGGCCGACAGAGCGGGTGACGGTCAGCAGGTCCTCAGTCGCCGGATAGGGAAGGACTGGCTCCAGGAGGCATTCGCTGAGCAGCATGTCGCCGGACTGCAGCACCTGTCGGCGCTCTTGCATGAGGTCGGAGTTGCGGAGCCAGAAGGCGGTGTCGACGTAGCGCAGGTAGGCGGCCGCCAAGTCGTCACGAAGGGTCAGCGGGGTGGTGGTCATGGCTTCTCTCAAGAGGCAAGCAGGGAGTTGAGGGCGTCGGCGACCGGGCGGGGGACATCGGGGTACCCGATAGATCGTGTCTTCACAGATACCCGCGGGGCCAGGCCTGAGCACAGGGCGGCAACCCGCCCGTACAGACCTGGGAGGTCCGCTCCGAGCGGGACCACCAAGGTCGACTGGGTCTTGAGGTAACCGATCAAGGGTGTTCGCGACGCACGCGCGGCGAGATGCTTGACAAGTTGGACGCTGCCGACTCTGCCACTCCTCTCGGTGGCGCCCTGGTGGTCGACCCATAGTGTGGTGGTTCTGAACGACTGCTCCAGGCGGTAGGCGCCAGGCATGCCTACTCCGGGCACCTTTCTCCACCGTGCTTCGCGCACGTCGAAGATCGTCGCCTTGCTGTAGTCGGGGATCGGCACCGTCGAAAGACTGGCTTCCACCTGACTCAACGGCGGGAGCGCTGCCACCATGCGACTGACGGCATCGGGGACGACATACGCCTCCAGGGCAAGCTCGGTGACCAGCTCGGCCAAGCGGTCGGCCTCCATTCCACGCACGAACCAGCTGGAGAGCCGACCTTCCGACGTCTGGCAGACGAGGTCCGCGCCCTGCTCGGCAAGCCCCTCGCGAAGGGACCGACGCTCCGCGTTGGACCAGGCACCAGCAAGAACGAAGCCGTTGCCGACGGTCTCTGCCAGGTAGGCGGGGTTTGCCTCCCACTCGCGAGGCTGGAGTGATGAGTCTCGCCGCACGTCGATCTGTCCGAGAGTCTCGAGGGTCCGAAGGAAGCTGTCCACGAAAAGGCTTGACCCTTCGGACTGGGTAGCGATCCTCTCCAGCGAGCCGATGGTCCCTCCACCGACGTGGACGAGAGCATCCAGGCAAACGTCCCACGTGGCCCCGAGGTCGGTGTGGCTCGGCAGCTCGGAGAACTGGATCGACGTCGGCGTACTTGCCGACGCTCCCAACGACTTCCACTTCGGTCTGGCAGGCATGGACTTCTTGAGCCCGCACATCCGGCAGATACCCAGGATCTGTCCACTCGACCTGCCGCCGTGCCAGGTCGGCAGCTCGATGTAGTGAGCGCCAGTCGCCACGCACGACTTCGGGTCGGCCACACCGAGAACGATGACGGGCTGCTCCACCCCCGAGGACTTCCTCTCGGTGCTCCAGTTTGCCCCATGTCGAACAGGGACGCTCGGGACAGGGTCTGGGCGGGCCCCAAGGGTGTTAAGACCATCAACGATGATCTCGCTGTCCTCACTCGCCTCCACCGCTGAGAGGCACCCGAGGCTGCTGCGGTCAAGCTCGTAGTTGAGGCGTGTGCACGTCTCCCAGCTGACCGCGTCGGGTGTATCCGCGGATCGCAGGCGCAACGTGCTCATGGCGATCTGAGCCCCGTTGACCGACAGCTCTATCTCGTAGTCGCCATCACCGAGTTCCAGGCCGTCCAGCGGAATGACCATGGCCGCCACTCGCTCGGTCCACTTCTCCACCAGGACACGATCCACGTCGACCTCGGTGAGTGAGATCGACATCTCCTGAGCCTCAGAAACGGCCGCGCGGATCTCGGGAGGATGGAGGCTCGACCATTTACGGATCCTGCCGGGCAGCTTCAGCCCGCCCGACAGGTTGAGCTGGGCGGTCGTCAGCGGGACGAGAACGTGGAGGTCCAGCTTCTTGACGTCCTGAGGGATTGCGTAGATCTGCACGTCATCGATCAACGCCCAGCCAGTCGGCAGCCCCTTGAGCGCCGGCTGATCTTGGACACTCGACGAGCGGTGGACGCGCCCGTGATGACCGTACGACTCAACCAGTGCGAGGACCGCGTCGAGCAGCGTGTCTTCGTCTTTGACCAGAAGTACGGCATCGTCAGCCAACTGCACCCGGTCGACCTCCACCAGGATGCCGAGCAGCTCGTCGCGGCGAAGCGGGACAACACGCCTTGGCCGACGGACCACGACCTGGCTGGACTGCGGGTCCTCAAGCTCGAGACGGGCTCCTACCAACGAGTCCGGGTCAAGCCTGCTGCCGGGGGTCGGGCGGAGTCGGGCACCGGCGGCCGGGATGACGCCGATGGAAGGCTGCGACTCAGCTGAGTTGATCCGCAGCGAGGTGACCTCCGCGGTGACGGGGAGACGCGCTGCAAAGGACAGCTCCAGGCTGAGGCCTCCGAACTGCTGCCGTAGCAGAGCGGTGAGCTCGACGCCCCCAGACGCGGTCTGTCCGGGAGCAGAGGCCTCTCGACCCCTGCCGTCCCAGTGTGCGAGCTCGACGGCGACCACCCCGGCCACCCGCTCGCGCGCCTTGACACCCTCCCAAAGCCGGCGGAGGTTGGCAGTCACCGGGCTCGGAGTGGACGAGATCCAGCCGTCGAGAAGCCTTTCGAGGTCAGCGGCGATCAGCTCAGACCCTGGGGCCAGGCCGAAGGTTCGGAAGAAGTCGGGCAACCTGACGCGGTCGCTAGCCCGAACAAGCGCCTGCGACTGCGGGATCCCCACGTAGCGATGCCCAAGTGAGAATGCCGTCGGCAGTCCGTACCGGCCCTCGTTCGCGACGAGGTACTCATTCAGCCCGCGCCAGAATGGCTCGGTAGCGGGAAACTTCGCCCTGAGACGCTTCATGTTCGCCGGGCTAAGACCCAAGAGCTCCCCCAGCCGCGGATAGTAAGCGTGAGCTGCCATGGCGGCGTCAGACCCCATCTTCTCCGCGGCCATCACAAAGACGCAGAGAAGGGCGACCACCGGAGGAACAGGCAGCTCGTGAACCGATCGTTTGTTCCGCGTACCGGCGTCTCTCAAGAACTGCTTTCTCCAGCGCCCGTAGCGCTCGACGTGCCCTTTCAGAACTGACTGGCCCGGACCGAGCCCGAGTGTTCCTTGGACTGCCCCCACCAGCGACTCGCGGGCGTTCTGGGGCACGAGTCCAAGATCCTTGGCGCAATCTTCAAGAAGTGCTTCGTCGACATCGATGTACGCCGGCAGGTCTGCCTGCAACGCACCGAAAAGGCGACTAGCGAGCACCGCGTTCCATCGGTCGTACTCTGTCCAGTCAATCGCAACCATCATCCGAGGCACCTTCCCCCTATAACGCGCCCTCGCAATCAAACCTAGCGGTGGCCGCCGACATCCGGTCCAGGAATGCCGGAGTCGACGGCACGGGGGGTCGAAAGAGCCAAAAGACGGAGTTTCGGTCGTGGCTACCCGTCGATCGCGGACCTCCGCCCACGCCGCGGTCGAGGCCAGCGACGGAGGCAAGCGCACGCGAGACCTACGGGTTGTGGCTGGGGGCCGACGCCGTCCAGCGTTCTGATCCTGCAGGGGAAGCGGGCAGTCGCTCTCGATCCGAGGTGCGTTCTGACTCATCGAGAGGTCAAAGGTCAGGAAGCCACGAAGCGGTGACTGGTCGTCGCCTTGGGTTGTAAGTTTCGGGTTCTCAGAGGATGGAGCGGCGGTGCAACGGTGAACAGGGAGGGGTTCCTGGCCGAGGCCGCGGCTGTTGTCATGGGCAGGTCGCTCAAAGTCTGGTTGGACGGGCGAAACCGAACTAGTGGACGCCAGAGATAACATCGCGCACGCCATCGGGCAGGTACTCAGCGAACAGCCTGGCCTGACTGCCCGCGAAATCGCATCGCAACTACGGCATCGGCTTGGGCTCGCGGTACTTACTCGGCGCGACGTCAATCGGGTCCTCTACAAAGAGTCTCGCTTCTCCAGCGACATGGGGTACGTGCCTCGTTGGGCGCTCGCGGGCGTCGCCATCGGACGCGTGGACCGCGCCGCCACGACGCGCCGTGTGCGGGCTCAACTCGACGAGCTCGACCGAACAGCGACGCGATCGACGCAGCGAACCGGGACATCCTCGCCACGCCAGGGCGAGCGCACCTCGCTAGAGGTGAGGTGGTCCGAACCCTGGCTACTGGGGCTGCGGCCGTGGCAGGAGCGGGCCCTGCGTGCCTGGTTCGAAGCCCGTGGCCGAGGGATCGTCGAAGCGGTAACCGGAACCGGCAAGACCCACCTCGGCCTCGAACTGGCGCTTCGGATGGCTGCCCAAGGTGGGTCGACCACAATTCTGGTGCCGACGGTCGTCCTCCAGGATCAGTGGGCACGAAACCTCGCCGAGCATGCACCCCAGCTGACCACGGCCCGCATCGGTGGCGGCTCGCAAGGGTCGTGGCAACAAGCGGACGTCACTATCGCTGTGGCCGCTTCAGCTGCCAGGAGAGACATTGTGCCGCGCGGGCGTCCCTCTCTCGTCGTGGCGGACGAGGCGCATCGTTACGCGAGCAAAGCGTGGGCTCTCTCGCTACGTGACTCCTACCATTATCGGCTCGGGTTGACCGCCACTCTCGAGCGCGACGCAGACTCAGGCGTGGCCGACGTTCTTCTGCCCTACTTCCACAGCAAGGTGTTTCACTACGACTACCTGCAGGCCGTGCCCGAGGGTGTGGTCGCTCCGTTCACACTGGCGATGCTCCCCGTGGATCTCACATCCGAGGAACATCAGGAGTACGAGCGGCACTCGACCACGCTTGGTAGGGCGGTGGCGGTGCTTCGGGCCGCCGGGGTGATCCGGGACGACGAAGATCATGCGATGGTCCGGATCACGCGCGCTGCTGCGGGTCCGGCTGGCTACGTGCGTGACGCGGCACGCGACTACCAGCAGGCGGCACGACAGCGGCGACTCGTCCTGGCCCGCTGCCGAGCCAAGATCACCGCTCTCGGGAGGTTGGCCGGCATCGTCGCGGAGTCGCGGGGGACCGTCGTCTTCGCGCAGGCCATCGAAACCGCCGAGTTAGCCGCGCAAACCTTGCGGCAGGCGGGCGCCCCGGCCTCGGCAATCCACTCCGGCATGGATATGGACGAGCGCCGCGCAAACCTCGACGCCCTGCGTGACCAGTCCATTGCTGCCCTCTGCGCACCCAAGATCCTCGACGAGGGGGTGGACATCCCCAACATCGACCTCGGTGTCGTGCTGGCCGCGAGCAGCACGCGCCGGCAGATGATCCAACGAATGGGCCGAGTCATTCGACTCAAGCCGGACGGATCGCATGCGCGCTTTGTGGTCGTCTACGCCAGCCACACGGTGGAAGACCCCGGCAAGGGCGCCCATATGTCCTTCCTCGACGTGCGATCGGTCGCGGTCCGCGAGACCACCTGTCGCCGCGGTTGGACCGCGGCCGACGTCGTCGAGGCCCTTGCGCTGCCACCAGGTTTCGGAGCGCCTGTCACCCCAGCCCGCTCGAGTTCACCGACCACGACCGCCGCGGCGTCCGCTCGCTCGAGTCGGCCAGAGCGAGCGACCGTGATTGGTGAGCTTCAGCCGCAGCCGAACATACCGAACACGCTGCACAAGACCATCGGCTGGGCGCGGGGTATCGCACTGGAGGCCTTGGCCGACGCGTATCTAGCATCCGAGGACCTCAGTGCCACCACTCAGGTGACAGCAAGGTTGCGAGAAGCCCTCGAGAACGCAGCACACCTGCGCTGGTGCGACCACACGGTCCGCGATTGTGTGGTGAACGGTGCCCTTGTGATCGATGAGCAGGCCGGCCGCTCGTTGAAGGCGTTGGGTGTTGCCCGCGCCAAACGCGCAACGCTGGTCATCCGAGTCGACGCCAGCGACTATCGCCCCGCCGCCGTGGCCCTTTCGGGCCAAGCGGCCGCGGGGATCACTACGCTGTGGATCAGGTGGGCGGGTCGCCCGTCGGTCCCGCCACCCGGAGTGACCGTCATCGACCTGACCAGCAACTAGCTACTGCGTGCGGCTCGAGTGGAAGTACGCAGAGTCGTATCGCCGCGCGCGCCCGAGTCGAAGGGAGGAGGCGGTCGGCCTGACACGTGCGGCACTGTTTAGGTGTCGCCGATCATGTCCGGGGCCGGTCGTGTTCCCGCGTCCTTCGCCTGAGCCTGACAACCCAGGCACAATCTGTACATGGCTCGCACGACCCGTTTGCACCCTTGGCGGTTCTACGAGCGCGAGAGCCGTTCCAACAGGAAGCGTTGGATGCGTCGAGAACGGGTCAAGGTTCGGACCCTCCTCAGTCGCGGGCTGTACGACGAGGCGAGCCGGGGACCTCGTCGGACCTCCGGGTGGCTGACCTGGTGATTCGAGCCGCCTTAGGGAGCTGTGCGAGGGGAGACGGGACGTGTTCACTGGCAGTGACGAGCGGTCACGCCATTGAAACCGATCGCACCGATCGATTGACCGCATGCCGCCCGGAACCGCACCGTCGACTGCTTCCGCCCCGCCGAGGCGACGGCGACCGTCACTAGCCAGGTGCTCGGTCCTGACTGGCGGGCGTCGGAGTGACGGCTGCTGGTGCCGAGGCGATGGCTGTCCCCGAGCGATGCCACCCTGCTGGAGTGACCGACTGGTGTGTGACCATCAATCTCGGCGGACCTCGTCAGAGCGCCGTGGCGCAAGAAGGCATGCTGGCTTGGACGCAGGAGATAATGGCCGGACAGTGCCCTCCCCTGATGATTTTCGCTCAGGAGACCTTCCCAGAGTGGCTCCGCGTCGTCCGTGCGGCCGGCTACGAGGTGATCGAAGGCGTCGACCGCCAATGGAAGGTCCGGTCGGGGCTTGTGGTCGATAAGGCACTGTCTGTTCGAGGCCTCACCGAAGCAGACCTACCCCACCTCTTCTACCACGGGAACTATGTGTCGGCCGGGCTGTGGAAGCGACCAGACGGCTCTGAGGCTGTACTAGCAAGCGTCCATGCCAGTCCGTCGTACGCGGAGCCGGAAAGGTACGGCTGGCCCTCCGACGCTGGGCACCCGAAGTCGCGACACGGAGGCAGCGACCCGCGTTGGCCGAACCATCGTCTGTGGGACTCTGACTACCTGTTGATGACCTTGCGCCATTTGGGTGACACCTTCGACTTGCCGCTACTTGCGGCCGGTGACTTCAACGAGTCTCTGCTTGACGATCCCGAAGGCGGCACTTGGGGAAGTGAATTCTTCTCCAACGCCGACTCGCTGGGAGTGAGCTCGTGGCTCCACGAAGAGTGGCGCGACGACTACAGACACGAGCGACCTACCCGCACCGGGCTCCAGCTGGACCACATCCTGGTCGCCCGCGGCGGAGAGAAGCTCCTACGGAGCGACCCGGCGCCCGAGACCGACGTGCGCTGGGCCGATCCGCGTCGCGCACGCCGACTGTCCGACCATGCAGCCATTTGGTTCGCTCTGGCGGAGCAGCCTTGAGACCTCGATTTCGCCAGCGCTGAGTAGTTGCAGTCAGGCGGCGATGCGAGGCGGCCTGCTGCAGCGCTTACCTGTCATCGAAGGGTGGTGGTGTCGGTGGATGCCTCTACCGTCGTGCGGGGAGGTCACCGATGATCGACGAGGTGTGGCTGGCCGATGCGCTGGCCGGCGTGGCGCCGGGACCGACCGAGTCCCCCGGGGTGGATCGCCTCATGAACATTCTGCGGTCGTGCGCGGACGCATTCGCCGCTCGCCGTTCCGATGTCGTATCCCCCAAGTTGTTCGAACCAGCACGCGGCTTGCGCCACGACGAAGCGTCAAGCTTCTTGGCCGCAGTCGATAGCGGCTTTGCGCAGATAGACCCCGCAGGGTTTGTGACGCTTCCTACGGTTCGAGTGAAGCGTCCGACTGGTCGATACGCGTTGCTGGCCAAGAGCGGCTCTGGCGTCTCGGTCAACCATGAGTACTTGGTGCAGGTGGGCGCCGCCTACGAGTTGGTGCGCGACCTGGCATGGTCAGGTGGGGAGCTCGACTTCGAACGCGGAGAGTTCGATGCTCTGGGACACGGCAACTCCGGTAGGCCAGTTCTGGTCATGGAGGCCAAGGCTCGAGCAACAGGCAGGGACAGTCTCGAAACATTGGTTCGGGCATGGCTGATGTTTGCGCGCGACCAGACAGCGAGTACGGAAAGCAATCCTGGCCGCAAGTGGACAGAGTTGCAGCGACTTTGCTCAGGGGGCCCTGTGCGCGTGTGGCTAGTGGCCGATGCCGCACGCTGGGCATTGACCGCTCGACTTGTGGGCTCGATGGTCGAGCTGGCGCCGGCGATCGAACCGCACCGAGCCAACGTCCAAGCGAACGAGGAGGCATCAATGATCGAGGCCATCGCATATGACCCGGACTTTCACCGCCCCGGTACACGCGCTGCGGGGGGCGCCTGCTCCTGGCACGGAGTGACTTGCCAGGGCACTCCAGTGGTCTCCTTCCAGGATCAGAGCGGTGATCGCCAGTCAGGCTGCGAGCGATCGGTTCGCGAACTGGTCGAGCGCGGCGAGATGGCGGCGCCCCAACGCTGACCTGCTGATGCCCTCACGCCTAGTGACAGAGTTTATGGAAGCGCGCTCCGAGTGCACGACGACTCGGCCTGGCAGCCGCACAGTCCATCGAAGAAGAGCTCGATCGCTTCACGGACGTTGAGGGTCGTCGTCGGCCTAGCCCTGCGCTTCTTGGGTGTGGTCGAAAGGCGGCGGCATGACGATCGGTCGAGGTTCAGGTTTCGCCCACAGCGCGCGCGGGTGGATTAGGCTGCTGCCTCCGCACCTGCGTGGTTCGATGCAGCGCTGAAGTTCGAGAACGGCATAGCCCGTATGAGGAGCACTGGATGACAGACGCCGCTACGGGTGCCGGCAGGCGATTGATCTCCTTCTACCAAGTGCCGCCAAAGAAGTCGCTCAACTCGCTTGGGGTCGAGCTTCTGCCGATCGACCAGGCTGACGGCTTCGCCCTGCCTGGCCCTGCTGTTGTCGGAATCGTCTATGTCCGGCATCCGATCGATGCGCATGAATTGATCCCCTTTGCGGACTACGACGAAAAGCTCGCACAGGACCGCTACAACGAGGCGCTGCGCGTGTTCACCAAGCTGGGCGCCGCCCGGATTGTCGCCACTTCCCGCCGCCAAACGACGAAGCAGGTAGCTGGTCGCCTCGGAATCAAGCGACTCGGGGCGGACCTCGGTGCGGGCAAGGACGCAACCTGGAGCTTAACCTTCGACCAGGAAGGGAAGGGTGGCGTCCCCTTAGACCCTCGCCCCCTTCGGTTCCGGGATGAACCCATGCTGGACGCGGTCTGCGACGGTGTGCTGCACCTTGGGGTAAAGAAGGGTCGCATCCAGATCACTCGGTCTTCGACGCTCGGCGTCGACGGTGAACTAGGGCTCCGGCTGAGGAAGGCGGGCTTCAAGCTCGGCGTGAGCGGCACGAAGGCCACCGTTACCGAGTTCGTCATCGAAGCCGCCTTTACTGCCGATGCAGCCAAAGAGCTCGACGCCGTCGTCGCCAAGACCGAGCCCACTCCGATTCCCGCCAGACGGTCACTCCTGCGGCGCAACCTGGCGCGAGGCGGATGACGTCGGGTCCTTTACATGCGGCGGTGCATAAGCAGGGGTGCGCCCCCTCAAGCGGCGAATTGGTTACGAGTCATGAGGAAGCAAGTTTTTGGTTGGGGGAGCGAGTGAGTTCCAATAATTCTGAGCCACGTGCTGCACGGGTGGCGCTGCTCATTGACTGTGACAACGTGTCTTGGCAACGAGCTGCCGCTGTTACCGCTGAGGCCGCAACGCACGGCGTGTTGGGCGTGAAACGGGGGTATGGAGACTGGGGAAGTCAGTATCTGAAGGGTTGGCGAGCCGTACTGACCAGCTTGGCCATCCAGCCGATGCAGCAGATCGCGTACGTTTCTGGCAAGGGAGCCACCGACATCGCTCTCGTCATTGATGCCATGGACCTCTTGCATTCGGGCCAGGTCGACACCTTTTGCCTCGTCGCGAACGACAGTGACTACACACGGTTGGCCATGCGCCTTCGTGAAGCCGGCAAGCGGGTCGTTGGCATCGGATCTAAGACCGCTTCGGCAGCGTTCAGCAACGCGTGTGATCGCTTCACCTTTCTCGACGTACTCGAAGGATCCCAGGACGACGATCCTGAGCACGAGTCTGGAGACACTGCTCCTCACCCCGACAGCACTGCTGCGCGACCGGATACGACGATGGAGGCTCCGGAAACGGCGGCCGGCGACCTACCCCCTCTAGGCGACATGTTGCGGCCAGCGATTTCCGCGCGGCTCGAGGACGACGGATGGGCGAAGTTGTCGAATGTGGGCTTCCAACTCGTCGCCAACCACCCAAGTTTCGACTCAAGAAACTATGGCTATCCCCGCCTGGGCCTGCTGGTGCGTGATCAGCCCTATATCGAGGTCAGGGAGGTGCAGACGGAAGGCGCAAACAAGGTCTTGTATGTCCGGCTGCCTCAGATCAGTCCGCCGTAGCCACCCGGGCAGCTTGGCCATACCCCGCGGACTGGCGCGCGCCTAGCCCGATTGGCCGGGTCCTCGACGCTGAAACGCAGACTAGAGATCTGCGCCGTCCTGCGGATGGGTACGTGGGCGGATTTGTCACGGAGTGGAACTTGGAGCAGCCCTCAAGTCGGCCAGTTCCGACTTCGCCGACGACTTCTCCACTTTTGAGTGCCCGCGCTGCTCTCTGCATGATCGAGGGGACCAGGCCGGTCTCGCCGTCCTTCTTCGTGAGCACGCGCGCAAGGCGGCGCAGGGCAAGTCGGCTCCGACTGCGACGAGGCAGACCTTGGTCGAGATCTTCGCGGGCCGCATGCCCACGTCCTACGTCAACGCCGAGGCGGCTGACCGCGCGTCCGAGGCCGACCGGCTCCACCACGAGCCCTCCGAGCCTGCACGCAGACGCAAGTCCCAAATTCAATGAGTCCGCGCCAGGCCCCTCGGGCTTGAGGTCGGGCGCAACCAGGCCCGACACCTTGACGCTCGTCGGGAGCCTTCGCCGACCTGAAGCCCACGCGCGTAAAGGACACGGGCGAGATCGACCTCGCGACGTCTACCGCGCTCTGGTCGTCGCACGAGGGAGCGGGAAAGGTCCTGATTCGGGGTCGCGGTCTTTGCGGCTGACCGGCTGGAACATCTGGGCCGGGCGGCCGCCCGTGCCCGACAGCGAGACTTCCCCGCGGCTGTCGGTGGCGGGCTTGAGGTAGGGCAGCATCCGGCGGTTGAAGGTGTCGCGTTTGAGAGGCTCGGCCAGGACGGCTTCATGGACATGGCGCAGCTGGCTGAGGGTGTACGGCGGACGGGCCAGCCGCAGTGGGTCGGGGGAGCGTTCGTAGCGGCGGCGGGTGCGGCGAACGGCGGTGGTCACCATCTCGTCGTGGTCGTAAGCCAGCGACTCACGGGTGACCCGGCGGCCGCGCGTGGCATCGCCACGGACGGGCATGATCTCGACGGTCTCAGGCGAGAGTCTGTCTGCCTCGTCGGGTCGAAAGGTAGTGAGGTGGCTGACGGAGACGACCCAGCCGCGCTCGTCCCGCTCGGGGGCGTCATACACGCCGAGCATCTCGAGGTAGAACGTGCGGCTCGGTTCGAAGTCGAGCTTCTCGATGAGCAGCTCGCGCACAGTCTGGCCGACCGTGTGCCGTTCGCGGACGAACCGCCCAGGAAGCACGGGGGTGCCGTCCGCGCGTCGCTGGACGACGACCCCCAGTGACAGACGCTCGTCGGCAGGGCGAAGGAAGCCGACCGTAAGGATCACCAAGTCCACCGCGAGATGGGGGCGTGGGTAGGCCGCAAGATCGCTCACCTGACCAACTTATCGCAGATTCGCTCAAGGGTCTGTTAGTCTTATCGCAGATACTCACAAAGCCCGGGAGACCTCATGACCATCCAGCCGTCAGATGCGCAGCCGCCGCTCGTCCGCACCGCGACAGGCCAGCGGCTCCACATCCCCGGCTGCCCGCACGTCGGCTCGGCATTGCAGCCGGCAACCGCCATGGGCCACCACGCGCTGGCGGTCTGCACCCGGTGCCGGGCTGAGCTTGCCGGTCAGGGACGCACCTACTACGCCACGCTGGAGGACGCGCTGCGGGCGCTCGGCTGCAACGAGGGCACCCACCGGCTGATCCGCGATGCGCTGCGCGTCGTGCCGTTCGACCAGGTCTGGCTGCCACACAGTGAGTCGTACGTCGCCCTCGGGCTCGACGGTCCGGGCATCGCCTGGGTGGGCAAGGGCTACGCGTTCGTCAAGGCCACCGGAGCCTTCGTCGAGCTGCCCGGCTACCGCGCCTCGCGCGGCGGAAGGGCACCGCTCTACGTCCGCTGGGGCGCCACCTGCGACCGGCACTTCGTCGCCCGGCCGATCACCGGCGCATGCGACCTGTGCGACGAGGGACCTGTCCGCAGCACCACACTTCACGCATATTCACGATAAGGAGGGAGCTCATGCTCCACGTAGGCCAAGGCACCACCGTCGGCAGCCTCACTCTGTTCCCCGTCTGGCAGGACCGCACGTCGACCGGCGCGCGCCGCTACGACACCAGTTCGGAGTCGCTGCACATCGGCGAGGCCGACGGCGGCCCGTCGGTGCCGCAGCTCGTCGCCACCAACACCGGAGCCATGCCGGTGCTCGTGCTCGACGGCCAGCTCTTCGAGGCCGGGTGGCAGCACCGGATGGCCACCCGCTCGACGTTGGTGCAGACCGGAGCACGAGCGCTGCTCGACGTCGCCTGTGTCGAGCAGCACCGCTGGGGCGGCAACCGGGCGCAGGTGACCCGGGGGCGTAGGGCGACAACGTTCGTGCGGACCGGGTTCGACGAGGTCGGGCAGCAGTCAGAAGTCTGGGCCCGCGTGCAGCGCTACGGCGGCGACTCGGCGACCGGCTCGCTCGCCGACCGGCTCGCGGCCCCCGACGAGCAGGCTAGCTGGATGCTCAAGCGGGTGCGCCCGCTGCCCGGCCAGACCGGCGTCCTCGTCGGGATTGGCGGTCAGCCGCTCGCCCTCGAGGCTTTCGACCACCCGCAGACCCTGCGCGAGCAGTTCGAGGCCATCGTCCGCGCCGCATGCCTCGACGCGTTGGGCCGCCCTGCGCTCCCTACCCCCGGGCGCCGCGCCCGCCGGCTGGTGGAGCGCCTCGAGAAGACCAAGCTCGACTACCAGCCTGACCTCGGTCAGACCTCTCAGCTGGGGCGGGCGCGAACGACCGACCTCGACGTGATGTCGCTGCGGCAGTCCTACCGAAGGCTGCACCTGCGCGCGACGTACCGCCGCCACCCGATCTTGACGGGGGCCTGACATGGTGCGCAGGAGGTCGGGACTCAGCACCGCCCAGACCGACCGCGCCGCCGGTGTCCTGCTCGCGAGTGCGGCTGGGGACGCGCTCGGTGTGCCCTACGAGTTCGCCCAACCCCCTGGTGTGGGCGAGCTCGCCGAGATGAAGGGTGGCGGACTCGGCAGCTTCGCGCCCGGTGAGTGGAGCGACGACACCTCTATGGCGATCGCCATCGCCGAGGTCGCCGCGACCGGCGCCGACCTGAGGACCGACGATGCGCTCGACGCGATCGCGGCCAGCTTCTTGCGCTGGTACGGCGACGGGCCAGCTGACATCGGAATCCAGACCAGCGCGGTCCTCGGCGCCACCCGGCGGCGCCTCGACCGGGAGGGCGGTCGACCCGCGGCCGTGATGCTGCAAGAGTCGACGGTGTACGCCGCTACCCATGCACACGCGGCCGGCAACGGCGCGCTGATGCGCACCGCCCCGGTCGCTCTGGCTCACCTCGACCACAGGGCGAAGCTTGCACAGGCCGCCCGGCTCGTGGCCCGGCTGACCCACGCCGACCCCCTCGCCGGCGACGCTTGCGTGCTGTGGTGTGAAGCCATCCGGATCGCCGTCCTCGATGGCCGCATCGACGTCCGGGCGGGTATGGACCTGCTGCCCGCCGACCGCCGAGACCGTTGGGCATCCTGGCTCGACGAGGCCGAGACCGGCCCTGCGGTCCGGTTCACGCCCAACGGGTACACGATCACCGCACTCCAGGCCGCACTCGCGGCGATCACCGCCACACCGGACGTCGACTGCCACCACCTCCAGGACGCCTTGCACGCGGCCGTCCGGATCGGCGATGACACCGACACCGTCGCCGCCATCGCCGGTGGGTTACTCGGAGCCCGGTGGGGTGCGAGCGCGGTGCCGTGGCGCTGGCGACGGGCCGTGCACGGCTGGCCCGGCCGGGACGGGCGAGACCTCGTCTCGCTCGCCACCCTGACGGTCCGCGACGGCAGGCCCGACCGCAAGGGCTGGCCGGTCGTCGACGATGTCCCGTATGACGAGCGCGCTGCCCGCCTCGCTGTCCCCCACCCCTACGACCCGGGCGTCCTGCTCGGCACCCACCGCTCGCGCGGGCACGGCGCCGACGCGATCGTCTCGCTGTGCCGCGTCGGCAGGCGGCAGGCCTGCTTCGACGGCGCCACCGAAGTGGTCGAGTCCCGTCTGCAGGACTCCGAGGACCCGGCCGACAACGCCGATCTCACCTTCATCCTTCGCGATGCCGCAGACGCCGTCCGCGGACTGCGCGCCGAGGGTAAGACCGTCCTGCTGCACTGCGTCGCTGCCCATCAGCGCACCCCGAGCGTGGCCATCGCCTACGCTGTCGTGCTCGGCTACGACCTCGACCGGGCGCGGCGCGACGTCGCCGCAGTGCTTAAGAGCGCCCGCGGATGGGGCACGGTCTGGGATGCGGCGGACCTGCGCCTGG
This sequence comes from Nocardioides agariphilus, assembly GCF_015352445.1. GTDB lineage: Bacteria > Actinomycetota > Actinomycetes > Propionibacteriales > Nocardioidaceae > Nocardioides > Nocardioides agariphilus. Next base: position 122,497 of record NZ_JADKPO010000002.1, read on the forward strand.
CCCCGTGACGCCCGTGTGCACGCGAAACCCCTCGCGGGGCGCAGCACATACTGGCGTGCTGCGGCGCGTTCGGGGGCAGGATGACCCCATGCCTGGTCACGTCTTCGTCGTGCATGGCCGTATCGAGAAGGTTGTCCACGACGTGGCGATCGTGCCGACAGCCAGCAACTTCCACATCCGGGGCTACTGGAGGCCCGTCCTTGGGGAGGACACCGACCGGTGGCGTCCCCAGGGTTGGCCGGGCAGGGGGTACGCCAAGGCACGAGGCCGCGACGACGTCTGGTTCGTCAACGTCGGCGCTCGCTACTCCGCAGGCGCCGAGGTCATCATGGACCGTGCGGTCGCCGCTCTGCGAGACATTGCAGCCACAGCGCCCGAACCCTCCCGAAACCGAACCAAACCTCTCGTGGCTGTGCCAGTCCTTGGGATCGCAGGAGGAGGGCTGGACCACCAGCGAGGGGCGGTGGTGAGGAGACTGCTCTCATCCATGACTGATGCGGCCGCTGAGCTTGATCTTGATGTGGCCGTGGTGACCCCGGATGGCTCGGTCTACGGTGCGGCCCAGCATCTGCGTCGTCAAACCGCCGAGTGGCCACTTCCGGCTCGACAGCTGCAGAACGCAAGCCGTATCGGACAGGCGGCGCGGGAGGGTCAGCTCGCTCTCTTCATGGGTGCCGGCGTGAGCATTCCTGCGGGCCTGCCGACCTGGGCTGGCCTTCTTGGGGAGCTAGCTTCTGAACGTGGCGTCGACATCGGCGGGGGCTTCGAACGCCTCAATGCCTTGGACCAGGCTCAGTTCCTGCACCACCGGGTCGAGCATCTCGGGGACCGGGTCGCTCGGATCGTCAGCAAGGCGACCGTGCCTGCCCTCGGGCACGCGTTGCTGGCATCGCTGGGCTGTGCGGAGGCAGTGACGACCAACTACGACCGCCTTTATGAGAGCGCCGTGCGCATGCAGCGAGGGAGAGACAACGTCGCCACCGTCCTCCCGTGGGACCACCCGCGCGCCGGGAAGCCGTGGGTGCTCAAGTTGCACGGCGATGTGCAGGTGCCGGACAGCATCGTCCTCACCCGTCGTCAGTTCGTGAGCTTTGATGCCGAGACCCGACCCGCGGGTGCGTTGCTGCAGTCCCTCTTGATGACCCGACATGTCCTGTTTGTTGGTGCCTCGTTGGCCGACGACAACGTGGTGCGATTGGCCTACGAGGTGGACCGGTTCCGGCGTGCGCACGGACTCAAGGGCGGGGTTGGCACGTTGTTGGACGTCGACGACGACCGGGTACGGCGTGAGCTCTGGCGGGGGCAGCTGAGCTGGTTGAGCATGTCCGGTAGAACCATCGAGGAGCGGTCACGCACGCTCGAGATCTTCCTGGACGCCGTGGCGGCTCATGCCTCGAACGACGCATCCTGGCTCCTGGACGAGCGATTCCGCGGACTGCTTCGCCTCGACGAGGATCTGGTGCACGCGGCTCGTGACCTCTACCGCCGGGTAGCCGTGGCTGGTCCAGAGTGGCAGGGCCTCGCCGACGCATTGCTGGCTTTCGGGGCTGCATCCGGCGAGTACGACGAGCGGCTGGAGACTCGACGCTGGAACGCTGAGCTGCCCATCTGATGGTGAGGCTGACATGAGCGAACCCACGGTCCTTTTCACTGGCTACGACGCCAAGCGTTGCGCTCGGCGCATCCACAACGAGTGGGATCCCGGCATCGCAAAGACGGGGTGGGAGGTCCCCGGCGAGCTGCGGATGCGAATGGATGCCGGCATCGCGTTCGAAGCAACAGTCTTCGGTGAGCTGCGGGCTGCGCTGAGTCCAGAGCGTCTGGCCGACCTTTCTCACATCCGCGACAAAGCCGCCGCCATCGAGGCGACCCTCGGTGCGATAGAGGCGGGCGTCGAGGTGATCCTGGGCGGATGCCTGCCCGACGATGTTGCCGGCGGGCGAAGCGGGCGGCCCGATGTCCTCCTTCGCCTCGGTGATCGCGGCGACGGTCGACCGGCGTACGTCCCCGGCGACGTCAAGGGACACAAGTCGACCGCCGTCCGGGCGCGAGGCACCCTGCTCTACTCGCGGCTCGACGATCCAACAGAACAGACCACGTATCCCGGCCGTGCCGCGGAAGTGACGGCTCGGTTCGGTGACTACCTCCAGCTCGCGCACTACTGGCGCATGCTGGAGTCCATCGGGCGCTCGCCAACCAGCAGCGTCCCGCTCGGGTTCATCATCGGCACCGACCATCTCCCCGACCTTTCCGCAAGCGGTCACGTGCTCACGTGGCTCCAGCTGGATGCACCCCTCTTTGTGACCTACTCGCGCTCGAAGAGAACTGCCAAGCGGACGGCGCTCGAGCGCTACGACCACGAGCACGGCTTCAGGTTGAAGGTCGCCGCGGCTGCAGCCGGGGCTGAGGAAGCACTGGTGCAGCCGATCTTCACTGACGAGTGCGACGCATGCCCTTGGTACGACCACTGCCGCACGGTCTCTGGGCCAGACGTCGCGAGCGCCGAGATCCGCTCCGGGCGGCTCTCGGTACGCGAATGGCACGCTCTGAGCCAGGTTGGTGTGACTACCGTCGAGGACCTCGCGAACCTCAGTATCGACGACGACACGTTCCAAGACCGCTACCTGCCTGAAGTCACCAACATCAAGGATCCCGTTCGCCGCTTGGCCGACGCCGTACGCCGGGCACGGATGACTGTCGCGGGCGTGACGCTCGAGCGCGAGACCATGGGTCAGATCATCGTGCCGCGCGCCGACGTCGAGATCGACCTCGACATCGAGTGGGACACCGAGGACCACGTGTACCTATGGGGGGCCATGGTCTCCCGAGCCGGGCAGGCGTCGACCTACCATCCGGTGGTTGCCTGGGACGAGCTAGACGACAGTTCGGCGGTCGGGCTCGCACAGCAGTTCGCCGACTGGCTGCGCGCCGAGATCGCGGCTGCTGACCAGTCCGGCCAGTCGCTTCTCGTCTACCACTACTCCCATCCCGAGCCGGCATACCTTAAGCGCCTGCTCGGGGAGGAGGACGTCGCGGACCTGACGAGCCGCTTCGTCGATCTCCTGCCGATCGTCCGTGAGCACTACTTCGGGCTGCACGGCCTGGGTATCAAGCAGGTGGCGCCGGCGTTCGGTTTCGGTTGGCGCGACGAAGACCCCGGAGGCCTGCAGTCGCAGTTGTGGCTCATCGAGGCTAGACAGACGGCGGCCGCCGAGACGAGGGACGCCGGGCGAGCCCGCATCCTGACCTACAACGAGGACGACGTCCGAGCTACTTCCGCAATCCGCAACGGCCTCTGACTGAATCCTCCGAGGAACCTGAAAGAACCTAGACGGTCTGGTGGCCGTGAGGGATGCAGTCCGTTAGTGACCGGTCGGCCCCGTAGTTCAGAGGTCATGCGGCCTCCAGCTTACCCGGGTTAGTCCCCGGCGGAGCAGCGTCGGTGAGTTCCCTGGAGAGGGGCCGCAATGTCGGAGGATGCAGCTACCGTCAAATCTATGACGTACTCGCAGGCCCAGAAGGCCCAAGCGGTGCGGTGGAAACACAGCACCGGCACACTTCCCGCGGAAGCGACGCTCCCGGCGCCCTATGTGACCAAGAACGGGTCATCCACTGGGCCGGAGCACGACTTCTGCCTGCCCCCTGCGTACGCAACCTGGTCATTGCTTCCCGAAGTCCGAGAACTGGCACTGGAGCTCTTCGTCGAGCTCGGAGTCCCCTGGCACGCCGGGGTCGCCGGTGGCCCGAGCAACCACCTGCTTTCCTCCCAGGTGCAGTGCGTGAACGCCCTGGGCCAGATGGTCCTCGACGCCGACCGCCTCCACCAGGCATTCGGAGACCTCGTAGGTATCGAAGAGGTCCTTCCAATCGAGCCCGGACGCTACCTCACCTTTGAGTACATCGGGCCGAACGATTTCTTCAACGAGGCCCCGCGAGGTGAGCGCATCCGCGGCGCGCACTGCACGAGCGTGGACGCCGCGTTCAAGCACCGCGCTGCCGATGGCGCCACCGAACTGGTGCTGCTCGAATGGAAGTACACAGAGTCCTACCGCCGCCGCGCGCCCGCCCCGGAGAGTGACGCGGTCCGCCAAAGTAGGTACGGCCCTGCCGTGGCCGACCCCGCCGGTCCGATCCGAGGAGAGGTCCTGCCCTTCGACCTGTTGTTGGACGAGCCGATCTACCAGCTCGTGCGTCAACAACTTCTCGCACACGCGCTGGAACAGACCGGCGCCGAGGGAGCCGACCGCGTTCGCGTCCTACACGTCCTCCCAGCCGAGAACGACGCGTACCAGAGCTCGTTGCACCGAGTCGAACACCGGGCTCTTGGCAGCACCGTCGAGCAGGTGTGGCAGCAGCTGCTGCGTCGCCCCGAGAGGTTCATGACCGTGGACAGCTCGCTGTTCCTCGATCCCACCATCACCTCACGCGAGTACGTCCTGCGCTACGCCGACGATCTCATCTACGACCAGAGATCACTGTTGGAGGCCTTCGGCATCTCCGACGCACTCGGACTCGAAGGCGCGCTCGACTTCCACGGGACCGTCGTCCTGTACGACGAACTCGTTGACCTCCAAATCGGCACCGAGGGAACGGGCCTGGAGTATCCCTTCCGGCCCGTGGAGCTCCAAGATCTGGCCAACGAGCTAGCCGAAGGCGACGGATGAAGATCGCCGTCGTGCACGGCACCGGCGCGAGCCGGCCCTCCACCGTGGTGACCGCAGGCAATATCTCACTGCGTGACGGCTCTAGTGGATGAAGTTGGCCGCTTGACCCTGCCAGAGCCTCTCGACGGGCGCTCGAACTATCCCGGCCACGCCGGGGGCCTGGTCTGCATCCATCCGCTGCTGCGGCATAACCTCATGCGCAGCTGATTTGGCTCGTGTCGGTTGAGCGTAGGGTCCCGGGATATGAGCGATGAAGGGAAAGGGCCGTGGGAACTCTTCTTGGCATCTGGAACCCATCCAAGTGGCAATGGGACGATCTGAGCCTGGAGATACGAGAAACGTCAGCGGGAAGGCAAGTCCATGGCCGTTGGTCGGTCAGCAACCGACGCCACGGAGTTTCCATCGGCGATCGATTCTTTCTCATTAGAGTGGGCGAGGAACCTCGGGGGATCATCGCTAGCGGCACGGTCTCACGCTTGCCGTTCGAGGACGATCACTGGGACGAGACGCCCGGCAAGACAACCAACTACGTCGAGGTCGAGTTCGATCGAGTAGTAGATCCGCAGGATGTTCTTCCCGTCGATCTGCTCGAGTCCCAGCTGCCCAGCACACATTGGCGCCCGCAGGGCGGCGGAACCTCAGTAGACCCAGGAGACGAGCTGGACCTTGAACGGCTCTGGGCCAGCCACACCCCTTAGGTATGGCGTGCCATGAGCGACGTTTCCGCCGCCAGACCCCGAGCCTGAGGTCGCCGTACTTGATGGATCAACGCCTTGGGTGGCTCGTCGGTGCGCGCTCCGATGCGGCGACGTCACCTTGCAGCCGCCAGCGCGTCCGCCCCAGCGCGCGACGACCGGGTGCCACGGGACGACCGGGTGCCACGGGGACGACCGGGTGCCACGGGACGAGCACAAGGCCAGGCTGGCCCTGGGCGACCCGAACCTTGATTCGGCCGCTGCCACTCCGCTCGCGGGTCAACCTCGCACAGCGGGAGGGCTGCTCCGGACGCCATGCGTGATACGAGCGGGACCGCCTCGCAAGGGCCCCGGGCGGCCCTTCCACCGCCCCCGCTCGCGGCCGGCCTGCCATCATGCACCGTGTGACAGGCGCAAGTGTGACCCCGAGCAGGCGGCGATAGTGGCCACCCTCGACAAGCGTCGGATCCCCAAGCCCACCGCCCTGGAGGCCTTTGAGATCAACATGGCGGACGCTCGACATCTCGTCCGGATGGCGCAGGCTCTGACGAACACGCGAGTGCACCGCATGCGCAAGGAACTACGCAAGCGTGTGGGTGAGGCATTGAAGGTGCCTGCGAAGGACTGGGAATCTCTGGACTGCCTCCAAAGCGCCAACCTCTTCGTCACGTTTCTCCCAGGATCCGATGTGAAGCGATCGGACTTTGACGACCCTCGACCGCTTCTCCGGCAGGCATTGGTCGCAGCCTGCGCAGCCGGCGAGACGTACCTGGCTGACCGGGCCATGGAGCTCGTGGGCCCACTGCTCAACGCGGGCAAGGCCACCGCACGGCTGAGAGGCATCCCGATGAACCTGGGCGTTTGGCTCGAGATCGATGCCAAGTATGAACGGAAGAAGTGGGGCCTGCGAGGACAGGTCATCGAGCCTTTCGTCAGGGAGCAGGCGAGCACGGCCCCCACGAAAGTGGGGCATCTCCTCAGCATGCTCGGCGTCGATTCCTGGTCGTCGAAGATTGACCATGAGTGCGGCTTCGCCAAGGGTGGCACCGTCGAGTTCTTGGACCGTCTGACCACGCGGCGCAACAAGATTGCGCACGAGGGTGACAGGTCCGGGCGAGGACGAGCCCTCCTGACGGCAGATGAGGTCACGGCCGATCTAGCTGAACTGGAACTAGTGATTCACGCCATTCACACCGTGACCGGCGGGAAGCCCTCCGGTGCAGGCTCGACGTAAACAGCCTCGTTTCGTGCGGGCGTCAAGTGTGGGAAATCGACCCAACTGGCGGCTCGATCTGGCTACTCTGCGTATCGCGGTCGGGACCTGAGTCTGGAGCAACACAGTAGCGACTTCAGTTCCGCGTCTTTGACAGCGGCGCGGGGCGACTGACCGGTTGCGATTCAGGCAGGAGTCCGGGCGAGCTGCTCGCCGCAAACAGCCTCATGTGGTGGACAAGTGGCAGGGCAGGGGTTAGGAACTCGTGGACCAGGCAGAGGGCCGGTTCCGTACGGAGCTGAGGTTTCGCCGAGAGCGGCCGGATCGGTTCTGGATGCTGCGAACACAACGGAACTGGCTGGTCCTTGGCCTCCTTGCAGCCCTCATCATCTCGTTGTCAGGCGTCGTTGCCTTCCGAGACCACCTGTGGGGGACTCGAGCTGACGCCAGAGCCGCAGTCCAGGCCCTCAAGGACGGCGACTTGGTCGCCCTCGACGAGCGGTTGGCCGCGAACCGTGGCGGGACGGACTTCGCCTACTTCTTCGCTTCAGCGGTCACGCCGCGTGACCTCGGAGACGCGCTGGCGACGGTCGCTGGCAGGAGCGAGGATGTTCCGCTGAAGACTGGCATCGACCCTCACGCCTACGAGCTCACGCTGACCGACCTGGCAGGCACCCTGGCCTTGGCGACGCACGGCGCGAGGGATCGCACCTTGCCAGAGACCTGGACCTCCGACTTTGTCTTGGCCACCACGACCCCGACTGAGTTATACGGAGCCCACGACGGGTTCTTCGACCGGGACGGCAAGAAGCGCGAAAGGCAGGACAGGGCCAACAGGGCCAATCTGCTGCTTCTTCTGTCCCGTGGCTACTGGTCGCCAAAGTTCCTCCAAGTAGTGACCAAGGAGTACTTCGACTTCGACCGCAAAGAAGGCGATGACGCCTGGCCCGTCGCGGACCCGGATGACGATGTGGGTTATGCGCCCGCGCCCAACGGCGCCTACCTGACGGATGGTGTCCTGGCCCTGACAGCCGCACTGACAGCCAATTCGGTGGCGAGTAAGTGGGCCTTCACCGAGTTCCAGCCCGGCAGGGTGGAGATAGACGGGTCCGACTACGAGATCGGCAGGTTCACGCACTTCCTGCTGTTTGAACACCGATTCCCCGAAGGGTCAGGTGATGAGAGCATCGGCATGACGGCTGCGCTCACTGCACTGTCGTCAGCGATCGACTCAACCATCTCGAGCGAAGCAGCCACGCAGCCGCTGCCTTACGACGCCGCGTCGAAAGACTTCGGCCCCACGCACGACTCGCTGATCCTTCTAGCCCTGGCCCGCGACATGGCGCAGGACAGTGGATGCTCCTTAAATCCCCTCCACTATGGGCACTGTGTGATTGCCGCAGCCAAGGCCGTGTGGGGCTGGGTTCGGCACTGGGGTCACCTGGTCCTGAACATCCTCACCCTCGCGACCTTCGCTCCGCCGCCGTTCAGCGCGATCGGAGTGACTGCAGCCGCCTCGAACGCCACCTGGTACGCGATCGAAGGTGACTACGGCATGGCTGGGCTTTCCCTTGCTGCTGCTCTACCAGGCCTCGCGTTTTCGAAGATCGCGAAAGGCTCCGCAACGGCCAAGGGCGCGGCGACTGCTGCGAAGGCAGGAAGAGCCGCAGCCAAGACAGACGAAGTTGCGAAGGCTGCCCGGTGGTGGCGACCAATGAAGCCGTGGAAGGACTGCGACCTTGTACCGCAGGGTGGACTGCGCCTCAAGTACCACTCCGGATGGACACCCGCTCAACGCCAGGCCGCGGATGAGAAGGTGAAGGCGATCTACGAGGCCGCACAAAGAGGTGAGCTGAGAAAGACGCTACCCCAACGCTCCGGCACGGCCACTTCAACCTACGTGAAGGCTACGGGCAGGAGTGTTCCCGCTGGTCAGGACGTCGACCACACGATCGACCTCCAGCTCGGCGGCCAAGACGACATCTCGAACATGAAGCCACTCGACCTTGCAGTCAATCGCAGTCTTGGTATTCAGATCGCCGCTCAACTCAGCTCTCTCGAGTATGGCGAACCCATCCTCGGCGTGGCGATCTGCTGAGGTGGCACCGATGTTCGAGCGATTCTGGGCCGCCTACTCAGGGTTGCGCGATACGTCCGAAGCGGGGTCTGTCTGGACGCACCAACGGCTCAAGGCGCTAGATGGGTACATAGCGTTTGCACGAGAGTTTGCCGGTGCTTCGTTCGACGGGGGAGTTTACCGAGTTCACGACGACAGAACTGGGCCGCAGGCGTTGTCACTGGTGACGGATGCGTTCCCGGAGTTTGCTGAGCGAGTGTGTCCTTTCGGATACGACTGGCTCGGGCGGCAGTTCGCGGTCGACTCGGGCCGAGTCGTAGGCCAAGAACCCCAAGTGCTGCTTCTCGAGCCGGGGACGGGTGAGGCGTTGGAGATCCCGTTCTCATTCGCGGCATTCCATGACGTCGAACTCGTCGACCATTCAGACGCAGCCCTCGCTTCGGCCTTCTTTGCCGACTGGTCGCGATCCAACACAGACCAACTGCCGTTACGTCGAGATGAGTGCGTTGGTTACAGGATCCCACTGTTCCTCGGTGGCGATGACACACTGGTGAATCTTGAGGTCAGCGACATCGATGTCTACTGGACTCTCTGTGGTCAGTTACGAGGGCAGACGTTCTGACCGCGCGCAGGCCCAGGTTGTCCTTCTCTCGGACGAAGCGCACTCGACCCTCTCAACGCGGGGCTCTTATCCGCCTATGACCTCGTCCACACCGACCAACCCTTGGCCGTCGCCGGCGGCAGCGCCACCGTCGGTGGGAACCTTGCCCACGCCACATCGGGTATGCAAGGGCTGAGCGGAGTTCCGACGAGAACCACCCCGCTGACCTACCAGTTCGAGTTCGCGGGGCGACCTCGCCCGGACAGCGGGGCGCCAGGCACCGGTTTGGTCAATGTGTCCGTCCCTTACGCGGCCGTCTCGAACGCGCAGGTACGCCCAGTTTGGATCCGCAGTTCCCAACTCACTAGGTTGGAGCCACGGAGGGCGGTAGCTGGACGGTTGTCCAGCCCCTGAGGCAGCGCCCCCGCGCTGACGCCCGGGGGCGCTGTTGATCTTCAAACACCCTCAGGATGCGTTCGAGCGCAACGCCTAGGTGGCTCATGGCTGCCCGGCAACCCGCTCGCGAAGGACGACCATCACAAACGCGGGGAAGCGGATCGACCGGCCCTGCCAGCGATCGGTCTGCTCAACTCGACGGGTCGCGGATGACCTCCGGGTTCGGGAACCGCACGAGAACGTCTCAGTGACGAGAGCGCCCCCGGCAGGACTCGAACCTGCGCACATGCCTCCGGAGGGCACTGCTCTATCCGCTGAGCTACGGGGGCTCTGTGGAAACCCTATCCAACGCTTCGCTCGGGCCGAAAATGCGCTCGCACATCTGAATGCCTCGGTGGTCCCACAGTTGAGAGTGGTCTACGAGATCCACTGGGCTCGGGCGATCTGCGCGCATCGGTGCCTGTAGTGGCTTGCCCCCAGACGGCTTCCGGACGGTCAGGCGTACCGGGTCAAGAGGAGCGCGCCGCCTGGCGACGCTGAGACCGCCAATCCCAACCGCCGCGCACTCGAGCGCACGTGGAAGGTCTCCTTGATGCAGCCTGGCCATCGAGGGGATCAAAGTAAGAGGTGAGCGGGGACTTCGGGATCTGCGTCTCGAGGAAGCGCCATCGAGCTCGCGGAGTCGCTGAGCGGAGAGACGCGGTCAGCCGTCACACCCACAGGCCCCCGACGGTGTGATCTCGTAAAAGCACTCTCCGCAGATCTCGCCCGCGAGATCGCGGAACGCGCCGCCTGCGGCGGCGCCAGACCAGCGAGGTCCGTGGTCTCGCCACTCGATGGCCGCCAACACTTCGGTTAGCACTGCCCCGTCCGGGAGGCTGGACCCGGGCACCCGCACATAGTGGGTGGCCGTCGTCTTTGCGATCACGCGCGTTGCCTTCACGCGGACACCGACTCCTGCCGAGGCCGCTGGGTCCACAGCGATGTCCACGTGCTGGCGGTTGACGTACGCCGCGATGCTGCGGTCGGGTGGTCGGATACTGATGTATCCGGACTCCCTAGCCGTCTCGACCGTTCGCTGCGCCGTGACGTCGCGCAGCAGCGCAGCGAGTTGAGGCGCTGGGTCGAGATCTGCGATCTGCTCCTCAAGGTTCATGGGCGGGCTTCCTCCTTGGCTGGCGCGCTGGTCTCGCGCCTCCCATTGTTGTCGAAGGGTCGTGCGCGAGCCTGTCACTCGACGCTGTGCCGCCTGCGCGGCCGATTTTCTAACCACCCTGGAGTCCCGCGTCGGGTGGCGATCCGGCGCTGCCGTCGCAGCGCAGCCCCGGCGAATACCTACGGCGCCCGGGGCCACGACACCCTGGCACGGGCTCGGCCGCCTGACCCACTAGCTCTAGCGCCAAAGCGCATCCCGAGGTCACCTGTCGTCGGAGTCCTGCAGCGACTTCGGTAGGCGAATGGTCCAGGCGACCGGTGCTGCGGCTCGTTGGCTCATGAGGTCACTAACGATCTGATCTGCGCAACGTACTCGGTGGCGACTTCCTGCACTCGAGTACGGGCTTGATCCAGGAGCGCCGTGATGGCAGCCGGGTCGACCTGAGGGTCGAGCGCGAAGGGCAGGTAGTCACGTTCAAGCATGAACCGAAAGATCGCTGCCTTTCGGTCTTCGGCCGTTGCTGGGTCTGCCATGAACTTGGCATCTAGGAAGTCTCGGAAGTCCTCATCGCCTTTCTCGCTGTTGCAGTCCTTGCACGCCGGAACGAGATTGCCTCGCTTGTGTTCGCCCAGGCTCTTGGAGTTGATCCCGAAGACGTGGTCCTTGTCGTGCGCCGCCAATGGCTCATCGCAGTACGCGCATCGTCCGCCGAAGTAGCTCCATGTGGACTCCCACCCGCCGTGAGCGTGTGCGTCCGGTCGGATCCTCCCGAGAACGTTGCGTACCAACAGGTTCTGGGCGTTCCCAATTGCCGGCGCCGCTAGTCTTCCGCGGCTGCCGGCTTCACCCGCAGCGCCAGCTCGAGGAACACTCTCGGAGAGCGCGTCCAAGTAGGCAGCAGCGGTGTCCTGGTCGATCATCTGCTTGTCCGCGATGTACTTGACGAACCCCACGTAGTGCCGCGCGTACCAGTCGTTGGTGAACAGGACGGTCTCGCCGCACACGACGACCTGCGGACTCGACCGGTATCGACCCTCGTACCTACCGACTATCAGGTCCGGACTCCGAAAGAACGGGTAGCGCACGCCAAGCGTCGATTTGCAGTAGCTCTCATCGCGGAGGTGCTCGAACTCTTCAGGATGGTGATCGCAATACTCCACGATCGACAACACGTGTCGCTCCACGAACTTGCCAATCCTCGGCAGGCCCAACGCCATCACGTCCACGCGCGCAGTCTCCCCCTCTTCGGGTACTAAACACCGTCGGTCGAGTCCCACATGGGAGGTCCTCCTGGCTTGTCTTCACACCACCGGCGCATGTTCACTATCCGCCTCGTCCTCGCGAGCGCGCGCCCGCGGACTTCCCGGCGCCACCCCTGAGGGCAGGCTACGAGATTGCATCGGCACATCCGCGCGAACCAGGTCATGCGTAGCCCATCCGCGAGCTGTGGTGCTTGCGCTCCCTCGCTACCGAGCCAAGGAGAGCGCGCCACATCGCGGAGCCCGGAGACCGCCAACCCCACAGCCGCCGTGCACTCGAGCGCACTCGGGAGGTCTCCGCTATTGAGCCTGGACATTCAGGGGATTGGGTAAAAGGGGGTGCGCGGGGTCGGAGGGATCTGCATCTCGGGTGCCGGTGAACCTCGGACACGACCAGCCGACCTTCAAGGTCTACGTATCGGTACTGGCGAGGTCGCCAACTGACGTGCGACCGGGGAAGGCGGCCGCTCGGAGACTTCGCCGAGTTGGCCACCGCCTTGCCACGCACATGGGGACGCCGGTCGAGACTGGTCATGCACCCCTTCTCGCGCTCCGCGCCGACCGCTCGACTTCCTGACTGAAGGCCTTCACACGAGGTGAGTCTGTGGCGAAGAACCCGAACTCGTCGTACTTGGGCAGGTATCTCCCGTCGAAACTAATCATGATGCAGTGCTGTTCAGGAACCTTGATGGTCTCAACGGGGTTGAAAGTGACCCATGCCAACGCGTTGGCACTGGGAGCGCTCTTGTCGCGGGGAGATTCGGCGAAGGTGCCGGCGCGTGGCGTTCCACCCTCGTCTGGGACGAAGATTAGGCGGCGCTCGGTGACCACGAGGCTCCCCGTTCCAACCTTGACGTACCTGGAATCCCACATGTTGAAGATCCCCTCAGGTCGATCCAGGACTTCGCTGATGTAATGCTCGGCGTCCCAGTAGGTGCCTTCTAGGAAGTCCAGTACCTGTTCTCCGTTAAGATGCTTCTGGATTCGCTCCTGCTCCGTCCTCAGGCGCATGGCCTCCCGCGCCCGCTCAGCCTCCTGACGTGCAGCCCGTTCAGCGCGCCGTGCCTCTTTGCGACCCGACCACCAACCCATAGAACCTCCTCATTGCCCGCCGCCCGCGCGACTGTTCGAGATCGACAGTCAAGCATCATGTTGTGGGCCGCCATGACGGACGCGTTTCCGCGTGTGCTAGGCCGGTCGGTGCGTTGGCCCCGCGACTACCAAAACGCGATGAGGGTTCGACCTCCCCAGAGTGACCTCCCTCCCCGGACCTGCTCCATCTCGAGCTGGCAGTTCTGTGAGATCAAGTTCGCCTGGGGAGCCCGCCTTTGCTTTCCCGCAGGCGCCACGGAGGAGGGACCATTCGGTCGGAGCAGGCATCGATGCACTTGCCATCAGATCGCGACGAGATCAGGCAGGGGGTCATGGCTTCGCGTGAGGTGTACGATCGTCAAGCGAACAGATGTTGTCACGCGTCGACCTGTAGTTCTCAGTCATAGCGTCAAACTCTTCGCAAGATTGTTTGCGCCGAGACGCTGTCGAATCGATCGCGAGGCCAGCTCAGAGGTGAGGAACCTCCCGCAAGGGGAGGTCCCACCCAAGAGTTAGGCCACTCGAATGATTGAAGTTCCACCGGAGTTCATCGAACTCGTTGTGCTGGGATGGAGGCAGAAGCTCCTCGCCGAGCGTTTCGGGGTTACGGATCGCACCGTCCGCCGCTGGCTTAGCGACCCGCAGGTCGCACTCCTCGTCGCGGAGCGACGGGAAGAGGTTCAGTGCGCGATCGCAGGTCGGCTGACCGGCATGGCGGAGAGTGCCTTTGCGGTGTTGGAAACGCTTCTCAGCGATGCCTCGGACTCGGTTCGTCTGCGGGCCGTGCAGTTGGTGTTGGACCAACTCTCTTCCACTCACCGGGCCCTCATGGATCGCCAAGCCGACACCAGCGAGGCCCGGATCCTCGCGGCTACAACGCCGACCGACCGTCGCGTCCCGACGAGCCAGGGGGTGGCCTCGTGAGCGCAAGCAGGGGCCGGCCCGACAGGCGCTACCTCGCGGAGAGGGCAGCCGTCGCGGAAGCCAGAAGGAGGAGGCGCGCCGCCGACCGGATCTTCGAGAACGTTGCGTCCCTGGACGACTTCGCTGTTCAGTGCGGCGACGAGGCCCACGACATGCGAGACGACTGGGCGGCGACCGTCCGAGTCGCCCATGCGCGCCGAGAACTCGGACTCGATTTCGGGGAGGATATGGATCCTGTATACGGCCTTACCCGTGGCCGCCACGTGCCCACCACCTACACGACCGTCTCCTGGGCCCGTTTGCCCGGCCACGTCTTGAGCTTCCCTCCTGGCGAGCCGCTGCCGGACGACCTCGCGGCCAAGCTCGACGAGATCGACTCACTCATCACTGTCCCCGTCGATCAACTCGACGACCGGTTGCAAGTTTTCGGCCTAGACCCGGCCCAGATGCCCCACAACCAGCCCAACGTGGCCGGAGGAAACGGGTCGACTCGCTCAACTGCCAGGAACACCCTTTTGGCCCCGCACGTCGTCAAACTTGAGGCCGCCTTGGCCCGCCTCGTCATTGGACCGGGACGCGGCGAGGTGGCTCGCGCTGAGGTGTGGGCGAAGGTGGGCCAACTCGTGGGCCGATTCTGCGACCCCGAGGCCTGGTTCAACCAAGGCCTGGTGAACTTCCGGGCTCTCTACTCGTTGTGTACCGAACAAGACGGAACGCCGTTCCCCGCCGACGAGTTGAAGCTGCTGATGAGGTACGAGGACCTGGAGGAAGTGATGCGCTGCCACACCGACGAGTGGAGGGCCGCGGAAGCGGACATTTCCGGACACTAGGTCCTTCCGGATCCAGGAGAAACGACTTCCAGCCCGACCGACCGGGTCGGCATTGCAGCAGTTCATCGGGCGTAGCACGGGTTTTACGCACGTCCTACTGGGGCCAGCGTGTGCGGTCCAGCCGCGACACGGTGACATATCTTGTCAGGTCGCCGGCCGACCCAGCGAAGTGCCGAGGAGGGCGAGGTGCTGGGGGACGATCCGGCGCCAGTAGCCGATGTCGTGGTCGCCGTCGCCGCAGTCGATGCGGATCGCCATCCCGTCGAGCTCGGCCTGGTGGCCGAACGGCGTGACGTCCTCGAAGTCGGCCTCGTCGTCGAACGAGCCGGGCGAGGTGTCGTCGTACTTCTGCCAGAGCGCCGGGCTCATCGCCAACCAGCCCAGGAAGCCGATCCTGGCGGTGTCGAGTCCACGACCGGGCTCGACATCGGGCACCTTGCCGTCGCGCCCGTCGAGCCCTAGCCGGTGGTAGGCCACCGAACGTCCCGGCAGCACGCCCGTCTCCACGCCGATGGCGGTGGCCGCGGTGCCGAGGGCGAGGGCACCGGCACCCGCCAGCAGCCCGCGTCTCGACGTACTCCGCACAGCCGCATCCTCGTCGACGGGTGGCCCACTCGTTTGGAACTACGCCCACCGACGCGTCACCATGGACGGATCGTCGTCGGTTTCGATGACGTCCCACCTGTGTCCCAGTCCGTGTTCAAGAGGTCGACGCTTGTCTGAGTACGACGCCCCCGAGGGCGCCAGCTCGACCCCCGGCGACCCCAGGCCGAAGCGGCGGGCCAAGGTCAAGAAGCGGCACACGGTCGGGCGCGTGCTCCTGGTCACCTCGGTGGTGCTCGCGCTGGTCACCGGGCTGTCGACGCTGTACCTCTACCGCCACTACAACGGCAACCTCGACGTCGTCGACGTCTCCAGGCAGATCACCGACCGGCCGGACAAGGTGAAGGTCGAGGGTCCCAAGGAGCCGCTCAACATCTTGGTGATGGGGTCCGACGACCGGGACGCGCCGGGCAACAACATCGACAACCTGACCGGCGGCGGCAAGCGCTCTGACACCACGATCTTGTTGCACCTCTCGGCCGACCGGAAGCGCGCCTACGGCATCAGCATCCCGCGCGACTCCCTGGTCAACCGCCCTGAGTGTCTCGACAAGAACCTCAAGCCGATCCCGGGCGCGACCGACGCCATGTGGAACGAGGCCTTCTCGGTCGGCGGCCCGGCCTGCACGATCCACCAGCTGGAGAAGCTGACGGGCATCAGGGTCGACCACTACATCGTCGTGGACTTCGCCGGCTTCCGCGGCATGGTCGACGCGATCGGCGGAGTGCAGGTCTGCATCCCCGAGCCGGGCATCGTCGACCCTGCCCACGGCATCAACCTCCCGGCCGGCACCCGCAAGCTCGAGGGGATGCAGGCGCTCAACTACGTGCGCGAGCGCTACGTGCTGGGCAACGGCTCAGACGTCGGCCGGATGAAGCGCCAGCAGGCGTTCATCGCCGCGATGGCCCACCAGGTGCTCAGTGCCAACACGTTGGCCAACCCGGTGCGGCTGTTGAAGTTCCTCGAGGCCGCCACCAAGTCGCTGCAGCTCGACGAGGGCCTGGGCAGCCTGGCCAAGATCGCCAAGCTCGGCGTGCAGTTCCGGGGCATCGGGCTCGACAAGATCCAGTTCATCACCGTCCCGTGGCAGTACGCCCCCGAGGACCCCAACCGGATCCGCTGGCTGCCGGAGGCCGAGCAGGTCTGGACGGCGATCATCAACGACAAGCCGATCCCGCGGAAGTTCCTCGGTGACGCCATCAGTGCCGAGCACCTGCCCGGCACGCCCACCGAGACCCCAACCGGTACTCCGACCGGTACTCCGACCGGTACTCCGGGCTCACCCGGCACCCCGACCAGCTCGCCGACCGACGGGGTCACCGACGAGGAGGCCCAGCAGGCCGCCGAGAACGGGCTCTGCGCGTGAGCGGTCCACGAGACGAGCCCCGAGACAAGGCCCGAAAGGAGACCCAGGAAGAGGCCCAGCGCAAGCGCAGGCTGGCCGAGGTCTTCGGCGACGTGCTGCCCGAGACGACCTCAGACGAGCGCGACCCCGACGATGGGCGGGGCGACGGGCGGGGCGAGCGGGACCGCGACACCTGGATCCGTGACCAGGTGCCGCCACACCACGGCTAGGCCCCAGGGGTGGCTGAGGCCGGACCCGCCTGCTCCTTGAGCAGGTCGCGGATCTCCTCGAGCAACGCAACGTCTGCGGGCGTGCCCGGGGACTCGGCCGGGAACCAGCGCTCCTTGGCCTTGGTGTAGGGCAGCACCACGAAGAAGTAGACGACGGCCGCGAGGATCACGAAGGAGATCAGCGCGTTGACGAAGAAGGCGCCGGAGCCCTCCTTGGCGCCCTTGAACGTCTCTGCGGTTGCTGGCAGGGTCGCCGTCAGCCAGGCCGTGAACGCTGCGACGACCGCCCCGAAAGCGGTGCCGATGATCACGGCGACCGCGAGGTCTACGAGGTTGCCCTTGAGGACGAAGTTCTTGAACCCTGTCATGACACCGGACGCTATCGGGAGAACGTGAAGGTCAGGAACCCGGTCACGCTCGCCTGGGCTATCTCCTCACTCAGCGACTGGGGCACGGCGAGCACCACGAGCCGTCCGGCAAGCGCACCGGACGCGTCGTCCTGGGTCGCGCCGGGGAGGACGACCACGGGTAGCTCGGAGCCCACCAGCCGGGCCGGCGCGGCGCCTTGAGGGTCGGCCGCCACCAGGTCGATCCGGTCGCCGACTCGCAGCAGGGCCGCCATCGCGGCGTCGGGCAGCCGGACCGGCATCGCCACGGTCCCGGGGTAGGCCGCGACCAGCGAGCGACCCAGCACCCGCACGTCGGTCACCGGTTCGCCGGCGCGCAGGGGAGCCGCGAGCACCCGACCGACCGGCTTCCTGGCCAGGCCGGCAGGGGCGGTGCCCTCGGCGTAGGCCACGGACCTGAGGTCGTCGTCGGCCAGCACCGTGCCGGCCGGTAGATCCCGTGCGGCCGTGAGGACCTGCTCGGTCGCCGGCGCGGGCGGTCGCACCTCGTGGAGACCGGCGAGCACGGCAGCGCCCGCGAGCAGCGCCGCCAAAGGACGGCGCCGCGACAGCACAGCACGTCGAAGGGCTCTGCGTCGGCGGTGTAGTCGCTGCGTCAGCTCGTCACGGGTGGCCACGCGAGGACGCTAGGCGCGGTCGGGCGTGCGCCGAGGACTCTCTCCACAGCCTCGCGACGTGGCGGGTCAGCGGGCGACGGAGGCCCACACCTCGGCGTGGCCGCGAGCGGAGCGCTCCCAGGTGAACTCCGCCGCTCGCCTGCGGCCGCGCGCGGCCACCGTCTCGACATCGGCGCCCCCCGCGAGGGCGGCCAGCGTGCCGTCGACGATGCCGTCCGGCGTCGGCTCGACCAGGAATCCGCCGTCGCCGACGACCTCCGGGAGGGCGCTGGTGTCGGCTGCGACGACGGGTGCGCCGGCCGCCATGCCCTCGAGGGCCGGAAGCCCGAAACCCTCGTAGGTCGAGGGCACCACGACCACGGAGGCGCTCGCGTAGAGGCCGGGCACGACCTCGTCGGGCTGCCGCCCGAGCAGCCGGGTGCCGGGCAGTCCGGCGAACAGTCGGGTGCGCTCGGGATGCTCGGGTCCCACGAGCGCCAGCGTCACGTCGGGTCGCGCGGCGTGGATCGCTGGCCAGGCGGCGGCCAGGCCCTCGAGGTTCTTGCGCTTCGAGGCGCCGCCGACGGTGAGGACATAGGGGCCGGTGATGCCCAGGGCGGCGAGCTGGGACGGGGCCAGGGGCGCTGCGTCGAGGTAGCGCGGGTCAACGCCGTTGTGTACGACGTGGGGTGGCTCGATGCCGAGCAGCTCGACGGCCTGGCCGGCGCTGAAGGCCGAGACGCAGATGACCGCGGCTGCGCGTCGCAGCTCCTCGGCCGCGGCAGGTACGGGTGCCGACTCGTCGGGAAATCGCCAGGCGACCACGTCGTGGAGAGTGACCACGTCGACCCGCGCCGGGGGCAGCTCGAGGGCGGTGCGGTGCACGATGTCGGCACGGGGGTAGAGCACCCGGCCGGCCAGCCGGCGCTCGCGCACCGATGCGGCCCCGACCCTGGACATCGGCATGCGGCGGTCTCCGGGGAGCGGCGAGCGCAGGGAGCGGACCAGGACTCGTCTCACGCACCAGTCGCCGTAGGGCGTCAGCGCCGACTGCGCCCGGGCCGCCATCTCGGTCTCGTAGCGCTGCGCCCCCATGGGCACCGCGGTCGCGATGCTCGCGATCGCCAGCCGCGGCATGGGCGGTCCTTCCTGGTCGGGATCCGGACTGCTGGCATCCTAGGGCGAGCCGCCGCGCCGACGGGCGCTCGGCGCAACCGACGGGAGGAGTCGCGGTGCAGCGGGTCGCGCTCGTCGCCTCCTCGTTCCACCCCCACACGGGAGGGGTCGAGGAGCACGTCAGGCACGTCGCTCGCCTCCTGTCCGCCCGCGGCCACGACGTCGAGGTGTGGACCGTCGACCGTGGCGAGCATCTCGGCACCGCCGTGGTCGACGGGGTGACCGTGCGGTACCTGCCGGCGCCGCTGCCCGCCCGTACCTTGCGGGCGCTGGTCCGCGCGGCGGTGACGATCCCAGGTGCGTGGCTGGCGTGGCAGCGGGCCTTCCGCCGGCTGCGTCCCGACGTCCTGCACGTGCAGTGCTTCGGGCCCAACGGCGTCTACGGCACGGCGCTGAAGAGTCGCAGACGGGTGCCTCTCGTGGTGTCGTCCCACGGAGAGACTTTCGCCGACGCCCGCGGCATCTTCGACCGGAGCGCGCTCAGCCAGGCCGCCCTGCGCCGCGCGTTGTCGGTCGCCGAGGCCGTCACCGGCTGCTCGACCTTCGTGCTCGACGACCTCCGTACACGGTTCGGCCTGGTCGGCGGACAGGTGGTGCCGAACGGGATCGACGCCGAGGACGACCTCGTCTCGGAGCTGCCGCCGCTGTGGCCGTCTGCCGATGGCATCCGGGTGGTCGTGGCCTACGGTCGCATGGAGCACAACAAGGGCTTCGACCTGCTGCTGCGCGCGGTGGCTCGCATGGGCCCGGACGTTCACGTCGTGGTCGGCGGTGACGGCACCGCTCGCCCGGAGCTGGAGGCGCTCGCGGCCGGGCTCGGGATCGCCGACCGGGCGCACTTCCCCGGCCGGCTGTCGCGGGCGCAGGTGCTGGGCGCGGTGTCGGCGGCCGACGTGCTCGTCGTACCCAGCCGGGTCGAGGCCTTCGGCATCGTGGCGCTGGAAGCGTGGCGCGGCGGCGCTCCGCTGGTGATGACCTCGCACGGCGGGGCCGCCGACTTCGTCACCGACGGCCACGACGGGCTGGTGGTGGACCCCGAGGACACCGCCGCACTGACGGCGGCCATCGACCGGGTCCTGACCGACCCGGGTCTGGCCCAACGCCTGGTCGAGGCGGCCAGTGTCTCCGTCCGCGGCTTCACCTGGGACAGGGTGGTCGACGACTACGAGGCGATCTATGACCAGGTGGTCAGGCCGACCCGCGACGTCCGGTGAGCACCGGCAGCACGATCCGCAGCACCGGCTGAAGACGGCCGCGGAAGGGACGGGCGATCGAGGCGGCGTCAGACTCGGTGAGCCCGGTGCGGGCCACCCGCAGGGCCAGTGCGTAGCCCGCCACACCCGCCGCGCCGGCGATCACGGCTGACCCGAGACCGTCCCCGAGCGGACGTACGGCGAACCAGGTCCCCAGGCACAGCAGGACGCCGAGCAGGGCCGGCCTGACCAGCCCGCCGAGCTCGCCCCAGCCGATCCCGAGCTGTCCGATCTCGTTGCGCAGCAGCAGCCCGTAGCGGACCGCGATCGCGCTGATGCTGGCGACCACGGCGCCCCAGATACCGATCAGCGGGATCAGGGAGACGGCCACCGCTGCGTCGACGGCCAGCGCCGTCAGGTTCGCGCGGAGCAGCACCCCAGCGGAGAGCCGTGAGCTCACGAAGGCGGTGACCGGGGCGAAGACGATGACCAGGCCGGCAGAGATGCCGAGAGCGACGAGGACGGGTGAGGACGCGTCGTACTCGTGGCCGTAGAGCGTCGTGACCAGCAGCGCCAGCGGAGCGACGGCTGCTGCGAGCAGTACGCCGACGACCGTCGAGCTGGCCCGCAACGTACGTCGGAAGGCGGGCGCCACTGCCTGGCCATCGATCGCCCGCAGTCCGGAGATCGCCGGGATCAGGGGCCCGACGAACGCCTGCGCGGGGGCGAACAGATGGCTGGCCAGGCCGTAGGCCAGGGCGTAGGCGCCGACCGCGGCCGGAGTCGCGAGCCAGGTCATGAAGAAGACCTCGCTGCGTGACATCACCAGCCCGCCGACCACCCCGGCGGCGGCGATGGGCAGCGCGAAGCGCCAGAAGCCCTCGGGAAGCCCGCGCGGCAGTCGCGGGCGGAGCACGGCGCTGCGGTAGGCGGGGCTGATCACCAGCAGCGAGAGGGCGACAGCCGTCCCGGTGACGACCAGGCGGGTGGCCCACACCGCGTCCGGCGTCCGGGCCAGGACCGCGGCGAGGACCACGGCGGCCGACGTGGTCAGGGAGGTGACGATCGCCAGCTTGGCGCCGGCCGCCGACTTGTTCTCGATCCACACGCACGCGGCGGCCCCATCGAGGGCAGCCGGGACGAAGATGCCGAAGACCACGGCGATGGCGAGCATGGCCGGCGGCACGTCCACGACCAGGAGCACCACGAGGGCCAGCAGCGGCCCGGCGACCAGCAGCCGGAAGCCCTGGGCCGCCGAGAGGAGATGGCGCAGCTCGTCGTGGCGCCCGGCGGCATGGAACTTCGAGCCGAACTGGATCAGCGCCTGGCTGAAGCCGAGCGTGATGATCCCACCCGCGACCTCCATCAGGGAGGTGAGGAAGGCCAGCCGGCCGTAGTCGGCGACGCCGAGGATGCGGGCTACGACGAGGTTGACCGCGAAGGCGACCGGAAGGGAGATGAGCGTGTGGATGACGGTCCAGGTCGCTCCCCGCACGGCACCGTCTTGGAGCCCGGAGCGGTCGGTGGGCGAGGCGACCGCAGGGTCGGGTAGCGGCGCGGGGTCCGGGACGTCGGTCACCGATGCCACCAGGCCACAGGCGCGAACGCGCGCGTGACCGGCAGCTGCGTCACGCTGGCACGCAGTCCCTCGACGGAGGCGCGCACGCTGTCGCGGTCGGCTGGGCGGGTCCGCCCGGTGATCGACTCGACGCTGTCGCCGACCGCAACCTCGATCTGCCGCGACCAGCCGGGGGTGACGACGGACTCGTGGTCGTGGAACTTGTACGTCGAGCCCATCAGCTCGGGCTCCAGGCTCGCCCAAGCAGCGGGGATGCCGAACGAGTCGGCGACCACCAGGCCGTGCAGGGATGTCGAGAGGACGTGACGGCACCGGGAGATCTCGCGGACCACGAAGTCGGGGCTGCGGCGTACGTCGATGAAGTGGATGCGCGAGTCCTCGCGGCTGCGCAGGTCACGGGTCTGAGGGCTGGGGAAGTGGTTGCTGTGAGGCAGGAAGCCCAGCTCGTAGCGCACGTCTCGACGGCGCACCACGTCGGCGGCCAGCAGGCCGGGGTCGCCCAGCGTCACATCGGCGGGCGCGTCGATGCGGTCGCGCGTCAGGGCGCCACGGACAGCCAGCACCCGAGCCTTCGGCAGGCTGAACGCTGCGTCGTACATCAGCCCGGTGCCCCAGATCGTGCCCTCGTAGTCGTCGGGCAGGTGCTCCAGGATGCTGCCCACCCCGACCATGTGGGACTGGCTCGGCGCCGTGAGGAAGGGCAGCACCCCGCGGGGACGCAGCAGCCACGGGGTCAACGCGTCGCCGAAGTTGGGGTGCCCGTCCCACCAGTAGGCGGGGATGACGCCGACCGTGGGGTAGGAGCGCGGGTGCGCGACCGACCGCGCGTAGCGGCCGGCCACCCGGAGGCGTCGCCGGGTCCGCGACTCGTATGGCATGAGGCCCCACGCAACCCATCAGGCTGACTTCGTGAACCCGTTCACGCTACCGGACCAGGCAGCGCCGATCTGGCGAACGACGCTCGAAGCCGACGGAGTTCAGGTGGTCGCAGGCGCCTTGGCCTCGCTCGACTTCGCGGTGGCCTTGGTCTCGGACTTCGACTCGGTCTTGGTCTCGGTCTTGGTGGTGGAGTCGGACTTCGAGTCGGACTTCGACTCCGAGGACGCTGACGTGCCGGAGGGCGTCTTGTCGCGGCTGTCGTTGCGATAGAAGCCGGATCCCTTGAAGACCACGCCCACCGCGTTGAAGACCTTGCGCAGACGACCGCTGCACTCGGGGCACTCGGTCAGCGCGTCGTCGGAGAAGC
Organism: Nocardioides agariphilus; assembly: GCF_015352445.1. Taxonomy (GTDB): domain Bacteria; phylum Actinomycetota; class Actinomycetes; order Propionibacteriales; family Nocardioidaceae; genus Nocardioides; species Nocardioides agariphilus. The sequence continues at coordinate 145,779 of NZ_JADKPO010000002.1, forward strand.
TCTGGAACTGCTCGAAGGCATGGCCGCACTCGGTGCAGGCGTACTGGTAGGTGGGCACTGTTCTCCTTCGCTGCTCTCGGTCGTCAGCAGTCGACTGGCACTCTCACCGGGCGACTGCCAATGGTACGGCACACTGTGAACCACCATGAGCGAGCCTGGATTCCCCGGCGAAGCCGTCCGCCCCAGCTGGTGGCAGCGGTTCCGCGCGTGGCCACGGACGGTGCGCTGGTCGACGTACGTGGCTCTCGGCGTCCTGCTGGCGCTCATCGCTGCCACGGTCACCGGTGTCATGCTGGTGCGGCGCCCGTTCCCGCAGGTCGACGGCACGATCAAGGTGCCCGGCCTGAGCGCCGAGGTCGAGGTGGTGCGCGACGCCAACGGCATCCCGCAGCTGTACGCCGACACGACGGCCGACCTGATGGCCGCGCAGGGCTACGTGCACGCGCAGGAGCGGTTCTACGAGATGGACGTCCGCCGGCACACCACGGCGGGCCGGCTCTCGGAGCTGTTCGGGCCCGACACCCTCGAGATCGACGAGTTCGTGCGCACCCTCGGCTGGCGGCGGGTGGCCGAGGAGGAGCTGGCCCTGCTGGAGCCGCGCACCCGGGCCGCGCTCGACGCCTACGCCGACGGCGTCAACGCCTACCTCGACTCCCACACGCCCTCGCAGATCGCGCTCCAGTACACCGTGCTCGGGTTGGGCGGGCTCGACTACCGCCCGGAACCGTGGACCGCGGTCGACTCGCTGGCCTGGCTCAAGGCGATGGCGTGGGACCTCAAGGGCAACCTGGACGAGGAGATCGAGCGGGCCTTGGTGTCGGCCGACCACACGCCCGACCAGGTCGCCGATCTCTACCCCGACTACGACTATGGCGCCCACCGGCCGATCGTGGGTCAGGGCGCCGTCGTCGACGGGGTCTTCGAGCAGGACGCCGAGAAGGGCGGCACCCGCAACCCGCAGCGGCCGGCGTACACCGCCGACCAGCGTGCGCAGCTCGCCGGGCTCAGGTCGGCCCTCGCCGACCTCCCGCACTTCCTGGGGGCGGGTGGGTCCACGGACAGCCAGACCGACGGCTGGGGCTCCAACAGCTGGGTGGTCTCCGGCGACCTGTCCGACACCGGCGCGCCGCTGCTGGCCAACGACCCTCACCTCGGCGTCTCGGTGCCGGGCATCTGGGTGCAGATGGGGCTGCACTGCCGAGTGCGCAGTGACGACTGCCCGTTCGACGTTGCCGGCTTCACGTTCTCCGGCGTGCCGGGTGTGGTGATCGGGCACAACGCCGACATCGCCTGGGGCTTCACCAACCTCGGTCCCGACGTGACCGACCTCTACCTCGAGCGGGTCACCGACGACCAGTGGGAACAAGACGGTCGCCTGCGCCCCCTCGAGGTTCGTCAGGAGACCATCAAGGTGCTCGGCGAGGACGACGTCACGATCCGGGTGCGCTCGACCGCCCACGGTCCGCTGCTCAGCGACGTCTCGTCGTTCTACGACGACCTCTCCACCAATGCGCCCGACGACCCTTCCGGAGCGGGCGTCGCCGCGTCGCCGGACACCCGGGGCGCGATCTCGCTGGCCTGGACGGCGCTGACCCCCTCGACGACCGCCGACGCGATCTTCGACCTCAACACCGCCTCCGACTGGGAGGGCTTCCGGCAGGCGGTCTCGTCGTTCGCCGTACCCGCGCAGAACATCGTGTACGCCGACCGCCAGGGCCATATCGGCTACCAGGCACCCGGCATGGTGCCGATCCGCAAGTCCGGTAACGACGGACGTCAGCCCCAGGCGGGCTGGCTGAACGAGAACGACTGGACGGGTGACTACGTGCCCTTCGACGGGCTGCCCAACGTGCTCGACCCTGCCGAGGGGTTCATCGTGACGGCCAACCAGGCCGTGATCGGGCCCGACTATCCCTACTTCCTGACCGACGACTGGGACCAGGGCTACCGCTCCGAGCGGATCCGCGACCTGATCGGGCAGGCGACCGCCGGCAGCGGCGGGTTGTCGGTGGACCAGATGGCGCAGATCCAGCTCGACGACCGCAACCCACTGGCGGCCGCGCTCGTGCCGCGGCTGCTTGCGATCGACCTGCCCTCCGGCTACTGGTCGGCCGGTCAGCGTCAGCTGCGCCGGTGGGACTATCGCCAGCAGGCCGACAGTGCGGCGGCCGAGTACTTCAACGTGGCCTGGCGAACGCTGCTCGCCGAGACCTTCCACGACGAGATGGTGGAGGACGTCTGGCCCAGCGGCGGCGACCGCTGGATGGCCGTGGTCACGCGACTGCTCGACGAACCGGACTCGACCTGGTGGGACGACCGCGGCACCCAGGAGACCGAGACCCGCGACGACATCTTGCGACAGGTGCTGATGGACGCCCGCGACGAGGTGACCCGGCTCGACTCGCGCGACGTCGAGGGCTGGGAGTGGGGCCACCTCCACCGACTCGACCTCGAGGAGCCGACCCTGGGCACCTCGGGCATCGGACCGGTCGAGTGGCTGGTCAACCGTGGCGGCTGGGAAGTGGGTGGCGGCCCCGCGGCCGTCGACGCGTCGTCCTACTCGGCGTCACTGGGCTACACCGTCGACTCGGCGCCCTCGATGCGGATGGTCGTCTCGATGGCCGACCTCGACGAGTCGCGCTGGATCAACCTCACGGGCGTCTCCGGACATCCGTTCAGCGACCACTACACCGACCAGACCGACCTGTGGGCTCGTGGCGAGACGTTGCCGTGGCCGTTCTCACCCGGGGCCGTTCGCGACGCCGCCGAGCACACGTTGACCTTGGCGCCCTGAGCGCACCCGGTGGTCGAGCGCACCCGGTGGCTCAACCAGCGAAGAGGTGCAGCCCCGAGGGCGTCACGGCGCCGGTGACCGAGCGGTCGTGGGGCTCGGTCGGTACGTCGACGCCGACCTCGTCGTCGTACAGCAGCGCCCACACCGGGGTGCCGACGGGCACTCGCGCGAGGGCGCGGTCATAGCAGCCGCCGCCGCGACCCATCCGGTCGCCGGTCGCAGACGCAGCGAGTCCGGGGACCAGCAGGAGATCGGCGGTCGCCACCGCCTCGACGCCGAGGCGGGGGCCGACGGGCTCGAGCAACCCCATCCGGGCGGGAGCCAGAGACGTGGGTCCGTCGTACACCGACCAGTCGAGGTCGAGACCTGGCAGCACGACGGGCAGGATCACGCGTTTGCCCAGTGCCACCAGGGATTCCAGCAACTGGGTGGTGCCGGGCTCGGTGCCGATGGAGACGTACGCCGTGATGGTCGCCGTCCGGCCTATCTCCGGGGTCGCCAGCACGTGCTCGGCGATCGCGCGAGCCGCCTCGCCGACCTCCAGCAGGCTGCGCCGGTTGCGGGCGGTGACGAGCTGGTCGCGCAGGGCGAGCTTCGCCGTACTTGCAGAGTGGGCTGATTGCCGGTCGGGCACCCCACAAGCCTACGATCGAAGCATGGGTAGTCCTGGTTTGAACCTCGCGCGCCAGAAGATGCTGGACGCGGGCGTGGACGAGGTGGCGGTCGACACGTTCGCCCACTACTACCGGCTGCTCGAGCACGGCGAGACCGGCATGATCCCGGAGACCGCGATCGAGCCGATCGACATGGAGGCGCTCGCAGACGTCGAGGTCGCCGACGAGGTCGCGGCCGACGCGATCCGCACGACCGCGGTCATCAAGCTCAACGGCGGGCTCGGCACCTCGATGGGCATGGACCGCGCGAAGTCGCTGCTCTGCGTGCGCCGCGGCCTCTCGTTCCTCGACGTGATCGCCCGTCAGGTGCTGCATCTGCGCAAGCAGTACGACGCGCCGCTCCCGATGATCTTCATGAACTCCTTCCGCACCTCGGCAGACACGATGGCGGCGCTGGCGCGCTACGAGGACCTGGCGGTCGACGGCCTGCCCTTGGAGTTCTGGCAGAACAAGGAGCCCAAGCTCCTCGAGAAGGGCCTGGTGCCGGCGTCCTACCCCCGCAACCCCGATCTCGAGTGGTGTCCGCCGGGACACGGTGACCTCTACACGGCCCTTCGTGGCACGGGTCTCCTGGACCGTCTCATCGAGCAGGGCTACGAACGCGTCTTCGTCTCCAACTCCGACAACCTCGGTGCCACGCCCGACCCACGCCTGGCGGGCTGGTTGAAGTCCCACCGCATCCCGTTCGCGATCGAGGCGGTGCGGCGCACCCCGTCCGACCGCAAGGGCGGGCACTTCGCCCGACGCAGGAGCGACGGCCGGATCGTGCTGCGCGAGACGGCCCAGACGCTGCCCCAGGACCAGGAGGCGCTGGCCGATCTCAGCCGCCACAGGTACTCCTCGACCAACAACTTGTGGTTCGACCTGGTCGCGATGAGCAACGAGCTCGACCGCCGCGGCGGCATCCTGGGTCTCCCGCTGATCCGCAACGTCAAGAACCTCGACCCCGCCGACACCTCCACGCCCAAGGTGATCCAGATCGAGACCGCGATGGGCGCGGCCATCGAGGTGTTCGCGGCAGCCCGCACCATCGAGGTCGGGCGTGACCGGTTCATCCCCGTCAAGACGACCAACGACCTGCTGGTGCTGCGTTCCGACGTCTACGACCTCGGCGCCGACTTCGGGCTCGACCAGGAAGGCGACCTGCCGTTCGTCGATCTCGATCCCGACTTCTACCGGATGGTCGGCGACTTCGACCAGCGCTTCCCCGAGGGCGCGCCGTCGCTGCGCAGGGCGCGCTCGCTCAAGGTCGAGGGCGACTTCACCTTCGGTCGCGGCGTCGAGGTCGTGGGCGACGTGGAGCTCGAAGCCGACACGGCGAAGCGGATCGCGGCCGGCACGGTGCTCGACGGGTGATGGCCAACGACCAGCCCAAGGACCGGCAGAGCCTGAGAAGCGTCGACGAGCACCAGCAGGCGATCCTCGACTCGCTGCGGCCGCTGCCGCCGTACGACCAGCCCCTGCTCGACGCGCTCGGCCTGGTGGCCGCCGAGGACGTGACCTCGCCGATCGACCTGCCGAGCTTCGACAACTCGGCCATGGACGGCTACGCCGTGGTACAGGCCGATGTGGCCTCGGCCTCCGACGAGAACCCCGTGCACCTGCCGGTGGTCGGCGAGATCGGTGCCGGCCAGGCGCGCATCCTGGCCCTGTCTCCCGGCACGGCCGTCAAGATCATGACCGGCGCGCCCGTTCCTGCCGGCGCTGACGCGATCGTGCCCTATGAGTGGACCGACCGAGGAGTCGCCCAGGTCGTCATCTCCAAGGCGCCCTACGAGGGCCAGCACGTGCGCGGCGCGGGCGAGGACGTCACCGTCGGCGACCTGCTGATCGAGGAGGGCACGCGGCTCGGCCCGCGCCAGCTCGGCCTGCTGGCGAGCGTGGGCCGCGCGTCGGTCGTCGTGCGTCCCCGCCCTCGCGTGGTGATCCTCTCGACCGGGTCGGAGCTGCGGGAGCCGGGCACGGCTCGTGGCCACGACTCCATCTACGACGGCAACTCCTACATGCTCGCCGCAGCCGTACGCCGGGCGGGCGCGATCGCCTACCGCGTCGGCATCGTGCCCGACGAGCCGCAAGCGTTCCTCGACGCGCTGGGTGACCAGCTGGTGCGCGCTGACGCAGTGATCACCAGCGGCGGCGTGTCGATGGGTGACTACGACGTGGTCAAGGAGGCGCTGCTGCCGAGCGGGACCGTGTGGTTCGGCGGGGTTGCCATGCAGCCGGGCAAGCCGCAGGGTTTCGGTGTGGTGGGCGAGGACCAGACCCCGATCTTCACGCTGCCCGGCAACCCGGTCTCCTCGTTCATCTCCTTCGAGATGTTCGTGCTGCCGGCGCTGCGCCGGATGATGGGGCTGCTGCCCTATGCGCGCCCGACGGTCGAGGCGACGCTGACCCACGCTGTGAAGTCGCCGCCCGGTCGCGCGCAGTACCTCCGTGGCGAGCTGGAGGCGGGTGACCGCACGGTGACGGTCTCGCCCGTCGGCGGCCCCGGCTCCCACCTGATCGGCGACCTGTCCCAGGCCAACGCGCTGATCGTGGTGCCGACCGAGACGACCTCGCTCGATGCGGGTGCCACGGTCACCGTCGTCCCCCTGGATCGGGAGTTCTGATGGCAGACCAGCCGCGCTTGACCCACCTCGACGAGACCGGTGCGGCGCGCATGGTCGACGTATCGGCCAAGGAGGTGACTGCTCGATCGGCGACGGCCAGCGGCCGGGTGCTGGTCTCCCCGGCCGTCATCGCGTTGCTGCGCGGTGAGGGGATGCCCAAGGGCGACGCCCTCTCGGTGGCGCGACTGGCCGGGATCATGGGCGCCAAGCAGACGCCTCAGCTGATCCCCTTGTGCCACCCGCTGATGCTGTCGTCGGTGACCGTCGACCTGGCCCTCACCGACGAGTCGGTCGACATCGTGGCCAGGGTCGCCACCACCGAACGCACCGGCGTCGAGATGGAGGCGCTGACGGCGGTCTCGGTGGCTGCGCTGACGGTGATCGACATGATCAAGGCCGTCGACAAGGCAGCGGTGATCACCGACGTACGCGTCGAGTCCAAGTCCGGGGGCCGGTCGGGGGACTGGCAGCGATGACCGAGGAAGTCCTCCACGTACCCGCCGCGGTGGTCGTCGCGTCGAACCGGGCGGCCGCGGGGGTCTACGACGACCTCACCGGCCCGGTCCTGGTCGACTTCTTGCGCTCGCTCGACTTCGCGGTCGGCGACCCCGTCGTCGTACCCGACGGGGCTCCAGTGGGCGAGGCGATCTCGGCCGCGGTCGCCGACGGCGCGCGCGTGGTGCTGACCACGGGAGGTACGGGCCTGACACCCACCGACCGCACGCCCGAGCAGACCCGGGCACTGCTCGACTTCGAGGTGCCGGGCATCGGCGAGGCGATCCGGGCCTACGGCGCGAGCAAGGGCATCCCGGCAGCCGCCCTGTCGCGCGGCATCGCCGGAGTGATCGGCTCGTGCCTGGTCGTGAACCTGCCCGGCTCGAAGGGCGGGGTGAAGGACGGGCTCGTGGTGCTGGCGCCGATCCTCGAGCACGCGATCGAGCAGATCGTCGGCAGTGACCACTGAGAGGCGACCGTGAACGCGGCGCCGGGGTGGCCGGCCGTTCTGCAGCACGGCGAGGTGACGGTCCGCCCGCTGGCCTACGCCGACGCCCGGGCCTGGAAGGCGGCGCGCAAGGCCAACGCCGACTGGCTGCGGCCGTGGGATGCGACCGTCCCGCCGGGCGGCGCGGAGCGTCCGGCGTCCTTCCGTGCGTTGGTACGCCGGCTCGACCGCTCGGCGCGGATCGGCGCGACCATGCCGTTCGCGATAGATGTCGACGGGCAGTTCGCCGGCCAGATCACGGTCAACAACATCGTGCGCGGCTCCGCGCAGTTCGCCTCGATCGGCTACTGGCTGGACCGCTCGTTCGCCGGCCGTGGGGTGATGCCGCTCGCCGTCGCGCTGGTCATCGACCACTGCTTCACCGCGGCGGGCCTGCACCGCATCGAGATCGCGATCCGGCCCGAGAACTCCAACTCCCTGCGCGTCGTGGAGAAGCTCGGCCTGCGCGAGGTCGGCTACGCGCCCCGCTTCATCCACATCGACGGTGACTGGCGCGACCACCGGCTGTACGCCGTGACGGTCGAGGAGGCTCCCGGGGGTCTCGTGCGACGACTTCTCTCCGCTGGTTGAGGAGGGCGCGCTGGCGCCCGCCTCGAAACCAGTCCCACTAGTCACACGAGTTCCCTGGCGACACACCTATGGACATCCGCCCCACCATGCGCTAGCAAACCTAGGCTCACCTCCGTGGACCTGAGCGGACTGATCTTCGTCGCCCTGGCGGTCGCCTGGGCCGCCTATCTCATCCCCAAGGCGCTCAAGCACCACGAAGAGGTCGTCCGCACCCGGTCCGTCGACACCTTCTCCGACTCCATGCGGGTCCTGGCTCGCCGCGAGCCCGTCGACCGCCGCACCGCCCGGCTCGTCGTCCCCGGCAAGCCCGCCACGCAGGTCGAGGCCGTGCAGGGCGACTCCGTCGTGACGACCGCCGAGGAGCTCGCCGCCCGCCGGCGGGCGACCAACCGGGCCGCCCGCCGCCGTCGCCGCGTCCTGCTCCTCCTGCTGCTCGCCAACGTGGCCGTCGTCGCCCTCGCCACCGCCCACGTGTTCTCCTGGTGGTGGACGGCCGCACCGGCCGGCGTCCTGCTCGCCTGGCTCGTCGCCTGCCGCCTCATGGTCCGTCGCGAACGGGCCTGGCGCCCCTCTGTCATCGACCAGGTCGTCGACGCGCTGATCGAGGACGAGATCCTCGAGACCGCCGAACGCCCGGCCCTGATGCTCGACGACGAGACCGGCGAAATGGTCGCCGTCGACGACCCGGGCCTGTGGGATCCGGTGCCCGTGACCCTCCCGACGTACGTCGGCAAGGCCACCGCCCGGCGTACGGTCCGCACCATCGACCTCGACTCCACCGGCGTATGGACGTCGGGCCGCACCGAGGCCGACAGCCAGCTGGCTCGCGAGGCCGACGAGGCGGCCAAGGCTGCCCGCGACGAGAAGCCGTCCGAGGGCGACCGCGCCGTCGGCTCTTGAACCGCTGCTGATTCGATCCGGTCTGAAGGCCGGTGCTAGCCTTCCGTTTCGCGTCTTCGGGGTGATCCCCCGGACGCACCTGGGGCTGTGGCGCAGTTGGTAGCGCGTCTCGTTCGCAATGAGAAGGTCAGGGGTTCGAATCCCCTCAGCTCCACCAATCCCTCACCCGCTCCGACCTGGGCAGACGTTCATCGGGGCGGGCTTCGTGCTTCTCGGGGACCGTGTGAGTTTCCTCCCGTGTGCCTCGCATCCCGAGGTGGTGCAGGTAGATGTTCGTCGTGGCGATCGACGCGTGCCCCATCCAGGCCTGGACGATGCCGGCGCCGAGGCCGCCGCGACGTCTGTGGCCAATGACAGCGGCCATGTGAGTGCGCTTCGTGGGTAGCCTCGCCCCGTGGCGAACGAGTACCGCTGCTTCCATTCGCGGACTCCCGAGCAGCAGGAGGTTGCAACGATGGAGGAGAACCCCATCGTTGGGCTGCTGCGATCTGGTCTTGGTCATCGAGTTCACCGTGCATCTCGTGCTGCGAGCGACTGGCTACCTCATCGCGCCGGCTGGGCCGACGGTCGCGGCCCCCTGCGGAACTCGAGCAGCGACGTCTACTACTGAACCGTGACGGCCGCGAGCTTCGAGCCGCTGGCCATGGCGACGACACGCGAGCTCGCGACGACTTGCACGCCGAGCACGTTGCTCTCGGCGCTGCTGCCCCTGAGGAGAAGCGTCGTCGGACCGTCGACCGTCACGAGATGGGTCATCTGGATCTCGATCGCGCCGACAATGTTGCTTTCGACGACGTTCTGACGGGCTTCGGCCGCGCAGGTACCGGTCTTCGCCTCGAGGACCGTATCGCCGTTCAAGATGCGAGCCTGCCCGTAGAACCAGGGTTGATCCGGCCCAGATGCGTTGGCCGGGTCGGGGTCTCCACCGGACGATGTGTTGTCCCAGGTGCAGGTCACGGGGACGCTGGCGCTGACCAGCCACTTGCCGGCGTGCGGCAGCTCGAGCGATGCCAAGACGATCCCGGTGGCCGCGACGAACTCGATGTTGGTGTTGCCGACCTGGTTGGCCTCGACGTCCTCGCCCCCGGCCGCGGCCACCACTTCGGCCAGGCTCAGGCCACCAAGCGTCTGGGCGTCGTCGGGTCGGTCTTCAGGGGGCCCGCAAGGTGCTTGTTCTTGACCGCTTCAAGAGCGATGTCGGAGGACTTCACGTTCTGGACCGGGCCAGGGCTCTCCGACCACGGCGCTCGGGTGTCAGGTTCCCGGGCGGATGAGGCCCGACTCGTAGGCAACGACCACGGCTTGGGCGCGGTCACGGAGGTCGAGCTTGGTCAGCAGCCTGGACACGTGTGTACGTACCGTCGTTTCTGCGACCACCAGGTCTTGGGCGATCTCGGCATTCGACCTTCCGCGTCCGACCAGGGCGAGGACCTCGACCTCGCGTGCAGTGAGCTCCGCGAGGCCCACGGGTCGTGATGAGGAGGGTGACGGAAGCCTGCAGAACTCCTCGATCAGGCGGCGGGTCACCGACGGCGCCAGGAGGGTGTCGCCGGCCATGATGGTGCGGATCGCGTCGGTGAGTTGGTTGCGGCGGACATCCTTGAGCAGGAACCCCCCGGCGCCGGCCTTCATCCCTTCGTAGACGTATTCGTTGCGATCGAAGGTCGTGAGCAACAACACCTTCGGCGGGGTCTTGAGAAGTACCAGCCTCCGGGTCGTTTCGATGCCGTCCAGGACTGGCATCTGGATATCGACCAGGGCGAGGTCCGGGGTGAGTCGGCGGGCGGCAGACAGCGCCTCTTCTCCGTTCGCGGCCTCGCCGACCACTTCGAGGTCGGGCTCCAGGTCGATGATCGTGCGGAGACCGTCGCGCACGATGGCCTCGTCGTCGACGACCAGGACCCTGATCGTCATGGGCAGGGCACCGGGAGGCGTGCGGAGACGGCGTACCCGGTTTCCGGGCGCGGACCGGCCTGGATCGCGCCGCCGTACAACGTGACGCGTTCGTGCAGCCCGGTGAGGCCGCGTCCGGTTCCGTCGCCGGTGGTCGCGGTCGGGGCGCCGTCATCGAGGATCTCGATCGCCAGCGCGTCGACCTCGTAGCCGATTCGGACCGTTGCCCGTGGGGGTTGCGCGTGCTTGAGCACGTTGGTCAGGGCTTCTTGAACGATCCGATAGGCCGCGAGATCTACTCCCGCGGGGATCTCGCGGGTTTGACCCTCGACCGTCAGGGAGATGTGCGCGCCAGCTGTGCGGGCGTGGTCGAGCAGGCTGTCGAGGTCACGTAGGCCGGGCTGCGGATCCAAGGACCGGTCGGCGCCGTCCTCGCCGAGGAGCACCAGGAGTCGGCGCATCTCCTCAAGGGCGGCCCGGGCACTGGACTCTGCGGAAGCAACCCGCGAGTGAGCGAGGTCGAGGGCGTTGTTGGCGAGCAGAGCCTCGGCGCCGACGAGCTGCAAGACCACGACGGTCAGACCGTGGCCGACCACGTCGTGGAGCTCGCGCGAGATCCGTGCGCGCTCCGCCATCACCGCCTCTCGGGTGCGCGCCTCGCGGTCGCGCAAGAGAGCCCGCGACCGGTCCTCGACCGCTGCCTGCTGGGTCGCATTGCGAGCGAAAGCCCGCCCGAGCGGCCAGGCCGCGCCCAGAACCAGATAGAAGACGGCCTCGCCGCCGTCGAAGGTGAACGCCGGGTCCCTCAGCTCGTGGACAGCCGTGCCGAGGAGAACCAAGGGCGCTGCGACCGCGAGCGCGCTGGCACGTGCGTATCGCCCGACCGCATAGAACGCGATCACCGAGGGCAGCAGCGACCCGAGCCCTTCGGGTGCGCCGAAGACCAGGTACTCCACCGCATCCACGGTCACGATCGCCGCGAGAACCGCGAGTGGTCCCCGGCGGCGCCAGACCAGGAGCAACGAGGTCACCAGATAGAGCAGTGAGACGACAGCCGGCGGCCCGACGACGTGTCCGAGGTTCACGGGCCGAGGCAGCCACACATCGGTCTGCGTGACCACGGCCAGGGCGAGCGGGAGGTACAGGTCGGAGCGCGGAACCGCGATCTCTCGCAGCCACCGGCGAGTCGGTCTCACGGCTCACGACATTAGCGCCAGCGCTCCGTGCGCGCGTCAACTCTGCGATGACCCCTGTCGACCAGGCGACGACCACGTCGGCCGATGTTCGACGCCAGCTCGTCTCGTCGTACGACGCGTCCTGCAGGTGTCCATTCCTAGGTTGCGGGGAGCCGAACCCGAGGAGCCCGCCATGAGTCCGATGTCCAGCCGACAGCTGGCGACAGCAGCCTGCGCCTGCGTCGCCGTGTTCCCGGCCGTTGTCGTCTCGCTCAACCTGATCCAGCACGTCACATACGACCCGAAGGTGCAGGCGATCAGCGAGCTCGCGCTCGGCCGGGGCGGCGCCCTGATGGTGGTGGCCTTCTTGTCACTGGGCAGTGGCATCGCGCTGCTCGCCCGTCTTCTTGGCCGCACCTGCACCCGTGGGCGCGTGACCCGCTGGATGCTGTACGTCGCAGCCGTGCTCGCCGGCCCGATGTCCGCCTTCTTCCACACCGACCTGACGGGCCAGCCGGCCACCACCCACGGCACCATCCACAATGACGCCGGCCTCGCGGCGTTCCTCATCATCTTGATCTCGATGTACGCCGCCAGCGGACTCTTCCGCCGAGAGACCATCTGGAGAGGCTTCGCCGCACCGACCCTGGTCTGGGCCGTCGCGGCAACCGGGTCCTTCTTCCTGATCCCCGCACTCCCCGCACATTTCGGACTCGCTCAGCGCGTCTTCGTCGCAACCTTCATCAGTTGGCTCCTCGCGGCTTCGGCCTACGCGCGACGAGTGGCACCACCTGCTGAGGACGCAACGCTCACCGGAGCGCCAGCCTCTGGATCCAGCCGGGGGTAGTCCCGTTCGACCCGCAACGAAAGAGGGCACGATGGACAAGCTCGACCTGCAGGCCAAGGCCCGCGAACTGGTCACCCAGGCAGCACAGACCGGAAGTAGGTGCTGAGCCAGCGGTGACAGACTGCCCAGCATGAGCGTGCACCGTGTCCGGACTGCGCGGGTCTACGACGCACCTGGGGCCGACGACGGCACACGGGTCCTGGTTGATCGGCTGTGGCCACGGGGCCTCAGCAAGGACAAGGCTCGTGTGGATCTGTGGCTCAAGGACGTCGCGCCCTCGACGGGGCTGCGCGAGTGGTACGGACACGACCCGGCGAAGCACGAGGAGTTCGTACGCCGCTACCGCGCCGAGCTCGCCCAGGACGACCACGCCGAGGCGCTGGCGAAGCTCCGCACCTTGCTCGAAGAGCATCCGGTGACGCTGTTGACGGCGACCAAGGATCTGTCGCTGAGCCAGGCGACGGTCCTGGCCGATGAGGTCTGAGCTCATTCGGACAGACGGCCTGGTCCGTCAGGCTGAGGTCGACTCGAGGTCGCGATCGGCTCGTGTCGACGCTCCGTCGATCGTGGGGACCAGCAGAGACCGTGCTGCGGGAAGGAATGCAGCCAGCGCCGCCACCGTGCCCAGGACTCCCATCACGACTCCGCCCGAACTGCCCGCAACCGCGAAGACAACCGCCGCGATCGGCGCCCACACCGGCACCCGGCGAGCGCGGCGCAGGCCGACGAGAAGCGTGATCGTGCCGATCGTGATGCCGACGATGAACGCGATGATCAGCGCGACGAGCATGGGGTAGGACTCCGAGGCGTCGTCAAGAGCCTTGATCGTCGTGGCGTCGGTGTCCGCCCGGCCGTAAAGCGCGAACGGGGCGTAATACGCCACCGCGTGCCCGGCCGACGCCACGAGGCCCAGCACGGCCAGGGCCCCGCCTACGGCGACGACACGTGACCCTCGTCCGCGCGTCGTCGCCACCAGGGCACAGATGCCCGGGATGAAGAGCACGGGTGCCAGCGCGCTCAGGACGCCGGCCGCGAGCCAGACGCCAGGGTGGTCGTGGACCGCCGAGGCGATCGCCGTCGGCGAGGAGCCGGTCGAGGAGTCGACCGTACGACGCAGGAGGTCGCCCAGCGAGAGCAACAGCGCTCCGACCAGAAGGGCTGCCGCCGAGATGCGAAGGAGAGTGGAGTTCGTCATGGCACCACGCTGGCGCGAACCGCGCGCTCGCCGCCTCCCTCCGCATCACGAATGCACTCCACCGCGCGGCTGATTCATCTCCTCCTCCATGCCGATCCCCGGGATCGTCGCCCCGACCTATCCTCGACCGGTGGTATCCACCGCGCGCTCCCGAGCTGTTCTCGGCGTTCCCCTCCGCGACGTCGTCCTGGCGGGCGTCGTGGTGGCTCTCTCAGTCGGGGGCCTGACCAGCGGAGACGTAGACGAGACGCCACTGGCGCTGACGGTGCCAGTGGCAGTCGTGATCGGCCTGAGCCTCCTCGGGCGCAACCGCGTCCCCCTCGTCGCCGCAGTGGTCGCCACCGCGGCCAACGTCGTCCAGGGGGTCTGGGGCAACCAGTCGCCGGGGACGCTCATGGCGCTGGTGGTCGTGCTCCTGCTCGCGTACTCGCTGGGCGCCGAGTACGACGAGAGTGTCGCTTCGCTCGGGCTGGGTTTCATGCTCGCCGGGATGTTCCTCACCGAATGGCTGGACGGCGGTTCGGACTACCCGTTCATCGCGGTCGAGCTGGGCGGGGCCTGGTTGCTGGGGCGAGCCTCCAGGTCGTGGCGGGCGCGGGCCACGTATGCCGAGCAGCACCAACGAGACCTCGCCCACGTGGCCGTCGCCGACGAGCGCGCGCGGATCGCCCGCGAGCTGCACGACGTCGTCGCCCACAGCCTGAGCGTCATCGCGGTCCAGGCCGACGCCGCCGAGGCGGCTCTCGCCCGGGACCCGTCGCGGGCCGGCGAGCCGCTGCGCGCGATCCGTGGGAGCGCCCGTGAGGCTCTGGTCGACATGCGTCAGCTGCTGCACGTACTGCGGAGCGACGACCTCGCCGACTGGGATGACGATCCGAGCCCAGATCGCTCCTCGCGGGCGCCGGCCCGCGGACTGGCGGACCTGCCGTCGCTCGTCAACGGTCTGCGTGAGGCCGGGCTTCCGCTCGAGGCCGACATGCGGGTCGACGCCGCATCGATGCCGGCCGGCATCGAGCTGGCCGTGTACCGGATCGTGCAGGAGGCGCTCACCAACGTGCTCAAGCACGCCGGTGCCGTGCCGACGAGGCTCACCGTCGAAGGTAGGCCGGACGACGTGCGCGTCGTCGTGCGCAACGATCGCAGCCGACAGGCTCGACCAGGGGTCGACACGGACAGGCGCTCGGGGCACGGGCTGATCGGCGTACGTGAGCGAGCGCTGGCAGCGGGCGGCACCCTGCACTCGGGTCACACCGAGGACGGTGGGTTCGAGCTCGTCGCGACGATCCCGATCGATGGAGAGCGCGGATGACCCGGGTCCTGCTGTGTGACGACCAAGAGCTTGTCCGCGCTGGGTTCCGGCTGATCCTCGACCTCGAGGACGACCTCGAGGTGGTCGGCGAGGCCGAGGACGGCAGGGAGTGCCTGCGCATGGTGGCCTCAGTCAGTCCGGACGTGGTGCTGATGGATATTCGTATGCCACGCATGGATGGCGTCGAGGCGACGCGTCAACTGGTGCAGGCCGGATCGCCATCGCGGGTCCTCGTGCTCACCACCTTCGACCTCGACGAGTACGTCTACGACGCCATGCGCGCGGGAGCCAGCGGATTTCTGCTCAAGGATGTCCCCCGCGAGCAGCTCGTCTCCGCCGTGCGCATGGTGGTCCGCGGCGACGCCGTGGTCTCCCCGAAAGTGACCCGCCGTCTGATCGAGCACTACGTCGGGGCACCGCCGCCGACCACCGGCGTACCCGACGTGCTGGCCGACCTCAGCGAGCGGGAGTTCGAGGTGTTCGGCCTGCTCGCGAGCGGCCGGTCGAACGCCGAGATCGCGGGAACGTTGGTGCTCGGCGAAGCCACCGTGAAGACTCACGTCGGCAATATCCTGTCCAAGTTGGGCTTGAGGGACCGGATCCAGGCGGTCGTGCTCGCCTACGAGTCCGGCTTCCTCCGGCCAGGCCGCTGACCCTGCCCACCGGCGCATCGCGACGTTCAGCTCCAGCGGATCGGGCTGTCCGGTCAAGACGGGGGAGCGACGCGATGCGAAGGTCGATCCGCGGGCCGACCTCCACGGGCAGCGGACGTGCCCGCTGCGACCGTTCGCCCCTGTCACGACGCACCTCCATCAGGAGTTCGCGAGCGACTTCCAGTCCTCGATGCGCTCGGCGATCAGTGCCGCTCGTGTCTGGTTGTCGCGTCCGTCCACGACGGCGAGGTCGTCGGAGTCGGCGCGTAGGTAGACGCCTGATGTCCGGGCGTTGAGCGTGGGATCGGCGTCCGACCGCGTGGTCCAGTAACCGGCTGCGCGGTCCTCGGTCTCGAGCTTGATCTGGCCGGTGCCGTAGATCGCGGGTGCGTTCGGATGGCGCGGACGCTCACCGCTCCAGGCGTAGAAGATGCTCGCGGGGTCCTTCGTCTCCTTGGCCGCCTCGCTCCAGTAGCGGGCGGACAGGGTGCCGTCCTCCTGCCAGGCGCGGCCGTTCACCTCCAGCATGCGGTCGCGATCGCGTGAGACGCGCAGCAGACTCACCGCGGAAGGCTCCACCGTGCTTCGCTCGGTCATCGAGAACTGCCACCACAGCCCCTCGATCCGGGACAGGGACCCGATGTCCTCGATCGCCTTGCGCAACTTCTGGTTGACGGCCCTCACCTCGGTGACCTTGTTCGCGTCGCCGTACCGGACGCAGGTCAGGCCCAGCAGATCAGTAGGCAGCTTCGCGCCGTTGGCGTGCAGGATGAATGTTCGCTCCATGCCGAGGACCCCTCCGAAGAGCCCGGCCTCGAAGACGACGTTGTCACGCGGTGAGGCCTGGCCGGCGGCGACTGCATCGGCGTCGGAGGGGGGCGGCTCGGCGCTTGTCCAGTCGTCCTGGGCGAAGACGAACGCCGCGAAGTCGACCTCGCGAGTCAGCTCGACCAGTCGCCCGAGAGTGGTTGACCCGGGATTGAAGGTCGCCGTCCACGGCTCGACGTCCGCGACGTCCGCCAGCCCGCGGGTCAGTGCCTGAAGCAGCGTGGCCTGCCGGCCCGACGAGCCGAGGAAGATACGGGGCTTGGCCATCGCTCCTCCCCGCTATAGGTCCATCGTCCGTCTGCGGGTCGCAGCGTACCGAAGCCAGATCCGGCAGGCGGGTGAGGTGAGTCCACGGGCGGTGTACGGCGGGCCCGACGTCAGCATGGCGTCCTGAGCGCACCCGTCGTCGTCGTCGGAGGGGGCTCGCCGCCGGCACGTTGGTCACCGAGCTTCGGGAGACTTTCCCCGCGAAGAGTCGGGAATGATCCACTCGGACCTACGAGACGACCACGACGGCGGGTCAGGGTCGTGAGACCCGTTCTTGTGATGCTGGCGGACCTCGGCTCGGGCCTCCTGACGCCTCTGACGGGACCTAGTCCTCTGCAGACGCCGCCCCTGGCGCGCGAGGCTGGGAGCACAGGCGACGGAAGGATCAGTGGTCAACCATGCCCACGACGCAAGCCGACATCGCGATGTCGAGCCCCCTACGGGCGGTCTCCATGGCTCAGTTGTTCTACGACCGGGTCGCGATGACACCGGACCTGGAGGCCTACCGGTTCCCCTCGGACGACGGCTGGGACTCCATGTCGTGGCGTCAGACGGGCGAGGCCGTACGCCGGCTCGCGGCCGGCCTGCTCGCCCTCGGCGTGGGCTCCGAGGACCCTGTCGCCATCGCGAGCTCCACCAGGGTCGAGTGGGTGCTGGCCGACCTGGCCATCACCTGCGCTGGTGCGGCGACCACGACCGTCTACCCCACGACCGGGGCGGAGGACGTGGGCTACATCCTGTCCGACAGCGGATCGGTGGTGGTCTTCGCCGAGGACGAAGGACAGGTGGCCAAGCTCCGCACGCTGCGTGACCGGCTTCCCGCCCTGCTCCGGGTGGTCGTCTTCGACAGCCGGCCCGACGACGACTGGGTGATGGGCATCCAAGACCTCCGAGAGCTCGGAGACCGTTTCCTGGCCGAACACCCGTCCGCCGTCGACGACTCGGTGGCGGCTGTGCTCCCGGAGCATCTCGCGACCCTGATCTACACCTCGGGCACGACCGGACGCCCCAAGGGCGTCGAGCTCACCCACAGCTGCTGGACCTACATCGGTATGGGTGCCGAGTCGCTCGACATCTTGTCGATCGACGACCTCCAGTACCTCTGGCTGCCGCTGTCCCACTCGTTCGGCAAGATGCTGCAGGCGGTCCAGCTGCAGATCGGCTTCCCGACTGCGATAGACGGTCGGATGGACAAGATCGTCGAGAACCTGTCGGTCGTCCGGCCGACGTTCATGGCCGGGCCTCCCCGCATCTTCGAGAAGGTGCACGCCAAGATCCGGCAGACGATCGAGGAGGAGGGCGGGATCAAGCAGTCCCTGTTCTCCTGGGCCTTCGACGTCGGCCGTCGCTACGACGACGTGCGCCTCGCGGGTGGTTCTCCGGGCTCGGCGCTGCGGTTGCAGCATGCCGTCGCCGACAGGTTGGTGTTCGCCAAGATCCGGGCCCGGCTGGGCGGCAGGATCCGCTTCCTCATCTCGGGCAGTGCGGCTCTCTCCCCGGAAGTCGCGTCGTGGTTCTCGGCGGCCGGCATGGTGATCCTCGAGGGCTACGGCCTGACCGAGACCAGCGCGGGAGCCTGCATCGTCCGTCTCGACGACCCGGTCTTCGGGTGGGTCGGCCCGCCCATCCCAGGCACCGAGGTGAGGATCGCCGCTGACGGCGAGATCCTGCTCCGTGGGCCGAGCGTCATGCGTGGCTACCACAGCTCACCCGAGGCGACCTCGGAGGTGCTGAGCCCCGACGGCTGGCTCGCCACCGGGGACATCGGTGAGATCGACGAGAAGGGGCGGCTGCGGATCACCGACCGCAAGAAGGACCTGATCAAGACCTCGGGCGGCAAGTACATCGCCCCGCAACCGATCGAGGTGCTGTTCAAGGCGGTGTGCAACCTGGCGAGCCAGGTCGTCGTGCACGCCGAGGGCCGCAACTACGCAACGGCCTTGGTCACCCTGGACGCGGACGCTCTCGTGCAGTGGGGCCGGGCTCACGGCCTGACCGATGTCGGCTACGCCGCGCTGGTCGCGCACCCAGGTGTCCACGCCCAGGTCAGTGCATCCGTGGAGCACGTCAACAGCCGTGTCAACCGTTGGGAGACGGTGAAGGACTTCCGCATCCTCGACCACGACCTGACGGTGGAGAGTGGAGAGCTCACGCCCAGCATGAAGGTGCGGCGCAAGGTCGTCGAGTCGACGTACCGTCCGGTGCTGGACTCGATGTACGCGACCGCGTCGCAGGGCTCGACGAAGACGTGAGTCCCGGACGGCGCGCGGCCTCAGGTGGGCAGCGGAAGCGCCCGGGAGACGGTGATGCTGGTCCGGGCGGTGACGTAGCCGAGGTGTTCGTTGAGGCCGCGCATCGGTGCGTTGCCGACCTGGGTCCAGGTAGTCACTTCCTCCAGTCCGTGCTCGGCGGCCCAGTGCAGCGTGTGGCGCTTGAGGTACGACGCGATGCCGTGTCCCCGCCAGGTGCGGCTGACTGCGGTGAGCGCGTTCTCCGCGCGTCCGGGCCTCTCGGCGTCGCGGTTGAGGCCTGCGCAGCCGATCACGTCGTCACCATGCAGGGCCAGGAACATCGGGTCGCCGTACCACGTCGTGTTCCATTGCTCGGCGCTGATGTCGAGCTCCGCGTAGAGGGCGAAGTCGGCGAGCACCTCCTTGCCGAACGTATCGAAGCAGGCAGCCCACAGGTGGGGACGCTGTCTGGCCTCGATCACCTCGACGCCGGGCGGCAGCCCGGTGGGAGCCGGTTCGTCGCCCACGGCGCGCACCTGCTCGATCTCGCGGTCGACCTCGACGAACCCGTGGCGCTCGGCGAAGGTCAAGGACCCCTCGTCGTCGACGCCCGCCACCACGGTGGACACCCCCAGCCCGGTGCAGTGCTCGGCAAGGAAGCTCAGGAGAGCCGACCCCACTCCCTGCCGACGGTGCTCGGTCAGGACTCGTGGGGCGACGAACCCCGCGCCAGCGGTGTCGGACCGGTCCGCGAGGCCGGAGCCCACCACCTCGCCGTCCTTGACCGCGAGCACGAGCACGCGGTCCGCGGAGTCCTGTGCACGCATCTCCCCGACGGTGAGGCAGCGCTCACCGGGAACGACGGCGAGCCGGACGGCCCGCCACGCTTCGTAGTCCTCGTCGGTCACGCAGACGGACAGCTCCATCGGCGCAATGTAGTCGGAGCTGCGCGACGTGATCGAGCTGGAGCCGGCGCTCTCACGCGCGCCGCTGTGTGGACGGAAGTGCCTCGTTCCGCGAGCACCGGCTCCCTACTCCAGCGGAGCCGTTCCCCAGTCGACCTGATGCTCGACGCCGCACTGGTCGTTGACCCAGTGCTGACCGCTGCCGTCGGCCTGCGTGACCTGGAGACTCGTGCAGCCGAAGGTCGGGGAGTACTCGTCGTGGGGGAAGAGGATGGCCGCGCTTCACCCTCGTTCGGACGGTCCTGACCGCGGCCGCCTGCCTCTGGCGCCCAGGGGCACGCGCGCGGACACTGTGCTCATGCGCTTGCTCGAGCGGGAGACGCAGCTCGGGGCGCTGCGCGACTACGCCACCGACGCCGCCCGCGGCGATGGGCGGCTGGTCCTGGTGGCCGGCGAGGCCGGGATCGGCAAGTCCAGCCTGGTGGAGGCCTTCGTGGGCGAGCTGCCCGAGGCCCGCGTCGCGTGGTGCGTCTGCGACGGCGCTTTCACGCCCTCGGCGCTCGGACCGCTGCGGGACGTGGCCGACCAGTGGGGTGGCGCCGTGCGCCGGGCGACCGAGGAGTCGGCTGACCGCGACCACCGGTTCGTTGCTCTGCTCGCCATGCTGCGGGAGCATCCCGGGCTCTCCGTGCTGGTGCTGGAGGACCTCCACTTCGCCGACGAGGCCACGCTGAACCTGGTGGGATACCTGGGTCGACGGCTGCGGGAAGTGCGCGCGATCGTCGTGGCGACGTACCGAGATGACGGACTCGCCGACAACCGCGCCCTGCGCGAGGCGCTCGGCGAGGTATCGACGCAGCGGGCGGTGCGCAGGATCGCGCTGCCGCCGCTGACGGTGGCAGCCGTCTCGGAGCTGAGCGCCGGTTCAGGACGTGAGGCCGGGGTCCTGCACGCCCTGACGGGCGGGAACCCGTTCTTCGTCAGCGAGGTGCTCCACCACGGCACGGATGGCCTGCCGGCCTCGGCTCGCGACGCCGTGCTCGCCCGGGCGGGACGGCTCTCCGCCGAAGGCCGTGCGGTGCTGGACGCGGCTGCGCTGATCGGCGCCCGGGTCGACCAGGACCTGCTCGCGGCGGTCGTCCCGGACGTGTCCGGGGCCATGGACGAGCCGGTCGTCGCCGGGCTGCTGGTCGCTGACGGACCCGAGCTGCGGTTCCGTCACGAGATCGCCAGGATGGCGGTCGAGCAGGAGGTGGGACCGCACGGCGCCCTTCAGACCCATCGCCGGATCCTGCTCGAGCTGACCCGCGCCGGCGTGGACGACGACGCCCGGCTGGCCCACCACGCCGAGGGTGCCGGTGACGCGGCCGCGGTCGTCGAGCACGCCCGCCGGGCCGGGGACCGCTCGGCTGCGTTGTCCTCCCGCCGGGAGGCCGTCGCCCAGTACCGGCGCGCTCTGCGGTACGCCGACGGCGCCCGGCCCCGTGCGGAGCTGCTCAGCGCGCTGGCACAAGAGCTCGTCGCGCTCGACCTGTGGGCCCCCGCCGCGGACGCACTCGAGGAGGCTGTCGAGCTGTGGCACCGGCTGGAGGAGCCTCGGCTCGAGGGCGATTCACGACGGCGGCTGGCCGCTGCGTACTGGCGCGCCTGCCGGGGCCCGGAGTCGATCGCCTCGATCCGGCAGGCCAGGCAGGTCCTGGAGCGGGTCGGCCCCTGCCACGAGCTGGCAGCCGTCCTGCTGTCCTACACCGGCATCGAGCTCGCCGAGGGCAACCCGGAAGCGGCGACCGCCCTCACGCACCGGGCTCTCGAGATGAGTGAGGCGCTCGGTCTCACCGACCTGGTCAGCCAGGCACTCAACAACCTCTCGTGCATCGCCTTCGAAGGCCAGCGCCAGGACTGGCAGACACCGCTCCAGCGTTCACTCGACGTCGCGCTCGCGAACCGACTCCCCGTGCAGGCCGCCTACGCGTACACCAACCTCCAGGAGTTCACTTCCGGCACGATGCGCTATGCCGAGGCCGAGCGCTGGTACCGCGAGGGTGCGGCGTACTGCGAGGAGCACGACCTCGACACCTGGGGTCTCTGCCTCGCCGGTGGTCAGGCGCTCGTGCTCGCCCTGACGAGCCGCTGGGACGAGGTGGAGTCGATCAGCGCCGGTCCACTCGGCGGTGACCGCTCCTCCCCGATCAACCGCGTGACGTTCCTGGTGCCGCTCGGTTTGTCGCGGGCCCGCACCGGGGCAGGCGGTGCCTGGGAGCCGCTCGAGGAGGCCGCCGCCTCGACCGACGCGCTGGGCGAGGCGTACTGGGCCGCCTACGTCAGGGCCGCCCGCGCGGAGGTCGCGTGGCTGGCCGGCGAACGTGCCGTTGCCGAAGAGGAGCTCGCGGTGGCCGCTGCACACGCGGCCGACGCACCGGTCCAGAGGGCGACTGTCGCCCTCCAGCGCTTCCGGATCACGGGCGAGGCCGATCCCGACGCCGTCGACCTGCCGGCGCCCCACGCGGCGGAGCTCAAGGGCGACATCGGCGAGGCCGTTCGTCTGTGGGAGGACGTGGGTCGCCCGTACGACGCCGCGATGGCGCTGCTCGGCTCGCGCGAGGTACAGGACCTGCGCGATGCGCTGCGTAGGTTCGAGGCGCTGGGCGCCGAGCCGGCCGCGGCGCTGGCTCGGCGCAAGCTGCGCGCGGCCGGCGTACGGGTCGGCTCTGCTGGTCCGCGGCCCACGACCCGGGAGCACCCTGACGGTCTGACGGCCCGCGAGCGGGAGGTGCTCACCTTGATCGCCGAGGGGCTCAGCGATCAGGCGATCGCGGACCGCCTGGTCATTTCGCCGCGGACCGTGCACCACCATGTGGCCGCTCTGCTCGCCAAGCTCGGCGTACCCAACCGCAAGGAGGCCGCCGCCCGCGCCACCGGGTGATGCGGGGTGGCGGCGGGGTAGCTTCCGGCCCACGATCCGGTTGTCTTTCGCGGATCTTTCGGCGACGTGGGAACCGTGGGCAGCAGACGATGGGCGCAGGCCCCGTCTGTGTCCTCCTCGCCTCAGCGGCGTCGGTCGATCCGGATCGTCCGGCTGTGCAACGCGATCCTGACCAGCATGCCGAGGGAGATCACCACGGCGATGACGAAGACCACGAGTGCGACGTGGTTCTCGGTCGATGCTCCGCTGCTCGAGGGCATGGCCAGAAGGGCCGAGGCCAGGATCATGGCGGCCAGGACGACCGCTGCTGCGAGCACGTTGGCCAGCTTGTGAAGGCCCCGCAGGAACTCGTCCTCGTCGAAGGCCTTGATCCGTAGTTCGAAGTTGCCCTGTCCGACGGCGTCGAAGGCCCGGTTGACCCGACCCGGGAGTTCCTCGACGAACTCCTTGGCCTCCAGCAGGGACGCCATCATGGAAGCTGGCGTGGTGCGCATGCCTGATCTCATCAGGCCGGTCATGTGGCGCTGCAGCGCTTCCCGTGGCGCGAAGTCAGGGTCCAGGGTGGCAGCCACCTGGTCCAGGTTGAGTAGCGTCTTGCCCAGCATCACCAGCTCGGGGTCCATGCGCAGCCCGGCCTCACCCGCCTTGCGAGTCAGTTGGAGCACCAAGGCTCCGATGTCGAGGTCAGCCAGCGAGGCGTCGGCAGACCGACCGACCAGGTCGGCGACAGCTCGCGCAAACACCGTCTCGTCGAATTCAGGCAGGACCTCGCCGAGGGTGACCGCGATCCGGGTGACCTCCTCGGGGCGCCCGTCGGCCAACGCCAAGAAGAGCTTGACCAGCTTGTCTCGCACGGCGGGCGCCAGTCGGGCGATCATGCCGATGTCGAGGAGCACCAATCGCCCGTCCGGGGTCACCAGGACGTTGCCGGGATGGGGGTCGGCATGAAAGACGCCCTGCACGAGGACCTGGTCCAGGTACGCCTCGAAGAGCGCGTCGGCCAAGGGGGCCCCATCGAGCTCGAGCCGGCCAAGAGGCCCCAGGTCGGTGACCTTCTTGCCCGCGACGAACTCCATCGTGAGCACTTTGCTGGTCGTCAGGTCCGGATAGGGCTGGGGGACCACGATGAGCTCCTGACCGCTGAGCATCTCCCGCATCCTGGAGAGGTTGTCTGCCTCGCGCCGGTAGTCGAGCTCGTCGACCAGCGCCTTGCGGAACTCCTCGAGCAGCTGGGCCATGCCGTACCGCTGACCGATCTCGGTGTGCTTGTCGAGGAAGGCGGCCAGGTCCGTCAGGACTTCCATGTCCCCGCGTACTTGCTCCCGGATCCCGGGTCGCTGGACCTTCACGACGACCTCGCGCCCGTCGCGCAACGTGGCCCGGTGGACCTGGCCGAGTGACGCCGTAGCGAGCGGAGTGGACTCGAAGGTGGGAAAGACGTTGGACATCCGCACCTGAAGCTCGTTGCCGATGATCTCTTCGACCTGCTCGGAGGGGAAGGGCGTGACGTTGTCCTGGAGTCTGGACAAGGCCTCGATGTAGGGAGGGCTCAACAGGTCGACGCGGGAGGACATCAACTGGCCGAGCTTGATGAAGGTCGGCCCCATCGCCTCGAGGTCGTCGGCCAGCCGGGCCGCTGCGTCAGGGTCCCCTTCGGCGGTCTCACCTTCCAAGATCGCGTCCATCCCCGTCGACCGCACGAGGTCCCCCCGACCGTGGCGCAGCAACAGCATGGCGATCTGGCGATAGCGCTTGACGTGTCCCGGATCGATTCTGAGGCCCATGGTGCCCAGAGACTATCCGCGCGCGGCGCTCCCTCGGCCACAGACCATCATGGGGTAATAGACTTCACCCTTAGGGTTCTAGCGGCATGCCCCCTTCGTCACCTATCTTGTCCCCCGTGCGGCAGGGGGTCGCATCGTCCATCTCAGTGATGGAGACATCGGGGGAAACTCACATGCAGAGTGAAACGCGCGCCCACAGCACCCTGTGGCGCTCCATCGGCGTGGCCGGTGGTGCCGCGGCAGTCCTGTCCTTGGCGCTGATCGCGCCCGCCACGACCTACGCCGCTGCGAGCACCGCAGGGACCTGGTCCTCTGAGCCTGCCCAGACCTACACCGACAGCACGACCACGGCGCCGGGGGCCACTGCCTACAAGACGGCCGTGCGGGCGCCGATCAGCGCCGATGGGACGAGCAACTTCTCGGCCAAGAGGGGCGTCATCCCGGTGCAGTTCGACCTGCTCTCGGCGCCGACGACCATCACCACGGTCACCCGCACCTACGACGCCCCGGTCTGGGAGTCCATCGGCTCGGATCCGAACCTGACCAACGACTACTCGTACGCCTCGTTCGCTCCGACGACGCCCATCCCGCTGGCCAGCTTGACGAACCTGAGCGCGACGTACGCGTTTACGACCGGCAACTGCCACGGTGGATCCCTGCGCTGGGCCGTCAGCCTCGACTGGGACGGTGACGGGGTGCGCGACGGCAGCGCCAACGTCTACTACGGCGACGTGCCCAACTTCACCGACTGCACGACGGCCTCGCAGTCCGGCACCAACATGCGGTCCCTGGCCGACCTGCGGGTGGACACCTCGCCGGCAGGCGGCACGTTCTATGACACGTGGGACGGACTGACCGCGCTGCACCCGGACGCGACGGTGACACGCGCCAGCTTGATCCTCGACTCGGGTTGGGGCGGCGACCAGATCGCCGACGTATCCAACGTGACCGTCAACGACAACACGTGGGTTCCCCAGACCAGCGAGGTCGTGAGCACGACGACGACTGCCGGCGCCTTCACCAAGACCTGCGCCCTGCCGGACGCCAAGCTCCAGTGGGGCAAGGCCGACGCCGCCCCGACGGGTGCGGTGAACGAGGAGACCAGCATCCAGCTCAAGGACGACGGGACGTACTTCCGTCAGGTCGACTGCAAGTACATCTACAACCTGGCCGTCTCCCAGCTCAGTGGCACCGGGACGTACAAGGTCTACGCCAACATCGGCGGATCGAACCTCGCGGACCCCGCGGTCTTCGACCTGCGCTGATCTGCGGCAGCGGTTCGTGAGCGGGTGCTGAGGGCACCCGCTCACGAACTGCCGGGTTGCCCACGTCTCCAGGCAGGCGCGACGGGCTCGAGCCGGAGATGACGATGAGCGCGCTCAGGGCAGGAAGCGACGAGCGCCGGCGTACTGCGGGCCGAGGCTGGCTGTGGTGTCCACGCGGACGAGGTCCCCGGTGCCGGGCGCGTGGACCATGCGGCCGCCGCCGACGTACATGGTCACGTGGTGCACGAGACCGCCGTCGGCATAGAACAACAGGTCGCCTCGTCGAAGGAAGCGCACCGGTGTCCCCGCCTCGGACTGGGGCGAGGCGTCACGGGGGATCCGGATCCCGTGGACGCGGTAGACCAGCCAGGTCAGCCCCGAGCAGTCCACGCCGAAGCCGGAGGCTCCGGACCACAGGTAGGCCAGTCCCACGAACGACGTGGCCGCCGAGACCAGGCTCGCGGACGACGGCGCCAGGGCAGGCCGGCTCCTCGGGTGCTCGACCACATCGCCAGCGGCGACGCGCAGCACGGTGCCGTCGGGCGTGGCGACGCGCAGCTCACGAGCAGTCCTCCCGACGACGGGAAGCCGGGTGCCGTAGCTGACCCGGACCCGGCGCCGGCCTTCCGCCGCGTCGGTCCTCAGCCAGGCCGTACGACGGGTCACGGTGGCCCAGGAGGGCGTGACCGTGGGCGGCCGTGCGGTCAGCTGGCGCCGAGGTACCCAGCCGGGGTAGCCGCGCGCGTCCAGTGGACTGGGCTGTCCCGGCACCGCGACCCGTACCCAGCCCGCGCGGACGCCGAGGACGCGCACCCGGTCGCCCATCAGCGCTTGTGTGTCGGCCCGACCGCTGAGGTCACGTCGTTGGTCGAGGCTCATGCCCGACAGCCAGCGGACCATCGCCACCGGGTTCTGCAGCGCTGGGGAGTCAACCGGGCGTGGCGACCGGGGTGAGCGCCACACCGTGGCCACCGACACCGAGACCCAGGCGCTGCCTCCGGCGCGCAACTCGTGTCGGGCGGCCGGTCGCGGTGACTGCGTCCCCTGGTGCACGGCAGCCCGTCCGGGTTGCGATGCCGGAGGTGTGGTCGCGCAGCCGAGGAGCGCCAGCACGGCGACCACCACCACGCCGGTGTTGCGCATCCACGCGGGTCCCACCGCACCAGCCTCACGCCGTCGCCGCGGTGTGGCCCAGTGCGAAAGGTCCTCGGGTCCACCCCGAAGGTCCCCTTCCCTCGGGCGCCACGGCAAGGCCGGTGGATGACCAATGACCCTGGCGTGCGCCGCCTCAGCGGATGGAGCGTGAAGTGAGTCCTGCGGAGGGCAGGTGCACCTATCTGAGAGGTCACTCGTGAGGAGCGTGCGGGTCGTGGTCTCGGCCTGGATGACGTGCGCGCTGCTCCTCACCGGGTGCACCCCCGATGCGTCGTCCGACCCCGCCCGCGCCGAGCCCCTGCCGACGGCCTCACCGACGGGGCCCCGCCCGACCGCGTCGCAGCCGCCCGGCTCGCCACCGGCCACGCCGACGTCGACGGCCACCACGAGCCCGCCGCCAGCGGCCTGCGCCATCCCGGCCCGGTTCGCTGGCCAGGACCTCGAGCAGCTGCCACTGGCCGCGAAGAAGATCGCGCTCACCTTCGACGCCGGAGCGAACGCCGCAGGTGTCGACCCGATCCTGCTCACGTTGAGTCGTCAGCGGGTGAAGGCCACGTTCTTCCTGACCGGGGCGTTCGTGCGTAGGTTCCCCGGGCGGGCGCGAAGGATCGCCGAGCTGCACCTGGTCGGCAACCACACCGACACCCACCCCGACCTCACCACGCTCTCGGACGACGAGATCCGCGTCGAGGTGCGGCGGGCACAAGAGACCATCGTGCGGGAGACGGGCCAGGACCCGCGACGGTTCTTCCGGTTCCCCTTCGGCGCCCGCGACGTGAGAGCGATCCGGATCGTGAACCGACGGTGCTACGTCGCGTTCCGGTGGACCGTGGACACCCTCGGCTGGAAGGGGACGTCCTCAGGCGTCACTGTCGCCTCGGTCGTACGCCGGGTGGTCGACGCAGCCCGGCCGGGCGCGATCGTGCTGATGCACGTCGGGGCGAACCCTCAGGACGCCAGCACGTTGGACGCAGACGCACTGCCGACGGTCATCCGGGAGCTCCGGGCCGCGGGCTACCACCTCGTGCCCTTGTCAGCGGTGATGTCCCAGTTGCCGTGAGAGCCTGCCCGAGTCCACGTTGCGCTGCCGGAGCCGGGTGCTGACAATCCCCGGGTGACCTCACTCGAGAGCTTCCTGGCTGGCGCAGCGGTGGACGACGCCGTCTACGAGCTGCGCCCGGACTACCGCGCCCTCCTGGTAGCGGTCGACGGCATCGAGCCCGGGAGTGGCGACGCGGCAGGCGAGGCTCTGCTGCGGGATGCCGAGAACGCCGCGGCCGGCCTGGTGAGCCAGGCAGCGGTCGAGGAGCTGCCGCACATCGCGGCCTGGCGGGAGGCCTACCGTGCCTTCGGCACCAAGCCGCAGCGCACCCGCAACAGCCTCGAGGCGCTTACTCGCCGCGCTGCCACCGGGCTGCCGCGGGTCAACGGCCTCACCGACGTCTACAACGCCGTCTCCGTTCGACACCAGGTGCCGGTCGGCGGCGAGGACCTGGCTCGCTACGCCGGAAGCCCCCGGCTGGTGCGGGCGAGCGGCGACGAGACGTTCGACACCACGGCGGACGGAGAGACGGTCATCGAGCACCCTGAGGCCGGCGAGGTCGTGTGGTGCGACGACGACGGGGTGACCTGTCGGCGGTGGAACTGGCGGCAGGGCCGTCGTACGCAGCTCACGCCCGAGACCACCAGCGCGCTGTTCATCTTCGACGCCCTGGCGCCGATGACGGACGAAGCGCTGATGGCCGCAGCCGACGACCTGCTGACCCACGTACGCCGGCTGGGGCCGGACGTGCGCAGTGTCAGCAGGCTCTTCACACGGCCTACCGCTTGACCGCGACGGTCGCCGCTGACGTCTTGGAGGTCGTCACATAGGCGGTCTTGCTGCCGGTCACCTTCACCTTGATCCGCTTGCCGATCAGGGCTCTGGTGAGCCGAAGGCTCTTCCCGACCTGCCCCTTGATGACCGTCGAACCGGCGTACCACTTGTACCTGAGCTTCACCGGCGACGGGCCCCACGTGCCGGGCTGGGCCTTGAGCACCAGGCCCACCTTGGCCGTGCCGGAGATCTTGGGCTTCGGCGCGGACAGAAGTCCCTTGGCCACCGCAGCCGTTGCAGCCGAGGTGCGGGTGCCGGGCGCGTAGCCGACCTTGGCGCCCTTGACCTTGACGGTGACCTTGTCGCCCAGCAGCGAGGCCAGCGGCACCAGCGTCGGGTTGGTGGCGCCGGCGATCGCGACGCCGTCGGCGTACCACTGGTAGGTGAAGGTCACCGGCGCCGGGCCCCACGTGCCCGGGTTCGCGGTGAGCTTGGAGCCGACCCGTGCCGTGCCGCTGATGGTGGGCAGGGCGGTCGTCAGCTGCGGTGCGGACACGCACGGACCCGAGCAGTCCCGGTGGGCTTGGTCGATCGCCCCCGACGTACCTCCCGTGCCGGAGCCACCGGGGTTGCCGTTGGCGCCGTCGACACCGTTGGTGCCGTTGGTACCCGCTCCCGGGTGCGGGTCGTCCTGCGTCGGCGCGTTGGTGCCGAACGAGCCCGATCCACCTGAGCCTCCTTGGCCGCCCAGGCCGAACGGCGCCCCGCTCGGGCTGCCTCCTCCGAGCCCGCCGTCGAGGCCGCCGACGAAGTACTCGTTGGCGTCGTAGAGCACGGCCAGCTCGGTCGTGAACACGCCTCCGCCGCGAGGTGCGATTCCCTTGCCGCCATCGCCGCCCCTGCCGCCATCGCCTCCCTGGCCCCCGGCACCTCCGTTGGAGCCGTCGATCCCGTCGTGGTCGGGCTGGTAGGGCTGGCCGCCGACGCCGCCGTCGCCGCCATCGCCACCGATGGAGCCGGAGCCACCGCCGCCACCCGTCCCGCCGTTTCCTGACCGGGCGGTGTTGCCGCTGATGTAGCCCGCGTGGAGCGTCCAGTCGGTCGAGGAGTTGTAGAGGCCGCCGCCCTGTCCGACCCCGGCGTCCCCGCCGGTTCCGCCATGGCCACCGTCGCCGCCGGCACCTCCACCGCCGGCGCCGCCCGGAGTGCTCGCCGGATCTCCGGGCTCACCCGAGCCGGCGTCGCCGCCGGCGCCGCCACGGCCGCCTGCTCCGCCCGCTCCTCCATTGCCTCCGCTGCCGCCCCAGGCCAGGCCCCCGTCGAACCTCAGGTAGAAGTCGTTGGCGAAGTCGATGCTCGACCTCGCCACGAGGCTCCCCGCGTTGTAGACACCGCCGCCTTGGCCGGGTCCGCCGAGCCCGCCCGGGCCGCCGATGCCGCCGATGGCGCCCGCCGTACCTCCCGCGCCGTCGGCGCCGTCCGCGCCGGCTCCCCAGGTGCCCACCGTGCCGTTGCTCTCGGGACCGGGCGGGCCGCCGCCGATGCTGGCGCCGGCCGAGCCGCCGTCGCCGTTGGCGTCGAAGCTGCCGCCGCCCGAGCCGCCGTTGCCACCGCCGCCGCCGTTGCCGCCGAGCGCGGAGCCGTTGAGGTACGCGTCGACCAGGGACAAGGAGCCGCTCGGCAGGTTGGCGATGCCGCCGCCACGACCGGCGCCCCCGGCGGCGCCGGCGTTGCCGTTGCCGCCTGCGAACAGGGCACCGGCTGCCCCGCCCGAGCCACCGGCACCTCCGCCGCCACCCGAGCCGCCAGGTGCGCCGCTGGTGGGGTCGCCGCCTCGGCCTGCGGCGCGGTTGTTGGTGTCGAGACCGACCGCAGCGCTACCGCCGGCCCCACCGGGGCCACCGGGGCCTCCGTCGACCTCGCCGTGGAAGTTGCTCCTCGTGGTGCCAGGGGCCAGGGAGGAGGTGACGGTCACCATGCCGCGGTTGGCCAGGCCGCCGCCGTAGGCATCGGCGCCTGCGGCCGCGAGACCGCCGCCCACCGTGACGCCGTTGGATCCGTTGGCTCCCGATGCCCCACCGGCACCGCCCGACCCGCCGTTGATCGACCCGTTGCCGCCACGACCCCCGGACCCGCTGTACCCGCCGATGCCGGCCATCCCGGCCGTGCCTCCTCCACCGCCGGACCCTGCTTTCGCGATGCCCGTGATGGAGGAGTCGTGCAGCGTCAGGGTGCCCAGGTTGTCGATGCTGCCGCCCTCGGCCGAGGCGCCGGCCGCAGCGTTGCCGGGAGTGCCGCCCTTGCCGCCATGGATGCCAGGACCGCCGAAGCCGGCGTCGCCGCCGGAGTGGGCGCTCCCGTCGAAGCCGACGCTCCCGCCGCCTCCGCCGCCACCGTCGCCTCCGCGGAAGGGGGTCGTCGTCTGGCCGTCGCCTCCGCTGCCGCCCCAGCCTCCGCTGCCGCCGATGGTCTGCGATGCGTTGGTCACGGTGCCCTGGACGATGGTCAGCGTCCCGGTGTTGTAGACGTCCGATCCGGCGGCCGGGGCGCCGGGCGCACCGTTGCCGCCCGTACCTCCCGCACCCGAGGTTCCACTCGAGCCGCCAGGCGCGCCGATGCCGCCGCTGCCGCCGTCACCGTTGGCGCCCGGCCCGCCGAACCCTCCGTCACCGCCGGCACCAGCGGTGCCACCCTTGCCGCCGGGGCCACCGTGACCTCCGGAACCGGCGACGGTCTGGTTGCTCGACAGCGTGCACGCGATCAGCGTGAGCGTGCCCGCGTTGCTGATGGCCGCACCGCGGGCCAAGCCCCCTGCTGCGCCGCTTCCGCCGGCGCCGCCGGCCCCGCCGTTGGCGCCGTTGCCGCCCTTGCCGCCGGGCCCACCGGTCGTGCACTTCTGTCCGGTGATCGGGTTGACCGAGCCCTGGCCGCCGTCGCCGCCGTTGCCGCCGCGGCCACCGTGGCCGCCGTTGCCCCCGGCACCACCGCCGCCGCCCGGCCCACCGGTCGCGCGGCTGTTGGTGATCGACACGTGGTCGAGCGTCACGGTGCCTGAGGTGATCCGGATCGCGCCGCCCTCGGCGCTGCCGCCCGCTGTCCCCGGCTTTCCGTCTCCGCCCGCTGCACCGGCCGCGGCGTTGGTGCCGGCCCCACCGGGGGCGCCGGTCGCGCCTACGCACGTCGCGGCCTGGCCGGCGGGTCCCGCCGTACCGTTCGCGCCGTCGGCGCCCGTCGCACCCGCGGCTCCGGTGACCCCCACCGTGCCCGTGGCGGCACCCTTGGTCAGCGTCAGCTGGTGGATGGTCAACGTCCCGCCGGTGACGTCGAAGAAGCGGGTCGCCCACTGCCCGTCGAGCGTGGACCCGTTGCCCTCGATCGTCACGGTCTTGCCGGACGGGATCGGGATCGACTGGGTGATCACCATCGGCGAGCAGGTCACCGCGAAGGTGACCGTGCCGCCCGCGATGACCGCGTTGCGAAACGCCGTCGCATCACAGTTGTTCAACGTTGCCGATGCCATGACAGGTGCTGGGGCGACCAAGGTCGATGCCGCGACGAGGCCCCCGACGACCCAGCTACGACACCCCGTACGTCGGAGGGTCACGAGCGCAATTTAGACCTGCCGAAGCCGCAGGGCCATGACCCTCGAACGGTCAACCGGACAGGTGCAGCAGCACCGCCCGAACCCGTTCGCCGCGCTCACCAGCGGACGGTGAGACCGACCTGGCCCAAGGCTCCGAGGAAGCCGTTCGAGAAGCCGATGCTGCCGTCGGTCACGCGGGCGCGCTTGTGGCTGCCGGAGTAGGAGACCTGCTTGGCCCCGAAGTAGGCGTTCAGCGAGGGAGTGCCGTCGATGAAGTGGCTGCAGAGCTCGCCCATGGTGTTGATGGTGAACGTCTCGCCCGGCGAGACCGTCAGGACGGCGCTGACATCGGCGTTCTCGCACTGGCCCTGGGCGGGCAGCGTGCCGTCGGAGGCCCGCAGCGACAGGCTCAGGTGTCCGCCGAGCTCGCCGGCCGTGTCACCGGCCATCGAGAATCCGGACGCCGTCACCTCCGGAGTGCTGTCGAAGGTACTGCGGTCGAACCGGTCGACCGACGCCGCCTGGGCGGTCGGGGTCACGAGGACGACAGTGGCTGCGGCGAGAACCGCGGCGAGGGTGGTACGTGCGTACATGGTGCTTCTCCTTGTTCGTCAGGGATCGGATGGCCGTACGCTGCCCGGCCGCTCTTGAAGCCGACTTGTGAGCGACTTGAGCCGAGCGTGAGCACCCCTGGTCGCCGTATCCTTCGACCCGACGACGAGGGAGTGGGGTGGACCTGGACCCGATGTTGAGCCTGCGCGTTCTCGGAGAGCTGACGGCTGCGCGAGACGGCGCGCCGGTGGACCTCGGCGGGAGACGACAGCGAGCCGTGCTCGCGGCTCTGGTCATCCACCGGGGCCAGGTTGTCGCCGCAGACCGCCTGGCCGACCTCGTCTGGGGTGATCGGGCGCCGGCGAACCCGGCGGGCGCCCTCCAGGCCTATGTGAGCCACTTGCGACGACGACTGCAACCGGAGGCTGGTGCGCGTCGCAGGGGTGACGTGATCGCGCGCGCCGGCAACGGCTACCAGCTCCGTCTCCCGCCCGATGCGGTGGACGCGTGGAGCTTCGAGCGTGCAGTGGACTCCACGCCCGGCCTGAGCGCCGCGGAGTCGGCTCGCGTGCTCGAGGACGCCCTCCGCCTCTGGCGTGGCCCCGCCTATGCGGAGTACGCCAGCGAGTCGTGGGTCGAGTCCGAGGTGGCGCGGCTCGACGAGCTCCGGGCCGTGGCGCGCGAGCGGCTGCTCGAGGCGCGCCTGCACCTGGGGGACGCCGCCCTGCTGGTCGGCGATCTGGAGGCACTCGTCGCCGAGGACCCCCTTCGCGAGGAGCGTTGGCGGCTCCTGGTGCTCGCGCTCTACCGTGCGCAGCGACAGGCCGACGCGCTCGCGGCGTTGCGGAGGGCCCGCGGGCTGCTCGCCGACGAGCTGGGCGTCGATCCGGGCCCAGCGCTGCGGGAGCTCGAGGCCGAGGTGCTGGCCCAGTCACCGACGCTCGACGCCCCACGGGCCCCGCTGTCGGCTCCGGTGGACGGTGCACCGATCCCGCGCGAGCCGACGGACCTCGTCGACCGGGTGCGCGAGACCGCGACGCTCAGGCGGCTGGTGGACGGGCTTGCAGCGGGTGGTCCGGGCTGCGCTCTCATCGAGGGTCCTGCCGGGATCGGCAAGACCAGGCTGCTCGCCGAAGCCGTGCGGCTGGCCGACCTCGCAGGGGCCAGGGTGCTGGCAGCGCGCGCCAGCGAGCTCGAGCGCTCCTACGGGTTCGGCGTCGTCCGGCAGCTCTTCGAGCCCGCGCTGCGCGACCCGGATCGCCAAGACGTCCTGCTTGGCGCCGCGGCCGGTGGGGCTCGGGCGGTCTTCGACGGGCTCGCAGGGACCGACAGCCCCTCCCACGGCAACTTCGCGGTGCTGCACGGGCTCTACTGGCTCACCGTCAACCTGGCGGGAGAGGCGCCGCTGGTGCTCACCGTCGACGACGCGCAGTGGTGCGACGCCGCGTCACTGCGCTTCTTGGCCTACCTCGTCAGACGGCTCGAAGGCCTGCCCGTGCTGGTGGTGATGACGGTGCGCTCCGGCGAGGAGGGGCTCGAGGAGTCCCTGCACGGCGAGCTGGCACACGACCCGTTCGTCACCGTGCTCCGCCCGCGGCCGCTGTCCGCCGAGGCTGCTGGAGCCCTCGTCAGCGAGGTGCTCGGGGAGGGCGCGGACTCCTTCGTCCGTGCCTGCCACCGGATGACCTCGGGCAACCCGCTCCTGCTCCGCCAGCTGCTGCGCGCCCTCGAGGAGGAAGGCGTGCAGCCGGACGTGTCCCACGTCGACACCGTGCGCGCCGTGGGCTCTCGAGCCGTGTCGTCGCTGGTCATGCTGCGCCTTCGCCGGATGCCGCCGGCCGTTACCGCCATCGCCCGCGCTGTCGCCGTCCTCGGCGAGGAGGCTCTGCTTCCTGCGATCGCCGAGCTGGCGGCGTTGGGCGAGCCGGAGACCGCAGCGGCTCTGGACACCCTGACCCGTGGCGAGATCCTCGCCGATTGGCTGCCCCTGACGTTCGTCCACCCGCTCGTCCGCGACGCCGTGTACGGCGACCTGCCGGCCGCCGACCGTGCGCTGCTCCACGAGCGTGCTGCCCGTCTGCTGCGGGAGCAGGCGGCCGCCCCGGAGGTCGTGGCCGCGCACCTCCTGCTCGCTCCGCGTCGGGGCAGCCGGGAGACCGTGGACACGCTCCGCGCCGCCGCACGCACGGCCATGGCACGCGGTGCGTCGGACTCCGCGGTCGTCCTGCTCCGGCGGGCGCTCGACGAGCCCGTGCAGCCCGACGCGCGGGCCCAGGTGCTCATCGAGCTGGGACTGGTCGAGACGCTCCTGGACGGTCCGGCCGGCGCGGCCCACCTCACGGAGGCCTACGAGCTCCTCGCGGATCCGGCCGAGCGCGCGCGCGTCGCCATGCTCGTCGTACGCACCCATGTGTTCGCCTCGGCGCCGGGCGTGGCGACCCAGTTCGCGGTCGCCGCCGAGCAGGTGCTGCCCGAGGGTCTCGATGACGAGCGGCAGGGCTTGGTCGCCCTGCGGCGCATGTCGGGATACATGCACCGGCTCCCTCCCGAGTCCTACCGGGCGGGACCGACTCCCGAGGTCAGCGGGTCCGGCGACGGGGCCCGGATGCTCGCGGCCACGCTCTGCTACGAGGTGCTGCGCGACGGCGAGGACCGGGCGCGGGCGATCGAGCTGGCGCGCTTCGCGCTCGAGGACGACCGCTTGCTCGAGGTCGACAACGGCCTGCTGTGGATCGTCGCCGCGAACGTCCTCCTGCTCGCCGACGCCGACCTCGGCGACTTCTGGGACCGAGCGCTGGCGCGCGCCCACGCGACGGGTGGCCTGTTCTCGGTGCTGTCGGTGAACCTGTGGCGGGGATATACCCAGCTGCGGCACGGGCAGCTGGAGGACGCCTTCCAGTCCTTGGCCGACGGGACCGAACAGCTCCAGATGTGGGGCGCGTCGGGGATCACCGCCACCTATGCTGCGGCGTTCACGCTGGCCGTCCAGGTCGAGCAGGGCGACCTGGACGGCGCGACCGAGACGTTGACGGCCGCGCGCCGGCTCCCCTGGGTGGGTGAGGGCGGCAGGCTGCTCGCCGAGTCGGCGGCCCGGCTCTTCCTCGCGCAGGGGTGCCCTGCCGAAGCGCTCGGCGGGCTGACCGAGGACGTGGTCCGGCCCGGGATCGCCAACCCGGCTTGGGCCGGGTGGCGCGGCCTGAAGGCCGGGGCCATGGCGGGGCTCGGCCGGATGGAGGAGGCCGTCGAGCTCGCCGCGGACGAGGTCGCACTCCTGCGGCGCTGGGGAGCGCCCACCTCGCTCGGCCCGGCGCTGCGGCTGCTCGGCTCGCTGCGCGGCCGGTCGGGTGTCACGGACCTGAGGGAGGCGGTCGAGGTGCTGACCGGCACCACGGCCGCGGTGGAGCTCGCTCGCGCCCAGGTAGCCCTCGCCCGGCATCCAGAGGTCGCCGACGGCGAAGCCGTGACGCTGCTCCGGGCCGCCTTGTCCACGGCCCAGGCGTGCGGAGCGCGCGGGGTCGCCAGGGACGCCCTCGACGAGCTCGCCGTGCGCGGCCACCGCCCCGAGGACCCGGCGACTGGCGGCCCGGTGCGGGTCTCGGCGCGCGAACGCCGCGTCCTGGACCTGTCTGCCGCTGGTCTCGACGTCAACGAGGTGGCGCAGGCGCTGTTCTTGACGCCGGGCACCGTGCGCGCGCTCCTCGAGGCCGCCAGTGGCGGTCCGCCGTGACCAGGCTCAAGTTGTTCTCAAGTCGTGGGTGCCACCCTGGCGCCCACCGATCGTGAGGAGATCCGTTGCCCAGCACTCCGCCTACCGCCGCCGCGAGACTCGACGTCCTGCGGGGCCTGTGCGGCGGCGCCGTGCACGTGCCAGGCGACCCCCTCTACGACGAGGCCCGGATGCCCTGGCACCTCGACGTCGAGGCGTGGCCGGCCGCCGTGGCCTATCCGGCGTTCCCGGACGAGGTGGCCTCGGTGCTGCGGGCGGCAGCCGCTGCCGGGCTGCGGGTTGCGCCCCAGGGCACCGGTCACGGGGCGCCCCCGCTCTCGGGTCGCCTGGGTGAGGCCGTGTTGCTGCGCACCTCGGCCATGACCGAGCTGCGCATCGATCCCGAGCGGCGCATCGCCCGCGCTGGGGCCGGGGTGCTCTGGGGTGACGTCGTCGCGCGCGCCGGTGCGCACGGTCTCGCCGCCCGGCACACCACGGCGGCCGGGGTCGGCGTCGTGGGCACCTCCTTGGGCGGCGGGCTGAGCTGGTACGCCCGCCCCGGCGGCCTGCAGTGCAGCGCCTTGACCGCCGTGGAGCTGGTGCTCGCCGACGGCACGTTCGTGCGGGCCACCGACGACAGCGACGCGGACCTCATGTGGGCCGCGCGCGGTGGTGGCGGGGGCTTCGGCGTGGTCACCGCCTTGGAGTTCGACCTGCTCCCGGTGAGCAGCGCCTACGCCGGCATGCTGGCGTGGAGCTGGGCCGAGGGCGACCGGGTTCTCCGCGCCTGGCGCTCGTGGACCGAGACCCTACCCGAGGCCTTCACCACCGTCGCCCGCTTGTTCCGGACGCCGGATGAGCCCTGGCTCCCCGCAGACGTGCGCGGCCGGCGGCTCGTCGTCATCGACGGCGCCCTGATCGGCGAGGTCGACGAGGGTGCGCGTCTCCTCGAGCCGCTGCGGGCCTTGAAGCCCGAGATCGACACCTTCGACGTCGTACCTCCTTCCTCGATGGCCGACATGCACCTGGACCCGGAGGCGCCTGCCGCCGTCTACGCCAACAGCGTGCTGCTCGACGACCTGCCGGAGTCGGGGATCGACGCGCTCGTCGCTGCGGCCGGGGCAGATGCCGACTCGCCGCTGCTCTTCGTCGAGATCCGCCACCTGGGCGGGGCCCTGTCGCGACCTGCCCAGCGTCCCGGGGTGCTGGACCGCATCACAGGTGACTTCCTCGTGCTGGGCGTGGGACTGGCCGATGGGGTCGGCCTGTCGTCCGTGCGTGACGAGACCAACCGCGTGATGAGGGCTCTGCAGCGCTGGGACAGCGGCGCGTCCTACCTCCTGATGGCCGACGGCGAGGTCGACGAGCGCAGGGGCTGGTCCTCGGCGGCCGCGCAACGACTCGAAGCGGTGCGCGCGGCGGCAGACCCGGACGGGCTGTTCATCCCGCCGCGCCCGCGGACTTGAGACTCGCGGCCGGGAGGCCTCAAGTCGTCCGTAAGTAGGCCTCAAGACTCCTGGGCCACCGTGGTGCCACATCGACCACCACGAACCTTGGAGAAGAAGTGACCATCGTCGAACCCCGCGAGGACCTGGTCCCCGCCGCTGTGCCCTACGCCGACCTCGACTCGTCCACGACCGGCACCCTTGCCGTGCAGGGCGAGGAGGAGTACGACGCCCTCGTCTCGCCCTGGAACCTGGCCATCGCCGTCCGTCCGGCGGCCGTGCTCGCCGCGCGGACCGCGCAGGACGTGGTCGAGGCCGTGCGCTTCGCCCGCCGCCACCGCCTGCTGGTGACCCCGCAGGCCACGGGCCACGGGCCCATCGCCGAGCTCGTCGGCGCGATCCTGGTCAACACCCAAGGACTGGACGAGTGCGTCGTCCACGTCGAGGGGCCGGGTGAGGGCTGGGCCCGCGTCGGCGCCGGCGTGAAGTGGATCCGCGTCGTGCAGGCTGCCGCGCCCCACGGCCTCGCGCCGCTGTCCGGGTCGATCACCGACGTGGGCATCGTCGGCTACACGACCGGCGGCGGCCTCGGACCCATGGCCCGCACCTACGGCCTGGCCATCGACCGCGTCCGCGCGATCGAGGTCGTCACCGGTGACGGCGTCCTGCGGCGGGTGACACCGACCGAGGACCCTGAGCTCTTCTTCGGCCTGCGCGGCGGCAAGGGGATGCTCGGCATCGTCACCGCCATCGAGTTCGACCTCGTGCACCAGCCGACCTTCTACGGCGGCTCGCTGTGGTTCGAGGGCGAGCACGCCGCCGCCGTCATCGAGCGGTGGCGGGCGTGGTCCGACGAGCTCCCCGAAGCGGCTACCACCTCGTTCGCGCTGTTCCAGCTGCCGGCGATGCCCGACGTACCTCCCGTGCTCGCGGAGCGCCTCACCTTGTCGGTCCGGTACCTGTGGACCGGCGACGCCACGGAGGGCGAGCGATGGTTCGCCTCGATGCGCGAGGCCGCGCCGGTGCTCCTCGACGACGTCGCGCTCAAGCCGTACACCGAGGTGGACTCGGTGCACACCGACCCGCTGGACCCGCTGCCTGCGCACGAGGCCGCGTCGGTGCTCACCGACTTCCCGGCCGAGGCGGCCCAGGCCCTGCTCGCGACGGCGGGTCCCGGCTCCGGGTCACCCCAGGTCCTGGTCGAGGTCCGCCAGATGGGCGGGGCGGTCGCGCGCCGCGGCGCTCATGACAGCGCCTTCAGCTCGCGCGACGTGGCCTACTCCCTCCTGCTCGTCGGCATCGCCGGCACCCCCGGGCTGGAGACCCACGCGGAGGCGATCCTCGAGGCCATGGCGCCGTGGACCGGTGGGCGTCGGTTGCCCAACTTCACCTTCGCGGCCGACGACTACCGCGACGCCTATGACGAGCTCACCTCGGCCCGGCTGCGGCGCGCGGTGCGGACCTACGACCCGGACCGCGTGATGGCGATCGGTCGTGCGCTCGGCTGAGCTGGAGGAGCTCGGCTCCACCCGCTGACACTGCCGGGGACCGTCCATTGCCCGCGATCGCGCCGCGAAACCGAGGCGAGCGAGCCGATCCGCGCACGCTAGCGTTGCGGCCATGGACGACGCCCCACCGACCGCCGCCACGACGTCCCAGACGGACGAGCGACTGGCCAAGCGTGAGCGGATCCTGGCGTCTGGCCGGCAGCCCTACCCCGTCGCCGTACCCCGGACTCACACACTGGCCGAGGTGCACGACACGTGGGGCCATCTCGAGGCCGGTGAGGAGACCGACGACGTCGTCGGTGTCGCCGGGCGCGTGATCTTCATCCGCAACACCGGCAAGCTCTGCTTCGCCACGCTGCAGGAGGGCATCGGCACGCGGCTCCAGGTGATGCTCAGCCTGGCCGAGGTGGGCGAGGAGAAGCTGCAGTCCTGGAAGGCCGATGTGGACCTCGGCGACCACGTGTTCGCGCAGGGGCGGGTGATCTCGAGCAAGAGGGGCGAGCTGTCGGTCCTGGCCGGCGACTGGCAGATGGTGTCCAAGGCGCTGCGCCCGCTGCCGGTGCTCCACAAGGAGCTGACGCCCGAGACGCGGGTCCGGCAGCGGTACGCCGACCTGATCGTGCGCCAGGAGGCCCGCGACATGGTGCGCACCCGGGCCGCCGTGCTCCGGGCGATCCGCGGGTGTCTCGACGAACGTGGCTACCTCGAGGTCGAGACGCCCACGCTGCAGCTCGTGCACGGCGGTGCCGCAGCCAGGCCCTTCCACACCCACCTCAACGCCTTCGACCAGCAGATGTCGCTGCGCATCGCCTTGGAGCTGAGCCTCAAGAAGGCCGTCGTCGGCGGCGTCGACCGCGTCTACGAGATGGGCCGCATCTTCCGCAACGAGGGTGTCGACGCCACCCACTCACCCGAGTTCACGATGCTCGAGGCCTACCAGGCATACGGGGACCAGACCAGCATCGCCGAGCTGATCCGGGCCCTCTACCTGGCTGCCGCCGACGCCCTCGACATGCACCAGATCGAGACCGACAAGGGCGTGGTGGACCTCGACGGCGAGTGGACCTGGCTACCGGTCTACGACGCCGTCAGCGAGGCCGTCGGCGAGAAGGTCGAGGTCGACACCTCCGCCGAGGACCTGCACCGGCTGGCCCGCGAGCACGACGTCGAGATCGACCCCAAGGCCGAGGCCGACAAGGTCTTCCTCGAGCTGCTGGGCGAGCTCGTCGAGCCCACGCTCCTCCAGCCGACCTTCCTCTACGACTACCCCGCGATCGCCCAGCCTCTCGCGCGGCCCCACCGCGACAAGCCCGGCTTGATCGAGGCCTGGGACCTGGTCATCGGCGGCGTCGAGCGCGGCACCGGCTTCAGCGAGCTCATCGACCCCGTCATCCAGCGCCAGGTGCTGGAGGCCCAGTCCCTCAAGGCCGCCGGGGGAGACCCCGACGCGATGGAGCTCGACGAGGACTTCCTCCGCGCGCTCGAGTACGGCGCTCCGCCGATGGGCGGTCTCGGTCTCGGCATCGACCGGCTGGTCATGCTGTTCACCGGCGCCAACATCCGCGAGACGGTGCTGTTCCCGCTACTGCGACGCGAGCAGTAGCCGCGCTCAGAGCTCGCGAGGGTCGCGCTCGCGGATCCGCTGCGCCATCGACCGCATCACCTGCAGCGCGAACATCGGCGTCTCGTGCACGAGGTACGTGAACGCCTTGTCGTTGATGACGGCGAGCACCGAGTCCTCGGTGGCGACCGCCGAGAGGCTGCGCGGCGAGTCGTCGACCAGCGCCAGCTCGCCGAAGGTGTCGCCCGGCTCGAGCACGGCGAGCGAGTGCGAGCCCTTGCGCAGCTCGACGGCGCCCGAGATCAGGCCGAACATCTCGGCGCCGGCGTCACCCTCGGTGAACACGGCGTCGCCGGCGGCGACCGCACGCTGCTCGTTGGCGTTGATGAAGACAGCTCGGATGCCCATACGCCGCATTGTGCCCCTCGGCAGCGAACTGCGGGTGACGAGATGGTGAACGAGTCCGATCGAGACCGAACACCACGGGGCCGCCCCTCCCGTACGCCGCGGCGTACGGGAGGACCGGCCGGGTTCAGGCTGTCGTCAGTTGAGCACCGCCAGTCCCGATGCGTAGCTGAGCATCGCGAAGGCGATGGCATCGGAGTTGATGTCCAGCGCGGTCGTGCTGAGGTTGTCGATCGTGTCGCACGCCGCGTGAGAACCAGGCCGCTGACGGCGAGTCGAGACTCGACAGGA
Source organism: Nocardioides agariphilus (assembly GCF_015352445.1). GTDB lineage: Bacteria > Actinomycetota > Actinomycetes > Propionibacteriales > Nocardioidaceae > Nocardioides > Nocardioides agariphilus. The sequence continues at coordinate 187,626 of NZ_JADKPO010000002.1, forward strand.
CGAAAACCCCGCGACGGGTTGAACAACCGGCGGGCACGATGGGGCGGATGGAGCTCCTGCGCGTCCCGACGCTGACCCAAGACGTCCCCTACGCCTACGCGGCGGTCACGCGGGCAGGGACCGTGTACGCCGCCGGGGCCTGCCCGCTCGACCAGGACGGGCAGGTCGTCGCGCCCGGAGACATCCCTGCCCAAGCCGCCCAGGTGATGGCCAACCTCGAGGAGGTGCTGCGCACCGCCGGCTGCGGACTGGGCGACGTGCTCAAGACGACGGTCTACGTCGCGTCCTCGACGCGCTCGGACCTGGTCGCTGCATGGAACGTCGTGCGCGCGGCGTTCGGTGAGCACGACGCCCCATCGACCCTGCTCGGCGTGGCCGTGCTGGGGTACCCGGAGCAGCTGGTCGAGGTCGAGGCGGTGGCAGTCAGCCGAGAAGCATGAGTATGGTTAGGCTGCCCTAACATCCAGCTTCCCCTGTGAGGTTGCCGTGCAGCGCCCCGCCGTCCTTCTGCGTCTTGTCGCCCTGTCGCTCGTGACCGCCGTGGCAGCAACCGGGTGCTCGGGCGACGACGGGCCCTCGATCGTGGTCTACAACGCCCAGCACGAGCAGCTGCTCGAGGAGATCGCCCCGCTGTTCACCAAGCAGACCGGGATCAAGGTCGAGCTGCGCAGCGGCGACGACGCAGAGCTCTCGGCCCAGCTGGTGCAAGAAGGCGACGCCTCGCCGGCCGACGTGTTCCTGACCGAGAACTCACCGGCCATGTCGGCGGTCGAGCGTGCGGGGCTGCTCGCCCCCCTGGACCCAGCAGCACTGGAGCCGATCCCGGCGCAGTACCGCCCCGAGAGCGGCCTGTGGACCGGCTTCGTGGCCCGCTCGACGGTCCTGGTCTACAACCCCGACCTGATCTCCGAGAGTGAGCTGCCGAGCTCGATCCTGGACCTCGCGAAGCCGGAGTATGCCGGAAAGGTGTCGTTCTCGCCGACCGGTGCCGACTTCCAGGCCATCGTCGCCGCCGTGCTCGATCTCGAGGGCGAGGACGCCACGCGCGAGTGGCTGGCCGGGCTGAAGGCCAACGGCACCGTCTACGACGGCAACAACGTCGTGCTCGAGTCGGTCAACGCCGGTGAGTCCGCGATCGGCATCGAGTACCACTACTACTGGTACCGCGACCACAAGGAGTCCGGCGAGAACAGCGACAACAGCTCGCTCTACTTCTTCGGCGACCAGGACCCCGGTGCATTCTTGTCCATCTCCGGGGCCGGGGTGCTGAAGTCCAGCGACCATGCCGATGATGCCCAGAAGTTCGTCGCCTTCTTGACCAGTGAGGAGGGCCAGCAGGCGCTGGCCGACAGCTACGCGCTGGAGTACCCCCTCAACCCCGCGGTCTCGCTCGACCCGTCCGTCAAGCCGCTCTCGGAGCTGCAGCCGCCGGCCATCGACATCTCCGACCTCGACGGCGCCACCGTCATCGCCTTGATGACCGAGGCGGGATTCCTCTGAGTAGCACGCTGCTCGCCGCCGACCGTCCGCACACCCGGGAGCGTGACCCGGGGCCGGGCGTGGTCCTGGCCGTGCTCGGTCTGGTCGTCGCGGCGACCTGCCTGCTCCCGTTGGGCTACGTCGTCGTCTCCTCCGCCCAGCTCGGCGCCGGGGAGGCGGTCGACTTCCTGGTGCGACCCCGGGTCGGGCAGCTGCTCTGGAACACAACCCGGCTGCTCGTCGCCGGCGTCGGTCTCAGCGTCGTGATCGGCGTCGGGTGTGCCTGGCTGGTGGTCCGCACCAACCTCCGAGCCGGCCACCTCTGGCACGGGGTGCTCGCCGCTCCGCTCGCCGTACCCGCCTTCGTCAACGGCTACGGCTGGGTGTCCACCACCCACGCCGTGCAGTCCTACGGCGGCGCGGTGCTGGTCGTCAGCCTGTCGTACTACCCGCTCGTCTACCTGCCGACGGTCGCTGCGCTGCGTCGGCTCGACCCCGGTCTGGAGGAGGTCGCCGCGGCTCTGGGCCACGGCCCGGTCGCGAGCTTCGCGCGGGTCGTGCTGCCGGCGATCAGCCCGGCGGTGCTGGGTGGCGCCCTGCTCGTCGGGCTCCACCTGCTGGGCGAGTACGGCGCTCTGCAGATCCTCAACTACCCCACGCTGACGACCGGGATCCTCGACCAGTACCGCACGAGCTTCAACGGACCGGCGGCGACGCTGCTCGCTCTCGTGCTGGTGGCGTTCTGCCTGCTGCTGCTGGGGGTCGAGCTGCTCGCCCGCGGCCGCCGTCGACACTCGCGAGTCGGATCGGGGGTGAGCAGGACAGCGACGCGCGTCCGGCTCGGGGCGTGGAGCCCCGTGGTACTCACCGGTGTCGGGGGGCTGGTGGTGCTGGCCCTCGGCGTGCCTCTCGCGAGCCTCGGCCGATGGCTGGTGCGCGGCGCGTCCACCGAGTTCCCGCTCGGCGACCTGGTCGCCGCCACCGGCACCACCGTCGGCCTGGCGCTCGCCGGCGGAGTCGTGGCCACCATCGCCGCGCTGCCCGTGGCGTGGCTCGCGGTCCGCCACCGCGGCCTGTTCGCCACCACCCTCGAACGCAGCGTCTACCCGGCCAACGCGCTCCCGGGCATCGTCGTGGCGCTGGCGCTGGTCACGGTGTCGATCCGGTCGGTGCCGGCGCTCTACCAGACCGTGCCGCTGCTCGTGCTCGGCTACGTCATCCTCTTCCTGCCGCGCGCGGTCGTCAGCGTGCGCGGCACCCTCGAGCTCGCCCCGCCGGTGCTCGAGGACGTGGCGAGATCCCTGGGCTGCAGCGACGCGGCTGCGGCCCGACGCGTCACCCTGCCGCTCGTCCTGCCTGGCCTGGGCGCCAGCCTGGCTCTCGTCTCGCTGGCCGTCAGCACCGAGCTGACCGCGACCCTGCTCCTCTCGCCGATCGGCACCTCGACGCTGGCCACGGAGTTCTGGCAGAAGGCGTACTCCGTCGAGTACGGCGCGGCCGCCCCCTACGCGGCGCTCCTGATCCTGCTGTCGATCCCCGCCACGTGGCTGCTCTCGCGAGCCGCCAACAGCAGCGGGCTGAGGTCGGCCCTCCGCCCCCTGGGAGCCGTGTCATGACCGCGGGACCCGGGCGTGCTGCCGGCCTTCGGGTCCAGGGCCTGCGCAAGTCGTTCGGCGACACCGTCGTGCTCGATGGTGTCGACCTCGACGTGCCCGACGGCATCACCGCCGTGCTGGGTGCGTCGGGCTGCGGCAAGACCACCCTGCTCCGTCTGGTCGCGGGGTTCCTCGAGCCGGACGGCGGCACCATCACCATCGGCGACCGCATGGTCGCGGGCGGGGGACGTCCCGTGCCGGCCCGCCGGCGACGCGTCGGGTACGTGCCGCAGGAGGGCGCGCTGTTCCCGCATCTCGACGTGTCCGCCAACGTCGCCTTCGGGCTCGCCCGCGGCGAGCGTCGGTCGGCGCGTGTGCGCGAGGTCCTCGACCTCGTCGAGCTGCCCTCCTCGGTTGCCCACCGTCAGCCGCACGAGCTCTCGGGTGGCCAGCAGCAGCGGGTGGCGCTGGCCCGCGCCCTCGCACCACAGCCGGGTCTGGTCCTCCTCGACGAACCCTTCTCCTCCCTCGACGCGGGGCTGCGCGAGGACACCGGCCGCGCCGTCGCGCGTGCCTTGCGCGCCAGCGGATCGACGGCCGTGCTGGTCACCCACGACCAGGGTGAGGCGCTGTCGCTGGCCGACCAGGTCGCGGTGATGGCCGCTGGCCGATTCCTCCAGATCTCACCGCCAGGAGAGATCTACCTGCGCCCTGCCTCGCCAGAGGTGGCGGCCTTCGTCGGCCACGCCACCCAGCTGCGGGGCACCGCCGGCGGACGCACGGCGAGGTGCGACCTGGGCGAGCTCGGCCTGCTCGCGGACGCCTCGGGACCGGTGCTGATCGTCGTACGCCCCGAGCAGGTCAACGTGATCCCCGACCGTTCGAGCGGTGCCGGCGGGGCCGACGGGGCCGACGGGGTGCGCGCCGAGGTCCTCGACGTGAGCTACTTCGGGCACGACGCGACGCTGCGCGCACGCATCCACGACCGCGACACCGTGGTGATCTCGCGGGTCCCGGCCGGCGGCGTTCCGGCCCCCGGCACCTCGGTGTGCCTGCGCGTGTCGGGCGAGGTCCTGGCCTTCCCGCTCGAGGGCCCGCGTTGACGGTCGAGCAACGGCTGGACGCCTGTCCGCTTCTCGGGGGACGCCCCGGAGACCTCGCGCTGCGCAGTACTGCCGAGACCGTGACGTATGCCGAGCTGGCCCAGCGCGTCGACCGGCGCTCGGCCCTCCTCGGGACCACCCGCCGGTTGGTGCTGGTCGAGGCCGCCAACGACGTCGAGAGTGTGGTGACCTACCTCGCGGCGCTCGCGGGCCGCCATCCGGTGCTGCTGGCGGCGCCGGGCGACGTGGACCGACACGTCGAGCTGGCCGAGGCCTACCGACCCGACGTCATCCACCGCGCCGGGGCGGCGCTGCGGGAGGTACGTGAGGGCTCTGCGCACGACCTGCACCCCGACCTCGCCGTGCTGTTGAGCACGTCCGGCTCGACCGGGTCGCCCAAGCTGGTGCGGCTGTCGCTCGACAATGTCGTCGCCAACGCGCAGAGCATCGCCGACTACCTCGGCATCCGCGCCGCGGACAGCGCGATCACCTCGTTGCCCCTGCACTACTGCTACGGCCTGTCGGTCCTCAACAGCCATCTCGTCGGGGGAGCGGCGGTCGTGCTGACCGACCTCTCGGTCTCCGACGAGTGCTTCTGGGCGCTCGCGACCGAGGCCCGGGTGACGAGCCTGGCGGGGGTGCCCTACACCTTCGACCTCCTCGACGCCTCCGGCTTCGGCGACCGCGATCTGCCGCACCTGCGCTACCTCACCCAAGCCGGCGGCCGGATGGCACCCGACCGCGTACGCGAGTGGGCGCAGCTGGGCAGGGAGCGCGGGTTCGACCTGTTCGTGATGTACGGCCAGACCGAGGCCACGGCGCGGATGGCCTACCTCCCACCTGACCTTGCCCTCGAGCGACCCGAGGCGGTGGGCATCGCGATCCCGGGCGGGAGCTTCCGCCTGGCCGGTGTCAACGGGACACCCGTGCACGTCGGCGAGCTGGTCTACACGGGCCCCAACGTGATGATGGGGTACGCCGAGACACCGGCCGACCTGGCCCGAGGCGCCGAGCTGGCCGAGCTGCGCACGGGTGACCTGGCCAGGCAGGCCGACGACGGGCTGTGGGAGGTCGTCGGCAGGCTCGGCCGGCACGCGAAGCTGTTCGGTCTCAGGCTCGATCTCGACCGGGTCGAGCAGGTCCTGGCCGACCGCGGACGGCCCGTCCGCGTCCTGGTCCACGACGAGCGTCTCTGGGTGTTCACCGAGCAGGCGCGCTCGGTCGAGCGCACCCTGCGCGCGGTGGTCGACCTCACCGGACTGCCGGTCTCGGCCATCCGGGTCGTCAGGCTCGGGTCGCTGCCCCGCACCACCTCGGGCAAGCCCGACTACGGTGCGTTGACCCGTCACGCGACCCAGGTGGCCTCGCAGACGAGCACCGACGACCCCGGTGCCGGCGCCGAGGGCATCCGCGACCTCTTCGCCGTGGTCCTGGGCCGACCTGACGCGACCGTGCGCGACAGCTTCGTGGATCTCGGGGGTGACTCCCTGTCCTACGTGGAGGTCTCCACGCGTCTGGGCCGGGTGCTCGGCACGCTGCCCGCGGGTTGGCAGCGGCTCTCGCCGACGGCTCTCTCCACGGCACGCCGCCCTCGACGCCGCTTCACGATGCCTGTCGACCTCTCGGTCGTGCTGCGTGCGGTCGCCGTGCTGCTCATCCTGGTCAGCCATGCCGACATCGCCCAGCTACAAGGGGGCGCCCACGTCCTGCTGGCCGTCGCCGGCTACAACCTGGCCCGGTTCCAGCTCGCGATGTCCGACCGGGTGGCGCGCGTGCGCGGGATCCTCAGGTCGGCGGCGGCCGTTGCCATACCGACAGCCGTGTGGATCGGTGCCGTCGCCGTGGTCGCCGGCGAGTACAGGTGGCAGACCGCACTGTTCCTCAACGGGCTCACCGGCACCTCGCGCTGGAGCGACGACTGGCAGTTCTGGTTCCTCGAGGCACTGGTGTGGAGCTATTTGGCGGTCGCGGCGGTGATGGCAGTGCCAGGCGTGTTCCGATGGTCGCGGCGATCCCCCTTCGGCGTGGCGCTGGCAGCGCTCGCAGTCGCGCTGCTGGTGAGGTTCGCGGTCGTCGGGGTGCAGGCCGGGCCCGTCGAGCGGTACGAGGCGGCCGCGGTGCTCTGGTGCCTGGCCCTTGGCTGGGCGGCGGCCGTGGCGGGCACCTTGCGTCGCAGGGCGCTGGTCGCCGTGCTCGCCGTGGTGTCGGCCATCGGCTTCTTCGGCGACGCCCAGCGTGAGCTGATCGTCGTGACAGGAGTGGCGCTGCTGCTCGTCGACCGGGCCGTGCCCGTGCCGCGGCTGCTGGGCCGCGTGGTCCACGTGGTGGCCGCCGCGTCGTTGTGGATCTACCTCACCCAGTGGCAGGTCTACCCCGGCATCGAGGACGCGGGTCATCCCTACCTGGCGGTGCTGGCGGCGCTCGCGGTCGGCGTCGGCGTCCACGAGCTGTACGAGCGCGTCATCCCCAGAGTGCGCGCCCGACGAGGTCGGCGGCCCACGCGGCGTACCTCTTCGAGGGCCACCCCCGCTCGCGCACGAGCACCGCGTGCAGCTGAGGGCTGAGCACGCCGTAGACGACGTCGGAGGCACGTCGGGTCGTCACGCCGCGCGCCAACGGCCGCAGGGCCCGTAGCCGGTGCACCAGGTGCGTGGCCGCCTGCGATCGCGCGGCGTCCTGCCAGGCGCACACCTCCTCGACCGCCTCGTCGGCTCCAGCTGCCGAGGTGGCCGCAAGTGCGAGCGCACCCGTGGCGTCCAGCGCCCGGACCGCCTCGTCGACCAGGATCGTGAGGGCGCGATCCGCATCGGACTCGGCGATCCGGCCGGTCGGGGCCGGCGTGGCCCGCTCGATGGCCGCGCGCAGCAAGGCGGCCTTGGTGCCGAAGGCGAAGTAGACACTCTGCACCGACATCCCTGCCCCCGCCGCGACGGCTTCCATGGTGGTGCCCGCGAAGCCGACCGTGGCGAAGAGGCCTCCCGCAGACTCGACCATGGCGTCGCGATTGGCCTGCTTCTGCTGGCGTTTGACGTCGATCGGGCGCCGAGTGTCGTCGCGGGAGGTCATGCTGCCAGCCTACTGGAGTGCCACTTTAGAGTGACACTCTAAAGTCTGCCTCTGAGACCTCCCAGGCGCCGGCTGGACGCAGCTGTGGCCGGCGCCGCAGGCATGACCCCCGAAATATGAAGGACCCCCTGCGGGGGGCCACAGGGGGTCGCTAGCACTGGTTGGGGGGAGTCCAGTGCATGAATCTCACGGTTGCCGGGGGGGTTTGACGCCCGCGAGATTTGTTCACTTCGATCGGGAGGCGGGGTCTTGGTTTGCCTCCCGATGTTGACTCAACTTTACAGCGGTGGCACTTCTCGGGGGCGGAAACGAGAATTTCGGGGCCCCCTCGAAGAGGTGGTCTAGCACACTGTTAAACGGCCTCTGACCTGCGAAAACGTGCAGCCCTAGGGTGCCTGGGGGTAGCGATGCTGGACGAGCGTCAAAAGTCAAGATCGACTTTTTGACCAGACCACTCCACGATGGTCTCCGACCGGACTAGTCAGCCGGTCACCTGTGAGAGGGAGATCCGTCATGCGTCGCAGCAAGTTCGCAGTTGCAGCCGTTGTCGCTGCACTCGTCGCCACCCTGGGTGCCACCTCGGTGGCCGCGTCCCCGGACGCCGCTATCAAGCAGATGAGGAAGTCGGACTGGCCAGCCTGCTGCTGACCCGTTCTACCGCAGTTCCTCTGACAACTTTCTCGTCGTAGCTCTCGGACGACTCTGCACGCCTGATGCCGCTGCCGCACTTCGGTAGGCATGGCGTGCTGCATCGAACTCGTTGACGTCCTCGAGCAGGCCGGCGAGCTCGAACCACAGTTCCGCTGCTTCGCGGTCCGATCCGAGACCGGTCAGCGCGAACACCGCTTCATGGTAGGAGCGCGCGGCTGCTTCGATGTCTCCCTGGGCAGCGTGCACCTGGCCCTCGAGCGACTTCGCATCGGCCGCGGTCAGCGGCGACAAGACCTTGATGCTCTCGTGCACGTGCCGGCTCATCACCTCGGCGGTCTCGACATCGCCGGCCAGGAAGTGTGCCCGCGCCTGGGCAAGCTCGTTGCGACCGATGTCAGCCGGGCTGGCGCTGCACCATTGGTACTCCTCCGCCGCGAGCTTCAGGTTCTCCTGCGCCTCGCTGATCTGGGGCGGGTCCATGCGCAGCTGCATCATGCCGAGCGCCGTGCGGAGATTGGCCAGGTTGCGAGCGTCCTGTCCTTCCGATAGCAGCTTCAAGGCGCGCTCGGCCAACGGGATCGCGTCGCGCACCGAACCGCGAGCGGCTTCCAGAATGCTGGCGTTCCAGTAGGCAGAGGCCCGGCCGACCGATGAGTCGAGGGTCTCGGCCTTGGCCACCGCCCGACGGCACACGCGCACGGCCTGGGAGACATCGCCGCGGGTGTGGTAGGCGTAGGCCAAGGTCACCGCGAGCTGGACGGCCTCGTCGGTGCCGTCGAGGGGTGTGTCAGCCAGGTGCTCCAGCATCATCTCGCCGACCTCGACGGCCTTGGAGAAGTCGCCCGACTCGCGGTAGCAGCGACTCAGCGCGATGCCGACCTTGATCTGCAAGACGTTGCCGACCCGCGGCGAGAGCAGTCCCTCGAGCTCGATGATGGCGTCGTCGACCATGCCCTGGGCCTCGAGTGCCCGGGCCAGCAGGAAGCGGCTCCGGTAGGCCAGCTCCTTGAGCGAGGCGGCCACCGCCATGTCCAGAGCGTCGCGAGCCTGGAGCTCGGCGCTCGCGGCCTGGCCCGACTCGAGCGCCAGCTCGGCGAAGTCGAGGTTGAGCTTGATCTGCTCGAGCTCCTGCGGGGCGACGCCCATCAGCAGCTGCTCGACCGGGGTGCCGAGCCGGACGCAGAGGTCGGTGAGCACCTGGAGGTTCGGACGTCGGTGCCCGGCCTCGATGCGAGAGACGTAGCCGACCGACACGTCGGCGCCGGCCAGGTCGGTCTGAGTCATTCCCTTGGCGACGCGCGCAGCGCGCAGCCGTTGACCGAGCTCGATCGGGTCGAGCTTCCTGAGCAGGTCAGCCTGACGGGCATCCATACGCGTCAGTGTGACCGAAGCGTGGCGAATCCGGTCAAAAACGCGATTTCTGGTGCTGGACCCGCTCAGATCCCGGGACGGTCCAGACCAGCGGATGCGTACTGCTGAACCGTTACAGCAGCACCATCCTGCGGGAGAATGGGGGATCTGGCAGGGCAAACCGGCAATCATTTCGGGTCAATTCGACTGACCCCTCGGTGGTGTCCGCCTAGTCAGTTGGGACTAGATCTGGGTCATTTTCGGCACTGGTCTGGTCAGATCCAGCGCGTGAACCAGATCCGGTCGAGCCATTCGCGGTGGGTGAGGAGCTGGTCGGTGTAGACGGGCCAGAACCAGGCGAAGTTCAGCAGCACCAGCACGAAGAAGGCGCCCGAGACGATCACCCCGACCGTACGTCGGGGCGTGGGGGCCGTCGTACGGCCCAAGAGAGCGCCTATCAGGAGCGCGATGGCCATCACCATGAACGGAATGGTGATGATCGCGTAGAAGATGAAGATCGGTCGGTCGTCGTACTGCAGCCACGGCAGCCAGGTCGAGAGCGTGCCGATGACGGCGACGCCGTACCTCCAGTCGCGGGTGCCGATCCAGAGCGCGCCGGCGGCGATCACCGCCAGGCAGCCGCCCCACCACAAGATGGGTGTGCCGAGCAGGGTGATGACCCGCAGGCAGTCGCTGCCCGTGGGGGCATCGCACCCCTGGGTCCCCGGCTGGATCTTGGTGTCGGCGTCGACGCCCACGGGCCGGTTCAGGAGCAGCCAGCCGGACGGCTTGGACTCGTAGGGGTGGGTCGAGCAGTTCAGGAAGTGCGTGTGGAAGGTGTAGACGTCCTGGTGGTAGTACCACAGGGAGCGCAGCGACTGGACGACCTCCCCGACCCCGGACGCGTCGGGCTCGCTGGCAGTCGGCCATCGTGCGTCGTCGTTCGGGTTCTCCGAGACGTAGGTCTTGCCGTCGCAGTGTCCCTGGCCGGAGTAGCGGGTGTACTGCGAGGACGACAGGTCCTTCTCGTACTGGCCGGCGTGCACGAGCCAGCCCGTCCAGGTGGCGACGTAGACCAGGAGCCCGACCAGCACCACGCTGACGAACGCCGGGATCCCGTCGACGACCACGGAGCGCGCGAGCGCGCCGCGCACTCCGAAGGAGCGTCGGGCTCCCACGGTCCAGAAGAAGGTGAGCAGTCCGAACGCGGCCATCGCGTAGACGGCCTCCCATTTGGTCCCGCACGCCAGGCCCCAGCAGATGCCTGCGCCGACCAGCCACGGTCGCCACAGCAGGCCGCGGACCGGACCGGAGCCCTTCGTCACTCGCCCACCCGAGGTGGACAGGAGCGTGGCCAGGCGTGCCCTGGTCCAGTCGCGGTCGGCCACATGGCAGTGCACGGCCATCAGCAGGAAGAACGCGACGAAGATGTCGAGCAGGGCCAGCCGCGAGAGCACGAACTGCATGCCGTCGAAGCACAGGAGCAGGCCGGCGACCGCGCCGATGAAGGTCGAGCCCGTCATCCGGCGTACCAGCCGGACCATCACCACGATCATCAGCGCACCCACGACCGCGGACGCGACCCGCCAGCCGAACGGGTCCATCCCGAAGACCTTCTCGCCCAGCCCGATCAGCCACTTGCCGACGTCGGGATGGACGGCCATCGAGGCCTTGTCCTTCCACAGGCCGTCGGTGTGGCCGGCCAGGATCTCGGCGTTGGCCTTCTTGCCGTCGACGTACTCGCGGGCGTAGCCGAAGTGCAGCAGCGACCAGGCGTCCTTGGCGTAGTAGGTCTCGTCGAAGAGGAACTCCCGGGGCGAGCCCAGCTTCCAGAGCCGCAGGAACAGGGCCAGGAGGCCGATCGACAGCGCGGTGACCCAGCCGATGAAGGGGTCCTCGCCGCGCAGCCTGGACCGGGTGCGGGCGGCGGCACTCGGGACCTCGCGACCGTCGGCGGTGCGTGAGAGGCCGGTCCGCGTGTCGCCTGCGGGCGCTCGTTGCGGAGCGGCGGTCGTCACGGTCGGCAAGCCTACGGTGAGACTGTGGGTGTGCTGGTGCTGGCTGCGACCCCGATAGGGCGCGTCGACGACGCCTCGCCGCGCTTGGCCCACGAGCTGGCAACGGCCGACGTCGTGGCGGCCGAGGACACCCGGCGCCTGGCCCGACTGGCCCGCGACCTCGGGGTCAGCGTCGGCGGGCGCGTGGTGTCGTACTTCGAGGGCAACGAGTCGGCGCGTACCCCCGGCCTGGTGGCTGCCCTGGTCGCCGGCGAGCGGGTGCTGCTGGTGACCGACGCCGGGATGCCGAGCGTCTCCGACCCGGGCTACCGCCTCGTGGCGGCCGCGATCGAGGCAGGCGTCGACGTGGTCGCCGTACCTGGGCCGTCGGCGGTGCTGACGGCGCTCGCGGTGTCGGGCCTGCCGGCCGACCGGTTCTGCTTCGAGGGGTTCTTGCCGCGCAAGGCCGGCGAGCGGTCGCGCCGACTGGCCGAGCTCGCCACGGAGCCGCGCACGATGGTGTTCTTCGAGGCACCGCACCGGACCGGGGCGGCGTTGGCGGCGATGGTCGAGGCCTTCGGCCCCGAGCGCGCGGCTGCGGTCTGCCGCGAGCTCACCAAGACCCATGAGGAGGTGCGCCGGGGAGGACTCGCCGAGCTGGTCGCCTGGGCCGCCGGTGGCGTACGCGGCGAGGTCACCATCGTGGTCGCCGGCGCCCCTGCCGCCCCCTCCGTCGGCCCGACCCCCGACGACTGGCGCCGCGCCGTCGCCGACCTCGAAGCCGCCGGCACCCCCCGCAAGAACGCCATCTCCCAGGTCGCAAAGTCCGCCGCCGTCCCCAAGCGCCTCGTCTACGACGCTGTGCACAAGCCCTGACGTTCGGCGTACTCCCGTGCGGTTGACGCCTTGGAAGCGCTTCCATACCCGTCAACTGCACGGGAGTACCCCGGCGGGCCGGTGGATAAGGTCGCGGGCGTGACCGAAGACAGGGAGCGGCCGCCGTTGCCGGAGGGGTTGCCGCACCCGGTGGTGGACAACCACTGCCACCTCGACATCGCCAGGGGCACCGATGACCAGGCGTGGCTGCCGACGCAGGAGGCGATCGCCTCGGCGGCGGAGGTCGGAGTGACGCGGATCGTCCAGATCGGCTGCGAGCTCGAGGGTGCCCGGTGGGCGGTGGAGGCGGCGGTGAGGTACGACGCTCTGGTGGCCGGCGTCTCGCTGCACCCCAACGAGGCGCCGCGGCTGGCCGCGCGCGGCGAGCTGGACGCCGCCCTCGAGGAGATCGAGCGGTTGGCGCGGGCCCACGACAAGGTGCGCGCGGTCGGGGAGACCGGGCTCGACAACTACCGCACCGGACCGGAGGGCAAGGCGGCGCAGGTCGCCTCGTTCCGCTGGCACGTCGATCTCGCCAAGCGGCTCGACAAGACGCTGGTCATCCACGACCGCGAGGCCCATGACGAGGTGCTGGCCGTCATCGACGAGGAGGGCCCGCCCGAACGTTGGGTGATGCACTGCTTCTCCGGGGACGCCGACTTCGCCCGCGCCTGCCTGGACCGCGGCGCCTACCTGTCGTTCGCCGGCACCGTGACGTTCAAGAACGCTGCGGCACTGCGCGAGGCGCTGCTCGTCGTACCTCCCGACCGCCTGCTGGTGGAGACCGACGCGCCGTACCTCACGCCGACTCCCTACCGCGGGCGCCCGAACGCGTCGTACCTCGTGCCGCTCACGATGCGAGCGATGGCGCAGGTGCGCGGGGATGACCTCGAGGAACTCTGCGCGAGTGTGAACTCCGCCACGGATGCGGCGTACGGCGGCGCCTGGTGAGGGCTGAGAACCTCACCGAGAAGCGTCGGGAGCGCCGAGAAGTTGTCTGACGAATTGTCGCCCCATCCGGTCGTCGTTATCGTCTCGTGACTGTTGGCTGGATCGATCGGGGGAAGCAGGACACACGATCCGGAGAGCTCGACGTTCGGAGTGTTTTGCTTCTCAAGTTGGATCAGCTCAGTCGCAAGCGTGGCCTGATGGCCGTTCTCGTGGCCATCGTCGCGACCGCGGTCGTCGGCACGACCCTCGCCTACGCCGCGATGAGCAAGTCGGTGACCCTCTCCCTCGACGGCAAGGCGCACGAGGTGTCCGCCCTCGGCGGCACCGTCGGTGACGTGCTCGACGCCGAGGGCATCGAGGTCGGCGCCCACGACCAGGTAGCACCGTCGCTCGACCAGGAGGTCAGTGACGGGACCAGGATCAGCGTCCGGTTCGGTCGCCCGCTGGAGCTCACGGTCGACGGTGACACCCAGACGTACTGGGTGACCGCCACCGACGTCGACGGTGCGCTCGACCAGATCGGCCGTGCCTACGACGGCGCGGCCCTCTCGGTGAGTCGTGGCGCGGGCATCGACCGCGGCGGTATCGACATCGAGGTCGCGACCCCCAAGACGATCACGGTCAAGATCGGTGCGGCCAAGCCCCAGAGGCGCACGGTCGCGGCGCTCAGCGTGCGCGACCTCCTCGACCAGCTCGGTGTGCAGGTCGACCGGGACGACCGGGTCACGCCCCGCCTCGGCGCCGACATCGACGACGGCTCCGAGGTCGTGGTCACCCGGATCAAGAAGGTCACCAAGCGCATCAAGCGAGAGGTGGTCGACTTCCGCACGATCGAGCGCGACGACGACTCGGCCTACGTCGGCGACACCACCGTCATCCGCTCGGGCGAGGACGGCCTGCGCGACGTCACGTACGCGATCACCTACCGCAACGGCAGGCTCGCCGTCCGCAAGGTACTGCGCCAGACCTGGCTCGACCGCCCCGTCGCCGCGATCGTCGAGGTCGGCACCCGCGAGGTCGCGACGACCAACTTCGCCGGCGGCAGCACCGTCTGGGACCGCCTCGCGCAGTGCGAGGCCGGCGGCAACTGGGCGACCAACACCGGCAACGGCTACTACGGCGGGTTGCAGTTCTCGCTCGGGACCTGGCAGGCCTACGGCGGCTCCGGGCTGCCCAGCCAGGCCAGCCGTGAGACCCAGATCGCCATCGCGACCAAGGTGCGCGACGCCTCCGGCGGGTACGTCGCGTGGCCGGCGTGCGCACGCTCGCTCGGCCTGCCCACCTGACGCGGACCGTTCGCCCACCGGCGGCTGACCAGACGGATGACTAGATTGGCCACCATGTCCGCCGCCGGCTCGACGCTGCTCGGGCCGGCGGAGGTCCGTTCGCTGGCGGCCGAGCTGGACCTGCGTCCCACCAAGCAGCGCGGGCAGAACTTCGTCATCGACGCCAACACGGTCCGCCGCATCGTTCGCGAGGCGGGCGTCGGTCCCGACGACGTGGTCGTGGAGGTCGGTCCCGGGCTGGGCTCCCTCACGCTGGCGCTGCTCGAGGTCGGTGCCCGCGTCGTCGCTGTCGAGATCGACCCACGTCTGGCCCGACTGCTGCCCCGCACCGTGGCGGAGCGGGCCCCCGGCTCCGCAGACCGGCTCGAGGTGGTGACGGCTGACGCGCTGCGCGTCACCGAGCTCCCGGGGGACCAGCCGACGGCGCTGGTGGCCAACTTGCCCTACAACGTGTCGGTGCCCGTGCTCATCCACCTGCTCACGCTGCTGCCGAGCCTGGAGCGCGGACTGGTGATGGTGCAGGCCGAGGTTGCCGACCGCCTGTCGGCCGGCCCTGGGTCCAAGGCCTACGGCATCCCCTCGGTGAAGGCGGCCTGGTTCGCCGACGTACGCCGAGCGGGGGCGGTGGGTCGTCAGGTGTTCTGGCCGGTGCCCAACGTCGACTCCGGGCTGGTCGCGTGGACCCGACGCGAACCTCCTGCGACGACCGCGACGCGTGAGCAGGTCTTCGCCGTCGTCGACGCGGCGTTCGCCCAACGCCGCAAGGGCCTGCGGGGAGCTCTCCGCACCCTGGCCGGGTCGGCCGAGCGTGCGGAGGAGGCTCTGGGCAGGGCCGGGATCGACCCGCTGGCCAGAGGCGAGTCGCTGGTCGTCGGGGACTTCGCCCGGATCGCGGAGAACCTGGTCGAGGTGCTGCCGGCATGACACTCTCCATCCAGCCCGAGGAGCGGCGCTCGGTCACCGTGCGCGCCCCGGCCAAGATCAACCTGCACCTCGGTGTGGGCCGCCCGCGCCATGACGGCTTCCACCCGCTCGACACCGTGTTCCAGGCCGTTGGCCTCTTCGACGACGTGCGGGCCGCCGACGGCGACGGGGCCATCGACATCGAGGCCGCGTCGTACCTCCCCGTAGGAGCCCTCCCCGACCCCGCCGACAACATCGTCAGCACGGCGGCGCGACTGCTCGCCGAGACGGCCGACGAGGGCACCGAGCTCCCGGGGGTCGACCTCCTCGTCGAGAAGCGGATCCCCGTCGCCGGCGGCATGGCCGGCGGTTCGGCCGACGCAGCCGCGACGCTGGTGGCCCTGGACCGGCTCTGGGACCTCGAGACTGCCGACGACGTGCTGCTGGACCTGGCGGCCAGGCTGGGCAGCGACGTGCCGTTCTCGCTGCTCGGCGGTACGGCGCACGGAACGGGTCGCGGCGAACGCCTGCAGGCCCTGCGTGACCCCGTCACCTGGTGGTGGGTCGTCGTCCCCTCGCACGAGGGGCTCTCGACTCCCGCCGTCTATCGGCGCTTCGACGAGATGTTCCCGGATGCCCCGGCCACGCCGGCCAGCTCGGCCGCCGTCGTCTCGGCGCTGGCGTCTGCACAGCCCGCCCACCTGGCCGCCGCGCTGCACAACGACCTCGAGGCGGCCGCGATCGACCTGCGGCCCGAGCTCGGCGAGCTGATCGCTCATGGCGAGGCCGAGGGCGCCCTGCGGGGCCTGGTCTCCGGCTCGGGTCCGACGGTGCTGTTCTTGTGCGAGTCGGGCGACCACGCCCGCGCCCTGGCCGACCGCTTGCAGGGCGACGACCTGCCCGTCGTGCTGGTGGCCAACGGGCCGGTCTCCGGGGCCCACGTGCTGTGAGCAACCTGGTCAACCTCGAACGCGTCTCCAAGGCCTACGGCGTTCGCCCACTGCTCTCCGAGGTCTCGCTCGGCATTTCCGTAGGTGAGCGCATCGGCGTCGTCGGTCGCAACGGCGACGGCAAGACCACCTTGCTGGAGGTGATGACCGGGCAGGTGCCCCCTGACTCCGGACGGGTGTCGCACAGCCGCGGCCTCCTCGTCGGGTTCCTCCACCAGCACGACGCCCTGGTCGACACGCACTCCGTCCGCGAGGCGGTGCTGGCGGGACGAGCCGACCACGAGTGGGCCGCCGACCCCCGCACCCGCGAGATCGTCGAGGAGCTGCTGGCCGGTGTCAGTCTCGACCGCGCCGTCCTCGGCCTCAGCGGCGGTGAACGACGCCGGTGCGCGCTGGCCGCCCTGCTGCTGGGCGAGCACGACCTCATCGTGCTCGACGAACCCACCAACCACCTCGACGTCGAGGCCGTGGACTGGCTGGCCCGCCACCTGGCGGCCCGGTCCTCGGCCCTCGTGGTGGTGACCCACGACCGGTGGTTCCTCGACGCGGTCTGCGAGTCGACCTGGGAGGTGCACGACGGTGCGGTGGACGCCTACGACGGCGGGTACGCGGCGTACGTGCTGGCTCGCGCCGAGCGGCAGCGCCAGTCCGCCGCCACCGAGGAGCGCCGGCTCAACCTGGCCCGCAAGGAGCTGGCCTGGCTCCGGCGCGGTCCGCCGGCGCGGACCTCGAAGCCGAAGTTCCGCATCGACGCCGCCAACGCGCTGATCGAGGACGTGCCACCGCCGCGAGACAGGTTCGAGCTGCAACGGTTCGCCACCCAGCGGCTGGGCAAGGACGTCATCGACGTCGAGGACGTCGACCTCGTGCGCGGCGAGCGCGTGCTCCTCCGCCACGCCACCTGGCGCCTCGGGCCCGGCGACCGCGTCGGCATCGTCGGCGTCAACGGCGCCGGCAAGACCTCGGTGCTCGGCCTGCTCGACGGGTCGCTCGCGCCGTCTGCGGGCCGCGTGCGGCACGGCCGCACGATCGCCCTGCAACACCTCACCCAGGCTCTCGACGACCTCGACCCCGAGGGCCGCGTGCTGCCGACGCTCGAGTCCGTCCGCCGCGTGACCCGGACCACGACCGGCGAGATCACGGCCTCCTCGATGCTGGAGCGCTTCGGCTTCTCCGGTGACCGGCTGACCACCCGGATCGGGGACCTCTCGGGCGGGGAGCGGCGTCGCTTCCAGCTGCTGCGGCTGCTGATGACCGAGCCCAACGTGCTGCTGCTCGACGAGCCCACCAACGACCTCGACATCGACACGCTCAACGTGCTGGAGGACTTCCTCGACGGGTGGCCAGGCACGCTCGTGGTGGTCTCCCACGACCGCTACTTCCTGGAGCGCGTGACCGACAGCGTCTGGGCGCTGCTCGGCGACGGGCAGATCTCGATGCTGCCGGGCGGCGTGGAGGAGTACCTGCAGCGGCGCGCGGCCGAGCTCGCGGCCGCCGTACCAGCCGTTCCAGCCCCTGCGTCAGCGCCCGTGACCGCGGTTGCCAAGGCGCGCCCGGGGAGCGCGGAGGAGCGAGCCGCACGCAAGACCCTGACCCGCCTCGACAAGCAGCTCGAGCGCATCGGCGAGCAAGAAGCTGCCCTCAACGCCGCGATCGTGGAAGCGGGCCAGGACTACGAACGCCTGGCCGCCCTGGCCGCCGAGCTCCAGGTCCTCGGCGCCCAGCGCGACGAGGTCGAGTCGGAGTGGTTGGCAGCCGCAGAGCTGCTCGACTAACGCTTGTCGCCGTAGGCCTGCACGATCCGCGGGCACAGCATGTACGTCGTGGGGTCGCGCGCCAGGTCGTAGAGCGCATCGACGATGCGGTCGACCTCGTCTGCGGTGGCGACGTCGTGGTGGACCACCATCGCCTTGATGTTCTCGAACGACAGTGGGTGGAGCACCTTGGCCTCGCCCTCGAGACCACCGGGCTGGACGATGTTGGTCTGCACGTCCACGAGGCCGGCGGCGAGCACTGTCTCGGGCACACGGCGGCCGAAGTTGGCGTCAACGCCCATGCGACGTGCGGTCTCGAGGAACACCTCCACCGACCGTTGGAAGTCCGCAGAGGTCGGGGAGCACAGCGACGCCGCGAAGTCGATGTCCTCGACGAACAGCCGGCCGCCCGGCCTGAGCGCACGCACCATGTCGCGCAGGGCGCTCGTCGGGTCGCTGAGGGTCCACAGCACGAACCTGGCGTAGACCACGTCGTACTCCGCCTCGCCCAGTCCGTCGACCAGGTCGGCCACCCGGAACTCGACATTGCCGACGCCCGCCGCCTCGGCATCCGCAGCCGCCAGCTCCACCTTGACCGGGTCGACGTCGATGCCGACCACACTCCCGGTAGGTCCGACCGCGGCGGCGAGGTCGAAGGTCACCTCACCACCTCCGCTGCCCACGTCGAGGCAGCGGAGTCCGGCCCCGACGCCGGCGCGCTCGATCAGCGCCAGGGTGCCGGGCCGCATCACGCGGGCCACCATCCGGAGTCGCTCGCGGCCCTCGACGCCGCCGCGGATCATGTAGAAGTGCTGGTCGTCCATCGGCCTCCCCGTCTTCCCCGTCCTGTTTCCCGTCCTGTTTCCCGTCCGGTTTCCTGTCCTGCCGTGTCAGTCTTCGCGGGCGAAGGGCGCGAGCAGCGTGCGCAGCAAGCCGGCCAGCCGCTGACGGTCGCGGTCGGGGAGGTCGGCCAGGAGCCCGCGCTCGGCGTCGAGCAGCGCGGTGAACGCGCCGTCGACCGTGGCCTTGCCCTCGGGGGTGAGTCGCACGATGACGCCCCTGCGGTCGTCAGGGTCGGGGGAGCGTTCGACGAGGCCGCGCGCCGTGAGCCGGTCGACGCGGTTGGTCATCGTGCCGCTGGTCACCAGGGTCTCGCGCAGGAGCCGCCCGGGCGAGAGCTCATAGGGTGCCCCCGCGCGCCGCAGGGCGGCCAGTACGTCGAACTCCCACGACTCCACGTCATGGGCCTCGAACGCCTCCCGGCGGGCCAGGTCGAGATGACGCGCCAGCCGGCTGATGCGGCTGAAGACCGCCACGGGGGCAAGGTCGAGGTCGGGGCGCTCGCGTGCCCACGCATCGGCGAGCTCGTCGACCTCATCGCGCATGGGCGGCAGTGTAGCGATGGGTCAAGAATCTTGACATCAAGATAATTCGGATGCCATGGTCGGATCGTGCACACCTGGGATCCCGAGCGCTACCTGACCTACGCCGATGAGCGAGGGCGGCCCTTCGCCGAGCTGGTCGCTCGCATCGGCGCCACCTCGCCGAGCACCGTGGTCGACCTCGGGTGTGGCCCCGGCAACCTCACCGCGCTGCTGGCCCAGCGCTGGCCGGGAGCCGAGGTGGTCGGCCTCGACTCCAGTGTCGAGATGGTCGAGAAGGCTCGCGCGACGACGCCAGCGGTGCAGTTCCGCGTCCAGGACCTCCGGGAGTGGGCGTGGGCGCCTTCCAGCGACCGGATCGACGTGATCGTGAGCAACGCGACGCTCCAATGGGTGCCGGAGCATCTCGAGCTCATGGAGAGCCTGGTCGCGCGGCTCCGGCCGGGTGGGTGGCTGGCCTTCCAGGTGCCGGGCAACTTCGACGAGCCCAGCCACACCATCCGCGCCGAGCTCGCGGCACAGGAGCCGTACGCCGCGCACACCGCCGGCGCCTCGCATCCGGACTCGCACGACCCCGTCGTCTACCTCGATGCCCTGCAGCGCCTCGGGTGCGAGGTCGACGCCTGGGAGACGACGTACCTGCACGTCCTGCGGGGCGATGACCCGGTGTTCACCTGGGTCTCCGGCACGGGTGCGCGTCCGACGCTGCAAGCGCTGCCCGACCACCTGAGGCCGGGCTTCGAGGAGGAGTTCAAGCGGCGGCTGCGGGCGGCGTACCCGTCACGAGACGGGCGCGTGGTGCTGCCGTTCCGCCGGATCTTCGTGGTCGCCCGCGTGGGAGCCGGGTCATGATCGCGCTGCATCACGTGCAGGTGTCCTGCCCGCCAGGGGGCGAGGATGCCGCGCGGGCGTTCTACGCCGACGCCTCGGGCTCCTCGAGGTCGAGAAGCCGGCCGACCTACGAGGTCGCGGTGGCGCGTGGTTTCGTGCCTACGACGAGGACGGCGCGGTCGTCGCTGAGCTGCATGTCGGCGTCGAGGACGGGTTCGCCCCCGCCCGCAAGGCTCATCCGGCGTTCGTGGTCGACGATCTCGGCGCCGTGGCTGCTCGGCTGCGCGAGAGAGGCTTCGAGGTCGACGAGCGGGAGCGTGAGAGCTTTGCCGGCTTCCTGAGGTTCCACGCCTACGACCCGCACGGCAACCGGGTCGAGGTGCTGGCGGCTCGCTAGACGAACAGGTTGGTGGCCGGTTCGTCGTTGTCGTGGCCCGGGCACCACAGCTCGTCGGGGACCATCGCCTTGATCTCGTCGACGTGGTCGCCGCAGCCGGACCAGGTGATCTTGCCGCAGGTGCGGCAGCGGACGGGGCTGCACATGGGGCCGAGTGTGCCAGGCAGCCCCGGTGCTAGCGTCGCCCGGTGACCGACAGCGGCGTCTCGGGGACCGTGCGCTCCCTGCTCGACATCCGGCTCTGGGCCGCCTTCGACATCGACGCCGAAGGTCGCGTGCTCGCCGGCAACGACGACCTCGGCAGCCTCCAGCTCGTCGAGGTGGACCCCGACGGCACCACCACCGCCCTGACCGATCTGCCCTCTCGGTGTGCGGGCCGCTACGTGCCGGGTCGTCGTCAGGTGCTCGTCGAGCACGACAACGGCGGCGACGAGAAGTGGCAGATCTCGCTGCTGGACCTCACGACACCACTGGGTCGACCCGCGAGGCTCGATGACCTGACGCCGGTCGTCAGCGATCCCGACCACATGAACGTCCTGTACGACGTCACGTCGGCCTCCCTCATCTACTCGACCAACCGGCGCAACGACGTCGACATGGACATCGTCGTGCGCGACCTCGACACGGGGCAGGAGTCGGTCGTCTTCGACGACGGCGGCTACGTGATCGGCTCGTCGGTCTCTCACGACGAGCGGTCGGTGGCCGTCACCCGGCTGTCCCTGGTGCCGGCCTCGACGCTGGTCTCGGTGGCAGGGCCGTCGTCGTCGGTGGCTCTCACCGATGCGGAGGAGCCCGCCAGCCACTTCGTCGCCGGCTGGGCCGCCGACGACCAGTCCCTGGTGGTGAGCTCCGACCACGCCCAGGAGTTCCACGGTGTCTGGGCGCTCGGGCTCGACGGCTCGTGGCGGTCACTGGTCACCAGCGACGACCACGACGTGGCCGCGACCTTGTCGCGCGACGGGTCGGCGATGGTCGTCATGCACCACGTCGACGGGGCCGACACGTTGGCCGTCCACGAGGCCGACGGCACCCACCGGGTCGACGTCGACCTCGGGCCGGTGCATCCGCTCATCGTGCGCTGGTCGGCCGACGGCTCACGGTTCGTGGTCGCCGCGACCACGCCGACCGACCCGGGGTCGATCCTCAGCGTCGATGCCCACACGGGTGCGGTGACACTGCTGGTCGACGGGCGCGAGAGCATCCCGCCGGATCTGCGCGAGCGTCTGGTCACCCCGACGGTCCACCGGATCCCCACCCCGGACGGCGAGCAGGTGCCGTGCTTCCGGTTCGCGGCCGCCCCGACGGGTGACGAGTCAGACGCCGCACTCGCCCGGGCATCCGTGGGGGCCTCGGTGCTGCACATCCACGGCGGACCGGAGTCCGAGGCGGTCCAGATGTACTCCGCGGTCTGGCAGGCGCTGGCGCTGTGCGGCTTCGAGGTCCTCGTGCCCAACGTGCGCGGATCCTCGGGCTACGGGCGGCGCTGGGTCTCGCTCGACGACGTCGAGCTGCGACTGGACTCCGTGGCCGACCTGGCCGCCATCCACGACTGGTTGCCGACGGTCGGCCTCGATGCGTCGCGCTCGGCGTTGTGGGGCGGTTCCTACGGTGGGTACATGGTGCTGGCCGGCCTCGCGATGCAGCCGGAGCGCTGGGCCGCGGGCGTGGACATCGTCGGCATCTCCTCCCTAGTGACGTTCCTGGAGAACACCTCGGCCTACCGGCGGGCCTACCGCGAGCGCGAGTACGGCTTCCTCGACCAGCACCGCGAGTTCCTCGAGAAGGCCTCGCCGCTGACCTACCTCGACGACCTGGTCGCGCCGCTGTTCGTCATCCATGGCGCCAACGACCCGCGCGTGCCTCTCTCGGAAGCCGAGCAGATCAAGGCCGCCCTCGACGACAAGGGTGTCGACTGCGAGCTGCGGGTCTACCCCGACGAGGGCCACGGCCTGGCCAAGCGCGCCAACCGGCTCGACGCCTACCCCGACGCGATCGAGTTCCTGGTCCAGCACCTCTCTGGCTCCGGCGGTTGAGGTGGGACCGTCCGTCCTCGGCCCCCGGGGACGCGACCCGGGAAGCATCCGCCAGGGTCGTGCGTTGGCATGATGGACCGCGTCACCAACCGAGGAGCACGTCATGGCCACCGTCACCGTCGGTGCGGAGAACTTCACCGACACCATCGAGCAGGACGGCATCGTGCTGCTGGACTTCTGGGCCTCCTGGTGCGGCCCGTGCCGGATGTTCGCACCGATCTACGAAGCGGCTTCCGAGGCCAACGACGACATCACCTTCGGCAGCATCAACACCGAGGAGGAGCGTGACCTGTCGGGCGTCTTGCAGATCAGCTCGATCCCCACGCTGATGGCGTTCCGCGACGGGATCATGGTCTTCCGCCAGCCCGGTGCGCTGCCCGCCCCCATGCTCGACCAGCTGATCGACGCCGTCCGCGCGCTCGACATGGACGACGTCCGCGCCAAGGTCGCTGCTCAGGGCGCCTGAGGACACGACCGGCGATACGCCGGGTCCGGGCCGCTCGCCGTACGCTGTTCCGGCTATGGCGCGCACCTACGAGGTCCGCACCTACGGGTGCCAGATGAACGTCCACGACTCCGAGCGGCTGACCGGTCTGCTCGAGGACGCCGGGTACGTCGCCGCGGCCGATGGCTCGACGCCCGACGTCGTGGTGTTCAACACCTGCGCGGTGCGCGAGAACGCCGACAACAAGCTCTACGGCAACCTGGGTCACCTCGCGCCGGTCAAGGCCAAGACGCCGGGCATGCAGATCGCGGTCGGCGGCTGCCTGGCCCAGAAGGACCGCGGCGAGATCACCCGCAAGGCGCCGTGGGTCGACGTGGTCTTCGGCACCCACAACATCGGCTCACTGCCGGCGCTGCTGGAGCGGGCTCGCGTGCAGGAGGAGGCGCAGGTCGAGATCCTCGAGTCGCTCGAGGTCTTCCCCTCAACGCTGCCCACCCGGCGGGAATCGGCGTACGCCGCCTGGGTCTCGGTCTCGGTCGGCTGCAACAACACCTGCACCTTCTGCATCGTCCCGGCCCTGCGTGGCAAGGAGATGGACCGCCGGCCGGGCGACATCCTGGCCGAGGTGCGCGCGCTGGTCGCTGAGGGCGTCAGCGAGGTCACCTTGCTGGGGCAGAACGTCAACGCCTACGGCGTGGAGTTCGGCGACCGCCAGGCCTTCTCGAAGCTGCTGCGCGCCTGCGGCGAGGTCGAGGGCCTGGAGCGGGTGCGGTTCACGAGCCCTCACCCGGCCGAGTTCACCGACGACGTGATCGCGGCCATGGCCGAGACCGCCAACGTGATGCCGCAGCTGCACATGCCGCTGCAGTCCGGCTCCGACCGCGTCCTCCGGGCCATGCGTCGCTCCTACCGCCGCGAGAGGTACCTCGGCATCATCGACCGCGTCCGAGCCGCCATGCCAGATGCCGCGATCACCACCGACATCATCGTGGGCTTCCCCGGCGAGACCGAGGAGGACTTCCTGCAGACCATGGAGGTCGTCGCGGCGGCTCGCTTCTCGGGTGCCTTCACCTTCCAGTACTCCATCCGGCCCGGCACACCGGCCGCGACCATGCCCGACCAGGTCCCGGCCGACGTCGTAGGCCACCGCTACGAGCGCCTCGTCGAGCTGGTCAACGACATCGCCTGGGACGAGAACAAGCGACTCGTGGGCCGCACCGTCGAGCTGATGGTCGCCGAGGGCGAGGGCCGCAAGGATGCCGCCACCCACCGGCTCTCCGGGCGAGGACCCGACAACCGGCTCGTGCACTTCGACCCCGTGGTCTCGACACGCTCGACCACCGCTGGCCCGACCACCGCTGGCCCGACCACCGCTGGCCCGACCACCGATGGCTCGGCCGACACGGCACCGATCCGCCCCGGCGACATGGTGACCGTCGAGATCACCCGGGCCGCTCCTCACCACCTCGTGGCCGACGGCGGGGTGCTGGCCGTTCGGCGTACTCGTTCGGGCGATGCCTGGCAGGCGCGTACGGCGGCTCCGGCCGCCCCCGTCGTCGGCTTGGGGATGCCGAAAGTGGGCGCTCCCGCCTAGTCGTCGCGGGGGTCCTTCGACGGGTAGCCCGCCTTGGGCTCGATGCCCTCCGGGTTGGTCTCCTCGTTGCCGGGACGCTGCTCGGGAGGCCCGTCATCGCCGTCCGGCCGGTCGACGGAGGTGTCGCGGACGCCGTCGGTGGTGTGCTGGTCGGGTCCGGTCGGGCCCGTACGTTCGCTGCTGACGCCCATGTCGCCTTCGGCGCGGTGCTTGCCCGCCGATCCGGGCGTGGAGTCCTGGAGGTCGCTCATCATCGTGCGGTACCCAGGATCTTGGTTTCGAGGCTCGCTGCGCTCGCACCTCAACCAGCGATCCACCGTTCAGAAGCCGAAGGTGGAGTAGGGCTCGATGCCCTCGGTCAGGCCGCGCAGGACCACGAGCTCGTGCGGGACGACGGGATCCGGCAACGCCGACAAGGGGAACCACCCCATGGCCGCCGACTTGTGGGGCTCGACGATGCGCGGCTCGCCGGACCACGAGCGGCAGGTGAAGAAGAAGTCGATGCGCTCGTCGATGGGCGCGCCGCCCTGCGTGCGCTGCATGGCGGTCACGAACTCCAGCTCGAGGTCTGACAGCCCGACCTCCTCGAGGGCCTCGCGCCGAGCGGCGTCGTAGGCCGTCTCGCCCTGCTCGACGTGCCCGGCTGCTGCGGCAGCCCAGTGGTCGTCCATGAAGCCGGTGTTGTGGCGTAGCTGGAGCAGGACGTGGTCCTCGCGCAGGAAGAACACATAGGCAGCGGGCACCACGACGAACCTGCCGATGGTGCCCGCTGGACGAGGCTTGCTCAGTGGGTGTCTCCCGACCCCGTCTTGTCCTGCAGGAAGTCTTGTGCCTTGTCGACCTGGCCGGCGTACTTGTCACCGGTCTTGTCGTCGAGGAGGTCGCCGCCCTTCTCGATGGCGTCGTCCACCTTCTCGTCGTTGTCGTCGATGAGGTCTTTGGCCTTGTCGACTGCGTCATCGAGGAAACCCATGGGTTCGCCCTCTCGTGCGGTGGCCCCGATGGCCACGTCCCGGCCAGCCTAGTGGCGCCAGAAGTCCTCGACACCCTGCTGCAACCTGGGTGCACAGTCGCCCGTGTTAGAGGGTGACCACGCACGACCGTGGGCACGACCGTGGGCAGGACAGTGAGAACCGAGGAGGGTGGGAAGGTGCGAGACGCCAACGCGTACGACGACTTCTACCGGTCGACGTCACCGCGGCTGCTCCGCTACTGCTACGCCCTCACCGGCGAGCTCGGGGAAGCACAAGACGTTGCGCAGGAGACCTACCTGCGGGCCTGGCGACACTGGCGCGAGGTCTCGGCGCACCCGGCGCCCGAGGCCTGGCTGCGGCTGACGGCGTCGCGACTGGCGACCGACCGCTGGCGCCGGCTAGCCGGTCTGCGACGCGCCGTGACCCGCACGGGCCAGCCCGCCCCCGCCGACCCGCCCAGCGAGGACGTGGTCGCGCTGACCGCCGCGCTCAGGCAGATCCCGGCTGACCAGCGACGCGCACTGGCGATGCACTACCTGCTCGACCTGCCCGTGAGCGAGATCGCGCTCGAGCTCGAGGTGCCGGTCGGCACCGTGAAGTCCTGGCTGTCGCGTGGTCGCACAGCGCTCGCCGCCCAGCTGGCGGGTCCCGACGACTCAGCCGAAGTGAGAGGTGCCTGATGGTGCACGAGCCTGATGAGCGCGCCCTGTTCCGCAGCCTGGGCGACGACGCCCACCGTGCGCACCTGCCCGAGCCGGGCGAGCTGCGCCGCCGCAGCGACCGGCGTACGGCGGTGCGTGCGGCCGTCGGCACCGTGGCGGCCGTCGTCGCGGTTGCCGGTATCGCCGTCACCGCCAACGGTCTGACCAGAAGTGCGGGGCTCGAGCCCGTGGGCACGCCCACGGTCAGCCCGACGGTCTCCGAGACGATCCACTCGAGTCCGCCGCCGGAGGTGATCTCGGCGCAGGCCTGGCTGGGCAAGGACGACCTGGGCTTCGCCCTGGGGGGCCGCGACACCGCCGACGTGCTCGCGCCGTGCGGACGCTCGCCGCTGGTGTCGGACCAGTTCGATGGCTCCCCGCACTCGGAGGCCACGAGGCTGGGGAACTACCACTCTCCGGGCACTCCAGCCGTCAATACTCCCGACGGCACCATCGCCCAGACCATCGTCGTGATGGGCAGCGAGAAGGATGCCGCCGCGCTCTGGTTCCTCATGCAGGAGGCCGTCAAGGACTGCCCCGAGGAGTCCGAGCTCGAGAGCGGTGCCGTCCGCTACTCCCTGGAGGAGCCGCCGACTGCGACCTCCGGCGCCCGGGCCGACCGCGCCATGCTGATCAAGGTCTCGACGTCCTTCGAGTACCTCTTCGGCTCGCCGCCGGACTCTGGACCGGCCTACATCGACTCCTACGTGGTGGTCGTGCAGGTCGGTGACGCCGTGACGTTCCTGGAGCTGCGTGGCTGGGAGGCCAGCACGACGCATCTCGCGGACGTCGAGCGCCTGACGAGGCTGGCGACCGCGAGGTTGCTCGACTGGCGAGCCTGAGTTGCCCACCGGGTTTCGAGACGGGCGCCAGAGCGCCCTCCTCAACCAGCGGTCTCGGGCTCCTGGGACTTGTCGTCAGGCTCGCTGACCTCGGGCACGCGGTCGTCGGCGAGCGCCGTCAGGGGGTTCTTGTCCGGCGGCAGGTCGACGCCCATCGGACCGTCGGGTATCTCGCCGTACTTCGCCTGGTTGCTCAGTGCGTCGGCGCCCCCCGGGAAGCGCTCGGGCTCCTCGACCTGAGGCGTGGGCATGTCGCCGACGTCGATCACGGCCGGACCTCCGGCTGGGTCTCTGGCTCTGGGTCCGCGAAGGGCCGCTCGCCAGGGTCGCCCGAAGGCACGACCTCGGGGTTGGGGTGGCCGGGCACGATCGGCTCGTCCGGCCGCGGCTGGCTCGGGTCGTGCTCTGGTGCTGGTGTCGTCGTCATTGGTTGATCACTCCCTCTGCCTTCCACCAAACCAGCCACGGCGACAGGTTCAACCACCTCCCGGGGTGAAGACTGTTGCTCGTGTCGGACGAGGTGGTGTCGAGACGGTCGCCGGGTGACCTCCTCAACCAACGGGTGGAGCCACCGATCGTGGCCGTGGTCGGCGCCACGGCTTCGGGCAAGAGTGAGCTGGCCCTGGACCTGGCTGAGGCGCTCGGGGGCGAGATCGTCAACACCGACGCGATGGCTGTCTACCGGGGGATGGATGTCGGTACGGCGAAGACGCCCGTCGCCGAGCGGCGTGGGATCGCGCACCACCTGCTGGACTACCTCGGTGTCAAGGAGCCGTTGACGGTCGCGCAGTTCCAGCAGGACGCCCGCGCCGTCATCGCCGAGGTTCGGTCGCGAGGGCGGGTGCCCGTGCTGGTCGGCGGGTCTGCCCTCTACACCCGGGCGGTGCTCGACCGGTTCAAGTTCCCCGGCACCGACGAGGAGGTGCGCGGCCGCCTCGAGGCCGAGCTGGCGGCGGTCGGCCCAGCAACGCTGCACGAGCGCCTCGGCCGGCTCGACCCCGAGGCCGCCACCAACATCCGGCCCGACAACGGCCGCCGCATCGTGCGCGCCCTCGAGGTCGTCGAGCTGACGGGCCGGCCCTTCTCCGCGACGTTGCCGAAGCTGGAGTACCTCGACGCGCACACCGTGCAGATCGGGGTCGACATCGACCGACCAGCCCTGCACGAGCGGATCGGACAACGCGTCGACGCCATGTTTGCCGACGGTCTCGTCGACGAGGTCGAGCGGCTGATCGGAGAGGGCCTGCGTGAGGGACGCACGGCTGCCGTGGCCATCGGCTACCGCGAGGTCGCGGCGTACCTCGACGGCGAGCTGTCCCTCGACGAGGCGAGGGAGCGGACCGTGGTGGCGACCCGCAGGTTCGCCCGGCGGCAGGACTCCTGGTTCCGCAAGGATCCGCGCATCGTCTGGGTGAGGTACGACGACCCTCGACGCGTCGAGCAGGCTCTTGCCGCCGTGGGACCATGGGCAGGTGGGCCAGGCCGCCAGTGACTACCCGTTCCTGAAGGGACACGGCACGGAGAACGACTTCGTGCTGCTGCCCGACCTCGAGGGCGACACCCATGGTGGCCTCAGCGAGGACGAGATGGCCGAGCGGGTTCGGCGCCTGTGCGACCGCCGCGCCGGCATCGGCGGCGACGGTGTGCTGCGGGTCGTCCGCACCAGCCGCATGAGGCCGGCCGAGCTCGTCGCGACCCAGGGTTCGCGCTCGGAGTGGTTCATGGACTATCGCAACGCCGACGGGTCGATCGCGGAGATGTGCGGCAACGGGATCCGCGTCTTCGTCCGCTACCTGGTCGACGAGGGCCTGGTCACCCCCGGACTCCCGATCGACGTCGGCACGCGCGACGGCAACAAGACCCTGCTCGTGGAGGGCGACCGGGTCACCGTCGACCTCGGCATCCCGCAGGTCCTGACCGCCACCTCGGTCTCGATCGGCGACCGCACCTGGTCGGCCACCAACGTCGACATGGGCAACCCGCACGCGGTTGCCTTCGTCGACGACGAGGAGACCCTGGCCGGCCTCGACCTCACGCGGCCTCCTGGCCACGACGAGGCGACATACCCCCACGGAGTCAACGTCGAGCTCGTCGTGCGCCGCGGCGAGCGGCACGTCGCGATGCGCGTCCACGAGCGCGGCTCCGGCGAGACGCGCTCGTGCGGCACCGGGGCCGGCGCCGTGCTGGTCGCAGCAGCGCAGGCTGACAACGCACCCAGGCCCGCGACCTACCAGCTCGACGTCCCTGGCGGCACCCTCTCGCTCACCTGGACCGAGGACGACCACGTGCTGCTGACCGGACCGGCCGTCATCGTGGCCACCGGGAGGACGAGCTTGTGATCGGTGGTTGAGGTGCGAGCCTGCGAGCCTCGCAACCACACCCCATAGGGTCCACCCATGGACTTCCAGGGAGCATCCGCCGTCGTCACCGGAGGCGCGTCGGGCATCGGCGCAGCAAGCGCGCGGCAGCTCGCAGCGCTCGGCGCAGCCGTTGTCATCGCAGACCTCAATGCCGAGAAGGGTGAGGCGCTGGCCGAAGAGATCGGCGGGGTGTTCGTCTCGGTCGACGTGACCCGGACCGACCAGATCATCGCGGCCGTCGAGCGCGCGACCGAGCTGGGGAGCCTGCGAGCCCTGGTGTGCTCGGCCGGCATCGGGTCCGCACAGCGCACGGTCGGTCGCGACGGGGCCTACGAGTCGGCGCACGACCTCGAGGTGTTCAAGAAGGTCGTCGCCATCAACCTGGTCGGCACCTTCGACACCGTGCGCATCGCCGCGACGGCGATGAGCCGCAACGACCTCGACGCCGACGGCGAGCGCGGCGCGATCGTCAACGTGTCATCGGTGGCAGCCTTCGACGGCCAGATCGGCCAGGCGGCATACGCCGCGTCCAAGGGCGGCCTGGTCGGCCTCACGCTGCCGGTGGCGCGCGACCTCGCCGCCTCGGCGATCCGGCTCAACACGGTCGCTCCCGGCCTGGTCGACACCCCGATCTACGACTTCGCCCCGGAACCCGAGGCGTTCAAGGAGCAGCTGGGCGCCTCCGTGCTCTTCCCCAAGCGCCTCGGCACCCCCGACGAGCTCGCCACCATGATCGTGGCCTGCCTGACCAACACCTACATGAACGGCGAGACCGTCCGCGTCGACGGCGGCATCCGCATGCCCCCGAAGTAGCCGAGTCGGCGCAGATCGCCCCCATTGGAGGGCTGTCTGCGCCGACTCGGCGCTACAGAAGGGGCGATCTGCGCCGACTCGGCTACTTGATGCGCTCGTTGGTCGGGTCGTACATCGGGCGCAGCGAGACGACCGCGTCGTGCGTCGTACCGGCTACGTCGACGGTCCAGGTGCCTGCCTTCAGCCAGTCGGCGGTCAGCGGCTGCTCGCCGGCGTCGAGGAGCGCGAGGCCGACGGCGCCGCCGAGGGTCCAGCCGTACGACGCGGCGCGGACGTACCCGACCACCTCGCCGTCGCGGAGGACCAGCTCGCCGTGGTGCAGCAACGGGTCGGGGTCGGTCAGCCGCACCTGGACCAGCCGGCGGTGCGGGATGCCCGCGGCCTTGATGGCGAGGACGGCCTCGCGACCGATGAACGACGGCTTGTCGAGGTCGACGGCGAAGCCGAGGCCGGCCTCGATCACGTTGTCGGTGTTGTCGATGTCGTGGCCGAAGTCGCGATAGCCCTTCTCCATCCGGCAGCTGGCCAGCGTCTTGAGGCCGACGGGCTCGGCGCCGGCCGCGGCGACGGCGTCGTACACCGTGAGCGCGCCGGCGGACGGGAGGTACAGCTCGTAGCCGAGCTCCCCGACGTACGTGATGCGCACGAGCAGCACCCGCACTCCGCCGAGCGTGACGAAGCGTGCGGTGCGGAAGGGGAAGGCGTCGTTCGACAGATCGGCGTCGGTGAGGGTGGCGAGCAGCTCGCGGGACCGCGGCCCCTGCACGTTCAGCTGCGCCCACTGCTCGGTGACGTCGTCGATCGTCACGTCACCGTCGCCGATGTGGCGACGGAGCCAGGCGAGGACGTGTCCGTGGGCGGTGTCGGACGCGACCACCCAGAAGTCGTCGTCGGCGAGCTTGGTCACGGTGAGGTCGGCTTGCAGCTTGCCGGCGTCGTCGAGCCACTGGGTGTAGGTGATCTGCTCGGACTCGCCGTCGACGGCACCGCCCGAGACGTGGTCGAGCACGCGGCCCGCGTCGGCGCCGGTCACCCGGAGCATGGTCATGAACGACATGTCCATCAGGCCGGCGCGCTCACGGACAGCGCGGTGCTCGGCCTGCCACTGCGCGAACCAGTCGGCGTGCCCCCACGTCGGCGTCGCGGTCGGGGTCACCCCGGGTCCCGCGAACCAGTCGGCGCCCTCCCAGCCCGAGACCTCGCGCAGGTAGCCACCGTTGGCCACCAGCCGGTCGTGGACGGGGGAGAGCTTGGCGCCGCGGGCGGAGTACAGCTGCTTGCCGGGCGTGTGGGCGGCGTAGACCGTGCCGAGGATCTCGGTGGTGCGCGTGGCCCGGTAGGTCTGCTCGGCCTGGTAGTCACGGAAGCGGTCGACGTCGAAGCCGGTCACGTCGACGTCGGGCTTGCCGTCGACGATCCACTGCGCGACCACGCGGCCCAGGCCGCCGGCAGACAGCACGCCGACGGAGTTCATGCCGGCGGCGACGAAGTACCCGCGGGTCCCGGGGGCCTCGCCGACGATCGGCGACAGGTCTGGGGTGAACGACTCGGGGCCGCAGAAGAACGTGCGTACTCCGGCCTCCAGCGTCACCGGCACGCGCGCCATCGCGGTCTCCAGGAACGGTCCCATCCGGTCCCAGTCCGGCTGGATCTTGGTGAACGACGACCCGGCCGGCACGCCCTCGGGGTGCCACGCGGCTGCCCGCGGCTCGAACAGCCCGACCATCATCCCGCCGCCCTCCTCGCGGTAGTAGCCGTGCGCCGCGGGGTCCTCGAAGACCGGGGTGTCCGGGCCGAGCCCGTCGATGGTGTCGGTGATCAGGTAGTAGTGCTCCGCTGCGGTGTTGGGCACGTTGAGACCCGACCTGAGGGCGAGCTCGCGCGCCCACATCCCCGTCGCGTTGACGACGTACTCGCAGTCGATGACGCTGTCTGCGACCCGCACCCCGGTGACCGAGTCGAGCTGCCCGCGCTGCTCGGTGACCACGTCGGTGACGGTGACGCCCTCGACGACGCGGACGCCCTTCATCCGGGCGCCCTTGGCGAGTGCGGTGGTCAGGTCGACGGGGTTGACGCGGCCGTCTCCCGGCACGTGGAAGCCGGCCTGGAGGTCGTCGGTCCTCGCCCAAGGGAACAGCTTGCCGATCTCCGCCGGCGAGATCTCCTCGACCTCCAGGCCCAGGTGGCGCTGGAACGCCGCGACGCGTCGGTACTCCTCGAGCCGGTCGCGATCGGCCGCCGCCTCGATCAGCCCCACCGGCTTGAACCCGGTCGCCTGGCCGGTCTCGGCCTCCAGACGGGCATACAGCTCGCGGGAGTAGAGCCGGATCCCGGTCGAGGTCTCGGAGAACGACCCGAAGCAGGTCATCAGTCCCGCTGCGTGCCACGTCGTACCGCTGGTCAGCCGGTCGCGCTCCAGCAGCACCACGTCGCTGCCCCAGCCGAGGTGCCCGAGGTGGTAGGCGATCGAGGCGCCGATGACGCCGCCCCCGATGACGACGACGCGAGCGCGAGCGGGTAGTTCGGCAGCCACGGGAGCACTCTCTCAGAGGGTCGTGCGGTTCAGGGTGCGCTCACGCTCACGCTCAGGTGCACGACTCCCGGAACGAAGGCCTCGATGGCGGCGACCATGTCGTCGGCCACCTCGAACATCGGGAAGTGGCTGCGGGCGTCGAGCCGCTGCACGGAGAACCACGGGTGCGTCGCGGCGTACTCCTGTTGTGCGGCCAGCACCTCATCGGCGGCCGGCTGGGCGTAGAGGTGGAGCGCCGGGCAGGGCTGCAGCTCCTCCAGCGCCTGCAGCGGCACCGGGTGCTCCTCGAACGCCGCGGCGATCTCCCGGCCGGCGCGCTGCCAGTGCCGCTCGCCGTAGGTGGTCATCGACGCGACATACTCGGTGAGCGCCGGCACGTCGAGGCCGTCGGTCCACATGGCCGCGAGGCCGGCGCGTACGTCGGCCCACGCCGGGGACTGCAATCCGGCCAGGGCGTCGGCGAAGCCCGGGGGCGTCCCGAGGACCATCCAGTCCAGCAGCACCACGCCCGGCACCCGGTCGGGGCCGAGCCGCCGCCGGAGCTCGAGGGCCGCCCAGCCCGCGTGCGAGAGGCCGACCGGTACGACGGTGTCGATGCCGAGCGCCTCGATGGTCGCGACGAGAGCGTCGACGACCTCGCTGGTACCGAAGTCGCCGTCGGGCGCCGGCGACCCGCCATGTGCCGGAAGGTCGACGCTGACCACGCGCCGGTGGCCGCCGGCCGAGGCCAGCAGCGGGTCGAAGACGGTGCGGTCACCGCACCAGCCGGGGATGAGGAGCAGGGCGGGTCCACCGGTACCGATGTCGGTGACGGCGAGTGGAGCAGAGGTGGTCGTGGGCATCGGGGCCTCCTTCGCAAGATACTGCCCTGTGCAGTATTTGAGAGGAGTAGATACTGCCCCGGGCACTATGTCAAGATGCGCGGGTGACGAGCCCGCGGACCACCACGTCGTACGCCCTGCTCGGCCTGCTCGGGCTGCGTGACTGGACGACGTACGAGCTGGCGAGACAGGTGCAGCGCAGCCTCCACT
The DNA here is from genome assembly GCF_015352445.1 of Nocardioides agariphilus. Lineage (GTDB taxonomy): Bacteria > Actinomycetota > Actinomycetes > Propionibacteriales > Nocardioidaceae > Nocardioides > Nocardioides agariphilus. The sequence goes on from NZ_JADKPO010000002.1 coordinate 221,523, forward strand.
GGTTCTGGCCCCGGGCCGAGCGGAAGCTGTACGACGAGCCCAAGCGGCTGGTCGCCGACGGCCTGGCGACCGCGACCTCCGGGTCGACGGGCAAGCGCCCACGGACGGTCTACGGCATCACCGACGCCGGGCGCACCGAGCTCGCGCGCTGGCTCGACGAGCCGTCGGCGGCACGGTCCAGCGAGTTCGAGGCGCTGGTCAAGGTGTTCTTCGCCGACGCTGGCACCCTCGATCAGCTGCGGACCACGCTGGACCGGATCGTCGCCGAGTCCGTCCAGCGGGTCTCGGACCTGGCGGACAACGTGGACGTCGGGGTGGCCGACCCGGCCTTCCCGACGCGGATGCACCTCAACGCGTTGGCCGTGCGGCTGCAGGTCGAGCAGGAGCTGACGGTCCTGCGCTGGGCCAGGTGGGCGCGGGCGCAGGTCGACTCGTGGCCCTCGGTCCACGAGCCGGACGACTGGGATGCCACCGGCTCGCTCGCGACCCTGGTGGCCGAGTGTCGGGCGGCCGTTGGCTAATGGTTCGCTCCGGTCAGGCACTCGCGCCTACCCTGGAGGACGGTATGACGAACGCGAAGAACGAGAACTTCTCCCTCCAGGCCGAGCTCGACGAGACGGCGGGGTGGGACCTCGACGACCCCGCGTCCGAGATCAACCTCGACTCAGCGGACGACGGGTGGCAGTCCGGGTACGCCGACGAGCCGGATCCCGAGGAACCCGAAGAGCTCACCGTCGGCATGCAGGACCTGGCCGAGCGCCACGCGCTGCGCCGGGTCGCCAGCCTCTCGACCGAGCTCGAGGACATCTCCGAGGTCGAGTACCGCCAGCTGCGGCTCGAGCGCGTCGTCCTCGTCGGGGTGTGGACCAGCCGTTCGGTCGAGGACGCCGAGAACTCCATGACCGAGCTCGCGCTGCTTGCCGAGACGGCCGGCTCGACGGTGCTCGACGCGATCTACCAGCGGCGCGACAAGCCCGACCCGGCGACGTACATCGGTCGCGGCAAGGTCGACGGGCTCAAGGAGATGGTGCAGGCCACCGGCGCGGACACCGTGATCTGCGACGGCGAGCTCGCGCCCAGCCAGCTCAGGAACCTCGAGGACCGGCTGAAGGTCAAGGTCGTCGACCGCACGGCCCTCATCCTCGACATCTTCGCCCAGCACGCGAAGTCGGCCGAGGGCCAGGCGCAGGTCGAGCTCGCCCAGCTCAACTACATGAAGCAGCGCCTGCGTGGCTGGGGCGGCAACCTGTCCCGCCAGGCCGGCGGACGGGTCGGTGCCGATGGTGGCGGCATCGGCGGACGCGGCCCCGGCGAGACGAAGATCGAGACCGACCGGCGCCGCATCAACACCAAGATCGCCAAGCTGCGCCGCGAGCTGAAGGAGATGAAGGGCACCCGCGACACCAAGCGCCAGGAGCGCAAGCGCAACGAGATCCCCTCGGTCGCGATCGCGGGCTACACCAACGCCGGCAAGTCCTCGCTGCTCAACCGGCTGACCGGGGCGGGCGTCCTGGTCGAGGACGCGCTGTTCGCGACCCTCGACCCGACCACGCGGCGTACGACGACCGCCGACGGTCGCGTCTACACGATGAGCGACACGGTGGGCTTCGTCCGCGACCTCCCGCACGGACTCGTCGAGGCTTTCCGCTCGACGCTCGAGGAGGTCGCCGACTCCGACCTGATCCTGCACGTCGTCGACGGGTCGCATCCCGATCCCGAGGGCCAGATCGCGGCGGTCCGGCAGGTGCTCGGCGAGATCGGCGCCGACAAGGTGCCCGAGGTCATCGTCATCAACAAGGTCGACGCGGCCGACCCGATGGTCGTCGCCCGTCTGCGCCAGCGCGAGCCGCACTCGGTCGTCGTGTCGGCCAAGACCGGCGAGGGCGTCGATGACGTACTCCGCATGGTCGAGGACGAGCTGCCGCGTCCGGGCGTGGAGTTCGAGGCGCTGGTGCCCTATGCCCGCGGCGACCTGCTCGACCGCCTCCACCGTGAGGGCGAGATCGAGTCGATGGAGCACACCGGCGACGGCACCCGGGTCACCGGCCGTGCCACCGAGGCACTCGCCGGCGAGCTGGCGTCCTTCGCCGTCTGAGACTCGGTTGTCGGGACACACCCGGCCCGGCAACCGATGTGGGGTCGGTGGCCGGGCCGGGAGTCCCCGTCACGGGTCGGTCAGCAGACCTTGAACGTGACCTTCTTGGTAGCCGTCGCCCGCTGGCCGCCCTTGCGGAAGACGGCCTTGGCGATCAGCGTGTGGCTGCCGGAGGAGAGCTTCTCGCCGTCGATGACCTCGTCGGCGCCCTTGTTGACGCCGTCCAGCTTCAGCGACCGCGAGACGACGCTCCAGCCGCGGGCCGCGGTGGCCCTGGCGATGGCCTTGTAGGAGACCGGGGTGAGGCAGCCGACAGGCGCCTTGACCGAGACCTTGTTGCCGCTGGCCTTGGCTGACTTGACGGCCAGCAGCGAGGGCAGTCGCACCCACCGGGCACGCAGGTTGGCGCCGATCGTGTTGTCGAGGACCGCCCACGCCACCAAGGCGTAGCCGCGCACCGTCGTACTGATCTGGGGTGCGCCGGAGATGGTGCCCCCTGAGCTGAAGTAGGTGACCGCAGCCCTCGTGGTCAGCGGGTGGTTGTAGATGCCGAGCTTGCCGCAGCGCTCGCTGACGTTGGCCATCCGGCCGCTGGCGTCGGCGACCAGGTCGAAGGTCAGGGCCGGGCAGGACTTGTTCTCGCCGATCAGCGCGGGGGTGGTGAACGCCGTGCCCGTCCACTTGCCGACGACCGGACGGTAGTTCGCGTTGGACTCCGAGGCGATCATCCGCACACCCCTTTTGGTGGTGACGATGTCGCTGAAGACGCCGAGGTTCCAGGTCTTCGGCACGGCCTTGAAGGGGCCCCAGGCGGGGCCCGTGGAGAAGTAGACCGGGTCGGAGATCGGACCGTACTGGGAGATCAGCAGGATCGGGGTCGTGCCGGAGAACGCCAGCGAGGCCTGACCCACCATCCAGGGAGCGGTGACGTTCTGCGGCGAGCCGGTCAGGCCGGGCCGCAGCTGCAGGGTCTGCCCACTGCCGAAGTCGCGCGTCACGGACCAGAGCTGGCCGTCGGGGGCGGCCACGACATCGAAGAGGACGCCGTTGCTGGGAGCATCCGCGACGTCGACGCCGGGGGAGAGGACGCCACCGGTGAACGTCGCGGTGGCCACCTTGGCGTTGCTCAGCCCGGACTGGTGCCACCAGACCAGCGTCGCCACTCCCGGCGCGGTCACCTCCACCTGGATGCCCGCTGCCGACGACCCGTCGATCGCGCTGATCGTCTTGATGCCGCCCGAGCAGCTCGACGCCTTGAGCGGGACCACGCACAGGTGCACCTGGCGCGGGTTCGGCCCGTTGTCGTCGCCGATCCAGGCGACGTACGCCGTGTTGGAGGATGGATCGACGGCGACGTCGACGCCCGCGTAGGACGACTGGCTCTCCAGCGTGATGCTCGAGCCGAACGGCCCGGGTGGAGCGGCGTCAGCCCCCGGCGCGCCGAGCATGGACGTGCTCAACATCGAGGTGGTCAGGATCGCGGCGAGTGCGGCGGCGACGGTCCGAGACCTTCGGGTCGTACGTGGCATGGCTCCTCCTGGCGTGACGGGCTGCGTCGGTGGTCGCGCCCCGGTCGAGACCACCGCAGGTGAGCAGTCCACCTCGCGGGCGTAATGCCGGAGTAACGCCTCGGCTCACGGCCTCTGCGCAGTGAGCCTCAGAGGTCCGCCAGGATCTTGCGGGCCAAAGAGGCTGCCGCTCGCGCGTCGAGAGGCTCGTACGACGCCGCGGCGACGTCGTCGAGAGGTGCCGGCGTCGGCATGCTCGCCGGGGGTGGCCGGTCGCCTCGCCGACGAAGCTCGGCCGCGTTGTCGAGCAGCCAGGCCCGCTGCTCGGGGGTTCCCGCAGCGGCTGCGTCGGCGACCAGGGCTGCGGTCTCCAGGCCGATGGCCAGCGGGAAGTCGTAGGAGATCGTCATCGCGGCCTCGAGCGCGGCGCAGGCGCGGTCGGCCGCGCCGACCAGGTCGCCGAGCTCCAGCAGTGCGCGCGCCGAGATGGCCCTGGCCAGCGGCAGCTCGCGCTCGACGCCCAGCTCGGTGCCGTCGGCGTCGGCGGTCGCGGCGAGCTCGGCGGCGGTGCTCGCGTCGCCCGACGCCAGCGCGAGACCGGCGGCTGCGGAGTAGAGCACGACCTTGGCGATGCGCGGACCGGCGTCGTGCAGGGGCATCGCCTCGGCGACGTAGGCGCGGGCCTGGTCGTCGGCGCCCACCATCCAGCAGATCATCGCGGCCGTCGGCAGGGCCATCCGGAGCTGGTCGGCCTCTCCGGAGGCGCGGCACACCTCGATCGCGCGGGCGGCGTGCTCGGCGGCCTCCGGGTCCCCTCGCTCGGACAGGAGACTGCCCAGGCCCATCAGCGTCGGCATCCGGAGCTCGGGCCCGAACTGCTCGGCGATCCCGATCGATCGCCGGATCACCGCGACCGCCTCGGCCGGATGGTCGGTGTCGTCGAGGAGCCCGGCGAGGAAGACCAGCGTCCTGGCGACGTACTGGTCGTCGACGCCGGTGAGCAGCTCGGCAGCGAGCCGCAGGCGCGGGATGGCCTGGTCGCTGTCTCCGGCCCAGTACTCCAGGTAGCCGAGGGCGTAGGTCGCGTAGGGACGCCAGGTCGACTCCTCGCGCGTGCTCTCGGCCTCGAGCAGACGGCCGAGCCAGAACCGCCCCTCGCCGAGGCTCGTGGCCGCCCAGTAGCGGTGCAGCCGGAAGACCAGCTCGAGCCCCGCTGCCCCGTCGGCCCGGCCGTCGACGGCGGCCGCGAGAAGCGACCGGACCGAGGCCAGCATCGCGGTGACCTGCTCGGCGTACGCTCCCGGGGCCGCGCGCGGGTCGTCGGGCAGCACCGCGCGTACGGCGCCGGCCAGGCGCGCGAACGTCGCCGCCTCCTCGTCCGCCTGGTCGGCGCCGGAGAGCAGCTCGCGGGCGTAGCGGTGCAGCTCGTCGTCCTGGCTCCATCGCCAGCGCTCGGAGCCACGGTCCACGCGCAGCAGCCCGAAGGCGACCAGCTGGCCGAGGATCCGCACCACTCTCGGGCCGGTCACGGATCCGCCGGCCAGCACCTGCGTGGCCAGACCCAGCCCGACCTCCCCGTCGAGCGCGGCGAAGCGGCGGAAGACCTCGGCCTCCTCGTCCGACAGCAAGGCGTAGCTGCTGCTCGCGACGCCGCGCACCGGGTCGTCATCGCTGTGCAGGAGCTGGTCGAGGCGGTCGGCGAGGTCGCCCGGCGCCATCGTCGAGAGCTGTGCGGCGACCAGCTCGACAGCCAGCGGGATCCCGCCGCAGTGCCGCAGGAGGCTGTCGACGATCGCTGCGTCTGCGTGACGGACCGCGTCGCTGCCCTCGCCGGAGCGGGCGACCAGCAGGTCGAGCGCCGGTCCCGCGGCGGGTACGTCGGTCTCCACGTCCGGCACGGGCCACGGGGCGAGCCGGACGACGACCTCGTCCTGGAGGCCCAGCGGGATCCGGCTCGTGGTGAGAAGGGTGAGCTGGGGGCAGCCGGCCACGAGCGCACCCGCCAGGGTGGCGACGCCGTCGAGAGCTGTCTCGCAGCCGTCGAGCACCAGCAGCAGCGGACCGTACGGCGACAGCTCACCCACCACCGACTGCACCGGGTCATCACCGGGTGGGACGCCGAGCGCCATGGCAACGCTGGCCCCCACCAGCTCCTGCTCGGCGACGACCTCGAGCGGCACCCAGCGCACCTCGCGCGCGCCCTTGGCGACCAGCGCCTGGGCGACCTCAGCGGCGACCCGGGACTTGCCCACGCCAGCGGGCCCGACCACCGTGACGAGCCCGGGTTCGAGCAGGTGTCCGGACAGCTCCTCGGCCTCGTCGGCCCGCCCGTGGAAGGTGGTCGTCGCCCGCGGCACCGGAGCCTGCGAGAGGCTGCGCTGGTCGCCGAGCGCCTTCAGGTAGACCTCGACCGTCTCCCGCGTGGGATCGACGCCGAGCTCGTCGGCCAGCAGGCTGCGGCACGCCTCGTACGCACGGACCGCACCGGCCCGGTCACCGGCGGAGTCGAGGGCGGCGATCAGGGCGCGATGGGCTCGCTCGTCGAGTGGTGCGAGGCTCACCCACTGCTGGGCGGAGGCCACGGCCTGTCGGTGGTCGCCGTCGGCCGACGCGGACTCGACCGTGAGGTCCCAGGCCCGCCGGGCCACCGTGTCGACCCGCTCGCGGTGCACCTGCAGCCAGCCGGACTCCGCGTCGGGAAGCACGTCCGCGCCGCGCCAGCGGGTGAGTCGTGCGACGACGTCTCGGGCCGCTCGGGGTCGTCCGTCCCGGATCGCCTCGTCTGCCCGGTCGAGCAGCAGGTCGGCCTCGACGACGTCGACGGTGACATCCGGCGCGAGCCGGTAGCCGCCGGGAACGGTCTGCAGGAACGCCGAGTCGTCGATGCCGACGGTCCGGAGCACGGCGCGCAGTCCGCCCACGACCCCACGCAGTGCGACCGGCCACGTGGTCGGCGGCCGGTCGTGCCACACCAGGTCGGCGAGGCGCTCCCCGGAGAGGATGCCGCCCTCGAGGGCCAGCGCGACCAGCACCACGTGCGCGCGACGACCACCGAGCTGACCACCCGCCACGATCCCGCCCGGACCGGTGACCGTGGGACCTCCCACCACGTCGAGCCGCACCTCGCTCAGGTTAGGGGAGGGGACGGATCACTTCACCCTCCATTCCACGGAGTCACCGGCCAGGGGTCACTGCCAGGGTCACTGCCAGGGTCACTCGCCGGAGTCGCTGCCCGAGTCGTCGCCGGAGTCGTCGCACTCGTCGTCGGAGTCGTCGTCGGCGTTGTCGACACCGTCGTGGTCGCCGTCCTCGTCGCCGTCCTCGACGCCGTCGTCGTCGGTGTCCGCGTCATCGGGGTTGGTGGCGGTGGTGCAGTCGTGGGACTCGTCGCCGTCCTCGAGACCGTCGTCGTCGGAGTCGACGTCGAGCAGGTCGGTGTGGTGACGGAACTCGCCGAGGTTGCGCAGCCCGTCGTGGTCGCGGTCGCCGTTGGCGTTGGCGCGCAGCGGGTTGAGGTGGTGACGGACCTCCCAGCGGTTGGGCATCCCGTCGTGGTCGGAGTCCCGGCTGGCGGCGCTCGCCGGCTGGGCCATGGTGAGCAGGCCGCCTGCGGCGAGCGCGGCGAGGACGGCACTGAGGCGTCGTCCGGTGGTGATCAGTTCCATGTGGTGCTCCAGTTGTGTGGGGGGTGAACGCCTGAGCGTAGGGAGCAGGTGACCAGCAGCGCTGTCGTACCAATGGACAGGTGCAGACCAGCCGTGGCCGCGCTGACGGCTGGGCTCAGTGGGCCGCGGCGACGCTCTCGTCGGTGCCGGCGAGCCTCTGGGCGATCCAGATCGGCACGACCGACAGCACGATCAGGGCTGCTGCGACCACGTTGACGACGGGAGCCTGGTTGGGGCGGAAGAGGTTCTGGTAGATCCAGATCGGCAGGGTCTGGATGCCCTGGCCGACGGTGAACGTGGTCACGATGATCTCGTCGAAGCTGAGCGCGAAGGCCAGGAGACCACCGGCCAGCAGCGAGGAGCGCAGCATCGGCAAGGTGATCTTGAAGAAGGTCCGGAAGGTGCCGGCCCCGAGGTCCATCGAGGCCTCCTCCAGGTTGCCGCCGAGCCGCCGCAGGCGGGCGACGGCGTTGTTGAACACCGTCACGATGCAAAACGTCGCGTGCGAGACCACGAGGGTGAAGAAGCCGAGCTCGATGCCGATCATCGTGGTGAAGGCGTTGGCCAACGCGATGCCGGTGACCACGCCGGGCAGCGCGATGGGCAAGATGATCAGCAGCGACACGAAGTCGCGGCCGAAGAAGGCGAACCGCTGGAGCGCCAGTGCTGCCATCGTCCCGAGCACCAGCGCGATCGCCGTCGCCAAGACGGCCACCTCCACCGAGGTCCAGATGGCAGCACGCGCGCCCTGCGACTCCCAGGCGGCCTGCCACCAGCGCGTGGTCAGCCCCGTCGGCGGCCACGCGAACGACTGCGAGGTGTTGAAGGAGTTCAGCAGCACCAGCATCAGCGGTGCGTAGACGACCAGCAGTGCCACGCCTGTGATGAGGGCGAGCAGCCGGCGGGTCAGCGGCGAGAGGGTCACGGGTTCTGCCTCACAGGTTGTCCAGGGCTCCCGTCCGGCGTACGGCGGCCAGGTAGACCAGCATGATCACGACCGGGATCGTCGAGACCGCTGCGGCGAAGGGCAGGTTGTTGCCCGTGAGCACGTTGTCGTAGATGACGTTGCCGAGCATCTGGTTGGTGCCGCCCACGATCTTGACCGCGATGTAGTCACCCAGCGTCAGCGAGAACGTGAAGATCGAGCCCGCGACCACGGCCGGGAACAGCACGGGCAGCACCACCCGGCGCAAGGTCACCCGAGCACCCGCGCCCAGGTCGGCCGAGGCCTCCAGCAAGGAGTTCGGCAACCGCTCGAGGCCGGCGTACATCGGCAGGATCATGTAGGGCAGCCACAGGTAGGCCAGCGTCACCACCGTCGCGACCAACCCGTAGCCCGGGGTGGACAGGCCGAACGGGTCGGCCAGCCAGGCGATCGGGCCGTCTGCGCTGAACATGCCGCGCCACGCGTAGGCCTTCACGAGGTACGACGCCCACAGCGGCGTGAGGATGGCGATCACCAGCAGGCGCTGGGCGCGCGGCGAGGCGACCTTGGCCATGTAGAGCGCGACCGGGAACGCGAGCGCCGCATCGATGACGGTGACCGCGACAGCGGTGAGCAGGGTCCGGATGGTGATGGTCCGGTAGACCTCGAGGGAGAACACGTCCTTGAAGTTGTCGAGCGTCCACTCCCGTTGGATGTTGCCGGTGAACCCGTCGGCGGTCCACAGCGCGGTGATGAACAGCGCCGCGAGCGCGCCGAGGTACGCCACCCCCAGCCACAGCATGGGCGGCCCGAGGAGCAGCCCGAGCCGGAGCCGGGGGTGACGGTGCAGGACTCCTGACAAGTCAGCCCTTGATCTCGGTCCAGGCCTGGGTCCAGTCCTGGTAGGTCGTACACGAGACGTCCGTGCGGCCGTCCAGGCACTGCTCGATCGGCGTCGTCCAGTAGTGGATCTGGTCGGCGTAGCTCTCGTCGCCGGCGTGGTAGCCGTCGCAGAAGCCCTCGGACGTCAGGTCGCAGGCCTTCGGGTTGGCCGGAGCCTCACCGAACCACTCCGCCACGGCGGCGTTGGCCTCCGGGCTGATGATGTGGTTGAGCCACGCGTAGGCGCAGTTGGGGACCTCGGTCTTCGACGAGATCATCCAGGTGTCCGACCATCCCGTCGCGCCCTCCTCGGGCAGGATCGCCTCGACGTTGGCCTTGGTGTAGTTGACGATCACCTGCCAGGTGGTGCCCACGACGCTGTCGCCGGACTCGAAGGCCGAGATCTCCTTGAGGTAGTCCGACCAGTACTCGCCCACGTGCTCCTTCTGGGCCTTCAGCAGGTCGACGGCGGCCGCGAGCTGGTCGGCGTCGAGGGCGTAGGGGTCCTTGATGCCGAGGTCGGGCTGGGTCTTCATCAAGTAGAGCGCCGCGTCGGCGATGTAGATCGGCGAGTCGTAGGCCGTGACCTTGCCGCTGTAGGTCGACGCGTCCTCGAACACCGCCCTCCAACTGGTCGGCGCGGGCTTGACCACGTCGGTGTTGTACATCAGCAGGTTGGCGCCGTAGCCGTGGGGAACGCCGTACATCTGGCCGCCGACGGAGTTCCACGGGCGGTCCTTGAGGAAGTCGTACTCATCGGCGTAGTTGGGGATCAGGTCGGTGTTGACCGGCGCCACGTCACCTGCGGCGATGAGGCGCAGCGTCGCGTCACCGGACGCCGACACGACGTCGTACTGGCCGGACTTCATCAGCGTCACGGCCTCGTCGGAGGTGTTGAAGTACTTGACCGACACGTCGCAGCCGGTCTGCTTCTCGAACGGAGTGACCCAGTCGACGGCCTTGTCCGTGCTGCCGTCCTCGGCGTAGCCCGGCCACGCGAGCACGCTGAGAGTGCCTTCGTTGTCGCCCAGCGAGTCGGCCATCGCGATGTCGGGCGGTACGAAGCCGCCTGGCCCCTCGCTGGCGCTGTCCGGGCTGCTGTCGTCCCCGGCGTCCTCGGTGCCGCAGGCGGCCAGGCTCAGGGCCAGGGCCAGCCCGAACGCCGCGGTCCCGGCCAGGGTGCGCTTCTTTCTCATTTCTCCTCCTGGTGGTTGCCCGAGGCGGATGGGGGGTTGAGGTCGATGACGTGCTCGTCGGCCCAGGCCAAGGTGACCCGGTCGCCTTCGGCACCGACCTTCTGGTCGGACGTGCCGTGGAGGTTCTGTCGCAAGACGGTCAGGGTCCCGCCCTCGTCGAGGCGGACGACGTAGTGGTTGACCGAGCCGAGGTAGACCACCGCCTCGATGACGCCGGTGGCGCGTCCGCGCAGGCCCTGCGCCTCGTCGGTGCCGGCGAGCAGGATCTTCTCCGGGCGGATGGAGAACATGCCCTCGCGGCCGAGCACGACCCTCGCGGTCTCCCCGCTGATCAGGTTGGAGGTGCCCACGAAGCCCGCTACGAACGACGACGCCGGGGCCTCGTAGAGCTGTGCCGGTGCTGCGACCTGCTCGACGCGCCCGTGGTTGAAGACCGCGATGCGGTCGCTCATCGTCAGCGCCTCCTCCTGGTCGTGGGTGACGAACACGAAGGTGATGCCGACCTCGCGCTGCAGCTGCTTGAGCTCGAGCTGCATCTCGCGGCGCAGCTTGAGGTCCAGGGCGCCCAGCGGCTCGTCGAGAAGCAGCACCTTGGGGCGGTTGACCAGCGCGCGGGCCAGCGCCACCCGCTGGCGCTGGCCGCCGGAGAGCTGGCTGGGCCTGCGGGCGCCGAAGCCGCTCAGCTGCACCGACGCGAGCGCCTCCTCGGCGCGCTCGCGGCGCTGTTTGCGCGGGACCTTCTTGACCGCCAGCCCGTACTCGACGTTGCCGACCACGTCGAGGTGCGGGAAGAGGGCGTAGTCCTGGAAGACGGTGTTGACGTTGCGGGCGAACGGCGCCTGCTTGGTCACGTCCTGCTCGTCGAGGAAGACCTTGCCCGAGGTCGGCGCCTCGAAGCCGGCGATCATCCGCAGCACGGTCGTCTTGCCCGAGCCCGAGGGTCCGAGCATCGAGAAGAACTCACCGTCGCGGATCTCGAGGTCCAGCCCGTCGACCGCCGTGACCGCGCCGAACCGCTTGGTGACGGACTCCAGCCGGACGGCCGCGGACGAGCTCACTGCCGAAACCTAGGACCACCGAATCCGTTGCCACAAGCACGTTGCTGTTTCGAAACCGAAAGTGTCTGGACCTCGCAGGTCGAGGAAGGCGTGCCGGCAGCTGTCTCGAGACCAGCCCTGTGAACGACGTACGACGGGTGTCCCTGCCCGCACGTATGGTTCCGACGTGCCTGGCGACAAGTCCTCGGTGACCCACGAGACGACCGTGCGCCAGGTGCTCGCCACCGCGGTCGAGGCCCTCGGCGGCGAGGAGCGGCCCGGCCAGGTGGCGATGGCCGAGGCCGTGGCCGAGGCGATGTCGGGGGGCCAGCACCTGCTGGTCCAGGCCGGCACCGGCACCGGCAAGTCGCTGGGCTATCTCGTGCCCGCGCTTCTCCACGAGCGCCGGGTCGTGGTCGCCACCGCCACCTTGGCCCTGCAGCACCAGCTGGTCGAGCGTGACATCCCGCGCCTGGTCGAGGCGATCCGGGCCAGTCCCGAGCCTGCCGTCAAGCAAGCCGTGGACACCTCCTACGCCGTGCTGAAGGGCAGGTCCAACTACGTCTGCCTGCACCGCATCCGCGAGGGCGTGCCCGACGACCAGGGTGCGCTGGTGGAGGTGCCGTCGGGGTCGATGGCCAAGAAGGTCCTCGACCTGCGCGCCTGGGCCGAGCGGGAGGCCGGGACCGGCGGCTCGGGCGAGCGCGACCGGGCGCCGCGTCACACCGACCGGGAGTGGCGCCAGGTCTCGGTCAACCATCGCGAGTGCCTGGGGGCGACGCGGTGCCCCTTCGGCACGGAGTGCTTCGTCGAGGTCGCCCGCGAGCAGGCCCACCGCTCCCACCTGATCGTGACCAATCACTCGCTGCTCGCGATCGATGCGATCGAGGGCGTGCCGATGATCCCCGACTACGACGTCGTGGTCGTCGACGAGGCCCACGAGCTGGTCGCGCGGGTGACCCAGGCCGCGACCGACGAGCTCGCGGTCTCCGACGTCGAGAGGGCTGCCCGACGGTCCCAGCGCCACGTGGGGGAGTCCAACGCCGCCGACGACCTGGCCGATGCCGGCGATGCCTTGCAGCTGGCGATCGACGACTGCCGCCCCGGACGCTTCGATGCCGTCCCCGAGGCCCTGGCCGACGCACTCGTCTTGGTGCGCGACGCAGCCCGGGCCTGTCTGTCTGCCTACCCGCGCGAGCCCGAGGGAGCCCCAGGCGAGGGAGTGGACGCGAGCCGCACCCAGGCCCGCGGCATGGTCCAGGACGTCTTCGTCACCGCCGAGCGGATGGCGAGCAACTCCGACTCCGACGTCTTGTGGCTCTCCGAAGGCGGCGACCGCAGCCCGCCGCGACTGCACGTGGCGCCGCTGCAGGTCTGGGGCCCGATGCGCGACAAGCTGCTGTCCGACAAGACGGGCATCTTCACCTCCGCCACCTTGATGCTGGGTGGCGACTTCTCCTCGATGGCCGTCTCGATCGGGCTCAAGCCAGCCGAACGCGTGGTCGAGGGCTCTTCGGTGGACGAGCTTGAGACCACCCACCCGGGCCCCCCGATCTCGACCACCGGCGGGAGTGAGGCCCTCCCATGGCGCGGCCTCGACGCCGGTTCCCCGTTCGACTACGGCCGCCAGGCCATCCTCTACGTCGCCAAGCACCTTCCGACTCCTGGCCGCGACGGCCTGGGCAAGGCCCAGCTCGACGAGATCGTCGACCTGGTCGACGCGGCCAACGGCCGCACGCTCGGCCTGTTCAGCTCACGTCGTGCCGCCGAGACCGCGGCGGCCGAGGTACGAGACCGCCTTCCCCACCTGACCACCTTGGCCCAAGGCGACGCCCAGCTGCCCGAGCTGGCGCGCCAGTTCGTCGAGGACCCGCACACCTGCCTGTTCGGGACGCTGAGCCTGTGGCAGGGCCTCGACGTGCCAGGGGAGACCTGTCAGCTGGTGATCATCGACCGGATTCCGTTCCCCCGACCCGACGACCCGCTGATGTCTGCTCGTCAACGTGCCGTCGACGACGCCGGCGGCAACGGCTTCATGCAGGTCGCCGCGACGCACGCCGCGTTGCTACTCGCGCAGGGGACCGGGCGACTGATCCGGACCTCCGCCGACCGCGGAGTGGTCGCCGTCCTCGACCCGCGACTGGTGACCGCGAGGTACGGCGGGTTCCTCAAGGCGAGCCTGCCGCCCATGTGGGCCACGACCGATCCCGATGTGGTGCGCCAGGCCCTCAAGCGTCTGGCCGACCCGGGCGCCGGTTGAGCCCGAGGTGAGCTTGAAGCCCATCCAGATCACCAGCCAGCCGATCAGCACGTCGGCGACCCAGTGGTTGCCGGTGCCGACGACCACCAGGCCGGTGATCAGGGCGTGCAGCCAGCCACCGATGCGCATCCAGCGCCTCGTGGCGTGCTGCTGGAGCACCATCGCCACCCACAGCGCCCACCCTGCGTGCAAGGAGGGGAAGGCGGCGAGCTGGTTGGTCAGGCCGCCGAGACCCTTGGGCGCCGAGGCGTCGCCGCCCCACCACCCGTCGCCGGACGTCAGCGCCAGCACATCGGCGTACCCACCGAACAGCCTCGGGGGAGCTGTCGGCAGCAGCAGGTAGGCGACCAGGGCGATCACCGTGCCGACGACGAGGGCGCGGCGAGCCGGCACGTAGACATGCGCTCCGCGACGGTAGAGCCACACCAGCACGATCGCGGTGACCACGTAGTGGGCCGTGGCGTACCACAGGCTGCCGAACAGGCTCAGGCCCCGGCTGACCGCGAAGACCTGGTTGAGCGCGCCCTCCCACGACAGGTGCAGCGTGCTCTCGATGTCGAGCAGCTCGGCGGCACGACGCTGTGCTGGGCGCAGGGCGTCGCTGGCAAACATCCGCGAGCCCGAGTAGGCGACGTAGAGGGTCAAGATGATGGCCATCTCGACCAGGGCGTTGCGCCAGCCCCGAGCGGCGGTCTTGTTCGCGACCGCCTCGCTCTCCCGCCGTACGCTCCCCATGACCTAGAGCCTGCCCCGTCTCATCAAGTGATGCACATCAGTTGTTTCCCTGGCCCGCCCCTGAAGAGGCCAGGTGACACGTTTTCGATACGTAAGTATCGACCGTCGCCTACCGCAACAATCATCGCGGTCGAACTGATTCCGCAAGCCGTCAGATGAGCCTGCACCGAACCCTCACACACCGCGAAGGGCGGGACCGTCTGGCCCCGCCCCTCGTCTTCCCCGGCTCGCCAGCCGGGGTCGAGTCGGCTGGCGAAGTCTTCAGCTATCTGTGGTCGAGGCGCGAGCTCGCGAGCTCGGACACCTCAGTCGGTCGGCACCCGGAGCCGCTGTCCGGCCAGCACCATGCCCGAGTCGAGGGCGTTGAGCCGCTCGATGCGGTCGACCATGGTGCGGATGTCGTCCTCGCCCGTGGCGGCAGCGGCGTCGGCAGCGATCCCCCACAGCGTGTCGCCCGGTGCCACCTGCACGATGCGCGTCGGCTCGGGCGTGCCGGGGTGCTCGGTGGCCACCGAGCCGGCGCCCAGGAAGATGCCGGCCATCAGGGCGATCGCCAGACCCAACAGCAGCACCACGATGCGCCCACGACGCGTCAGGCGCACGCTCGGGCTCGCCTGGACCGGGCGGGCCGGGCGGGCCGGGCGGGCCGGGCGCCCTCGTCGCGCCACTCGGACCGGGCGGACCTGGTCAATCGTGATGGTGCTCATCGGGACCTCCTGGGACTGTGCCCGTTGGGGAAGGCCGACCCCCTGGCCGGCGGATGGTTCCTGTTCCGAAACGATGTCTATCGCCGAGCGCCGACAGTGGCTGTCGAGCCCGCTCGATCAGACGTTCGATCGAACATGTGATCGAGAGTAGAGCATGTGTTCGAACGCGCACAACCCTTCGCTCGAAGACGTGTTCGAAGAAACGTCCAGACACGCCGTTCGAACAGGTGTTTGAACCCTGGGGCCCAACGGGTCTACCGTTCGCCCATGGCAACCGAGAGCAAGCCCGAGAAGGCCGCCCGAAAGTCGACCGGTCGTGGCAACGTCTCCGAGCTTCCCGACGGACCCCCCGATGCGACCGGGCTGACGCCGCGCCAGCAACGCGTGCTGGCCCACATCAAGGACTCCATCGAGAAGGTCGGCTACCCGCCGAGCATGCGCGAGATCGGCGAGGCGGTCGGACTGACGAGCTCCTCGAGCGTGGCTCACCAGCTGCGCGTGCTCGAGGAGAAGGGCTTCCTCAAGCGCGACCCCAACCGGCCCCGCGCCCTCGAGGTGTTCTTGCCGGAGGTGATGGCGGCCAGGCGGTCGCTCGGCTCGGCCGACGAGTCGACCTACGACGAGACCGGCATCGGCGACACCGTGACCCCGGCGACCTATGTCCCGGTGGTCGGCCGGATCGCGGCTGGCGGCCCGATCCTCGCCGAGGAGCGCGTCGAGGACGTCTTCCCGCTGCCCAAGCAACTGGTCGGGGAGGGCACGCTGTTCTTGTTGCAGGTCTCGGGCGACTCGATGGTCGAGGCCGCGATCTGCGACGGCGACTACGTGGTGATCCGGCAGGAGCAGACTGCCGACAACGGCGACATCGTGGCAGCGCTGATCGACGGGGAGGCCACCGTCAAGACGTTCCGGCGCAAGGACGGCAAGGTGTGGCTGCTCCCGCACAACTCTGCCTACGAGCCGATCGACGGCACCAACGCCAGCATCCTGGGCATCGTCACCGCGGTCCTGCGCAAGGTGTGATGCCGCTACCTGTCCCGCAACCGCCGGACGAACTTCAGCCCTGACCAGGTCTGGTCGACGGCGGCCACCTTGACGTCGACGAAGCCGAGCTCGAGGCCCAGGTCTCGCACCTTGTTCTCGTCGAGGTCGGTCAGGACTTTGCTCGCCTTCTTGGGCCAGCACACCCACACCATGCCGGCGCTCGAGGTGCGCTCGAACAGCACCGGCAGTCGCTTCTCGAGCGCCGCGAGCGAGGTGTGCCAGGTGAGCGTGATGTCGGCCGACCTCGGCAGCCGACGCACCACGTTGGTGGCCGGCAGATCGCCCAGGTCGACTTGGTGGGGCTGGCCGTCGAGGAAGACCACGAGGCCTGGCTTGATGCCCAGCTTCTGGGGCAGCGGCGTGCCGGAGTAGCCCGCGGGCGCACTGGTCATCGGGCGGCCCGCTTGCCACCGGTCAGCCGTGGCGGCTTGGGCGCATCGCCCTTGAGGAGCCCCAGCATCCGCAGCAGTCGGGCCACCAGCAGCAGGCCCACGAACAGGCAGGCCACCGCCCCGAGCGAGGCCAGCGCGAGCAACGCCCACGAGCCGCTCTGCCCGGCTCGGGCGCTGGCCCCGAAGTCGATGGCCGCGTAGACCAGGTAGCCCCACGCGACCACCGCCAGCGTGACGCCGACGGCGAGCAGCAGGAGCTTGGCTCGCGACCGGGAGGGCGCAGCGCCACCGGCTGGGGGCTGTGTGACGGCCGGCTGCGAGTGCTGGGCGGGATGTCCGGGCTCGGCACGCCGCTTTCCCGCGTGCTTGCCCGACGACTCCATCGGGCCATTCTGACCCATGGCCCGAGCGGGCCGAGCGGGCTTGCCGAGGACCCGACACGCCGGGCCCGACCCGTCTGGACCACCCTCTGACCTGGGCGGATGCGGGTGCTGCACCGGGTTCAGCGAAAGTGGCCTATCTAGGGGCTTGTCACACCCCGCACCCCAACATATAGTCGAACTACACGGATGTAGTTATCCACACCACATCCACAGCGGGCCGCTCGGACCCCACAGGTCCAAGCCTCCGATCCACCATCACCGCCCAGTTATCCACAGCCTGTCAGAGGCTCTTGTGGCGCGCCTTGACGCGCCCTTCGACACGCGAGAGGAGTCGTCGTGCACTGTCCCTACTGCCGCGACACCGACACCCGCGTGATCGACTCCCGCGTCGCCGACGACGGCACCTCCATCCGCCGCCGCCGGTCCTGCTCGGCCTGCAACAAGCGGTTCACGACCGTCGAGCTGGCCCAGCTGAGCGTGGTCAAGCGGTCCGGCGCGTCCGAGCCCTTCGACCGCGAGAAGGCCGTCGCCGGAGTGCGCAAGGCCTGCAAGGGCCGGCCGGTCACCGAGGACGACCTGGCGTGCCTGGGCCAGCAGGTCGAGGACTCCTTGCGCCAGTCCGGCGCTGCCGAGGTGCCCGCCCACGAGATCGGCCTGGCGATCTTGGGCCCGCTGCGCGACCTCGACGACGTCGCCTACCTGCGGTTCTCCTCGGTCTACAAGCAGTTCGCCTCTGCCGACGACTTCGAGGCCGAGATCGCCGACCTCAGGCGCCACCACGCAGCTCCCCTCGAGCAGCTGCTCGTCACCCCAGCCCCCAGCGGCTGACCAAGGACCGCCCGGTACGTCGTGGGGAAGCGGCGTACCGGGCGCATCACCTCTCCCAGATCAGGGCACCCCACTGCATCCCTGCGGCAGTGTCGGTGGTGCCAGCAAGAATGTTCAGCAGGGACCGACACCGAGTGGGACCGAGGAGCACAGGCATATGACCGAGACCGTGAGTGGGGCTGCCAAGAGCGCTGGCATCGCTGGCAAGGCAGCCGGTATGACCATCGAGCGCGTCTTCAGCACCGACGGAGTTCACCCCTACGACGAGCTGACCTGGGAGCGGCGCGACGTCGTCCAGACCAACTGGAAGACCGGCGAGACCGTCTTCGAGCAGCGCGGCGTCGAGTTCCCCTCGACCTGGTCGGTCAACGCCTCGACCATCGTCACCACCAAGTACTTCCGCGGCGCCGTCGGCACCGACGTCCGCGAGTGGAGCCTCAAGCAGCTCATCGACCGCGTCGTGTCGACCTACGTCAAGGGCGGCCTCGACCACGGCTACTTCGCGACGCCGACCGACGCGACGGTTTTCGAGCACGAGCTGACCTGGCTGCTGGTCAACCAGTACTTCTCGTTCAACAGCCCCGTCTGGTTCAACGTCGGCACCAAGTCGCCCCAGCAGGTCTCGGCGTGCTTCATCCTCTCGGTCGACGACTCGATGGACTCGATCCTCAACTGGTACAAGGAGGAGGGGTTCATCTTCAAGGGCGGTTCGGGTGCCGGCCTCAACCTCTCGCGCATCCGCTCCTCCAAGGAGCTGCTGTCCTCGGGCGGCACCGCCAGCGGCCCGGTCTCCTTCATGCGCGGTGCCGACGCGTCCGCAGGCACCATCAAGTCCGGTGGCGCCACGCGTCGCGCGGCCAAGATGGTCGTCCTCGACGTCGACCACCCCGACATCGTCGAGTTCGTCGAGACCAAGGCGCGCGAGGAGGACAAGATCCGCGCACTGCGTGACGCCGGCTTCGACATGGACCTCGGCGGCCACGACATCACCTCGGTGCAATACCAGAACGCCAACAACTCGGTTCGCGTCAGCGACGAGTTCATGCGCGCGGTCGAGGAGGGCACCTCGTTCGGGCTGCGCTCACGGATGACCCACGAGGTCATCGAGACCGTCGATGCCCGCGAGCTGTTCCGCAAGATCAGCAAGGCGGCCTGGGAGTGCGCCGACCCGGGTCTGCAATACGACGACACGATCAACGACTGGCACACCAACCCCGAGACGGGCCGCATCACCGCGTCCAACCCGTGCTCCGAATACATGTCGCTCGACAACTCCTCGTGCAACCTGGCCTCGCTCAACCTGCTCAAGTTCCTCAAGGACGACAACACCTTCGACGCCGAGCTGTTCGCCAAGGCCGTCGAGGTGATCATCACCGCGATGGACATCTCCATCTGCTTCGCCGACTTCCCGACCGAGGCGATCGGCAAGACCACCGTCGACTACCGCCAGCTCGGCATCGGCTACGCCAACCTGGGCGCCCTGCTGATGGCGATGGGTCTGGGCTACGACTCCGACGGCGGCCGCGCGATGGCAGCGACCGTCACCTCGCTGATGACCGGTGTCTCCTACCGTCGTTCGGCCGAGCTCGCCGGCGTCGTCGGCCCCTACGCCGGCTACGCCCGCAACGCCGAGGCCCACAAGCGCGTGATGCGCAAGCACCAGGCCGCCAACGACGCGGTCCGCACGCTCGGCATCGCCGACGCGCAGGTCCACAAGTTGGCCACCCAGGCGTGGGCCGAGGTCCAGAAGCTCGGCGAGACCAACGGCTTCCGCAACGCCCAGGCCTCGGTGCTCGCACCCACCGGCACCATCGGCTTCATGATGGACTGCGACACCACCGGCATCGAGCCCGACTTCTCCTTGGTGAAGTTCAAGAAGCTCGTCGGCGGCGGTTCGATGCAGATCGTCAACCAGACCATCCCGCGGGCGCTGACCAAGCTCGGCTACGCCGAGGAGCAGGTCGAGGCGATCGTCGCCTTCATCGCCGAGCACGGCCACGTGATCGACGCGCCTGGTCTCAAGACCGAGCACTACGAGATCTTCGACACCGCGATGGGCGCCCGGGCGCTCAAGCCGATGGGCCACGTCCGGATGATGGCGGCCACCCAGCCCTTCTTGTCGGGCGCCATCTCCAAGACCGTCAACCTCCCCGAGACCGCGACGGTCGAGGAGATCGAGGACATCTACCTCCAGTCGTGGAAGCTCGGCCTGAAGGCCACCGCCGTCTACCGCGACAACTGCAAGGTCGGCCAGCCCCTGGCCGACGGCAAGTCGGACTCCTCCAAGGCCGACCAGGCCCGCGCGACCTCCTCGTCGGTCGAGCCGGTCACGGAGGTCAAGGAGGTGGTCGTCTACCGCCCGACGCGCAAGCGCCTGCCGAAGTCGCGCACCTCGCGCACGACGTCGTTCACCGTCGGTGGCGCCGAGGGCTACATGACCTCCGGAGCGCACGACGACGGCCAGTTGGGCGAGGTGTTCCTCAAGCTCGGCAAGCAGGGCTCGACCCTGGCCGGTGTGATGGACGCCTTCTCGATCGCGGTCTCGATCGGGCTCCAATACGGCGTCCCGCTGGAGACCTACGTCTCGAAGTTCACCAACCTGTCCTTCGAGCCCGCGGGCCTCACCGACGACGCCGACGTGCGGATGTCGAAGTCGATCATGGACTACATCTTCCGCCGCCTGGCTCTCGACTACCTGTCCTTCGAGGACCGCTCGATGCTCGGCATCTACTCCGCCGAGGAGCGTCAGCGCTACCTCGAGACCGGCAGCTACGAGGCCCTCGCGATCAGCGAGGCCGAGTCCCTCAAGGCCGACGTCCCCGTCGAGGCGACGATCGTCGAGGACGCCCCGGCCGACGAGGCGCCGGCGCCCGAGGCCCCTCAGGCCGCGGTGAAGGAGGCCCACACCTCCGCTGAGCTCCTGGAGAAGATCACCGGCACCGCCGTCGACTCCCCGCTCTGCATGACCTGCGGCACCAAGATGCGTCCCGCGGGCAGCTGCTACGTGTGCGAGGGCTGCGGCAGCACCAGCGGCTGCAGCTGATATGTAGGCGATTCCTGTCAAGTGGCAGGGTGAGGCGCCCGTCCCGATCGCTCGGGGCGGGCGCCTCGTGCTTCGTCGTT
>NZ_JADKPO010000003.1 GCF_015352445.1 Nocardioides agariphilus
CGGGCCGGCGATCCGGAGTCGTTGGCGGCAGGTATGCGCAGGCTGGCCGGTGACGGTGGGCTGCGGGAGACCCTGGTGCGAGGTGGTCGTGAGCTGATCCCGGCGTTCAGCTGGCAGCGTGCCGCCGAGGAGCACGCCCGCCTGTACGGCGAGATGTCGCTCTGACGGGCTCGCTGGCCGCCACCCGTGTGGTGACGGCCAGCGAGGTGACGGCCAGCGAGGTGACGGCCAGCGAGTGGTTGTTCAGACTGTCCAGGTCTGCATGATCAGGGCGCCCGCGCGGCGGGCGGTCAGCACCGCATCCAGGACGTCGAGCGGGTTGATCGGCTTCACGCCCTCCATCATGTCGATCTCCCGCATGCCGTAGAGCGCCGCGGCTGAGAACCTGCATGCATAGACGTGGCCGCCCTCGTCCATGAACGTCTGCAGCTGCTTGTTGTAGCCCAGGGCGCCGGGGAACGCCTCGTCACCGACCTTGGGGTAGCCGCGCGAGGCCGAGGCCATCAAGGAGCCCGGGCCGTAGAGCACCAGGTGCGTGTCGAAGCCCTTTCGGTTGATGCGGGTCGCGGTCAGCATGTTCACCAGTCCCACGGACCCCTCGAAGGGGACGGTGTGCATCAGGATGTACGCGCTGTCTCCTGGCTCCGCCTGGATGTCCTCGAAGACCTTGTCGTCGTAGTCGACGATCGCGTCGCCCTTCTTGACGCGCTCACCCACGATGTTTGCCATTGCCGGACTCCTTCTCTAGTTGGATTGATGTGCTCGGAGTTGAGGTGGCACGGCTGAGCCGTGAGCCTGCGGGGGCGGCGCCCATTGACGACGGTGGCTTCCAGGCATCGACAGCATGATCTTGTGGCGCAGTGGCCAGGGGAGCATCCGGTAGATCGGGGCGAAGACGCGGAGCCAGAACACCTCGCGTAGCCCGCGCGGAGGTCTGGGGGCTCGCGCTCCGTGCTGGCGGGCGACCCGCTCCTGCGCCGCGATCAGCAGGTAGTGCTCAGCGTTGCTCCGAAGCCAACGGGAGAAGGACATCGTCAGCTCTTCCGCGCGGCGTCGAGGCCACTCTGGGCGGCTACGACGATGGGCTCGTTGAGTGCGCCGATGGCCGGCGAGTAGACGTTCTCCATGGTGGCCAGGTCGTGCAGGGTCAGGCCGAACTTGATGGCCACCGCGAGGAAGTCGGCGCGTTCCTTGATGCCTTCCCCGCCCACCATCTGGGCGCCGAGGAGTCGCAGGCTCCCCGGTTCGGCCAATAGCTTGACCTTGACCGGCTTGACACCCGGGTAGTAACGGGCTCGCGAGATGCCCTGCGCGCTCCCCACGACGTAGGGGATCCCGAGCGCGGTTGCCGTGGTCTCACCGAGGGATGCGCCGCCAATGATCCACTTGCCCGCCGCCGTACCCCATGGCACGTAGACGGCGCTGTAGGCCCGTGAGCCACCTGCGGCGTTGATGCCTGCGGTCTTGCCCTGCGCGTAGGCGTGGCTGCCCGTGAGTCCCTGGAGTGGCACGCCGGTCAGCCCGTTCGGGATCTCGGTGCAGTCGCCGGCCGCGAACACCCCCGGGGCGGAGGTCGCCATCCGCTCGTCGACGATGAACCCGCCCGTGGAGCCGATCTTGAGGCCGGCCGACACCCCGAGGGTGTTGTTCGGCTCCTTGTGGGTGCAGACCACCACGAGGTCGGCCTTGATCTCGCCCTCGGAGGTCTGCACCGCCTGCACCCGGTCGTCGCCGAGGAAGGCTTCCAGCGTGGTGTTGAAGTGCGTGATGACCCCGAGCTCGCGCCACGACTCCTCGACCGGCTCCATGATGTCGGGATCGGCGACCTCCGACATCGGCCACGGACTCGGATCGACCAGGTGCGTCTCGATGCCGCGGTGCGCGAGCGCCGTCACCATCTCCACCCCGAGTGGCGATGCCTCGATCACGACCGCCGACTTGACCGCGTCGAGGACCTTGTCCCATTCGATGGCCTCACGGATGTTCTTCACGTAGTAGAGGCCCCCGAGGTCCCCACCGGGAACGCCAGGGTCCGCGTAGTTGAACCCGGTCGCGAGCACCAGGGTGTCCCACGAGACCTCACCCTCCAGCGCGACCTCGACCACCTTGCGACTCACGTCGACCTTCGTGACGTCGGCCTTGTAGTGGACGTCGATCCCGGCATCGACGTACGCCTGTTTGGAGGCGAGGAACAGCCGCTCAAAGCTGTCGATCTCCTTGCCGTGCACATAGGGAATCCCGCAAGGGCTGTAGGCGACGTCGTCGAAGCCGGTGTAGACCGTCACCTCGCATCCGGGATCGACGGCCTTGATCCCACCCGCCGCGCCCATCCCGGCCGCTCCGCCACCGACGACTACGATCCTGCGCGTCACTACGGTCCTCCGTCTGGAGGTGAGCGCCCCAAAAATCGCCCACCATGGTTGACTTTCGTTTACTATATTGCATGCCGCCAAAGCGTCAAGGGGATAGAGGACATGACCAAGACCAAACCCGCCTCTGCGACTTCGGTCCGCATGGAGGAGAACGTCGACGAGATCGTCAGCTCTATCGGCCCGAAGGTGAAGAGGCTTCGCCAGGAGCAGCGGCTCTCGCTGCAGCAGCTCGCGGTCAAGGCCGAGGTGTCGGCCGCTGCGATCCACAAGATCGAGAGGAACGACATGGTGCCCACCATCACCACGTTGCTCAAGGTGGCATCGGCTCTCGACCGCCCGGTGACCTTCTTCGTCGAGCAGGATGGTCGCCCCGACCCGGTTGCGTTCACACCAGCCTCGGACCGCCCGGCCGTGTACACCCCGCACGCGGGTCTGACCCTGGCCGGCGTGTCCGGCCCCTATGCCCCCTTCCGCAGTGCAGCGGCGCTCGCCACGGTCGACCCCGGCGCAGACAGTGGCGACAAGCCGCTCGCCCACGCGGGTGAGGAGCTGGTCTTCATGCTCGAAGGCACGATGACCTTCGACATCGCGGGGACACGCCACGAGGTCGGGCCAGGCGATGCCCTCCACTTCATGGGCGATCAGGCCCATCACTGGGTCAACGAGGGCAAGGGCGAGGCTCGCCTTCTGTGGGTCGCACTCCGCGATTCATGACAGGCCCCTCCCGAAGTCTACCTACTATCCGATATGAATCCGTAGTATAGTAACGCAATATGGCCTCCCAACTCGTCAACGACGCCCACCGTCACATCGGCCTCCTTCCGGCCTTCCCGTTCTACGGCGGCCCGCCGGTCAACCCCGACATTTCGGCTCGCGGCACCGTCAAGGACTTCCTCGCCGACCTCGACGCAGAGGGCACCGAGCGAGCCTTGGTCATGCCCAACTACGGCGTCCCCGACGCCTCCGTGTCGTTCTCCTTCAACGAACTCGCACTGGAGGCCGCAGCGGCCGATGACAGAGTCAGCTGTGGGCTGTGGGTGTCGCCCAGGCCACAGGACGCGGAACTCAATGTGGGCGCACTTGCCCACGCCGGCGAGAAGGGCGTGAAGGTCCTCAAGACGAGCTTCCTGCTTGGTGGACAGGTCGATGACCCGGCGTGTGCCCCACAACTGGACCAGATCTTCGACGCGGCACGCGCCCATGGACTCGTCGTACACATTCACACGTCATCTGGCGGCGCTTCCGACATCGACCAGATCGGTTTGCTCGTCGACCGCTACGCAGACGACGTCAAGATCCACCTTGTCCATCTGGGCGGCGGTGTGAGTGCGCACATCAAGCTGATCGGGAGCCGCCTCTTCGACTGGATCGAGGCGGGCAAGCAGGTCTACACCGACACCAGCTGGGCCGTAGGCTTCGCCCCCCGTTGGCTGGCCCAGGAGATCGAGCGGCGTGGGATCGGACAGGACCGACTGCTCTTCGCCAGCGACGAGCCGTGGGGCGATCACGCCGGCGAGCTCGCACGCCTCCGGGCGGCCACTGGTGACGGGGAGCTCGGCCGGATGGTCCTGCGAGACAACTTCACGACCCTCTACGGCTGATCCCGCCAGGTTCCGGTCGATCGCCTGTGAAGAGTCCTCCTCACTGACTCGCGAGCTCACCCTCGCTGGCAGTCGGCCGTGCGCTGCATGAGCCGAGCCGAAGCATCGCTACGTTGCCTACGACCGGCAAGCCAGCCTGCTGCAGGCCTGCCGTCGTCCGTCGTGTTTGCGCAGGTCGAATCCGCCTACGGTCGTACCAAGACTGGCGAAGGAGTCCGCCGGTGCCGCGCATGAGGAGGCCAACATGCCAGTCGTCAAAACTGACAAGAACGGGCACTCGCTGGGCTCCAGTCCGACCCCGATTCACGCAACAGACCAGGCCGTGTCGGCGATCAATCACCCGAGCCGTGCGGCTCAGGATCGACATGGAACGCAGACCGGTCTTGGCTCTGACCGCGAGGGACCGGCCGCGCCGCCTGACGAACGCTTGGCTCCAGTTCCGGTCCGCCACGTGCGATGTGGCGCTACGTGCGCCTTCGATGGAGCCACCGACCTTCACCACGGAAGGCTGACTTCCCTTGAGTACGACCAGGATGTGCTTCTGGAACTCATGGAGATGGCGGTTACATGGCCGGAGCTCGAGTACCCCGAGTCACACACCATTCCTCCGGACAGCTGGATGGCCTTTGCCGAGAGTCACTACTGGGCAGATCCCGACCGTGTCGAGAGGATCTTTAGCATCGCGACCGACATCGTCATGACGGCCAGGCGCGCAAGCCGGCGGCGACTCGAGTCCTCAGATTGCCACTTCGGACACGCTGACGATGCAGGGCCGACCGTCACTTCGGACGCCCCCGGAGCGCAGGGTCAGGATGCCGAGCCCAGGCAACTCGCGGCTGCGCTCGCCGGCGAGGCATGCGCCCGTCCAGTCATACGATCGGCAAATGACGATGGCCGGTGACCCACACGCGACGTGGTCCCCGGTCTCGGTCGACGTGAGCGACGCGTGCAAGAGAGACCAACTCATCGAGCAGCAGTCCCAGATAGCCGTCACCATGTCGCACCTCGATCCGGCCGAATCACGCACGACCGCACCCACCTCTGGCGTTACACCTTCCCATCACGAGGCTTCACGCGGCCTTCGAGCCCGCCATGATCGACTCCATCTCGATCGACACGGATACTTCGTGACTGCCGACCCACGGCAAGTCATAACGCGGACAAACACCGCAGAGGTCGCCATCTGGCGCGAGCCGTCCCGGCTCTCGCCCTCCCGCCTACAGAGGGTTTTCTGCCTTCGACATTTCAGCGGCGAGCCTCTCGGCCCGACGCCTGGTGGCGTCCCCACGCGCTGGGCGCATGAGGGATTCAGAGCAGATCCGCCCGCGGGAGGGGCCGCCGCCGCGGTCGAGTCCAATTCGAGGTCCTGCTCTGATCCCGGCATGATCGGGGATGCGACGACGCTCCAGCCGGCTTCGGTCGAGCCGTCCCACGTGCCCAGCGGCTTGGCACTTCTGGCCATTGCGCTCAGTGAGCTCGCCCGGGGCATGCGCGGACTGGACGTTCTGCGTCGCAGCGTGGACCGCGCACCGCCTCGCCTCGCCTGACCCTCACCCCAAGGCGCATGCGTGCGCCCATCCAGCGCGTTCCCGTTCGCGGGTTCGCGCCACTTCCACATGCGAGGTACGGCCATGACCATCTCCAAGACTTCTGATCGTTCCACTTACGGCCACATCCACCAGACGCTCGACGAAGCCGAACGTGCACGTCAGGCCCAGTTGAACCAACTTCCTGACTTCACCGGCGACCTCGTGCTCGAGGCCCATCGGTCCTCCAGCGAACGCATCCTCCTGCGGCCCAGAACGTCGGCCCTTTGAACGCCGCGTGCTGCCTGCTGGTGGCGATTGCCAGGAGAGCAGGACCGTTGAGGGTGTGGTCAGGCTCAACCTGTCCCGGGTCTTCCCGCGGGAGTGCGGATTCACTCGAGCCGGTGGGGAGAGGCTTCACCGGCGTGAGACGAAGGCGTTGTCTCGAATGTGGAAGCGGCGGGGGCGTTCGGTGGCCTTGGTGACCCCGATCCTGGTCGAGACAACGATCTGCGAGGACTCGAGCGGAGGTCGCTGCACGAGCCGAAGTGGGTCTTCTACCAGGTGGTGGCCGTCGAGTGAGCTGGTCACACCCAGTGCTTGGCACAGACGGCCTGGGCCGTTGGTGAGGTGCGGGGTGGCCAGTCTCCTCTCATCCCCGGTTCGTCGTTGTTGCATGACGTCAGCGCCCTCGAGCGGCTCGACAGCCCGGATCAGTGCGCCCTGCCCGTACCCGGCGTACCCGGTGACGACGTTGCAGCAGTGGTGTCCGTACAGCCGGTAGACGTAGAGGTGCCCGGCGGGGCCGAACATCGTGGCGTTGCGCACGGTCTGGCCTCGGAAGGCGTGACTGGCTTCGTCGTCTTGGTCGTATGCCTCGGTCTCCACGATGCGTGCACGTAGCACTTCGCCGTCGAGGAGCCGTTCCAGGTCGCATCCGAGTAGCCGACGGGCGGCCGCATCAGTGGGGAGAGTCAGCCAACCCCAGTCCGTTCTCATGACACGGCGAGTGTGACGGGTATGCGCGCACGACTGTGGCTGCCAGGAGGGCCATGGATCTCACAGGCGACGGTCACTCGTCCTCCCTTCCCGGTGCGCGCCGTGGCGCACCTGTCTCTGTCATCGAAGCGGGTGGAAGGGTGCGAGCGGCGTGGGCACCGTACCGGAGGTGATCTGTTCGGCCAGGAGCTTCCCGGTCACGGGACCGAGAGCCATTCCCCACATGCCGTGCCCGCCCGCGACGAATACACGTGGCGAGTTCGTTACCCCGATGAGTGGCAGACCGTCGGTGGTGCATGGCCTTGAACCGACCCATTCGTCGTGTCGCTGGTCCATGTCAACACCTGGGAGCAGGCTGCGGACGGAGTCGACGATGGCTCGGATCCGCCGCGGATCGAGTGGCTCGCTGGGGTCTCGGAACTCCATCATTCCTGCGACGCGAAGCCGTTCGCCTGTTTGCTCGGACAGGATTGGGGCTGCTACCCCGCTGGGGTCGACAGGTTCGTGGAGCGGGGTGCAGGCGACGCGTTGCTGTGGGAAGTAGACGGGGGCCTGGGGGATCTCGTCTCCGAGGGCGGTGAAGGAGTAGCCTCGACCGGCCTGGACCAGTCGTCTGACGCCGTGGTCTCGGGCGATCCGGATGAGCGCGGCGCCGGTGGCCAGGACGACGGCGTCGTGACGGTGTCGAGCCCCTCCGTTGTCGAGGAGGTGGACGGCAGTTGCTTCGGTGTCGATGCCGACGATGCGGGTCCATTCGTTGAGCTTGCCGCCGCGCGCGATTACCGAGTGCGCGAGGCTGCGGACGAAGTGGGGCGGGTGGACGAAGCGCTGACCGTGGATGAGAACGGCGGCGTCGACGTCTTCGCTGAGGGCGGGCTGTGCCCCTCGGACCTGGGGTCCGGTGAGGTAGTCGAAGTAGACCGATTGTCCCGCCTGCTGGATCTGGCGCAGATGGCCGATGAAGTCTCCGGCCTCGCTCGTCGTGCGGAAGCAGGTCAGGAAGGGGCGCGCCTGTCGTGCTCGTGGTGTCGCTCCGGCATCGGCGAGGTCGTCGAAGGCGCGGATGGCGAGCTTGTTGAGGGGCGTGTAGGCGGTCATGCCGGCTTGCCATCGTCGCGTGGTGCAATGGGCGGCGAAGCCCGCGAGGAACCGCCAGAGGTGAGGGTCGAGGCGGGGAGGTACGAAGACCGGGGAGCTTGGTCGGAGCGCGGTCTTGAGACCGTAGCGGAGCACGTCGGGCTCGGGGAGGGGGGTGGTGAGCGCCGGCGTTAGCCATCCAGCGTTGCCCCAGGACGCTCCACTGGCGGCGTGATCGGCGTCGTACACCGTGACCTCGACGCCTCGCTCCTGCAGGAACCAGGCGACGCTGAGCCCTACGATCCCGGCCCCCACCACAGCGATCTCACTGGGCGGGCGGGCAGCCGCGCCGACTGGTCGTGCTCGCTTCCGGCGATACCGCGTGCCTTTCGCGCTGGTTGGCATGGGCGGCGCCGGCCGTCGGTGACTTCTCACTAGACGCGTCATGTGCTTTTGCCTACTTCCTTGAGTCAGTGCTGGCGCGCGGGTGCTGCCGCGCGAGTGCTGGCTTGGCCGAGCGATCGACGCTCGGATGACGCGGTCGGGCAAACGACCGGATCGGACGAGCTGCTCACCTCCGCGCGCAGCTGACACAGGTGGCCGACCAGGGCCTGATCTCGAGTCGTTCGACCGGAATCGACAGGGCGCATCCCGTACACGACCCGAACGTGCCCTCGGCGAGTCGTTGCCGTGCAGCGGAGATCTCCAGCAGGACCTGGTTGAGTGCCTCTCGCTGCGCGCGAGTCACCTCATCGGCCTCTGCGCTGGTCAGTCCTTCGAGCTGCTGCTGCCTCGTCTCGGCCGCCTCTTGGAGCTCGCGTTCGAACCGGATGGCCATCAGCGAGTCAGATGTTGGGTCGACGCTGAACGATGCTCGGATCGCGGACATGGTCATGAGTTCCTCCAGCTTTCTCAGGGTTTGCGCGAAGCGCGAATAGGACTAGGGGTGATCCGGGTGGACTCTCAGATGTCGAGAGCGCAGTGGAGACAGGCGGACGACCACGGCTTCTCCGTCAGCAAGGTCAAAGAGATCGGTGCGGAACAGACCGTGCACTCGCCGTGGCTGCCGTCCTTCAGCCGTGCTCTTGCGCGGATCGCCTCGGCCAGCGTGCGTTCCAGCCGCAGCCGGTACGACGCGGAGCGACGGCCGAGATCGACCAACTCCGGCAGTGCTCTCAGTCGGAGGACGAGGGTTCTGATCGTCGCGTCCAGAGCGTCCGGCGCGTCGATCGGTAGGGCGACGGTCTGGTCGAAGCGTGAACCCGTCCTGCCCGGTCTCGCCGAGAACAGGTCGACCCGCTCCCATCCCGACTGTCTGGCGTCGCCCGCCCCGTCGACGTCGTCCATGCCGACCGGACCGGCCGCAACGCCCGCGTATGAGTGTCCTTCGGCACCGCGCCCAGTGCTCGGAACCGTGCAGACCCGTGTGGGGTTGTCTCGAGACGCCCAACGCTTCCAGCTAGGGCGTTCGGGCGGAGGCGCATCAGCACTCCTCTGGTGCCCCTGGTCACGCTTCCTCCGACCTGTCTCCTCGATCAGGTGAGCGTCGCGTGCGAACCAGACCGCGGCGAAGAGCCCGACCCAGCTGGACATCGCTGTCCTTTCCCCGGTCCGCCAGTCACCTTGTCTGGCGGATCGGTTACATACGAGGTAGCAGCAGCACCACCTGTCGGTGGGCGTACCGCTGACAGGTAAACCGATCAGTTCGCGGCGACCTGGGAGTCAGGTGTCGTTTCGGCCGACGTGGGTCGGTCGCGGTGAGCCTTCTCAGCCCCAAGCGCGCGGACAACCCTGGTCCCAGCACGAGAGCGGTCGCGGCTGACGGCCGCGGCGTCAAGCAGCGACAAGCTCACTCGACGCACTGGCCACGGACTGCTGGCGCAGGACACTGGCGCTGGGTACACGCATAGGCGGTGTGGCCGATGCCATCACCGCAGCGTCAGATGCTGTCGCAAATGGTCAGGCCGGCGGGGCGCGGTCAACGCTGCGGCGCAAGATGTCGAGACCACGAATCCCGCGGGCGATCTCGCTCAGCTCGACGGCCAGCAACGCGGCGCCCGACAGCACGTGGGACGGTCCAACCGCCACTCCTCGCGCGTCAACCGGTGCCATGGCCGGGACCATACCACCGTTGTGCCAAGAAGCCTGTCGGGTGCAACAGGCTGCCTTCGCCTCACGCAGCAGTCAGCCTTGGAGGATCTCTACGATCTCGTCGTAACCGCGGCGCTCGGCGTGCTGCAGGGGGGTGACGCCGTCCCGGTCGGTGATGCCGGGGTCCGCGTCCGCGGCAAGCAGGATCCGCACGATCTCCTGGTGGTCGGCCGAGGGCCAGGTCGAGGGCGGCGGCGGACGGCGCGCAGTCGAGGTCGTTCTCGAAGCCGGCGATGAGCGTCTCTGCCTCCTCCAAGCGGCCCTGGAGCACGCGCAACGCAACCAGGTCGGCCACCGGGTGCAGGCAGCGCGGTCGAAGGCCCGTCCTAGCCATCTGCGCCACGGCGCGCACGAGCTGCTCCTCGGCCGCGTCGAGCCGTCCCGTCACCAGATATACCCCTCCGCAGCATCCGGTGCAGAAGGCGGAGATGAGATCGGTCGCCGATTGCGTCTCGAAGGGCAGCAGCGGCCCGAACGCGTACGAGGAGCGGAAGCCGACCATGAACGTCGCCCAGGGCTCGACCACGCCCGGATCTCCGATGAGTCCGGCGACCTCCATCAGCGTGCAGAGCGCCTCGCCGACGTACTGCACGTCATGGCCCTCGCCTGAGGTTGCGGCGGTCATCGCCTCGTGCAGGTCCGACAGCCCCTCGGCGATGCCGCCACCGGTGACCGTGCAGGCACCGCGGCGGGTCAGCGCCATGATCTCCAGATCCCGGTCACCGCGCTCGCGCCCGATCCGTAGCGCTTGGTCGGCGGGGTCGGCGGCGCGTGGGTGCGGGGGCCCGATCTCTGACTCGGCCAGGATCAGCCACCCGCGCAGGCTGCCCTCGTCAGGAAGGCTGGTCAGCAGAGAGCGTGCCCGCGACAGCCATCCGTCAGCCATCTCCGTACGCCGAAACAGGCTGCGGTGCTGACGCGCCAGCCAGATCGCGACGGTCGTCGCCTCGGTGTCGCGACCGTCGTGACGGAGTCGCGCGAACGCCCGTGCCCGCAACTCCAGAGCAGCATCCGGATCGTTGAGCCACCACACCGCCAGCGCCAGCCCGTCCAGCGCTTCGGCTGACTCCTCAAGCGACAACGCCGACTCGAAACAGTCGCGGGCCACAGCCCACTCGCCGCCCGCCAAGGCGGATGAGCCGGCCACGAACCACTCGCGGGCGTCCATGTCCTCGATGATCCCACCGATCTGGGTCGACGCAGAGCCACCGCCCTCGCACCCAAGCCGGCCTCCGAGCTAAGCGGTGCCGGGCTTCGTCGACCCACGAAACGATCGACACCGCAGGATCACGACGGCGACCCCTCGCTCGCCGCCCCCGGCCAACTCATCACGCGTGTCCGGTGAAAGCTCGGTGGTCGAGGCCGTCGTGTCGTGTCGGCAGGATGGACCCTGGACGACCGTCCTCACACGCTCTCAAGCTTCAGCGACGCGAGGTGCCAACCGACGGCTCGACCCACCGCGGGCGCGGGGTGAGAGCCCAAAGTCCCGAGCACTGAGGCAACGGTCCCGGCGCAACTGAGTTCGGGAAATGCGCGGGCGGAGGGTGAACATGCCCGGCACTCGAGACCATCGACCCGTTATGCCTGCGCCTATCGGCCCTAGGATCCCGCCGCACGGGCGGCATCCTGAATGCTGTGAGCCCTACGCCCAAGCCGATCGTCGTCGGATACGACGGATCCCCCGATGCCGATATGGCCCTGGACTGGGCGGCGAGGACGGCAACAGACACCCTGGCGCCGCTGGAGGTCGTCATCGTCGGTACCCATATGGATCCGGTGATCGGCCACTTCCGCGAGCACGACGAGCGGCTCGTGGATGAATGGCACCAGCGAGCCTTCACCAGCCTCGAGAAGACCGGCGTGGCCAGCTGGGACGTTGCGGTACGCCGTGGACCGACGGTGCCGGTGCTCCTTGCCGCGGCCGCGAGTGCGGGGATGCTCGTCGTGGGGAGCCGCGGGCATGGTCTCCTGCTCGGCTCCCTGATCGGCTCGGTCAGTCAGCACGTCGCGCGCCACGCGACCTGCCCGGTCGTCGTCGTCCGTCCGCCGAGGCAAGCCGGTGCCCGGCAGATCGTCGTGGGCATCGACGGGTCCGAAGGTGCACGGGCTGCGCTTCGATTCGCGTGCACGCGCGCAAGCGACACCGCCGAGTCCGTGGTCGCCGTTCACGCCTACCGAGCCTGGCCACTGCCAGTGTGCGACCAACCGCCGCCCGCTGGACTGCGGGTGGCGCGGAGCAGGCTGAGCGGCTGCTCGCCGAGACGACGGAGGCTGTCCGAGC
Organism: Nocardioides agariphilus; assembly: GCF_015352445.1. Taxonomy (GTDB): domain Bacteria; phylum Actinomycetota; class Actinomycetes; order Propionibacteriales; family Nocardioidaceae; genus Nocardioides; species Nocardioides agariphilus. The sequence goes on from NZ_JADKPO010000003.1 coordinate 12,008, forward strand.
TGACTTCGACACGGTCGACCTCACGATGATGGCGGTGGCCGGAGCGGCGGATCGCCTGCTGCTCGACCTCGGTGCCGTTTCGTCGCTGGTCGTTGTCGGCTCCCGTGGTCGTGACGCGTTCGCCGAGATGCTGCTCGGGTCGGTGGCCCAGGAGGTGCTGCACCGGGCTGAGTGCCCGGTGGCAGTCGTCAGGTAACTGGCACCCGCACGGCCGGGGCCGGTCAGTATCCGGAGGGCTCGGTCTCCAGCTCCGGCTCGCGTGGCGTCAGCTCGTGGCGCAAGGGGTGCAGTGAGCTGGTTTCCTCGAACCAGATGAGCGTGTCGTAGCGGCCGCCCATGACGGTCGGCACATAGTTGCCCGACTCGCGCCGGGGGTTGTAGACGACACCGATGGCCCGGTGGCCGCGGCGCGTCGTCAGCCACGGGCCGGACCTGTCGTCGCCGAATGCCAGCACGGCCGGCCGACCGAGTGCCTGGTGGAGGAGGTCCTCATGGCTGTCGGAGCGGGCGCTGGGCAGGTTGTAGACGTGCTCGGGTTGCCCCCAACCCTCGGCGGCAAGAACGGTGCCACGGTGGCCAGCGAAGCCGACGAGCGCAACGCCGTCGGCCGCGTGGCGCTCGCGGACCAACTGGCCGACGTTCACCAGGCCGGCCGCTGCCATGTCGGTTGCCCGGGCGTCTCCGACGTGGGTGTTGTGCTCCCACACCAGCCCCTTGGATCGTGCCCCGTGTCGTGTTGCGATCCGGTCGATGGTGTCGGCCATGTGGTGGTCTCGGATGTTCCACGAAGCCCGGTCCCCGCGCACCATGGCCCGGTAGTAGTGCTCCGCACCGGCAGCGACCTCGGCATTCTGCGCGGCGTCGAACGCGCTCTCATCGACCAGGCCGTCTTGGGTTCGGCGTCGAACCTCGACCAGCAGGGCAACCACGTCCTCCTCGCAGGACGCTGGCACGAGTCTGGTGCTCCGCGCGTAACGCTGCGGGTCCTCGCCGTAGGGCAGGAAGCACTGCCAGGCCTGCATCGCTGTCGGGAGGGCATCTGGCGCGTGCGCCTCCAGCCACGAGATCGCTGTCCGCAGCGAGTCCCACAGCGAGTAGACGTCCAGACCGTAGAACCCGACGCGGTCGGACTCGGACCTGCCGAGGTTCCACTCTCGCAGCCAGGCCAGGAACTGAGCGACCTCCTGGTTTGCCCACATCCACGTGGGCCATCGCTCAAAACCGGTGAGCAGTTCTGTGGCTGTCAGCTCCTGGCGCTCGTGGCCTCGGACCCAACCGTTGATGCGCCAGCAGTCTGGCCAGTCCCCCTCGACTCCGATCCAGGTGACGCCCTTCTCGGTGATCAAGCGCCGGCTGAGGGCCGCCCGCCACGCGTAGAACTCGTGCGTTCCGTGGGAGGCCTCGCCCAGGCACACGAATCGGGCGCCGCCGACCCTGTCGACGAGTCCGTCGAGGTCGGCGACGCGGGTCAGCGGGCGCGCAATGGACCGGACCTGGGCCATCTCGTCGGCAGCAATAGCGTCGTACCTGCGGCGGCTCATCGCGCCGCCTCTTGTACGCCGGGCGCCTCGGCGGTCAGGAGATGCTCGCCGAACCAGTCCGTTGCCAGGATCGCCACCTCGGCCAACGTCCCGGGCTCCTCGAACAGGTGGGTGGCGCCCTGCACGACCATCAACCGGTTCGGGCACCTGAGTCGCGCCTGCGACTGCCGGTTGAGGTCGAGCACGGCCGGGTCCCGGCTGCCGACGATGAGAAGCGTCGGCGCGGACACGTCGGCCAAAGCCTCCCAGGCGAGGTCCGGTCGACCGCCTCGCGACACCACCGCGGCGACACCCTGTCCGAGCTCAGCGGCGGCCGTCAGCGCTGCCGCAGCACCGGTGCTGGCACCGAAGTAGCCCACGCGCGCCAGCGACATGTCCGGCCTCGCCTGGAGCCAGCGAGTCGCAGCCACCAGCCGGTCGGCGAGGAGCTCGACGTCGAACACACAGGCCCGATCACGTTCTTCGACCGGTGTCAGGAGGTCGAGCAGCAAGGTGCCGAGCCCACCTTGATAGAGCGCCGAGGCGACGAAACGGTTCCGTGGGCTGTGTCTGCTGCTGCCACTACCGTGAGCGAAGACGACCACGCCGCGCGGCTCGTCCGGCAGATGCAGGTGGCCTTGGAGCGTGACACGGCCTGCCGGGATCTCGACCTCGAGGTCGCAGTCGAGCCCCATGGACACCCGACCCACACCCCGAAGCCGCCGTTCGGCCGCGTCGAGCAGGACGATCACCTCCTCGTCGCTGGTCGGGGAGAAGTCGTCGTAGTACTGACCCACCGACCCGAACCGCGCCGGCGTGTCGACACACACGAACTCATCGACGCCGGTGAGATCCCGGGCGGTCTCGATCGGCGCGACCGGTGCCGCCAACACCACCTTCGCGGCGCCGAGCTGTCGCGCGATGTCGCACGCGACGCGTGCCGTCGAACCGGTGGCGATGCCGTCGTCGACGATCACCGCGACCCGGCCGTGCAGATCGAGGCGCTGACGGCCGCGCCGGAACCGCGCGACCCGCTTCTCGAGCTCCCCTCGCTCGTGGCGCTCGACCGTGCGCCACTCCTCCGAGGTGATCCGGGCCCGGGTGACCACACCAGTGTCCACGACCCGGAACCCACCCTCGCCGATGGCGCCCATCGCCAGCTCTGGCTGGAACGGCAGGCCGAGCTTGCGGACCACGATGACATCGAGCGGAGCCTGAAGAGCACCCGCGACCTCGAACGCCACCGGAACTCCACCCCGGGGCAGCCCGAGAACCACAAGATCCTCGCCGCGCAGGTGCTCGAGGCGCTGGGCAAGCTGACGCCCCGCATCGACCCGGTCACGGAAACGGCGCATCCTGCACCCCTTACACCTCGCTCTCCCTCACCATCCGCCTCACCTCGACGCCGCACCAGGGTCTGCAGACCCATGACGGGCCGACCATCGGCCGTCCCCGCAAGTGCGGCAGCCGTGGCTTGGCCTAGGTCATCTCATGACGGGTCGAAGGACTCTGGGCTGCGACCCGAGCGCCCCCGAGGATGACCACGATCCCTGGCGGCTCTCCCGATCGTCTTCGCTGCGCACCAGCTGATCGAGGCAGTCGCCTTCCGGCGGCGCTCACCTCGACACCGAACAGGAGTACCAGCGAAGTGACTCAGGCCCCGACTCGCGCCTCCCGCAGCGACCCTTTCGCGGGGGTCGGCTCGCGTGCCGCGCAGGAGCTGCTGGGGCGTGCCACATCGGTGAAGTCGAGGAATCCCAGGCGCAGCGGGCGCTTGAGCTTGTAGGCGCGCTCCCCCACCATGATCACCGCACCGGAATGGGTCAGGCGGGACTCGACGTATCGCTCCGCAACCATCTCGGCGTCACCTTGGCTCATCCGGCCTCCTCGATCCGAGGTCAATCACGCTATTGAGGCGGTACGCGGTCCGGCAGGACCCAAAGCAACCACCTAAGTGACCTTGGGCCCTGCCGAGACGGGGGCCGGACGGCGACTGTTGGTGCATCGCCCGAAGGAGCCGAGATGGAGCCCACCACGATCCCGGCCACCATGTCCGCGTGGGCCGTGGACAGGCCAGGCCCGATCAACTCCGGCCCCCTCCTGCCGGTCACCCGGCCGGTCCCTACCCCGGAGCGACATGAGGTGCTCGTACGGGTGACTGCGTGTGGTGTCTGCCGTACCGATCTGCACCTGTGCGAAGGGGACCTCGCCCCTCGCAGCCGGGGTGTCATCCCCGGTCACCAGGTCGTGGGGCGCGTCGCCAGCAAGGGTGAGGACGTCACCGGGCTGGATCTCGAGCAGCGCGTGGGCATCGCCTGGCTGCGACGCACCTGCGGCGAGTGTCGCTGGTGCCGCTCCGGGGCAGAGAACCTCTGCCCCTCCTCGCTCTACACCGGCTGGGACACCGACGGAGGCTTCGCCGAGTACGCCACCGTGCCCGCCGGATTCGCCTACCCCCTACCCGACGACGTCTCGGACCGGCACCTAGCGCCACTGCTGTGTGCGGGAATCATCGGCTACCGATCACTCCGGCGCGCAGAACTCCCCCCGGGTGGACGGCTCGGCATCTACGGCTTCGGCTCCAGCGCCCACGTCACCGCCCAGATCGCTCTCGCCCAAGGAGCGGAGGTGCACGTGATGACCCGTAGCCGAGACGCCCAGGACCTCGCCCTCAGCCTGGGAGCCACCTGGGTGGGAGAAGCCGACGAAACCCCGCCGATCCCGCTCGACTCCGCCATCGTCTTCGCACCCGCCGGCGAGCTCGTACCTGCGGCACTGGCTGCACTGGACCGTGGGGGCACCCTGGCCCTGGCCGGCATCCACATGTCGACCATCCCCGCACTCGACTACGACCGACACCTGTTCCAAGAACGCACGGTGCGCAGCGTCACCGCCAACACCCGAGCCGACGGCGCGGAACTGCTACGCCTGGCCGCTCACATCCCCCTCGACATCCGCGTGACCACCTATGCCTTCGACTCGGTGGGGCGGGCGCTGGCGGACCTGGCCGCCGACCGCGTGACGGGGTCAGCGGTCGTGACGCTGTAGGTCCGCGCATCAGTGTTCACCTCTGGTGGGTGCTCCACTCCGTCCCACCGCCATGCATCCACCGCCATGCACAGTTCATCGCCCGCGCAGGACGCCGACCGTGGTCAGAGGTTGCCTCTCGACTTAGGACGGCAACTCTGGCGAAGCTCCGCGTCGCGTTCGTCGCGGCGGTCCGCGGGCACACCGGTCGCCGTCGGCGCGCCCGGTGTCGGCGCCGGACGGAAGCGCTGGAGAAGGTCACGCGTGCTCGGCATCAGGCCCCTGTCCCCGGCCGCCTCGGTCGCCGCCCGTGAGGAACTCGACGCAGGTCCGCATTGTGACCAGCCGGTCGTAGTCGCCCTCGGTAATGTCGACGCGACTGCGCTGGGCCAGCGTCTCCGCGAAGGACAGGAAGTCCAGGGAGTCCAGCTCGAACTCCGCGCGCAGGGGGGAGTCGTCCCCGACCGTGTCGAGGTCGGCGTCCGGAACGATCCGGCGGATCGCCTCGGCCACCAGGTTGCGGGCCTCCGTCTCGCCCGAGGTGATGTCATTCATAGCTCCTCCGGGTGCTGCAGGTGTCGGTCGATGGCGGCCAGGAGACGTGCCCCCGTCATGGCGTCGCTGGCCCGGTGGTCGGCGGAGAGGGTCACGGTCGTGACCGGGCGCACGCCCAGCAGCCCGTCGATGGCCCACGGTCGGTCGGCGACCCGGCCGAAGCCGACGAGGGCGACCTGCGGCGGGTAGATGACGCCGTACACCGCCTCCACTCCCTGCTCGCCGAGGTTGGTCACCGTGAGGGTTCCCTCGGTCAGCTCCCGCCCGCGCAGACGCCCTCCTCGGGCGCGGGTGACGAGGTCCTTCATCCGCGCCATCACCTCGCCCAGCTCGAGGGAGCCGACATCGAGGAGTGCGGGCGTCACCAGCCCGCCACCGCGCAGGGACACCGCCATCCCCACGTTGACCTCCGACGCGGGCTGGAACGAGTCGTCGACCCAGTAGCCGTTGAGGTCGGGCACCTCGGTCGCCGCGAGCGCGGTCGCCTTGAGCAGCAGTGCGGCTGGCACGAGGCGCTCGGCGATGGAAAGGCTGCGGTTGCGATCGTGCATCCAGCCGACGGCGTGCGACATGTCGACGGTGGTGGACAGGTAGTAGTGCGGGATCTCCCGCTTCGACCTGGCCATCAGCGCCGCGATCGCGGAGCGCATCCGGTCCTCGCGCGGCGGCGCCGTCCGGACCTGGGTCTCGACGAGCTGGGTCTCGACCGGCTCCTTCTCGACCGGCGCAGCCGCGGCCGCGCGCACGTCCTCGGCGGTCACCGGCGTGCCGTCCGGATGACGCAGCCCGGTGAGGTCGACACCGAGCTCGGTGGCCAGTTTCCGCGCGTACGGCGTGGCCCGCACCGCCTGGGTCGGGGGGCGCGTCGCGTCGACCGTCTCCGGCCCAGCGGTCCGGGCCACCGCGGCCATGACGTCGTCGCGGGTGATGGCGCCACCGCGACCGGTGCCCTGGAGCTGCGCCAGGTCGACGTCGTGCTCGCGGGACAGTCGTCGCACGAGGGGCGAGTGGACCTGCGGGAGCGGCGCGGGCGGCGGCACGGCGGCCTCCTGGTGCTTCTCCATCGGCGGCGCGGCTCGGGGCAGCTGCTGCGGTGCCTCGTCCTCGGTCTCGATCGTGGCGAGCGGGGCACCCACCGGCACGACCGTCCCGGGCTCGACCAGGAGCTCGGACACCACCCCTGCGAGGAACGTCTCAACCTCGATCGCGGCCTTGGCCGTGTCGACGACGGCCACGATGTCGCCCTTGTGCACCGTGTCGCCGGGATGGACCAGCCACTCCAGCAGCGTGCCCTCCTCCATGTCGGCGCCCAGCGAGGGCATGGTGAAGGCGGCCATCGGTCAGCCCGCCGCCGGCCGCATCGATCGCCGAGCCGCCTCCGCGATGGTGGCCGCCTGCGGCAGCGCGGCATCCTCCAGGTGCTTCGGGTAGGGCATCGGCACCTCGGCGCTGCAGACCCGCGCCACCGGCGCCTCGAGGTCGTAGAGCGCCTGCTCCATGATCCGGGCGCTGATCTCCGCGGAGAGGCTGCCACTGCGCCAGCCCTCGTCGACGACCACGGCCCGGTGGGTGCGGCGCACCGAACCGATGAACGTCGCGTCGTCCAGCGGCCGCAGGGTGCGCAGGTCGATGACCTCCGCGGAGATGCCGTCGGCGGCGAGCAGTTCGGCGGCCTCCAGCGTCTTCCCCAGGGTGCCGCCGTAGGTGATCAGCGTGACGTCGGCGCCCTCGCGGCGCACGGCGGCCCGGTCGATGTCGACGGCGCCGGCGTCGTCGGGCAGAGAGCCCTTCATGTTGTAGAGCGAGCCGTGCTCGAAGATCAGCACCGGGTCCGGGTCCCGGAGCGCGGTCGGCAGCATGCCGCGGGCGTCCTCCAGGGTGGCCGGCGCCAGGATCCGCAGCCCGGGGATGTGGGCGTACCACCCCTCGAGGCTGTGCGAGTGCTGCGCGGCGAGCTGGCGCCCGGCCCCGGTGGTCATCCTGATCACCAGAGGCACGTTGAACTGCCCACCGGACATGTGCAGCAGCGAGGCTGCGTTGTTCATGATCTGGTCCAGCGCGAGCAGGCTGAAGTTGACGGTCATGATCTCGACGATCGGCCGCATCCCGCCGATGGCGGCCCCGATGCCCGCTCCGACGAACGCCGACTCCGACAGCGGGGTGTCGCGGATCCGCTCGGGCCCGAACTCCTCGAGGAGACCCAGGCTGACCGCGAAGCAGCCGCCGTAGTCGCCGACGTCCTCGCCCATCAAGAAGACGCGTTCGTCCTGAAGCATCGCCTGCCGGATCGCGGCGCGCAGCGCTTCTCGGTAGGTGGTCTCGACGAGGGTGGCGGTCATCGTTGTCCTCCCTCCGGGCCGGCCTCCGAGGTGATGAAGCGGGTCAGGTTCTCGACGGGCTCGAACGGCGCCTGGTCGGCGGCGTCGACCGCGGCCGCGACCAGCCCGGCTACCTCGTCCCGGAGCGCCTCGAGGCCGGCATCGTCGAGCTGCCCGGCGGCACGCATCGACGCGACCAGCGCGTCGATCGGGTCGCGCTCCTTCCAGCGCTCGATCTCGGCCTTCTCGCGGTATCGGTCCGGGTCGTACATCGAGTGCGCCCGGAAGCGGTAGGTGCGCAGCTCCAAGAGGTGGGGACCGGCTCCGCCGCGGATGGCCTCGACGGCCCGCTGGGCGGCCCGCTCGACGGCGAGGACGTCCATGCCGTCGACCGGCCAGGCCGCGAGTCCGTACGACTCCGCCCGCAGCGCTATGTCCGGCTGGGCGTGCTCCTTGGCGATCGCGGTGCCCATCGCGTAGAGGTTGTTCTCGCAGCAGAACAGGACCGGCAGCCGCCACAGCGCCGCCAGGTTGAGGGACTCGTGAAACTCCCCCTCGGCGGCGGCGCCCTCCCCGAAGAAGCACACCGTCGCGCGATCGCGGCCCTGCAGCTTGTCGGCGAGCGCCAGACCGATCGCGAGCGGCAGCCCGGCGGCGACGACGGCGTTGCCGCCCACGAAGCGTCGGGACTTGTCGAAGAGGTGCATGGAGCCCCCGCGGCCGCGGCTGCATCCGGTCTCCTTGCCGAACATCTCGGCCATCAGTGCATCCACCGGCAGTCCGCGGGCCAGCGCGTGTCCGTGCTCGCGGTACGTCGAGAGAACCGCGTCGTCGGGGCCGAGCGCCGACATGACCCCGGTGGCGACGGCCTCCTCGCCGACGTACAGGTGCACGAAGCCACGGATCCGGGCCGCGCTGTAGAGCTCGGCACAGGTCTCCTCGAACCGGCGGATCAGCAGCATGGTGCGCAACAGGTCGAGCCCGTGGGCGGCCTCGGGCATGGGCGGCGCGGTCACGGTAGCGGTGCGTTTGCTCACGATGCCGCCCCCTCCAGGGTCGAGACATCACCTTCGGGCAGCCCGAGCTCGCGGGCCTTGAGCAGGCGGCGCATCACCTTGCCGCTGCTGGTGTGCGGGAGGTGCTGGTCGAACGCGATCTCCTTGGGAGCGAGCCCGCCGAGGCGCTTGCGGCCGAAGGCCACCAGCTCGCGTCGGAGGTCCTCGGTGGGCTCGAAGCCGGTCCGCAGCGTGACGAACGCCTTGACCACCTCGCCGGCCACCGGGTCGGGCTTGCCGATCACCCCGGCCTCGACGACCGCCGGGTGCTCCATGAACGCGGTCTCGACCTCGAACGGCCCGATCAGGTGCCCCGCAGACTTGATGACGTCGTCGGCCCGGCCGACGAACCAGACGTAGCCGTCCCCGTCCACGCGGGCCAGGTCACCGCTGAGGTACCAGCCGGCGCCGAAGCACTTGGCGGTGCGCTCGGGGTCGTCGAGGTAGCCGCGGAACATCGAGGGAAAGCCCGGGCGGAGCGCCAGCTCGCCGGTCTCGCCGACCTCAGCGACCCGGGCCGCCCCACTGGCGACGTCCGCCCGACCGTCGCGACCGCGCACCAGGACGGCGGCGTCGACGCCGGGGACCGGACGGCCCATCGAGCCTGGACGGATTTCCATGCCGCGGTGGTTGCTGATCATGATCGCGCCGGTCTCGGTCTGCCACCAGTTGTCGTGCACCGGCAGGCCGAGCGCCTTCTCTCCCCAGACGACCACCTCGGGGTTCAGCGCCTCGCCGACGCTGGCCACGTGACGCAGCGCGGAGAGGTCGTAGCCCTGCGGGAGCTCCTCTCCGTACCGCATCAGCATCCGCAGCGCGGTGGGCGCGGTGTACCAGACCTGGACGTGCTGCTCGGCGAGCGTGCGGTACCAGGCCTTGGCGTCGAACTCCCCGGCGTAGCTCAGCAGCGTGGCCCCGTGAGTGAGCGGCGCGATGATGCCGTAGGACGTTCCGGTGACCCAGCCCGGGTCGGCGGTGCACCAGAACACGTCACCGCGGTGCAGGTCCAAGGCGTACGTCGAGGTGGCGTGGTGGGCGACCACCGCCTGGTGGACGTGCACCGCGCCCTTCGGCTTGCCGGTGGTGCCGCTGGTGAAATGCAGCAGCGCCGGGTCCTCGGGGTCGGTGTCCGGGATGACGTAGTCGGGGCAGGCAGCCGCCAGCAGCGCGTCGAGGTCCTCGGTGGCCGGGTCCTCGACGCCGCCGGTCACCAGGACGACCTGCAGGTCGGGCAGCTCGTCGCGCAGGTGCGCCAGCCGCCTCCGGTAGAGGTTCGCCGTGGTGACCAGCACCCGGGCGCTGCCCAGCCGCAGCCGATCCCGGACCGGCTCCGGCCCGAAGGAGGAGAACAGCGGGCAGAACACCGCTCCGCGCTTGAGGGTGCCGAGCGCCGCGACGTACTGCTCGGGCTGCCGGCCGAGCAGTGAGGCCACTCGCTCCCCGCGCTGCACACCGAGGTCGGTGAGTACCTGGGCGAAGCGGCCGGTGAGGTCCCGCAGCTGCGCGTAGCTGACGTCGGTGACGGCACCGTCGAGACCGATGCAGCGGAGCGCGACGACCTCCCCGCGTCCCTCGTCGACGTGCCGGTCCACCGCCTCGTGGGCGATGTTGAGGCCCCGACCGCCGGGAAGCCCGGCGAGCTCTGCGCGAGCGCGGTCCCAGGTGAAGGACGCCCGGTCCTCGGCGTACGAAGCGACGTCCGGCACCTCAGCGTGGATGGGCGTCCAGGTCTCGGGCATGGCGACCTCCTTGCGGTCAGTCTCTGCCGAGGGGCCAGGGCGCTGTAGGGCTGAAGGTCCCGGCTTCGAGGAACCCAGTGACCAAAGTCCCTAGCGGCGGCCGTCGGCCGGGGCGTAGAACTGTCCTCACGAACCCCCGCAAGGGGGAACGGGACGACTCGGAAGAGAAGGTCCACACGGAGGGGCAACCCTTCGCGGAGGCAGGGTGACGAGGCCACCGGGACCAGAAGGCAAGAGTCGCCGATCGGGAAACGTCACCGGTACCGATCACAGAAGGGCCCTTGCGACTCATACTCACAAGGGCCCTTCGCCAGTTCTGGACGTGGTGCCTCTGATCGGGGCGAGCGATGTCTGCGCGGTTGCCGGCTGACCGTCGCGACCGCGTGTCCGTGCTCGGCATCTCGATGGCGGGTTGGTCCTATCGCGCATCCGATTGGCGCGCGTGACCTGTCGATGCGGCACGACTGCCGTCCGTGTCAGGTGACGAGCCGGGCACGACCAGGATGTCGACCATCTGCTCGACGTGGGCAGTCAGCGTCCGTCCCCGCGGCAGCAGCTCTGGGGTGGCGTGCGCCAGCTGGGCATGACCGAGGTAGGCGGTGTAGGCCAGCAGTGCACGGTCCCGGGCGCGCGGCGCCGGGAGGCCGAGCTCGACGTACAGCGAGGTGATGGCCTCGAGCCGTCGCTTGGTCACCCGGTTCAGGGTCTCGGCAACCAGCCGTTGCGAGGCGCTTGCCTGCAGCGCCAGCTCAACGGCCCCTGCGCCGGCGGCGGAACCGTCACCGACCGAGGCGAACGCCAGCTTCAGGAGCCCTCGTAGCCTGGCCGGCGCGTCCTGTGTGTCGTCGAGGCCGGCGATGATCCGTTCGGTGTCGCGTCGTTCCCACAGCTCGAGCGTCGCCGCCAACAGAGCGTTCCGGTCCGTGAAGTGCCAGTAGAAGCTGCCCTTCGTCGTTCCCAGGGCCTTGGCGAGCGGTTCGACTGCGACCGCGGCGAGGCCGCCGGAGGCGAGGGCGTCGAGGGCCGCCTCCGCCCAGTCCGACCGGCTCAAGGATTCGCGCTTCCCGTTCGTCATCCCCATACGCTACCGTATGGACAACCTCCATACGGAGGCGTATGGAAAGGAAGCCTATGAGTACAGCAAGAAACACCAGCCACCTGGCCGTCGCGCCGGGGGTGGTGCATCACAGGCCCGTCGACCGAATCCGCCGCCCTGGTGCGGTCTTCGCCGTCACCGTCCCGACGACGCCACTGCTCGCACGAGCGCTGTCGAACGTCACGTGGTCGGATGCCTACGCCGTGGCGCTGCCGACCGCGCACCACCCGTTCGTTGTACGTCGCATGCTTGCGCCGGCGGCCCGCACGATGGGTGCCTCGTCATGACCCGGCACCAGCAGGCCGCGACCTGCTACGCGCTGGCGCTCGGTCTGGCCGTGGGCGTCGCCCTCCTGGCGCCCGCGGGTGGGGACGCGGTGCTGCTGCTCACGATGCTGACCCCGGCAGCAGCGGTGCTGCTCACCATCCGTTTCGCCACCGCCCGCGACTCGCGGGCCGCGAGCCGTCGCGAGCTCGGGCTGGGTCGAATGGGGTTGGCCACCTGGCCGGCCGCCGTGGCCCTGCCGACGATCGTGGTCGCCATGTCCTACGGCGTGACGGCGCTCGTGCACCCCTTCGACTGGGCGCCCGCTCCCCACGTCGTCGTCCACACGCTCCTCGGCGTACCGATCGTCGCCGTCCTGGTGACGCTGGAGGAGGTGTGCTGGCGCGGCTACCTGCTGCCCCGGTTCGACGCGGGACGCTGGTGGGGCTCCGCTGCTGCCGTCGGGGCGCTGCACGGTGTCTGGCACCTCCCCCTGATCCTGCTGACCACCGCGTACGTGCCCGCAGGAAGTCGCTGGGTGGTCGTCCCGGTCTTCATGGCACTCCTCAGCGTCGCCGGCATCGTCTACGGCTGGCTGCGCAACGTCTCGGGAAGCCTCTGGCCCGTCGTGGTCGCCCACACCACCTTCAACCAGCTGCTGGGAGTGGCGGTCGACGCCAGCCCCGCGGGAGACCGCGACCGGGTGTTCGCGTACCTCACCGGGGAGACCGGGATCCTCACCCTGCTGGTGACCGGAGCCGTCGCGGCCGTCCTGGTGCGCGCCGGCTCGTCCCGGACGGGACGACCGCGCTCCCGTGACACAGACGGCACCCGGACCGCCAGCATCACGACCGGCGTCGCCGCCTCCGTCGTGCTGATGACGCTCGGAGCCGGTGGCGGCGCGGTCGCGGCCGGCCTCATCGGCTCCGACCAGATCGCCGACGGGAGCATCCGGTCACGCGACGTGCGCGACCAGACGCTGCGGCTCGCCGACCTCGACCCCACCACCCGCGACGGCCTGCGTGGCGCCATCGGCCCCCAAGGTCCAGCCGGCAGCCCCGGCTCCCCGGGAAGTCCTGGAGCCGCGGGGCCCGCCGGTGCTGACGGCGTCGCCCAGGTCGTGGGGTTCGTCGGTCCCGTTGCCAGCATCGCGGGCAACAGCGGGCTCTACGCCTTCGCGGGGCCGACCGCCCGGGTCACCACGACCGAGGCCCGCCCACGCGTGAGCGGTACCGCGTCAGCCGGCCTCGGCCTCCTCTCCGGCAGCCCGCAGTTCGCCGACACCGGCATGTGCTGGCGCGCCGACGGCGGTGGAACGGTGACCAACTTCGTCGGCAGCGGCTTCACCACCCAGCGGTTCACGGCCGACCGCGCCGCCTACGCCGCTTCGGCGAGTGCCGTCCTCGCAGCCGGCAGCTACGACGTCGGCATGTGCGTACGCAACAACGGACCCAGCACCATCAACAACAACGCCTACGTCAACGGCTGGGTCCAGGTGACGAAGTGACGACCTCGTGGGACGACCCGGCCGCCACGGCCCTCGCGGGTCTCGATCACGACGGCCTCAGCGTGCCGCACGCCATCGGGGACGGCAGGCTCCCGATGCCGCCGGCGATGCGGACCCTGGCGAGTTCCTCCTCAACCTGCGGCGGCAGGCCAGAAACGGGACGTGATGACCTCGCGGCTCGGCGATGCCTGGACGAATGTGAGGGGCTCGTCGGTGGCGATCAGAGGTCGAAGACCCTGTCCTCAGGGTCGTCAGCCCCTTCTCGACGCTCATGGAGCCCGGGAGGCTGGAGGTGTGGGGAGCACCGAGCAGAGGGGGCGCGCGATGAGCCATGTCCGGTTCGTGGTGGCACTGACCGGGGTAGCGGTCCTTCTGCTGGGTGCCTGCGGGGAGGATGGCTCCAACTCGGCGTCGCCCTCGTCCAGTGACACCACCACGTCGTCGCAGGGGGCTGTACCGACAGCGGAGGAACTGGCCGCCGCCTTGGTGACGGAGGACGACTACGACGGTCAGTGGACTGTCAACGTGCCCCCGGACTCCCAGATGGCGACCCCCGGCGTGGTACCCGAGAGCCAGCAGGAGATGCTGCCGAGGATCGAGTTCTGCGCCAAGGCCAGTGACGAGTCCCACTCGGCCGCGGAAGCGCTGCGGTGGCAGGCCTTCCGGCAGCTCGACCAGTCCGAGGAGAACCCCATCGACATGGCCGGGGGCGATCGGGTGGGCCACCTGATCTTCGTCCAGGAGTTCCTCCTGTCCGGTGATCCAGCGGAAATCGAGTCGACCTTCAACGCGCTGCGTGATGGTATGCGGGCCTGCCAGGGGAAGATCCCTGCTGGCGAGGAGGGTCCCGGTAAGTCCGAGCCGGTGGCCATCTCGGATGTGGGCGATGACCGCTACGGCGAGCTGACCACCCTGGAGGAGGCCGACGGAAGGGCCTACTGGCTGCTGTACAACTCCTTGGTGCGCCAGGGGCCGGTCCTGATGGAGCTGCAGGTGGTCGACATCGTGATGGGCGAGGGCGTTCAGCCCGAGTTCACGACCGAGGACGTCGACAGGTTCCTCACCACTGCCGTGGAGCACCTCCCATAGCCTGGCGCTGGATTCACCATGATCGATGATCTGGTGCGTACTCCCTCACGCCAGGGCGAGGAAGAGCTTCTCCATCTTCTTGACATCCACGTCGTCAAGACCCTCGTCGGACGCGCTGAGGCACTGCTGCAGCCCGGTGGCGACGATGGCGTAGCCCGCGCGGGCGAGTGCCTTGTTGACTGCGGCGAGCTGGGTAAGGACGGACTCGCAGTCTGAGCCTTCCTCCATCATGCGGATCACGCTGGCGAGGTGACCGTTGGCGCGCTTCATGCGGGTGATGATCGACTTGATCTCGGTGGGCTCGAGGTCCATCAGACCTGTCCTTCCTGGGCGGTGGTGGCGGCGAGGGCCGACAGCAATCGGGATCGCGTGTCGTCGGCCATGGTCCTGCCTTCCGTCGGCTCGTGATGGTCCCTTGGGGGCTCCTCGTGCCGCCAAATGTACAACCCCCTGGGGGGTTATGCTAACTTGCACCCGCAACCCCCCTGGGGGTTCTCGACAATGAGGCCCTCGGGGCTGGGAAGGCGATCACATGCGTGAGATCGACATCGAGCAACTCGCCACCGCGATCGACGGCGGCGCCGTGGTGGTGGACGTGCGTGAGACCGCGGAGTACGCCGAGGGACACGTGCCCGGCGCGCGCAACATCCCCATGGGTCACCTGACCGGCCGTCTCGGCGAGCTCGACCGCTCGGCGGTCGTGCACCTGATCTGCGCCAGCGGCAACCGCAGCGCCGCGATGGCCGACGTGCTCGGGGCCCACGGCTTCGACGCCGTCAACGTCACCGGCGGCACCGGCGCCTGGATCCGCTCCGGCCGTCGGGTCGACAGGGGCTGAGCGCCGTGACCAAGACGCTCGCCCCCGCGCCCACCCTGGCCGTCGTCTCGATCGACACCCCGACCCTCGGCGACCGCAGCTACCTCGTCCACGACGGCGAGCTCGCCTTCGTCGTCGACCCCCAGCGCGACATCGACCGCGTCCTCGACCTCCTGAGCAAGCACGACCTGCGCCTGACCCACGTCCTCGAGACCCACATCCACAACGACTACGTCACCGGTGGCTTCGCCCTCGCGCAGGCCACCGGCGCGGCCTACCTGGTCAACGGCGCCGACGAGGTCGCCTTCCAGCGGACCCCCATCAGCGACGGCGACGTCATCGAGATCGGCGACCGCATGCGCGTCACGGCACTCGCCACCCCGGGCCACACCTTCACCCACCTCGCCTACGCCCTGCGCGACCTGGGCTCCGCAAGCGGCACCGGTACCGAGGTGGGCGTCTTCTCCGGCGGCTCGCTGCTGTACGGCGCAACCGGCCGCCCCGACCTGCTCGGCCCCGACCACACCCACGACCTGGTCCGCCACCAGCACGCCTCGGCACACCGGCTGGCCGACCTGCTGCCTGACGACGCCGAAGTCTTCCCGACCCACGGTTTCGGCTCCTTCTGCTCCGCCACCCAGTCCGACGCGACCTCGTCGACGATCGGTCGCGAGAAGCGGGCCAACCCGGTCCTGACCCAGGACGAGGAGACCTATGTCCGCGAGCTGCTCGCCGGTCTCGGCGCGTGGCCGGCCTATTACGCCCACATGGCGCCGGCCAACGCGGCCGGCCCGAGCGCGCCCGACCTGAGCCCGCCCGAGCGGGCCGACGCCACCGAGCTACGCCGGCGCATCGAGTCCGGCGAGTGGGTCGTGGACCTGCGCAACCGCACCGCCTTCGCGGCCGGTCACGCCCCGGGCACGCTCAACTTCGGGCTCGATGGTGGCTTCGCGACCTACCTCGGCTGGCTCGTCCCCTGGGGCACCCCGATCACACTGCTCGGAGCGAGCGCCGAGGACGTTGCGGAGGCGCAGCGCGAGCTGGTCCGCATCGGCATCGACCGCCCGGCCGCCCACGCGACCGGCGGGCCCGGGGACTGGAGCACCGAGGCACCGGTCAGCTTCGCGACCGCGACCTTCGCGGACCTGGCCCAGGTCCGCCACCACCGCGACGTGGTCATCCTCGACGTCCGCCGCGCCGACGAGCACGAGGTCGCCGCCATCACCGGCGCCGTCAACGTGCCGCTCCATGAGCTGTGGAGCCGCCTCGACGAGGTCCCGACCGGCGAGGTCTGGGTGCACTGCGCCGGTGGCTACCGCGCCTCGGTCGCCGCCTCGATGCTGCACGCCCACGGTCGCACCCTGGTCGCCATCGACGACAGCTTCGACAACGCCGAGACTGTCGGCCTGCACCTGGTCGGGCCCGGCGCCTGACATGACCCTCGTCCTCGCGGTCGTCGCCGGGGCGCTCATCGGGCTCAGCCTGGGCGCGCTCGGCGGCGGTGGCTCGATCCTGGCGGTGCCGGTCCTGGTCTACCTCCTCGGCCAGAGCCCCGCCCAGGCCACGACCGGCTCGCTGGTCGTCGTGGGGATCACGGCGCTCATCGGCGCCGTGGCCGCGGGCCGCGCGGGCCACGTGATGCTGGATCGCGGGGTCGTCTTCGGCCTCGTGGCCGTGGGCGGTGCCGTCCTCGGCGCCAATGCCTCGGCACGGGTCGACGAGGACGTGCTGCTCGTCGCCTTCGCGGCCCTGATGCTGCTCGTCGGCGCCCTCATGGCCGTCCGGCAGCTGCGCCACGGCCGCCAGGGCCCCCAGCACGCCGCGCGACCGACGCTGGACGACCCGATCATCACCTTCAGCCCCACCTTCGCCTGTGCGTGCCCTCGGGCGCTCAAGGTGCTCGTCACCGCGACGCTCGTCGGCCTGCTGACCGGCTTCCTGGGTGTGGGCGGCGGGTTTCTCGTCGTACCGGCCCTGCTCCTGGGGCTCGCCCTCCCCCTCTCCTACGCCGCCGGCACCTCGCTCGTGGTCATCGCGATCACCAGTGCCACGGCGCTCGCGGTCCGGGCGGGCGTGGGCAGCGCCCCCGACTGGGGCGCCGTCTTGGTCCTCACCCTCGCATCGGCCCTGGCGGCGGTCGCCGGCGCCCGCATCGCACACCGTGCCGACACCCGACACCTCTCCGGCGCCTTCACCGTCCTGGTCCTCGCGGTCGCCGCCTACACGGCCACTCGCGCGGTGCCCGCCCTCGTTTGATCACCATGCATCGCCACCCTCATCGAACGGAACATCCATGAGCACCACCACCGCCCCGTCGAGGAGCGCCTCCCCCGACTTCACCCCCGGCTTCCGCCCCGGACCGCTCGGC
This sequence comes from Nocardioides agariphilus, assembly GCF_015352445.1. Lineage (GTDB taxonomy): Bacteria > Actinomycetota > Actinomycetes > Propionibacteriales > Nocardioidaceae > Nocardioides > Nocardioides agariphilus. The sequence continues at coordinate 29,363 of NZ_JADKPO010000003.1, forward strand.
CGCCTCGGCCTCTGGGTGACCAACCACGCCAAGCTCGTCACCGGAATCTGGCTGCTGCTCATCGTCGGCCTGGGCGCCTTCGCCCCCCAGGTCGAGCACAACCTGTCCGGCGCCGGCTGGCAGGCCGACAGCTCGGAGTCCGTCGCGGCACGCGAGCTGGCCCAGGAGAGCTTCGGCGGCAACGCCTCCTCCGCGATCCAGGTCGTCGTGCACTCCACCGACGGCCCCGTCACCGAGGGCCCCGGCGCCGAGGTCCTCGCCCAGGTGACCCGGATGCTCCAGGCCGAGCCCCGCATCGCTGAGGTGATCCAGCCGATGCCCGGCGCCACCATCAGTCAGGACGGCAGCACCGCGATCATCCTCGCGGGCGCGGGCGCCGACACCAACGAGATGGTCCGCGTCGCCACCGACCTCAAGGGCGACCTCCAGAACCTCTCGGTCGAGGGCATCCAGGTGAACCCGACCGGCTCCTCGCTGCTCTGGTCGGACTTCAACGAGGCCAACCTCAAGGCGATGTTGAAGTCCGAGATGGTCTCCTGGCCCGTCACCATGGCGATCCTGGTGCTCGCCTTCGGCGCCCTCGTCGCCGCGGGCCTCCCGCTGATCCTGACCCTCGCGGGCCTCGTCGCCTCCGCCGGCTCGCTGGTCCTGATCAACGAGATCGTCCCGGTCTCCATCTGGGCGATGAACTTCGCGATGATGTTCGCCCTCGCGCTCGGCATCGACTACGCGCTGTTCCTCGTCGTGCGCTACCGCGCTTCCCGCATGGGGTCGGGCAACTCCGCACTCCAGGCCATCGCCGAGACCATGGACACCGCCGGCAAGGCCGTGCTGCTCTCCGGTGCGACCGTCTTGGTCTCGCTGTCTGCTGTGATGCTGGTGCCTTCGCCGTCCTTCCGCTCGATGGCCGGCGGGATCATGCTCTCGGTCGTCTTCGTCCTGGCCGCCACGCTCACCCTGCTGCCGCTGGTGCTGTTCAAGCTCGACCACAACATCAACAAGCTGTCGCTGCCCTGGGTCAGGACCGGGGAGCACCGCTCCCCGAAGTTCGCCGCATGGGGCGAGCGACTCTGGAAGCGCCCCGTCGTCTGGGGTCTGGGCGCGCTCATCGTGCTGCTGGCACTCGCCGCACCGATCATCGGCCTCAAGACCGCTATGCCCTCGATCAAGGTCCTGCCCGAGGACGCCAGCGCCCGGATCGGCTACGACCTGGTCCAGCAGTCCTTCGGTGAAGGTGCGCCCGGCACTCTCCAGATCGTGATGAAGGAGTCCGACGCCGACGCCGCGAGAACCCAGCTCGCCTCCGACCCGGGCATCGCCGGGGCGATGCCCCCCACGCCGGCAGCCGACGACAGTGGGCTGGTCCTCATCCAGGCCGTCCCGACCGTCGACCCGTCCGACCCCGCGCTCAGCGAGACCGTCGCCCGGCTGCGCGCCGAGCTGCCGTCGAGCGCGCTCGTCGGAGGCGCGGCGGTGGAGAACCTCGACCTCAAGACACAGCTCGACGACTCCACACCGCTGGTCATCGGGGTCGTGCTCGTGCTCGGCTTCCTGCTGCTGCTGGTCGCGCTCCAGGCGCCGCTGATCTCGTTGCTCGGCACGCTGGCCAGCCTGCTCTCGACCGCCGCCGCCTTCGGCGTGGCTCGTCTTGTCTTCCAAGAGGGCATCGGCGCCGACTTCTTCGGCTTCGAGAGCCAGGGCTTCCTCGACGCGTGGGCGCCGGTGTTCTTCTTCGCGATGATCTTCGCGATCGCGATGGACTACACCGTCTTCCTGCTGGCCTCGGCCAAGGAGCACTACGAGCACTCGGGCGACCCGAAGGACGCGATGGTCGGCTCGCTGGCCCACTCCGGACGAGTCATCTTCGCCGCAGGCGCGGTCATGGTCGCGGTGTTCTTCACCTTCGCGCTCTCCGGCCCGCTTCCCCCCAAGGAGATGGGCATCGTGCTCGGCGTCGCCGTGCTGCTCGACGCCTTCCTCGTTCGGCTCGTGCTGCTGCCGGTCATGCTGCGCCTCACCGGCAAGGCGGCCTGGTGGTCGCCGGCCTGGCTGCGACGCGTGCTGCCGACCATCACGTTCTCGCACGGCTGATCACGCCTCGACCGCCGAGGCGTATCCCGGCGCCGCGGCACGTGGTCCGGACGCCCGCCCCCACGGGCGTCCGGACCACACCTCACACCACCTTCACCTTTCCTGCACCATCTCGAACCCAAGGAGTTCCACCATGTGCCGAGCAGTCAGCTGCAAGCAGTGCGGCAAGACCACCTGGGCCGGCTGCGGCCAGCACGTCGAGCAGGTTCTCGCCCGCGTCCCGCGCGCCGAGCGTTGCGCCGGCCACCCCCGCCAGTCGAGGCCCGGCATCTTCAGCCGCTTCTTCGCAGGCAAGGCATGAGCGACGAGGGCGCTGGTCACTGGAACGCCGTCTTCGCCTCGCGGGACCTCCACACGGTGTCGTGGTTCGAGGAGATGCCCACACACTCGGTTGAGCTGCTGCGCCCACAGCCTGGCTCGGTGATCGACATCGGGGCCGGCGCATCCCGGCTCCCCGACGCGCTCCTCGCCGACGGCCGCGACGACATCACCGTGCTCGACATCTCCCACGAGGCGCTGGCGGTGACGCGCGAGCGACTCGGCTCCGCGGAAGGCCGGGTGGGCTACATCGTCAGCGACGTCCTCAGCTGGGAGCCAGCGCGCACCTACGACGCGTGGCACGACCGGGCCGTGTTCCACTTCCTCACAGCTCCGGCCGACCAGACGGCGTATGTCGGCCTCGCCGCCCGCGCCCTCACCCCCGGCGGACTACTCGTCCTGGCCACGTTCGGGCCAGACGGACCCACCTCCTGCTCAGGCCTGCCGACGGCTCGCCACTCGGCCGACGACCTCGCCGCCCTCTTCGCGCCCACCTTCACCCTCACTCATGCGGAGACGCGGATGCACCGGACTCCGGCCGGCGCCGAGCAGCAGTTCACCTGGGTCACGGCGCTCCGCACCCCTTAGTCCCAAGAGACTCTGTCGTCAGCGCCTCTTGGCAACGGTCAGCAGCACCACGGAGTCCTCGACGGACTCGAGGGAGTGTCGGGAGTCGGGAACGAACATGAGGTCTCCGGGCGACCCGTTCCATCGGTTCTCCCCCGCCAGGAGGGTGACGCGGCCGTGGAGGACCTGGACGGTGGCCTCCCCGGGGTTCTCGTGCTCGTCGAGGCTCGTGCCTGCTCGCAACGCGATCAGGGTCTGGCGCAGCACATGCTCGTGGCCCCCGTAGATGGTGTGGGCGCTGCGGCCGCTCGAGGCCGTGGAGGCTGTCTCCAGGTGGTGCCGGACAAGCGCGGTCAACGACTCTTTCTGCATGGTGTCTTCCTCACATCGGTGGGATCAGTGACGCCGCTGTCGACGATGAGCCTCAGGCGGGAGTGGCAGTCGGCTCCAGCGGCCCTGCCCCGGACCCCTCATCCAACAGGAAGCTGGGCGTCGTGGCGTGGGCGTCGTCGACGAGGTTCCAGCCGGCCGCTCCGAGGGTGACCACCGACGCCGGAAAGATCCCGAGCTCCTCGCGTTGCACATGGACGTCGAGGTCGGCGAGCAGCCGCGTGACCCTGGGCGCGAACTCCGGCGAGGTGACATCGAGACCGGCGATGGCCAGCTCCAGCTCGCGGTGCTCGCCCTCGAGCGCGTCGACCTCCTCGCCGTACTCCCCACTCTCCCGGAGCGCACGGAAGATGCCGTTCTCCTCGCGTCCGACGTGGCTGGTCAGGTGCCCGACGAGCCTGGTGACCAGCCGCATCGCGGTGGCCCGGTCATCCGACGCCAGGGCAGCCCGGACATGGCTCGCCTGATCGACCAAGGACTCGTGCTCCGCCTTCAGCTCGGCGATGGCCGGCACGTCTTCGCATCCGCAGTAGCTGCACATCTCAACCCACCCGGTCCCAGCCGCGACGAGGTCGATGGCTGCCCAGCTGGTCGTCGTCGCGGCTGCGGTAGACGATGTAGGGACGGGTCAGGTACCCGAGTGGGGCGCTGAAGACGTGGACGAGGCGGGTGAACGGCCAGAGAGCGAACAGCCCGAACGCGACCAGCGCGTGGAGCTGGAAGCCCAACGGAGCCTCTGACATCAGCGAGGCGTCGGGTTGGAACGCCAGGAACGAGCGGAACCAGACCGAGACACCCTCGCGGTAGTTGTAGTCCCCGCCGATGGTCAGGATCGACCCCGCGACGGTGTTCCACATACCCAGGACGATCACCGCGGCCAGGAACGCGTACATGACCTTGTCCATGACAGTGGTCGCCGAGAACACCGGACCGACGGTGCGACGGCGGTAGATCAAGATGGCCATGCCCGCGACGGCCATCACGCCGGCCACGAGGCCACCCGTGACGGCGACGACGTGGTAGGTCTCATGACTGACGCCCACGGCGTCGGTCCAAGACTGCGGGACCAGCAGCCCGATCACGTGACCACCGACCACGCCGAGCATCCCGAAGTGGAACAGCGGGCTACCGATCCGCAGCAGCCGGTTCTCGTAGAGCTGGGACGACCTGGTGGTCCAGCCGAACTTGTCGTAGCGGTAGCGCCACAGGTGCCCGACCACGAACGTGGTCAGGCAGACGTACGGGACGACCACGAACAGGAACTCATCCATCAGCGGGCTCCGGGGAACGACGGCATGGGCAACAGGGTCCTCTCGGCGGCGGTGACCGAGCCGGGACTGAACTGCGGGGCGGCGAACGGTGCCAGCCCCACCTCCTCCTCGGGCGGGCCCTCGGCGGCCAGGCGGCGTACGGCGTCTCGTTCATCGCCGCGCAGAGGCGGCAATGTGGCCGTGACCGCGTCGAGCAGGCCCGCCCACGGGGATCCCAGGTCTCGCAACGAGAGGCGGAGCAGCTCGAGCCCGGCCCGGTGGTCGAGCATCAGCCCCCGGCCGAGCTCGTGGTCGACGGTGGCGGCGAACTCGAGGACGACGCAGAGGTGATCGGGCAGCTCGCCGTCGTCGAGCTCGAACCCGGCCCCCAGGTAGGTCTGCTTGAAGCGCAGCAGCGCCATCCCGCGCTTGCGCGTGTCCCCGTGGGCGAAGTACGTCAGGAACAGGTTGCAGCGCCGACGGTTGTCGAACGTCTCCACGTACTCGGCCTGGAGCTCCGGCAACGGCGTCGACACCAGCTGCCCCAGGAAGCCGAGGATCGGCGCCCCGACCGTGGGCGGCAAGCCCTCGGCTGCGGACCTGATCAGCTCCGCGCGGGCCAGCAGCGCCTCGTCGGGGTAGTCGAGGAGCAGCGAGGCCGACTGCCACACGATCGTCAGCTGCGTCGGGGACAGCCCCGAGGCGGCGCGTCGGGCGGTCACGAGTCGGGTCCCCTGTCCGGTGACTTGTCGGGTGACCTGTCGGGTGACTTGTCGGGGAACAGCCCGGGTGGGGAGCCCTTGCCGTCCCAGTTGAGCAGGTTGACGCGACCGGACTTGTTCTCCGGACCGGCCAGCGAGTCGGACGTCTGCCGGGCCTGGAGCATCTGGAAGTTCTCCACCGCGAGAGGCGTCGGGGCTCCGGAACCCTCGCCGAACAGGTCCTGCTGGCCCCCGCCGTATTCGGAGACCGAGCACTCGGTCGCCAGCTCCTCCAACGCGTGCGCCTGCTCCGCGTGGGCGGGCGGGATGACGTAGCGCTCGTCGTACTTGGCGATCGCGAGGAGGCGGTACATGTCGTACATCTCCTCCTCGGTCATCCCGACGGCTGCCGGGATCGAGCCGTCCGGGTCGCGGCCCATGTTGATGTCGCGCATGTAGCTGCGCATGGCGGCGAGCTTCTTCAGCACGGCGTCGACCGGCACGACGTCGCCGGCCGTGAACAGCTCGGCGAGGTACTCGACCGGGATCCGGAGGGCGTCGATCGCGGCGAAGAGGTTGCCCTTGTCCTCGGCGTCCTCGCCCGTCTCGCGCACCACCTCGACGACCGGCGAGAGCGGCGGGATGTACCAGACCATCGGCATCGTCCGGTACTCCGGGTGGAGCGGCAGCGCGACCTTGAAGGTGTTGATCAGGGCGTAGATCGGTGAGCGCTGGGCGGCGTCGACCCAGTCGCGCGCGATGCCGGCCTGCTCGGCGGCGCGGATCACCTCGGGGTCGAACGGGTCGAGGAAGACGTCACGCTGCGCCTCGTAGAGCCCGTGCTCGTCGGTGGTCGACGCTGCCTCCAGCACCTTGTCGGCGTCGTACAGCATCAGCCCGATGTAGCGCAGCCGCCCCACGCACGTCTCGGAGCACACCGTCGGCAGCCCGACCTCGATGCGCGGGAAGCAGAACGTGCACTTCTCTGCCTTGCCGGTGCGGTGGTTGAAGTAGATCTTCTTGTAGGGGCAGCCCGAGACGCACATCCGCCAGCCCCTGCACCTCTCCTGGTCGACCAGGACGATGCCGTCCTCCTCGCGCTTGTAGATCGCGCCGCTCGGGCACGACGCGGCACAGGACGGGTTCAGGCAGTGCTCGCAGATCCGCGGCAGGTAGAACATGAAGGTCTGCTCGAACTCGAACTTCACCTTCTCGGCGATCTTGGCCAGCATCGGGTCGCGGTGGGCGTTCGCCGTCGAGCCGCCGAGGTCGTCGTCCCAGTTGGCCGACCACTCGATCTTCATGTTCTTGCCGGTGATCAGCGACTTGGGCCGGGCGACCGGCGTGTGCTCCTGCGCGGGAGCGTCGGTCAAGGTGGCGTAGTCGTAGGTCCACGGCTCGTAGTACTCGCCGATCGAGGGCAGCTTGGGGTTGGAGAAGATCGTCAGCAGCTTCTTGAACCGCCCGCCGGCCTTGAGGTTGAGCCGACCCCGCTTGCCGAGGGTCCACCCACCCTGCCACTTCTCCTGGTCCTCGTAGGTGCGCGGGTAGCCCAACCCGGGCCGCGTCTCGACGTTGTTGAACCAGATGTACTCGGTGCCGGAGCGGTTGGTCCACGCCTGCTTGCACGTGACCGAGCAGGTGTGGCAGCCGATGCACTTGTCGAGGTTCATCACCATCGCCATCTGGGCCATCACACGCATCTCAGTACTCCACGTCCTGCGAGCGCTTCCGGATGATGGTGACCTCGTCGCGCTGGTTGCCGGTGGGCCCGAGGTAGTTGAACGCGAAGGTGAGCTGGGCGTAGCCGCCGATCAGGTGCGAGGGCTTCACCAGCAGCCGGGTCAGCGAGTTGTGGATGCCGCCCCGCTTGCCCGAGGTCTCGGCGATCGGCACGTCGATGAGGCGGTCCTGGGCGTGGTACATGTAAACCGTCCCCTCGGGCATCCGGTGCGACACGATCGCCCGCGCGACCACGACGCCGTTGCGGTTGACCGCCTCGATCCAGTCGTTGTCGGCGATCCCGACCTTGGCGGCGTCCCGGTCGCTCATCCAGATGTTCTGGCCACCGCGCGAGAGCGACAGCATGAACAGGTTGTCCTGGTACTCGGAGTGGATCGACCACTTGTTGTGCGGGGTCAGGTAGCGCACCGTCAGCCCCTCGACGCCCTGGCCGGGCGAGCCGTCGGAGACGTCGCCGAGGGCGGGTTCGGAGAACAGCGCAGCCATGTTCAACGGGGGTCGGTAGACCGGCAGCCCCTCGCCGAGCTCGGTCATCCAGTCGTGGTCGAGGTAGAAGTGCATCCGCCCGGTCAGGGTGTGCCAGGGCTTCTTGCGCTCCACGTTGATGGTGAACGGCGAGTAGCGCCGGCCGCCCGTTTCGGAGCCGGACCACTCCGGTGAGGTGATCACGGGGACCGGTGGCCCCTGGGTGTCGGCGAAGGTGATCTGCTTGCCCTCGTGCTCCTCGGCCAGGTCGGCCAGCTGGACGCCGGTGCGCTTCTCGAGGGTCTTGAAGCCCTGCGTGGCCAGATGGCCGTTGGTCGTGCCGGACAGGGTGAGGATCGCCTCGCACACGTCCACGTCCCGCTTCAGGGAGGGACGTCCGTCGGCGACGCCGCCGCGGACGGGCCCGTTCTTGCGGCGCAGGTACTCGACCTGCTTGCCGAGCTCGAAGGTCACACCCTTCGTGGTGGCACCCAGGGTGTCGACCAGCGGGCCGAGAGCGTTCATCTTCGCGGCGACCGCCCCGTAGTCGCGTTCGACCTCGACCAGCTTGGGCATGGTGACCCCGGGGATCGGCTCGCACTCCCCCTTCTTCCAGTCGCGCACGACCCCGTGCGGGTTGGCCATCGCGTCCGCGGTGTCGTGGGTGAGCGGGACCGCGACCACGTCCTTGCGGACCCCGAGGTGGGTCGCGGCGAGCTCGCTGAACTTGGCCGCGATGGTCTGCCACGCGTCCCAGTCGGTGCGGGTCTGCCACGGCGGCGCGATCGCCGGGTTGAACGAGTGCACGAACGGGTGCATGTCGGTGGTGTTGAGATCGTGCTTCTCGTACCAGGTCGCCGCCGGCAGCACGACGTCGGAGAACACCGTGGTGCTGGTCTGCCGGAAGTCGATGCACATCAGCAGGTCGAGCTTACCCTCGGGCGCATCCTCGCGCCAGGTCACGTCGACGGGCCGTTGAGCCTCGGGGGTCTCGGTGGCCCGGACGGAGGAGTCGGTGCCGAGCAGGTGCTTGAGGAAGTACTCATTGCCCTTGCCCGAGGAGCCCAGCAGGTTGGCCCTCCAGATCGACAGGATGCGCGGATAGTTCTGCGGGGCGTCCGGGTCCTCGCCCGCGAAGTCCAGGTCCCCGGACTTGAGCTGCTCGACGACGTACTCGGCGACCGGCTTGCCGGCCGCGGCCGCCTCGTCGCTGATGGTCAGCGGGTTGCGGTCGAACGTCGGATAGGAGGGCATCCAGCCCATCCGCGCGCTCTGGGCGATCACGTCGGCCGTGGACCTGCCGGCGAGCTGTCCTTGTCCAGTGGTCGCCGACAGGGTGTCGGCGCCGAACTGGTCGTAGCGGAACTGGTCGGTGTGGAGGTACCAGAAGGCCGTCTGGATCATGTTGCGCGGCGGCCGGTTCCAGTCGAGCGCGTTGGCGATCTGGGTGTAACCGGTGATCGGCCGGACCTTCTCCTGGCCGACGTAGTGCGCCCAGCCACCACCGTTGACGCCCTGGCAGCCGGTGAGGTTGGTCAGGGTGAGGAACGCGCGGTAGATCGTGTCGGAGTGGAACCAGTGGTTGGTGCCCGCTCCCATCACGATCATCGACCGGCCGTGTGACTCCTCCGCGTTCGCCGCGAACTCACGCCCGATCCTCGCGGCGGTGTCGGCGGGGACTCCGGTGATGGCTTCCTGCCAGGCCGGGGTGTACGGCGACTCCGCATCGTCGTAGCCGGTCGCCCACTGGCCGGGAAGCCCGGGGCGAGCGACGCCGTACTGCGCCAGGAGCAGGTCGAACACGGTCGTGACCAGGTGCCCGTCGATGCGGCGGACCGGCACGCCCCGGGGGAGGTCGGCGGCTGCGCCGTCCGGGGTGTCGAAACGCGGCATCCGGACGACGACCGACTCGGTGGCGGTCTCGAGCAGGGACAGCGCCGGGTCCACGTCGCCGAGCTCGAGGTTCCACTTCCCCACACCGGCCTCGCCGTACCGATGGCCCAAGGAGCCGTGGGGAACGACGGCTTCGCCGGTCCGCGCGTCGATCAGCACGGTCTTGAAGGCCGCGTTCTCCTCGGTGGCGTGACCGGGGAGATCGGCGGCGGTGAGGAACTTGCCTGCGGTGTACTCCATCTCGGTGGTCGAGTCTGTCGAGACCGCCTCCACGAGGCGGACGAGGTGGGGCAGGTCGGTGTAGGTCTTCACGTACTGCGTGAAGTACGGCGTCTGCCGGTCGACGAAGAACTCCTTCAGCACGACGTGACCCATCGCCATCGCCAGGGCGGCGTCGGTCCCCGGGCGCGCCGGCAGCCACTCGTCGGCGAACTTCACGTTGTCGGCGTAGTCGGGGGCGACCGCGACCACCTTCTGCCCGCGGTAGCGGGCCTCGGTCATCCAGTGCGCGTCCGGGGTACGGGTCACCGGGAGGTTCGATCCCCACATGATCAGGTAGCCGGCGTTCCACCAGTCCCCGGACTCCGGGACGTCGGTCTGGTCGCCGAAGACCTGCGGCGAGGCGACCGGCAGGTCGGCGTACCAGTCATAGAAGCTCAGCATCGAGCCGCCGATCAGGTTCACGAACCGGGCACCGGAGGCGTGCGAGACCATCGACATCGCCGGGATCGGCGAGAATCCCGCCACCCGGTCGGGCCCGTACTTCTTGATCGTGTGGACGTGGGCGGCGGCGACGATCTCGGCGGCCTCCTCCCAGGTGGCACGGACCAGGCCGCCCTTGCCACGAGCGGACTTGTAGGCCTTGGCCCGCTGCGGGTTCTCCACGACGTGCTCCCAGGCCCGGACCGGGTCGCCGTCGTGCTGCGCCTTGGCCTCGCGGTACATCTGGAGCAGCACGCCGCGCACGTAGGGATAGCGGACGCGGGTGGGCGAGTAGGTGTACCAGGAGAACGCTGCGCCACGCGGGCATCCGCGGGGTTCGTACTCCGGGGAGTCAGGTCCGACGGACGGGTAGTCGGTCTGCTGGGTCTCCCAGGTGATGATCCCGTCCTTGACGTAGACCTTCCACGAGCAGGAGCCGGTGCAGTTGACGCCGTGCGTGGAGCGCACGACCTTGTCGTGGCTCCAGCGGTCGCGGTAGAAGTCGTCGGCGCCACGCCCCCCGACCTTCGAGAGCGTCCGCAGGTCGTCGGAGACCTGGCCACGGGTGAAGAACCGGCGACTCTTGACGAGGGCGTCGGCGAGGGCGCCGTCCATGCCGAGATCGTTGCTCAACGGGCTTCCTGCCCCTGGGCGGTGCGGCGGACGACGGTGAGCGTCAGGACCAGGGTCAGCGCCGCGGTGACCGACAGCATCCACAGCCCGATCGCGTAGGAGTCGGTGCGACCGTAGACGTAGCCCATGATCAGCGGCGGCACGAAGCCGCCGAGTCCACCCGCGGCCCCGACCAGGCCGGTCACTCCCCCGACCCTGCTCGGGTCGGTGACTCGGGCGATGAGGGCGAAGGTCGCGCCGCTGCCGGCGCCGAGGGCCGCGGCCATCGCCAGGAACGCTACGGTGCCGATGCCGTTCAAGGGCGGGGTGCCGGCCGAGATCCCGGCCCCGACGACCACGACGCCGTATGCCGCGGCGAGAACGGGGATCGGTCCGAACCGGTCGGACAGCCAGCCGCCGATCGGCCGCATGATCACGGCGACCAGCACGAAGCCCGCCATCCGGTTGGCGGCATCGGCCGGGGTCAGACCGTGAGCGGTCTTGAGGTAGGCGGGAAGGTACACCGAGAACGCGACATAGCCGCCGAACGCGACGGCGTACAGGATGCAGGCCTGCCAGCTGATGGAGAGCCTGGCGTTGGCGTTGAGCCGGCTGCCGAGACTGGTGGTCGGCACCACGCGCCCGGGAGCGTCGCGCAGGAAGGTCCAGGCGAGGGCGGCGTACACCGCCAGCACGGACGCGGTGATCAAGAAGGGGGCCGTGTCACCGACGTTGGTGAACAGCTTGACGGTGGTCAGCGCGCTGATGGCCGTGCCGCCCATGCCGGCACCGAAGATGCCGATGGCCAGGCCGCGACGCTCGGGCGGGAACCACGCGTTCACGAAGGGGACACCCACAGCGAACACGGTGCCGGCGATGCCGAGGAAGAATCCGCCCACGAGCAGCAGGGCGTAGGAGTCCAGCGCGACGAAGGCGATGAACAAGATGGGCAAGATCGTCACGGCCGAGATGACCGGGAACATCAGGCGGCCGCCGTATCGGTCGGTGAGCGCACCGACCACGATCCGGCCGAGCGACCCGACGATCACCGGCACCGCGACCAGCAGGGCCACGTCGGACTCGCTCAGCGTGCCCAGCGCCCCGGAGTCCCGGAACATCGGGCCGAGGGGGCTGATCAGCGCCCAGGCCCAGAAGTTCACCGCGAAGCCGGCGGTGGCCAGGACCAGCATCAGCCAGGGCGAGCCGGCGTCTGACCCTGGGACGGTGTCGACTCGTGCGTGCGTGCGAGATGGTGAGACCACCATGCGCTCCTTATCGGGTGCCCCGCAAAGGGGAGGACGTTTCCCACCATCGCAGACCCCGGAGCGTCCGTCACCCACCGACAGCCTCTGGTGGCCCTGGACGACCAAAACGCGTCGGCGCTCCGGTCCTGCGCTTGCTCCTCCACCTCAGTGCAGGGCACCGACGAACGCGAGGGCCTAAAGTCCCGACGGCAACGTTGCTTTGTGCCCTTCGTCGCCGTGGCAGCCCCTCGGCGCCTCGACGCAGGCCTCCTGCCCGCTCACGGTGCAGGGATGATGTTCTGGTTCAGGCGGAACAGGTTGGTCGGGTCGTACTCGGCCTTCACGGCGGCCAGTCTGGCCAGGCGGTCGCGGTAGGCGCCCGGTGCGTAGGCACCGTCCGCATCCGGTTCGTAGTTGGCGTAGCCGCCACGTGAGTGCGGCTCCAGAGCCGCAGCGGTCTCGCGCGCCCAGGCAACACACCGGTCGCGATCAGTGGGGTCGGTCCAGTTGGCTGCGATGAGGACGTCGTAGCTCGCCTCGCGATGCGCGAACGCTCCGTCACCGGCTGCTATCGCGCCGCCCAGCTGTTCCACGATGAGCTCCAGGACAGGTGGCGACTCAAGGAGGCTGGCACGCTCGACCAGGATGTCGATGACCTCGTCGGTGAGGTCGTCGAGGAAGCAGGAACGCCAGTAGTGGTGCTCGCCGTGCGGGTAGCCGGCGTCCACCCTGCTCTGCTGCTCGATGTAGGTCAGCGGCCCCAGGCCATCGAGCAGCGGTTCGCCGACCGCGGCCTTGACGGGCTCGAGCAAGCGTGCACCCTCGGCCACATCGCCCGCGTAACAGGCGGCGATGGCGGCCACCGGTGAGCCGTCCGGACCCGAGGTCATCGCCGCGTACGCGGTCAGCTCGTCCGGAGCGTTCCGAGTCAGCTCCCGGTAGGACTCCAGCACGGTGCGCCGGCGCTCGCGAGCGAACATCATGCCCCCGCCGTACACCGTCGGACCGACCGGGTGCAGCTGGTACTCGAACGAGGTGACGATGCCGAAGTTGCCTCCCCCGCCCTTCAGGGCCCAGAAGAGACCGGGGTTCTCGTCGGCGCTGGCACGGACCAGGCGGCCGTCGGCGGTGACCAGCTCGACGGAGAGCAGGTTGTCGCAGGCCAGGCCGTGTTTGCGCATCAGCCAACCGATCCCACCGCCCAGCGTGAGCCCGGCGATCCCCGTCGTGCTCACGACACCCAGCGTCGTGGCGAGACCGTGCTGCTGGGTAGCTGCGTCGAACTCGGCGCCGGTGGCCCCTGGCCGGGCGCGCGCGACCCTTGCATCTACATCGACGAGCACGCTGCGCATCAGGCCGAGGTCGATGACGACGCCGTCGTCGCAGGTGGAGAACCCGGCGACACTGTGCCCACCACCCCGCACCGCGATCGGCAGGCCGTGGCCCGACGCGAAGGCCACCGCTTGCTGCACGTCAGCGCTGTCGGCGCAGCGGACGATCAGAGCCGGCCTGCGGTCGATGGCACCGTTCCACACCCGCCGCGCCTCGTCGTACTCCGGATCGCCCGCCACCAGCACCTGGCCGCGCACGCCCTCGCGCAGCGCACCGAGGTCCGCCCCGTCAGCGCCATCAGCTCGCTGGGTCTCAGGCATGCTCGCCATCAATACTCCCCCTCCGGCTCACTTGGGTGACAACCTCGACGCGCTGGACTCGGTCGAAGCGGTAGCCGCCGCGCCGACTGACCTCCCGTACGTCGTCTTCCTCGCCGGCTTCGAACAGCGTCAGCACGACCTCGTCGGCCGGGATCCAGGTGGAGCTCAGGATCCGAATCGGAACACCCGTGCGGTTGAGATCGTCCGCGGCGCGCCAGAGGCTCTCCTCGGTGGTCGCGACGTCCGATCGCGTGACGCCGGGCCAGTAGCGCTCCATCAGGAAGCTCCCCTGCAGGGCATGCAGCATGCCAGGACCGTAGGACCCGGATGCTGCCCCGTAATCGGGGAACTCCCTCGGTTGTCAGCCGTTCGGCGCCGGGTCAGGTGGTCGATCCGTGCGTCGACGAAGCCGTCGCCGCGAGCTCTGCCCGGGAGCGGACGCCCAGCTTCCGGTAGGTGCGCGAGAGATTCGCCTCGACCGTCTTCCTGCTCAAGGAGAGCTTCGCGGCGATCTCCCCGTTGGTGCGTCCCTGAGCGACGAGGGCAGCGATTCGCTGCTCCACGGGCGTCAGGCCGGCCTGGGCGCCCGACCGTACGCCGAGGCGCGCGACCTCCGAGCGTGCCCTGTCGGCCCACAGGCTTGCGCCGAGGTCTTCGAAGATCGCGAGCGCCCTCTCGAGGGTCTCGCGGGCGGCCGCTCGACGCTTCAGCCTGCGCTGGACGATGCCACGCGCCAGGAGCGTGCGGCCGAGCTCGAAGGGCATGGGTAGTCGCTCGTGCGCAGCCAGCGCCCGTTCCAGGGTTGCATCTGCCGAGCCGAGGTCGTTTCGGGCAGCCTGGATCAGGGCCCGGGAGCGAGCACTGGTGGCCAACGTCCAGGCGCGGCCGGTTGCCCGGGCGACCTCGTCCATCCACTCCGCGAGGTCGTCGGCTCGCGCCAGTTCCCCGAGTGCGACGAGGGCCTCGATCTCGTCGGGAACCATGTGGCAGTCGCCGAACTCCCGGCTCCAGCGCGGCCGCATCAGCTCGGTCGCCTCACCCAGGCGGGCCTGCGCGGCTTCGTGGTTGCCCAGGGAGAGCTCGACGAACCCGAGCACATGCAGGTTCTGCATGCAGAAGACCACGTCCTCCGCGCGCCGAGCCTCGGCCAGACCGGCCTCGGCCACTCGTCTGGCCCGGTCCACGTCACCGAGGCACGCGCGCGCCTTGGCCTCGACGTACAGGGGCGCGCCCGGCTGGTCGAGGTGCTGCCTCAGTTGCAGGCTCTCCTCCGCGTGCTCGATCGCGCTGGGCCAGTCTCCGGCCCACACGTCGAGCTCTGCGAGGTGGAACAGGTGGGTCGATGCGGAGTGCAGGTCGCCGGTCTCCATGGTCTCCTCGAGCAGGATCGTGAGGAGCCCCCGGGCCTCGACATGTCCGTCGTTGTCCATCACGACCTTGGCCAGGTGACTGCGCGGCGAGGCCGCCCCCGCCGAGCCGTCGAGCGCCATCGCACGCTCGAACAGATCACGACGTACCCCGCCCCCGCCGCAGTAGGTCCAGTGCGCGAGCTCGGCGATCGCCATGCCGAGAGCCTGGTCGTCGCCGCTGTGCTCCGCGAGCTCGACCCCGAGCCTGGCATGGCGCTCGGCCACAGGAACGTCGCCGAGGAAGTAGGCGATCGCCCCTCTCGTCCGATGGATCCGACTCGCTACGGCTGCATCAGGTCCCGCCTCCGACAGGGCCCGGTCACAAAGGGCGAGGCCGTGACCGAGCGGAGTCGAGAGCTCCGCCAGCCACCTGAACGCCTCGGCTCGGCTGGGACCCGGGGGCGCATCCGCGACGGCGCTCTCGAACAGCACCCGGGCACGGGAGCGGTCACCGGCCGCCAAGGCCAGCTCGCCCGCCGCGGTCGCGCGCCGGAAGGCCGCATCGAGATCACCAGGGACGGTGAACTCCAACGCACGCTGCGCGAAGATCGCCGCCACGTCCGTGGCGCCCCTCCCCGCCACGCGGCTGGCCGCAACGTCGAGGACCTCGGCCAGCGTCTCGTCTGGTACGGGTGGCGTGAGCGCGAGATGCCTCGCCCGCTCCTCGGAGTCCTCGACGATGTCGGCCAGCTCCCGGTGCACCATGCGTCGCTCAGCTGCCGTCGACCCGTCGTACACCGTGGCAGCCATCAGAGGGTGGGTGAACCTCACCGTCTCGCCGCGGGAGTCGATGATCCCGGCCCTCTCGGCCCGGGCGATGTCGCGCTCGACGGGGCGGCCCGTCGCCCGCGCGAGATCCTTCACGCTCGGTGTCGACATCGCCGCGGCGAGGAGCAGGACGCGGCGGGTGCCCTCCGGCAGGTCGTCCAGGCGACTGCGGAGCAGGTCACCGAGCCGTTCCGGCACGGGAAGGTGCCCTACGTCGGCAACCCCGCCGCGGTCGACCCAGGTTCGTGCGAGCTCGAGACTGAAGAACGGATTGCCGGCCGAGGTCTGATGAACCCGCACCAGCGCCGGCCGCGCGAGGGTGACCCCGAGCCGCGCACGTAGTAGCTGGTACGTCGCGCCCAGCGACAGCGGCGGAACCGGCAGCCGAGTCACCTCGAGGTGCTCGACGAGCGCGTCTGGGCGCCAGTCCGTACGCCGAGCGAGGACGACGCGGATCGGCTCTGCCTCGAGGCGTCGCAACGCGAACCCCAGTGCCTGCCGGGTCGGCGTGTCCAGCCACTGGGGGTCATCGATGGCCACCATCGTGGGCGCCGAACGGGCGAGCATGCGAAGGACACCCAGCACCGCGACGGCGACGGCACCCGGGCCGAACGCTGAGTCGGAGGAGGTGCGCGTCAGGGCAGCATCGAGCGCCAGACGCTGCGGCTCCGGCAGATCGGTCGTCTCGTCCACCCACGAGCCCAGTAGGTCGATCAGTCCCGCGAAACCGATCCCCGACTCGCTCTCGGTGGGCTGGGAGGCGAGCACGCGATACCCACGCTCATCGGCCATCCGCGACGTCTCGCGCCACAGCCACGACTTGCCGATGCCGGCCTCTCCCTCGATGAGCAGAGCGCTCATGCGTGGGTCGGCGGAGTCGAGGAACGCGCCGATGGACGCGAGATCCGAATCGCGCCCGATCGTCCCCTGCACGGATGCCATGACAGCGTCGATTGTGGTGGTGCCCGTTGACGTCAGCAACCGGTCCGGAAATCTCCCGGTGCGGTTCAGCGAGATCGTTGGCGGCTCTCGCGATCGCAGATCAACCGATCTCCATCGGCTGGTAGGCCGGGGTGAGCTCTTCCCAGCGTCGCTCCCAGCCGGGCGCGCCGGCATCGGAGCTCCAGCCTTCCGGATGGACCGTGCCGCCTACCTCCAGGGACCGACCGAGATCCTCGAGGTGCGCCCGCCAACCAGAGGCGTGGAACGGGAGACCCTTCATCGGCAGGCCGCGCTCCTCGATCACCAGCCGGGTCTGGGCGCCCTCGTCGGTCAGCCACGCCTCGATCTGTCCCTCCTCGTCCGTGCCCGGCTGCGTGGTCAGCAGCAGGTGGTGGGGCGCATCGCACACCTCGACGCGCACCAGGCCGGTCCAGGTGCTCGTGAAGACGACCTCGATCGTGCTGCCGACCCGCAGGTCGCCGTCGACGCGAGCGATCCAGCGGGCCAGGCGCTCGGGCGTCGTGCACGCCTGCCACAGGTCGCCGATGTCGGTGTCGTAGAGATCCTCGACGCGGACAGCTCCGCGGGTCTCGTCGAGTGCTCGCATCGTCGCGATCGTGGTCATCGTCGTGCCTTCTTTCCTCGTGTGATCTCGGTGTGGAGCGCGTCGAGCCGGGTCTGCCACAACCGGCGGTAAGGGCCCAGCCACTCGTCGACCTCGACGAGCGCCTCGGGGCGCAGGGTGTAGATCCGGCGCTGCGCGTCCTGGCGCACGTCGACCAGCCCTGCCTCGCGCAGCACGCGCAGATGCCGGGAGACCCCAGGGCGAGCGATCGGAAGAGCCTCGGCCAGCTCTCCTGCACTCGTCGGGCGGTCGCGCAGAATCTCGAGAACTGTCCGCCGGCTCTCATCCGCCAGCGCGTGCAACACGGCATCCATGAGCCCGAATGTAACAAGTTGGGTATGTATCCGCAAGGTTACATTGGGTTGCGCGGCCGGTCACGGATTCGACGCGCGTCGAGGCGGCGCGTCAGGTGCCGGACCTACGCTGGTCGTGTGCACCGAGTCGTGGCCGCAACGGCGTTCGTCGCGCACCTGGCATTCGTCGGGTTCACGATCGTCGGTGGGTTCCTCGTCTGGCTCCTGCCGGGTCTGCTGATCCCCCACATCGCCGCAGCGGCCTGGGGCGGCCGGATGGCGGTCACGAAGGCGCGGTGCCCGCTGTCCACACTGGAGAACTGGGGCCGAGCCGGTGCCGGACGTGAGCGCCTCGACGACCGCGGGTTCATCGCACACTACTTCGAGGGCAAGGTCTACCCGAAGGGCTGGGCCCGCCGGATCGAGGTCACCGTCGGCGGACTCATCCTCGGGTCGTGGGCGCTCATCGCGACGCGATGAGCGAGGACGCGTCCGGCCGTCGGGTTCGTCGTACTCGGCGAGCTCGAGTTCTTGTGGTGAGTTCCTGCTCGGGGCCGGGCCTCAGCCGAGCGTCTCCGCCAGCGAGACGATGATCCCCGCAGGACCACGGAGGTAGCACAGCCGGTAGACGTCCTCGTAGTCCACCACCTCGCCGATGAGCTCTCCACCGTGGGCGCGCAGCCGCTCGACGGTGGCATCGACGTCGTCGACCTCGAACATCACGCTCCGCAGTCCCAGTGCGTTGCCGAGAGTGTCCTCGGGCACTGGCCGCAGGACCGACGGGTGATGGAACTTCGTCAGCTCGAGCCGACCCTGACCGTCAGGCGTCCTCATCATCGCGATGTCGACGCGCACGCCCTCGAGCGCGTTGACCCGGTCCACCCAAGGCCCCTCGATCGGTGCCTCGCCCTCCACCTCCATGCCGAGCTCGACGAAGAACGCCTTGGCCCTCTCGAGGTCCTCGACGACGAGGCTGGCGTGGTGCAGGCTCTTGATGCTCATGCTGGCGGTTCTCCTTCGTTCGCCGTCCGGCCTACGGCCGCTGCTGACACCAGGACGGAGCGGATCACGCCATCTCGACACCGTTGGGCGTCGATCACCGAGCGACCGGTCCGTCCCAGGGCCTCACTGACGACCAGGCCCTAGCGTGGCTCGAGCTGCTCCACGCCACCTGAGGCCGGACCGGCCACCGGGGCCGGCGCCATCAGGTCCAGCCCCCAGAACAGCTGGTAGAGCTGACGCACCATGACGCGACCGGGCTTCGGGCCCGTCGGCTCGTGAGGCACCGGAGTGGGCTCGGGCTGGATGTAGGTGGGCGTCTCCACGTCCTTCACCGGCTTCGGCGGCGGCACCTTGACGGTCACGGTGGCAGTGCGCGACTTGTTGCCGACATTGCCCTTGCCGCCTGCGACGACGACGCGGACCAACCACTTGCCCGCCGAGCCCGCTCTGGGCGCGAGGGAGTACTTGCCGCCAGTGCGGGTGATCCCCTTGGCGATCGTCTGCCACCCGCTCCTTGTCTTGTGCTGCGCCGAGACCCGCACGCCAGCATCCCTGGGCTTGATGACGCCGCTGAACTTGATGCTGCGTCCCCGGAAGATCGTCGTGTCCGCGATCCGCACCGACACCCGGCGCTTGACACTCACCTTGAGGGTGAGTGAGCCGCTGGGCTCGAACGTGTTCGTCCCGGGGGTGTCGACCCGGTAGACGGTGTTCTTGCGGGGACGGATCTCGAACCACGCGTGGTCCTCGGTCGTGAAGTCCGAGCTGCCCATGAACCGGAAGCTGGACTGGCCGTAGCCCTTGGCGAACAGCCGGGCCGTCCCGTTGAACCATCCGGTCCCGATGACGCCGTCGCCGAAGCTCCAGCTGTCACCGGCCAGCCAGTGGCGCTGGCCGGTGATCAGCGTGAGCCGGCGCAGGTCCTGCACGAGCATGTCGGAGTGGTGGGAGCCGAAGGTCGAGAGGTACGTCGCGCTCGGCACCCCCTCGAAGTCGTAGACGGTGGTGGTGGACCCGACCCCGATGCGGAGGTTGTCCATGTAGTAGTCGCGGCCGTCGCATCCGAACAGGAAGCCGAACCGGGCTCCACTGCCGTTGCCGTGGTCAGTGGCGAACTGCGCGATCGTGGTGTCGACGTCTGAGGCAGACGAGGAGACGCCGTCCCAGTAGAACCAGTCGAACGCGAAGCTCTCGAGGTTCCAGGCGCCCCACGTGTCGTAGTTCACGTTGAGGTTGACGTTCGCGTAGTAGTAGCTCTGGAACCCGGTGCCATCGGGGTCGATGGACACATAGAAGCTGCCGGGGCTCGACCCTGCGGCACCCGATGGGTGGAGGGTCTCGAACGAGACCTCGGTGAGGGCGCTCGGCGTGGCGACCGAGGCCTGCACCCCTGCCTCACCGATGGTGCTGGCGAAGCGCAGGCCCGTCGCGTGGGTGCCGATGGCCCCGCCCGCACGGTAGAGCGCGGTGGTGGTCCCGTCGAAGGAGGTCGTGTCGCAGTCGCGGTAGACGTAGGACAGGGTCGACGGATAGTCGAACCCGTCGACGACGACGTTGGTGGTCGCGGCCTGGGCCGGTGCCGCACCGAGCGGCACGAGCACCAGCAGGACGAGTGGGACGACGAGCTTGTTCATGATGGAACCCCCGATATGAATGTGGCCCCGAGGGTCGCCAGCCTAAGTGGGATCGAGGGTGCTGTCATGTGTCCCTACGGGTGACCTCAGTGAGACCTCAGTGACGTGTAGATTCTGGGATCCTCGGAGGCCGCGGACCGGCCTCCACGAGACTGTTCCCTTCAGGAGACGCGATGGGCGAGACGACCGAGCAGGCCGTGGTCGCTGCGTTGGAGGTCGCCCTGCGCGACCACGGCTGGCTGGCCGCCTCCGACCCGGCCCGGCTACGAGCCACTCTCAGCGACCTGCTCGGGGCCCACGCGGACGAGCACCGTGGCGCACTGGACGCGATCGTGGTGAGCGCCCAGGAGGGCGTGCCCGCAGAGCTGAGGTCCGCGGGTCGCAGCGGCGCCGCCCTGCTCCGCGCCGATCTGGTCGCCCGGCTCGTGGACTGGGGAATGTCCACCGATCGGGCCGCCTGGGTTGTCGACGCCTGGCAGTCGCTGGTGCCCGAGTCGACCCTCGACGTGCCGGCCACCGCTCCGCCCGAGCCCTCGCCCCCGATGCCGGCGGGCGCCGCTGCGACGCCCGGTGTCACCTCTCTCCCGCCCGCGGCCAGCGCTCCCGAGCCCACCGAACTCCCACCCGCCGCCGACGCCCCGTCTGCCGACCCGTCTGTCGAGCCGTCTGTCGAGCCGTCTGTCGAGCCGTCTGTCGAGCCGTCTGTCGAGCAACCCGTCGAGCCGGTGGTCACCGAGCTCCCACGGATACCGCCGACCTCGCTGCCACCACAGGTGCTGGCCACCTCCCTGCCTCCCGGCACTGGCGCAGAGCCGGTCGAGGTCCGCGAACCGCAAGAGCAGACCCCGCGCGAGGAGCGCCCTCACGACGGCGAACCGACCAGGCGCGGTCGCCTGCCGTGGATCGCGGCCGCCGTGGCGCTGGTCGTGCTGGCAGGGACGGGCGTGGCCGTCGCACTCAGCGGTGGCGACGACGACCCCACCACCACGCCTGGACCCACGGACTCCTCGACGCCGACCGACTCGCCGTCACCGACCCTCCAGACCCTCGCCACCGGACAGGTGGTCGCGGCACCGGGAGCGGACGTGCCCGCGGCGCCGGCTCGCGTTGCCATGGGTGGACGGGTCGCGGGCGTGAGCGTGACGGCGCTGGGCGAGGTCGACCAGATCGGCACCGGCGACGCCGCCCGGGTCGCCGAGGACGGTGCCCACCTCGTGGGCTTCACCCTCTCCAAGGGACCTTGTGACGCCACGAAGTGTGGCGACTGGAAGAGCCTCGCACTCCGCGTCAGCATCGACGGCAAGGCCCGCGCCCTCCCGAAGGGTGGCCCGACCTTCGTGGTCGCGGCTGATCAGGACGCCCAGGTGGAGCTGGTGTTCAGCGAGGCCGGCTTCGACCAGCGGGTCTCGCTGCTGACCGGTGATCCGACCGGCGAGAACATCGAGGTCCTCCTGCGCACGAACCGCCAGGCTCGAGGAAGTGACCCGAAGCTGATGGACGTCACCATCTCGGGCACCGACCTGATCGTCAGCCGCGACCGTCTGGTGAGGTTCGCGGGCGCCAAGCTCTACTTCTTCGAGAAGGACGTCCCCGGGCAGCACCCCCAGCGGCCCGACCGTGCCTACCTGCGCCCCGACCTCACCTACACGCAGCCCGGCTCCACCTTCTGCACACCCTCGGCCCCGTGCGCCTTCGTCGAGGGGGACGTGAAGTTCGTGGCCAAGGGCACGTCATACGCCTGCGACGACATCTTCCCCTCTGACCCCCTGACCTCGACGCTGGTGTGCGTTGTCCCCGCGAACGTGAAGACCGGCACTCTGGTCATCGAAGGTGCCAGCCAGCTGAGCTCCGGCGGGATCGCCTACACCGCGAACCTCGAACGCACGACGTTCCCCGTGAGCTTCAAACGCTGACCGGCCTGCGCTGGTCAGCCTCGAGCCACGAAGCGGATCACCGAGTGGCCGACCTCGATGCGGTCACCGTCGTGGAGGCCGGTCAGGTCGGTGACCGGCGTGCCGTTGACCATCGTCCCGTTGGTGGACCCCAGGTCCTCCACCACGAACCCCGCGCCGGCCGGGGAGACCTGGGCATGCCTGCGCGAGGCCTGGTCGTCGGGCAGCACCAGGTCGCAGTCCTCGTGGCGCCCGATGACGACTGCGTCGCCGCCGAGCGCGACGCGCTGACCGCTCGGGCCCACGAGCGTCGGCGGCGTCGTCACCAGCTCCGATCGGGCCAGGATCGTCTGTGTCATCTTGCGAGCCGGCATGGACCGCAGAGCCGGCATGGGCGCCAGCTTGGGATCGTGGTTGAGGATCGCGGTCTGCAAGGAGACCAACCGGGAGGACGGGTCGACGCCGAGCTCTCGCGACAGAGCCGCCCGGGCTGCCTGGAAGGCGGAGAGGGCCGCATCCTGACGTCCGGTGCGGTACAGCGCGATCATCAGCTGCTCCCACAGCCGCTCTCGCGTGGGGTGCTCGGTGACCAGGTCCTGGAGGGGTCGCAGCAACGCGTCCGCGCGACCGCACGCCAGCTCGGCGTCGGCCCACATCTCGAGGCTGGTGAGTCGCTGGTTGCTCAGAGCGACCGCGCGTACGTCGGCGAACTCGAAGTCGCGCAGGTCGGCGAGGGCCTCGCCGCGCCACTGGTTGAGTGCTTCGGTGAGCGACTGCGCGGCGGCGTCGGCGTCGCCGGCAGACCGTGACCGCTCGGCCGCCGACGTCAGCTCGAGGAAGCGGGCGACGTCGGTCTCCGCGTCGAGGGCGTAGCCCGGGTCACGCGTGATGAGTCGGTCGGCGGCACCGTGCTCCGCAAGCGACTTGCGGAGCACGCCCACGTGGTACTGCAGCGTGTTGCGTGCCGTGTTGGGCAGGTCCTCACCCCAGACCCCGTCCAGCAGGTCATCGACGCTGACGAGTCGTCCGCCGGCCAGCGCCAGCATGGCGAGGATGGCGCGCAACTTCGGTCCCCCGGTCGAGGCCGGGGTGCCCGCGACGAGCAGCTGGGTCGGCCCCAACAGCTCGACGCGGACCCGTGAGTCGCTCACCCGAGCGTGACGTCCCAGATCGGCTTCATGTCGCCGCCGATCGCGATGACCAGCTCGACTGAGTCAGGCAGCTCGGTCAGATGCGTCGTGATCGCGAGGCAGCCCTTCTTCGGCAGCGCCGTCTTCCAGGTGGTGGCGGTCGCGTCGAGCACCTCGCCGGTGTCCGGGTCCTTGAAGAGCGCCACGACGTCCGTGTGGTCCCCACCTGAGAAGTTCTCGTAGTCGACGCCGAAGGCGTAGTACTTCGACGTGGCGGAGTCCTCGTTGCAGCCGCCCGTGATGCTGCCGGGATCGGCCGGCTCGACCAGCACGTTGCCGTGCAGCCCCAGGATCTTCGCGTTGGCGGGTGCGGCCACCACGTAGTCGCTCTTGTAGGGCTTGCCGGCTCGCGCCGCCGCGATCAGGTCCTTGGCCAGGTTCACCGGTCTCATCGCCGACCCGACGGTGGTGTAGTCGGGGTTGTAGCCGTCGACGAGCGTGTCGAACCGGAGCAGGGAAGGTATGCCGACCAGCTCACCGTCGGCATTGGCGGCCAGACCACCGGAGTTGCCATGGGCGACCACGTCGGTCGAGTTGATCCAGCCCCGGTTGGTGCCGACGCGCTCGTCGGGGCTGTAGCCCGAGACGACGTTGCGGCTGTAGGTCGGACCGAGCGAGTCCTGCGAACCCGGGTATCCGATGACGCTGAGCTCGTCGGTGGCCTTCACCGTGTCGGAGTCCCCGATCGGCACCTGCACGAGATCGGCGAGGTCGTCGGCCTCCACGAAGCCACCGCGGGTCGTCTTGGTGATCTTGACGACCGCGAGGTCGAGGTAGCCGTCGACGGCGACGACCTCGCCCGTGAAGCGCGGCTCGGCCGGCTTGCCGATGCCGTCGGCGACCAAGATGTCGATCGAGGTCGGGTTCTTCAGCGCCGGGGTGAAGAACTCGTAGCCGCCGCTGATCGCCATGCCGACGGCAGCAGGTGCCACCACGTGGGCGTTGGTGAGGATCAGCCCCAGCTTCTTGTCGATGACGGTGCCCGAACCTGAGCCCACACTGGAGCTGAGCTGCACCGTGCCTTGAGCCAGCTGGTCCGGCGTCAGCTTGGCGGCGGCCGGGGTGCCGTTGTCGTCGTTGAGGGCGCGGACCAGGAAGGTCCCGGCCGCGACGAGGGCGAGCACAGCGACGATGGCGACCGCGGCGAGGACGGGCGTGCCCCACCGACCGCGGCTGCCCTTGGCGCGCGCTGCGACGGTCGAACCCCTGCCGCTGGCGGTGCCCCCCGGTGCCTCGGTGACCAGTCGGTCGCCCTTGTCGAGGTCGCCGAGCACGAACTCCTGGCGTCCCGACAGGGTGACCTCGCTGACGCGACGGCCGTCGAGCCAGGTGCCCGAGGTCGAACCGAGGTCGCGAAGGCGCCACCCGCCGGCCGCGCCCTCGATGATCAGATGGTGGCGCGACACCGTCGTGGCGCCGGCAACCAGGCCGTTGTCGCTCTCGCGGCCGATGGTCAGCGATCCATCCGCCGGAACCGTGCGGGTGACGGGCCCGAGCATGACCGTCAGCACCGGACCGCCCGAGCCGCCGAGCTCGGTGCGGGCCGCGGGGACGCTGCCCAAGACACCACCGGGACGTTGGGGCAGCTCGGTGGCCGCCGCCCTGCCGGAAGCGGCACCGCCCGCGGCCGATCCAGGGGGAAGCACCGTGTTGGCCTGGCCGAACGGTGAGAGTCGCACCTGGACGGACTCGGGGCCCTGCCCCAGCACGACGACGGTCTCGCCGCGCAGCGGGTGGGTGCGCACTCTGGCACCGTCGACGAAGGAGCCCTGCGTCGAGTCGAGGTCGACGTACTCCCAACCGGAAGGACCACGCTGGACCCGCCCGTGCTGGCGGGATACGGCGGTGCTCTCCAGGACGACCGTGCTGCTGGGGTCCCGACCGAAGGTGAACACCGAGCCTGCCGCCACGATGTGCTCCTGGCCTGCCACGCGGACCGTGAGGTCGTTCGGTCCGGCAAGGCCGGGGCCGGGCGGCTGCGGTGCCGCGGGCGCGGCGGCCGGGCGCGCAGGCGCTGGAGCCGTGCCGCTTCCCATCTCGGCGGTGGCGGCGACCGAGGAGATGCCCAAGGCTTCGGCGATGGCGCCGACGGCCCATCGGGAGTCGGCTGCTTGCACCGAACTGGTCCGCTCCAGCTCGGCGGCCGTGTCGGCGACCGCGGTGCCGGCGCGGCTCGGGTCGCGGGCAGCGTCGCGGAGCTTGGCCGGGATCCCGGAGCTCAGTGCGAGACCGACGAGGTTCGCCTCGGCCGTCGCACCGGCGACGGCATCGGCGAGCATGGCGCGCACCCTGCGTGAGTCGTCGAGCAACTCGGGTCCGTGCCTGTGCACCAAGTCGACGAGCTGACGACGCACAGCCGCAGCGTTCTGGCTCTCATCATTCATGATTCCCCCTGTTGATCGTTGTGCATCGTGTCAGTTCCCCTCCGGCTGTGCGACCTGAACGAGCTCAGATGTTCCGTGTCGCACCAGGTAGCCGCGCCCGGCCCCCGTCACCGGCTCGACCGACGGTCGCAGCCGGACGCCGAGCAGGTCGCCGTCCATCTCGATCTCGGGCGCCAGCAAGACACCCTGCTTGGCTCGACGCAGCTCCGGCACGAGCCCGCCGTACGCACGCAGCGCCCAACGCGTGTCTGTCGCGGCCACGATCCGAACGGACGCGTCGCGCGCCCGGCGCGCGAGCCCTTCCAGCGCAGCAGAAGCCGCATCGCTGAGGCCTTCGGCGTCATCCACGAGTACGACGACCGTCCGGCCCTCCCGGAGCTCCTGGTCGATCTCGGCCAGCGCCGCGTCGAGGTCGGGCTGTCGACCGGGATCCACCTGGGCGGTCGACCACGCCACCGACGTGAGCGCTGGTGAAAGTCGTCCTGCGACGAGCACCAGGAAGGCCGCAGGGTCGGCTGCGGCGACCCCGGCAGCGACGGTGGCCAGTGTCGTGGACCGACCACTGCGAGGCGGACCTGCGATGAGGGCGTGGGAGTCGGTGAGGTCGAGGGCGACGGGTGCCACCGTTGCCTCTCCGATGCCGACCGGAACGTGCAGCGCACGCTCTGCTGCGGGCAGGTCGGCCAGCCAGACCTGGCCCGGCATCGACAGCACCGGGGGCACCCGGTGGGGCCACCGTGCCGTGGTCTCGGCGATCAGGGCCAGCAGGGCGTGCTGCTCCTCAGCTGGGTCGCTGCTCGCACGGACGGCGACCTGGACCTCGGTGTCGCCATGGATGAAGCCACGCCCGGGCTCCATCCGAGCGTCACGGCTCACCGCGGTGTCGACACCCAGCAGGCTGTAGTCGTCTCGCTCGGCCATCCGCAGCACCAGGCGAGTGGTCACCACGCTCGTCAGCGCCGTCGGCACGGCGGCCCGTCGGTCGGCGGTGATCACGAAGTGGATGCCGACAGTGGGACCGTCGACGACCAGTCGCTCGAGCCGTTCGAGCACGCGGCCGCCCTCGAGACGCTCCAGCGCGGCCGAGGCTCCGGCGTAGGAGTCGAGCAGCACCAGGATGCGGGGCAACCGATGCGTGCCGTCGGCCAGGGCGGCGAACCCGGTAACACCGGCAGCAGCGAGAGCCCGCTTGCGCTGCTCCAGCTCCGCGCCCAGACGACGCAGCACCCGGACGACGCGCCCGGGCTCGTCGCCACCGGTGACGACGGCCACCTGCGGCGCGTCGGCGAGGACGTGCAGCCCATGCCCGGCGAAGTCGAGCGCATGAATCTCGATCCGGTCCGGATCCAGTGTCGCGATCAGGCCGGCCGCGATGGTGCGCAGCACCGTGGTCTTGCCGCTGCGGCTCGTGCCGAACACCAGCATGCTCCGGTGCTGCTCGAGGTCGAAGGCCACGACGCGCTGCGCCTGTTGCGCGGGGAGGTCTGCCAGTGCCAGTGGCACCGCACCCTCTCGCAGGCGTCCGGTGCGCTCGATGAGCGAGCCGGTGGTCACCAGCCGTGGCATGGCCGGCAGCCACGGAACGTGCGGAGGCTCCCAGCGCCCGAGCTGCATGACCTTGCGGGCGCTGTCGACGACTGCCTCGAGCACGGTCGGCCCCGAGCCCGATGGCGTCAGGGGGCTGGCCTCGGTGGCCCAGAGGTCGCGCGCCTCCAGGGCGGAGCCGGTGCTCGAGCGCACCATGGCCCCGACGAAGGCGGACTGGAACTCGGCGAGGTCGCGGTGCACCTTGATGTAGGCACGCCCCGGTCTGGATCGAGCGATGTGCGCCGCCCTGCGGTCGTCGATCACGTCGGTCGAGTCAGCCTCGTCGTTGACGCGCAGCGCGATCCGCACACCGACGTTCGCACGGATGCGGTCGTTGACGACACCGGCCGGACGTTGCGTCGCCAGCACGAGCCGCAGGCCGAGTGAGCGGCCGCGAGCAGCGATGTCGACGACACCCTCCACGAACTCGGGGATCTCCTTGGCGAGTGCCGCGAACTCGTCGACCACGATCACCAGGTCGGCTGGGGCGTGCTCGGGGGAGACGCGGCGCAGCTCGGTGAGGTCCCGGGCCCCGTGGTGGGCCAAGAGCTCCTCGCGGCGCT
The DNA here is from genome assembly GCF_015352445.1 of Nocardioides agariphilus. Taxonomy (GTDB): domain Bacteria; phylum Actinomycetota; class Actinomycetes; order Propionibacteriales; family Nocardioidaceae; genus Nocardioides; species Nocardioides agariphilus. The sequence goes on from NZ_JADKPO010000003.1 coordinate 57,280, forward strand.
TGATCTCGGCGTCGAGCGCGAGGATCACGCGTCGGGTCAGGTGCTCGTCCAGGTCGGTGACCACGCCGACGCAGTGCGGCAGATCCATCGCGTCCTTGAACGCGGCACCGCCCTTGTAGTCGACCAGCAGGAACCCGACCCGACTCGGCGGATACTCGGCGGCGAGCGAGGTCACCATCGTCTGGAGCAGCTCCGACTTGCCACTGCCGGTCGTGCCACCAACGAGCACGTGCGAGCCCGAGGGGCCGAGGTCGAGATCGACGACGCCGTCCGCGCCCATGCCGAGCCGTGCGGTCAGCTGGTGGAGCGGTGCGTTCTGCCACCGCTGGCGCATCGCCGCGGGCGAGACCAGGTCCGAGACCAGCTCCTCCAACCGCACGTGGTCAGGCACGCTGCGCATGCGGCGTACGTCGGAGGCATCGCGGACCGGCGCGAGCGCAGCCGACATGTCGAGTGCGGCCGTACGCCGGAAGTCGTCGGGGACGAACCGGTCGCGAGCTCCCCCACGGTGCGCCACCAGCTCCGCGCCGCCGCCGTCGGCGTCGAGGGCGACCAGGTGAGCCGACGCGGTGGGCACCGCGCGCAGGTCGGTGCCGAACCACACCACCGCGATGCCGACGTCGTGACACGCGGCCGCAGCCGCGAGTGCGGCGGGGTCGAGCCCCAGCCTGGCGTCGACGAACAGCACCAAGAAGGGCTCGCCGATGAGCCCTCCGCGTTGCTCCCGCATGGCGCGGCGCTGGGCACCCACCCGCGCAGCTGCCCGCAGCAGAGCGTCCGCGGCCCGCGCGTTGTCGGCGACCGGCGAGGTAGGCAACCAACCGTGCGCGACGTGAGGCAGCCAGCGGAACCAGTCGCAGGTGTCAGAGTCCGAGAAGGCCCCGGCGACCATCACGTGGGCCGGGCTGTGCAACGTCACGACCTGGGCGACCAGCCACGCCACTGACCTCTCGACCGGCTGGGCCGCGCCGAGGATCGCCAGGGGACCCTCGACGACGTCGACGACGGACGGCAGGCGCTCGGCGCGGGCCGCCGCCTCGAAGTCCGGCTCGTCGTCTCGGGTGACGATCCGCGCCGACTCGTCCTGCCGCAACGTCACCGGCGCCCTCCGGGACGCGACCCCGAGCCGGAGCCGGAGGAAGTCGGGGTCGCCGGGCTGACGTTCCCAGAGTCGATGCGAGAGCGTGCGGGCGATCTCGCTCACCTGGTCGGGCGCCGGGTAGTGCCGGTGCAGCCAGCCGGCCCAGGCATCGGTGGTCTCGCGGACGCGTGCGAGCGTCGCCGCCACCTCTTCGGCGTAGGTCCGTCCGTACTCACGCATCTCGTCGGCCCGGGCACGGCGCTCCTCGACGTAGTTCCAGAGCACCATCACCGGAGTGAAGAGTGAGAAGAGCGCGATCTCGATGCGACGCGTGACCACGACGAGCAGGAGCCCGATGCCGAGAGGAATCATCATCGCTCCCAGCGGGAAGCGTCGCGGCGGGCGGTGCTGGCGCTCTCGCGGCACCGCGATGGACAGCTCCGGCTCGCGCTCCACGGCCCGCGGCGGGCGGTTGACGGCGACGCGTGCCGAGTCGTCACCGGGCCGCCCCTCCGGCCAGCGGTGCAGCGGACCGGTCGCGCCGCCGGGCTGGAGTCCGACGACCAGGCTGAGCCGTTCGCCCCGGAGCAGTCCGATGTCGCAGAGCCGGGCCGTGCGCTCCACCCACCGACCGCTGATCAGCGATCGGGCCTGGACAGCGCCGGCGGCGTTGGTGAGCCCCAGCGCTTCGCCCAGCACGTCCAGTGCTTCACCGGCGGTGGTGTCGCTCGCCGCCGTCAGCACCAGCGGGCGCGGATCGGAGTCGACACGAGAGGCCTCGAGCTCGACCCGGAACGGCCCGCTCACGGCTCGCCGCCGGAGTCGTCGCGTCGGTGCATGACCCTCCATTGCGAACGCACGTCGAGCGTCAGGCCCGCGCGATGCTGCATGGTCCCCCCAGGGCTCTCGCCTCATGGTAGGGGCTGGGAGCTGTTGTCCGACGTGCATTCGTCACCTCCTCGTGGAGAGCCGTCGAGGAGACCCTGACCGGACCTGCTGAGGCGGCCCTGAGGTTGCCCGATGCGGCCTGAGGGACGGAGCTACCAGACGACGAGCTCTTCGCCGGCGCACGGCAGCGCAGGCTCTGGGATGCGAGGCTGCGGCACCTCACCGACCGGAAGGGAGGCCAGTCGCGAGGCCGCGGTCGAGACGAAGCGCACCAGGTAGACCAGCTGCTCGGGGTCGGCCGCGGTGAACGGCCGCAGCTCGGGATCGCCGATGAAGGCGGTGAGCACCTCGAGATCCGCGTCCGCTCCGATGGCGATGGCCAGGCGCACCGCTCGCCGTCCCCACGGCTGGGACATCAGTCGCGCCAGGCCCGCCTCGAAGTCGTCGGTGGGCCGACCGTCGGAGATGACGACCAGCACGGGCGGGAAGGCGCGCTCCTCCATCGGGGGCACGCGCAGGACCTCGCTGACCTGCTCGAGCGCAGTGCCGAGGTCGGTGAAGCCATGAGCGGTCACCGGTGCCCAGACCAAGCTGGCCACCGGAGTGGGCTCGGCGACGTGCCAGTGGGCGCCGTTCGCGAACACGATCGCGCGGACCAGGATGTCGGCGAACGGGTTCTGCGCGTCCAGCTCCTGCAAGGGGCCGAGCGCCTCGCGGATGGCGCGGTTCAGCGCCTCCATCTTGCCGTCGGCCGCCATCGAACCCGAGCCGTCGAGCAGGAAGATGAAATGCAGAGGCCTTCCGGCCAGGCGGGCGCCGGGCCGGAAGGCTTGTGCATCGCGTGGACCTGTGGCTGGCCCTGTTGCTGGCACGGTGTCGTCCTCGTCCGGTGGTTGCGGTCGGGGTCATTGTGCCTGCCGTACCGCGCCAACAGGAGGAGGCGCCTCAGTCCACGTCGTAGTCGTAGCTGCTGTTGTGGTTGTCGTCGTAGGTGTCGCGGTGGATGTCGCTCAACGTGCCGACGTCTCCCTGGTTGTCCTTGTAGAGATCGCGGCCGTAGTCGTCGCCGCCGATGTAGGACGTGCCCTCCGGCGCCAGCCAGACCTTGTTGGCCTCGTTGTTGGCGTCGCTCATCATGCTGCTCAGGGTCAGGCCGATGTTCCCGCTGTTCACGCTGCCGTTCTGCATCGCCATCAGCAGGTCCACCTGGCTCGCCGGTGCGGGCCCGTCGAGCCACACGGACGCGGCCCGGTTGTTGGCGTCGTTGACGATCGCTCCGGCCAGCAGGCCCCCGAAGCCCAAGCCGGCATTCGGGCCACCGATCACGCTGACCGTCATGGCCGTCGCCTGCGCCTGGTCGGCGGCGAGCTGGTTGGCCCTGGCCATGGCGTCTGTCGTGCTGACCAGCCACGCGTGGAAGGCCGCGATCACCTCGGCGCCGAGCGCGCCGGCCTCGTCCACGAGGCCCGGGACCGAGGAGTCCCACAGGTCGCACACGCAGTACGACGCCCCGGGTGTGCCGATGTCGTTGAAGTGGATGCCCATCGCGTCGGCACCGCGGAGGACGCCGTTGACGATCTGCTGGGCTCCGGCCCGGATGCCGGCTGGGTCCATCTCGATGAGCCCGCCACCATCGACGGTGCCGTCACCTGAGTCGAGCCACATGGTCGTGTCCTTGTCTGTCAGTCGTAGTAGATGGTGTCTGCGCGAGCGGCGGCGAGGCGTTCGGCCTCGACCCGGTCCGCCTCCCGAAGCAGTCGCCCGGCGAGGTCGACGATGCGGTCGCAGGTGCCTCGCAGTCGGTTGCTGGTCGCGCCCATGTCGGCGCGGAACTGGTCTCCGGCAGGCCCCACGTACACCATCGTGGTGGCAGCCGAGTCGACCTCGGCTGCCACGCCTTGGAAGACCTCGGCCCGGTGACGCAGCTGCGCTGCGGCGTACCGCAAGGACGCCGGGTCGTCGGTGACGTAGGTGCCCATGGTCAGCTCCCGGCAGCCTGCAGGGCCTCACGGCGACGGGAGACCTCGAGGGCGGCATCCTGGAGCGCGGTGCGGAGCTTGGACAGGTTGGGCTCGAACTCCGCGTCCCACATCTGGCGGAACCGGTCGGCCGCAGGGCCTTCCCAGCTGGTGCCCGCGAGCTGGCCGCGGATGGTGCGGGTGAGCTCCTCGACGGAGCCGGACTCGCGGTCGAAGACGCCACGCAGGGTCACGAGCTGCTCGAGCTCGCCGCCGATTCGTGCCATGTTTCTGTCCTCCTGGTGTGGGACCGGTTCTGGTCCTTGGTTGATGAAGCACACCGTGCCCGAAGGTGCTGAGGCCGCACTGAGGTGGCCGAGGAGGACGGAAGGCCCGCGCGTTGCGACTACTGGACACCAGGGGGAACGCGTCCGCCGGGCTGGTGCCGGGGGTTCCTCCTGGGACCGTCGGAGGGGCTCGTCGTCTCGCTGACAGACGGACTCACGGTCGATGGCGGGTCGGGCGTGGTGGGCGTGTCATCGCCACCGGTGAGCAGCAGGACAGCACCCACCAGGCAGGCACCGGCTATCGCGCCCGCCACGACGGCCGTCACGACCAAGCGACGGCGTCCGTGAGCTGTGGGGAGGGCGAGGCGGTCATCGGGGGTGGGCTCGACGAGAGGAAGGGTGCTCGCGGGCGCGAGCTGCTGTTCCCGAGGCGGCGACGCGGGCACGTGGACGGGCAGCCGACGCGTCAGCACCGCAGCAGTGACGTCGTCGCCCCCCACCAGTGCGGACTCGGCGAGCCACTCGGGCAGCCGGGAGGAGAAGGCGTCGAAGCCGTGGACGTCGACGTACCACGCGACGTCTCCTACCAGCGTGTGCCACCAGTCCTGTGCCGCGAAGGAGTTGCCGTAGCCATCGCTGGCCAGGAGCACCAGGTCCGCATCGGCGCTGTCGGGCAGCTCGGCGAACCGGAAGTCGTGCGGTGCCGAGTCGAGGCACAGGCTGGTCGTCGCGTTGGCGATCAGCCGCGCGTCCCCTGGCACGGGGCGCACCGCGAAGCCGTGGCTGCGCACGAGTGCGTCGCCGTCGCCGATCTGGGCCAGACGCACACCGGAGTCGCTCACGAGCGCCACGAGCAAGGTGGCTCCGTAGGCGACCAGAGGGCTGCCGTAGAGAGGACCGCCGGCGACCGACTCCTCGTCCGGCGTGAACGGGTGCTCCGCAAGGTGAGCCAGGACCGCTGCTCGCCACCGGTCCACGATCATCGGCGCCGAGGCGCGCAGGAGCTGCTCGTCGTACGCCGCGGCGACACCGAGGCGCTCCACGAGGAGCTCGACGGCGACGTCGACGGCGAGCTGGGCACCGGCTTGGGATCGCACGTAGCGTGCGCCGCCGTGACCGTCGGAGACGGCCACCACCCACGTCGGCTCAGCACCCAAGGCGGTCAGGACAGATCGGACGGCATCCTGGTTGGGCCCGTGCTCCCCGTGCGAGGAACCTCGACGGGACGCGGACGTGGCCTGCCAGCTGCCGACGGCGGGCAGCTCGGGCAGCTCGGTCTGCGGCTCGGTCACCACACGACGTCCTCCGCCTGGTCGGTCCACGCGGTGGCGATCTGCACCGGCGGCGGACCCGGTGGCGAGATGGAGGACGCGGCGCGGGCGACGTGGACGGTCGCCCAGCGCAGCGCCATCATCAGCTGCTCGGGGTTGGAGGCGGTGACGGGCTCGATCGTCGGGTCGCCGATGAACCTGCTCAGGGTGTCGTAGGCCGCGTCCTGTCCGATGGCAACGGCCATCCGGACCGAGCTGGCGCCCCATGGCAGGGCCAGGAGCCGGTCGAGAGCCTCGGCGAAGTCGTCGGTGGGCATGCCGTCGGAGACCAGGACGACAGCCGGCGGCAGCGCGCGCTCCTCCATCGGCGGGACGGTCAGCACGGTCGCGAGAAGGTCGAGGGCAGCGCCGAGATCGGTGTAGCCGCCCGGCTGGAGATCCTGCCAGTCCAGGGCGTCGGGTGCGGTCGGGTGCTCGACGTGCCAGCGCGCACCTGTCGAGAATCCGATGGCCCGCACGAGCAGCTCGGCATGCGGGTTGTTGTCCGAGGTCTCCGCCAGCTGAGGGAGGACCTCGCGGATCGCGGTGTTCAGCGCGGTCATCTTCCCGCTCGCCGCCATCGATCCCGAGCAGTCCGCGAGCAGGACGAAGTGCAGCGGGCGGCGGGCGAGCTGGGCGCCCGGGCGCTCGGTCATGGTCGCCTCCGGTTTCGGGTGCGCGATGATCCCTGTGTACGTGATGATGCTGCAGCGATGCACAAGGAGGGGTGAGAGTGCTGCCGGTGGGGACGCAGCTGGTGCTGCCACGTCACGGTGGCTCGTGGCGGGTCGGCGTGCTGCTCGGCGAGGGCGGCCAGGGCGCCGTGCACCAGCTCGACTCCCTCGACGGCCGGCCGTCCCTGGCACTGAAGTGGTACCGGCCCGAGAGCGCCCATCCCGACCAGCGGGTGGCGCTGACCCGGCTGGCCCAGCTGCCCGCGCCGTCCGACAGCTTCCTGTGGCCCCTGGAGGTGCTCGACGGTCCCGAGGGAGGCTTCGGCTACGTGATGCCGCTGCGGCCCTCGTCCTACCTGCCGATCGCGGACCTCCTCACCGGGCGCGCCGACGCGTCGTTCTCCGCGGTCGCCCGGCTCTGCATGGGCCTGGCCGACTCGTTCCTGAGGCTGCACGCCCAGGGTCTGTGCTACCGCGACATCAGCCTGGGCAACGTGTTCTTCGACCCGACGACCGGCCTCCCGCTGATCTGCGACAACGACAACGTGGGCATTGACGGGCACGAGCCTGCTCGAGTGCTCGGCACCTCGCGGTTCATGGCCCCTGAGGTGGTCCGCGGCGAGGCGCAGCCGTCCACGGCGACCGACCTCTACTCCCTGGCCGTGCTGCTCTTCTACTTGCTGATGTTCCACCATCCCCTGCAGGGACGTCGCGAGCTCGCCTATGCCTGTTTCGACCGGGAGGCTGAGAAGGAGCTGTTCGGCACCCAGCCGCTGTTCGTCTTCGACCCGCTTGACCACTCGAACGCACCCGACCCCGCCATCCATGGCTCGGTGCTGGAGTACTGGGCGCTCTACCCGCCCTACATCCGCGACGACTTCGTCCGCGCGTTCACCGCAGGACTCGACAAGCCGGCTCAGCGGGTTCGCGAGGGCCTGTGGCGCTCGCACCTCTCCCGGCTTCTCGACGGCGTGATGGTCTGCAGCTGCGGCCGCGAGAACCTCACCGACGACGGCATTCCCATGGGGCCGTGCTGGGCGTGCAAGCGTGACCTGCGGCTGCCCGTCCGGCTCACCTTCGGTCCGCGCGTGCTCGTCCTCAACGCCGGCACCCGGGTGACCCGCCATCACCTGCGCCGCGACTATGCCTACGACGACGCCGTCGCCGAGGTCGTCTCGCACCCCTCCCGGCCCGACCTGTGGGGTCTGCGCAACCTGACCGAGCGCACCTGGAAGGCCACCGCCCCGGACGGCAGCGCGCAGGAGGTTCCCCCGGGCCGAAGCCTCGGACTCGTCGTCGGCACGAAGATCGACTTCGGACCTGCGATCGGCAAGCTTGCGGGCTGAGGTCATGCTCGCCCTCCTGCCAGCTCGGCGACGGCCTCGGCGAACGCCCGGTTGCGCGGCCCGACCTGGATCCGGCGGCCGGCCATCTCCACGACCGAGACGCTGCCGACCTCGGTTCGCACCTCGCTCCAGGGTGCGCTGACGGCCTGGTCGAACTTGGGTCGCCGCATGTTGAGCACGTAGGGAACGTGCTCGAGACCGGTGCTGGTGGCGGCCAGCGCACCGAACTTCGCCGCGGAGGTCAGGCCACGCGCCGCCAGGGCGCCGGCCGCGCCGGCAATGGCCCACCCGACCGGCGGTGTCACGACCAGTGCGACCGTCAGGCCGATGAGCACCACAGCGGTGGCCGCGGCGAACGCGGGCAGCGGGATGCCGGCGTAGGTCTGCACGACGCCGAGAACGGGCTCGCCTGTCGTGGACCGTTCGTGAACCTTGCGCAGTCTGCGGTTGGGCTTCGGCCAGGCCAACTCCGTGGCACTGTTGCGGCTGTCCCTGCCGGCGACGACGGGCGTCGGTTGTGGCGGCAGGGCGGTCTCATCGACTGCTGGAGTGGTGCTGGCAGGCGGGCGCGAGGCCACGTGCTCGACCTGGGCCGCGGGCGGCCAGTCCGTGACGGCCAGGTGATCGTGGCCAAGAGCCGCCGCCCAGGTGCGCGTGGCGCGCTCGGCCGTCTGCGGCGACCAGCCACGCGCCGCGGCGAGCTCGGAGCTCAGGTTGGCCAGAGAGGACGCGGTCAGCGGCGATATCCGCGTCATCCTCATGGGCAGGTGCTCCTCGGCGGCGACGACGACCTGGTGGATCTCGCGACGCAGGTCGCGCGAGCGCTCCGGCCCGAGTGCCTCCTCGACGAGCAGTCGTAGCTGGCTCGGGTGCAGGGGCGTCGGCGCGGCAGCCACGGTCGCACGCAACGCCTCGAGCAGGGCGCTGGTGTCCCGGGGCTGCTCGGTCATCCGCATGTCCGTTCAGGTCGCGCGACGCCACCACAGGCAGACGCTTCGGCCCATTGTGGTCGTAGGCACTGAGGGCGCGCTGAGGTTGGGGTCCGACGCGCCGTTGTCGGCAGTCCTCAGGCGCGTGCTCGACACCCATGCGTCGGACCATCCCTGCTCTCGCTCAGGCGCATCAGCAACGTGCGCACGGACTCGAAGGTGCGACCTGCCTAGGCCAAGGCGCCGAGTGCCGATCCCAGGAGTAGGCACATCACGAACGCCCAACCCCCGGTCAACCGGCGGCCATCGCCCTTCGTCCAGGCTGGGCCGTGCGGGCGTCCGAGCGCGAAGAAGACAGGTGCCGCCAGCGGCGAGAGCACGAACATCAGCCAGAACCACGCCCATTTCGTGCCCCGCCTCGGCTCCGCGCCGACGACGAGTACGCGCACCGACAGGAGGAACAGCGCACCGAAGAACCACACCAGCCCTCCGGTCACCCGCCAGCCGGCGACGTGAGCGGTGATCCCGCTGCGATCGACGAAGTACGTCGGCTCGACGCGGAGCTGGCTGCTACCCCGTCGCAAGTACGTCGCCACGTCCCCGCGGATGTAGCCCGTGACCCCGGACTGGCTCGCCTCGTCCAACTGGCGTCCCCGAAGCTGCGCCACCTCGGTGTAGTAGTCCAGACCGTCGTGCGACCAACGCAGCTCCAAGGTGGCAAAGCCAGTGCTCCCCTCCCGCATTCCTCCCGCGACCTCGACCACGCCTACCTCGCCGGACGAGATCTGCTGCTCGAGGCTGTGGAGGTCGGACTCCCGCTGACTGCCGACCGCGAACGCGGCGAGCAGGGCACACCAAGCCAGGAACAGCGCCCACGTCAGCAGCTCCGACACGTGCCGCTTGCGGGTGCCCACACCTCCGGCGACCAGCAGCAGGCCCATGGCGCCACCCGCGAGCCGACCCGGCAGGTCGCCGTACTTCGTCAGGCGTGCGTCGCCCGGATCGTCCGGGTCGTAGTAGACCGTGGCATCGCTCCCCCAGTGGTACACGCACAGTCTGGAGTCGTGCTCGGTGACCCGGTACCTCTCACCGTCGACCTCATAGGCCACGGTCGGGTAGCAGCTGTCTGCTGCGAGGTCGCCTCCGATCGCGACGACCGACCCCGAGACGGTCGTCGAGGGTGCCGTGAGAAGGGAGAGGCCGCTCAGCAGGAGGAGAGCGAGCGCCGACAGCAGCAGGCTGAGCGTCACACGCTTCCGGAGCCTGTTGGGCCGATCCGACTCGTCCACGGCCACCTTGGTCGGGGAGCGGTCGACCGCAGTCGCGTCCCGCACGAGCGCATTGTCGCAGTTCTCGGGCTCAGCGGCGCCAGCGCGCGTGCATCCCCTGCATGACGCGCACGTCGCCGAGGTACCGCTTGGCCATCTTGGCCACGACCGTGTAGTTGGTGTCCACCACGTTCGCGACCGGGGTGAGCGCGGTCTGGGAGACCAGCTGGTAGGCATCCATGTCGGAGAGGCCCGTGAGCTCTTGCACCCAGCGGACCAGCTCGGTGTGCGCGATCCGGAAGGCGTCCTCGAGCGGGCGCGTCGAGCCGGTGGTCATGATGAACTCGTCGTCCTCGAGCCGCGGCCACGGCGTCGGGCTGCCGCCCTTGATCAGGTCCAGCACCAGCACGGTGTCCATGGCGCACTCGACCGCGACCCCGCAGGTCTCCCCTTCGCCCTGGCGGGCATGGCCGTCCCCGAGGCTGAACAGCGCGCCCGGAACGTTGACCCCGAGGTAGCAGGTCGTGCCGGCCCGCATCTCGGGGGTGTCCATGTTGCCGCCCCAACTGCCCGGCGTCAGTGACGAGCGCACCTCCCCCAGGGCCGGGGCGACCCCGACCGTTCCGTGCATCGCGTCCAGCGGCAGGTCGACGGTGTACGGCGAGTCGAGGGCGTCGTACCTCACGACCCCGGCGGCGTTGTCGATCTCGTAGACCCACGTACGTTCGGGCAGCGGCGGGTGCAGCATCGCGGTGTACGTCGTGGCGGTCAGCGAGCCGAACAACGGGACGGTCGAGCTCACTCCCCGGCCGCCACGCGGGACGATCGAGCGGAAGTGCACGACCAGCGTGTCGCCCGGCTCGGCGCCCTCGACGTAGAACGGTCCGGTCTGCGGGTTGAGGAAGCGCGGGTCGCACACCTGCGATGGCAGGTCGGCCGTCGTCCGCACCCGCCCGGCGAAGCAGTCGAGCGTCCACGTCGAGACGGTGGTGCCGGGCCGCACGCTCACCAACGGTTCGAACCCGCCGAAGGTGTACGCCAGCTTGGCCGGGTCACCTTCGGCGTCGGGCTCGAACCTCAAGACGTCGCTGTCGCTGGTAGCGGTCACTTCCGCTCGTGGGCCTCCTCGAACACCGTCCGGCCGATGGCGCGGTAGACCTCAGGGCTGCGAGAGCGCAGGAGCAAGACGCCGAGCAGGCCGACGACGAACGTCGCGACGACCAGCCAGGGGATCAGGTCGAAGAACAGCGATCCGGCCGCCAGGCCACCGGCGAACTGGATGTTGTCGATCAGCAGCCACACCACGTAGAGCATCCCGATGCCGCCGAGGGCAGGGATGACGCCGGTGGTCAGCAGGCTGCCCGGGTGCACCTTCTTGACGTGGAAGTACCAGATGACCGCCAGGCAGGTGATCGCCTGCACGATCAGGATCGCCATCGTGCCCAGGATCGCCAGGAGGCCGTACTGGAAGATGTAGGCGCCCGTGAACGGGTCGTCTCCGTTGGTCGTCAGGACGTAGAAGCCCAGGGTGAACACCAAGGTGATCACGCTCTGGGTCACCGACGCGATGTGCGGGGTGTGGTGGGTGCCGTGGGTGCGGCCCAGCGTGTTCTTGGTGGCCGGCAGCTCACGGCCGATCGCGTAGAGGTAACGGCTCGCCGCGGTGTGGAAGGCCAGCCCGCAGGCGAAGGACCCGACGACGATGAGGAACAGGTAGATGTCGCCGATGAACGAGCCGCCGAGCTTGTCCTCGGCCAGGTCGACCCACAGACCGATGGAGTCGGTGTTGGCCTTCTCGATCGAGGTCGCCTTGCCGTTGCCGGCGATCATCATCCAGGACACGAACGTGTAGAAGGTGCCCAGTCCGATGACGGCGATCAGAGTCGCCCGCGGCACGATGTGGCGGGGGTTGCGCGACTCCTCGCCGTAGACCGCGGTCGTCTCGAAGCCGACCCACGACCAGAAGGCGAAGAACACGCCGATGGCAGCGCTGCCGGCAGCGATCGTGGTCCCATCGATCGACAGGCCCATGCCGCCGCCTGCCTCCAGGGACTTGAAAGCGTTCAGCGGGTTGATCGCCTCGGGCACCATCCCGTCGGGTCCACCACCGGAGAACAGCACCGAGAACGCGAGGGCCAGCAGCAGGACCACCTCGCACACCAAGGTGACACCCAAGAACGCCGCTGCGATGTTGATGTCGAAGTAGCCGAACAGGCCGATCACCACGATGCCGACGATGGCGATCAGCAGCCAGTTGACGTCCGTGTCGAACCAGCGGTTGAGGGCGTCATTGGTGAAGTAGGAGAAGATGCCGATGAGCGAGCCCTCGAAGACGACGTAGGCCATCGTCGCGAGTGCGCCGGTCGCCATGCCCCACACCTGCCCCAGGCCATGGGTGATGAAGCCGTAGAACGCGCCGGCCGTGGTGATGTGGCGGGCCATCGCGATGAACCCGATCGTGAAGAGGGTCAACACGATCGTTGCCACCAGGAAGCCGGCCGGTGCTCCGAGTCCGTTGCCGTAGCCGATCGCGATGGGGGTGTTGCCGGTCATCGCGGTGATCGGTGCGGCGTTGGCCACGGCGATGAACAGGACTCCGCCCAGCCCGATCGCCCCCGCCTTCAGCGCGTTGGCGTGCGGAACCGGCGCCAGATCGCGTTCCTTCTCGCTGCTCGACACGTGTCACTCCGTCCTATCGGGCCCGTCTGGGCAGACAGCAGCAAACCGAATAGGCCCCTTCGTGACCGATTGAGTGCAGACCCATTCGCTGTGTCCCAAGCCACCTTGCGGCATGCTGCCAGCGGACACGTGCTGTGGCAAGGGGTGCAACCGACGTACTTTCCGGGGGATGGTCCGGAACCTGTTGACCAGACCGTAGAGAACCTGTTACATACCGTATTGCAAACCATTAGGTGAATTGGTCTGACCCAGATCGGATCGGCATGAGCTTCGACTACGGCGAGTTCTCCTTCGACTCCAAGGAGCAGGTGCTCGAGAAGTCGCGCGAGTTCTGGAACCCCGGCAAGACCGACTTCTGGGTCGAGTCGGGCGTCCCGTTGGTCATCGACCGGCGCGAGGACTACTTCATCTACGACATGTCCGGCAAGCGGCTGCTCGACGTGCACCTCAACGGCGGCACCTACAACCTCGGCCACCGCAACCCGGAGGTCGCCTCGGCGGTGGCATCGGCGATGTCGCACTTCGACGTCGGCAATCACCACTTCCCCGCCCTCACGCGTACGGCGCTCGCCGAGGCACTGATCTCGACGGCACCCGCCGGGCTGACCAAGGTCGCGTACGGCAGCGGCGGCGGCGAGGCCATCGACATCGCGTTGAAGACGGCTCGGCACACGACGCAGCGCCGCAAGATCGTGTCGGTCGTCAAGGCCTACCACGGTCACACGGGACTGGCTGTCGCCACCGGCGACGAGCGGTTCAGCAAGCTGTTCTTGTCCGACCGTCCCGACGAGTTCGTGCACGTCCCGTTCAACGACCTCACGGCGATGGAGGAAGCCCTGCGAGGACGCGACGTCGCCGCCGTGATCATGGAGACCATCCCCGCGACCTACGGCTTCCCGCTCCCCGAACCCGGCTATCTCGAGACCGTGAAGCGGCTGTGCGAGCAGCACGGCACGCTCTACATCGCCGATGAGGTGCAGACCGGGCTGATGCGCACCGGCGAGCTGTGGGGCATCACCAAGCACGGCATCTCCCCCGACATCCTGGTCGCCGGCAAGGGGCTGTCGGGCGGCATGTACCCGATCTCCGCCGTGCTGATGAGCGAGCAGGCCGCCGGCTGGCTCACCGAGGACGGCTTCGGTCACATCTCGACGTTCGGCGGCGCCGAGCTGGGCTGCATCGCCGCCCTCAAGACGCTGGAGATCTGCAACCGCCCCGAAACCCGCTCGATGGTCCACTACATCAGCGACCGGGTCGGCCGCGGACTGCGCGAGATCCAGGCCGACTACCCCGACTGGTTCGTCGGCATCCGGCAGAACGGCGTGGTGATGGGCCTGGAGTTCGCCCACCCGCAGGGCGCGAAGTACGTCATGCGACACCTCTACGCCAACGGCGTCTGGGCGATCTTCTCCACCCTCGACCCGCGGGTGCTGCAGTACAAGCCCGGCATCCTCCTCAAGCCGGAGCTCTGCGAGGAGCTGCTCGACCGCACCGAAGTGGCGATCCGCAAGTCGTGGGCCGAGGTCCGCGAGTCCGGTTGGCGGGCGGAGAAGGCATCGTGACCGTCGAGTACGACCTGCCCCCGATCGAGGCACCCGGCGTGCCCCGCGCCCGGCAGATGCTGGAGCGGGCCCGGTGGGCGGCGCAGGCGTTCGCCACCTACGACCGCGACTCGGTGCTGCGCATCGTCGAGGCGGTGACCCGCGCCGCGGAGGACAACGCCGAGCGGTACGCCGAGTGGGCCGTGCGCGAGACCGGCTTCGGCGTCGTGGCCGACAAGGCCGTGAAGAACAAGCTCTGCTCACGCGGCATCCTCGAGACCTACCGCGAGCACGACTACGTCAGCCCGCGTATCGACGGCGACCGCAAGATCGTCGAGGTGCCCCGCCCGGCAGGCGTCGTCTTCGCACTCACGCCCTCGACCAACCCCGTCTCTACGGTCTACTTCAAGGTCATCTTGGCCCTGATGACCCGCAACGCCGTCGTGGTCAGCCCGCACCCGGCCGCCAAGCAGTGCTGCTCGGACGCCGCCCGGGTGCTTGCCGAGGCAGCCGTCGCCGCGGGCGCTCCCGACGGCGTCGTGCAGTGGGTCGAGGAGCCGTCGGTTCCGCTCATCGACGCCCTGATGACCGACTCCCGCACCGACGTCATCCTGGCCACGGGCGGGGTCGCGGTCGTGCGGGCGGCGTACTCGTCGGGCAACCCGGCGATCGGGGTCGGCCCCGGCAACGTGCCGGTGCTGGTCGACGCCACGGCCGACCTGGCGCGAGCGGCCAAGAAGCTCGTCGACAGCAAGGCCTTCGACAACTCGGTGCTGTGCACCAACGAGAGCGTGCTGGTCGTGGAGGACGCGGTCGCGGACCGCCTGCTGCGCGAGATGAGCCGCCACGGTGCCCACCTACTGGGCCCCGAGGAGCGCGACAAGGTGCGCGACGCGGTCTTCCCCGGCGGTCGGTTCGACACCTCGGTGGTCGGCCGCGACGCGGCCACGATCGCCGACCGGGCAGGCATCCGCATCCCGCCACGGACCAGGGTGCTGGTCGCGCCGTTCGACCTGGCCGTCAAGGAGGAGCCGCTCGCCCACGAGAAGCTCTGCCCGGTGCTGGGCCTGACCCGCGTGCCGACCGCACGCCGTGGCATCCGCACGGCCGAGGCGCTCCTGCGCATCGGCGGTGCCGGTCACTCGGCGGTGATCCACAGCAACGACCCGCGCACCGTGATGGAGTACGCCGCCGCCGTCGACGTCCTGCGCGTCACCGTCAACGAGGGTGGCAGCACCGGCAGTGCAGGGTTCTCCACCAACCTGGCGCCGTCGATGACCATCGGCACCGGCTTCGTGGGCCGCAGCTCGCTCAGCGAGAACCTCCAGCCGCAGCACCTGGTGAACCTGACCCGCATCGCCTACAGCACCGACCCGAGCGAGGTGCTCCCGTCCTACGCCGGGCTGGTGCCGTGGGCCGCACCCACCGGACCCGTGCCCGCCTACCCGGTCGCCAGCAACCTGGGCGACGCAGGGCCCACAGGGCCCGCAGCCACCCGCCCGTCTTCTTCGAGCGACAGCACCGCGGAGGTCCGCGAGGAGCTCCGCCGGCTGATCATCGAAGAGCTGACAGCGATCATCAAGGGCTAGGGGTCGGGTTCTGACATGAGTGCTGAACTCCGGTCCTTCATCTTCTTGGACCAGCTGCAGCCGCAGACCATGTGCTACCTCGGCACCTGGATCAAGGGCAGCCTGCCGCGCTCCGACGTGGCCGCGCAGGTCATCGAGGTCGCGCCCGGCCTCGACATCGAGCCGCTGACCGACGTCGCGCTCAAGCACACCGAGGTGCAGGCGGGCATCCTCGTCGTCGAGCGGCAGTTCGGCTACCTGGAGATCCACTCGCGCTCCACAGAGGCGGTGCGCTCCGCGAGCGCGGCCGTGCTCGAGGCCCTGGACGCCAAGGCGTCCGACGCGACCGCTCCCACCGTCTTGGCCTCGCGCATCGTCTCGCGCATCGATGCCCAGCACGCCTTCCTCATCAACCGCAACAAGATCGGGTCGATGGCCTTGCAGGGCGAGTCGTTGTTCGTGCTGGAGATGCAGCCCGCGTCCTACGCGATCCTCGCCACCAACGAGGCCGAGAAGGCCGCCCGCATCAAGGTGGTCGACTACCGGATGATCGGCGCGACCGGCCGCGTCTACCTCAGTGGCGAGGAGTCCGACGTACGCGCCGCAGCCGAGGCCGCCGAGCGGTCGCTGAGGTGGGAGGCGTGAACCACCTGGCCGGCCTGGGTCCCGACGAGCTGCGCGCCGCCGTACGTGCCGTCCTGCGCGAGGTGCTGCCTGACGGGCTGGTGGCCAGCTCACCCACGGGCCCGACCGACGTCGTCATCGCCACGGAGGCCGACCTGACCGCGTTCGTACGCCGGGTGGCCGCCATGTGCGAGGACGGCGAGGTGCGCGCGGCGCTGCAGGACGGGCGACACGGGTTCCGCCTGGCATCCAGCTCACCGGGTTCCGAGACGGTTGCTGCGCAACCTCCTCAACCAGCGGCCGGAGCCATCCGCGTGGAACGCGGCGCGGTCACCGAGAGGACCGTGCAGAAGGCGGCGGCCGAGGGCGCGCGGCTGGTATTGGGGCGTCGCGCCGTGCTGACGCCCCTGGCCAAGGACAAGGCCCGCACCCTGGGCGTCAGGATCGAGAAGGAGGGCTAGATGCTGAAGGCGACAGTGGTCGGCAGCGTGTGGTCGACCAAGAGGGTCGAGGGGTTGCCCAACGGGGCCTTCCTCGAGGTCGAGGTCGACGGGAGCGGGACCAGTCTCGTGGTCTTCGACGTCCTCGGCAGCGGCGTCGGCGAGCACGTGCTCGTGGCGACCGGCTCGGTGGCGGCGGCGTACTTCCCTGACCCGCATCCACCCGTGGATGCACTGATCATCGGTTCGATCGACGAGAAATGAGGAAGTGACATGGCAGGTCAAGCAGGTCAGGCCATCGGCATGATCGAGACCAAGGGCTATGTGGCAGCGCTGGCTGCCGCGGACGCCATGGTCAAGGCGGCCAACGTGAGCATCGTGGGTCGCGAGGAGGTCGGCGACGGCCTCGTCGCGGTCACCATCGTGGGCGACGTGGGTGCGGTGAAGGCGGCCACCGAGGCCGGTGCGGAGACCGCCGGCCAGGTCGGCGAGCTGGTGTCGGTGCACGTGATCCCGCGGCCCCACCCCGAGCTCGGACGGCACTTCGAGACCTCCGCGTCGGAGGGATGACCCTGACGGTGCCGGGGCCGGAGCTGCGGGTCTACCTGCTGTTGGAGGACCTGCAGCGTCAGTTCGCGGCCTACATGGGCACGCCGTCTCGGGCGCGGGGGTATCCGCCGTTCGAGGGCCAGCACGCACTCATCGTCGAGGTCGCACCCGGCCTAGCCATCGAGCGCGTCACCGACCTCGCGCTGCGCGCGGTTCCCTCGGTCGAGCCGGGCATCTTGTTCGTCGAGCGGCAGTTCGGGGTGCTCGAGGTGCACGCCTCCGACCTCGACGACGTACGCCGGGCGGGTGAGGCGATCCTGGCCGGCCTGGGTGCCGATCCCGCCGACCAGCTGCGGCCACGCGTGCTCTACCACGACGTCATCGAGGACGTCACCGACCAGCACGCCGTGATCATCAACCGCAACCGGCAGGCCTCGATGCTGATGCCGGGCGAGACACTGCTGGTCTACGAGATGACGCCCGCACTGTTCGCCACGGTCGCTGCCAACGCGGCCGAGAAGGTGGCTCCCGGCGTGACGCTGGTGGACGTCTCGATGATCGGGGCGGCCGGTCGCGTCTACATGAGCGGGCCGACCGCCGATATCCTCCGCGCACGCGACGAGATCACGCGCGTGCTCGAGGCGGTGGAGGGACGCGACCAGTGAGGCACCAGTGAGCACCCACGACCTGTCCGGTGAGGGCGTCGCCGCTCGGCTCGAGCCGGTGGCACGCCGAGCCCTGGCCGAGTACGGCGTGTCCCCCGACGCGGCGCTCACCTTGCTCAACGTCAGCGAGAACGCGACGTACGCCGTCGACGACCCGGACACGGGCGAGCGCACGGTGCTGCGGGTGCATCGGCACGGCTACCACGACGCTGCCGCCATCGAGTCCGAGCTGGCCTGGCTCGACGCGCTGCGCGAGGACACGGGTGTGCGGACGCCCCGGGTGCTGCCCACTCCCGACGGACGCCGCCTCCTGGCGATGCCCGAGGAGGGTCAGGCCGACCCCCGGCACGTGGTGCGGTTCGAGTTCCTGCCCGGCGTCGAGCCCGAGGAGGCCGGCGAGACCCTGCCGGAGTCCTTCGAGGTGCTGGGTGGCATCACCGCCCGCATGCACGAGCACGCGCTGCGCTGGCAGCGCCCGCCCGGCTTCACCCGGTTCGCCTGGGACTACGACGGCGCGTTCGGGTCCGTCGCCCGATGGGGCCGCTGGCAAGACGGCATGGCCGTCGGCCCTGCGGAGACCGAGGTGCTCGGCCGACTGGACGACACCCTGCGAGCCCGGCTCACGGCCTTCGGCTCCGGCCCGGACCGCTACGGGCTGGTGCACGCGGACCTGCGGCTGGCCAACCTGCTCGAGGACCGGACACCAGACGGGGACGAGCACTACGTGATCGACTTCGACGACTGCGGGTTCAGCTGGTTCCTCTACGACTTCGGCTCAGCAGTGAGCTTCTTCGAGGACGACCCCCGCGTGCCCGAGCTGGCCGACGCCTGGGTCCGCGGCTACCGCACCGTGCGCGACCTCCCGGCCGAGGACGAGGCCGAGATCCCGACGTTCGTGATGATGCGGCGACTCCTGCTGGTCGCCTGGATCGGCTCGCACTCAGGAACCGAGCTGGCGCAGTCGATGGGTGCCGCCTTCACGGCCGCGAGCTGCGACCTCGCGGAGGACTACCTGTCACGCTTCGGCTGAGGCCGACCAGTCAAGCCGTCATCGGGGCCAAATCATCGGGGCCAAATCATCGGGGCCAAATCATCGAGGAGAGTCTGATGTTCACAACAGTGCGGGGCCGGTCGGTCATCGTCACCGGGGCCAGCAAGGGCATCGGCAAGGGCATCGCCCGTACCTTCGCGCGCGAGGGTGCCGACGTCCTGATCGCCGGTCGAAACGAGTCCGCGTTGCAGGCGGCGGCCGAGGACCTGGCCGCGCAGGCGCAGGGCCGGGTCGAGACGGCCGTGGCAGACGTCTCTCGCGTCGACGACTGCCGCGGCCTGGCCGCGACGGCTCTGGAGCGGTTCGGCGCGATCGACGTGCTGTGCGCCAACGCCGGCATCTTCCCCGACAAGCCGCTGGGCGAGCTGACCGAGGCCGACGTCGACGAGGTGCTGGGCACCAACCTCAAGGGCACGATGTTCTCCGTGCAGGCCTGCCTCGATGCCCTCACTGCGAGCGGGCGGGGCCGTGTCGTGGTGACCTCCTCGATCACCGGGCCGATCACGGGATATCCGGGCTGGTCCCACTACGGCGCCAGCAAGGCCGGCCAGCTCGGGTTCTTGCGCACGGCCGCAATCGAGCTCGCGCCCAGGAAGATCACCATCAACGCGATCATGCCGGGCAACATCGCGACCGAGGGCCTGCACGACATGGGACAGGACTACATCGACGGCATGGAGGCGGCGATACCCCAGCACCGGCTCGGCAGCGTCGACGACATCGGCCACGCCGCGCTGTTCTTCGCCAGTGACGAGGCGGGCTACATCACCGGTCAGACCCTGGTCGTCGACGGTGGGCAGGTGCTGCCGGAGTCGCCGGCGGCGCTGGAGGGGATCTGACGGGTGAGCGACTGATGAGCGAGTCGTCGGACGCCATCGGTCCGGCGGCCGAGCGCGTACGCCGCCAGCTGCTCGACCAGATCCAGCACGGCCTGCTTCACCCCGGCGAGAGGCTCGGCGCCGAACGTGACCTGGCGCAGAAGCTGGGGGTGAGCCGCTCGACCATGCGCCAGGCGCTGGGCGCGCTCGAGCGCGCGGGCGCCGTACGCCGGGTTCCGGGGCGCGGCGGCGGCACGTTCGTCAGGTCGCAGAAGGTCGAGCGCGACCTGTCACGGGTCGTCGGTGTGCCCGCGTTGCTGCGAGCCCAGGGCATGACGTCGGGCTCGCGGATCATCACCACCGCGATCACCGAGGCCGACCAGGAGACGCGGGCCGCCCTCGAGCTGGGCGTGGGCGCATACGTCGTCGACGTGGTCCGGATCCGGCTGGCCGACGGGATGCCCATCTCGCTGGAGCACGTGCGCCTGCCGGCAGACCGCTTCCCGCAGCTGCTCGACCTGCCTTTGGGAGGCTCGCTCTACGACCTGCTCGACGAGCACTACGACACCGTGCCCGGCGAGGCCGAGGAGCACATCGAGGTCGTGGCGGCGAGCGAGGACGAGGCCTCCATCCTCGGCACCGACCCCGGAGCGGCACTCCTGTCGATCACCCGCATCACCAAGGACCAGGACGGCGCCTTGTTCGAGTTCTCCCACGACCTGTTCCGCGCCGACCGGACCATCATCAGCGTCCGCACCCCGGCCACCCCTCCGGCCTCAGGTGACTCCCGTCGCGTCGTCTCCTTGAGGCCGCGCGTGAAGTGACGCCGTCCGTGACGGAAAGCACCATGAAGAGGCCTCCGGATGGTGCTTTCCGTCACTGACGGCGCGCATCCAGCAGAGCCAGCCCGTACGCGACGGCGTAGCGGTGGCCCAAGGTGCCGGCGACGTCACCTCGGCCGACAGCAGTGCCCGGCGGCAGGGCGCCGGAGACCGCGGCCAGGATCTCGTCATCACCGGCCAGACCGCCGACGACCACGACCGAGGAGGGCTGCTCACCCAGGGTCCGCAGCCCGCGGGCGACGTTGCCGCCCACCAGGTCGACCTTGAGGCGCACTCGCAGCGCGCGCCACTCCCCCGGTGCCATCGCCGCGGAGAACGGCAGGAGGCCGGCGGGGCCCAGCACGACGAGCCGGCCGACGGTCTCGCTCGGCGCCGGGCGGTCGCGAAACGTTCGGCTGCCGTCCTCGCCGAGCAGCACCTGCGGCGCCTCCACGCGATAGGCCGCACCTCGCTTGACCCACTCGGCGGCTGCGGGGGTGATCCCCGTGAGCGCCGCGACTGCCTGGGTCAGCAGATCGCCGGCCCCGGCGCCTACCACGTCGACGGCTGCCGAGACCGTGTCGACCGTCCCCCCGCCGAGGTCGACCACCACCGAGCCGGCACCAGCACCTGGCGTGGACATCGCACCGGCCCAGGCGGCCCGCGCCTCGGACCCGACCGTGCGCACCGGCACGCCGAGCAGGTCGGACAGGTGGGCCGACGGGTCGACGTACGGCGCCGACGAGCGCAGCGCGGCCAGGGTCACGGGTCGACGACGAGTGGCGCCGACCCTGGCCTGGACGGCTGCACTGACTCCGGCGAGGTCGACGGTCCACAGGTCGTCCACCTCGCACCTCACGCAGTCAGGCGGGATCTCGTAGGTCGAGGCGTCGCCCACGCGACCGGCCCTCAGCAGCTCGTGCCCCTCCAAGAACCTGAGCCGTCCGTGCCCCGCCAGCTCGATCCAGCCCGGGCATGCCGGGTCCTCACCGGACGCGGGGGCACCGACGGTCACGACCCCGCTGCTCCTGTCGAGGAGCTGCTGCGCCAGGCGTGCCGCATCGGCGAGCTCGCCCTCGGCGAGGCCGAGCTCAGCGCGGAGCTTGAGAGGGTCGCCCAGCACGCGTAACGGCTGGCCGGGCGCGGCAACCTCGACGGCCACCCGGTCGGCGCTCAGCACCGACTCGGTGTCGACCTCGTCGACCACGGGCACCTCGGCGGGCAGCCGGTTGGCCAGCAGCACCGCCTCGTCGTCCGCGACGAGGACGGCCGCGACGCGTCCGCTCTCCACGAGGGGACCCAGCCGCGCGGCCACCGCGAGGTAGCCGGCACCGGAAGGTACGACGGCCACGACAGGCTCGCCGTCGGCTGGAACGGCGTCCCACGTGACGGGCACCCCGGCCCCGAACCCGCGTCCTCCGGACGTGGAGGACCCTGCCACGCTCACCGCCAGCCGCCCGGTCGCGGGCAGGTCCTCCGGCAGCTGCGCACCGGTGGTCAGCACCGGCCGCAGCGGGGCGGCCACGGCTCGCTGCACACGCACGTCGTGCTGTCGCTCGAGCCGGCGGACCAGGCCCACGGCCGCGGCGAGGCTCTCGGGTGAGCCCTTGGCCCGCCGCGTCGGGGACCGTCCGACGCCGATCACCTCGACGCGGCCATCCTCGACGCTGGCGAGCAGCACCTCGGTGGTCGCGTTGCCGACGTCGATGCAGGCGAGCACCACCGCCATCCCCGGGCCCACGTTCAGCGCAGCAGCCCGCGGCGCGCGTAGACGGAGGCCGCTTCGCGCACCAGCGTCGCGGACAGTGGTGCCGGTACCGCTTCGAGCCGGACGGCCAGTGCCTCGAGCTCCTCGGCCGTCGCGCGGTGGGGGCGCAACGCCTCGTAGAGCGCCATCACCTCGTCCTCCGGCATCAACGCGAGCTCGGCCGCACGGCGGAAGTTCGCGGCCAGCTGCGGGTTGGCGTGCTGCTCGGCGACCGCGGCCTGGTGCTCGAGGGTCTCGGGATGGATCCGCACGTCGTCGGCGGCCAGCTCGTCGCGCGCGAGCCGGTCGAGGGTGAGCTCCTCGGCATCACGACCGGAGAACGCCCGTGTCATCGGTCGACCTCGATGTCCTCGTTGCCCAGAGCACGATCCAGACACCGCCGCTCAAGCTCGACGAGGGACACGACGCGGGTGTGGTACCTCGCTTCGATCGCCTCGTCGGTGTAGGGGTTGCGCGCCGGCACGGGCGTCGCTCCCTTGGCATGGCGACCGGCGTTGCCGCCCAGCAGCCGGTAGTGGGAGCGGTCGAGGATCGGCGCCATGCTGTAGAGCTCGAGGTTGGCCAACGGCGGCAGGTCGCGTCGATGGATCAGTGCGGTGCCCTTGCCCTGCAGGCCGATGCCGATGCCGGAGCCCGCCAGCCGGGCGGCGGTGAGGCCCACCATGCCGAGGTCGAGACTGCCGTTGACCCTGACCAGGCGTGCGATGCAGCCCTCCTCCTCGAGCCCTGCCAGCAGCTCGTGGATGGCATCGACCACTGTGAGTCCGGACAGCGTCTGCCACACGGTCCGTCCCACGCCCGGCGACAGGCCGATCACGACCTCGCGCGGGTCGCTGCCCTGCGCAGCCGCGCCGATGACGCGCAACGAGTCGTCGGCGTGCGAGGCCTGGTCCTTGCGCAGGTCCTCGACGCCGCGAGCCTGGCGGATCCCGTCGATCTCGGCCTGCCGAGCGGCGTCGGGCTCGTAGCCCGTGCCCGGCCCCGCGTAGTCGTTGGGGTCGGTGACCAGGCTCAGCACCTGCATCGACTCGTCGAAGATGGCGGCGGTCTGCAGGTGGTCGCCGTGCACCCTGGCACCGAGCATCTCGAGCACCCGCTGGGCTGCAGCCTCGTAGCCGCACTCCAGGAGAGCCTTGGCGACCTCGATCGAGCCGAGGCCCGAGCTGCGGATCGCCTGCGCAGCCCCGAGGACCACCATCGGGTCGGGCTCGTGGCCGTCGGTGACGAGGTCCTTCGAGCCGACCGCGTCGACGGCCAGGTCCACGTGCTCGTCGGTGAAGTCGGCCAGCCCGAGATAGCGATAGACGTCGCGACACGCCTCGGCCGCCTCGCGCCGCAAGCGTCCGACCTCCGCGGGCGACGCCGTACGCAGGCCGCCATCGACGCCCCAGTCACGCTGCATGGCCAGCCAGTCGTCGATGTCCTCGGCGTTCCACTGCGAGGGCCCGAACATGTTGTCGTAGCGCTGGATGCTGCCGAAGCCACTGCAGACGTAGTCGCTGCCGGCCAGCAGGATCGGCAGCGTCCGGGACGTACGTCGTACGTCGGACTCCGACATCAGGGCGTCGTTGCCCGTGCAGGCCTCGAGGTTGCGGGCCATCACCATCACGTTCTCGGCCATCAGCCCGCGCACTCCCTTGGGCACCGAGGAGGCGACACTGGCGCCGTCGATGCCGCCGTTCTGCACGCCTTGCACACCCATGGCCCGGGCCAGTGACACGCAGCGCGACTCGAGGTAGAGCATCGAGCACTGCTCGGCGCCGCCCATCAAGAGCTCGGCGCCGGCACCCGAGGTGACTCGCATCTTGACGCCGCGGCTGGCGTAGGCCGCGGCCAGGATCGCCTTGCTGTACGGCGTGTCGTCGCCGTCGACGAACACCGGCTCGGTGCCGTAGAGGCTCACGGTCTCGGCGTAGGACACGAGACCACGGATGCCCATCTCCAGCTCCATGGCCTCCTCGACCGAGCATTGCACCAGCACTCCTGGTGAGGCGATCGCGGCGCCGAGGGTGACGGCGACGGCGTTGGAGGGTGCGTCGGCCAGGACGGGCACGGTCGTCTCGACCTCGCGGAAGCCGTAGGCGGCGGCGGTCGCGGCATCGGCCGCAAGCAGCAGCGGGTCGTCGAGCAGGTTGGTGACGTGTGCCTGATTGCTGGGAGTACGACGAGCCCGGAGCTTGGTCATCGCCAGCGTCAGCTCGGCCGGTCTGAGCATCGACACGACCCGCGCGAGCTTGGCGGGCGTGGTCCCCGAGACCAGCCGGACCACCTCGGCGCGAGGGACGCCCGGATCCACGAACAAGCGGGCGAACTCCACGTCGTCGAGCGCCATCGCCTCCTCAGCGACCGTTACGTCGATGCCGTGCGTCGCGATCAGCTCGTCGAGGGAGTCGAAGTCCTCGACGCGGCGACCGTCCATCTCGACCACGCGTCCCCCGTCCAGGACGAGCGAGGGCGCCGGGTCGTGCGGGCTGTTCATGGCGATCAGCCCCAGCCCCACGTCCTCGTGGGCGAAACCGTCGAGGTTGACCCGTTGCTGGTCCATGAACCGGATGCGACCTACGGGCTGATCCGCCATGGGTCGCACCTTAGGGTGCTGACTGGTCGCTCAGGAAGGACTCGAACACGGCGAGGCCGGCCCGCGCACAGGCGACGTCCTCCTCCGTGGTTCCACCACTCACACCGACCGCGCCGACGACGACGCCGTCGTGCCAGCAGGGCACTCCCCCGCCGAACACGACGAACCGTCCGCCGCCGTTGGCCTGGAGACCCCACAGGTCGGCGCCGGGCTGGGTCAGGGAGGCGAGCTCGGCCGTCTCGATCCGATGGGCCACGGCGGTGAAGGCCTTGTCGACGGCGAGCGTCGGTCCGGCGATCTCCGCCTTGTCCATGCGCTGGAAGTGCACGAGATGGCCGCCCTGGTCGACCACGGCGGCAGAGACGAGCGCTCCGATCTCCGCAGCCTTGTCTACGGCGGCCCGGGTCATCCGCGCGGCCAGCTCGAGGTTGATCACGCGCCGCAGGCTACTGCGGACCCCACCTCCCTGCCGTCCGAGACCCTGGACGCGGCGGCAAGGCCCTATTCCTCGGAGCTGGTGTCAGGCGGGTCCTGCTCGCTGTCGTCGCGGTCGATCGGAAAGCCGTGCTGGATCGCCCACGTCACGGCCTGCTGCCGATTGCCCACACCGATCTTGCGATAGGTGGTGCGGATGTAGGTCTTGATCGAGTTGATCGAGAGGAACAGACGCTCGGCGATCTCGACGTTGCTGTAGCCCTGCACGATCAGCCGCAGCACGTTCGACTCGCGGCCGCTGAGTCCGACCTCCTGACCGAGCGGGACGGACCCGTCGAGCCGGCGCACGACGTCCGGGTCCCCGAGCCGACCGTCGAGCGAGTCACGGACGACGGCCACCAGGTCCCGGGCAGAGACTCCGAGGGAGATGGCAGCTCGTGCGCCGCGCTTGAGAGCCTCGGCTTCCAGGTCGGGCCTGAGGTCCCGCCCGACCGCGAGCACGATCGCGCCGTCCTGCTTCACCAAGACGTCGAGGTCTGCGCCGTCGCCCTCGTGCAGCGCCATCACGTCGTACAAGACGAGGTCGCCGTCGGGCTCCAGCACCACGTCCCAGGCACCCTGCGACGCGAGGATCGCCTGCAGTCCCGCGGCGACCACGCCCTGCGGCGAGACGATGCCCACGCGTGCGGACCGGCGTCCACGAAGTGGCCCTGGAGCGGTCGCAGCGGATTTCACGAACCAGAACCCTGCTGTAGCCGAGGGCGAGCAGACTTCATCCCTGCGGGTGATCTGCTACGCCTGGGTACGGTGAGGACCGCCCGACCGGTGCTGGGCGGGCGGTCCTCCGGGATGGACCCGTGGCGCCTTCGGGGCCTCGTGACCTCTCGGCCACACCGCTTCGGTAATCCCGCCGCCCACGTTGCCATCGCCTCGATGCGGGGTGGCTCACCCCGACAGGCGAGTTGGTCGCGGCTAGGGTTCGCCCGATGAGTGACCCGATGAGTGACCCGATGAATGACCCGGTGGATCGGGTGGCCGCCCAGTCCTGGCTCGATCGCTACGTCGCGGCGTGGAAGTCCTACGACCGCGACGACATCACCGCCTTGTTCGCCCCCGACGTCTCCTACCGCTACCACCCCGGCGACGAGCCGATCTTCGGCGTCGAGGCGGTCGTGGCCTCGTGGCTGGACGACGAGCCCGACCAGCCGGGCACCTATGACGCCAGCTACTCGCCGTACGCCGTCGACGGCGACCGCGTCGTCGCCACCGGGACCTCGGTCTACCAGGACCACCCCGGCGGCCCGGTCACGCGCATCTTCGACAACTGCTTCCTGATGCGGTTCGACGCATCGGGCCGCTGCACCGAGTTCACCGAGCTGTACGTCGAGCGGCCCGCCTAGCCCCCCGCTGGTTGAGGAAAGCGCGCTAGCGCCTGTCTCGAAACCAGACCACGCCGACCACCCCCCCCATGGTTTCGAGACGGTTGCTGCGCAACCTCCTCAACCAACAACAACCACCCCGGGCTGGTTGAGGAAGGCGCGTTTGCGACCACTGGGACGCCAACTGACACCAGAATCGTCTCCGTGTCCGCACGGAGACGGAAGACCGGCCGAGCGGTTCCTAGCGTCGCTACCAACGTCAACGTCAGCGACTTCGAGGAGGTTCGTCCCATGATCGAGAAGCACACGCTCGCACCTGCCTCGCCCGAGGTCGAGGTGACCATGACGGCCAGCGAGGAGGCACCAGGCATGTACGCCGTGGCGTTCAGCTGGGAGCCCGGGTCGGACGTCCCCGTCGATCACTACCGGGTCGTGCTCACCGAGCGCCCGACCCTGATCCATCCGAGCCGCGGGCACTGGGCCGAGGTCACCAACCGCAGTGGCTGGTTGAGCTGGCTGGTGCAGCCGGGCGAGAGCCTGTGGGTGACGGTCGTCGCGGTCAGCGCCAACGGCGAGCGCTCGATGGCCGCGCAGCTGGGTGTCGAGGCGTTCGCCGACTGAGCTCAGGTCTCGACGGCCGGACGCACCAGGGTCAGGGTGCGCGGTCCGGGCTCGAACCCGATCCCCCGGTAGACCCGCATCGGGACCGGGTAGCCGTCGTCGCCGCGAGGGCACACCAGCCCGGTGCTCGCACCGAGGTCGCGCGCGGCACGCAGAGCGGCGGCACTGACCGCACCAGCCAGCCCGCGCCCGCGATGCTCGGGGGCGCACCCGACCGGCTCCACCAGGGCTACACCCGTGCGGTCGTCGAGCCACACGCACACCGAGGCAACCATCTCTGCGTCGGCGGCGACCGCCACCCAGTCGAGGTCGTGACGATACGGCGGCGTGGACATCAGCCGCTCGTAGGCGCCCGTGCTGACCTTCGAGGTGGCGCTCCAGGCGAGGCGGTGACACGCGGCGCGAGCCGCTGCCTCATCCGGCTCGACGTGCCGAAGGTGGTAGCCGGGCACATCGATGACCGGCGCCAGCCCAAGGTCGAGGTAGTGGTGGGTGAACCACGGCACGTCCTCCTCGACGACGAAGCCGGCCCGGTCGAGGGTCGCCAGCACGTGCTCCTCGGTCGCCAGCGCCATGGTGCGCGAGACCGTGTCTGCGGCGCGCCCGCAGAACCAGGAGACGGCCTCCTGCCCCGCACCGGCGTCGGCCGGATCGACGCAGAGCTCCAACCAGTCGTCCGACTCCGCCCATGCCCAGGCGACCACCTCGCCGCCGCGCTCGACCAGTGCCACGGGACCGTGGCCGAGCTCCTCGGGCATGGCGTAGGCATAGCTCCAGGCGAGCTGCCCGGGATGGTGCCTGCTCTCACGGGTCCAGATCCGCGACGCGAGCTCCTGCATCCGCGGCAGTGCCTGGTCGATCGGCAGCTCGGTCAGCCGCCGATGATCTCCATCAGCCACCCGGCTACCTCCTCGGGGTCGCGCGCCGTCGCCGCGGCGTGCACCGCGACCTCGCACGATGCCAGTCCAGGCACCGGTGCCGCACGCCAGATTCCGCAGGGCTGGATCGAGGTCCGCTCCATGAACGCGATCGCCCGCTCGTTGACGGCGTCGGGGTCCGCGTCGGCGTACAGCTCGAAGGTGTTGGTGTGCGGCGGATCTGGATGCACCCGCACGCCGGACGCCACCAGCCGCTCGGCCAGCAGCCGTCCCCACGCGACGTACTCCCCCATTCGCGGCAGGTGCTCGCGCAACCCGGCCAGTGCCAAGACGGCGTAGGGAGTCAGGTGGAACAGCGTGCCGCCCATCCGCTTGCGCCATCGCCGGACCTCGCCGACGACGTCCTCGTCGGCGGCCAGCACCGCGCCGGCCAGGCCGCCCAAGCCCTTGTAGAACGACACGTAGACCGAGTCGGCCACTCCCGCGATCTCGGCGAGCGGCCGATCGTAGAAGGGCTGGCTCTCCCACAGCCGCGCGCCGTCGAGGTGTACGCGCATCCCGAGCTCGTGGGCACGGCCGGTCAGTGCGACCAGGTCCTCCCACGGCGGCAGCAGGCAGCCGGCGTCGCGCAACGGAAGCTCCAGGAGTACGGCGGCCAGCCCGGCCCCGAGCCGGTCCAGGTCCTCGATGGTGGGCAGGCTGCGCCCGGTGGACAGGTGCTCGAACCGGAACCCGTGCAGCAGCCGTGGCCCGTCGTCCTCGTGCTGGAGCAGGTGCGAGAGCTCCGGGATGCCCACGCGGGGCGATCCCGCCCGGTCGCACCAGACCCGCAGCGCCGCCTGCTGGGCCATGATCCCGCTGGGGAACATGGCCGCCGCAGGCTTGCCGAGGAGCTCGGCGACCTCCTGCTCGAGCTGGGCGACGGCGCCGCGCTCGGCGTACACGTCCCACTGGTCGATGCCGAGCTCCTCGGTGGCCCGCGCCGCCGCCATCATCGACTCGGCCGGCGTGTGCCGCGGCGTCGCGAAGACATCGCCGGTGCAGCCACGGGCGACGACTCTGAACCGCTCGAGCAGGTCTCCATCTGGGTCGCTCACCGGGTCACACTTACCAGACGAGGACGTCACCAGCCCCACACGGTGAGCTTGTCCGACTCCGCGGCGCAGTAGAAGGACCAGCCCGTGGGGAAGGAGCAGAAGATGTTCTCCGCGGTCGGGACGACGGTGCGCTGACCGAGGATCGCATGGGTCGCCTTGTCCTCCCAGCGGATCATGTACACGATCCGCAGCTGCGAACCAGCGAACCGGGGGTTCTCGAAGACGTGTCCCTGAAGGGCGTAGGACGGGTATGCCGTGGGCGTGGCCGGGTCGTAGCCGGCGACATCCACGGTCTTGACGGTGTTGGCGATAGCCGTCCAGCCGGTGGTCCAGTCGTAGCGCTGCAGCACGTAGGCGGCCCGGATCGTCTGCGGGGCCTTGCTCGCGGTCGTCCGCGCCACCGTGACGCCGTTGGTCGAGTAGGTCGGCACGGCGTACGTGCCGTTGGCGTCACGCCAGATCTTGAGCTGCGCCCGGATCATCACCTGCGGACCGGAGCCGAAGGTGTTGTTGACGTTGTAGGGACCGGGAGTACCGGACATCTCGGACGTGTAGTGGGCCGAAGCCGTCGACGCGGTGCCGAGCACTGCGGTGAGCAGCAACGCGAGGAAGCCGAGTAGGGAAGCGATGCGCGGACCGCGGGTGCGGGGTGAGAGAGACATCTTCGGGTTCTCCTGAAAAGGGACGACGTGGTTGTCCGTACCTTTGCCGAGGCTCCCGCGGACCTCTGTCAGCCCAAGAACACAGCCCCGAAACCGGTGTCAGGTCAGCATCCGCGTACCCGGAGGCACGCCTTCGTCGACTGCCTCGACCAGCTCCTGCAGAGCAGTCAGGGCGACACGCTGCGGATAGGGGCCGAATGACAAACGGGCCACCCCGAGCTGCTCGAGCCGGCTCGCCGGCGGCATGCCCGGTGCGCCGATCAGGCTGAGCCGACGCTCGCCCAGCGCGTCGACGAGGTCCTCGATCTCAGACTCCTGCAGCAGTCCGGGCACGAACACGACAGGCGCCCCGGCGTCGAGGTAGGCCCTGCAGCGGCCGATCGCCTCCTTCAGCACGTCTCGGCGGTCCTGGTCACCGGCGCGGATGAACGCGTCGGTGCGTGCGTTGAGGACGAAGTCCGGCACGCCCTCGTCCGCGGCCGCCGCGACCACGGCCTCGACGACGGCCGCCGAGTCGGTGACCGGGCGCATCCGGTCCTCGAGGTTGGCGCCGACGACCCCGAGGCCGATGGCGCGGCGGATCGTGCCGGCCGGGTCGCCGTACCCGGACTCGAGGTCGGCCGAGACGGGTACGTCGACCGCGGCCGTGATCCGCCCCACCATGTCGAGCATCAGGTCGACCGGGATCTGCTGGCCGTCGGGGTAGCCGTAGGTCGCCGCGATGCCGTGGCTGGCCGTGGCGATGGCTGCCGTCCCCTCGACGGCTGCGACCGCCCGAGCACTCGCGACGTCCCAGACGTTGACGAGGGTGAGGATCCGGTCGTCGGAGTGGAGTCCACGGAACCTGGCGGCCTGCTCGGGGGTGGTCGTCATGGACCGATCCTTGCGGATCAGCCCAACGGGGTCCGGATCGTTCCGGATCCTGTCGCTGAGCAGGTCAAGATGGTGTTCGCGCAGACAGACCTGGCCGACGAGTCCGGGGTGAGTTCGAGCGTGCGGATGACCCGGTCCGAGTCGAGGAGGGACCAGCTCACCGAGTAGACCATCCGGTAGACGGCTTCCCGGTTGGTGTACTCGAGGGGCAGGTAGAAGGAGTGCCCGGGGACGACCACCGAGGCATCCATGGCGACCCGCACCGAGGTGGTCGAGGCCCGGAACTCCTCCCAGGTGCCGGCTGCGCCCAGGCGCTGGAGCGTGTAGGTGACCTGGGCCGTCTGCGGCGCTGGGGTCGGGTATGCCTGCTTGACGTAGGTGGCGGCGCTGCTCATGGTCCGGAAGGCGCCGCTCGACGCGGCGTACTCCGAGCTGGCGATCCAGGGGGCCCGCCGCCCGTCGGGCTGGATCTGCACACCCAGCGCACCGGCGATCGGGTACCTGGCCAGGTCGGTGACCTCGACCGACCCGGCCAGCGTCGTGCAGACGACGTACGAGGTCGCGCACGTGGCGTCTTGTGCGACCCTCGGGACCGCCTCGCTGGACCCGATGAGCGAGCCGTCCTCGCGGGCCCAGGCCACGCGGTAGTGGACGCGGAAGCGACCGAGGAAGGAAGTCTCGAAGGCGGGACCCTCGATCGCCATCAGGTGAAGACGATCGAAGGTCGCCTGCCGGCGCACCTCGTCAAGGGCGAGCCAGGAGCCGTCAGCGCTGGCGCGCTCGAGCGTGTAGGTCACCGTCACGTTCTGCGCGCTGGTGCCGGCCCCGCTGAGGAGCAGGTCGCTGGTGCGGACCACCAGGCTCACCTCGCCGGTCCCACGGTCGAGTCGGTCGGTTGCCTGCATCAGGCGGAACGGCGCCGGTTCGGTCTGCGCGTCGTCGCTGTCCAGCAGCGCCCATCCGGGCGTGCCGGCGGTGGCGGTGAAAGGGGACTCGTCCGCGACTGCCTGTGCCGGCGTCGGCGCGAGGACCACACCGCCCAGCAGCGTCGAGGCGGCCAGGACGCAGCGGGCAGCACGCTTCCTGAGGGCCCCGGTCGATCGGCTGGTCGATCGGCTGGTCGATCGGCTGGTCGATCGGCTGGTCGATCGGCTGGTCGATCGGCTGGTCGATCGGCTGGTCGATCGGCTGGTCGATGGGCTGGTCGATGAGCTGGGTCGCATCGGGGTCTCCTCGGTGGGCGCGCGATGTGCGGGTCGATGCGCACACGCTCCCGGGCAGGGCCGGGGTGACTCCGTCTGGCCGGCGACACAGTCGTCGAAGTGGTGTCACTCCCAGAAGACGCGGTCGACCACTGCCCGGGCCCGCCGGGTGGTGCGGAGGTAGTCGTTGACCATCGCGTCGCTGCCTCCGGGCGAGTAGCCCAGCACCGCAGCCATCGCCTGCTTGATGCGAGGGTCGCGTGGCAGCTGGTCGCTGCCCTTGCCCTGCACCAGGGTGATCGCGTTGCGAAACCGGCTGACCGTGCGCCACGAGTGCACCAGTACCTGGGCGTCGTCGGCTGCCAGGAGGCCCGCCTCCGCGGCGGCGGCGAGGCCGTCGAGGGTGCGGGGCGTGCGCAGCCCGGGCACGGAGCCGGCGTGCCGCATCTGCAGCAGCTGGACCGTCCACTCGATGTCGGCGAGTCCGCCGCGGCCGAGCTTGAGATGGGTGTTGGGGTCCGCGCCGCGAGGGAGCCGCTCGCGGTCGATGCGCGCCTTGACCCGACGTACTTCGGCAACGTCGGCCTCGGTGATGCCATCGGCCGGGAAGCGCAACGGGTCGATCAGCTCGGTGAACCGGCGCCGCAGGTCCTCGTCGCCGACGACGGCGTCGGCACGCAGCAGCGCCTGGAACTCCCAGACCTTGGACCACTTCGAGTAGTAGGCGGCATAGGAGTCGAGCGTCCGCACGAGCGGGCCTTGCTTGCCCTCGGGCCGCAGGTCGGCGTCGACCTCCAGCGGTGGGTCGGTCATGGGCAGGGCGAGCAGGCGCCGGAGCTCGTTGGCGACCGCCTGGGCGTAGGTCGAGGCGACGTGCTGGTCGGCGCCCGGCGCGGGCTCGTGGACGAACATCACGTCGGCGTCGCTGCCGTAGGACAGCTCGAAGCCGCCGTAGCGTCCCATCGCCACGATCGCGATCGACGTCGGTGCCGAAGCGAGGCGCTGCTGCGCGCGTACGGACCGGCCAGCCGTCTCGAGGGTCGCCTCGAGGGTCGCGTCGGTCAGCCGGGACAGGCCTGCACCCACGTCCGCGACGTCGATCTCGCCGAACAGGTCACCGGCCGCCAGCCGGAGCAGCTCGCGGCGGCGTACGGCCCGGATCGATCGCACCGCCTCCACCGGGTCGTCCTGCCGGCCCGCCGACGCGGTCATCTCGAACATCAGCTGGACGACGTCGTGGGGGCTCAGGTCCTCGCCGAGCATCCGCACGCCCTGCGGCTCGCGCTCGATCAGCGTGGTGGCGAACCGCGAGGTGGCCAGCACCCGGGCCAAGCGCTCGGCGACGTGCCCCTCGTCGCGCAGGGTGCCGAGGTACCACGGTGTGGAGCCCAGCGACTCGCTGAGCCGGCGGAACCCGAAGAGCCCGGCATCGGGGTCGGGCGAGTCGGCGAACCAGCCGAGCATCGCCGGCATCAAGGCCCGCTGGATGCCGGCCGTACGGCTGACCCCGCTCGTGAGTGCCTCCAGGTGGCGCAGCGCCGCCTTGGGGTCGGCGAACCCGATCGCCGCGAGCCGTTCGGCCGCTGCCTGGGACGACAGCTCTGAGTCGTCGCCGACGACGGTGCCCGACATCCGGGCGACCGCGGTGAGCAGCGGGCGGTAGAAGAGCTTCTCGTGCAGGCGTCGCACCTCGAGTCGCCAGCCCTGCCAGGCGTCCTCGAGTGCCGCCTGGGAGTCCTTGACGAAGCCCATGCCACGCGCGATGCGCCGCAGCGACACCTCATCAGTAGGTACGACGTGGGTCCGGCGCAGCTGGAAGAGCTGGATGCGGTGCTCGAGGGTGCGCAAGAACGCGTAGGCCTGGTGCATCTCCTCGCCGTCGACCCGACCGACGTACCCACCTGCGGTCAAGGCCGCAAGAGCACTGAGGGTTGCCGGCGCCCGCACCGACTCGTCGCCACCGCCGTGAACGAGCTGGAGCAGCTGCACGGCGAACTCGACGTCGCGCAGCCCGCCCGCGCCCAGCTTGAGCTGCCGCTCGGCCTCGCGCGCCGGGATCGTCTCGACCACCCGACGGCGCATGGCCTGCACGTCGGCCACGAAGCCGTCACGACCCGCGACTCCCCAGACCATCGGGGAGACCAGCTCCACGAACTCCCGCCCGAGCCGAAGATCACCGGCTATGGGTCTGGCCTTGAGCAGCGCCTGGAACTCCCACGTCTTGGCCCACCGCTCGTAGTAGGACCGCATCCCGGCCATGGTGCGCACGAGCGGTCCGGCCTTGCCCTCGGGTCGCAGCGCGGCGTCGACCGGCCAGATGGTGCCCTCGGACGTGTGGTCGGAGCAGGCGCGCATCAGGTGACTGGCCAGCTGGGTGGCGACGCGGGCCGCCGCCGGCTCCGAGGCGCCGTCGACCGGTTCATGCACGAAGATCACGTCGACGTCGGAGACGTAGTTGAGCTCGTGACCGCCGCACTTCCCCATCGCGATGACGGCCAGCCGCACCGATGCGGCCTCCTCCCCGACAGTTGCTCTCGCGATGGCGAGCCCCGCCTCGAGAGTCGCCGCGGCGAGGTCGGACAGCTCGGCCGCCACGTCGTCGACCCCCACGTGGTGGGCCAGGTCGCGAGCCGCCAGTGGGACCAGGATCCGGCGGTGAGCGATCCGCATGGCATCGAGTGCGGCCACTCTCGACAGCGTCGAGACGGGAGCCTCGTCGAGCGGGTCGGCGCCGACGGCGGAGAGCATCGCCGCCCTGACGGCGTAGGCCGCGGGTCGCGTGCTGCCGAGCGTCGGATCGGTGAGGTCGCGCCAGTGGTCCGGATGCCGCACGAGGTGGTCGGTCAGCGCCTGGCTGGCGCCCAGCACGCACAGCAGTCGCATCGCCGTGCCCTCGTCGTCGACGACGGCGTCGAGCAGCGCCATCCGGTCCTCGACGGCGTCGGCGAGCCGCAGCAGCCCGGTGAGCGCCAGGTCAGGGTCGGCGGTGCGACCGAGCAGCGCCACCAGGGGCTCGGCATGGTCGCCCAGCAGGGCCAGGCCCGCCAGCGTGCGCTCGGAGTCCACGAAACCCTGACGCAGCAGGTCGCTGCGACTCGTCGCAGCCCTGGTCATGACGAGTCGAGGCAGCTAGACACGGTGGTGTTCTGTCACCTCGACGAAGCGCTCCGCCAAGGGTCGCCAGGCGGCCTCGAGCTCGTCGCGCGCGGAGTCGATCTCGTCGAGCACAGCCTCGGCGTCGAGGCCCTGGGCCAGGTGCAGCTCGCGGTCGTCCTTCGCCCAGGGGCGGATCAGCTCGGCGTCGACCTCCGGATGGTGCTGGACGCCCCAGACGGTCGGCGCGAAGCGCGCGGCCTGCACCTCGACGCCTTCTGCGCTGGCCAGCACGACTGCCCCCTCCGGCAGCGAGGTGACGATGTCGTCGTGCCAGTGCACGCCCCGGCGCGGCGTGGCCACCGTCGACATCAGCGGGTCGAGGTGGGCATCGGGCGTCCAGCCGAGGTTGCGCAGCCCGAACGTCTGGCCGCGCGAGTTCACCTCGACGGTCCCGCCGAGCGCGACCGCGGCGAGCTGGTGACCGAGGCAGATCCCGAGCACCGGCACGCCGTCCTCGGCGTGTTGGCGAATGCGCTCGCGCACCGGCGCCAGCCACGGGCTGGTGGCGTCGTCGTTGGCGCCCATCGAACCGCCCAGGACGACGAGCGCGTCGTACGTCGAGGGGTCGGGCAGCTCGTCACCGGCGTAGGGGTGGCATACCGACACGCTCGCTCCGGCATCGGCCAACCAGGTGCCGACGAGGTGGGGCGGGCAGGTGGCCTCGTGCTGGATCACGGCGATCCGTGCGGTCATCGCAACAGGTCCTTCTTGAGCATGAAAGCGGCAGTGAGGGTGAACAGTCCCGCCACCGCGATGACGATGCCGAACACGGTCGTCAGCAGCGGCAGGGAGGCCAGCAGCGCGAAGGCACCCGCGAGGATGCTGAACAGTCGGGCGCTGACGACCTGGTCCTTCAACCGCCGACGAGCCGAGCGCGCGGTGAACAGGACGACCAGGCCCGGCAGCAGGAGGAACACGAAGGCCACCTGCAGAGCCTCGAACCGCGTCCGGTCGCCGTCGCCGTCCCACGAGGACACCACGAAGACCACGCCGTAGACCACGACCAGCGCCGCGACCACCTGCACGACCATCAACCCGACGTTGAGCTGGCGCTCCATCGGGCTGCGAGGTGGGGCCTTGTCATCCACGGGATTGGTCTGGCTCATCGGGCTCACCGGCTCACAGGACCGGAAGCATCCGGTCGCGCTCGAAGGCGGACACCTGGGTGCGGTACTCCTCCCACTCCGCCCGCTTGTTGCGCAGGAAGAAGTCGAAGACGTGCTCGCCGAGGGTCTCGGCCAGCAGCTCGCTGCGCTCGGCGATGCCGATGGCGTCGTACAGGCTCTTGGGCAGTGGCGCGATGCCGAGACTGGTGCGCTCGCGCTCGGTCAGGCTCCACACGTCGTCCTCGGCCTCGCGCGGCAGGTCGTAGCCCTCGGCGATGCCCTTCATACCGGCGGCGAGGATCACGGCGTAGGCGAGGTAAGGGTTGGCCGCGGCGTCGACGCTGCGTACCTCGATGCGGGTCGACTGGCCCTTGTTGGGCTTGTACATCGGCACGCGCACCATGGCCGAGCGGTTGTTGTGGCCCCAGCAGATGTACGACGGCGCCTCCCCGCCGCCGAGCAGCCGCTTGTAGCTGTTGACCCACTGGTTGGTCACGCAGGTGATCTCGCTGGCGTGGGTGAGGATCCCGGCGATGAACTGCTGACCGGTCTTGGACAGCTGGTACTGGGACCCGGCCTCGAAGAACGCGTTGCGGTCGCCCTCGAACAGCGAGACGTGGGTGTGCATGGCCGAACCTGGGTGCTGGGTGAACGGCTTGGGCATGAACGAGGCCCAGATGCCCTGGCTCAGCGCGACCTCACGGATGACCGTGCGGAAGGTCATGATGTTGTCGGCGGTGCTCAGCGCGTCGGCGTACCTCAGGTCGATCTCCTGCTGGCCGGGGCCGCCCTCGTGGTGGCTGAACTCCAC
The DNA here is from genome assembly GCF_015352445.1 of Nocardioides agariphilus. Lineage (GTDB taxonomy): Bacteria > Actinomycetota > Actinomycetes > Propionibacteriales > Nocardioidaceae > Nocardioides > Nocardioides agariphilus. Next base: position 94,343 of record NZ_JADKPO010000003.1, read on the forward strand.
GGAGATCCCCATCGCCTCCAGCATGGTGATGGCCTCGCGCCGGAAGTCGGCGCCCATCGACTGGGCCGTGTGGTCGAAGTAGCCGCTGCGGTCCACCGGAGTCGGCTCGACACCGGTCTGCGGGGTGTCCTTGAAGAGGTAGAACTCGATCTCGGGGTGGGTGTAGAACGTGAACCCCTGGTCGGCCGCCTTGGTCAGGGTGCGCTTGAGGACGTAGCGCGGGTCGGCGTAGGACGCGGACCCGTCGGGCATCACGATGTCGCAGAACATCCGCGCCGTGCTCGGCCCCTCGCCGCGCCACGGCAGGATCTGGAAGGTCGACGGGTCGGGCTTGGCCAGCATGTCGGCCTCGTAGACCCGGGCGAAGCCCTCGATCGCCGAGCCGTCGAAGCCGATGCCCTCGTCGAAGGCTCCCTCGAGCTCGGCCGGCGCGTCCGCCACCGACTTGAGGAAGCCGAGCACGTCGGTGAACCACAGCCGCACGAACCTGACGTCGCGCTCCTCCAGCGCCCGGAGCACGAAGTCTTCCTGCTTGCCCATGCGCACAGCGTATTGCCGCTGGTAGAGGAGGTCGCGCAGCGACCGTCTCGAAACCGTCTAGGTTGTCGGCCATGACTGTCGCCGCCGTCCTCGACGAGCTGGTCGAGACCGGCCAGGAGGCGGGCGGCGCGGTGGCCGTGGTCCGCGACGGTGTCGTCGAGGTCGACCACGTCGCGGGGACGTCTGACGGCGTCGAGCCCTGGCACGCTGACACCTTGGTGATGACCTACTCGGTGGCCAAGCCGTTCGCGGCCCTGGCACTGCTGGACGCCGTGGCCGAGGGCGCGGTCGACCTGGACCAGAGAGTTGCGTCGGTGTGGCCGGAGTACGCCGCCGAGGGCAAAGGGGCGACGACCGTGCGTCACCTGCTTGCGCATCAAGCAGGGCTGCCGGCCTTCCCGTCTGAGGCGGCGCACGTGCACTACGCCGACCGCGAGGCCCTGGTCGGCCTGCTCGCTGCTGCCGCGCCGGTCCACCGACCCGGCGACGGTGTCGCGGAGCACGCGCTGACCTATGGCCACCTGCTCGACGAGGTGCTGCGCCGGACTGCCGGCGAGGCACTCGACGTCCGCTTCGCGCGCATCGCCGACGACGCCGGTTGGGACCTGCACCTGAGCGTCCCCGAGACCGCCCTGCACCGGGTGGCCCTGCTCGAGGAGCCCGCCGGCACCTGGCGCTCCGGGTATCTCTCCGATCCGCGCTGGGGACCAGCCCTGGGCCGACCGCCCGGACTACTCGACCTCGAGGTGCTCAATTCCGACGACTTCCGACGTACGCCGTTCCCCGCCGTCGCCCTGCACGCCCAGGCGCTCTCGCTGGCCAGGTTCTACGACGACGTGCGGCGGCCGGAAGGCCTGGTGGCGACTCGTCTCGGGCACGACCTGTGGCGCGCCTACGTCGAGCCTGCGGCGACCGGCCACGACCTCGTGCTCGACCGGCAGGTCACCTGGACCCTCGGGTTCCAGATCGACGATGAGGACGGGCATGTCGAGGTCGGCATGGGCGGGGCGGGCGGCTGCTCGGCCTGGACCGAGCCCGCCGCCCGCTATGGTGCCGCCTTCGTCACGCGACGGCTCGGCAGCCACGACCGCGGCGAGAAGGTCTGGCAGGCGATCGTCGGCGCCGCTGGTTGAGGAGGTTGCCCTGGCAGTCGATCGTCGGCGCCGCTGGTTGAGGAGGTTGCCCTGGCAAGCGATCGTCGGCGCCACTGGTTGAGGAGGTTGCCCTGGCAAGCGATCGTCGGCGCCGCTGGTTGAGGAGGTTGCCCTGGCAACCGTCTCGAAACCCGGCGGTCGACTAGCTCTCCATGCAGGGCATCACGTCCTGGGTGCCGACCACGCCGTGTGGGCTCGCGACGACGGGCCGCAGCCAGTCCTGGGTGACGGCGGCCCAGGCGATAGTGCCCGCCACCTTGCCGCCGTACCCCTCGACCTGCACCTTGCGCACCCTGACCTTCATCGTCGCAGCGTCTTGGTCGGTGCCCGCCCAGCAGGCGCTGGCCCTCTTCGCAGTCCGTGCGGTGGCGAAGTCGACCCGGTCCCACGTGTCTTGGCCCTTGTAGCGCAGCGCGACATTGGTGACGTACCCGGTAGCGCCCTCCCAGGGCGCGCGCACGGTGATGCTGAGGCCATCGGTGCGGTCCTTCGGTACGACGAACCTGACGGTCCCGTCCTTGACCACCTTTGGCTTGGCCGACCAGTCGTCGGTGGAGCCGAGCACGAAGCTCGCCACCCCGACCTCGCAGCCCTCACACGAGGGGAACTTCAAGGTGAGCAACGTGGTGGTCACTTGGGCGGAGTCGGCGGCGATCGGGGGCGCGGCGTGCGCCGGCGCCCCAGCAACGGCGGACAAGGAGATGGCGGCGGTCACGAGAGCGAGCGTTCTGTTCACGCGCCTGGGACGCCGCCCCGGTCCCCTTGGTTGTGGCGCCGGACCCAGGGATCCCTGAACCGGTGGCATCACGTCGAGTCCCACGCCCGCTGGCTGAGGTGTGAGCGACCCGTCGTCTGCTGGTTGAGGAGGTCGCGCTAGCGACCGTCTCGAAACCAGCAGAGGAGGTTCTGCTGGTTGAGGAGGTCGCGCTAGCGACCGTCTCGAAACCAGCCGACACCAATTCGTCGGGAATCTGGCTCAACACCTGGGGATCCAGCCCGTTTCCGGGGGTCGAGTGTCGGTGCCCGATGATGTGCTTGACACCCCCAACGAGGTGCTCGCACTGGCCCGCACCAACGAGACCGAGATCCGCCAACGCGAACTACTCCGCCTGCGCCTGGCCTACCACTGGGCGATCCTGCACCCCGCCACCACCCAGACCGGCACCCAAGGCCCCGACGGCGCCATCCTCACCCTGCTGGAGAAACCCGACTCGTTGGGCGGGGACGGCACCCCCGCCGTCGCAGCCTTCACCCACGAAACCCTCGCCGCCGCCCTCGACCTGACCCCGGCCGCGGCGGCAGGGCTGATCGGCGATGCCCTGGACCTGCACCACCGCCTCCCCATCCTCCTCAAACGGGTCGAAGCACTCCAGGTGCCGACCTGGCAGGCCCGCCGCGTCGCGGTCCAAACCCGCCACCTGCCCCTCGATGGCGCCCGCTGGGTCGACACCCAGCTCGCCACCCGCACCGACGGCGCCATCGGACCCCTCATCACCGACCGGCTCGTCGCCCACGCCGCCGCCAACCTCGACCCCCAAACCACCCAATCTGAGGAAGAGCAAGCCCAGGCCTCCTGGGGACTGGAGGTCTCCCACCCCGCCCCGACCGACTACACCGGCACCAGCCACCTCACCATCTCCGGAGACACCCCCACCCTCAAGGACTTCCACACCCTGGTCGCCACCCTCGCCCACCACCTCCACCAGAGCGGCGACACCAGCCCCCTCGGAGTCCGCAAGATCACCGCCATCCGCATCATCACCCACCTCGCGGCGGGGGTTCTGACCGGACACCGGCCCCACGACCAGGCCGGCCAGGCCGACCTCGCCACCATGGCCACCATGGCCACCGTGGCCACCCTGGCCGGGCTGCACCCCGAAGACCTCGAACGACTCTCGAAGGCCGTCACCCGCCACGGCAGCAAGATCAAGCTCATCGTCCACCTCGACTCCGACGACCTCGAGATCGCCACCACTCCGGACGGCGGAACCGAGACCGCCCTGGCCACCGGCAGGATCGAACGCCTCGGCGCCGCCACCATCGCCCGCCTCCGCGCCTGGGTCGGCCACACCGCCGTCCAGATCCTGCCCGTCCTCAACATGGCCCGCCGCGACGCCGTCGACTCCCACGACCCACCCACCTGGATGCGCGAACTGGTCATCCTGCGCGACCAGACCTGCATCTTCCCCCGCTGCAGCATCGACGCCCGCACCTGCGACCTCGACCACCCCGTCCCCTACAAGCCACTCGAGGAAGGCGGACCACCCGGCCAAACCCACCCCGAGAACCTCGCACCACTCTGCCGACGCCACCACCGCGCCAAAACCGCCGGCACCTGGCGCTACCACGCCATGCCCGAGGGCTACCACGCGCACGGACCCCACAACACCCACTACCTCCGCACCCCACGCGGCAGCAAGCGCATCTGAAGCGGCATCAGGTCACAGGTCACCCAGACGGTCGGCCTCTCGTTGCGCTGACCGGGTTGGTCAGCCGCGCTGCTCCTGGTCGCGCAGGATCCGCTGGCTCGCGAACCGCCCCGGCGAGCCGATGACACAGCCGCCCGGGTGGGTGCCGGAGCCGCACTGGTAGTAGCCGTCGATCGGGGTGGCGTACTGGCTGTAACCAGGGGCGGGACGGAAGAAGTACATCTGCGGCGCCAGGAACTCACCGGCGAAGATGTTGCCCTCGGTGAGCCCGGTCTTGGCCTCGATGTCGGTCGGCAGCACGACCTCGCGCTGCAGCACCAGCTTGCCGAATCCCGGGAAGTGCTCCTCCAGCACCGCCTGCGCCTTATCGGCCCAGTTCTCGCGCTCGGTCTCCCAGTCCACAGGGCCATGGGGACCCTTGAGCTGGTAGGGCGCGTGCTGGACGAAGCAGGACAGCACGTGCTTGCCGGGTGGTGCCATGTCGGGGTCGATGACCGACTGCAGGGCCCCATCGATGAACGGGCGGTCGGAGTACCAGCCGTACTTCGCCGCGTCGTACGCGCGCTCGAGGTACTCCATCGTGGGACCGATGTTGAGGAAGCCGCCGAACGGCGCGGCCCCCTTCAGGCCAGGGAACTCCGGCATGCCGTCGAGGGCGAAGTTCACCTTCGAGGACGTGCCGCGGTAACGGGTGCGCCGGACGTTGTCGACCAGGTCGTCGGGCAGCTCACGCGGGTCGACCAGGTCGAGGAAGGTGCGCCGCGCATCGAGCGCCGAGACGACGATGGGGGCCGTGAGCTCGGTGCCGTCTGCCAGCACCACGCCGATCGCCTTGCCGTCGCGGGTCAGCACGTGGTCGACATGGGCGTTGAGCTCGATCTCGGCGCCGAATGACTGCGCCGCGCGAGCCAGCACCTGGGTGAACCCGCCGTTGCCGCCCTTGTGGAACGACCACGAGCCGAGGTGACCGTCGTGCTCGCCCATCTTGTGGTAGAGCAGCACCAGTCCGGAGCCACCGGCCATCGGGCCGATGCGGTTGCCGATGCTGGACGACGAGGCGAGGTAGCCCTTGAGGGGCTCGTACTCGAAGTAGTCGTCGAGCAGGTCAGCCGCGCTGCCCGTCAACATCCGCACGGTGTCGTGCATCGTCTTGCGGTCGACGCTGCCGAGGTGCTTGAGGAGCCAGGCGATGTCGGCCTGGTCGTCGGGGTCCCTGCCCGTGTTACCGCCGAAGATGTTGGGCGGGGGGTTGTCGAAGAGCGGCTGGATGGTCTCGATGACCTTGTCGAGGTCGTGGTTGTAGCGGCCGTAGGCGTCGGCGTCGCGAGGCGAGTGGCGGCGGATCATCTCGACGTTCTGGTCGTCATCGTCGCCGAAGAGCAGGTAGTCGCCATCGCCGGTCGGGTGGAAGTCGCCCGGCATCATCAGCGGCATGAAGCCGTGCTGCACCAGGTTGAGCTCGTGGACGATCTCGGGCCGCAACAGGCTCAGCGCGTAGGAGAACGTCGTGAAGTTGAACCCCGGCCGCAGCTCCTCGGTGATCGCCGCGCCACCGACCAGGTGCCGCTGCTCGAGGACCAGGACGCGCAGTCCGGCCTTCGAGAGGTAGGCCGCGTTGGTCAGGCCGTTGTGTCCGCCGCCGACCACGATGGCGTCGTACGACGTCCCGGTGCGGCCGTTCGTCGAGGTCGCGGTCGTCTCGCTCATGCCCATGCTCATCTACTTGGCCGTCTTTCGTGCGGGGTTGAAGAAGGGCATCGAGGTCGTCTCCACGGCGACCATGTGGGTGCTGTGGTGCAGCGTGGTCTCCATGTGCAGCGTGGTGCCGGCGGTCGCCAGCTCGGGCCGGACCCGGGCGATGCCGATATGACGCTGGAGCACGGGCGAGTAGCAGAAGCTGGTGACGTAGCCGACCTGCGTGTCGTCCTCGGTGCGCAGCCACTGCTCCCAGCCGAGCGCCTGCTCGTCGAAGGTCGGCAGCTCGCCGTTGTCGCGGTGCAGCCGGTTCCAGGCCTGCCAGTCGACCACGATGCCCGTGGTCGCCCAGCGTGACGTGCCGTCGACCAGCTCGCGGCGGATCGCCTCGCTGCCGATGAAGCGCCGGCTGCCGTCGCGCACGCCCTTGAGCATCCAGCCCTGACCGAGCTCCTTGGGCGTCACGCGGTCGTGGTCGGTCCAGGCGGTGCGGCTGTCGTGCCACTCCACGCCCGTGAGCGGCAGTCCCGCCTCGATGCGCAGCGTCATCAGCGCTTCCTCGCCGAAGGGCCGCATCAGGTGGGGGGCGCCCGCCTCGAGGACGGCGTCGAGGACCGTCAGCGCGTCGGCGGCGGCCACCATCAGCTCGAAGCCGAGGTCGCCGGTGAAGCCGGTGCGCGACACGGTCACCGGCACCGAGGCGAGTTTGCCCTCGGCCTGGCCGAAGTAGGGCAGCTCGGTGACCTCGGGCACCAAGCCGGCCAGCACGTCGCGCGAGCGCAGCCCCTGCACGGCCAGCATCGCGTAGTCGTCGGTGACATCCTCGACGACGACGCGACGGCCGTGCTCGTGAGAAGTGAGCCAGCTCAGCAACGGTCGCGCGGCGGTCATCAGCAGTTCGTTGTCGCTCTGCATGAAGACGACGCCGTCCTCCATCACGAACCCGCGGTCATCGCACCACAGCGTGTACGCCGCACGTCCGGGCCGCAGGACGGACAGGTCGCGCACCACGACGCCGGACAGGAAGTCGAGCGCCTCCGGCCCGGTGATGCGGTACTTGAAGAGCGGCGAGGTGTCGAAGATGCCCACCGCGTTGCGCACGGCGAAGTACTCGTGCTTGGGGGCGTGCGAGAAGCGCAGCGCGGACAGGTAGCCCGACCAGTGGGTGTAGAGCTGCTGGTCGTTGAGCTCGGTCAGGCGCTCGTGGAAGGGAGTCGTCCGGATCATGGTGTGCCCGATCCTGCCTCATGTTTGACTCGCTGTTCAATAGGATCGCCCAAACTGACTCACAGATCAGTAGTTCTAGCCCACCCTGACCGCCAGCGTCTTGACGGCCTTGCGCCCCATGGCGTCCGTGACGGTGACCTCGACCTGGTAGGTGCCCGGGTTGGTCCACGCCTTGGTCGCGGTGTAGCCCGAGACAGCGGGGGCGTACGAGGGCACCTGCTGCCCGTCGTACCAGGTCACGCAGCCCGTTATCCCCGCGCAACCCTCGCGCTGGAACCGCCACTTGTAGGTCAACGTCCCCTGCGCACCACCCGGCGCGAACGAGCCACCGGTGAACTTCACGATCAGCCCCGGCGACGGCGCCGTCGTGCTGACCTGCACGTCGCCGGTCGCTGGACGCGGCACCTCCAGCCGGGCGACCTTCGGCAGACCGTTGCTGTCCATGTACCTCAGCTCGTCGCTCTCCTCGCAGGTCCCGTCCACCAGGCAGGTACTGCGGTCCGAGCCCATCAATCCCGGGGGCATCGAGAAGAACGAGTAGTGGCCGTCCTCGTGGGGCATCAACCACGCGAGCCGGGGCTGGAGGTCGTGGTTGGTGTACTGGATGTCAAGCGAGTGCACCTCCGGACCCACGTTGGCGTCGAACCAACGCCCGATGGCCCAGCGCCCACTGACGCGCGTCCAGCTCGGTGTCCAGCGGTCCGCGACGACCCTGGCCAGATCGAGGGTGGAGGTCTGGGTCCCGTGGCTGCCGTCCAGGTCCCTGACCAGGAAGCGAGGGTCGGCGGCGTGCGCCGCCTTGACGGGCCAGGAAGCGGGATTGGGCGCGAGGGCATCCAAGAGCTCGAGTCGCACGGCGTTCAGGTTGCCGTTCAGTGCGGAGGGCACGACCACCCAGTCACGGAAGTCCGGCTTGGTGTCCCGGGCGTAGACCACCTGGCCGGCGATGCGCCCGGGAAGCTCCTCCTGCGCGGCCAGGAAGAAGGAGGCATCGATGAGCGTCGTGACCGCGGTGATGATGGTGTCGGCGAGCAGTCCCGCACTGCTGAGCAAGATCTTGTTCGCGAGCTTGATCATGCGGGCCTGGTACTTGCCCAGGTCCTCGAGGACCTGCGTGACGCCGAGCGACGTGCGGTTCAGCACGTCGTCGTCGACGCTGCCCTGGAAGAAGGTCAGCATGTGGCTGTCCTTGATGGCAGCCTCCGCACCATCGTCGATGCCCGTCTGGAACAACTCCTGCACGGCGTCCTGCAGCTTGAACTCGGGGAGGTCGAACGCCTCCTCGTAGCTGAGGCCGTCCGCGGCATCAGCGATGTCGTCCGCCAAGACGGCCATGGCGTCCTCTTCGGCCTTGTAGGTCTCGACGAGCCACCTCGCCAGGTCCTGACGGCTCCGCAGGTCCTCGCGTAGATGCCAGGCGACACTCCCGAGGCGCGACGAGGTCAGCAGCATCTGAGCTCCATCGAGTGACAGCCGTTGGTTCCGCGCCTCGTCGTAGGCCCTGACGCGGGCGGCTCCCCACACCGCGAAGTCCTCCACGGGGACGAAGGGCTCACAGCTGAAGCCGTTGGTGCACGGCAGGTTGCAGGACTGGATCTTGCTGGGGTCGTAGTCGTTGAGATAGCCCGCCGGCGGCCGGTAGACGCAATAGCCACCGGTGGAGGTCGACCGGGTCGGGCCGTCCATGTCCCGAGGCGTCTGGGAGAAGAAGTCGGTCAGCGCGGCCTTCGAGGCTCCGTCACGCACCATGGCCCAGTACCTCTCGACATCGAGACCCGCCCACCTCGCGTACTCCTCCCCCTCCTGAAGGATTGCTTTCCGGGCGCGCGCCATCATGCGCTCGCCGAGCCAGGACATCGCCTGGTTCTCGTCAGCCGTCCGCTCGGCGGGCCGCGTCTGCGCGGCCTTGAGGATGCGCTTGTGGAGCATCCCGGTGACGTCGTCTCTCGCCCAGGCGTGCACGTACGGCGCATCGGAGGCGGGGAGCTGGTAGAGGAACAAGGTGGCCCTGACCGCATCCGCCTCCAGGTTCCGGAACGCCGTGGCCTGCGCGGGAGTCATCGACGCGTAGGCCTCAGGCTTGAGCAGGGTGGCCGACCCGGGCTCGGGATCGACGAGATAGCTCACGCAGTCCGTGAGACCCTCCGAGCCCAGCGTGCAGTACTCATCCGCCGCCAGAGCCGATGCCTGGCCCGCGGGGACCAGTGCCACCAGCGAGGACGTCAGGAGCGCTGTGCCAGCAATGACCGCTATTCGGAGGAGGACAGCGACACGAGCCACTCTCTGAACCATCGACTGCAACATCCGACTAGCCCCCTACTTCCATGGCGATCGTGTTGACGGCCTTGCGGCCCATGGCATCGGTCACGGTCACCTCGACCTGGTAGGTGCCCGGCTCGGTCCAGGCACGGCTGGCCGTGAACCCCGAGACTGCGGGGTCGTACAACCGCACCTGACGGCCGTCGTACCAGGTCACGCAGCCGGTGATCCCTGCACACCCCTCACGCTGGAAGCGCCACCTGTAGGTCAACATTCCCTGCGCGCCACCCGGTGCGAACGAGCCACCGGCGAACGTCACCGCCAGCCCCGGCGAGGGCGCCGTCGTGCTGACCTGCACGTCGCCGGTCGCCGGACGGGGCACCTCCAGCCGGGCGATCTTCGGCAGACCCGCGCCGTCCAGGTACCTCAGCTCGTCGCTCTCCCAGCAGGTCCCGTCCTCCTTGCAGGTCTCCCGGTTGAAGCCCGCACGCTCGGTTGCCATCACGAAGAAGGAGTAGCGGCCGTCCGCATGAGGCACCAGGTACGCGACCTCGGGCTGTAGGTCGTGACTGGTGTACCTCAGCTCGAGCCCCTGCGTGTCCACGCCCACCACCGGGTCGATCCACTTCTCCACCGCCCAGCGTCCGGAGACCCGGAGCGTGACGGGGGTCCACACGTCCTCGAAGTTCCGTCCGAGACCCAGTGAGGATGACTGGGAGCGCGAGCTGCCGTCCAGGTCTCGGATCAGGAACTGGGGGTCCAACGCCGCCGGCGGCCGGATCGGCCTCGCTGCCGGCGTCGGTGCAACCGCATCCATGAACTCGAAGAGCACCAGGTGCCGCATCCCCAGAGCCGTCCAGCGCTCGGCATCGTGCTTGAAGTCCCGCGCGTACACCACGTGTGCGGCTATCTGACCGGGCCGCTTGATGGCGGCATCGAGGTTCATCGACGCCTGGACCAGCGCGTCCAGGTTGAACAGCAAGATGTCGGCCGACCAGCCGGTGACCGCTCCGGCCAGCTTCTGCGCATAGCTCGCAACGACCTTGAACAGGCCGACGCCCTTCGTGGCCAGGTTGTCGAGAAGTGTGTCGATGACCTTGGTGGTGACGGCCCGCACGACCTTGCTGACCGCATAGGACTCGCCCTTGGTGGCGTCCAGGGTGGGAAGGGCCATCGCCGACTCGATGATCATGCGCACCTGCGAGAGGGGCGCCTTGGCGGCCGACCTGATGGCGCGCTGGAGCGCTGAGACGAAGTCGTAGTCCATACCCTGGTAGGCCTTGTAGATCTGTGCCTCAGTCGCTGTGATCCCCTCCCTCATGGAGACCATGAACTCCCGCCGCCCGTTGAGGCGCCTGACGATCTCACCGAAGTGGTCGGTGTTCTGGGCGGTCTTCATGGCCCACAGGTCGACAGCCAGGCCCCCGGCCTCCGCTGCGCCCATCACGACCTCGCCCATGCGCACCGTGAAGTCGGGGTCGTCCATCTTGGTGTAGGCATCCGCTCGGGCGGCGCCCCAGGCCACGAACTGTTCGACGGTCGGCTCCGGCGCACAGCTGAAGCCGCTCTGGCACGGAGCGTGGCAGATCTGCAGTGTGTCCGGGTTGTAGTCGGTGAAGCCCGCTGGGGGACGGTAGATGCAGTACCCACCGGTCGAGGTCGCGGGCGTTGCTCCGTTCATGTCCACCGGACGTTGGGCGAGGAACTCGGTCAGGGCTGAGACGGATGCGCCCCCGTGCACCAAGTCCCAGTAGTGCTCGACGTCCAGGCCGGCCCACCGCGCGTACTCCTCGCCTTCTTGGTAACGCGCTGCCCGCATGCGCTTGGCCACCTGGTCCCCGATCCACGCGGCCACCAGTCTTTCGTCCGGAGTGCGCTCCCAGGGAAGGGTGTCGACTGCCTTGAAGACCAGCTTCCGCAACACACCCAAGGTGGCCTGGCGTGCCCACGCACTCACGTAGCGCGCGTCGTCCGCGGGGAGCTGGTAGAGCTCCATCGTCAGGCTGACCGCCTGGTCCTCCAGGCGCCGGAACAGCATCGCCTGCTCGGGGGACATCGTGGCGTAGGCCTGCGGGGTCAGCAGCGTGGAGGACCCGGGCTCAGTCTCGGCCGACGGTTCCACGCAGTCGGACAGACCATCGGCGCCGAGGGTGCACCACTCATCGACCGCTTGCGCAGGAGCCTGAGCGACGGGAACCAGAGCCAGCGACGACAGCACCATGAGCGCTGCCCCGACAGCAAGAGCACACCGGCGAACGATGGTCGCCACGACCATCTGCTCACTCATCCTGGTGATCACCACTGCCCCCTCGACCGAGCGTCCGCTCAGTCCTCGCAGTCGAAGTAGTCGTGGTAGGCGTGCACGACTCCGGGCTGGCCGGTGCCCAGCGCCGCCATCGCGCAGATCTGGACGGCGACCGGGCACGCCGGGTAGTTCAGCCGCTGGGTCACGAGGTACACGCCGTAGACCGTGAGGTTCAGCTTCGCGCAGGTGGCCTCGGCAGCCGCGAAGGACTCCGCGGCCGCGCCGGTGTCGGTCTGGCTCAGCTGGATGTCGATGCGTCCTGACACGACCGTGACGGTCGTCTCGGCCGGACCCTCGGCACTGGAACCCGGCTGAGGGCCCAGCGCCAGCACACCAGCGGCGATGGCGATCGCGGACAGCCCGCGTCGAGCACGCTTGTTCATCGTCGTTGCTCCCTTTTGTCTTCGTTGTCCGGCGATGGGTCCAGGCTCGTGGCCCATCCGTCGACGGTCCGTCACCGTGGTGACGGTCGCGCCAGTTGCGGTTGAAATCGGTGTCAGAGGCCTTCGGCGACCGCTCGCGCGTGGTCGACCAGTGCCTGCAGCTCGGGCGCCAGCAGGCCTCCCCGCTCCAGGGACGAGAGGTCGTCGACGAACCGGATGATGGCCGTGGCTGCCTCGGGCTGCTGGCCAGCCAGGATCGCCGCTTCCACGGCTGACCACTGCCCGGCGAGTGAGTCGTTCCGCTTCGCGCTCACCGCGCCCGCCTGCACAGCTGCCTGGCCCAGTTCGGCCATCGTCCGGTACGTCGCCACGAGGTCGAGGTGGTCCGTCACGGGTCCCGTCGTGCCTGGGTGCGTGGTGATGTGCAGCAGACCCGACTTCTCCGCCACGAAGCGTCGGAACGCATAGGTGTGTGAGCTGCCGAACGCGACGGCTCGCAGCGTCATGGGGAGGTTGACCTGCTGACCGTCCGCCACGCCCTGCTGGGCCAGGTCTGCCGGGAGCCCGGCAGTCCGCATCGTCACTTGGGGGTCGACGGTCAGCGTGCCGGCCGTGTAGGAGATGGAGTAGTTCGCGGCCTTCGCCCCGCTACAGGTGATGAGATCGGGGTACACACCAGGCTTGCTGGGAATGCTTTCCACCCGACAGGCGGGTCGGCTCGTCAGCGCGCTCTCGTCGTCACCGTTGACCCAGCCGCGCGCAGACCAGTGGTCAGTGGCGACGGGGTCGCCAACTGCCACGGACTGGTCTCCCGCCTCGATGACGAGAGGTGCTTGCTTGACCCAGAAGCTGCTGCTGACGGGCAGGGCCGGCCGGTAGCGGGCATCGCCCCCCTGGTTGGCCGTCACGGTGCAGTTCCCCACGCCGACCAGCGTGATGACCGCACCGTTGGCGCCTGAGGCCGTGCACACCGACGCGGGCGAAGCCGTGAAGGACACCGGTGCCGTCGACCCACCACCGGTGGCCGTCGGTGTGAACCGGGCGCCGTAGGGCTGTGTCTCCAGGGGCGTCATGGTGATCCGCTGTTCGAGGCCGACGACCTCGGTGAAGGCCATCGTCGTCGTGGTGCCGAAGATGTCGCGGACCACCACGGAGCCCGAGTAGGTGCCAGGCCGCGCGTAGTCGTGCAGGGCAGAGAGCTGGTAGGACCCGGCTCCATCGCCGGAGACCTCGAGCTCGATGAACGCTGGGAGTGCGCCGTCGGGGCCGGCCCTCACGGCCTTCACGGGAGTGCCGTCACCCCAGTCGACGCCCACCTCGGCGACGTCCAGCGCGCCGACCGTGCGGATCGTCCCGACCAACGTGGCCCTGCCGACCTCCCACCTACGAGGGCTGCACCAGTCCTCGTCGTGGCTCGGAGCGCAGACGGGAAGCATGAGGACGGGGGCGGCGGGGGCCACCGGGACCTTGATGGTCGTCACGACCACCTGTCCTGCCGCGTCGGTAGCAGTGAGCTCGACGAGGTGCATACCCGGCGCGGACCAGGTCACCGTGCTGGACTCACCCGCCACTGGCTCGGCGTAGACCGGGTCACCGTCCGCCGTGGTGCACAGCCCGCGGCAGTCGTCGGTCTGGAAGCGCCACCGGTAGGTCGAAGCGCCGTTGAGGTACGCCGGGGCGAAGCCGTTGGCCTCGAACTGGGCCGGCGCACCGGCCTCGGCGAGGCTGTGCCACGGCTGGCCGCTCGGACCCTGGAAGGGGCGGACCCACGCTTCATGCCGGTGGCCGTCGGCATCGACGTAGCGGATCGAGTCGCTCGTCCAGCACAGGAACTTCGAGCGGCACGTCTCGGCCATCGGCACGTCGGCCGCGCTCGCGTCCTTGATGCCTGCGAATCGGAAGCCGCCCTTGGGGTCACCGACGACCGAGACGACGTTGCGGCGACCTTCCCAGTCCTGGAAGGTCAGGCTCAGGCTCTGCACGTCCTCGGAGCTCTGTCGCTTGGTGACGTCCTGGACGAACCACTGCCCGTCCAGACGCACGGTGGACGTCGTCGGCGTCAGGAAGCCAGGCCCGCTGTCGAGATAGCGGACCGAGATCGAGGGCGTCTGGATCCGCTGGTCGGTGCCGTCCGGGCGGACCACGAACTGCAGCCCGGCCGGGTCGGCTTCGGGGATCGGCGAACGGTTCAGGCACGGTGTCCGCTCCTCGGCGCTCTGGGTACTGGTCGGGTGCGCCAGCAGCCACATGAAGTCGGAGATGCCGTAGTCGGGCACCGGGATCAACGTGTTGTCGCACGCAACCTCGGTCCGCGGTTGCGGGAGCGTCGCCTCGACGAAGACGCTGAACAGCACCGTCTGCGAGTCGGCGAATGCCAACATGGCCTCCGGGGCGGGCTTGCGCCGCGCCTCGACGATGAGAGCGGCCATCCAGTTGCCCCACAGGCGGTCGTTCGGGTTGGCACCGACGACCAGCGCGCGGAGCAACGCCGCGTCGGCCGCGATGATCCGCTTGTTGAGGTCGGCGAACGATGCCGACGCCCACGGCGCCAGGGCCGTCAGCTGCGAGGAGTGGTCGACCAGGGCGCTGCCGGGAGTCCCGGCTGCCGAAGCCTCGGTGTGCAAGGCGATGGCAGCCCCGCCGCGCGCGACGGGCGACAGCGCCGCGGAGCTGTTGCCTGCTTGGGCGACCGCCTCGAGATACCGGGTATAGGCCGCGGCACCGACAGCTGCGACGCCGCGCTCGAGGCCGGTGTCCCACTGCGTGGTGTGCTGACGCGCAGCACCCCACCGGGTGAACTGCTCGAAGCTCGGCATGTAGGCGCACAGGTCGTACCAGCAGGTCACGCCGTTCTCGGCGCCATCGGCGCAGATCTCGTCGGCGTGGGATTGAAGGGGCTCGAAGTTCTCGGCCTCGAACGGCGCCGGCGGTGTGTAGTCGCACGGGTGGACGGTGTCGGGCGGGGCCAGGAAGGCGCGCAGCTCATCGAGCGTGCCGCGGGAGAACAGCTCCTCGAACCTGGCGGCGTCCACCCCCATCCACGCGACGTACTCCTGGCCGACCGACCGTGCGCCGACCCTCATGCGCGTCCAGACCTCCGTGGCGAGCCAGTCGCGCAGCGCCTCCTGCTCGGCCGTGCGCTGTCCCGGGTCGGTCTGGACGGCCTCGATCATCAGGCCCCACATCGTCGCGAGGGCCTCGTCGCGTCCCCAGCTCAAGACAGCATCGCGATCGGTCGCGGGCAGGCCATGGTGCGCGAGCACCTGCTGCACAGCCTTGTCCTGGATGCTGCGCAGGGCCGCCGCGTGCGGCGTTGCAGCCTTGGCCACCACACGAGGGTTGAGCAGGGCCGGGGGGGCGAAGTCGGACGTGACGGTCGCCGCCTGGGCGGGGACAGCCCCCCACGAGAGGTGGAGGAGGCCCGCGAGCGTCGCCAGGACGAGTCCGAGCATCAGTGCGCGGGTAGGGGTGCGGGTTCGCCACGCGGCAATGCGCACCTGTAAGCGGGCCATCTCAGTCGGTCTCCTCGTCTGGGCCAAACGGCAACGGCCGCAAGGCTGGCGAGAAGGTTCTCCGAGAGTCTGTCGTGAGGAGTACACAAACGGGGCCAGAGGCCGCAAATGGTGTCAATGGCCGCGGTTTCCGGTCCTGTGTCGGCGTTGGAACGGTGCGCGGCACTGCTCGTCTCGATCCTTGCTCAGACCGACCCGAGACCCTGAGGAGCAAGATCGATGTCCACCATCGCCACGCCCGCCCGCCGAATCACGATCCTGGGAGCCGGGGTGCTCCTGGCCGCCTCGGTTGCCTCGACGCTGGCCGTGGGCGGCCCTGCCTCGGCCTTCACGGTCCTGCCCGAGGCCCAGCCCGGAGGGCGGGTCTACGTGCCTGCTCCGATGATCAGCGCGGTGGGTGAGGACAGGCCGAGCGCCGGGTTGCAGGTGGCACCGCTCACGGTGTGGCACCTGGACGAGGGCGATGGGTCGGAGACCAGCCAGACCGTGGTCGTCGAGTACACCCTCCAGCGTCACGACAGCTTCGATGTCTGGACCAAGGTCGACACCGGCCAGGTCCAGGTCTCGACTGACCCCGGAGGCAGTGGGGTGGCACCGGGGTGGACCTTCGAGCGACCCGCAACGTCGACGCGCGAGGAGTACCGGGTGGAGGCCAAGGTCTCGTGGATCGACCAGAGGACCAACTACCTGCTCGGGGTGACCACCATCGTGCCGAGCCTGTGGGGTGACGTCAGGTGCGAGACGGACCCGGTGGCCGTTGCCTGCGCGCCGACCGAGACGGGTGGGATCTCGTTCTGAGCCACCACGCGACCCACGAACTTCACCAAGGAGCCCGCCATGACCACCACCGTCCGCCGCACCATCGCCCGCCTCGCCGTTGCCGTCGCCGCCGCCACGGTCGGCGCGACCACGCTCCTCTCCGCGCCGACGGCCAACGCGGCCTTCGTCGGGCCGGACACCGTCACCAAGAAGACCTACGTCGACCTGACTCCCGCGGAGCACCAGAACATCTACACCTCAGTCAGCGATCTCGCGTTCAACACGGCCGACGGCATCTGCAAGGACCAGGTGATCCCCCAGGCCGGCTTCCAGATGAGCCTGACGATGGAATTTGCCTGCCCGACGCTCGTGGAGCGGTGTGCGCGCAAGGTCAACCCCCGAAACGAGATCGCCGGCATCGTCTTCAACCCTGACAACACCTACGTCTGCACCAGCTACCAGGCCACCCAGATGACCACGGCCCAGCTGATCGCGTTCCTCATGATGCTCAACAACAACATCACCAGTACCCCCTGACCGACAGCGACCACCAGGACCTCTCAGGAAGCAGACCATGAACACCACCATCCGCAGCACCATCACCCGGGTCGCCGTTGCCGTCGCCGCTGCCACCGTCGGTGTCGTCACCCTCGTCGCCGGCCCCCCGGCCAACGCCGCCTTCGTCAGCACGAGCGAGGCCGTCGTGCCCGGCGCCACCACCGTCGTGGTCGACCTCACTGCCGAGGACGTCCGAGGTCTGAGCAGCTCGGACTTCCTGGTCCAGAGCGACACGGCCCTCCAACTGTGCAGTCACCAGGTCCTGCCCAATGGCGGAGCCCTGCCGCTGGACACCAAGAACGGCTGCCAGAGCCAGCTGATGTACTGCGCGAACCTGCCGCTGGCAGCCAACCAGCTGCCGACGGCGTACCTCGTGAGCAACGGCACCATGGGATGTGGCACGTACACGGTGGCCAGCTGGGACGAGCTCAGCGACGACGTCACCGCGGCCGTCCAGCAGCGGTCCGCGACGATCACGACCTCGGCCGAGGCCGTGAACGCCTGGTGGGTCCAGCTCGTCACCGCCCTCACCCTGCAGCCGAGCACTCCCTAGCTGGCACCGAGCTCAGTCGCGATCGCGCCGTTGACCCAACGGCGCAGCTGGGCCCGGCTCACCGACCGATGCACCTCGGCGGCCACCGAGAGGCCGTCGAGGAGGGCCAGCAGCCGACTGACGCTCGCTCCCGGATCGACACAGGTCAATGAGCTGTCCGCGACGCCTTCGTCAACGAGGTCGCGCAGGATCCGCCGACTGCGGTCGTCCAGCACCCGGTAGCGCTCCGCGATCACGGGCTCGTGCTGGGCCAGGGCCCAGCCGTCGACCCACAGCCGCCAGCCGGCCGCGCTCCCCGTCGGCCCGTAGCTGCGCAGCACCGCGCGGATGCGGTCGAGCACCGGACCCCGACGGGCAGCGGCGCGTTCCATCGCCGCGAGGTCACGCTCCACGGCGTAGGTGAACGCCTCGGCGACCAGCTCGTCCTTGGTGCCGAAGTGGTAGAACACCAAGCCGGTGCTGATGCCGAGAGCCGACGCGACGTCCGAGACGCGTACGGCGGCCAGGCCGACCTCCTCGACCTGGGCGATCGCGGTCAGCAGGATCTCCTCGCGGCGGACCTCGACCTTCCGCCGCGTGCGACCGCTCATCAGAGGACGGCCTCCAGGAACGCCCGCGTCTCGGCGTACCGAGGGGAGGCGATGAGCTCGGACGGCGGCCCCTCCTCGAGAATCCTGCCCTCGTGGAAGAAGGCCATCCGGTCGGCCACCTCGCGAGCGAAGCCCATCTCGTGGGTGACGACCATCATCGTCATGTGCATCTCGGTCGAGAGCGTCTTCATCACCGACAGCACCTCGCCCGTGAGCTCGGGGTCGAGGGCCGAGGTGGGCTCGTCGAACAGCATCACGTCGGGCTCCATCGCCAGCGCTCGTGCGATGGCGACGCGCTGCTGCTGGCCACCCGACAGCCGGGCCGGGTGCTCCCGCGCCTTGTCCGCCAGCCCCACGCGGTCGAGCAGGTCCTTGGCCCGCTGGGCGATCTCGGTCTCGCTGCCCTTCCCGGCCATCCGCGGCGCACAGGTGACGTTGTCGAGGACCGTCATGTTGGGGAACAGGTTGAACTGCTGGAACACCATGCCGACGTGCAGCCGCAGCTGGCGGATCTGCTCACGCTTGCGCCGGGTGCGGTGACCGCCGCCGAGGCGGATGCCGGCCACCTCGATCGAGCCCTCGGTCGGGTCCTCGATGAAGTTCACGCAGCGGAGCACGGTCGACTTGCCCGACCCCGACCTGCCGAAGACCACCACGACCTCGCCGCGGTGCACGTCCAGGTCGACCCCCTTGACCACCTCGAGGTGGCCGAAGCTCTTGTGGAGTCCCTCGATCCGGACGACGACGTCGGTGCTCGTGCCGGTCATGCGGGACCCGCCGCACGCCTCTGCCGCAAGGATGCCTCGGCCAGCTTGACGACGTGGGATCGGTCGTAGCCGCGGCCGAGCCGTCGCTCCAGGCGCGCCTGGAAGTAGGTGAAGAGCACGGTGAGTGCCCAGTAGAGGAGGGCGACCGCCACGTAGGCCTCGAGGTTCTTGAAGTCGTGCTTCCCCACCAGCTGGGCCCGCCGGAAGATCTCCATCGTGTCGACGGTCGTTCCGAGGAAGGAGACCAACGCGGTGTCCTTCATCATGGCGATGAACTCGTTGCCGGTCGGCGGGATGATCACGCGCAGCGCCTGCGGCAGCACCACCTTGCGCATCTTCTGCAGGTAGGTCATGCCGAGCGCGTCTGCGGCCTCCCCCTGGCCCGCGGCGACCGACTGGATGCCGGCCCGGAAGATCTCGGTCATGTAGGCGCCGTAGTTGAGGCCCAGCGCGATGATGCCGGCGGTCATGACGTCCAGCAGGAACCAGTCAGCGAAGCCCTCGGGGAGCCAGTCGTACTTGGCGGCCAGGTTGCGACCGACAGGCGGCAAAGCCAGGTAGAGCAGGAACATCTGCACGATGAGGGGCGTGCCGCGGAAGAACGAGACGTAGAACCCCGCGATGCCGTTGGCCACCGGGTTGCGGGAGATCCGCGCCAGGGCTCCAAGCAGCGCCATGACGACGGCGAGAGCGATGCCACCGAGCGCGGTGTACATCGTGTAGCGCAGCCCGCCGGCGATGTAGCGCATGTTGTCCTGGATCCACTGCAGGTCGAAGCCTGCCGAGCTGCCGACGAACCCGAGGAACGCGAACAGTGCGATCCAGACCGCCCCCGTCTTGATGCGGAACGGGATCCGGGCCGATGCCAGCTGCACCCGCTCCCAGGTGTCACTCACGGGGGTGGACGCTCACTGCTGGGTCGTGAGGTCCAGGCCGTACCACTCGTTCGACATCGCAGTCAGCGTTCCGTCCGCGTGCATGTCGGCCACGATCTGGTCGACCGCCTCGAACAGCGACTCCGACGACGGGTCCGAGCTCTTGTCGAAGCCCACCGACAGCGGCTCGTAGAACACCGGGTCGCCCACGATCTTCACCGGGTTGCCGGCGTCGATGTAGCCCTGGGCGGTCGTCACCGAGGTGATCACCGCGTCGAGGCGCCCGTTGGCGAGGTCCTGCAGGGCGGTCGTGTCGGTGTCGTAGCCGGAGACCTTCGCGTCGTCGATGACGAAGTCGAAGGTGTAGCCGTCGATCGTGAGGTCCTTGTTGAGGAACTGCTCGTAGGTGCACCCGCTGCAGACGCCGATCTTCTTGCCGTCCAGGTCGGTGGAGAGGTCGTTCACGGAGTCGTCGTCGGCCAGCGTCACCACGACTGCGGGCGTGTAGTTGTAGGGCTGGGTGAAGTACAGCACCTCTTGGCGGTCGTTGGTGGGCGTCATCGAGCCCACCGTGGTGTCCCAGCGGCCGTTCCAGCTGCCGGCGGTGATGACGTCCCACTGCGGGGTCTCCCACGCGACGTCGACGCCGAGACGCTTGGCGATCTCGGTGGCCACGTCGATGTCGAAGCCCTCGAAGTCACCGGTCTGCTCGTTGAGCGAGGACTGCGGTGGGTACGCCGGGTCCGTCGAGACCGTGAGCACGCCCTTGTCGCAGATCTCCTTGAGCAGGTCGGTCGTCTCGCCCGCGCAGACCGTCTGGTCGCCGGTGGCCTCCGTGGTCTGGCCGCCGCCCGTCGGCTCCTCGGTTGCCGTGGAGCTGCCGTCCCCGCCACACGCTGCCAGGGGCAGCACGAGCGCCAGGAACGAAGCTGCGATCAGTGGACGAGTGCGCATGGGCTCTCCCTCGGGACGACGGCTCCGTGCAATATGCCAGACGCAGCGCGGTGCCAACAGGGCCAACAGGGCCAACAGACTGATCGGAGCGTCAGTTATCAGGGAACGTTGGCCCCGAGCTCGGCCAGCCAGGCGACCGCGTCGGCGTCGGATGGCATCCGCCAGTCGCCGCGCGGGCTCATCGTGCCGCCGGCGCTGACCTTGGGACCGTTGGGCAGCGCCGACCTCTTGAACTGGTTGGCGAAGAACCGCTTGCAGAACACCTCGAGCCAGTGCCGGATCGCCGGCAGGTCGTAGGCAGTGTGCTTGGCCTGCGGGTAGCCGGGCGGCCACTCCCCCGCCGACGCGTCGTGCCACGCGTGCCAGGCCAGGAAGGCGATCTTGCTCGGCAGGTAGCCCCGCCGGATCACGTGGTAGAGCGTGAAGTCCTGCAGGGCGTAGGGGCCGACCATGTCCTCGGTCGCCTGCTTCTTCACGCCGTCCTGCTCGGGGATCAGCTCGGGGGTGATCTCCTGGTCGAGGATCTCTCCGAGCACGTCGTTGGTGTCCCCGGACCCGTCCGGTCCGTCGAGCTGTCCTGAGCTGATCACCCAGCGGATCAGGTGCTGGATCAGGGTCTTGGGCACGCCTGCGTTGACGCCGTAGTGGGACATCTGGTCGCCCACGCCGTAGGTGCACCAGCCCAGCGCCAGCTCGGAGAGGTCGCCGGTGCCGAGCACGATGCCGCCGCGGTGGTTGGCCAGCCGGAACAGGTAGTCGGTGCGAAGGCCGGCCTGCACGTTCTCGAACGTCACGTCGTAGACCGGCTCACCTTCGGCGAACGGGTGGTCCATGTCGGCCAGCATCTGGCGGGCGGCCGCGGTGATGTCGAGCTCCTCGAAGGTCACGCCCAGCGACTTGGCCAGCCGTGTCGCGTAGCCCTTGGTCGTCTCGCCGGTCGCGAACCCCGGCATCGTGAAGGCGTGGATGTCGGAGCGCGGGCGCCCGAGCCGGTCCATGGCCTTGGCCGCCACGATCAGCGCGTGCGTCGAGTCGAGGCCGCCACTGACGCCGATCACGACCTTGGGCTGGTTGCCGGAGCCCTGGCCGATCGCGTGCAGCCGCTGCTCGAGCCCGGAGACCTGGATGTTGTAGGCCTCGTAGCAGTCCAGCGCCAGGCGCTCAGCGTCGTCGGGCACGAACGGGAAGCGGTCGACCTTGCGCCGCAGACCGACGTCGCCGGTGGGCACGGACAGCTCGAGGTCGACGTACCTGAACGTCCGCTCCCCGATCGAGCCTGTCGAGATCCCCAGCGTCCGCCGGTTGTCGTCGTGGGTGCCCTGACGGATGCGGTCCTGGCGGATGCGGTCGAGGTCGACGTCGGCCACCGAGCGACGTGGACCGTCAGGAAACCGCTCGCTCTCGGCCAGCAGGTCGCCGCACTCGTAGACCATCGTCTGGCCGTCCCACGAGAGGTCCGTGGTCGACTCGCCCTGACCCGCGGCGGAGAAGACGTAGGCGGCGTTGCAGCGGAAGCTCGCCGACCTGACCAGCAGCCTGCGGTCCTCGGCGCGGGCCACCGTGATCGGGCTGCCCGAGAGGTTGGCCAGCACGGTGGCGCCCGCGAGAGCAGCCTCGGCGCTGGGCGGCACGGGCACCCACATGTCCTCGCAGACCTCGACGTGGAGGGCGAAGCCGCGCAGGTCGGTGGCCCGGAAGATCAGGTCGGGTCCGAACGGCACCTCGCGCCCACCCAGCCGGATCGTCGATCCGCGCCGGTCGTCGCCCGGCGCGAACCAGCGCCGCTCGTAGAACTCGCGGTAGGTCGGCAGGTAGGACTTCGGGGCCACTCCGAGCACCCGGCCCCGGTGGATCACGACCGCGCAGTTGAGCACACGGGTGCCATGGACCAAGGGGGCGCCGACGACGAGCACGGGCAGCAGCTGCGCCGACCCCTCCACGATGGTGTCGATCGCCTCCAGCACCCCGTCGAGGAGCGTGTCCTGCATCAGCAGGTCGTCGATCGAGTAGCCGCAGAGGTTCAGCTCGGGGAACACCGCCAGCGCGACGGCCTCGTCATGGCAGGCACGCGCCTGTTCCAGCACGATCTCGGCGTTGCGCGCGGGATCGGCGATGGCGACAGGGACCGTGCAGGCCGCGACCCGAGCGAAGCCGTGGGCATACGACGACCAGAAGTCCACAGCTCCACTGTAGGGGCGAGCAGACCGCTGACGGCTCTGGTTGGGTGTTCGCGTGCGTGAAGCCCCGGAAGGTCTCGACCAAGAAGCTCTGTTGAGCGTGATCCAACGGCAGTGGACAGCGGAGATCGACGCGGTCGAGCACCTGCCGGTCGGCTTCGGCGCTCACCACTGGGTCGCCACGATCAAGGGCCGTCCGACCCTGTTCGTCACCCTCGACACCGTCGACGGCAAACACGACGCAGCCTCGCTGGAGACGGCGTACGCCGTGGCTTCCGGGCTGATGTTCCCGCTCGACTTCGTGGTGGCGCCGGTGCCCTCGCACGCCGGCTCCTTCACCCTCCCCTTCGCCCACGGGGTCGTGTCGGTGACGCCCTGGGTCGCGGGTGACAACCCGGACGGCATCGACCTCGACGCGGTGGCGCGCATGCTGCGCCGCCTCCATGCCGTCTCGCCGCCCTCTGGCATCCCGCGCTGGACGACGATCACGCCACCGTCGTTGCCTGCCGACCTGTCCGAGCTGTGCCGCACCCCTTGGTCGGAGGGCCCCTACGGCGAACGCGCGCGATCGGCCATCCGTGCCCGCCTCGATGCGATCGCCGAGTGGTCCGACGCCTACCACGCGCTCGCCGGGCTTGCCCACCGCCGGCCGTGGGTGATCACGCATGGCGAGCCGGGCGAGCACAACCTGATGCTCGCCGTCGACAAGCTGCTGCTCGTCGACTGGGAGACCGTCCGACTCGCACCCGCTGAGCGCGACTGGCGCACGCTCGTCGAGCGCGGCCTTCGCGTCGAGGACGTGGATGCGGCGATGCTCGACCTCTTCGACCTCGAGTGGCGCCTCGACGAGATCAGCCAGTACGCCGCGTGGTTCGCCTCGCCCCATACCGGCTCTGCCAGCGACCGAGTGGCGATCGGCGGGCTGCTCCACGAGCTGACGCGGTCCTCGTTCCAGCATTCCGGATCGTGATCGCGCGCGCCGGCAAGCCGGTCGTCCGTCTTGAGCCGGTGCAGGCGCGGCGCCTCGAG
The DNA here is from genome assembly GCF_015352445.1 of Nocardioides agariphilus. Lineage (GTDB taxonomy): Bacteria > Actinomycetota > Actinomycetes > Propionibacteriales > Nocardioidaceae > Nocardioides > Nocardioides agariphilus. Next base: position 118,109 of record NZ_JADKPO010000003.1, read on the forward strand.
ATCGGCTTCGTCGAGGTCACGCTGCCCGACGGGTTCTTCGAGCCGATGACCGACGAGGAGCTGGCCGAGTGGGAGTGAGCTATCTGCTCGACACCCACGTCGTCGTCTGGCTCATCGGGACACAGCGACCACCGAAGGCGACGTTGATCCGACGACTGGAGGCGTCTGACAGTCGCGTCCTCGTTTCGGCCATGTCCGCCTACGAGCTCGGCACCAGACCAGACCAGCAGGAGATCCTCTGCGACCAGCGTCACAGGACTGTTCCCGGGCCTCACCGTACGCAGCGGGTCTAGCCTGCTGGGATGACCAGCAAGCCGGAGGAGACCGCCCCTTACGGGTCGGGTCCCGACGCGACGACGCCCCCGGCGACGGCGCCGAGAGGGCGGATCCGCACCCATCACCTTCGCGAGATGAAGGAGCGCGGCGAGCGCTTCTCGATGCTGACCGCCTACGAGCAGTACGCCGCGCAGACCTTCGACGAGGCCGGCATCGAGGTGCTGCTGGTCGGCGACAGCGCGAGCAACAACGTCTACGGCAACGAGACCTCGCTGCCCGTGACGGTCGACGAGCTGCTCCCCCTCACCCGGGCGGTGTCGCGCTCGGTCAAGCGCGCGCTGGTCGTCGGCGACCTGCCCTTCGGGTCCTACCAACGCTCCCCCGAGCAGGCCTACGACACCGCCGTCCGGTTCATGAAGGAGGGCGGCGCCCACTGCGTCAAGCTCGAGGGCGGCCGCGAGATGACGCCACAGATCGAGCTGCTGACCCGAGGCGGCGTGCCGGTCATGGCCCACATCGGCTTCACCCCTCAAAGCGAGCACGCCCTCGGCGGCTACCGGGTCCAGGGCCGTGGCGACACGGCGTCGCGGATCCTCGACGACGCCCACGCGATCCAGGACGCCGGCGCCTTCGCGGTCGTGATGGAGATGGTGCCCGGCGACGTCGCCGGCCAGGTCACCAAGGAGCTCACGATCCCCACCATCGGCATCGGCGCCGGCCCCGACTGCGACGCCCAGGTCCTCGTCTGGCAGGACGCCTTCGGACTGCGCAGCGGCAAGATGGCGAAGTTCGTCAAGCAGTACGCCGACGTGCGGGCCGTGCTTCTTGATGCGGCCCGCACCTATGCCGCCGAGGTCAAGGACGGCACGTTCCCCGGGCCGGAGCACACCTTCTGACCCCTACCCTGGCCCTACCCTGGCACCGTGAGGGCGGTGACGTACGGCCAGGTCGGCGAGCTGCCCACGGTGGTCGAGACCGACGAGCCGTTGTGCCCTGATGACGGCGTGGTCCTCGAGGTCGGCGCGACCGGAGTGTGCAGGTCCGACTGGCACGCGTGGATGGGTCACGAGGCGGTGACCCTGCCGCACGTACCCGGCCATGAGTACGCCGGCACGGTGGCCGAGGTCGGCCGGAGCGTGACGCGGGTGCGCGTCGGCGACCGCGTCACCGTGCCGTTCGTACTCGGGTGCGGGATCTGCGCGTACTGCGCTCGTGGCGACTCCCAGGTCTGCCCCGACCAACTGCAGCCCGGGTTCTCCCTGCCGGGCTCGTTCGCCGAGCGGGTGGCAGTCCCCCGGGCCGACCACAACGTCGTGCCTCTACCCGACCAGGTCTCGTTCGCGGCCGCTGCCGCCCTGGGGTGCAGGTTCTCGACGGCGTACCGCGCGGTCATCACCCACGCAGCAGCGACGAGCCGGCAGTGGGTCGCGATCCACGGCTGCGGAGGCGTGGGACTGTCGGCCGTGATGATCGCCCGGGCCGTTGGCGCCCGCGTCCTCGCGGTCGACGTACGTGCCGACGCCCTCGACCTCGCATCTCGGCTCGGCGCCGAGACGACCCTCGAGATCCGCGACGACACCGACGTGGCTGGGGCCATTCGAGACATCACCGATGGCGGAGCGGACGTGGGAATCGACGCCGTCGGCGACGCCAGGGTCGCGGCCGCGTCGGTTCGGTCACTGCGACCACGCGGCCGGCACGTCCAGGTCGGCCTCCTCGTCGGCGAGGCAGCCATGACGGCGCTACCGATGGACCTGGTGCTGGCCAGGGAGCTGGCGATCCTCGGCTCGCACGGGATGCCGGCGGTGGACTACCCGGCCATGCTCTCACTGGTCGCTTCCGGCGCGCTCTCCCCTGAAGCACTCGTCACGCGCCGGATCGGCCTGGACGAGGCGGGTGCGGCCCTGGCCGCGATGGGAACGCCGGCGGGGGCCGGAATCACCCTCATCGAGCCGAACGCCGGCTGAGGAGGGCCGCAACGGCCCCCCTCAACCAGCGAAGGGTCAGCTGGTGACGCGAATCCTCATGTCGGTCCCGTTCACCGCGAGCACGCGGATCTGGACGCCGACCGCCGGCAGCTTCACGCCGTGGTTGGGCAGTGAGGCGAACCAGTAGGTGTCGGTGTCGTTGAAGGTCGACCGGGCCGGGTGCGCCCCGATCGTCTCCAGCGTGCCGTTGTTGTGGATGGAGAACGCCTTCGTGCCCGTCACGTTGAACGGAGCGTCGAAGACCTGCACCCGCGACCGCCACGGCACGCCGTCCGACCTGGTCATCACGGCCGGGTGGGCGTCGACGTAGAGGTTCCGGCCCTCACCCGGGTGGGCGAAGGTGTCGTTGTCGGCATACGCGGTGTCCCAGTACGAGACCAGCAGGCCCTGCTGGTAGGCGTAGTGGTCGACCTTGTCCGGCAGCGTGCTCCCGTAGCCGAAGTAGTACGGACCCGACTTCAGGTACTTGTCGTAGGACGTGTACGCGCGCTGACCCGCGATGTAGAAGCCGTCGTGGAAGGTGCTGAAGCTCTCACCCTCGGCGCTCCATCCATCGGCGGTCCAGCCCGTCGTGCCGTTCTCCGCTCCGTCCGTGAGCACCTCGGTGCCGTTGGAGACGACAGAGATGTCGTCGACGAAGATGCCGTCGATGACGTCGGCGTTGTTGCCCGAGGCTGCCGGGTCGGTCGAGTAGGCGAACCGCAGGCTGACCGTCTTGCCGGCGAACGCCGACAGGTCGAAGGTCGCGTTCGTGTACGTCGCCTGGGTGCCGTCGATCCCGTTGCCCTCGGTCGCATGGGCGATCGAGCCGGGAATCGCGACGTAGCCGGTGCCGTCGTCGACCTGCACATAGGCGTAGTCGCACGGATCTGCCCCGCAGTCCTCGATGTCCCAGCGTGCCTTGAAGGTCAGGGTCGAGGTGCCCGCACCCAGCGTCACGTCACGCGACAGCGTGTGCACGAAGTTGTTGCCCGTGCCGCTGTAGAACTGCTTGCTCCCGGAGGCCGGTGCGCCGAGCTCGTGCACGACCTCCTTCTTGGGCAGCACCACGACGGCCGCCTGGGCGTCCTTGCCGGCCCGCTGGGCCTGCGCCTGGAGACGGATGGTCTTGTCCTGGTGGGTGCGGGCATCGACCACGTCGTAGTCGAGCCAGCCGAGCTGGAGCTTGTTCCAGGCACCGAGATCGCCGGCGCGGTCACCGATGAAGTCCTCGCCCTCGGCACCCAGACGGCTCTGGGCCATCAGGGTCCAGTGCTCGTTGTTGTTGTCGCCGCCGGAGAGGATGTTGTAGTCGTCCGGCAGACCGAGGTCGTGCCCGTACTCGTGGAAGAAGACGCTCCGGCCGCCGTTCTCGGGCTGGATCGTGTAGTCGCGGATCCAGATCCCGCTGGTGCCGATCTCGTTGCCGCCGTTGAGGTCGGGTCCGTTGCCGGGCACCGTCGGGCCGGTCGTCGTGTTCTGGAAGGTCGCCCAGCGGTGGCTCCAGATCGCGTCCTCGCCGTAGATCGGGTCGCCGTCGGCCTGGTCGCCGCCGGCGTGCACGATCTGGAAGTGGTCGATGTAGCCGTCGGGCTCGTTGAAGTCGCCGTCGCGGTCGAAGTCGAAGCGGTCCCACTGGTCGAAGGTCGCCAGCTCGGCGTTGACGTCGGCCGCGCTGCGACCCGAGGCGAGCTGGTCGGCGTACCACTGGTTGGCGGCGTCGCGCACCAGCGCCCAGGTGTTGGTGCAGACGTTGCTCGCGCAGGGGAAGCCGTTGGAGCGGCCGTAGCGCGCCTGGTTGTAGGTCACCTTCACCCAGTCGGTCACGGTGCCCGAGACGCTGTAGCTACCGGAAGACTGCTGCTCGTAGTAGGTCTTGAGCGACTCGACCCCGGGCCCGTCGCCGAAGTACATGTTCTCGAAGTGCTCGCGGCTGTAGTTGGGCTGCCACACGGTGGAGTTGTCCACGGTGCGGTCAGGCTGGGGGATCTGGTTGACCAGCGGCCCGTCGAACCGCACCGGGCCGGGAGTGGCGGTGCTGGTGTCCTGGTCGGGGTAGCTGGGGTGACGCTGGTCCCCGAACTCGGCGAGGATCACGAACACCCGGTCGACCGTCTGTCGTGACAGCTCGGCGTACTGCGCCTTCTTGCCGCTGCCGAGCTTGACCACCGTGCTGGCTCCGCGTCGTACGGCGCTGGCGTTGCCCTTGAGGACCTTGGTGAGGGCCTCCTCGCGCAACTCACGACGCTTGTCCTCGGCGGGGTTGGCGAACTCGTCCTTTGCCTTCGCGAGCTTCTCGCCCGAGACGGCCCTCTTGACCACGCGGTTCTGCGGCGCTGCGTCGGCGCCTGGTGCGGAGAGGGTCACTCCCGCTGCCAGGGCCGCCGCGAGCGACGCGACCAACAGTTTCTTCACTGGGTTTCCTCCATCAGTCGGATGCCCTTTCGCTGCGGCGGCAGTCGGCCGGACATGGGAGAGCGCCGCCCGAGCGGCGCGCTCAGGAACGTATGGTGCGTGGAGACAGCGGTCAAGGGTCGCGGCGTACGGTGACCGGCATGACGCGCCTGCTCGCCGCCGTGATCGCCCTCCTGATCCTGCCGGGGGCCGCGTGCTCCTCGGCCTCCGAGCCGAGCTCCTCGCGGACGCCGGGCGCAAGCGCGAGCTCCGGGTCTGCAACGCAGGGCAGCCAGGCGGCCACTCCCCGGCTGCGCGTCACCAAGGTCGCCACCGGGCTCGACCACCCGTGGGACGTCCAACCGATCGGCGGCGGCCGGCTGCTGGTCACCGAGCGGTCGGGCAGGCTGGCGGTCATCGAGCAGGGCAAGGTACGTCGCCTGCGCATGCCCAGCGACCTGATCTGGGCCTCCGGCGAGACGGGCTTGATGGGCCTGGCCATCGACCCCGCGTTCGCCGAAACCGGGCGGTTCTACACCTGCAACGGGGGCAACCCGCTGGGGACGCCCGACGTGCGCGTGATGGTGTGGCGGCTGAACGCCACCGCCACCCGGGCGACCTACAAGCGGACTCTCATCAAGGGCTTCCCGGCCACCAGCGGCCGACACGGTGGCTGCCGGCTGCTGATCCTCGACAACGGCGCCATGCTGGTCGGCACGGGTGACGCGGCCACCGGGACCAACCCCCGCAACAAGACCTCCCTCGGCGGCAAGACCCTGATGCTCGATCCGATCTCCGGCGACCCTTGGCCGACCAACCCCTTCATCAACGCGACCAACCGGAAGCAGCGGTACGTCCACACCTACGGCCACCGCAACGTGCAAGGTCTTGCGGTCCGCAGGGACGGCACCTTGTGGTCGGCGGAGCACGGACCGGACCGCAATGACGAGATCAACCTGCTCCGCAACGGTGGCGACTACGGCTGGAACCCCGTGCCCGGCTACAACGAGTCGGTGCCCATGACCGACCAGAGCCTGCCCGGGCGACAGATCGCGGCCAAGTGGAGCTCGGGCTTCCCGACGATCGCGACGTCAGGGGCGTCCTTCGTGCACGGCAAGGCGTGGGGCTGGTTCAACGGCACCCTCGCGGTGGCCGCCCTCAAGGACCAGAAGCTGGTCTTCCTCAAGTTCGACGCGTCCGGCAAGTTCCTCGGCAAGCGCGTTCCGAGGGTGCTCAACACCAACATCGCGGGCCAGGGCTACGGCCGGCTGCGCGCCGTGACCTCGCTGCCCAACGGCGACCTCCTGATCACCACCGACAACGGCAGCAGCTCCGATGTCGTCCTGCGGGTGCGCCCGGTCCCCTGATCGCTCGCGGCTCAGGCGGTCCAGCCGAGCCAGGCGCCGCCCGCGGAGACGACGGCGAACCAGAGGACGACCGCGATCACCGGCGGCAGCAGGACCCGCCGCGGGTGCGGCGTCCACCACCGGCACGCGGTCACGAACAGCACCAGCCAGACGAACATCAGCCCCGCGAGCGCCCAGAGCGGCACCAGCAGCCCGGACGCGGCGTACAGGAAGAAGGCCGCCGCCATCCCGATCATCCCCACGAACGGCCAGGGCGAGACCTTCCCTCGCCTCACTCGGGGTCGTTCCCGAGATCATTCCACTGGGGGTCGTTGTCCCAGTCCTCGTTGCGCTCGGCCGCCTTGGTCAAGGCTCGCTCGGCATCCTCGGACGTCGCGTAGGGACCGAGCCGGTCGATCGGCGGGCAGATCCCCCCGCCCGACTCGACGCGTCGGTGCTTCACGCAGAACCAGAACTTGCCGGAGTCCGAGTCGCCCATGACCACAACTTAGACTGAGGCGCGTGACACCCGTGGCTCCTGCTCTGATCTCTCCACGCCGGGCAGTGCCCGACGCCATCGCCCGGCCGGAGTACGTCGACAAGCCCGGCCCCGAGCGTTTCACCGGCTCGGAGGTCAAGGACGCCGACACCATCGAGCGGATCCGCATCGCCGCCAGGCTGGCCGCGCAGGCGCGCGAGCTGGTCGGGTCTCACGTGCAACCCGGCGTGACCACCGACGAGCTCGACCGCGTCGGGCACGAGTTCCTCTGCGACCACGGCGCCTACCCCTCCACGCTGGGCTACAAGGGCTTCCCGAAGTCGCTGTGCACCAGCGTCAACGAGGTCATCTGCCACGGCATCCCGGATGCCCGGGTGATCGAGGACGGCGACATCGTCAACATCGACATCACCGCCTTCATCAACGGCGTGCACGGCGACACCAACGCGACCTTCTTGGCCGGCGACGTCGACGAGGAGACGCGTCTTCTCGTCGAGCGCACCCACGAGGCCCTCATGCGCGGCATCGCCGCGGTCAAGCCCGGGCGCCGCCTCAATGTGATCGGGCGGGTCATCGAGTCCTACGCCAAGCGCTTCGGCTACGGCGTCGTGCGCGACTTCACCGGCCACGGCATCGGCACGGCGTTCCACTCGGGTCTGATCGTCCCCCACTACGACGCGCCGATGTACGACGACGAGATCCAGGTCGGCATGACCTTCACCATCGAGCCGATGCTCAACCTCGGCACCCATGAGTGGGTGATGTGGGACGACGGCTGGACGGTCGTCACCAGGGACGGACGACGGTCAGCCCAGTTCGAGCACACCCTGCTGGTGACCCAGTCCGGCGCCGAGATCCTCACTCATCCCTAGCCCACCATCCTGGGGGGCCCATCCCTGGCGCGGCATCACTTGTGCGGGTGCCGCGGGCCCGGCTTCGGGCCATCGGTCGGACCATTGGTCGGGCCATCGGTCGGGCCATCCGTGGGAGTGGGCTCCTCCTGGTAGATCCCGAGCTTCTTGCCGGCGACCGTGCGGCGGCCCACGACCGGCTTGTGGTAGCGAACGGCGACGTCCTTGACCGGCTGCCAGCCGTCGCAGGCGGCGTACCAGCGGACCCGCAGCCGGCTGTTGATCTCACGGTCGGCCAACGGCGTCTGACCGTCGACGAGCTGGGTGAGCTTCTGGAACGTCATCCCGCCGTGGATCTGGCGGTACTCGGCCCTACCGACGCACGTCGGGTCATCTGCCCGGGCAACTCCAGCCGTCAGGCCCGGCAGCAGCGCGACGACCAGCGCCAGCGCGACCAGCGCGGGTGACTGCCGGGATCGATGTGTGACAGGGAGCATGGGTTTTCCTCCGGGCTACCCCAGCACGTTACCCAGGCCGCACCACGGGACGGAATGACACGCTGGGCCTATCAGCTGATGACCCGTTCGGGCTAGTGGACCCGAGGCATCACCAACTTTGTGCATTGCACGAAGATGAGTCACCCGCTCCGTTGACCCGTCCGCGACGCTGTTGCGAGTCTGCGCAACGGCCTCGACACAGTCCGTGCCGTCGCCTCGGGCGGCAGGCAGGTCCACCGGACATGTCCACCAGGCAGCCTTCGCCGCCCTCTTGGGATGGCCCCACGAGGGCCAGAAACACAGGAGAAGGAATGTCCCGGACAAGGTTTGGCCCCACATGTCGGCGCAGACACCTCGGCGGACTCACAGCCGCCGTTCTCGCGGGAGCCCTGCTCACGATCACTCCGCTCGGCGCACCAGCCGGTGCGGCGTCGGGTGACAAGGCTGCGGGCACCGGCGGCGGCCGGCACGATGCGAAGGCGATGGCCACCAAGGCGGCCAGCGCGTTGATCGCGAGCAGGGACCCGCGGCTCGAGATCAGCAGGTACGACGGCTTCGTCGCGCTGCCAGTGGTCTCGAGCGGCGAGGTCAGCTATGCGCCCTACGAGCGCACCTGGAAGGGACTGCCGGTCGTGGGCGGCGACTTCGTGGTCGTCACCGACGCCACCGGCCACCTGCTCGCCACCTCCGTGGCGCAGACCAGCAAGATCGACCTGGGCACCACCAAGCCGCGGGTGCTCAAGAGTCGCGCCTCCACCCTCTCCCAGCGGCAGCTCAACAAGGTCAAGGACGCCGACGCACCCCGCCTCGTCGTCTTCCAGGCAGCCACCTCGCACCTGGCGTGGGAGACCAAGGTCAGCGGCCGCGACGCCGGCCGGCCCTCGATCCAGAACGTCTACGTCGACGCCGGATCGGGCAAGGTCCTCGCATCCGAGGAGCAGGTCGCAGCAGGCACCGGCCACACCGCCTACAGCGGCACGGTGACCTTCCCGACCACCTTGTCCAGCGGCACCTACTCGCTGCGCAACCCCAACGCCACCACGCTCGTGTGCCAGAACGCGACCGGCAACGTGCTCTACACCGGCACCGACGACATCTGGGGCAACGGCGACGCCACCAACCGCGAGACCGGCTGCGCCGACGCCTACTACGCCGCCGACCAGGAGCGCCTGATGCTCTCGTCGTGGCTCGGCCGCAACGGGATGAACGGATCCGGCGGCTGGGTGCCGATCCGCGTCGGCCTCAACGACGTCAACGCCTACTACGACGGCACCCAGGTGCAAGTCGGTCACACCCAGACCGGAGGCAAGTGGATCGGATCGATCGACGTCGTGGCCCACGAGTTCGGCCACGGCATCGACGACACCACCCCCGGCGGCATCTCCGGCGGCGGCACGCAGGAGTTCGTGGCCGACACCTTCGGCGCGGCCACCGAGGCGTTCGCCAACAACCCCAACGACCCCGCCGACTACACCGTCGGCGAGGAGGTCAACCTGGTCGGCTCCGGCCCGATCCGCTACATGTACAACCCCTCGCTCGCCGGTGACGCCAACTGCTACAGCTCCTCGACGCCCAACGACGAGGTGCACTCGGCGGCCGGTCCCGGCAACCACTGGTTCTACCTGCTGGCGGAGGGCACCAACCCGACCAACGGCCAGCCGACGAGCCCGACGTGCAACAGCACGACCTTGACCGGCGTCGGCATCCAGAACGCCCAGAAGATCATGTACAACGCGATGCTGATGAAGACGTCGGCGTCGTCCTACCTGAAGTACCGCACCTGGACGCTCACCGCGGCGAAGAACCTCGATGCCACCTGCGGCCTCTACAACAAGGTCAAGGCTGCCTGGAACGCCGTCAGCGTCCCCGCGCAGACCGCCGACCCGACCTGCGGCTCGACCGGCGGTGTGACCGTCACCAACCCGGGCAGCAGGTCCGGCACGGTCGGTACGGCGATCACCTCGTTCACCCTGTCCGCGTCGGGTGGCACCGCGCCGTACACCTGGTCGGCGACCGGCCTCCCTCCGGGCGTCACCATCGGCTCGTCCACCGGCACCGTCTCGGGAACACCGACCACGGCCGGCACCTACAACGTGACCGCCACGGCCACCGGCAGCGGTGGTAGCGGCAGCGGCTCCACGGCCTTCACCTTCACCATCAGTGGCGGTGGCGGCGGCTGCTCGGGCCAGAAGCTCGGCAACCCCGGCTTCGAGACAGGCTCGGCCGCACCGTGGTCGTCCTCGGCCGGCGTGGTCGACAGCTCGACCAGCCAGCCCGCCCGCACGGGCAGCTGGAAGGCCTGGCTCGACGGCTACGGCACCACGCACACCGACACGCTGAGCCAGTCGGTCTCGATCCCTGCGGGCTGCGCGGCGACGTTGTCGTTCTACCTGCACATCGACTCGGCGGAGACCACGTCCATCACCCAGTACGACAAGCTGACGGTGAAGGTCGGATCCACCACGCTGGCGACCTACAGCAACCTCAACAAGGCTGCCGGCTACACGCTGCGCTCGTTCAACGTCTCGTCCTTCGCGGGCCAGACGGTGACGATCAGCTTCACCGGCACCGAGGACTCCTCGCTCCAGACGTCGTTCGTCATCGACGACACGGCGCTCAACCTGGGCTGAGTCCACACCTCTGACGACACCGGGTCGTCCGCCTCTCGGGGGGCGGGCGGCCCGGTGTCCTTGCGTGTGTGTCCGTGCCGGGACAGACCGGACCAACGCGCAGACCCCACCCTGGCGGTCCCCACATCGTGTCCGAAAGACGATCGAAGGAATCCACCGCCATGTCTCTCAAGCAGTCCCTGTCCCAGTCCCTGTCCCAGTCCCTGTCCCAGTCCCTGTCCCTGTCCCTGTCCCTGTCCCTGTCTGCCGCGGTGGTCGCCACGGTGTTGAGCGGTCCGGCCCCGGCTGCCGATGCCGCGGCCCCGCACGAGCACACCTCCTCGTCCCGGGCGCTCATCGAGGCTCGCGCACCGGTGCTGCACGCGAGCGCTCATGAGGCGTTCCTCGCCCAGGAGGTCATCAGCGTCGACGGCCTGCACTACGCGCCCTACGAACGCACCTACCGCGGCCTGCCAGTCGTCGGTGGAGACTTCGTGGTGGTGACGGACGACGCCGGTCGGGTGGTCGCCACCTCGGTGGCGCAGCGGAGCGAGGTCCGCCTCTCCTCGACGTCGGCGCAGGTGTCGCGAGCCCGCGCCGCCAGGCTCGCCCGGCAGCAGGTCGGGCGCGTCACCAGCACAGCAAGGCCAGCCCTGGTCGTGTGGCAGGGTGCCCGGTCACACCTGGCGTGGGAAGTGCGGGTCAACGGCCGTGACCACGGACAGCCGGTGAGCGAGACGGTCTACGTGGACGCCCGCAGCGGCGCACGCCTGGCCACCGAGCGCGGTGTGAGGGCCGGCACCGGCCACACCGCACACGCCGGAACGGTGCCGATCCCGACCACCACGAGCGGCTCGACGTACTCGATGAGCCACCCGCAGCAGACCCACCTGGCCTGCCAGAACTACAGCAGCGGCAAGGTGTTTGCCGGATCCGACGACGACTGGGGCAACGGCAGCCGGACCGACCTCGAGACGGCCTGTGCCGACGCGATGTACGTCGTGGAGCAGGAGCGCCAGATGCTCACCCGGTGGCTGGGTCGCAACGGCATGGACGGCAAGGGCGGCTGGGTGCCGATCAAGATGGGCTTGGACGAGGTCGACGCCTTCTACACCGACGGGGAGTCGGTGACGATCGGGCACCAGAGGTCCGGCACCTGGATGTCGTGGACCGACGTGGTCGCCCACGAGTTCGGGCACGGCATCGACGACCACACCCCCGGCGGCCTGTCGGACGACACGACCGCGGAGTTCGTCGCCGACACGTTCGGTGCGGCGACGGAGTGGTTCGCCAACAATGCGCTCGACAAGCCCGACTACGTCGTCGGCGAGGAGGGCGACAAGGTGATCCGCAACATGTACGACCCTGCTGCCCTCGGCGACCCCGGCTGCTTCGACAGGGCGAAGATCACCAGCACCGAGACCCACGACGCTGCCGGTGTCGGCAACCACTGGTTCTACCTGCTGGCCGAGGGCTCTCACCCGACCAACGGCCAGCCGGTCAGCCCGACGTGCAACGGCGCGAAGGTGACCGGAGCCGGCATCCGGTCGGCGATCAAGGTCCTGTACCACGCGATGCTGATGAAGACCTCGACGACGTCGTACCCGAAGTACCGGCTGTGGACCGTGACTGCCGCCAAGAACCTCGACCCGACCTGCGCCTTGTTCAGCCAGGTCAAGGCGGCGTGGGACGCCGTCAGCGTGCCCGCCAAGTCCGGTGAGCCGACGTGCGGGGCGGGCGGCGGAGTCCCTGCGCCGTGCACGGGGCAGCTGCTCGGCAACCCCGGCTTCGAGTCGGGCGTGGCGCGACCCTGGTTGGCGACGCGGGACGTCATCGACGACTCCGACGACCAGCCCTCGCACTCGGGTGACTGGAAGGCCTGGCTGGGCGGGTACGGCGAGAAGCGCACCACCCAGCTCAGCCAGAGGGTCACGATCCCCACCGGCTGCCGCGCCACCTTGTCGTACTACCTCCACATCGGCTCGGACGAGACCACCGAGCGCACGGCCTACGACAAGCTCGTCGTCAAGGTGGGCAACAAGACGCTGACCCGGTTCAGCAACCTCGACGAACGACGCGGCTACCACCGGCACACGGTCGACCTGTCGGCGTTCGCCGGACAGACGGTGACCCTCGCGTTCACCGTGACGGAGAGCTCGCGGCACGCGACGTCGTTCCTCATCGATGACGCGACGGTGACGCTGGGCTGACATCGCTGGGCTGACATCGCTGGGCAGACATCGCGTGTCGTCGGCGCTACCCTCGGCGGTGCGGAGGAGCTGGCCGGGCGACCGCGGCACACGCCTTCGGGCGTGGGTCGAGGAAGGTCCGGGCTCCACAGGGCAGGGCGGTGGGCAACACCCACCCGGGGTGACCCGCGGGACAGTGCCACAGAGAACAGACCGCCGGCACGGACCTCGGTTCGAGTCGGTAAGGGTGAAACGGTGGTGCAAGAGACCACCAGCGACCGGGGCGACCCGGTCGGCTCGGCAAACCCCGCCCGGAGCAAGGTCGAACAGCGTGCGTTCGAGGGCGGCCCGCCCGAGTACGCGGGTAGACCGCAGGAGGCCGCCGGCAACGGTGGTCGTAGATGGATGGTCGCCCCCCGGACGACCGTGAGGTCACCGGGGACAGAACCCGGCCTACAGGCCAGCTCCTCCGCCTCAGGCCGCTGACCTGCGAAAACGTGATCACGACACCGATGTAGTCCCCAAAGAGTCCCCAAGACTTTACTTGCACGGTTCTCCGAGGAATGTTCGAGGAAGCGTCAGCGGTCGCTTTGGTGCGGTCGTCCGGGTCTGGCCAGACGTGCTGCTGGCGTCCTGCGGCTACGCCGCAGAGACGTCAGCGCCTCCTTCGGGCGAGCTTCCGCGCTCGCCGAGCTGGACCAGTGGGATCGGTCGGCCGCGGGCTCACCTCGGTTGCTGCCATCGCGGCGAATTGGACGCACCTCTCGACCCGCACGAGTCGCGGCGTATCCGGATGTGGGTCGTGGAGACGTGACGGTGCCCCCAGCGCCACGGGGGGTGCTGCGCCGGGGCACCGATTCTGGCTGATCGAGTAGCGGTCCTGCAGGGGCGGTCGTGAGTCGGGCTTCAAGTGCACTCGAATGAATCGCCCACATCACGATCACGATCACGACGATGAAGAGCAGGTGCAGCACGAGCAGCAGCAGCAAGACGAGGTCGCCGAGGTAAACGACGCGCAGATCGACGAGATCGGCCAGGGCGGTCAGCTCATCCAGCTCATCCAGCTCATCCAGCCGGTCCAGCTCGTGGTGATCACCACCGCCAACGCATCGGTGTGGCGATTTCCGTGGCCAGTTCAGGCCAGTTCAGGCCGGTTCATCCCGAACCACGTCGACCTAGGTTCAGTTGGCACACGCCAACTGTGTTGTAGGAAACTGCGCACAGTAATGCCATAACTGTATGCTCTTTCCTACATCGTGAGGTAAACCCGGGAGGAGGCTGCCATGTCAGAACTCAACGACGCCGCCATGCGACGTCTCCCGCAGACCTTCAGGTACTCCGACGCCCGAGAACTGATGAACGAGCGCCGCTTCCGAACCCTCCTAGCGACCGGCCTCATCCTGCAACTGAACAGAGGCCTGTACAGGAAAGCCGAAGCAGAAGGCGACCTCGACCTCATCGAAATCGCCGGCCGCCGACCTCTAGCCACCCTGTGCCTCACCAGCGCACTGGCCCGGCACGATCTGACCGACGCCATCCCCGGCGCCTACGACATCGCGATCCCACGCGGCATGCGGCCAGCCGAAACTCAGACGCCTGTCGACTGGCACACCTTCGACAAGCGAACGTTCGACATCGGACGACAAACCCTCCAACTCGACAAGGAAACCACTATCGGGCTCTACAACGCCGAACGATCCATCATCGACGCCTTCAGGATGCGCGAAACCGAAGGCTACGAAGCCGGAAACGAAGCACTCCGGCGCTGGCTACGACGTCGCGGCTCCCAGCCCGGGCATCTCATCGCCATGGCAGCCGACTTCCCAAAGGCCCACGCGGCCATCCGCCGCAGTTTAGAGATCCTCCTATGACCCCCGTATCCCGCGCCACGGTCGAGGGCCGCGCCTACCTCGATCTCCAGAACAAGGCACGCAGGGACGGCAGAACCACAGACGAACTGATCCAGCTCTACGCGCTCGAAGGATTCCTCGCCCGACTGTCGGTCAGCACCTACGTCGACCAGCTGGTGCTCAAGGGCGGCGTCTTGCTTGCGGCGTTCGGGGACCGCCGACCGACCCGCGACGTTGACCTGGCGGGCATCGACCTGGACAACGACGCCTCCCACGTCCTCGGCGTCGTCCAAGCCGTCGCTTCGACCGCTCCCGCCGTCGCCGACGGCCTGGTCTTCGACATCGCCAGCGCGCATGCAGAAGTCATCCGTGACTCCGACGAATACTCCGGCGTCCGCGTGTCCATTAACGTAACCCTTGCTTCGGCAAGAGCCGCCTCCCACGTCGACGTCAGCGTCGGAGACCCGATCTGGCCCGCCCCGCAGGACGTGGCGGTCCCGCGACTGCTCGACGGGCCCGATATCGAGGTCCTCGGCTACCCGATGGAAATGGCCCTCGCGGAGAAGATCGTCACTGCCGCTCAGCGCGGCACCGCAAGCACCCGGTGGCGCGACTTCGGTGACATCTGGACCCTGTCTCACAACCACGCCCTCCGTGGCGGCGATCTCCAAGCAGCCATCGAGCAGGTGGCTGCGCATCGTGACGCGGACCTGGATGCGCTCGAGCGCGCGCTGGTCGGATACGCAGAACTTGCGCAGACGAAGTGGGCCCAGTGGCGCCGCAAGTTGAAGCTGGACCAGTTGCCCGCCGAGTTCGCAGACGTGCTCACCGGTTGCATCGAGCTCGTTGACCCGGTGCTTCGGGGTGAGGTCAGGGACAAGACCTGGGACCCATCTGCGCGGAGTTGGTCGTAGCTTCAGGTCGAGCCTCCGGCTGGCCCAGGTTTCTGAACTAGGGTTATGCGTCTGACGAGCACGGAGCGTCCGGACCCGACATCAAGAGCGTCGGATTCCGGCCCGTTTCCGACAGTTCCGCGTCACCTGAGCGAGCGATGGCTGACGTGCTCAATGACGCCGGACAGCTGCTACCCGAGCGTCATTCTGGGCCTCGCATGACCGCGACGAGGTCGGCGGCCACGGCGACGGCGACGGCGACGGCGACGGCGACGGCGACGGCGGGCACGCTAGTTCGGCTCGGAACTGGGCCGCCGACCTGCTGAAAGTGATGAGAGCGCTGGCCCTCGCCGTCGGCTATACGTCGAGGGTTCGCGTCAACCGGTCCGCGGCGGCCCGCCCAAGAACCGAGTCGACCGCGGCGCGGGTGCGGTCGTCCGAGTCCGGCCAGAGGTGGCTGTAGGTGTCCAGCGTCTCGGCTGCCGAGGCGTGCCCCAGGCGCACCTGGACCGTCTTCACGCTCTCCCCGAACCGAATGAGAAGCGACGCGTAGTAGTGCCGCAGGGCGTGCATGCCGGTGCCCGGTTCGAGGCCGACCGCGCGGGCGACCGGTCGCCAGACATGGCCGAAGGCCTGCCGGGTGATCGGTGCCCGTGCGAGGGTGAAGACGAGGCCGTGCTCCCCCGCCGGGTGCTCTGCCAAGTGCGCGGCAAGCGCATCGACCACCACCTGCGGGAGCGGGATGGTGCGGACGCTCGCCGGGGTCTTCGGCGGCCCGAACTCTGTCCGTCGGCCCAGCCTCGTCAGCAGCTGCCTGTCGACGCGCACCTCTCGGCGCAGGAAGTCGATCCGGTCAACGGTCAGACCGAACACCTCGCCCTGACGCATCCCCGTACCCGCCGTGAATGTCACCAGCGCTTGAAGCTCGGGCGGCATCAGTTCGCGGAGGTGATCGACCTGCTCAGTGGTGAGCGGGATGACCGGCTTCCGGTCCTTCGACGGCAGTCGGGTGCCCTCGCACGGATTGGCGATGATCTTCCGGTCCCGCACCGCCGACCGCATGATCGCGGAGACAACGCTGTGAATGACGGAGATCGTCTCCGGTGCGAGCGCCCTTCGCTTGGCTCGCTTGTCCGACGTCCCGAGCAATCGGACCCAGGCCTGAACCTCGGACGGAAGGATGGTCGAGATCTGCCGGTCGCCGAAGGTCGGGTAGGCGTGCCGGCGCAGCATTCCCTCGATGTGCGCCTGGCTGGTGATTCTGTGCACTTGCGCCTGCCGCCAGTGCTCGGCGTACTCGCGGAAGGTGATCCTCCCGGCCTTCGGGTCGACGTACTGCCCGGTCACGACGGCGGCGGTGACCTCGTCGAGCCACCGCTGCGCGTCCACCTTGCGGGCGAAGTGGCGAGCGTGCTGTCGGCCTGAGTCGTCTCGGTACCGCGCCCGCCACTTCCCGTTGGCCCTCTTCGCGATGCTGCTCATCAGGCTCTCCTGTCGTGAAGGCCCGTCTGTGCAGCGTCAGGAGCTCTGCGCTTCGAGCCAGGCGATCACCTCGGACCGCCAGTAGCGGACGCTCCGTCCCACCTTGAAGCTGTGCGGGCCGGTGCCGAGGTGGCGCCAGTAGCGCAGGGTGGCGACGGGCGCCCGCACGATAGCGGCGGCCTCGGCCACGCTGAGTAGTTCGTCGTCCGTCCTGTGGATGAGGTCGGTCATCAGCGCTCCTGTGGATAGAAGGGTGGACCCAGGCGGAAGCGTGTGGCCTGTTGCCTGTGCTGCTTCTGCAGCCATCTATCAATGTGGTCCTACAAGAACAAGCCTTGTCACGCCGTCCGGATCGGACATGGCGGGCGGGCAGTCTTACCGGGACGGGCCACCAGGTGGAGACGGCGCCGTCGGGTGATACGTGATCTCCTGGGGCGCCCCTCCTGTCTCGACGCCCTGCGTGTAAGCCTGTTGGAGGCCGAACCGCTGAATGTCTTCCCAGGCTCTCGACTGGGCGTTGGTGGGGCCGAGGTCGGCGCGGTCACGGGCGAACATCGCGGTCCACTGTGCGCGGGCCGCCTCGACCGAGTCGGCGACCAGGTGGGCGTGGTTGCTGTGTCGGCCTCGGGTCATGCCGACGTAGGCCGAAGCAGCCCCCGTCGAGTCGCCGACCAGGAGGTGCGCGGTGTCGACGGTCTGACCTTGCGCGCCGTGGACGGTGGTGGCGTAGGCCAGCTGGACATGCTGGGCGACGTAGCCAGCCGGCAGGGTTCGGTGCCCGCGGTCACCATGAACCTCGAGTGCGCCGGTAGGTCGCACGTTGGTCACGGTCCAGGTCTCGCGGTTGGCCACGTCGAGGTTGTGGTCGTTGAGGCGGGTGACCACCAGGTCGCCGACGCTGATGCGTTCGCCGGCGGTGGTGCTGACCTCGAGTCCTTCCGAATTGGCGTGACGTTGGAGGATGCGGTGTTCGCGGGCGGCGGCGTTGAGCAGCGCGACCTGTTCGCGGCTGTCGGCGATGAGGAGCCCTGGCGCTGCACTGAGCGCATGGAGTCGCTCGACCTCGGTGGCGTGGATGCGGATCTCGCCTCGCGCGAGGAGCGCGTCGAAGACCTCCTCTGGGTGGTCGCCGGTGCGCATCTGCAGCGTGAGGTTGGCGTACTCGGGGTCAGCGAAGCGGTGCACGGTGTCGAGGGCCAGGCGTCCCTGCGGGTGGGCGCATGCGGCGGCGATGTCGAGGACGCCGCCGCGGCCGACGGCGGGGAGCTGGTGCCGGTCACCGACCAGGGCCAGGCTGGCGCCGGTTTCGTCGGCGATGGTGAGGAGGGCGAGTGCGACGTCCTGGTCGAGCATGCCTGCCTCATCGACGAGGAGGACGTCCCCGGGGCCGAGCGGGATGGTCGGCTGTGCGTGGCTCTGACGTGTCCAGCGGCCGTCCTGGTCCCAACTGAAGCCGTAGGTGTGGATCAGGGAGGCGGCTGAGTGGGCGGCCGTGCCGAGCTCACTGGTGGCGACCTGGGCTGCCTTGAGGGTGGGGGTCACCACGACGAGCTGGCGCCCTTGAGCCCACAGGTAGGTGTGTGCCTCGGCCAGGGTCCTGGTCTTGCCGGCACCGGCTGCGCCCTCGACGACGAGCAGCGCGCTGCTGCCGACCAGAGCCGCCACCACCTCGTGCTGGGTTTCGTCGAGGGCATAACTGGGGGGTACCTCGACGCGGATCACCGGGTACTGGCCGCGTCGTGTGAGCCGACTGGTGAGGTCCTTCTCGACGGCGACGACTCGGGGCGAGGTGAGCGTGCGGACGTGCTCGGGTACGTCGTCGCGGTCCACCAGGCGCGGTGAGGTCCTGGTGAGCCGGGCGGTGAGGTCTTCGGCCAGCTCACCGCGCACCTGCGCGGACGTGACAACTCCGGCTGCTGCGATCTGTTGCTCGACTTCACCCCTGATGTCAGCGGCGTTCCACGCCGACCTACGGCTGCCCAACCGGGAGATGACGGTCTCGGCGATCGCGTCGCGGTCGAGCCCACCGACCCTGGCGACCTCAAGCCCGGCCGGCCGGTTGGGTGCCCGGAAACCGAGGTCACCCAGCTCCTCGGTCCAGCTGGCCAGGATCCGCGAGGCGTCGACGGGAACGACCTTGTCGGGGCGAGCCTCGGCCCAGGCGCGGCGATCCCAAGCCTGCCGCAGTGCCGGGCCGGGCTCCTCTCGCGGGTGGTCTGCGCGCCACTGGGCCTCGTAGCGGTC
Source organism: Nocardioides agariphilus (assembly GCF_015352445.1). GTDB lineage: Bacteria > Actinomycetota > Actinomycetes > Propionibacteriales > Nocardioidaceae > Nocardioides > Nocardioides agariphilus. Next base: position 137,206 of record NZ_JADKPO010000003.1, read on the forward strand.
GACGTTGGTGCGGATCTGGCCGGCGCGGGCACTGAACGCGCCGACGTACGGCTCGAGCTGGGTGACCTCACCGTCGGCGTCGAGGGTGTACCCGTGGGCCGCGAGCGCGGCACGAAAGCCCGGGTCGCACATGACGGCCGCATGACCGATGCCATTGATGGCCTCGAGGCTGTCGCGCACGCCGACGGTGTGGATGCCGCGCCACCGACCGGCAGCCAGGACGCGGGCGTTGATCTGGAGATGCAGATGGCGGTGCGGGTCACCCGCACGAGAGGTGTAATGCCGGACCATGGCAGCCTCGATCTCCGTGACCGGGACCTGCACCTGGCAACCGCGCGATCCGATCCGGGTCGCTGCATGCTGGGCCAGCCAGCCGATGATCTCCCCCGCCGCCCGCTGCTGCGCGGCGTCGTACGCGACCGCCACCTCGGGGTGGACCGCAGCAGCGATCGACCACGTCTTCGGACCGTTGACCACGACCTCGACGAACCGGACCCCCTGCGCATCGGTGCGCAACCGTCCCTTCGGATCCCCGGTCGCGAGGTCGTGACCGGCGACCCACCGCTCGTAGTCGTCGCCACTCAGGGAGCCCAAGTGGCGGACACGGGCCAAGCCATCAGGGTCGCGCGAGGCTGCGAAGTACTCGGCGAGACCGGTCCCCTCGGTCAGGTAGTAGTCATCGGCACGCGACCTGTCGGCCTCGACATAGCTCCTCGCCGCCGACGCCGCGCCGCGATAGATCTTCAGCCCGCCATGCATTCCATAAACACCCGATAACAACCAACAACTGCCCCAGAAATGCCAATTCGGACCGCCCACCTGGGCGATCCGATCTACGGAGCACCGTAGCATGCGTGCCGTTTGATGTGAGGTTAGTAATTGTTCGGTATGTCCCGTTTGATGTGAGGTTAGTAATTGTTCGGTATGTCCGCCCTTGGCGGCGGCTCCTCGAGAATGCGGACGGTGACGTCGAGGCGGTTATCGAGCGAGCAGCGCGAGCCACTTCGAGATTCACTTGATCGACGCGGACTCGACCAAACTGCTCCGACGAAGCGGCTCCTCAGGAGACTGGCGGCAAGTCTTCGGGCAGCACGATGTCCGGGTCTGACGCGGCGTCCTCCAGCAGCGTCTCGCACGTGGCCGAGTCCGGGTTGCACTCGACCAGGTCCAACGGGCCGTCTGGGGTGTCGCCGACCGCGTACATGATCGTGCCATCGAGTCGGGGGGAAACCGCAACAACATCGGCGCCGGGGGGTAGGCCGGTGACCAGCTCGTTGCCGGTCAGTGTGTCGAGGAGGCGCACCCCTGCTTCCTGACGGCCGACCAGCCAGCGACCGTCGGGGCTGAACTGCCAGCTGGACGCCTGAACCGTTGTGCTCCAGCGGACGACCCCGCCGGCTCTCAGGTCGTACGCCGAGCCGTCGGGGCGCATTGTCAGCATCATGTCGCCCTCGACGTCCATCACATAGCTCGCACCCGTGCCGAGCTGGTCAACCTCACCAGTGTCGATGTGCCATGCGCGGTCGCCACCATCGCGCTGGTCGTAGTAGACGACGCCGTCCTCGAAGGCCCGTAGCTGCACCGCGTCAGGCCACGCCGTGTCTATCTCGTGTGTGCTCACCTGGCGGAAGCCGGGCGATGCGGCGAGCTCAACGACCTGGATGGTCTGTCGCCCCTTGGGTGAGCGGGAGAGCCAGGCGAGGTGACCGGTGCTGTCGTCGACGAGCAGCCGACCAACATGCGACGTGCCGCTAGGAGGCCAGTGCTTGCCGACCAAGCTCCTGCCTTTTACGAAGTCGACACGTTCGACCGCGCGGTCCAGGGCGAACACAACGACGCCGCCAGGCACCTCCACGAGCTGGGTGACGCCTCCGATCGAGATCGTCTTGCCATCCAAGTGAAGACGGTCGTCTCCCCACCACGGCACGCCGACCGGCGGTGCGGGCGTGACCACCCTGTCGTCGCCGCGTGTCACCGTCACCGCAGCGATCCCCAGGACCGACGCGGCTACGGCCGCTGCGAGGCCGCCGTAGAGAGCCCGGCGACGCTGGGTCCGCCTTGCGGCACCCCGACGCATCACCTCATGCACGGGGGCAGGAGACACCTCGACACGCTCGCGCAACGCGGTGACGAGGCCCTGCACGTCCGCGGCGTCGTGCTCGGTCATGACAGCTCCTCCCTCAGGTCGGCGAGATCGATCCGGGCGATCGCCCGGGCGGTGCGGCTCTTCACGGTGCCGGGAGGTATGCCGAGCACTTCAGCGACCTGTGCCTCGCTAAGGTCCGCCACGAATCGCAGCACCAGGACGGCTCGATGCTCCGAACTGAGCCGGCCCAGCGCTCGCTCGATGTCACGGCGTACCGGCACGGCCTCTGCTCCATCGGCCATCCCGGGGTCGGGAAGCACCTTGGTGGGACGTTCGCCCCACCAGCGTCGCCGCCGGCTCTTGGCCCACACGTTGAGGACGCTCCGGTAGACGTAGGCGTCCGGGTCGTCGGCCCGGCTCACGCGGTCCCACGCTGAGTAGCAACGGACCAGCGCCGTCTGGACGACGTCCTCCGCTTCGTGGGCCTCGCAGCCAAGCATCACCAGCGACCGCACCAGCCCGGTCCAGCGCGCCGACATGTAGGAAGCGAATTCCTCGCCGACCTCCATGGCGCCCTCCGGTCCTGCTCGGTCTCTCACGGGGATCAGACCCCCTGACGAGGCAGTCGCGTTCCATGCACTGTATTGCGAGGCGGAGGGAACCAACGACCGCAGCCGAGGGGTCTGGTGGGAGTCGAAGACAGTGCACTCACTAGGAGGCCACCGTGTCACACACTGCCCGTCCCGGGGTTGCGCGTGCCGCACTCGCGATCTGTCTGGTCGTAGCCACCGGCGCCTGCTCGTCCGCGTCATCGTCAAACGCCGACCCAACGGCCGACTCAACGGCCGGCTCCTCGTCGGCCGCGCCGAGCGCGGAGTCGTCGAGCACTCCGGCAAGCCCAGCCGCCACCGGGTGGACTCTCGTCGGGTTGGGTGACTCCTTCACCAAGACCCAAGACAGCAGCGGGAAGACCTACCTGGACCTGTTCGCCGCCGAGCTCAGCGACCAAACCGGGACGACGGTCACCGTGGACGACCGATCGGACGACGCGAGCACCTCCGACGGGCTCGCCGACCGCCTAGCCAACGACGCCGCCACCAAAGAGGCCGTTGCTGCCGCTGACATCGTCCTCGTCTCCGTTGGCGGCAACGACAGTGACCCCTTCGGGGTCTACCCTCCAGGCACATGCGCACCCGACCAGGCGCAGAGGAAGTGCCTGCAGACCTACGCACCCAGGTTCGCCGCGAACTACCACAGCATTCTCGACGCGATCACCACGCTCCGCGCTGGACGCCCCACGGCAATTCGCGTCACATCCGCGGACAACCCGTTCGTCGGCTGGTCGGAGGCCCCAGACCCCGGTTTCGGCGTGCGGTTCTACCGCCAGGTCGCCGAGGCAGAGACAGCGGCTGCCTGCCGGATCGCGAAGGCCAACGGAGCCCTGTGCGTCGACTACCTACACATCTTCGGCGGACCCGACGGAACCCAGGACCCCAAGCCCTACCTCGCCAGCGACCACGCCCACCCCGGGGACAAAGGCATCCGCGCCATCGCCGACGAGCTCGCCCGGATCGGCGTCCCCGAACTCTCGTGAACTCGCTGGCTCGGAGGAGACGTAGTCAGCGGTTGGGGTCCTACTCCTGCAGCGATTTCAGTCCCCATCTGGTCCCCAAGAATTCGAGAAGCAACCAACGGTTGCCAACGTGGCCAAACACGTTTGCGCAGGTCAGAGTAGATGTTCAGTCGCAGCCAACGGCTTCCAGCCAGGCGAGAACCCTCCCCGGCCTACAGGCCAGCTCCTCCGCTTCACGTGGCTCGACGGTCTCCTCGAGAGCGTCCGCAGCCGGGGCCCGAAGTCGAGCGCCACCAGCTCCTGCGCCGGCGCGCTGAGCAGCTCTGCCCGGGGCCGGGGGCTGCCGGCGTACCGAAGTGCGCCTACGTCCGCGACGGGCAGGGAAACCTGGGTCCACCGACGCCTGAGTCCGGGTCTTCCGGTTCAGTGCAGTCGCACACCCTGGCGGGCGAGCTCGGCCTGGACGGTCCGGATGTCGACGGCGTCCATGTCCTGGCCGGTCCTCAGTGAGGCGGCGGCGACGACGCCGGCCCCCTGACCCTGGACGGCGCAGCAGGACATGTTGCGGGTGGAGGCGTGCGCGATCCTGTCCCCGCCGCTGGAGCGTCCCGGCACGAGGAGGTTGCGAAGGCCGCGCGGGACCATGCTGCGCAGGGGTACCTCGTAGTAGCGACCGGTCGTGGGCAGCACGAGCACGCCGTACCCGTCGATGAACTCGGGGTAGATGCCGATGGAGTCCTCGAACTTCGCCTGGCCACGGACGTCGCCCTCCGTCAGGTCGTAGGCCGCGTGGATCTTGCGGGTGTCCCGGATGCCGATGGTCATCCCGAAGTTGCGCAGCCGCGCGTTCTCGCAGCCGCGGGTGTAGCGGCGCAGCGCGGCGATGGCGTGCGTCGCCTGGCGCCGGCCGTCGATCTCGCCTCGGGTCAGGTCGTCGGGGTCGGTGCCGTCGATGCCAGGCAGGTGCACGATGTTCATGTAGGTCAGCTCGCCGCTGTCGTGGATCGCTCCCCAGGTGCCGCCGAGCGTCGTCAGGCTCGACGGGATGACCTGGTCACGGATCGCAGACGCGAACGGCTTGCGGAGGTAGGGCGAGAAGAGGTCGTCCTCCTTCCCGTCGGTGATGACCTCCCAGTCGGCGTCGCTCCAGTCCGCGTAGGTCTGGGGGTCCTCGCGTACGCCGGCCAGGAAGGCGGCCTTGTCGACACCGGCGAGGTGGAACATCACCGAGGCGGCGAGCATCTCCTCGCGCGGGGTCTTGTGCGTGGGCGCTCCGGCCCGATGGGCCAGGTCGGCGTCGCCCGTCGCGTCGATGACCCGCTGGGCGATGATGGCCTCGCGTCCGGCCTTCGACTCCGTGACCACCCCGCGCACCGTCGTGCCGTCCAGGATCGGCGCGACCACCAGCCGGTGCAGCATCGGCCGGACGCCGGCCTCCTCGACGAGCACGTCGGCGACCACCTTGAACCCCTCGGCATCCAGCTCGAGCGAGTGCGACTGGCTCTCCTGCGTCGCGGCCCCGAGCTCCTCGGCTCGCCGCTCGAACTCGCGTCCGATCCCGTCGGCCTCCACGGTCCGCTCCCGGCGGTACCACGCCATCCCCTCGACACCGACGGCCGTGATGTTGCCGCCGAAGCAGCCGAAGCGCTCGACCAGGGTCGTCTCGGCCCCCGCGCGGGCCGAGGCCAGGGCCGCGGAGAGTCCTGCCGGTCCGGACCCCACCACCAGCACCTCGGTCTCGAGCACCACGTCGACGTCCCTCGCTGGTTCTCTGAGCGTCTTCGACACGGCACCACGGTAGGGGCGCTCGGGATGATTCGCTCAGCGACGGAGGAAGTACGGGACGACGTAGCCGGCGGTCCAGAAGGGCATGACGCCGTAGCGCTCGTAGACCTCCGCGAAGGGCGGCCGGTCGACGAGCTCGGGTTGGTAGCCCTCCTCGGCGAGGTCCGCTGGGTCACCGCGGTGTCGTCCGTCTCCATCGCCGGCTGGCTCCGGGCGGTCGACGTGTACGCGATCGTCCACCCGGGTGATCGCCTCGACGGGGACGAGGCGCTCGGTGACGCCGAGGCCAAGGATGCCTCCGGACACCACCGAGAGCAGCCGGGCGCGACGCTCGACGGGGTCGATGATCAGGTCTTCGACCTCCCCGAGGCGGTGCCCGAGCTGCGTCACCACGGGCAGCCCCCGTACGTCGTCGGCGGCATCAGCGAGCTCTAGGTCGCTGGCGGCGAGGTAGACCATGCCGATCTCGTGCGTCTCTGTCATGGAGCGTCCTTCCCGGAATGCTGGTGTGGTTGCCGTGAACTTGCTCAGCAAGCCCGTCGCAACTGCTGGGCCACTCGCCGACGCCGTTCGACCCGCACGGCGACGGCGCGCGCTCGGTCGAGAACCGCTAGTCGGCGCATTGCGCGTGCCGTGTCCAGCGATGGCGTCTTCAAGCCGTCGCTCGCAGGACGAAGTGCACCCGACCCACCGGATCGGTGATCGCGTCCAGCTCTCCGCCCTCCACGCGACGAGCCGCCTCGGGTCCGAGGTAGAGCCGGGCACCGCACTCCTCGAGCACCGTGTCGCCGGGACGCGGCTCGTCCACCGCGCGCACCTCCAGCGCCGCGCCGCGCTGTGCACGACGGCCGATGCGCAGGCCGGACGTGGGCTTCAGGGTGGGGTGATCCGTCACGCGGCGCATGACGAAGAGAGCTTCGGGAGTGATCGTGAGCATGGGTTCACTCGCCTCCTTGGTGGAACTTTCGGCCTCGGGATCTCCGGCGGCCAATTCCATCCAGACATCGTCTGTGGCCCCGGACAAGAGGTTTGCCACTACTGCCCAGAGGTCGTCGAGGGTTCGTCATGAGGCTGCAATGTTGCCGTCACTGCATCGGTCACACAGCCCTGGAAACGTGAGCACCATGAGGACATCAGACCCTCGTCACCTCACGTTGGCGCCGGAGCCACGAACGGCGGAGGAGCTCGTCGTGACGCCGGTATTGCTGCTTGGCGAAGCCGGGCTCTCGCAGGCGTTCGACGACCTCCGAAGGCGCCTTGACATGGCCCTCGAGATGGGTCCCCGCGTCGTGGTGGTGGACATGTCGGCGATCCGGCAGGTGTCCTCCACGACCGTTGCAGCACTGCTGTGGGTCAAGCGAAGGTGCTCGGCGCGCGAGGTGGAGGTCCTGTTGCGAGGTCCCTCGCGTCGCACCCTGGACACGCTGCGACGCGTCGGGCTCCTGGGCCTGCTGCAAGTCGAAGGGGACCCGTCCCGAAGGAGTCGGCCGCACGTACCCGTCCTTCGGGAAGTGCGACGATGAGAGCGCAACGCATCCCGTGGCCCTCATCCACCAGCCGTTCCGGCGAACCGACCGTCGGGGTCACGCGCATCGATCTGGTGTGCGGTCCGGCCATCGAGCAGACCGCAGAGGCCTTGACGAGGCGATGGGCGCAGGACCGGGCGTTGCCCGGACCGACCACCCAGCGTCTCGCGACACTTGCCCTCACGGCGACCGAGCACGGACTGCGCTTCGGACCCCGCGGGCTCACTCTCCAGATCCGCTGGCTGGACCTGGACCGGATCCGTCTCGAGGTGCGCTGGCACGGGGGCTCGAGCACCGCTCACCCGAGTTCCCGCGATCCCTCGCGAGCACGGAGTCAGATCGAGCAGGTGGCCGCCACCCTGGACGAGCTGGCCGACGGGTGGGGCCTCAGCAGCGACGCGAACGCTGCCGTCCACTGGATGGTGGTCGACACCAGCTGAGGCAGCCGCACGATGGGCTCAAGACCGCGGGCAACCTGGACGGCCGGACCCGCGGAAGCGCTCGGGCAAGAGCTCTGCGTAGTCCTCACCCGTGACCGGCCGGTCGGTGAGCGCTCCGCCGGGCAGCGGCACCTGGACGGACTGACCGTTGCTCACGACGAGGACCGACTCGATACCTGGCGCCGAGGTGAGGGTGAGCGCCACCTGACCGATGGCCGCCGGCAGGCGCTCCGCACTGATGGCTGTCCCGTCGTCGATGTCCACCGAGACGGTGCCCCCCTCGACCCCGACCACGGCCAGCCGCGTGCCCGAGGGGATCGCCGAGGACCTCCCGGACGCCCGAGCCTCGTCGGACGGTCCCCCCGCCAGTGCCACCACGAGCTCCTCGACAAGGACTTCGGGTCGCTGCGAGCACGAGCCGGTTGTCGCCTCCGGGACCAGACGATCGCCGTCGAGCCAGTACACCACCGGCGCGCGACCCAGTGCGTCGACATCACCGGATGCGGTGGGCGGGGTGGCGTCGGACTCGAGCAGCCGGTACGGCACGGTGTCCTCGTCCACGCGTCGTACGGCTCCTCCCCCGGGCAGCCCGCAACCCGTCAGGAGGAGCGCTGCGACGAAGCCCCCCACCACCAGGCGACGCCGGCCCCGTGCCCGCCCTGCGCAGGACGTCTTCACGATCTCCCGCTCACGGTCGGCAACCTGACGATGAATGCGGCCCCACCGCCCTCCCGGTCGGCGCACCACACGTCTCCGCCGTGGTTGCGCACCGTCTGCTCGACGATGCTGAGCCCCAGTCCGCTGCCCGTGCCCACCTTCTGACCGCCGGCCCGCGCGAACCTTTCGAAGATCCTGGCCCGGTCGGCGGCGGCCACGCCGGGACCGCGGTCCTCGACGTGCACGTCGACCACGTCTCCGAGATCGACGACTCGCACGGAGGTCAGGCCACCCCCGTGGAGGTCGGCGTTGCGGAACAAGTTCGTCAGGACACGCAGCAGCTGAGGACGGTCGATCTCGACGAGGGGGTCCGGCCCACCCGTGTCCACCACGACGACGTCGGAGTCAGCCACCTTGAGCGCCTGACGCACCAGCTCGCGGACCCCGGTGGTCGACAGCTCGCCGTCATGGACGCCGGCGTCCAGCCGTCCCAGGGTCAGGAGATCTTCGAGAGCTCGTCGGAACCGCTCCAGCTCCTCGGTCATCAGCTGCACCGCCCGGGCCGAGCGAGGTGACAGGTCGGTGGACTGCTGCAGGAGGCTGAGGCTGGTGGTCAGGGTGGTCACCGGGGTCCGGAGCTCGTGGGCGACATCGGCGGCGAAGCGTGCGTCCTGCTCGATCCGGGCGTGCAGCGCGTCGACCATGTGGTTGAACGAACCGACCAGAGCGGCCAGATCTGGATCGTCGGTGCTGCGGAGCCGGGTGGTCAGATCGCCGGACGACAGCTTGATGGCCGCCGTCGTGACCTCCTTCAACGGCGTCAACACACGTCGGCTGGCTCCACGACCAAGCACGGCGCCGGCCACCGTGGTGAGCCCAGCGCAGACCGCAAGGGCAAGTGCCAGGGTCCACAGCGTGCGGTCCAGCTCCTCAGCCACCGACACCTCGTAGTACTGGGCGTCGACCGCGGGCAGCGGGATCCCCACCACCACCGCATGCGGATCAGTGGCGTCGGTCCAACCGATCCCGACCGAGCCCGACGTCACCAGCGGTTGGACCTCGGTGGTCATCTCCGGTCCGGCCGTGTCCAGGGCCGAGGAGTACCACTCACCGTGGCGGTGAACGTAGATCACCGCACCGGCCGGCGGCGAGATGGCACCCAGCACGTCGCTGACCTCGGCACCCGACGTCAGCAGGCTGTCGCGCACCAGGGCGCTGTCGGTGAACGCCTGGCGTAGCGCCGTACGCTCGCGCTGCTCCAGTAGGAAGTGCCGGGCGGAGAAGTACGTGCCGAGCGCGAGCACAGTGGACAACACCAACGCGCCGAAGGCGAACGCGTACGTCACCGACGACCGCAGGCCACGCCCTCGCCGGGAGGCGGTCATCTCGCGTCAAGGCGGTAGCCCAGACCCCGGACCGTGACGACGACATCCGGCGAGGCAGGGTCCGCCTCCAGCTTCTTCCGCAACCGTCGCACGTGGACGTCGACAATCCGCTCGTCCCCGAAGAACCCCCGCTCCCACACGTGCTCGAGCAGCAGGCTCCGGCTCAACACCCGCCCAGCGTTCTCGGCCAGCACGCTCAGCAACCGGTATTCGGTGTTCGTCAGGTGGATCTCCTCCGACCCCCGGGCCAGTACGGCGGCTCCGCGGTCGAAGACCAAGGGACCACCCTGGCTGTCCAGCACGAACACGTCGACCTCGTCACCGGTCTGGCTGCCGGCGATGCTCGGGCGCCGCAGCAGCGCCCTCAGCCTGGCCTTCACCTCGTCGACCAGGAAGGGCTTGGTGACGTAGTCGTCGGCCCCCGCTTCCAGGGCCGCCACGATGTCGCGCACGTCGTCGCGCGCGCTGATCACCACGATCGGCGCATCGGTCTGGGGCCTGGCACGCTGGATGAACGAGAACCCGTCCATGCCTCCCAGCATCAGGTCGACCAGCATCAGGTCGACGCCCGGATCGGCGACCTCCGTCAGCGCCAGCTCGGCGTCGGAGGCCTCCACCACGTCGTACCCCTCGTCCTCCAGCACCATGCGCAGGGAGGCTCGCAGGCCATCGTCGTCCTCCAACACCAGGAGCCGAGTCGCCATCCGGCCATGATCGCATCGCGGAGGCAGAAGACCCGCGGCGCACGCACCTATCGCCACGAACGTCACGCAACTGCAAAGATCCCGACCAGAAAGGGTCATCACCGGGCGGCACCGTGGGATCTACTGATCGAACCACGAGCCCAGGAGACCGGAGCACGTCGTCGAGACCCCCCCGAGCCCAAATGGTACCGCACTGGGAGGCCCGGGCGAGTGGCGGCCACCTGACGGTGGATGTGGTCCCACCTACTGCGTCGTGCGCCGCCACCCCCTGAAGCAGGTCCGCCTGGCGCAGGATGTCGAGCCAGGCGTTCGACGGGGAGTCCAGAAGGACCCTAAGTCGCGGTCTTCGCTCTCTGGGCGCGCTCGGTGATCCCTGCACACCGGAGCTTGGTCGAGGCGTCTGGAGGATCGCTCCGCGCCGCGAGCGGCTCCGCAAGGGTGAGCCAGGAAAGTCGGAAGGTGCTCCAGGCCGCCAGGACGGCGGCCGTCATCGCGGTGGCGCCAAGCACATCTGTGAACCACTCATCTCCGAGATAGATCCGGCTGGCAGCGACCAGGATGACCGACATCGTGGCTGCCGCAGTCATGATCAGGCGAGCGCGGACGGGTGCACCGGCGGCGCCGAGGAGCGCGAGGGTGCCCCACACGGCGACTGCTTGGGTGGTGTGTCCGGAGGGATATGCCCATCCGTTGGCCGCGGTGAGCCAGGCTGAGGCCGGCGGGCGTGGCCGATGCACGGCGAGGGCGACAACGGCGTTGAGAATGATGGCCGTTGTAGAGATGACCGTGATGTCGACGACCGGGGTCCACGAGTGACGACGCCGAGCAAGCAGGCCACCCGTGACGGCCAGCACCGGCAGGGTGACGACGCTTGAGCCCAGCCATGTGACGGTCCTGAAGAAGGTGTCGAGACCGCTCGATCTGTGGGCCAGGACCCAATGGTGGACTTGGGGATCGAGGAGTGCCAGCTCCTCGCGGGCAATGACGTCTTGGGTAACTCCTAGGAATATCCACGTCGCCGCCACCGAGACGCTGACTGCCAAGGTCAAGGCGAGACCAGTGCTGCCATGGAGCCGAAGGCGGTTCTTGACCCAGGCTGCGGTTCGGGGAAACCGTGTCAACAGACGTCGCAGGCGGGCGCTCTTGCTGACGCGGCCTGCGAGATCCTCGAATCTGGCGGCGGCAGTACGGCGCACGAGGAACCCGCCGAGCCCGAACAGGATCACGGCCGCGAGCGCGGCGAGTCCGATGCGGGAGGCAATGTGCGCGACATGTTGCCAGCTACTGGCGCCCAGGTAGCCGAACAACACCGACATGGTTCCCCACGCGACGGCGCTGGACACGTTGTAGGCGAGGAAGGTGCGGTAGCGCAGTCCGGACATGCCCGCGAGACCCGGCACCATCACACGCAGTGCCGCGGTGAACCTGCCGAAGAACACGGCCCTTCCACCGCGCTCGGCGAGGTACCTCTCGGCACGATCGAGATGGTCGGCCTTGACCAGTCGACCGACTGTCCCGTCGAGCAGGCGCCGGCCGTAACGCCTGCCCACTGCGTAGCCGACACTGTCGCCCACGATGGCGCCGCCGATACCCGCAACCAGGACAGCGCCCAGCGGGATGTGTCCCTGGGAGGCGAGGACTCCGCCGAGGATGAGCGCGATCTCCCCGGGGAAGAGGAAGCCCACGAACGCCGAGGACTCCAGCGCCGGCACCGCGAACACGACAAGCAGCGCGATCCACGGGGACAGGCCCAGGATGTGGGAGGCGATCCAGTTCACGGCGCCACCCTGTGTGGCGACCTCGTCAGGAAGAAGTGCAGCGGGGTGTGGGTCAACGTGGCGACCGAGGCGACGAGCAGACGTTGTAGGACGGCGAAACCAGCCGCGCTGACCGCAGCCCCGAGCAGCAGGCCGACAACGACATCGAGCGGAAAGTGTGCTCCGACGTAGACGCGCGCAAGTCCCATCAGCAGCGCGGCGATGGCGGACACGTATCCCAGCCGGTGGTTGGTGATCCATACGCCCATCGCGACTGCACCCGCCATCACCGCGTGGTCGCTGGGGAAGGAGGCATCCGAGCTGCGTGCCACCAAGACCAGGGCCTGCGGAAGCACCGAGTAAGGGCGAGCCTCACTCACCAGATGGACGAGGGGCTGGTTGACTCCGATGGCCAGCAGCGCCCCCACCGGAGCCCACAGGGCGGCCGCCATCACCCGCGGGAGCTCCTGCTGCCGGGCCCACCACCAGGACAACACCAGGACGGCTGCGAACAGGCCCACCCCGTAGTGGGCATACAGACTCATCGGTCGGTGGAGGGCCGGCGTGGCCTGGGCGAACCGGTTGACAACGAGGAACCAGCGTTCCTGGAGGGTCATCCACATCAGGGCACATCCGGTCCACGCTCGGACTCAGGGACGCGTGCCGCACGCCGGCGCCCGTGCTGGCGCAATGACACGGGACTCATGCGACACGACCATGCTCTGCCAGGGGACCCACTTGGAGCGATTCCGCATCCCACCGGTCGAGGAGGCGCTCGGTGGCCGCCAGGGTGTGTCGCCACGATCCCGGTGCGGAGGTGCGATCAGTGTCGTGGAGGAGCACCGTCGCGCCTGGCAGCATCCCGCTCTCGACCCTGGCCACGATGGAGGCGGGCGTCGAGGTGGCGGACCAGTCGCGGCCCCAGGCGGTCCACAGAACCGTCCTCAATCCGTGTCGTCGGGCCGCCAGAACGCCCTCGCCCGTGAGCCATCCGTACGGCGGCCGGTAGTGCCGCACGGAAGCTTGGGTGACGTTCTCGATGGTGTCCTTGGCCCGAAGGATCTGCTCATCGAGAACCAGGGGTCGCTTGACGGCCAGGCACCCGTGGTCCCAGCCGTGAACGGCGAGCTCGTGACCGAGCGCGGCCATCTCGACAACCAGGTCAGCGTTGGCGCGGACATGGGTGCCGAGCAGGAAGAACGTCGCCCGCACGCCTCGGCGTGCAAGAAGGTCGAGGAATCGGGGGGCGCTTCGCGGATCCGGGCCGTCATCGAAGGTGAGCGCCACATGGTTTGGCCGGCCCAGTCCATGCAATCGCGGCATCGCCGTGCGACGAAGCCAGGGGATGGTGACCAGCCCAGGTCCGAGCTGCGCTGCGATGAGAATGCCCGCGCCCGTGGCGATCCCGCTCATGCCGGCATCGGGCGTGAGGTGAGGTGCGTCGGGACCATCAGGTCGATGATCGCAGCGGCGGCGTCCGGGAGCAGCCCGGACTCGGTCGGCAGTGCTCGTGGGCCCGACTCAAGCGCCCGGACGAGCCCCTCGGGCAGCTCGTCGACGTCCAACAGCCATGGGACGAGGCCGGCGCTGTCCAGCGCGGCAGCGTTCGCCGCACCGTGGCCGGGTATGCATCGATAGGTCACCACGGGGACTCCGGCCGCCAGCGCCTCAAGGGACGTGAAACCGCCAGCGTTCTGGATCACCACGTCCACCGAGGCAAGCAGTGACGCGACGTCGTCGACCCATCCCAGGGACAGCACACCGCGCCGCGCCAACCGACGACGAAGTCGGTCGTTGCGGCCGCAGAGCACGACGGGGGTTGCCACGCCGGACGCGCCGACTTCCAGCGCTGCTTCTTCGAGCCGGCCGATGCCATAGGCGCCACCGACCAGCAGCGCGGTCGGCGTCTGGGTGAGCGGGCTGAGCGACGATCGCGCACCGCCACGCTGCCGAGACGACGGGCGCCTCGACTCGAACTCGGGTGGCACGCAGGGTCGAACGACGACGATCTCCCCGGCGCCATGGCGTCGGGCTGCGGAGGCCGGCAACGTGTGGAGCGCCAGATGCAGGTCGATGCCAGGGTGAACCCACAGGCGATGCACGGACATGTCCGTCAGGTAGGTGACCGCAGGCACAGCGAGCCGCCCTTGGCTCCGGAGCGATCCGAGTGCCTGGCTGGCGAACGGATGAGTGGCGACGAACCCGAGCGTGGGCCGTTCCAGGGCCAGCCGCTCGATCTGCTTGGCGGCCGCGGACACCAGCGACGCCGTCAGACGCGCCACACCATCATGCCGCTCGAGGGCGTCGAGCAGTGGTCCCCAGGTGCCGGGGAGCGTCTTCAACTGCCGCAGATATGCGGCCCGCAGGACTGGGCCTAGGCCCGGGGGCATCAGATCGACGACGTCCCAGCGACGGGTGGGTACGCCGAGGTGTTCTAGTCGACGAGCGATCTCGTCGGCGGCCGCGTCGTGTCCGGCGCCGAAGCTGCCGGAGACGACATCGACGGCTTCGGCCTCACCCGCGGTCCGGCTCGCCGCCGCGAACGAGGTCCCCGGCTCGGGCACGTTCATGGCTTTCTCCTGATGACCGGACGCGTCGCGCGCGTCCCAGATTCCAAGTGACCCCAGGGAGGATGAAGGCAATGTGAAGGCCGCGAGGCCCCGCTGATGGACGGGACCGGTCCAAGGCTCGAGGGCACGCGCTCAGGAACCCGCTGCGACCCGGTCACCCCAGGCAGCGCGGGCGCCCGTGTCACCGACGCGGTAGACCTGCACCGAGGTGGCGAGCGCGGCGATGATCGCCAGGACCGCGACGGTCCTGGTCATGGTGCGCTGCTTCGACTCTGTGGTGGCATCGGGGACGGCGCCGGCAGTGCGCTTGCGTCGGTCGAGCCACACCAGCGCGGCCGACAGCAGCAGCAGAGGTATCGCGAACCAGATCAGCTGGTCGCCCATCTCGGCGTGCTCGCCGGGGTTGCCGACGCGATGCTCGAGCGCCTCGCCACTTGAGGTGGCGACAGGGATCAGCACCGTGGCGGCTGCCGCACAGGCCACCACGAGCACCCCGTACCGCTCGCGCCACGCCGGCTTGACGGCGATCGCCAGTGTGCCGAGGCAGGCGAGTGGCAGGAGCACGACGACGGCGTGCACCACGAGAGCGTGCACGGGGAGGCCGTTGAAGAGGTCGAACACGTGGATGGTCCCTTTCGATGGATGGATGGTGCGGAGGTCAGCGAGTAGCCGGCGACGGGGCCTGCTCGAGCCTGAGGGCAAGGCGTGGGCAGGCGCTCACAGCACGCCGGGCGTGGGCGAGGTCGTCGGTGTCGACCGTCCGGTCGCCCAGGACGGGGAACCCGGCGTCGTCGAGGCCGATCCGTTCGGGCAGGAGTCGAGCGCACAGGCCGTGACCGTCGCAACGGGTCCAGTCGATCTCGAGCCTCATGCGGCCCTCCCGACAGGAAGCGCGCCCAGAACCGGTCGGCCACAGGTGCCGTGCCGCAGGTGGGTGTCCAGCTCGGCCGGCATGGCCGTCAGTGCAGAGCGGACGAAGGCGGCGGAGCCGTCGGGATGGGCACAGGCTCCACGCCCGGGCAGGAGCCCGACCCGGCGCGAGACGTCGGCGCGCACGTCCTCGCCCCGGCACAGACGCTCGACCGAGTCGGCCAAGGAGGGCAGCCCGAACACGCACGGGCCGCACTGGCCCGCGGACTGGTCGGCCAGCCACCGGGCGACGGCTGCCACCTCGCCGAGCGCGCACGTGTCATGCGGCAGCCGAGCGAGCACGCCCGCGTTCAGCGGGGCACCGGCCGCACGCAGTGCGGGCCGGCTCAGCACGAGGTCCCCGGCCGACGGCAGCCAGGTTCCGTGGTAGCCACCGACCAGCAGAGGTCCGGCCTGCTCACCCACGACGCTGGCGAGCGGGAGCCCGGTGGGCACCTCCACCACGCCGGGGTGCGCGAGGTCACCGAGCAGCGTCAACAGTGTGGTCCCAGGCTCGTCGGCATCGCCCACCGAGGCGTAGGCGTCCACGCCGAGCTCGAGCAGCACCGCGAGCTGGGCGAACGTCTCGACGTTGGAGGCGAAGGTCGGCTTGCCGTCGACGCCGTGCACGGTCGGGAGCACGCGCCGGCCCGGGGGGCTCGCGGGACCACCCGAGACTGCTCTGGCCACTGCCCGGATCTCTCCCCCGACGAACCCCTCCCGGTGTCGCACCAGGCGCACAGCCTGACCGTCGGGTCGCTCGAGCAGGGCGTCGTGCAGGGACCGGTACGACGCGGGGTCGCCGACCGCGACGGTCACCCGCCTGGTCTCCAATGCCCGCGCCACGGCGAGGGCGCCGTCGAGGACCAGGTGGGGCGCGAGCCGCATGAGCGTCCTGTCCTTGTGGCTGGCCGGCTCGCCCTCGCTGCCGTTGACCAGGACACGGCTACGGCTGCCGACCGGCAGGGAGGCGAGCTTCGTGGCCACCGGGAACGCAGCCCCACCGCGACCCAGCAGACGGACGGCCCGCGCGTCGCGAACCAGCTGCGCTGCGTCACGCCGTGGAGGCATGCCGTGGGCGTCGCGATGGGCGTGCAGGTCCAGGCGGCCGCGGGAGGTACCGGCGAGCACCCGGGCCGTGCCCAGCGCCGTGTTCGGCGATGTCGTCATCGGATCGCCCCAGCAGTCTCGGTGCCCCAGCGTCGTGCCTGCGGAAGTGTCGACCGCCCGTGCCGCCGCACGGCGAACACACGACCGGCGGCGGCCGCTGCGACCAGGCCGGCGCACCCGGCGTACAGCGCCACGGCCCACCGCTGTCCGGTGTCGGTGCCGGCGAGCAGCCCGTGACCGATGGCCAGGACCCAGGCGGCGTACGCCGACAGGTGCACCGCGCGCCAGGCGCGCGTGGCTCGTGGGCTGAGCGAGACGAGCCGACCGCGCAGGGCGCCCGTGGCGGCCGCGACCACGAACCCATAAAGCGCCAGCGTGCCCAGGCCGAGAGCGAAGGCCCGGTATCCGGCCGTGAACGGCACGAGGGCGCCCGACCAGGAGACCGCCACGTAGTGGTCGACGACGAGCAGCACGGCATGCAGGGCCAGCATGGCCAGCGTCAGGACTGCCGCGGACCGGTGCACGAGCTGCGCGAGCACACGACGATCCAGGTGCGCTGGGTCCACGCGGCCACCGGTCGGGCGCGCGGAGGACCCGAGCGCGCCCAGGGCCACGGTCACCGTCGCTGTCAGGAGCGCCACGAATCCTGCGGCACGGGCCAGGAACCACAACGTCATGCCGCCACGTCCTGGGCCCAGGCGCCGCTGTTGACGACGGTGCCGTCGGTCATGACCAGCCGGGAGGTGCGCCCGGCGAGCAGTTCGTGCGCGCGTACTCCCCAGACCAGGGCTGCAGTGGCGAGCGAGTTGGCCCGCAGACAGGAGCCGGCGTGCACGGAGGCGGTTCGCACCGGGCCGCGAGCCGGCCGGCCCGTCGCCGGGTCGATCACGTGGTGTTGCTCGCCCATGGTGGTCAGCCAGCGACGGCCGGCCGTCGAGGACGTCGCCAGGCCGCCCGAGGTCAGGGACACGACCTGGCCGGGCTCACCCTCGTGCTCGCTCACCTCGACGGGCCACGCAGGTCCGGATCCGGCGACGGCGACGTCGCCGCCGATCGTGACGAGGGCGGGGATCCCGATCGTGGCGAGCACGCGGGCGGCGGCCTCGTCTGCTGTCCAGGCCTTGGCCGTCGCCCCCAGGTCGAGCGCCAGGCCGGCAGGTATGCCCACACGACCGAGCCCACGGTCCACCCGGACCTCGGTCCAGTCCGCCCGGCGGGTTGGCGGAGCAGGCACGAAGTCCCCGGGGTTGCGACGGCGGACCTGGTCGATGTCGACGTCGTACCCGGCTGCCAGCAGCTGGCGGCCCACCGTGGGGTCGCACGCCCCGTACGTCGCATCCGCGGCCTCGAGGGCCAGCTCGACCAGCTCGACGGTGAGCGGTCGGACGGGGACCAGCACGCCGGTCCGGCCGTTGACGCGCGAGATGTCGGAGTCGTCGCGGAAGCGGCTCACCGAGAGCTCGACGTCGCGCATCAGGCCGCGCACGACCCGCTCGACGCGGTCGGCGACCTCGGCCGTCGGAGCCTCGTGATGACCGTGATCGTCTGCCAGCACCACGCGCACGGCGCACGACCAGTCGCGCCACTGCAGGGCGCTCATGACGAGTGGCTCTGCGCGGCGGGCTGGGACTGGGCCTGGGACTGGGCCTGGGCCTGGGCCTGGGACTGGGAGGAAGTCCCACCACTGGCGCCCGTGCCGCTCCTGACGGATCCGGAACCGCTGGTCGTGGTCGTGGCTCCGTTGACGACGGTCGTGGTCTGGGCGGCGCCGGTCGCCTGTGCGGCGGCCACCGTCAGGACACCGGTGGCCGAGGCGGCCGCGACGACCAGGCCGAGGGTGGCCATCCAGGCGCGGGTCAGGATGCCGGTGCGGGAGTTCATGGATCGAGCGTCGCCGTACCTGCCTCAACCAGCCCCCAACCGAGCCTCAAATCCAGGTCAAATGCGCCTGTGCGCCGCCTGTCCGGCCAGGCCGAGCTCGAGCCGAACCACGGTCCATGTGTCGTCCCCGACCTGTTCGCGCTCCACGACCAGGTCGCCGCCCGAGGTCCGGGCGCAGCCTCGGGCGATGTCGAGGCCGAGTCCGCTGGAGCCCCGGTCGCTGCGGCCGCGCCGGAGGGCGCCGGGCGGGAGCCCCGGGCCGCGGTCGCGCACCTCGACCACGACCCGACGCGGTGAGCCCGCGAGCCGGGCACGGACCTCCACGGGAGTGCCGTCGGGGGTGTGGGCGACGCAGTTCTCGACGAGCGCGTCCAGGGCCACCCGCAGGTCCTCCCGCGCGCAGTGCACCTCGGGCAGGTCGGGTGCCACGTCGACGCCCATGGACCGGCCCTGGTCCTCCACCAACGGTCGCCAGAACTCCACCGCCTCGGTCACCACCGGCGAGGGCAGGCACCCTGCTCGGATCCCCTCGCGCTGCGATCGACGCGCCTGGTCGATGACGGAGGTCAAGGTGCGTTCGAGGTTCGTCACGTGCTCCTCCAGCTCGGCCGCGACGTCTCCGGGGGGCAGGGCCTCGACGTCGAGGCGCAGCGCCATCAGCGGCGTGCGCAACCGGTGCGACATGTCGGCCACCGTCTCCCGCTCTGCGGCGAGCAGCTCGTCGATGCGGCCCGCCAGCTCGTTGAGGGCACCGGCCACCCGACGTACCTCGGGGGGTCCCGCCTCGGGGATGCGCGCGATGGCGTCGCCGGCGGCGATGGCGTCGGCGAGGTCGGCGGTGCGGTCGAGGTCGCGCACCAGCCTGCGCGCGACGAACTCCGCGGCCGCCGCCACGAGCACGAGGACCAGCACCGCAGCCACCCCGAGCGGGGCCAGGCGGTGGGTCACGGCGGCGGCCACCTCGTCGTCCGCCGCGTAGGCCAGGACGACGGAGGGACCGTCGCCGGTCGTGACGCCGATGCGCACCAGGTGCCCCCCGCTCACGCGGTCGACGTCGACCCCGGAGATGGGCAGGAAGCCGTCCTGGTCACGGTCACCATCGGGTACTCCCCCCTCCGGGAGCGGTTGCTCGGCGTTGTCGCTCGCGCCAGGCAGATCAGGGCCGTACGTCGTGCCGTCACTGCTCACGACCGCGACCTGCACGGCGTCCTCACGACCGTCGACCCGCTTGACGTAGGCCCGTAGCGAGGTGCCGGACCCGCCGGCGGAGACGTAGTCGGCCACGCTGCGGGCGGCTACCGTCGCCGCATCCTCGAGATCCGAGGTCGCTGCCCGCTGCTCCAGCAACCACAGCGGGACCGCGAACAGCAGCAGCACCACGGTCGCGGCGCCGACGGCCAGGCTCAGGACGCGCGCGCGCAGCGTCACGACTCGGCGGCGTCCGACCGCGGGTCGACGAGCTTGACGCCCACGCCCCTGACGCTGTGCAGGTAGCGCGGCTCGGCCGCCGTCTCCCCCAGCTTGCGGCGCAGCCACGACAGGTGTACGTCGACGGTGCGGTCCGCGCCGCCCCACGGCTGCTGCCACACCTCGGCCAGCAGCTGGCGCTTGGAGATCACCTGCCCCTCCCGAGACGCCAGGGCCAGCAGCAGGTCGAACTCCTTGCGGTTGAGCTCCAGCTCACCTCCATCGAGGGTGACCGTGCGGGCCACCACGTCGATCACCAGGCCGCCCACGACGACCTCGCGCCCCTGGTCCGGCTCCTCCCCCGCCGAGCGCCGAAGTACGGCACGAACGCGTGCCATCGCCTGCGCCGCCGAGAACGGTTTGACGAGGTAGTCGTCCGCTCCGGCGTCGAGCAGCCGCACCATCTCACGGTCACCGTCGCGCGCGGTCGCGATGAGCACCGGCAGGTCGCTTTGTGCCCGGATCAGGGCGAGCACGTCGGCGCCGTCGAGATCGGGCAGACCGAGGTCCAGCACGACGGCGTCCGGCTTCTCGACCGACAGCGCCTGGATCGCCTCCACGGCCGTGCTCGCCGTCGACACCGTGGCGCCCTGTTCGACCAGGCCGCGGGTCAGGCTGCGGCGGATGGCCTCGTCGTCCTCGACGAGGAGCAGGTGCACCATGAGCGCAGCGTAGGACTCGACCCCTAGGTGGTCCGCCGCAGGGCGATGACGGCGACGTCGTCCTCGACGCTCTCGTCGCCCAGCCCGGCGGCGACGACGTGGGTGCAGATCGTCTCGGCGTCCTGGCTGCTCCGGATGGCCCGGCGTACGAGGTCCAGGCGTTGGCTCGACCGGTCAGGGTCCGTCGAGGTCTGGCCCGGCCGCTCGACGAGTCCGTCGGTGTAGAACACCAGCACTGCTCTCGGCTCGAGGGCGAGCTGATGGCTGACGCGCTCGACGTCAGGGTTGACACCCAGGATCAGGCCCGGCGGCACGTAGGTCTCCTCGGCCTCGAGCCGGCCGTCGCGAGCCATGAGTGGTGGCGGGTGGCCGGCAGTGCAGACCTCGAGGGTGTCGAAGGGCGGCTCACCCACGGCGTAGATGACGGTCGCGGTGATGCCTGGCTCGAAGTGGTAGAGCTTGCGATCGAGCCGCGTCAGCACCTCGGCCGGGTCCTCGTGCTCGAGTGCGTACGCGCGAAGCGCGCTGCGCAGGCGGCCCATGACCACGGCGGATCGCAGACCGTGGCCCTCCACGTCGCCCATGACGAGGCCGACCCTCCCGCCGGGGAGGTCGAACAGGTCGTACCAGTCGCCACCGAGGTCGCCCTCGGCCGGTAGGTAGCGGACGGCGACATCGAGTCCCTCGATCGATGGCGGCGCCGCGGGCAGCAGGCTGCGCTGCAAGGTGAGGGCGGCGAGGTGGTCGTCGTCCTTGCTCAGCTCGGTGAGCCGTTGGCCGATGTCAGCCGCGAGCTCCACCAGGCGTTCCGCGTCCGGCGCACCGAAGCGGCGCTCTCCCTTGCTGCCGACGTGCAGGACGCCGACGAGGCCGCGGGCACCGAAGACCGGCACGCCGAGAAGGCGGCGGATCCCCGAGTCGCGGAGGATCGGGTTCAACACGGTCAGCTCGTCGACCTGGTCGAGGAGGATCGGTCGACGTTCGGCGGCGATCCTCCCGGCGAATCCCGTGCCGAGGCGGACATGGGTCGCGCCGCGCCATCGGCGACCCAGCCCGGACGACGCCGTCGGCTGCAGCACCTTGCCTGTCTCGTCAAGCATCAGCAGGGTCGCCGTGTCCGAGTCCATCTGAGCGCGAACGTCCTCGATCAACACCTGGATCGAACGGGGATCGGACGTCATGACTCAGGCACTCCAGTCACTCATGGGGAGCAATCGGCGCGGTTCCGGATCCGAGTCCGAGCACGTCGGTGGAACGCTGCGTCGAGCGTAGTCGAGAGTGGGGGTGAGGTGGCATGCCCTAGCATGCGCCCATGGAGGTGGGGGGCGCCCTGAACGCCACCATGACGGGCCCGTCGGGAGCCCCGGTCCTGGTGTTCGTGCACGGGTTCGGATGCGGGCAGCAGATGTGGCGACTCGTCGCACCCGCCTTCGCTCAGGACTTTCGGGTGATCCTGCTCGACCTTCCGGGTTCGGCGGGGAGCGACCCGTCGACGTACGACGCAGAGCGCCATTCGACCCTCGAGGGCTACGCCGACGACATCTTGCAGGTACTGCGTGAGCTCGCCGTGGACGACGTCACGTTCGTCGGGCACTCGGTCGCCTCGATGATGGGCGTGCTGGCCCACCTCAAGGAGCCCTCGCTGGTGACGAGACTGGTCCTCGTGTCGCCCTCCGCCCGCTACGTGGACGACGGCGACTACCGTGGCGGCTTCTCACAGGCAGACGTCGACGACCTGCTCGCGATGATGGAGCGCAACCAGTTGGGTTGGCAGGGCGCGCTGTCGGGCATGGTGGCCGGCGAGTCGCACGTGGCGGCCCGAGCCGAGCTGGACGACAGCTTCTGCCGGACCCGGCCTGATGTCGCCTTGCACTTCGCGACCGTGACGTTCACCGGGGACAACCGGGCCGACCTGCCGCGGGTGGCGGCACCGACGCTCATCCTGCAGGTTCGCGACGACCTCATCGCCCCCATCTCCGCCGGCGAGTACGTCCACGAGCAGATCGCCGGGTCCCGCCTGCAGATCATCGAGACCCGCGGACATGCCCCCCACCTGACGGACCCCGACGCGGTGGTGTCGGCGATGCGTGACTTCATGCCGGTCGGCGCCGCATGAGCAGGACCCCGGCATCGGAGGTGGACACCTTCGAGTCGGCTCCCTGCGGCTACGTCGTGGTGGACCAGCGAGGCGTGATCGCCCGTGCGAACGCCGAGTTCCTCCGGCTGCTGGGCTCTGACGCCGACGAGGTGGTCGGCGTGAGGACGTTCAGCAGCCTGGTCTCCCCTGGCGGCCAGGTCCTCCTGGAGACCCACGTGCGACCGATCCTCGACCACGCGGGGGTGGTGCGAGAGCTGGCGCTCGAGCTCGTGCGGTCCGACGGGGGGCGGGTACCCGTGCTGATGAACGCGCGCCTGGTGGACGGCCCGGCCCGCACCGTGCTCGTCGTGCTCGTCGAGACCCGCGACCGGCACCGCTACGAGGACTACCTCCTCGCTGCCAAGGCGGCAGCCGAGCGGGCAGGCCAGGAGTCCGCGGTCATGGCCGAGACGTTGCAGCAGACGCTCATCCCGCCTCGGCCGCCGGTCGTCCCCCATCTCGAGATCGGTGCTGCCTACCGTCCGGCCGGAAGCGGTCACGAGGTCGGCGGTGACTTCTACGACGTCTTCCAGGTCGCTCCCGATGCCTGGGAGGTCGTGCTGGGTGACGTCAGCGGCAAGGGCATCAACGCCGCCGTGGTCACGTCGTTCGTCCGGCACACCGTGCGGTCCGAGGCGATCGCCCACCCCGACCCGGCCGACCTGCTCCACGCGCTCGACGTCGCGATGAGGGAGCACGGCACGGAGCACCACTGCACCCTGGCCGTCGTACGTCTCGACCGCGGTGCGTCCGGATGGACGCTGGCCCTGTCGCTGGCCGGGCACCCACCCGCGTTGGTACGCCGCCCGGACGGGCAGGTGGTCGAGCTCGGAGTTCCCGGGACCCCGGCCGGACTGGTGACCGATCCTGCCTTCTGCACGGTGCACCACCAGCTCGGCGACGACCTCGTGACCCTGTTCACCGACGGGGTGACGGAGGCGCGGGCGCCCACAGGAGAGCTGTTCGGCGACGATCGGCTGGTCGAGTTGCTCGCTGGTGGTGCGGGCGATCCGCACGTGACGGCCGCTCAGGTGGTCGCCGAGGCCCTGTCGTGGCAGGCGGAGAACGCGAGCGACGACATCGCGGTCGTCAGTTTCGCGGCTGCTTCTGGTTGATGCCGTGCTCGATGCCCCACAGCACTGCTTGTGATCGCCGCGTGGCCCCGATCTTGCGGTAGGCCGTGCGGATGTAGGACTTCACCGAGTTCACGCTCAGGAAGAGCCGCTGGGCGACCTCCGGGTTGGTGAGGCCCTGGGTGACCAGCTCCAGCACGTCGTACTCGCGCTCGGTCAGGCCACCCGGGCGTGACTGCCCCACCGATGCGGGCGGGGCGAAGGGCTGGACCAGGAAGCGGTTGCGGTGGCCGGCCCGGGCAGCTCGCAGCGCAGCGCCGAGCTCGTTGGCGCTGAGCTCCTTCGACAAGAACGCCACCGCGCCGTCGCGGCGGGCGTCGTCGACCACGTCGGGCCGCACCGACCACGAGAACGCGATCAGGAGAGTCCCTGCCGTGCCGACGAGCTGAGGTGCGAGCGCTTCAGCGCGATGGCGCTGCGGGTCGTAGAGCAGTACGTCGACCCGTCCGACCGCTTCGGTGACGTCAGCCAGGCACACGACGTCGAGCTCGGGAACGGCCTGCTTGAGGAGTGCGGTCGTCCCGGCCTGCACGAGTGCTGCATCCGGCGCAATGGCGAGCCTGCCCCGAGGCGGCAGCCCCTCCTCACTCGACACGGTGGGGGATGCCGGTGACGGCGAGGGTGTGCTGGGTCATCGAGCCCGCCCGGGCCACGATGTCGATGGAGGCCGCGAACATCCCGATCGAGCGGTTGACGGAGGTGAGGTCGACCAGCAGCCGCGCCCCGCTGGTGCTGAGCTCGGTGAGTGCTGTCAGGTCGAGGCACAAGTCGATGGTTCCACCGCGGTTGGCCACCAGGATCTCGGCCGCGACCCGCTCGACGTCGTCATGCCCGAAGGTGCCACGCAACTCGATGATGTGCGGACGCGTGTACTCGACCTCGACGGGTGCTGGTCGCTCGTCGGAGCGTCCGGAGCCCGCCGTCGTCTCGATGGCCACGGGGCGGATCATCCGATGCTGCAGGAGCGCCCGGGTCCCGAACGGACCGGTGGCCACCCCCAGGTGGTCGACCAGTCCGGCCGCCATGGCCAGACCGCGCCCTCGACTGAGGTCCTCGGACGGCGGCCGCCACGTTCCGTGGTCGAGGACCTCGACGCGGAGCACGCCGTCGGTGCCCAGGCGCCCGTGCAGCTCGAGGTGGCGGTCCTCGTCACTCCCGCCGTGGTCGACCGCGTTGGTCACCAGCTCCGCGGCGGCGTGAGTGAGGGCCATGTGGTCCATGGACGATGCACGCAGTCCTTCCAGCCAGCCGCCCAGCTCCTCGCGAGCCGAGCGCACGGGCTCGCGGTCCAGGTGCAGCCTCATGCGCAGCTCGCGGTGAGGGGCGTCCCTCAACCGCCCCGCCAGGAGGCAGAGCGAGTCACCGGCACCCAGTCGGGCCAGGCTCGCGTCCGCAAGGACGGTGAGGTCCTCAAAGGCCATCTCGGCGGCCTCGCCGAGGAGATCCAGCATCGTCAGGGCCGCCGACCGGTGGGCGGCCGCGCTGGCCAGGAGGACCAGGTCTCCGGGCGATATGGTGCGCGTCTCGGGCGCGTAGCCCGTGCCTGTTCCTGTGCCCAGGACCCCTCCCCCTGTCCCATCCAGCTGGATCGCCGACCCGTGCGCGGGCAGCAGCAGGGGTCCGGCGTGGCCAGCAGTCGCGTAGGTGACCGCGGCGCGGGCGGGGTCGAGGATCGCCAGGAGTACCGAGGTACCGCGCGCTCCACCCACGTCGTCGGCGTAGGCGTCGGCGAGGTGCAGGGCGTCGACGAGACCGGCGTCTCGACGCAACGAGGAGTGCAGCACCGCGCGCACCTCGCCTGCGAGGGTCGCGGCCGCCAGGCCGATGCCCGGAGCCTCCCCCACCACCAGGGCGACCCGGTCGTCGGGGAGCACCACGACGTCGAACCAGCTGCCGCCCGGCTCGGTGGCGTCTTGGGGCACGCAGTAGCTGGCGTTCAGGTCGACCGACGGCAACACAGGCACCCCTGAGACCTGGATGACGCTCTGCACCGAGGTGACGTACTCCAGCTCATCACCCGCGATGACGGTGTTCATGCGCACTCCTCACGGTAGGTTTTCTGCCGTGCCTGACCTTCCGCTGACATCGTCGTACGACGAGCACACCGCGGTCCTTGCTGTGAGTGGAGATGTCGATGCGGGCTCGACCGAAACCCTCCGGTTGACGATCGAGCAGTGCAGCAACGATTACCGCACCAGTCTCGAGGTCGACCTGACCGGTGTCACCTATCTGCCCAGCGTGGCCATCGGCATGCTCGTCCGTGCCGAGCAGAGCTTCACCGCCGCCGGCGCGACCCTCACCCTGGCGGCCCGGACGGGGTCGCCGGCGCAGCGCGTGCTCACGGTGAGTGCCATGCCGTTTCGCTCCTACTGAGCTCGTGCCGGTCACGCCTTCACCTCCAGACCTGAGTGCGGCCCCGAGGGCCTGCCGTGCTCGCAGTGTCCACACCGAGGGGCTCGTCCAGACCACCTGACGGGGTAGTTCTGGGCTCTTGTAGGTCAGGATGACTCCGTGCATACGGGGGAACAGGACGACTCGGCAGTCTTCGATCGCGACCACGTGCTCTTCGGGCCGTTGCGCGAGGCGGTGCTCGACCTCGACCAGGTACGCCGCTACGGGGCGACGGTGTTCGGGGACCCGGACGCGATCTCGCTGTACGACATGACCCCCGAGGCCTGGTACGCGCGAGGCGTCCGGCTGCTGGGCCGCACGACCGTGGAGTGCACACGCGACAGCCTGTCCAGGCTCATCGCTGCTGACATCGCCGAGGTCTCAGCAACGGCGCCGGTTGCCACGACGCTGGTCCTCGACCCCTTCGCCGGCTCGGCGAACACGCTGTTTTGGATGCACCAGGCGATGCCCGACGCGGCTGCGGTCGGCGTGGAGGTCGATCCGGTGATCTGGGAGCACACGTCTCACAACCTCGACCTGGTCGGCTGCCGGGTCGACCTGCGCAACGGCAGCTACACCGAGGCGCTGGCCGACTTCGAAGCGCCGGAGGAGGGCCTCGCGGTCGTCTTCGTAGGCCCCCCATGGGGGCACGGCTTCGACCCCACGACCGGGTTGGACTTCGGCCGCACCACACCACCCGTGGCCGAGATCGTGGAGCACATCGAGGGCAAGGTGGGGCGGCCACTGCTGGTTGCTGTGCAAGCGTTCGAGCGTCTCGAGCCGGCCTCGCTCGCGGCGGTCCAGGAGATGTTCGAGTGGTCGCAGCTGCGTACCTACTCCCTGAACCCGCCGGGCAAGAACCCCGCCACCCTCCTCGGCACCCGGGGCTGGACCCCGCGCTGAGTGGGTAGCAAGCCGGGCCTCGTGTCGCTGGTTGAGGAGGTTGCGCTAGCAACCGTCTCGAAACCCGGTGACCGCGACGTCGGCGGTTCACTCGCGGGGTTTCGAGACAGGCGCTAGCGCGCCTTCCTCAACCAACGGGGGGTGGTGCCGATCGCCGTGCACCGAAATGGCAAACGGCCCGCCGAGGTGAACCTCGGCGGGCCGTCTAGCGGATCAGGTCAGAGCGGGCGAACGTTGGTCGCCTGCGGGCCCTTGGGGCCCTGGGCCACGTCGAACTCGACGGCCTGGTTCTCCTCGAGGTTCTTGAACCCCGTCCCCTGGATCTCGGAGTAGTGGACGAAGACGTCGGGGCCTTCGGCCTGTGCGATGAAGCCGAAGCCCTTCTCGCCGTTGAACCATTTCACGGTTCCTTGTGCCATGGCGGTGCTCCTCTCAGAGCGTTTGGTCGCCGGAAGGGCGACCGTGGGCGGACTTGCCCATGAAGTGCTCCAGCCGGTGAATGGGTGTCCTGCGCGGTTGGGAATCGATGCCACAGCCGAACAGCCAAGGACACAGAATCATCGAACTCGAGACAGGAACGGATCGAGCCGACACCCCAAGTCTGGCACATGAGGGTGAGCAAGGCGAAAGCCGGGCGCGCAGGCACGCGGTAGCGTGACCCCCAGTCGCTGATCTGGGCCACCGCGCGGGCTGCCCACGGCCGACGGCGGAGAGGCCTACATGCACAAGCAAGGACTAGAGGCCCGCAGTGGTCTCGAGTGCCGGCTGGGACTCGACTCGCTGCTCGACACAGTCGTCGTCGCGCGCGACCACGAGCGGATGCTGCAAGGTCGCAACGGCGTGAGCGCCGTCGAGCTGGCCAACTTGAGGATGACGACCCTCGACGCCCTCGTCGCCTACGCCGAGGCGCTCGACAGTCTGGCCTGGCCGGTCCCGCGTGAGGTGCTCCAGCAGATCCGGCTACGTCGCTCGCTGCTCTCGATGCCCCACGTCTACGCATCGGTGGACCGCGAGGCTGCTCGAACGCGGTGAGCGAAGCAGATGTGCGGCAGGCCATCCGGACCTACGCAGCGAAGCTGCCTGAGCTTCGAGTGGCCACGGACGGCTACGTCGAGCTGGTGACCTCGGTCCTCGACGATGCCGGGATCAACTACCTGAGCATCACCGGTCGCGCCAAGAGCGTGGTGTCGTTCGCGGGGAAGGCCACCCGTACCGTGGACGGCGCACCGGTGTACGCCGATCCGCTCGAGGACATCACCGACCAGATCGGCCTTCGCGTCATCACCTATCTGCGCGGCGACGTCGAGGCGGCGGCCCAGCTCCTGTCCGACCAGTTCGACGTCCTCGACGACCGGGACCTCGGCCAGGAGACGGCAGACGAGGGTCGCTGGGGCTACGCCAGTCGACACCTGGTCGTCACGACGAGCCGTCCTCCGTCGCCGTACGAGCACCTGTCAGGGCATCGCGCGTCGGTCCAGCTGCGCACGGTCCTCCAGCACGCCTGGGCCGAGTTCGAGCACGACATCCGCTACAAGGGCACGATCCCGATGGAGCACTCCGCCGATCTCGATCGCCGGTTCACCCTGGCCGCCGGGCTGCTCGAGCTCGCCGACCGCGAGTTCAGCGCGATCCGAGACCGCCTCCAGGCCACCTCGGCGGGCCCGCATCCTGAGCCCGACCCACGCGACCCACGCGTCGGGACCCAGGAGCTGACGACCTACCTGACGAGCAAGTACGCCGAGGCCCGCTGGTCGCGCACCGACCACTACACCTGGATCGCAGGGCTGCTGCTGGAGCTCGGCATCACCTCGCTCGACGAGCTCGACGTCCTGCTGGACTCCGTGGACGGCGACGAGATCCACCGACGCATGGGCTACACGTACCCTGCCGGCGCGGTACGGCGACTCGACGACGCGCTTCTCGCCATCTTCGGGGAGCGCTACGTACGCCTGACCGGAAACAGCCACCGGGCCGACCGGCTGGATGCTCGGCTCCAGAGGCTCGCCGGCGAACCGTGAGCCTCAGCAGGCTGCTCGCGCCTCAGATGAAGGCCTCGATCCCGGCGACGTCGTCCTTGCCCCTGTCGCGCTTGGCCCTGTCGAACCCGGGACCACCGCGGACCAGGTCCCGCACCGTGTCCTTGGCGAGGATCGTGTCGTTGTCACCGTCGCCGAAGAGCTTGTCCCTGCCCCTGCCACCCGTGATCGTGTCGCGGTCGCCCTGGCCGTGGATCGTGTCGATCGCAGCGCCGCCGTTGATCTTGTCGCGTCCGCCACCGCCGAAGATGTGGTCGTCACCGCCGTCGCCGGTGATCGTGTCCTTGCCGTCGGGCTGAGGCGAGGACTTGCAGGCCACGTCGAGAGGCGTGCCGGTGATCCCGAGGGCGTCGAGGACGTCCTGGTCCGAGACGCCGGGGGCCTGGTAGACCGCCAGATAGTCGTCGCCCCCCTCGCCGAACATGCCATCCGCGCCGCCACAGCCGTACATCAGCGCACCTCTCGCCCCACCCTGCAACGTGTCGTTGCCGCTGCCGCCGAACATCCAGGCGCCCTCGAACAGCAGGTCGTCGCCCGGGCCGCCGAACACCAGATCGGCCTCGGCGCCGGGGCCGGCGTCGAGGTTGTCGTCGCCCGGGCCACCCAGCAGCACGTCCTCCCCCTCGGCGCCGAGCAGGAAGTCGTTGCCGCCGAGCCCTCGCAGGGTGTCGTCGCCATCGAAGCCGCACAGCGTGTCATCTCCCGGTGTGCCGGTGAGGACATCGGGACCGTTGGTGCCCGCGTGGGTGCAGCCCAGCGCGAACTCGAGGTCGAACGAGACACTGGCCGTCGCCGCCTGGTCGAACAGCTCGACATGCCCCTGGGCCCCGACGGTGATCGTGGTGCCGGCCCCGGCGACGTACTGCGCACTGACTGTCTGCCCACCGCCTGGACAGGTCGCGCTCGTCGTCGACCCGTCGCCGATCGTCACGTCCACCGTCGCCGGCGAGCTGGTGCAGGGGCCACCCGAGACGTCGATGGTGCCGCTCACCGCGACGCCGACCGGCTCGTCGCCCACCGCGATGTCGATGCTGAAGTCGGTCTGGGTGTCTGCGGAGCCGGAGTTGGTGCCGGCGCTCGAGGAGATCCCCCCGGATCCCTTGGCCGTCACGAGCAGGCCCGCCGGGATCGGGACCACGGAGACGGTGAGGTGGGCGGCTGAGTGCTTGGTGCCGTCAGTGGCGTTCGTCGCGCCGGAGTACCCGCCGAGGTTGGATCGGGAGTCCTCGTCGCAACCGCCCTGGTCGACGGTGTTGCTGTCGTTGGCGCACGACTCGAGCAGGAAGTTCGATCCGACTCGGATGGGGCCGACCTTCAGCGCATCCGCGTTCGATGCCACCGACGCTGTCGCCTCCGGCACGGCCCCGACGGCGAAGCCGGCCAGCACGAGGCAGATGACCATCAGGATTCGGGACGCGCTGAGCCCGAGGTGCGCGCCGCTGAGGACGCTCGACATGACGGGACGCTACTGCGGCTACAGGCCGAGCACCAGACGCTTGCCGCACGCGCGTGAGACGCAGACCATCATGCAGTCGCCGGCGTCCTTCTCGCGCTGGGTCAGCACGTAGTCGCGGTGGTCGACCTCGCCGTCGATGACCTTGGTCTCGCAGGTGCCGCAGATGCCCTCGGTGCAGTCGTGGTCGTGGTCGATGCCCGCGTCGAGGATCGCCTGGAGGATCGAGGTGTCGGGTCCGACGGTGAGGGTGATGCCGGACTCCGCGAGCACGACCTCGACCTCGTGCTCGCCGGCAGGGTCGCGAGCGGGGGGCTCAGGAGCAGCGAAGCGCTCGAGGTGCAGCGCGTCGGCCGGCCAGCTCGCCGTCCGCTCCTCGACTGCTCGCAGCAGCGGCTCGGGGCCACAGCAGTACACGAGCGTGTCGATCCGAGATGTGCCGAGCAACGCGTCGAGATCGAGGAGTCCGTGTGCATCCTGCGGGTGCACGGTGACACGGTCACCGTAGGCGGCCAGCTCACTGGTGAAGGCCATCGAGGCAGCCGTGCGTCCGCCGTAGAGCAGGCTCCAGGGAACTCCCTGGGCCTCGACCCGGGCGATCATCGGCAGGATCGGCGTGATGCCGATGCCGCCGGCGATGAATACATAGCGTCCGGCCGGCTCGAGGCGGAAGTGGTTGCGCGGACCGGTGAAGCCGACCAACTGGCCCGGCCGCAGTACGTCGTGGACATACGCCGACCCGCCGCGGCCGGCGACCTCGCGCAGTACCCCGACCCGGTAGCGGTGCCGGTCGGCCGGGTCACCTGACAGCGAGTACTGGCGGCTCAGCTGGTCGGTGAGCTTCAGGTCGAGATGGGCGCCCGGCTCCCACGCCGGCAGCTCGCGGCCGTCCGGGTCGACGAGCTCGACCGAGAGCACGCCCTCGGACTCGACGGTCATCGACCGCACGAGCAGCTGGCTGGTCATCGCGTCTCCCTGAACTCGCCTTCGACTGAACGGCTGTTCAATAGTGCCCTGAGCTCACGGGTTTTGGGAAGCCGGCTCGGGCTTCGGACGGCTCAGACCGCTCGGGAACGCTGCGGTCGACGCGTCCAGCGGACCAGGCCGGTCACCATCAGGACCAGACCAGCGAGGCTCAGCAGGGCGGCCAAGCCGTTGCCCGCTCCGGCCAGCAAGGGTCCGATCAGGCCGACCACCACGCCGGCAAGCAGCAGCGGCGCGATGTCCCAGGAGCGGGTGGGGGTGTGGGTGGGGGTCCGGGTGGCGGTATCCACACCACGTTTGTACGCCGATCGCCCGCTCCGCGCGGGCGAATCGCCGAACCGGTGCCTCAGACGTCGAGAGTGAACGTCACGCTGCGCTTCAGCGGGTCGGCACTGGTGAGAGTGGCCGAGACCTCGTTGCCGAGCGGGAGCGCCCCGGCAGCGACGACCGGCGCCTCGACAGCAGGGTCGTGGACGGTGATGGTGCCGCGCTTGTCGTCCTTGTCATCCACCTCGACGACAACGCCGTCGAACCGCTCCCCCACCCTCGGTCGCAGCACGCCGGCCTCGACGAGGTCGATGATCGCTCCCTCGTAGCGATGGGAGAGCTGGTCGGCACGCTGCAGGGTCGACGGCAGGTCGTGGAGGCGGTCGAGCACCCACCCGGGCACCTCCTCGCCAGCGCACAGTGCCAGGCAGATCTCACCGGCGTAGCGGTCGCCGAGCCGGCGCAGGGGCGCCGTCACGTGGGCGTACTCGGAGGCCAGGGCGGAGTGCTCCGGCTGGTCGGGCACCTCGCCGACGAACCCGACGTACCCGCTGCCGCGCAGCAGCCTCGTGCACGCCGTGACCATGGCCGCGTGAGCCGGCTTGGTCGGGTCGAGCGAGCGCACGAAGTCGGGGTAGAGCATCTCGGCCGGCCAGTCGATGCCGAGCGCCCGAGCGGTGCGGTGCAGCCGTTGCACGTCGCGCGGGTCGGCGGGCGGCAGGGTCCGGAGCAGCCCGACGCGGCCGTAGACCATCAGGGAGGCCGCGGCCATGCCCGTGAGCAGCGAGATCTGCGCGTTCCACTGCTCGGTCGGGATCTGTGCCCGGAACTCCAGGCGCCACTGCTCACCCTCGACGGTGACCTGCTGCTCCGGCAGCGGCAGCGACACACCGCCACGAGCCGCCTCGCGGGTCAGCCGGAGCTCGCCGACCTCCTTGAGGAGGAGCAGCGGCTCGTCGGCCGAGCCGTCGTCGATGGCTTGTTGGACACCCTCGTAGCTGAGCTTGGCCGTGGACCGCACGCGCGCCCGCTCGACGGTGACGTCGGTGCCCTCGCCCGTCTCGTCGACCTTGATCGTCCACAACAGTGCGGGCGAGACCTGGTCGGGCAGGAGCGAGGCGGCGCCCTCGGAGATCGTCGTCGGGTGCAGCGGCACCTTCTGGTCGGCGCCGTAGAGCGTCATGCCGCGCTTGTGGGCCTCTTCGTCGATCGGGTCGCCCGGGCTGATGAACGCGGCCAGGTCGGCGATGGCGTAATAGACGACGTAGCCGTCGGCGTTGTCAGGGTCACGCACGATGTGCATCGCCTGGTCGAGGTCCATCGAGCTCGGCGGGTCGATGGTGACCAGCGGGATGTCGGTGCGATCGAGGTCGGGCAGCCGGGGTGCGGCGACGGCTGCCTCGGCGGCTGCCATCACCTCGGCCGGGAACTCCGGGGTCACCTCCAGCTCGGCCTGGATCCGCGCGATGCCGTCGCGCAGCTCGTGCGCGGCGACCCCGTCGTCGGCGCTGGTCACGTGGACGACGCGGCTGGCAGCCATGCGGTTCACCCTAGCCAGCGCGGTGCGCGAGCCCGGGGAGCGCCCACTAGCCTGTCGCGGTGCTCATCTTGCTGCCGCCGAGTGAGGGCAAGACGGCAGCCGGGCGCGGGAAGCCTCTCGACCTGGACTCCCTGTCGTTCCCGGAGCTGACCTCAGCGCGACGCAAGGTGCTCGACGCGCTCGTCGAGCTGTGCCAGGCAGACGCCGAGCACGCCCGCAACGTGTTGGGGTTGCCGCCGGGACTCGCCGACCTGGTGGCGCGCAACGCCACCCTCCCGCAGGCAGCGACGGCGCGGGCTGACCGCGTCTACTCCGGCGTGCTCTACGACGCGCTCGGCCTGCCCGGTCTGCCGCCGGACGCGCGCCGACGGGCCACCAGCCGGGTCGCCGTGGTCTCCTCGCTGTTCGGGCTGGTCCGGCCCACCGATCGCATCCCTGCCTACCGGCTCTCGGGCGACGTGTCGCTGCCCGGCGTGGGACCCGTGGCCGCCGTATGGCGAAGCGCCCTCGATGACGTCGTCCCGGGCGCGGCCGGAGGGCTGGTCGTGGACCTCCGCTCGACGACGTACGCAGGGTTCTGGCGTCCGCAGCCCGACCTGGCCAGGCGCGTGGCGACGGTCCGGGTCCTGCACGAGAGCGGCGGTAGGCGCACGGTGGTGAGCCACTTCAACAAGGCGACCAAGGGACGGCTCGTGCGCGACCTTCTTCTCGACGGTGCCAACCCGCGATCCGTCACGGCGCTGGTGGCGACCCTGGAGCGACTCGGCTGGACCGTTGAGGTGGGTGACCCCGGAAGGTACGGGACGCAGCTCGACGTCGTGGTCAGTGCCGTCTGAGGGCTACCAGCGGGTCTCGTCGTCGAACAGGTCGACGCCCGGTGCCAGCATGTTGAGCTGGCGCAGGGAGGCGTAGCGCTGGGTCGCGCCCGGCAGGGTCTCCCCCTCGGGTGGGGTGAAGAAGGTGACGACCGAGACCGATGCCGGCCGCAGCTCCATCCGGAACTGCGTCTCCACAGGCACCTGCAACGCCTCCGCGACGACCACCTTGATCGGGGTCACGTGGCTCGCGATCACCACGGTGCGACCGACGTGGCGGGACAGCACCCGCTCGAGCGCGGCGAGCACGCGCTGTTGCACCATCACCAGGGACTCACCACCGCCCGGTCGCTCCTCCAGAGAGCCGAGCCAGCGCTCGACGGCCGCCCGGTCCATGGCCGCGACCTCGTCGAAGGTCATGCCGTCCCAGGTCCCGAACTCCATCTCGGCGAACCCGGGCTCCTCCTCGATCGACACCCCGAGGTGCTCGGCGAGGATCTCCGCGGACTCGTGGGCACGGCGCACGGGCGATGCCACCACGGCATCGACACGATCGCTGATCGAGGCCAGCCAGTCGGCTGTCATGCGGATCTGCTCGCGACCTTCCTCGCTCAGGCCCGGGTTGCTGCTGGCCAGGCCGCCGGAGAACCTCCGCTCCCTGGTGTGGGCCGTGACGCCGTGGCGCACCAGCACCAGCGTCGTCGGCACCTGACGCCGCCAAGCCAGCCAGCTCGGCTCGGTCTCCTCGGGCCCGGCATCCTCGGCCTCGGTGGGCGGCAGGCCCTGCTCCTGGACCGCGACGGTGACGCCGCTGCGCAAGCCGTCGAGGGCCTCGTTGACAAGTCGGTCGGCGTGCTTGTTCTGTTCGCGAGGAATCCAGGTATAGGTAGTGCCGAACGGCGCCAGCCGGTTGGCCTC
Source organism: Nocardioides agariphilus (assembly GCF_015352445.1). Lineage (GTDB taxonomy): Bacteria > Actinomycetota > Actinomycetes > Propionibacteriales > Nocardioidaceae > Nocardioides > Nocardioides agariphilus. Next base: position 172,295 of record NZ_JADKPO010000003.1, read on the forward strand.
GATCGCGAGCGGCTTCATGTCGGGATGCTTGATCTTCCAGGTGCCCGACATCTGCTCGACGACGAGCCTGGAGTCCATCCGCACCTCGATGTCGGCATCCGGCGCGAGGTCGGCCGCCATCTTGAGTCCGGCGATGAGCCCGCTGTACTCGGCCACGTTGTTGCTGGCCACCCCGATCGCCGTGCCGTCCTCGGCGATCACCTCGCCGGTGTCCGCGTCCTTGAGCACGGCGCCGTACGCCGCCGGGCCGGGGTTGCCGCGCGAGCCGCCGTCGGCCTCGATGACGACCCGCCGTGTCACAACCCTGAGTCCTCCGTGCGCACCAGGATCCGCTGGCACTCCTCGCAGCGCAGCACCTCGTCCTCAGCGGCGCCGCGGATCTTGACGATCTCGGCGTTGTCGAGGCTGAGCATGCAGCCGCTGCACTGCCGAGCACGCAACGCGGCGGCGCCGACGCCGTTCTTGGCGGCCCGCAGCCGGTCGTACAGCGCGAGCAGGTCCGCGGGAACACCCTCGGCGACCGGGCCCCGACGCGCCGCCACCTCGGCGAGCTCGGCGTCGATCTCGGCGAACTTGGCGTCGCGCGCCTGCTCGAGCCTGGCGTTGCGGGCGTCGGCGCCGGCGAGCTGGGAGGCGAGGTCGTCGAGGGTCCGCTGGGCGTCCTCGAGGCGGGCCATCACCTCCAGCTCCTCGTCCTCGAGACTGGTGATGCGGCGCTCGAGGGAGGCCATCTCCTGCTGCATCCGCTCAAGGTCGCGGGGGTTGGTGATCAGGCCCTGCTCGATGCGGGTGCGGTCGCGGTCGCGGCGCACTTTGACCTGCTCCACGTCGGCGTCGACCTTGGTCTGCTCGGCGGTCAGGTCGTCGACGACGATGCGGGCGTCGCGCTCCTGGTCGCGCAGGTCCTTGCGGGTCATCGTCAATGCTGCGAGGTCGTCGTGCTCAGGCAGGGTCCCGCGCTGGTGGCGCAGCTGGTCGGCGCGGGCGTCGAGCTCCTGGAGGTCGAGCAGGATCAGCTGGGCCGCGGGGTCGGCTTTCAGGGTGAGCTCCTTGGTCAGGCGCGAAAGGTCCAGGCGTCGGTGCACAGCGTGCTGACGCGAGCCTCCACCGTATCCAGGGCCGCCACCAGCCTCGCCGAGACGTGGGGAAGCCAGGTCCACTCGGCGGCCCAGTGGGAGACATCCACCAGAGCCGGACCGCCCTTCTCGACGAACTCGGTCGCCGGGTGGTGCCGCAGGTCGCTGGTCACGAAGACGTCGACGCCCGCACCGATCGCGTCACCGAGGAGGAAGTCCCCTGCTCCGCCCGCGACGGCCACCCGACGAACGGCACGGTCGGCGTCGCCAGCGGCGAGCACCCCGCGAGGCGTCGGGGGCAAGGTGCGCGTGACGTGCTCGACGAACGCCCGCAGAGTCGTCGGGTCCACGTCGCCCACCCGCCCTGCGCCGGTCGCCGAGGTGCCGGCATCCGCGAGCTCGACGACGTCCCAGGCAGGCGTCTCGTAGGGATGCACAGCAAGCATCGCGCGTACGACGTGCTCGCGTCGTCGACGGTCGAGCACGACCTCGATGCGCTCCTCGCCGACCACCTCGAGCCGGCCCACTTCGCCGATGGTGGGGTTCGCTCCCTGGGCCGGACGGAACCTCCCCTCCCCCGGTGAGCTGAACGACGCCGACTCGTAGGACCCGATCACACCGGCTCCACCCTCGGCCAGCGCACCTCGGACCCGGTCGGCATCTGCGAGCGGGACGTAGACGGTCAGCTTGTCGAGGGGCTGGCCCTCGGCGCGCAGCGGACGCAGGTCACCCAGCCCGAGGGCGACCGCGAGGGACTCACTGACTCCGCCGACCGAGCCGTCGGCGTTGGTGTGGGCGGTCAGCAGCGCGCAGCCCGCCCGTGCCAAGGTGCCGAGCGTGCGGCCCTTGGGCGTCGTCTCGGCGAACCCGTGCACCCCCCGCAAGAACAGCGGGTGATGGGTCACCAGCAGGTCCGCGCCCCACTCAGCCGCCTCCCGCGCCACCTCGATGGTCGAGTCCACGGCGAACAGCACCTTGCGCACGGGCTGGGCAGGGTCGCCGTACACCAGGCCGACGGCGTCCCACTCGTCGGCCGATTCGGGCGGGTACCACCCGTGCAGCAGGTCGACGACCTCCATCAGCGTCGGCATGGGCAGAGGCTAACCGCCCGGCGCCGAGCCGGTGGCCGAGCCGGGGTCGGTGGTCGACCACCGAGCGACGCTCGACCACCGGATTGGCCTAGTTCACCTGCCGGTCGCGCCCCTCCCAGTACGGCGCGCGCAGCTTGAACTTCTGCAGCTTGCCGGTCGCCGTGCGGTCCAGCACCTCGCGGAACTCGACCGACGACGGGGCCTTGTAGCGGGCGACCTTGCCCTTCACGTAGTCGATCAGCTCCTGCTCGGTGAGGGGCGAGCCCTCTGCCTTGACCACCAAGGCCTTGATCGTCTCGCCCCACTTCTCGTCGGGAACGCCGATGACGGCGACCTCGGCGACGTCTGGGTGGGAGAAGATCGCGTCCTCGACCTCGATCGAGGAGACGTTCTCGCCCCCGGTGATGATGACGTCCTTCTTGCGATCGGAGATGGTCAGGTAGCCGTCGGTGAAGGTGCCTCCGTCGCCGGTGTGGAACCAGCCGCCGTCGAGGACGCGGGCGGTCTCCTCCGGGTTCTCCCAGTATCCCGCGAGCACCACGTTGGACCGCGCCAGCACCTCGCCCTCGTCGTCGATGCGCAGGCGTACGCCGACAGCGGGCGTCCCGGCCCGGCCGAGCCTCGCGGCCCGGTCGGCGGCCGGCAGGTCGTCCCACTCCTGGCGGGAGCGGTTGACGGTGAGCAGGGGCGAGGTCTCTGTCAGGCCGTAGATCTGGAGGAACTCCCAGCCCAGCTCCTCCTCGACGCGCTGGATGGTGCGGGTCGGAGGCGGAGCGCCGGCCACCACGATGCGCGTCCGGTCGCGACCGGGGATCTCGCCGTCCCAGGTCTGGGCGGCGTCGAGGATGGCCGCCACCACGGCAGGCGCCCCGCACATCAGCGTCACGCCATGCTTCTCGACCCGGCGCAGGATCTCGTTGCCGTCGACCTTGCGCAGCACCACCTGGGGCACGCCCATCCCGGCCATCGTGAACGGCATTCCCCAGCCGTTGCAGTGGAACATCGGCAGCGTGTGCAGGTAGACGTCGCGGTCGCTGACCCCGGTGTGCCAACCGAAGGTGGTGGCGTCGACCCAGATGTTGCGATGGGTCATCTGCACGCCCTTGGGCCGCGCGGTGGTGCCGGAGGTGTAGTTGATGGTCGCGGTGGCGTTCTCGTCGGGCTCCCACGGCTGCGGGTCGGCGTCCTCCCCGTCGACCATCAGCTCGTCGTCCGACCCGATGACGAACGTGTGCGCCGACGCCTTGAGGCCGTCGAGGGAGTCGGCGAGCTCGGGATCGATGAAGAGCGCCTCGGCACCCGAGTGCTCGACGATGTAGGCGACCTCGTCGCGGGAGAGGCGGAAGTTCACCGGCACCAGCACGCGGCCGTAGCCGGAAATGCCCCAGAACGCCGTGAGCAGCCGCGCGCTGTTGTGGCTGACGATGGCCACGCGCTCGCCGAAACCGATGCCGAGCTCGTCGAGCTTGGCCGCCATCCGTCGGGCTCGCGCGCCCACCTCCGCGTAGGTGATCTCGCCCCACGATGCGGCAGGTTGGTGGGGCTCGTCCACGATGCCTGTCCGGTCGCCGTACACGGTCGTAGCGCGGTACAAGAAGTCGCTCACGGAGAAGGGCACGATCATGGGGTGACTCTCCCTCGCCCGGATATCCGTTGTCGACCCTCGCAACTGCGGGGAGGATCGGATCTCGTGACCGACCAACCCGGCTGCGTGGTCCTCGTCGAGGGAGCGAGTGACGCCGTCGTGCTGGAGGTGCTGGGTCGCCGTCTCGGACTCGACTCCCACCGTGTGCGCCCAGAGCTGGGTCCGACGGTGCGGGTCGTGTCGATGGGCGGGGTCACCAACATCGGTCGGTTCCTCGACGAGTACGACACGATGCCAGTGGCCGGCCTGTGCGACGGCGCCGAGATGCGGTTCGTCGCCCGGGCCCTACGGCGTCGCGGACACGACGTGGAGACGCGCGACGAGCTTGCTGCGCTGGGGTTCTTCGTGTGCGACGGAGATCTCGAGGACGAGCTCATCCGGGCGCTCGGCACCGACGCTCTCATCGACGTGATCAGCAGCCAAGGCGAGCTGCCCCTGCTCCGGACGCTGCAGCAGCAGCCGGCACAGCGCGAGCGGTCGCTGCCTGAGCAGCTGCATCGCTTCTTCGGCACCAAGTCGGGGCGCAAGCGCCGGCTGGCCGCGGCGCTGGCTGCCGAGATGCCCCTCGACCGGACCCCGCCTGCCCTGCGTGGTGTCCTCGACTTCGCCTACGCGCTGGCCGAGGCGGGCAGCCGCCGGATCGCCTCGCGTCGCGAGAGCCCGCTCAGCCGCGGCCCCAGCCGGTCGACCTCGCTGCGCACCCACTCCGGATCAGACCTGGAGTAGTCCCGCAGCGCCCAGCCGATCGCCTTGCGCAACCAGAACGAGGTGTCGTCGAGGTTGGCGGCGACGACGTCGTGCAGCAGGTCGGTGTCGGTGTCGCCGCGGTGCCGGACCTGGCTGAGCACGGCCGTACGCCGGACCCACAGGTCGTCGTCACGGGCCCAGGCGCGCATCACCGGCGTGACCTCCGCTCGATGGCCGGCGAGCACGTCGCCGACGAGGTGCGAGGCGATCTCGTCGACGTGGTCCCACCACGCGCCGGTGACCACCAGGTGCCGGTACAGCCCCAGTGACTCCGGGTCCTGCCACGGCCGGGCTGCACGATGGCGGGCCAGCGCGGTGGCGGCGTACCTCTCCTCGCGGTGCGTGGCGTCGTCCCACAGCTCGCGCACCGTCGCCTCCCAGGTCTCGCGGTCCTGGGGCGCGTGCTCGGTCAGGATCGGTCGAAGCACTCGCTTCAGCACAGGCGCAGGGAGGCCGTAGTACGGCATCGACGACTTCATGTAGGCCTGCTGCCCGGCCGCGATGTCGGGGTCACCTGCCTCCCGCAACGCGGCCCGAACTGTCGACACCAGGCTTTGCTCGGCCACGGACGCGCACCCTAGCCGGGTCGAACACGGCGATGCCGAGCAGGAGGACCCCGACTCCGAGAAAGGAACCTGCCACCACGTCGGTGGGGAAGTGCCGGCCCAGCAGCACTCTGTCGAAGCAGACGGTCACCCAGACCACGATCGCCAGGACCGTCAGCGCCGTGCGCCTGGGACCCGGTCCCACGAGGCTCCAGGCCAGAAAGCCCAGGATGCCGGCGAGCGCCGCGCTCGAGGAGGCGTGGCCGGAGGGGAAGGAGTGGGTATTGAGGAGGTCCGTCGTGTACTGCCACTCGGGGCGGTCCCGCCGCAACCACAGCTTGAGGCCTGTCGTGGCAACCGATGTCACGACCATCACGGCGATCGCGAAACCTGCCGCCCGATAGCGCCTCCGGCCGACCACGGCCACGACGATGAGCGTGGTCCAGGCGATCATGCCGACGGTGGCGAAGCCGACTTCGACCACGCGCAGTGCCGTGAGCAGGATCGTATGGTTGTCGGCCCAGTCCTCGGCTTGCCGACCCCACTGGTCGAAGCCGTCCATCGGTGAGCGGTCCTGCTGGACCACGACCCCGAAGGCCGCGACCACCGCGAAACAGGCCAAGGAGCAGGCGAGGAGAGTGACGACCATCTCGCGCGTCATCGAGGCACGCCGAGGCTCGACCACCTGTTGCTGCGCTGTCTGCATCGCACTTAGGTATCACGATGACACCTGGTGCGGCCTCACCCCTCAGGCGGGTGGCGACACGCGATAGCTCAGGTGCAGCACCCGGTTGCTCTGGATCACCACGTCAGGATCGCCCAGCAGGTGCTGCGCGGCGACCGACCCGAAGTAGCGCTTGCCGGACCCGAACACGACCGGCACGACGTCCATGCGCACCTCGTCGACCAGCCCCGCCGCGAGTACCTGGCCACCGACGTCGCCAGCGGCGACCTCGACGATGCGATCACCCGCGAGCTGCTGCGCCTTGGCCACCGCTTCCTCCACGCCGTTGACGAAGTGGAACGGCGCGGCGGGATCCCACCCCTCCGGCGCCGGCCGGTGCGTCACGACGACCACGTGGTCGACCCCGCCCGGAGGCTCCCCGTCCCAGCCGTCCGTCAGGTCGAAGACATGGCGGCCGACGACGGTGGCCCCGATCTGGCCCCAGTACGGCTTGGTGTAGTCGTAGGACGTCTGCGACACCTTCAGGTACCCGCCGTCGTCCAACGCGACATCGCCACTCGTCAACCAGTCGAACAGCGGTCCGGGCTGGTCGTTCTCGTCGGCGACGAAGCCGTCCACGGACACCGAGCTGTACATGACCACCTTGCCCATCGGGCCTCCTTTGCGCGGCTACCGCAAGTTAGCGCGTCATGGAGCTCGTCAGGAGTCGGTACTCGAACGGCTCGAAATTGGTGGCCCGCATGGTGGACATTCCTTGGTTCCGGAGGGCTTTTGACGGCATCGATGTCGGTGGTCCCTGTTTGACTTCTCGGTATGGATCTCGGGGGTCTGGACGGCATGTCGGGTGGTGAGCTGCTCGACCACGTCGACGCGCTGGCCCGACAGCAGCGCCAGACCGAGGTGGCGATCCTGCGCGCGGCCAGGCAGCACGCGATCATCAACGACGAGCACTCGATCCCCGGCTGGCAGCTTCGGGCGCCCGGTGGCCAACGGCCACGCCGGTTCGGCGGCGTCGGGACACCATTGGTCGCGGAGTTCTCCCCCGCCGCCCTCGGTGGGCGACTGGGGATCTCCACCCATGCCGCCCGCGAGCTGATGGCCGACGCGTTGGACATCGCCCACCGCCTCCCCAGGTTGCAGGCCAGGGTCGAGGCGCTGCAGGTCAAGGTGTCCTACGCCCGCTACATCGCCCGCAGGACCCGCAACCTCACCCGCGAGCAGGCAGACTACGTCGACGAACGCACCGTGGAGTCCGCCGACGGCCGCATCCCCTGGACCAGGTTCGAGACCCTCGTCGAAGCGGCCGTCAAGGCCAGTGATCCCGCGGCAGCCGCCGAGCACGAACGTGTCGAGGCCAAGCGTCAGTTCGCCCAGGCCACCTCGTCCACCGAGGACGGCATGCGCGGCTTCTACGTGCGGGCCAACCTCGGCGTCATCGCCAAGCTCGACGCCGCCGTCGCCTACTTCGCCACCGCTTTGGCCCACCTCGGCGACGCCCGCAGTGAAGACGATCGCCGCGTCACCGCCGTGCTGGTCCTGGCCAACCCGGTCCACGCCCTCGACCTCCTCCAGCGCTACCAGCAGTGGCTGGCCGACCAGCAACCGCCAGCCAGCAAGCCGGCTGTGGACCTGGCCGACCTGATGCCCGCGGTCGTCCTCTACGTCCACACCTACGCCGGCGCCGACACCACCGACATCGGCAGAGTCGAGGACCACGGCCCCGTCACCGAGACCTGGATCCGCGAGCACCTCGGCCCCTGCGCCAGGTTCACCGTCCAGCCCGTCCTCGACATCGAAGGCCAAGCTCCCGTCGACGGCTACGAGATCCCCGACCGACATCGCGAGGCCGTGCACCTGATGGGGCCGGCCGACACCTTCCCCCACTCACCCAACATCAGTCGGGCTCAACAGATCGACCACACCATCGCCTACCGCAAGGGCAAGGCGGCAAAGGGTGCTGGTCAGTCCCGCATCGGCAACTACGCCAAGATGACCGTCCTACATCACCGGATCAAGACGTTTGCCGGGTGGCAGGTCAAGCAACCCTTCCCGGGCATCGAGGTCTGGCAAGACCCCTTTGGCGCGCTCTACCTCGTCGACCACACCGGCACTCGCCGACTCGGCCGACACAGGGACGACGGGGAAGCCGCATAGCCCAGCACGTCGCACAAATCGTGCGTCGCCCGGCGACTGTCCTAGTCTGTGCGCGGTCCGAAACGGTCCGGGGCGCATAGCTCAGCGGTAGAGCGCTTGCCTTACAAGCAAGATGTCGCAGGTTCGATCCCTGCTGCGCCCACCGACCTCAGCCCCAGGCACGCCACGCAGAGTCGACCATCTCGCGCAGGTCGAGGCGTCCGCGCCAGCCCATGTGTCGGGCGATCAGCTCGGGATCGGCCACGAGCCGGTCCGGGTCGCCGGGCCGGCGGTCGACGATCTCAGGGCGTACGTCGAGTCCCGAGACCTCGGCGATCATCGAGAGCACCTCGAGGACGGACGCACCTCGACCGGTGCCGACGTTGAAGATCCGGTCGGTCGTCTGGTCGTAGGCCTCGCTCGCGATCCAGCCCAGGGCGGTCTCGTGCGCCTCGACCAGGTCCTGCACGTGGATGTAGTCGCGGATGCAGGTGCCGTCGGGTGTGTCGTAGTCGTTGCCGAACACCTTCGGCTGCTCACCGCGCGTCAGCGCCGACAGCGCGATCGGGATCAGGTTGAGGACGGCCGGGTCGCCGAGGTCGTCGTACCCCGACCCCGCGACGTTGAAGTACCGCAGCGCCACCCAGCGCAACCCCCATGCCTCCTCGGCCGCGCGGCAGTTCCACTCGGAGACCAGCTTGGTCTCGCCGTAGGGGCTGGCCGGTCGGGTCGGCAGGCTCTCGGCGATCCGCTCGCCGCCGGCATCGACGTTGCCGTAGGTCGCCGCAGACGAGGAGAACACCAGCTGCTTGACGCCGGCCGCCTCCATGGCGAGCAGCACGTTGGCGGTGCCGCCGATGTTCTGGCGGTAGTACCAAGCCGGCCGCGCCACCGACTCGCCGACCTGCTTGCGGGCGGCCAGGTGCACCACGGCCGTCACGTCGTGCTCGACCAGCACGCTGGTCAACAGCTCGACGGTCTCGTCTCGCGACAGCTCCGCCTCGACGAGTGGGGCCGCGCCGATCCGACTCCGCGAGCCGGTCGACAGGTCGTCGACGACCACGCAGCCGTCCTCGCCGAGCAGGCGCACCAGGTGCCCGCCGATGTAGCCGGCGCCGCCGGTGACCAGGACGCTCATCGAGCGTCACCCTCGGGCCGTCGGGAGTACTCCGCGGGACCGAACACCACGAACACCGTCAGGTCCTCCTCGATGTCGACGAACCGGTGCTCCTCGTCGGCGGCGACGAACACGACGGTGCCGGGTGAGACCGGACACGAGGCGGTCGGCGTCACCAGCCTCGCGCGTCCGGTGGTGCAGACGTAGAGCTCGTCCTCGGTGTGCGGCTCCTGGACGTCGGTGCCGCCCGCGGGGATGAAGTACGTGCCACAGCTGAGGTCGGGGACCCGCACGTGCTCGATCCAACCGGTGCCGTCCTCGTCGAGCTGGTCTGTGGTCATCGGCCGCCCGGCGGCGCTCAGCACCTGCATGAGGGGACCCTAGCGACGCCGGCCGTCCCCAGCCTCAGCCACGTGCGGCAGGGGGCAGCTCCTCGGCGGGTCGCGACGGTGTCCCCGCCAGATCAGCAGGAAGCTGGGCGACCTGCTCGCGACACCACACGGAGACGTCCCGTCCGGACAGCACGGACTCGCGAAACTGCGACCAAGGCTCCCAGTGGTGCTCCTCGACCTCGTCGCGATCAGCCCTCACCTCACCGTCGGACTGCGCGAGGTAGACAGGGCACAGCTCGTTCTCGACGACGCCGGTGTCCATCACCGCCCGGTAGCGGAAGCCGGGCAGTACCAGGCGCACGTCGGTCAGCGAGAGGCCGAGCTCCTGCCGCACCCTGCGCACCACGGCCTCGTCGAGCGCCTCGCCCGGCGCCGGGTGTCCGCAGCAGGAGTTGGTCCACACACCCGGAAAGGTCTTCTTGGAGAGGGCACGCCGGGTCACGAGGAGTCGGCCGGCAGGATCCAGGACGTAGCAGGAGAAGGCCAGGTGCAGAGGCGTCTCGGCGTGGTGGACCGCGACCTTGTCGGCCGTGCCGATCGCGCCCCCCTGCTCGTCGAGGAGGACCACGAGCTCGCTCACGTGGGCCTCGCAACCTGGTTGACGGCTGCCCTGAACAACCACGGGGCCGCCTTCGCCGCCGGCACCAGACGGCTGCGTACGGCGGGGCGAGCGCTGGCCGCAAGGAGCCCCCGGGTGAGCAGGTCGTGCCGTCGGGTCAGTCGGCGCCAGCTCGCTTCGTATGCTCCGGGGTCGCCGGCTCCCACGGCCGCCACCGCCGCCCTGGCCTGGGCGAGCCCGAGGGCGATGCCCTCGCCGGTGAGCGCGTCGACGTACCCCGCGGCGTCACCGACCAGCAGTACCCGGCCAGCGACACGTCGCGTCGTCTGCTGGCGCAGCGGCCCGGCGCCGAGCACGCGCGTCGCCGCGGCGCCCGCCAGCCGCTCGCGCAGCTGCGGCAGGTCACCGAGCAGGTCGTCGTAGTCGCCACCGCCGTCGACGAGCAGGGCGACGCCGACGCAGTCGTCGGCGACCGGAGTCACGTACGCCTCGGCGCGAGGCGACCAGTACACCTCGACGTACGGCGTCCACGGCGCCACCGCGAAGTGGCGACGCAGCCCGAAGCGGCGGCGACCGGGCGCAGGACCCTCGAGTCCGAGCATCCGGCGCACCGGGGAGTGCAGCCCGTCGGCCGCGATCACGTGGCGAGCCGAAAGCCCGTCGACGTCGACGTCGCCCTCACGCACCGCGAGGTGCCCCACGGTGCGCTGCTCGACGGGCACTCCGGCCGCGTCGACGGCCCGGGCGAGGGCGGCGTGCAGGGCGGTGCGCCGGACGCCGCGACCGGTGCCCGAGCGAAACGGCGCGTCGACCGACCGCGAGGCGTCGAGGTAGCGGATGCCGGCCAGCTCCCGGCCGGGTGGCGCGACGCCGAGTGTGTCGAGGTCCCTGACAGCGCCGGGCATCAGGCCTTCGCCGCACGCCTTGTCGACGGGACCGGGCCGCTGCTCCAGGACGGTCACGTCCAGGCCGGCGCGGGCGGCGTACAGCGCAGCGGCCAGCCCGACGGGCCCACCGCCGACGACGACGAGGTCACGCATCGACTCGACCGCCGCCCGACAAGGTGGCCAGGGCGGAGTCCTCGACGCGGATCCGCACCCGCAGCAAGAACGCGTTGAGCACCGAGAAGACGAGGGCCGTGACCCAGGCCGCGTGCACCAGCGGCAGGGCTGCGCCCTCGACGACGACCGCCACGTAGTTGGGGTGGCGCAGCCAGCGGTAGGGACCACCGGTCACTGGTGCCAGCCCGGGGACCACGATCACCCGGGTGTTCCAGCGACGACCCAAGGTCGCGATGCACCACCACCTCAGCGCTTGGGAGGCGATCACCACCAGTGTCATCGACCAGGCGAGCCACGCGGGCACGTCGGGTCGGCGTACCCAGGCCTCGACCAGGGCACCGACGAGCAGGCCGGTGTGGAGCACGACCATGAAGGGGTAGTGCCCCAGTCCGGTCTCGACGCCACCACGCGCACGGCTCCAGGCCGCGTTGCGGACGGAGACGACGAGCTCGGCGACCCGCTCGGCGCCCACCAGGGCGACCAGGACGCTGAAGGCAACCAGGCTCTCCATGCTCGGCTCACTCCCCTGCCCGGAGCAGCACCAGCTCGGAGCAGAAGCCGGGCCCCATCGCCAGGAGGAGGCCATGGCTGCCCGCGGCTGGTGGCCGCTCTCGCAGGGTGCTCTCGAACACGTGCAGCACCGATGCAGAGGACAGGTTGCCGACGCTGGCGAGCGAGTCCCACGTCAGCTGCAGGGCCTCGCGCGGCACCTCGAGCGCGACTTGCAGGGCCTCGATGACCTTGGGGCCGCCCGGGTGACAGACCCACCAGCCGATATCGGTACGAGAGAGGCCGTGGTCGGCCAGGAACTCGTCGACGTCACCGCGGATGTAGCGCTCGACCATCGTCGGCACCTCTGCGTCGAGCACGATCCGCAGGCCACTCGAGGTGACGTCGAACCCCATGGTCCGCTCGGAGTCGGGATAGAGCCGGCTGCGGGTGGCGACCACGTCGACCGGTCCGGCACGCCGGTTGCTGCCGGTCGCCACGACAGCGGCGGCGCCGTCGCCGAACAGCCCACTGGCGACCAGGTTGGGCATCGAGACGTCGTCGCGCTGGACGGTGAGCGAGCACAGCTCGACGGACACGAGCACCGCGACATCGTCGGGGTGACCCAGCAGGTAGTCGTGAACGCGGGCGATGCCGGCCGCGCCGGCCACGCAGCCCAGACCCACCATCGGCACCCGCTTCACGTCGGGCCGCAGGCCGATCGTGGCGGCGATGCGGGCCTCGAGGGACGGGACGGCCAACCCCGTCACCGTGGCGCACACGATCAGGTCGACGTCGGACGGCGTCAGCCCGGCAGCCTTCAGGGCGTCGACAAGCGCGCGCGAGCCGAGCTCGACGGCGTGCTCGATGAACCTGTCGTTGGCCTCGCCGAAGTCACCGAGCTCGGCGTACTCCTCGAGCGCCAGCACGACGTGCCGGGTGTTCACGCCGGCGTTGCGGTGCAGTCGTCGCATCACCGCCGCGTCGAAGCGGTTGCCGTCGTGCACGACGAACCTGGCGAATGCCTCGGTCAGCTCGTGCTGCGGGTAGCGGTTGCCGGGCAGGGCGCTACGGACGGACAGGATCGACATGCGACTCCTCGTGGTCGGGGCCCGACGGACGGATCAGCTCGCGGGCCAGACCCACGGCAAGGCGTGGCCCGATGCGGCCATCGCCCAGTCCCAGCTCTACCAGGGAGTCGAAAGCGTGGCGGTCGCGGCCCGCTGCGCGGATGCCGGCATCCACGACGGCCGGCACGCGGGCCAGCCGGGCGGCGGCCCAGGTGTGCTTGAGGTGGCGGCCCAGCAGGCCACGCACGGCACGACGGTGGACGGCACCTGCTCGACCCGGCTCACCCTCGGCGAGGCAGCGGGCGGCCGCGCGACCGGCGGCGATGCCGGTCGCGACGGCGTAGTAGATCCCCTCGCCAGTCATCGGGTTCACCAGCGCTGCGGCGTCGCCCACCAGCAGCATCGGACCGTCGGGCTGTCGCCAGTTCCAGCCCGAGAGCGGGAGGTGGTGACCCTTCCAGTCCTTGCCGTCGGGCACGCTGCCAGGCAGCAGCGCCTCCAGCTGGTCGAGCAACAGGGCCCGGCTCGGACCCGCACCGCGCTCGGGACCCGGTAGCAGCTCGCCGTACCCGACGTTGCTCCAGCCGTCACCGCGGTCGAAGGCCCAGGCGTACGCCGGCTGGGGCCGCGGTCCGTAGCGGATCACCTGCCTGCCCCGCCAGGCCTCGGCGGTCGGGGCATATCCGCGAATCGCGATCGCCCGCAGGCGCTGCTCCTGGCCGAGGAGTGTGGGCCGGAGCACCGAGTGCGCACCGTCGGCTCCGACGACTACCCGGGCGCTGAGCTCGCCGTCGAGCACGACCCGGTCGGCGCGGACCTCGACGGATCGGACGCGGCGGCGCTGCAGCACCGCTCCCGCCGCGACCGCGTGATCCACCAGTCGCGCGTCGAAGACGGTGCGCGGCACGACGTGCACCTCGCGGGTCATCGGTCCCGATACCGACACCTCGCCGCGGGCCAGCTCCAAGTGGGACAGGGGCGTCCATCCGTCGACGACGTCGGCCGCTCCGACCCGGGCCAACGCGTCGAGCACGTGGGGCGCGATGCCGTCACCGCAGCTCTTGTCGCGGGGGAAGTCGGCTCGGTCGAGCAGCAGCACCCGCAGGTGCGGTGCGGTCGTGAGCCCAGTCGTGAGCGCCGCCAGCGCCGCGCAGGATCCCGCGGGCCCGGCACCCACGACCACGAGGTCCCAGTCCGTCGTCCCGGTCACAGCGCCACCACGAGGAGCACGGCATCGAGCAGGGCGATGCCGACGGCTGCGGCGAACGGCGCCTTGCCGTGGCCGCGTAGCACCACCGCAGCGAGCGCGGCCACGACGACGACACCGGCGACGGCGACGACCAGCGGCACCGACGCGCCGAACAGCACCAGCACCGAGCCGAGTACGAGCACCGCGACAGCCGCGCCCGGTAGGCGCCGGGCACCGAGCCGGTGCGGCAGGCCGCGCACGCCGGTCGCGTCGTCATCGGCGATGTCGGGCAGCACGTTGAGCAGGTGCGCTCCCACTCCGAGTGACGCGGCGGCCGACAGCAGCCACCAGGGGACCGACCCCGTCTGGTCCGCGGCCGACCAGACGAACGCGGGCAGCAGGCCGAAGGCCACGGCGTATGGCACCCATGACCACACGGTCGCCTTGAGCCCCAGGTTGTAGGCCCAGCCGGCCGCGACGCACCCCAGGTGCAGCAGCCCTGCGGGCAGCCCGCACATCAGCGAGAGCACCACGCACAGCACGACAGCCGCCGCGCAGGCCGCGGCAGCGACCCGAGGATCGAGGGTGCCGAGCGCCAGCGGCTTGTCCTGTCGCCCGACGGCCCGGTCACGCGAGAGGTCGATGAGGTCGTTGCTCCAACCGATGGACAGCTGACCGGCCGCCACGGCCGCCGTGACGAGGACCACGCGGGAGGCCGGCATGTCGACTGCCACCGCGAGCACCGCTGCCAGCAGGGTCACCGCGGCGGCTGGGCCGGGGTGGGCCGCCGCGACCAGTGCGACCGGCCTCGTGTCGGCCAGCGCGCTCATCTGCCGAGCATAGGCTCACTTGGTGTCCACCCCCTGTCCCTGACCTGGCAGCAAGCGCTGGCCTGGCGGCTCGGGCGAGCTCAGCGGAACGTGAGCCAGGCCCCGACCACGCCGGGCGCCGGGCCGAGCAGCAGCCATACGCTCAGGAGACGCTTGGCTCTCAGGGCCCTGAAGGCACCGACCGCGACCACACCGGTCACTCCGGCCAGCACGTTGAGCCCGACGCGGGCGTCCTGGTCGTCGGAGAAGATCGCCGCCACCGCCAGACCGGCCGCGAAGTGCTCGATCACCGTGAACGCGAGCACGGAGATGATCCACTGCTGGACGGCAGTGATCGACATGCCGGTTGCCTCGCCAGGCGCGTTCCGCTGCTCGCTCACGCACTACACCGTAGGGACCCCAGGGGGCATGACTCGATCGGGCCCCTAGACCTGGGGTTGAGAGGACACCCTTACTGACGGACCATGAAACAAGCGGCGCCCCGCCCCGGAACCTCTCTCTCCCGGGAAGGGGCGCCTTGCTCTCTCCCCGGATCGCTGTGTCACGATGCAGGCGCCGGGAGGGAGTCCTGCGACGATGGTCTCCGCTCACGTGTGCACTGCAGGAGAACCCGCCATGACCGACACCGCGCCGACTCGGCGCTCACGGCTGACCGACGTACCGTCGGTCTCGCCGGAGGCGTCTGCGGCTGGCTCCGGCTACCTCTGGCGGTTCTGGCTCATCGTGGCCATCTGGGTCGCGATCGTGGCCGAGCGCTCGGCTGCCCTGGGTGTCTCGGTGCGCGACCCCGAGGGCCAGATGTTCGTCAACCGGCTGGCCAAGGCGCTGGTCTTCCTGGTGGCGATCGCCCTGGCCGAGGCCGTCCTCAGGGCCCGGTCGCGGGGCTGGTCGCTGCGCAGCGTCGCCGCCGTCGTGCGCGAGCGCTGGACGATGTCGCGGCTCCTGCTGGTCGTCAGCGGGCTGGTCGGCTACCACGTCGTCTACCTCGGCTACCGCAACCTGAAGAGCTGGAACGCCTTCAACCCTCTCCGCGACGACGACCTCCTCTCCTGGGATCGCGCGCTGTTCTTGGGACACAGCCCGTGGGTCCTGCTGCACACGCTCCTCGGCGAGTCCTACGCAGCAGAGGCGCTGGCGGTGGTCTACCGGTCCTTCACCTACGTCATCGTCCTGGGCCTGGTCGGCAGCCTGGCGCTGATCCCCCGGGTCCGGCACGCCTACGTCTTCCTCTGCTCGGCGACCTGGGCCTGGATCCTGGGCACCCTCTGCTACTACATCCTGCCCACCCTGGGCCCTTACGCCGCGGTGCCCGCCGAGTTCGCCGGGCTGCGGCACACCCCCATCACCGACACCCAGGCCGAGTACCTCACCGAGCGCGCCGCGTTCTTGGCCAACCCCGCAGCGCCAGACGCGTTCGTCAGCCTCGGGGCCTTCGCCAGCCTGCACGTCGGATTCACCACCTTGGTCTTGTTGATGGCTCGCTACTACGGGCTCCGGCGGCTGAGCATCGCGCTCGGCTTCTACCTGGCCGGGGTGATCCTCGCGACGGTCTACTTCGGCTGGCACTACGTGCTCGACGACATCACCGGCGTGCTGCTCGCCGTGACGGCCGTGCGGCTGGGCAGGTGGACCGTGAGCCCGCCGGCCGCGCTGGGCCGGCTCTTCGCGGGCTGGCGCCGGGAGCCGACGTGACCGTCCTCAGGGAGCCACCGGCTCCCGTCGTCGCGGTCACGCCGCCACCCGGACGCCTGCATGACCTCGGCCGTACCCTCCGACGCAGCCCGGTGTTCGTGGCCACCGTCGTGGCCGGAGTGCTGCACCTGCTGTGGTGGCGACTGCTGGCGACCCCGGGTGGCGACATCGCGGCCCAGGACGCCTGGGCGGCCTTCGCCAGGGCCCACCCCGGAAGCGCCTACGACCTGGCTTGGTACGGCGGCATGCACCCGGTGTCCTACAGCGCCATCTCCCCCTACCTGATGGCCGTGCTGGGCGTGCGGCCCACCATGGTCGTCGCCGGGACCCTGTCCGCGGCCCTGCTGGCCCTGCTGCTCGAGCGGAGCCGCCACGTCAGCCGGCCGATGGTGCCGGCCGTGGTGGGTGCGCTCGCGCTGACCGGCAACGCCGTGTCCGGCCGGGTGACCTTCGGCCTCGGGATCCTGTTCGGGCTCGTCGCCCTGCTTGCTGCGTTCGCCTGGTCGACCGACCGCGACCGCCGCCCGGCGATCGCCTGGCTGCGCATCTGCGTGATCGTCGCCCTGACGGCGCTCACCACAGCCGCGAGCGCGGTGGCCGGTCTCTTCCTCGGTCTGGTCGCCGCAGCCTTGTGGCTGACCGGCCGACGCCGGCTGGCCTACGCCATCGGACTGCCCCCGGTGCTCGTGGTCGCGGTGTCGGCGTGGCTGTTCCCCCTCTCGGGCGTCCAGCCGATGTCGTGGAACTCCGCCATCTTGCCCACGGTCGCCGGACTCACCGCGGTGCTGCTGTTCCCGCGCGAGTGGCGGTTGCTGCGCATGCTCGGCCTGGTCTACCTCGTCGCCGTACAGCTGGCCTGGCTGGTGCCCTCGCCCGTCGGCACCAACATCAGCCGGCTCGGACTCATCTTCGCGGTCGTCGGTCTCGTGGCGGCCCTTCCGGCGCAGGCCTGGGCTCGATCCCTGGCCGCCACCCTCCTGGGGCGTCCGGCCACCGCCGTGCTGGTCGGCGCGGCCCTCATCACCTCGGCGTCGTGGCAGGTCGGGCTCGCAGCGCACGACGCGATCAACACAGCACCCCCGGCCTCGCTGAGCCTCGACCTCGACCCGCTGGTCGACCAGCTGCACGAACGCAACGCCGGTCTGGGTCGCGTCGAGGTCGTGCCGACCGCGAGCCATCGCGAGGCAGCGGCCCTGGCGCCATATGCCAACCTCGCCCGGGGCTGGAACCGCCAGGCCGACGCCGCGCGCAACCGCCTGTTCTACCGCGAGCGTCCGCTGACGGCCGAGGCCTACCGGCTCTGGCTGCGTCGCTGGGCCGTCCGGTTCGTCGTGTTGTCGACCGCTACTCCCGACGACGCGGCCGTGCAGGAGGCCGCACTGGTCTCCGCCGGGCTGCCCTTCCTCAAGCAGGTCTGGTCGAACGCGGACTGGACCCTCTACGCAGTCCGCGATCCGCGCCCGCTCGTCTCCGCGCCCGCGACCGTGCTCGGCTTCGACGCAGCCATGATCACCCTCTACACGCCCGAGCCCGGCCCCATCGTCGTACGCGTGACGTACTCCGACTGGCTCGGCCTGGTCGACGCCGTCGGCAGGCCCGTGCCCACCACTGGGCCCGACGGCCAGCCCCTGGTGCTGTCGTGCGTCTCGGGCCAGGCGAGCGATCCCACCGTGACCAACACCCGCGACGACTGGCTCGTGCTGCATGCCACCGAGCCCGGGATCTACCGGATCGGCGCGCCCTACAAGGTGCCGCGGGGCTCGGCCTGCCCCTCACCCTGAAGGTCCCTCCGCCCGGGCTGCTCCGCCCGAACCTGCTCGACCTGCTGCGTCCGCCACGGGTTCCCTCCTCCGGAGCAGTGAGCAGTCGCAAGTACGGTTGGCAGTCGTGAGCCTCCTGGACCTGTCGACCGACGAGCTCATGCGGCGGGCGCGTGAGGTCCGCAGGTCGGCGACGGGCACCCGCGTCACCTACTCCCCCAAGGTCTTCATCCCGCTGACGAGGCTGTGTCGCGACCGGTGCGGCTACTGCACGTTCGCGACGGCACCACGCCACATCTCCAGCCCCTATCTCTCGCCCGACGAGGTGATGGCGATCGCTTCGCAGGGAGCGGAGGCCGGCTGCCACGAAGCCCTGTTCACCTTGGGAGAGGCCCCCGAGGAGCGGTACGCCGAGGCGCGCGACTGGCTGTCGGCGCACGGCTTCTCCTCCACCACCGACTATCTGGTCGCGATGGGTGCGAGAGTGCTGGAAGAGACCGGGCTGCTCCCCCACATGAACGCTGGCGCTGTCTCGCGCGACGACCTCGCCCGCCTGCGGGAGGTCGCGCCGTCACAGGGGATGATGGTCGAGTCGCTGCGCCCGGACCTCGCTGCCCACCGCGGGGCGCCCGACAAGACGCCCGAGCGACGGCTGGCCACCCTGGAGGCAGCCGGTGAGCTCTCGATCCCGTTCACCACCGGGATCCTCGTCGGCATCGGCGAGTCCGAGCCCGACCGACTGGAGGCGTTGGAGGCGATCGCCGAGAGCCACCGCCGCCACGGGCACGTGCAGGAGGTGATCGTCCAGAACTTCCTGCCCAAGGTCGGCACCGAGATGCGCCACAGCGCCCCGTGCCCGCCCGAGGACCACGTGCGCGCCATCGCACTCGCGCGCCTGGCGATGCCTGCCGACGTACACGTGCAGGCTCCGCCCAACCTGTCCGACGTCGACCAGCTCGGCGCGCTGCTCGACGCCGGCATCGACGACTGGGGTGGCGTCTCGCCCGTCACCATCGACCACGTCAACCCCGAGCGACCGTGGCCAGCGGTGGCGACCCTGCGGGAGGCGACCGAGTCACGCGGTCTCGCGCTGACGCCGCGGCTCACGATCTACGCCGAGTACGCCGCCGATCCCGACCGCTGGCTCGACCCCGCTCTGCGCTTCCCCGTGCTCGACCGGTCCGACGCCGAGTCGCTGGGGCGCGACGACCCGGGCGCGACCTGGCCCGAGCGCCACGCGGCGGCCGCCAACGTCGGCACCGGCGCCGAGGTCGTGCAGATCGGTCGGCGGTCGACGGCCTGGTACTCCGGCGCGGACACCCACCCGCCATCGTTGGTCGAGGAGGTCGCGCAGCGACCATCTGGAGACCCGGTGAGCATCGCGGGAGCCGTGGCAGAGGTGCTGGCCGGCGTACGCGCGGGACAGGAGGTCGGCGAGGACGAGATCGTCACCCTGTTCGGCGCGCGAGGACCCGAGGTCCCAGCCGTTGCCGCCGTTGCCGACGAGCTGCGCCGCCAGGCGGTGGGCGACGTCGTGACCTACGTCGTCAACCGCAACATCAACTACACCAACGTGTGCACCTACCGCTGCACGTTCTGCGGGTTCTCCAAGGGACCGCTGTCGCTCAACCTGCGCGGCGCGCCCTACCTGCTCACCCTCGACGACATCGCCCAGCGCACGGTCGAGGCAGCCGAGCGGGGCGCCACCGAGGTGTGCCTGCAAGGCGGCATCCACCCGTCGTTCGACGGCGACTTCTACGTCGACGTCACCCGCGCGGTGAAGCAGGCCGTGCCGGAGATCCACGTCCACGGGTTCACGGCGCTCGAGGTCACCGAGGGCGCGCGGCGCCTCGGCGAGCCGCTGGCGTCCTACCTGACCAGGCTCAAGGACGCCGGCCTCGGCTCGCTGCCCGGCACCGCTGCCGAGATCCTCGATGACGAGGTGCGGGCGGTGCTCTGTCCCGACAAGGTCGACACCGAGGAGTGGCTCGAGGCGCACCGGACCGCCCACTCCGTGGGGCTGCGCTCCAACATCACGATCATGTTCGGCTCGGTGGAACGGCCCGTGCACTGGGCCCGGCACCTCCTGCGCACCCGAGACCTCCAGAAGGAGACGGGCGGCTTCACCGAGTTCGTGCCCCTGCCGTTCGTGCACATGGCGGCGCCGATCTACCTCAAGCGCGGAGCCCGTCGCGGGCCGACGTGGCGCGAGTCGGTGCTGATGCACGCGGTGGCCCGCATCGCCTACCGCGGCCTGGTCGACAACATCCAGGCCTCGTGGGTCAAGCTGGGCCACGGCGGCGCCCGCCAGCTCCTCGCGGCCGGCGTCAACGATCTCGGCGGCACGCTGATGGACGAGAACATCAGCCGCGCCGCCGGCGCCGCCCACGGCCAGCTGGTCACACCCGAGGAGCTGCGCGCGCTGGCCACCACGGCCGGACGGGTCGCCGTCCAGCGCAGCACTCTGTACGCAAGCGCACCCCACATCCCTGCCCCGAGGCGAGAGGTCGGCTGAATGCAGATCGGTTACAAGGCCAGTGCCGAGCAGTTCGGTCCGCGTGAGCTGGTCGAGCTCGGAGTGCTGGCCGAGCAGGTAGGCCTGGACAGCGTGATGATCAGCGACCACCTCCAACCCTGGCGCCACATCGGCGGCCACGGCCCCAGCGCACTGGCCTGCCTGACCGCGATCGGCGAACGCACCCAACGCATCGTGCTCGGCACCAGCGTCTTGACCCCCAGCTTCCGCTACCATCCCGCGGTCCTCGCCCAGCAGTTCGCCACCCTCGCCCTGCTCTACCCCGACCGCATCATCCTGGGCCTCGGCAGCGGCGAGGCCCTCAACGAGATCGCCCTCGGACTGCGCGAGTGGCCCGACTTCAAAGAACGCTTCGCCCGGCTGCGCGAGTCGGTCCGCCTGATGCGCGCCCTGTGGGCCGACGAACGCGTCACCTTCGAAGGCGACTACTACCGCACCAAGGACGCGACCATCTACGACCGCCCCCTCAACCCCGACGGCACCGGAGCAGGCGTCCCGGTCTACATCGCCGCCGGCGGCCCGGTGATGGCCAAGTACGCCGGACGCGTCGCCGACGGCTTCATCTGCACCAGCGGCAAGGGCATGGACCTCTACACCGACAAGCTGCTCCCCGCCGTCATCGACGGCCTCTCCACCGCCCAACGCCCCGTCGACGCCATCGCCCGGATGATCGAGATCAAGCTCTCCTACGCCCCCACCCGCCAAGAGGCTCTGGAGAACACCCGCTTCTGGGCACCCCTCTCACTCCCCGCCGAGGACAAGCACCGCCTCGACGACCCCCTCGAGATGGCCTACGCCGCCGACAAGCTCCCCCTCGAACAGGTCGCCCAACGCTGGATCATCGCCACCACCCCCGACGAGGTCGTCGACGCCGTCCGCCCCTACCTCCAAGCAGGCTTCGACCACCTCGTCTTCCACGCACCCGGCACCGACCAACAAGGCTTCCTCACCACCTTCGGACACGACGTCGCGCCGTTGCTCAGGTCCCTCTGACTCGCCGTCTGGTCAGAGTCCCAGACCACGCGGAGCCGAGCCGGGCGAGGACGTCGGGTGCCGGCTCGCCGGTGACCGGCGTGTGCACGCGTTCCCAGAACCTCAAGCCCTCAGAAATGAGTCGAACCGCTGGCGTCTCGGGTCACCAGCGGTTCGACGGATAGAACATTACCCGCGTGTTCCAAGCATGTCTGCACCGGAGGGCCCAATCCTGGGAAATTGATCAACCCGGTCTAGCCCACCCCCAGAGGTGGGGCCATGTCAGGCAGGGGCCGCCGCTCCTGCGGGCCTCACGCGACCTCGTCGGCGACCAGGTGGAGCTGACGGAGGTGCTCGTCCAGGTCGCGTCCGATCGAGGTCGGGTTGTGCACCGACCAACGCACGACGCCGTGCTTGTCGATGACGTAGGACGACCGCCGCGGACGACCCTTCGACTCGTCGAACACGTCGTAGCTGCGACTCACCGCGCCGTGGGGCCAGAAGTCCGACAGCAGCGGGAAGTTGAGCCCGTCTGAGTCGGCGAAGGCCCGCAACGAGTGGGTCGCGTCGCACGAGATGGCCAGGATCTCGGAGTCGAAGGTCATGAACTCGTCGAGCCGGCTACGGATCTGGGCCATCTCGCCGGTGCAGACGTTGGAGAACGCGTAGGGGTAGAAGACGAGCAACACCGCCTTCGAGCCCACGAACGACGACAACGTGACGTCTTGTCCGAACTGGTCGCGCAGCGTGAAGTCGGGTGCCCGCCCGCCGATCGCGATGCCGCTCGTCTTCGCGTTCATCTGTCGTGCTGCCTCTCTGGTCCCATGTCAGCCAGCTCGCGCTTGAGGATCTTGCCGGTCGCGTTGCGCGGCAGCTCGTCGAGGAACACGAACTCGCGGGGCACCTTGTAGCGAGCCAGGTTCTGCCTGACCCACTCGCGGAGCTCGTCCTCGCCCACCTCCCCCGTGGCGACCACGAACGCTCGCAGCCGCTGACCGTAGTCGGGGTCATCGACACCGATCGCCGCCGCCTCGACCACCCGCTCGTGACGCGACAGACAGTCCTCGACCTCTGCGGGGAAGACGTTCTCGCCGCCGGAGACGATCATCTCGTCGTCACGCCCCTCGACGTACAGACGTCCGTCGAGGCCGAACCGCCCGACATCTCCCGACGCCATCAACCCGTCGCGGACCTCCTTGTGGCCCCCGCCTGCGTACCCCTCGAACAGCATCTTGTTGCCCACGAAGATGCGACCCGGCTGTCCGTCGGGGAGCTCACGACCCTCGTCGTCGAGGATCTTGACGACAGTGGCGTACGGCGGTCGACCGGCGGAGCCGGGCGCCTCGCGGAGGTCGTCGGGCCCGGCGACCGACGCATAGGCCACCTCGGTCGAGCCGTAGAGGTTGTAGAGGTTGTCGCCGAACTGGTCCATCCAGCTCAGCGCCAGGTCGCCGGGCAGGGCCGAGCCGGAGGCCGCCACGACCTCGACCCGCGTCAGGTCGTAGGAGTCCAGCACCTCCTGCGGGAGGGCGAGGATGCGCTGGAGCATCACCGGGATGACCACCATGGCCTCGCACCGCTCGGACTCGGTGGCGCGCAAGCACTCCTCGGGGTCGAACTTGCGGCGCAGCACCACCGTCTCGCCCATCAGCGCCGAGAGCATGAAGTGGGCGAACCCCCAGGTGTGGAACAGCGGAGCCGCGACGTGCGTGCGCATCCCGTAGCGCAGCGGGATCCGCGAGAGCAGCGAGACAGCCGCACCGATCCCGGCCTCGTTGCGCGGCGCCGCCTTGGGCGTCCCGGTGGTGCCGGAGGTCAGGATCACGATGCGGGCGTGGCGCTTGGGCGCAGCGAGGTCGGCGTCGGGATAGCGCTGGACCAGGTCCTCGATGGTCTCGAGACCGTCGTCGTCCGGCGGTCCAGATCTTTCGGTCCAGGCGAGCAGACGCAGTGGCACCTCGGTGTCGTCGAGAAGGCCGGCGAACTCCTCGTCGAGGACGACCGCCCGCGGCCGCTCACGCTCCAAGACGTCGACCAGCTGGGGCCCGGCGAACGCGGTGTTGAGGTAGAGCAGGTCGGCGCCGAGCTTGGCGACGCCCAGCGTGGCATCGACGAACCCACGGTGGTTGCGACACATCACCGCCACGGCGTCACCTTCGCCGACGCCTCGCTCGGCCAGCGCACGGGCCAGCGCGTTGCCGCGCCGGTGCATCTGCTCGAAGGTGAGGCTGCCGAGCTCGTCGACCAGCCCATCACGGTCGGGATCGAGGACCGCCATCGCGTGGAACCCGCCGGCCGGGCCGGTGCCCCAGGCGGCGAGGACCCGGCCCAGGGTGATCAGCTGCGAGGGCAGCAGCGGCCGGAGCACGCCCGACTTGACCAGCACCTGGGCGGCCGTGCGCCCGTTGGCAGCGGTCGACAGCAACGGGTCGAGCGACAGCTTCAGCACAGCCCCAAACTAGATGTCCGCGATCACTGACGCGTCTTGGGGGCGACCAACCTGGTGGCCGACCAGTCCTTGCTGACGGCGGCCGTGGTGGTCTGCGCGAGGCCAGCGATCGGGGCGGCCTCGGTGATGTCGGCCGGATCGACGGCCCCCGGGCGCCCGACCTTCGGGGTCAGCAGCCAGATGGAGCCACCGCCGACGAGGTCGGTCAGGGCGTCGACGAGACCGTCGACGAGGTCGCCGTCGTCGTCGCGCCACCACAGCACGACCGCGTCGACGACGTTGCCGTAGTCACCGTCGACCATGTCGGCGTCGATGGCGTCCTCGATGGCGACGCGGAGGGCGTCGTCGGTGTCGTTGTCCCAGCCGAGCTCCTGCACCACGGTGCCGGCGGTCATGCCGAGCCTGGCAGCAGGACTGTCGGCCTGCTGGGAGGTCCCGCCTCCAGCGGTGGCGCTCAACGTTCTCCTCGCTTCCGGTTGGCTCGTTCTGGCCAGGTCTGGTGTGGGCAGTAGTCCACCGGAGTTGGCGCGACAGTGCAACCCGGCGTACGGGTGAGGTGCTCGCGCGTCATCGCGCGCCCCTCGAGCGCATGGCGTGGCGTGTCACCGGTTGGTCGCCCGGTGGGCCCACGGATTTCGGCTTGACGGCGTGCGTGCGACGATGACGAGGTGAGTGTGGAATCAAGTGCGAGTCGTCCCGTGATCCACGAGGGGCTGCCGACCCAGCTCCCCGACATCGACCCTGAGGAGACCCAGGAGTGGGTCGACTCGTTCGACGCGATGCTCGACGAGCGAGGCCGGGAGCGGGCGCGCTATGTGATGCTCCGCCTGCTCGAGCGTGCACGCGAGCGACAAGTGGGCGTCCCGGCCCTGCGCAGCACCGACTACATCAACACGATCCCGCCTGAGCGCGAGCCGTGGTTCCCCGGCGACGAGGAGATGGAGCGCGAGGTCCGCCGGCTGATCCGCTGGAACGCCGCGGTGATGGTCTCCTCGGCCAACCGCAAGGGTCTCGAGGTCGGCGGCCACATCGCGACCTACGCCTCGGCCGCCAGCCTCTACGAGGTCGGCTACAACCACTTCTTCCGCGGCAAGGACCACCCCGGCGGCGGCGACCAGCTGTTCATCCAGGGGCACGCGGCACCCGGCATCTATGCCCGCGCCTACCTGATGAAGCGGCTGACCGCCCAGCAGCTCGGCCGGTTCCGCCAGGAGGTCCAGCACGGCCCGGGACAGGGCCTGTCGTCCTACCCGCACCCGCGGCTGATGCCGGAGTTCTGGGAGTTCCCCACCGTTTCGATGGGCCTGGCCGCGCTCAACTCCATCTACCAGGCGCGGTTCAACCGCTACCTGTCCAACCGCGGCATCAAGGACACCACCAACCAGCACGTGTGGGCGTTCCTCGGTGACGGCGAGATGGGCGAGCCGGAGTCGCTCGGGGCGATCCGCCTGGCCGCTCGCGAGGAGCTCGACAACCTCACCTGGATCATCAACTGCAACCTCCAGCAGCTCGACGGCCCGGTGACCGGCAACGGCAAGATCATCCAGGAGCTCGAGGCCAACTTCCGCGGTGCCGGCTGGAACGTGATCAAGGTGATCTGGGGCCGCGAGTGGGACGCGCTGCTCGCCAAGGACGTCGACGGCGTGCTGGTCAACCAGATGAACCGCACCCCCGACGGCGACTTCCAGACCTACTCCGTCGAGGACGGCGCCTACATCCGCGAGCACTTCTTCGGTCCCGACGCCCGACTGAAGAAGATGGTCGAGCACCTCAGCGACCGCGACATCGAGCTGCTGCCCCGCGGAGGCCACGACTACCGCAAGGTGTACGCCGCGTTCCAGGCCGCCGCCAACCACGTCGGCCAGCCGACCGTCATCCTCGCCCACACCGTGAAGGGCTGGACGATCGAGGCGCTGGAGGGCAAGAACGCCACCCACCAGATGAAGAAGCTCAACGCCAAGAACCTCAAGGCGTTCCGCGACCGGCTCGAGCTGCCGGTCACCGACAAGGAGATCGACGACGCCTACGACGCCGACGGGTCGGCGCCGTTCTACCACCCGGGCGAGGACAGCGACGTGCTCGCCTACCTGCGGGAGCGGCGCCGCGCCCTCGGCGGCCCCGTGCCGTTGCGGCGGGTGCAGCCGGCCGAGATCACCTTGCCGGGCAAGGAGATGTACGACGAGCTGCGCGCGGGCTCCGGCAAGCAGGCGATCGCGACCACGATGGCGTTCGTCCGCCTGCTCAAGGACCTGATGAAGGACCCGTCGATCGGCAGGCGGATCGTGCCGATCGCGCCCGATGAGTACCGCACGTTCGGCATGGACTCGATGTTCTCGACGGCCAAGATCTACAACCCGGCCGGCCAGACCTACGAGTCGGTCGACCGCCAGCAGCTGATGTCCTACAAGGAGTCGGTGCAGGGCCAGATGCTCCACGAGGGCATCTCCGAGGCGGGCTGCGTGGCGTCGGCGACCGCTGCCGGGGTCGTACTCCACCCACGGCGAGCCGATGATCCCGGTCTACATCTTCTACTCGATGTTCGGCTTCCAGCGGACCGCCGACTCGATCTGGGCGATGGCCGACCAGCTGGCCCGCGGGTTCCTGATCGGCGCCACCGCCGGTCGCACCACGCTGACCGGTGAGGGCCTCCAGCACGCCGACGGTCACTCGCCGCTGCTCGCCCTGACCAACCCGGCCGTCGTGCACTACGACCCCGCCTTCTCCTACGAGATCGCCCACATCGTGCGCAACGGGCTCGACCGGATGTACGGCTCGACCGACAAGCACCCCCACGGCGAGGACGTCATCTACTACCTGACGGTCTACAACGAGCCGGCCGTGCAGCCGGCCGAGCCGGAGGACCTCGACCTCGAGGGCCTGCTCGGCGGCATCCACCACGTCTCGAGCCCGCCGGCCGACCTGCCCGCGGACGCGCCGCGCGTCCAGCTGCTCGCCAGCGGGGTGGGCTACGCCTGGATCGCCAAGGCGCAGGAGCTACTGGCCACTGACTGGGGCGTGGCAGCCGACACCTGGTCGGTCACCTCCTGGAACGAGCTGTCCCGCGAGGCACTGGCCACCGAGGAGTGGAACCTCCTCAACCCCACCGAGCAGCCACGCGTGCCGTTCGTGACCCGCAAGCTCGGCAACGCCCCGGGCCCGGTCATCGCGGTCAGCGACTACATGAAGGCTGTGCAGCAGCAGATCGTGGAGTGGGTCCCGCAGGCCTACCACGCGCTGGGCGCCGACGGCTTCGGCTTCGCCGACACCCGCCCCGCCGCGCGCAGGTTCTTCAAGATCGACGCCGAGTCGGTCGTCGTCCAGTCCCTCTCCGCGCTCGCCGAGGAAGGCGTGATCGGTCGCGACACCGTCCAGAAGGCCCTCGACCACTACCGCATCACCGACCCCACCGCCGTACGCGGGGTCAAGCAGGAGGGCGGCGACGCGTAACCACCCCGCTGGTCGAGGAAGGCGCGCCCCTCAACCAGCCGGGCTGCGGATCTGCGTCACCGTCGCGATCTCGATCGGCTGCTCCGTGGCTCCCGCAGGCACCCGCCCGTTGCGCAGGAGGTTGCGGAACCTGGCTCGCGAGTAGGTCGCGGGCTGCGACTTGCGCACGAAGTCGTTGAGGATCCGCACGAACCGCTCGGGGTGGTCCTTGTGGGGGAAGTGGCCGGCGTTGGCGATGATCTCGACCCGGGCACCGGGAGCGAGCTCGGCGGCGATCGAGGCGTGGCTGACGGGGATGACCCTGTCGTCCTCGCCCCAGATCACGCACAGGGGCATCGCCGCGGTGAGGTAGGCGCGGTCGGCCATGGTGACGATCTGCCCGCGCCAGTCGACCACGGCGCGGGTGACGTGGGCGATCGCCAGCCGGGCGTCCGGCTCGCGGAAGGACTCGTAGATGGCCGCGACCTCGTCGAAGTCGCGGAACTCCTTGATGCCGGTGCGCTTGAGACCGCGCATGGCCGCCGCCGCGACGTGCCGCACACCCGGCAGCGTCAGCGGACCCATGAAGGCGGCGAAGCCCGGAGTGGTGATGGCCCGGATCACCGGCGTCACCTGGGGACCGAGGCCACCGGTGCCGACCAGGACCAGACGCTCGGTGCGCTCGGGGAACTGGTAGGCGAACTGCATCGCCACGCCGCCGCCGAAGGAGTGACCCACCAGGGTCACCTTGTCGATCCCCAGGACCGTGATCAGGTCGCGCATCCCGTTGGCGTAGCCGCCGAGCGTGTAGTCGGCCCGCGGCTTGGCGGACTGACCGTGGCCGAGCAGGTCGGGTGCGATGACGGTGTAGCGCCGAGCCAGCTGGGCGATGACCGGGTCCCACGTCGTGTGGTCCGCGCCGAGCCCGTGGAGCAGCAGCAGGACCGGAGCCGTGCCGATCTCGTGCCCGGCGCGCACGAACGCGCGACGATGACCGTGGATGGTGAGGTACTCGACCCCGTGACCCGCACCGCGCATCCCCAGCCTCCTCGGGGCAGAGAGTTCACCGACGATTCAACCAGAACACGTTCCAGTTGCCGTCTGGTTGGTACCCGTTCACCGCTCCCCTACGCTCATTCGGTGCCATCCAGCGTCGTCTCGACCCCCGGAAAGGATGCCGACCCGCGCTCGCGGGCCGTTCGGGACCTGCACCGCGCGACCGGCCAGCTCAGCACCGCCGCCATGGCGCGCATGGACGACGACATGGCGTGGTTCGCCGAGCTCAGCGCAGAGGACCGGTCCTGGGTCGGCGTCATCGTGCAGGCGGGCATCAAGAGCTTCGTCGACTGGTACGCCGACGAGGTCCGCCATCCCCAGCTCGACGGTTCGGCCGTGGCAGCCCAGGTCTTCGGGGCAGCTCCCCGGGCCCTGGCCGGCGTGATCAGCCTCCAGCAGACCGTCGACCTGGTCCGTCTCGGCATCGAGGTCGTCGAGAGCAACCTCGAGGCGGTCCTCGACCCCGACGACGTGCGCGACGTGCACGCGGGGGTGCTGCGATACGGGCGGGAGGTGGCCTTCGCGACCGCCGAGGTCTACGCGCGCGCCGCTGAGGTACGCGGCGCCTGGGACGCCCGTCTCGAGGCCCTGGTCGTCGACTCGGTGCTGCGCGCCGAGGCCGACGAGACGATGCTCTCGCGGGCCAGCGCCCTGGGCTGGGGTGACCGCGGCGCGGTCACCGTGGTGCTGGGCGCCGTACAGCCGGACCGTCGTGGGGGCGAGCTCTTCGACGAGGTACGCCGGGTGGCCCGGGCCGCAGGCATGGATGCCCTCTGCGCGAGCCAGGGCGACCGGCTGGTGGTGATCCTGGGCGGCGTGGAGCACGCCGAGAAGGCGGCCACCCGCGTGCTCTCCTTCTTCGGCCCCGGCCCCGTGGTGGTCGGTCACGTGGTCGAGGACCTCGGCCACGCCCACCTCAGCGCCCGCAGCGCGACCTCGGCGCATCGCGCCGCGACCGGCTGGCCCGAGGCTCCGCGGCCCGTACCGGCGGACGAGCTGCTCCCTGAGCGCGCCCTTGCCGGCGACGGTCACGCGCGGCGCCACCTGGTCGAAGAGGTCTTCCTTCCGCTGGTAGCCGGGCGAGACACGCTCGTCGAGACGCTGTCGACGTACTTCTCCCAGGGCCGCTCGCTGGAGGCGACGGCGCGCGCCCTGTTCTGCCACCCCAACACCGTCCGCTACCGGCTGCGGCAGGTCGGCGACCTGACGGGCCTGACCCCCACGGACGCCCGTGACTCCTTCACCCTCGAGATCGCCCTCGTGCTCGGCCGGCAGTCGGGACGCGAATGACCGAGTCGCTGCCATCCCCGACCGTCGACCGCTACCTCCGGACTGCCTGACGGGGAGTCCATCGAGGTCGAGTTCGTCAGGGACACGCCCTGGCTCGGCTACCACGAGGAGGGCCGCCCTGCGGCCGAGGTCGCCGCCGACCTGCGCGAACGCGCCCTGCTCAGCCGCGACGACGCGGCCCGCTGGGTGCGCTTCCTCGGCGATGCGGGCTCTCGCAGCTACGCGATCTGCTACCCGGCGGGTCTGGAGCTGTGCCGCGCCTTCGTCGCCGGCGACCCTGCCAGGTTCCACACGTTGCTCACCGAGCGGACACGCGTGCGTGACCTGTTGGCAACCGTTTTGTAGGAAACCTCCAATTCTCGCCCTGCGAGATTCGTGCACGCCGCATGAGAGGGAATGCCCTGCGACCCGGCAGAGTGGAGGGGTGCTCGTCATCGTCGCGCCCGGTCAGGGCGCCCAGACACCTGGCTTCCTCACGCCCTGGCTCGAGGACCCCACGTTCGCCAGTCGCTTCGACTGGCTCTCGACCGTGGCGGGACTGGACCTGGCCCACTACGGCACCGAGGCCGACGCCGAGGCGATCCGCGACACGCAGGTCGCCCAGCCACTGCTGGTGGCCACCGGCCTTATCGCGGCACTGGAGCTGTTCCCCCACCCCGCCGACGCGTTCGGCAAGGTCGGCGCGGTCGCCGGCCACTCGGTCGGCGAGATCACCGCCGCAGCCGGCGCCCGAGCCATCACCGCGGAGCAGGCGATGGTGCTGGTCCGTGAGCGCGGCAAGGCGATGGCGCAGGCCGCCGCCATCACGCCGACCGGCATGACCGCCGTCCTCGGTGGCGACCGCGACGAGGTGCTGGCCGCGATCGACAAGCACGGGCTGACACCTGCCAACGACAACGGGCCGGGGCAGATCGTGGCCGCCGGCACCCGCGAGCAGCTCGACGCCTTCGCCGAAGACCCACCCGCCAAGGCGCGCCTGGTGCCGCTGAGCGTCGCGGGCGCCTTCCACACCGAGCACATGCAACCGGCCGTCGGCCACCTGGCGGGCCTGGCCCGGTCGGTGTCGACCCACGACCCGCGCACCTCGGTGATCTCCAACCGCGACGGCCGCGTCGTCCACGACGGCAAGGACATGCTGGCCCGCATCGTCGGGCAGATCGCGAGCCCGGTCCGGTGGGACCTGTGCATGGAGACCATGTCCGACCTCGGGGTGACCGGGCTGCTGGAGATGCCCCCGGCCGGCACGCTGACCGGCATCGCCAAGCGAGCCTTGAAGGGCGTGGAGACCTTCGCGCTCAAGACACCCGACCAGCTCGACGACGCCCGGGCGTTCATCGCCAAGCACGGTGAGGCCTCCATGATCGAGACCTCACCGACGTGGCGGATGGTCGTCTCGCCGGGCAAGGGCACCTTCCACCGGGCCGAGTCAGCGGCCGGCGCCGAGACCCTCGAGGCCGGCGCCACCATCGGCGAGGTCGCCGGCACCCGCTCGAGCAGCGTGGTCACGGCCACCCACGGAGGCGTCGTGGTCGAGTGGCTGGTCGAGGACGGCGACCTGGTCTCTCCCGGTCAGCCATTGCTCCGCCTGCACCCGGAAGTAGGGATGTGAAGATGAGCCAGTCCAACGGCCAGGTCCAGATCCAGCAGAGCTCCGGCCAGCCGCACGCCCGCATCCTCGGCATCGGGTCCTACCGGCCCTCGCGGGTGATCCCCAACGCCGAGATCGTCGAGCGGATCGACTCCAGCGACGAGTGGATCCAGCAGCGATCCGGCATCAAGCAGCGTCGCTGGGCCAGTCCTGAGGAGACCGTGCAGATGATGTCGGTGGCCGCCTCCAGGGCCGCCCTCGACCACGCCGGCATCGACGTGCGCCAGATCGACCTGGTCATCGTCGCCACGGTGACGCACCTGCTCCAGACGCCCGCCGTCGCCACCGCGATCGCCCACGAGCTCGGCACCGACCAGGCGGCCGCCTTCGACATCTCGGCCGCCTGTGCCGGCTTCTGCCACGGGATCGCGCTCGCCTCCGACCTCGTGCGCGGAGGCAGCGCCGGCTACGCCCTGGTCATCGGTGTGGAGCGGCTCTCCGACCTCACCGACGTCGGCGACCGCGGCACGGCCTTCATCTTCGCCGACGGCGCGGGTGCGGCGGTCGTCGGCCCGAGCGACACCGTCGGCATCGGCCCGGTGGTGTGGGGCTCCGACGGTGAGCAGTTCGACCTGATCCGCCAGAAGGAGGACTGGCGCGACGTGGTCGGCACCGACCAGAAGCCCGGCTCCGGGGTCCTCCCCCACCTGACCATGCAGGGCAACCCGGTCTTCCGGTGGGCGTCGTTCACGATGGCCAAGACCGCCCAGCAGGCCCTCGACCGCGCGGGCGTCTCGATCGACGACCTCGACGTGTTCGTGCCTCACCAGGCCAACATGCGCATCATCGATGCGATGGCCCGCTCGATGAAGCTGCCCGAGAGGGTCAAGATCGCTCGCGACATCGCCGAGCAGGGCAACACCTCGGCAGCCTCGATCCCGCTCGCGCTCGACCGCATGATCGCCGAGGGCACGGCCAAGAGCGGCGACATCGCGCTGCTGATCGCCTTCGGCGCCGGCCTCGCCTACGCCGCGCAGGTCGTCACCGTTCCCTAGCAAGTCCGATCAACCAACCACCACCACAGGAGAGAACCAGCAGATGGCCACCACCGAAGAGATCCGCGCCGACCTCGCCGAGATCGTCAACGAGGTCGCCGGCGTCGACGCCGACGACGTACAGCTCGACAAGTCGTTCGTCGAGGACCTCGACGTCGACTCCCTGTCGATGGTCGAGGTCGTCGTCGCGGCGGAGGAGAAGTTCGGCGTCACCATCCCCGACGACGAGGTCAAGAACCTCAAGACCGTCGGCGACGCCGTCTCCTTCATCGAGCGCGCCCAAGGCTGACCGAGGCGGACCAACGTCCAGCCGTGGCGGGCCGGCCCTGACCGGGCCGGCCCCGACGGCAGCCAACCACCACCCCGCACCACCGATCTCATAAGGATCCACATGCCTGCGAAGCGAGTCGTCATCACCGGACTCGGCACCACCTCCCCTCTCGGCGGAGACGTCGCGTCCACCTGGGAGGCCATGCTCAAGGGCCAGTCCGGCGTTCGTCACCTCACCGATGACTGGGCAGAGAACATGCCGGTCAAGATCGCGGCCCGGGTCGCGGTGGAGCCCAGCGAGGTGCTCGAGCGCGTTCGCGCCCGCCGTCTCGACCGCAGCGCCCAGTTCGCGGTCATCGCCGCCGAGGAGGCCTGGAAGGACTCCGGGCTCGACCAGGCCGAGATCGACAAGGACAGGCTCGGGGTCGCGATCGCCTCCGGCATCGGCGGTGTCACCACGCTGCTCGACAACTACGACACCCTGCTCGAGAAGGGTCCGCGTCGGGTCTCCCCACTCGCCGTGCCGATGCTGATGGGCAACGCACCGGCCGCCAACGTGAGCCTGATGCTCGGCGCCAGGTCCGCTGCCAACACCCCTGTCTCCGCGTGTGCCTCCGGCAACGAGGGCATCTCCCTCGCGCTCGACCAGATCCGCCTGGGGCGCTCCGACATCGTGCTGGCCGGCGGCACCGAGGCCGCCATCCACCCACTGCCGATCGCGGCGTTCGCCAACATGATGGCGCTGTCGAAGAACGCCGGCGACCCCACGACCGTCTCCCGCCCGTGGGACGTCGCCCGCGACGGCTTCGTGCTGGGTGAGGGCGCGGGCGTGCTCGTGCTGGAGTCCGAGGAGCACGCCGTGGCGCGTGGCGCCAGGATCTACGCCGAGGTGCTCGGCGCCGGCATCACCGCCGACGCCCACGACATCGCCCAACCCGACCCCGCGGGCCGCGGTGGCTCACGCGCCATCCTTCGCGCACTGGCCGAGTCCGGCATCGAGGCCTCCGACATCGTGCACATCAACGCCCACGCGACATCCACGCCACAAGGCGACATCGCCGAGGGCCTGATGATCCACGCCACGCTCGGCTCCCACGCCAACGAGGTCGTCGTCACCAGCACGAAGTCGATGACCGGCCACCTGCTCGGCGGCGCCGGCGCCCTCGAGTCGATCGCCACGGTGCTGGCCATCCATCACCGGCTGGCACCCCCGACCATCAACCTCGACAACCTCGATCCGCAAGTCGAGCTCGACATCCCTCGCGAGGCTCGCGAGCTGCGCAGCGGTGATATCGCCGCCCTCAACAACTCCTTCGGGTTCGGCGGAGCCAACGTCGCCGTGGCCTTCGGGAGCTACTGAGATGACGGCGACCCAGGCGCCTGCGAAGCCGGCCAAGCTGCCCCGCGACGAAGATCCCCGCAACCCCGTCCACCGGCTCACCGCCCTCCTCGACGAGGGCACCCTGGAGCTGATCACCCCCGACGACGACTCGGGGATGCTGGCGGCCGTCGGCTCTGTCAACGGCACTCGTGTCGTGGCCTTCTGCTCCGACGCGACGGTGATGGGCGGCGCGATGGGCGACGTCGGTTGCCGCGTGGTGGTGGATGCCTACCACCGGGCGATCACCGACTCCGTGCCGATCATCGGCCTGTGGCACTCCGGGGGTGCCCGCCTGGCCGAGGGCGTGCTCTCGCTCCACGCAGTGGGCCGGATCTTCCACGTGATGACCCAGGCCTCCGGCAAGATCCCGCAGATCTCGGTCGTGCTCGGCCCGGCAGCCGGCGGCGCGGCCTACGGTCCGGCCCTCACCGACGTGGTGATCCTCGGGCCCGAGGGCAGGATCTTCGTCACCGGACCCGACGTGGTCCGCTCAGTCACCGGCGAGGACGTCGACATGCTGCGACTCGGCGGCCCCGAGCCCCACGGCCGCCGCTCGGGTGTCGTCCACATCCTCACCGAGAGCGAGGCCGAGGCTCTCGATCGGGCCCGCATCGTGGCGACCCTGCTCGGCTCCCAGGGCAGCCTCAAGGTCGACCAGGTCGAGGACCGCGACCTGTCCGAGATGCTGCCGGAGTCCAAGAAGCGTGCCTACGACGTCCACCCGCTCGTCGAGTCGATCCTCGACGAGGGGACGGCCCAAGAGCTGCACCAGCGCTGGGCCCCCAACATCGTCACCGTCTTGGGTCGCTTCGGCGGCCGCACCGTCGGAGTGGTCGCCAACAACCCGCTGCGCCTCGGCGGCTGCCTGGACTCCTTGTCAGCGGAGAAGGCCTCACGCTTCGTGCGCCTGTGTGACGCGCTCGGAGTGCCGCTCATCGTCGTGGTCGACGTCCCCGGCTACCTACCGGGTGTCGGGCAGGAATGGGACGGCGTCGTACGCCGTGGCGCCAAGCTGCTGCACGCCTTCGGCGAGTGCGTGGTCCCGCGGGTGACCCTGGTGACCCGCAAGACCTACGGCGGCGCCTACATCGCCATGAACGCCCGCTCTCTGGGCGCCACCAAGGTGTTCGCCTGGCCCGGGGCGGAGGTCGCGGTGATGGGCCCGGTGGCCGCGATCCGCATCCTGCATCGGCGGCGGCTGGCAGAGGTCTCTCCGGACCTGCGACCCAGGGTCGAGGCCGAGCTGGCAGCCGAGCACGAACGGCTGGCGGGAGGCGTCGACAAGGCCGTCGAGATCGGCGTCGTCGACGAGGTCGTCGAGCCGGCCGCGACAAGGTCGGCCATCGCGCGGGCTATCGACGAGGCAGTCCAGCAGGTCGGGGTGCTCCGCGGCAGCCACGGCAACATCCCGCTGTAGGCCCCGAGGGGCAGCTGTGTGACTAGACGACCTGGTGCAGCCAGCGCACGGGGGCGCCGTCTCCGGCATGCCGGAACGTCTCCAGCTCGTCGTCCCACGGCTTGCCCAGCAGCTTGTTGATCTCGCCCATCAGCGAGGTGTCGCCGAGGGCGGCCTTGACGACAGCAGCCTTGAGGCGGTCCTCGGGAATCATGATGTCGCCGTGCAGGCCGGTGACAGCGTGGAAGACGCCGAGCTCGGGGGTGTAGGAGTAGCGGGAGCCCTCCGAGGCCGAGGTCGGGTCCTCGGTGATCTCGAAGCGTAGGTGGTTCCAGCCGCGCAGGGCCGACGCGATCGCCGCCGCAGAGCCGGCGTCCCCAGCCCAGGAGAACTCGGCTCGGTAGCTACCGCTCTGCGCGGCTTGCGGCGTCCACGTCATGCTCACGGCAACACCGAGTACACCGCCGACGGCCCACTCGATGTGCGGGCACAGCGCGGATGGCGCTGAGTGGACGTAGAGCACGCCCCTCGTCGCGGTGCGAGATGCAGTCAGTGCGGTCACCCTCGTCTCCTTCACTTCCGGCGTCGAGCTACGCCTTCCCCAGCGGTCTCGAACGAAGTGAGGTCAGATGAGTGACATCGATGTAGTTGTGGTGGCCATTGTGACGGATGGGGCGCCCGAACACCAGCGGAACGCATGAGACGTCCAGACAGCCCCTAGGCCTGGCGACGCTCCAGTGCCTCGGCGCGGGCGTCGGCATCAGTGATCTCGTCGCTGTCGATCGCGTGGGTCCGGTGGAACCACGCCAACGCGTCGGTCTCACGACCAGCGGCCTCGAGGGTGTCGGCATAGGCGTAGCGCAGACGCACGACCCAGGCCTCCCGGCTCTTCGAGGTCAACGGAGCCAGCTCGAGGGTGCGCAAGGCTGCGTCCAGCTGACCCATGTCACGGCGTGCTCCGGCCTCGACGATGGTCATCTCCGCCTTCGCCGCGGGCGAGAAATTGCGCACGGAGGGACTCTTGGCCAGCTTCAGGGCCTGATCGGGGTGCCCCAGGGCACGATGGCAGTCGGCCATGATCGGCAGGTAGGCGGTCGCGCCGTTCATTCGCTTGGCGGCCCGCAGTTCGGCGAGCGCCTCGGCGTAGTGGCCAGCCGCATAGGCAGCCTCACCGGTCGCCTCGCGCACGACCGCGATGCGGGCGGCGCGGGCCTTGGCCGCGAGCGTGTGCTGGTAGGCGGTCTCGGGGTCGGAGTCGATGACCTGGCCCGCAGCCGCGAGGTGGCGTGCGACGCGTGCGGCCAGCTTCTCGGGCAGACCCTTGAGCTGCCCGGTCACCGACCTGTCGAGCTCGGCGCCCGTGATGTCCTCGGGGAGCGGCGGACCGTCGTAGACCGCTTGCGTCTGCGAGCGAGGTCGCTGCTCTTCACGCGGACGCGACCAGTCGCCCTTGCGCGGAGCCCGCGAACCGCCTCGGGCGCCCCGCTCCCCCCGCGACTGGTCACCTGGGCGCCGGTCGCCGTCGCGACTGGGACGACCCGAGCCTGCGCGCGGGGTACGTCGTTGCTCGGCCACGGGTGGTCACCTTCTCGGGTCATGATCGCTGTGCTGTTGGGCGAGAGCCAGTGTGGCCCCTCAACGCAGCAGAGGCCACCGCTGGGGTGGCCTCTGCTGTGAAGGATGTTCGGCGGCGTCCTACTCTCCCACGCCCTCTCGGGGGCAGTACCATCGGCGCTGGCAGGCTTAACTTCCGGGTTCGGGATGGGTCCGGGTG
>NZ_JADKPO010000004.1 GCF_015352445.1 Nocardioides agariphilus
CGACGAAGCACGAGGCGCCCGCCCCGAGCGATCGAGACGGGCGCCTCACCCTGCCACTTGACAGGAATCGCCTACATATCAGCTGCGGTCACCGCTGGTCGAGCCTGAGCGCCAGTCGGGGGCACCCGCGGACTGCCGCACGAGCAGCGGGCAACAGGTCGTCGGACACCAGGTCCGCCACGATCGGATAGCCCCACTCATCCAGCGTGACGATCTCCGGCAGCAGCTCGCGGCACAACCCCCGAGCGCGGCAGGCCGGCCAGTCGACAAGCAGCGCGTGGCTCATGGCTCCAGCCCTCTCGGTGCCATGCTCACGCGACGCTCCGCACGGAGTGCGGGGGTTCGGGGCGACGAGCCCAAGAGGCACGCACGATGAAGGCCGCCAGCACGGCCACACAGCACCCGAGGGTGGGCAGCACCGCCAGCCCACCGGGCTGGCGCAGGTCTGTCCCGATGCCGATGCCGTGCACGACGGAGAGGCACCACGCGACCCATGCCGACAAGTGGACGGCTCGCCAGGAGCGATGACCCAGTCGGGTCCGGACCAGGCTCGTGACGACCAGGACGAGCAGGAAGTCGAAGGCCAGCGCACCCAGACCGAGCCACACCGGCTCGTAGGTCGCCCCGGCCGGCACCAGGGCCTGCCACCAGCGGATGTCCACGTAGCTGTCGACCACCGCGGAAGCGATGTGCACGCCCAACATGACGACCCCCAACAGCGCCAGGTTGCGATGGAGGTCCTGGGTCACGAACGCCGGCAGCCGGCGTCCGTGACTCCCGCGCACACTCAGCACGCCGAGCACCACCGTCAGCGTCAGCAGAAGCAGGAGTACGACGCCGGTGGCGCGGTTGACGTACCAGAGCAGCGGCCCGTCGGTCATGCCGCCCGCCTCCCCTCTGGCCAGGCCCCGACCCTGTGCACGGAGCCGTCGGCCGCCACCAGCCTCGCGCTGACGCCGCGTGACTCGAGCCAACCAGGTGCGGCGGTGCCGAGGACGACCGCTGCGGTGGTCGCCGTGTTCGCCGACGAGCAGGTAGCGCCTGTCGACGTCACGGTGCGCCACACCTCGGGGGCGGGACGTCCGGTGCGCGGATCCAGCAGGTGGTGGAGCCGCGCGCCCCTCAGCGTCCAGCGGCGTACGCAGGTGCTGGAGGTCGCCATGCCGCCCGCATCGAGGTGGACGACCTCGTCGGGAACGGACCCGGGACGCTCGGCGATGGCGATCGGCCACGGCTCCGGGTCCCGCTGCGCGATCCGGACGTCTCCTCCGACGCTCACCACGGCAGATCCACGCAGGTGCTCCTCGTACGCCGCCGCCACCAGATCGGCGACCCACGCCTTGCCGGTCGCCCCGAGGTCGAGTGAGGTCCCTGGCGGGATCCGGATCCCACCGGAGGGGTCGAGCCCGATCCGCTGCCAGGCGTCGAGATCCGACACCTCCGTCTCGACGACCTCTGCGCCGTCGCGATCCACGAGGGCCCCGAAGTCACGGTCGTATCCCAAGGCGACCAGCTGGCGTCCGAGCAGCGGATGGACCAGGCCGCCGGTCTCCCTCGCGGCCCCGATCGCCACGTCGACCGCCGCGACGAGGAGCGGGTCGACCTCGACCCACTCGCCTGGGTGCGCATTGACGCGCGAGAGGTCGGAGTCCGCACGGAACCGGCTACACGTCTCGTCGACGTCGACGACCACGCGAACGGCCAGACCTCTCGCCGCGGCCAGCTCGGCCGGGTCACGGACGGCGACGAACACGGTGCACCCCAGAGCCTCGAAGGTCGTGGTCGTATCGCTGGAGGCCGTGGACACGTCAGGACCCGTTCGACGGAGCCGGGGGCGGAGGCGGTTGTGGCGGTGCGGGTGGCGGGGCCGGTGCCGCGTGCGGCGCGGGTGCTGGTCGGGTCTGGGTCGGCCCCGCACTCACGGTTCCCCCCACGCCAGGGACTCCGGACGCGGCCGTGACGTAGCGCAAGGTGACCCGGGTCTTGATCGGCCGCTGGCGGAGCACCGTCCGAGGACGAGGGCCGCGGACGTCCGGGCTGGCGACCCGACCTGCGTCCCCCTGCTGTGCGGTGGCCTCGCTGGTCGCCTGCGTGGCCGCTTCCTCCTGTGCGTCCTGCGCCACGACCCCGGCCACCCACCCGGTTGCCGTGATCGCCGTTGCCCCGACGACCCCCGTCATGACACTGACCGTGCCTCGGTAGCGATCGCGGGTGCGGGCGTCGTAGCTCATGCTCGCCAGGATCATCGGGCCCGTGACAAGCACGTCTCATCGCCGCGTTAAGAGCTGGTCATGGAAAGTCTTGAGAGTTCCTTGATGTTCTCGCGAGGCACGCATATCAGGACACGTCCCATCGTTGGCTCATGAAGCTCCTGTCCGCCGGCGTCGCGTCGGCCGCACTCGTTGCCGGTCTTGCGGGATCGGTCGCCGCGTATCGCAGCCAGGTCCCCGACAGCGTCGAACGACCATCCGACTCGATGCAGCAGGCGGGCACCGTCGCCCCCGCCGCACTCGGTTCACGGGTGCGGTGGGCGCCGTGCCCGGACGGGACGCGGCTGCACCAGAAGGCCTGTGTCAGGCATGTCGTCCGCACGGTCGTCCTGCCCGCCGTGACCCCGGCCTCGGCCGCGGCCGCCGCGACGAGCACCGCCACCGGTCCGGGCGGGACCGTCCACGACACCGACCCCGGCGACGACGACCAGCACGGCGAGGACAGTCGCGACGACTCTCGCGACGATGCGCGCGACACGGACGACGGCACGGACGACGGCGCGCACGACGACGATGCGACCGACCATGCCGACGAGCACGACTCCGACAGCGAAGCAGAAGGTGACTGACCCGACCTCAGGCGTCCGTCACCGGCAGCCTCACCATACCTGGGCGCCGCCCGCGGCGCTCACACCGGTCGACAGCGTGCCACCGCAACCAGTGGCGGTGCGCAAGGCGATGTCGAGCCCCACACCGGTGCTCCCGGGCCGCTGGCGCCGCGGCCGGGAGGGCCAACCCGGTCCCGAGTCCGAGACCGTGATCACCGCCTGATCGCCCTCTCGCCCCAGCTCGACGCGCAGAGCGGTCCCCTCGGGAGTGTGGGCGAAGACGTTGTCCACCAGTACGTCGACGAGGTCACCGAGGTCCTCTGCCGCGAGCGGGACCCTCAGCTCCTCGTGGGGCAAGGACACTCCCAGCGCTCGCGCCTGGTCCTCTGCGAGCGGCTGCCAGAAGGAGAGCCGGTGGGCCACTGCGGCTCGAGCCTCACAGCTGGGCGACAGGTCGGTGCGCACCGGCCTGCGCGCCTCGCGCACGATCGCGTCGATCGCGCGCTGCAGTCCCGCGATGTGGTGCTGCAGGCGCTCGCCCAGCTCCGGGTCAGTCACGGCTTCGGCGTCCAGGCGGAGGGCGGTCACCGGCGTACGCAGTCGATGCGACAGGTCACCGACCGCGGCACGCTCACTGACCAGCAGCTCCCCGGTCCGTTCGGCCAAGCCGTTCAGCGCCCGCGCCAGCTCCTGGGTCTCGCCCGGACCACTGACCACGGCGCGCGCCTGCAGGTCGCCCTCGCGCAGCCGGTGAGCGGTGGCCGCGACCTCACGGAGCGGCTCGCTGATACGCCGGCCCAGCTGCCAGGCAACCGCTACAGCGAGGGCCAGCAACCCGACGCCGAGGCCGATGATCCCCGCCCAGGCCCCTCTCACGCCGCTGCGGAGGTCCTGCGGGGTCACGCTCGTGCGCACCACCGCTGTGCCGTCCTCGACGAGGACAGGCACCAGCACCCGCCCGCCCTTCTCGTCGACGACGGTGAAGGCCTCCCCGTCCAGCGCGCGCTGCACCTCGGGGTCCCCGGCGAGGCCAGGGCCCCCGCCCAGCTGGTGCCCGTCCGGCGTCAGCACGCCGGTCGTCGGCCTGCCCCTGCTGTCGATGTCTGCGACGAGCTCGGCCAGCTGCGGGTCGCCGTTGAGTCCGGCGACCAGGATCGCCACGTTGCGGGCCTCCTGGTCTGCCGCCGCCATGGCGCGGTCCTCGGCCAACGTGTCGACCAGCAGGCACAGCGGAACCACGAAGGACACCACCACCGCCGACGTCGTGGCGACGACCAGCAATGAGATCCGCCGCCGCATCAGGCGTCCTCGGCGTACGGGTCGACCAGGCGTACGCCGACGCCACGCACGCTGATCAGGTATCGCGGCTGGGCAGCGGACTCACCGAGCTTGCGCCGCAGCCACGACAGGTGCACGTCGACGGTGCGGTCGGACCCGCCGTAGACCTCCTGCCACACCTCGGCGAGCAGCTCCCGCTTGGTGACGACCTGCCCGGGTCTGGACGCGAGCAGCGCGAGGACGTCGAACTCCTTGCGCGAGAGCTCCAAGACGGTGCCGTCGAGGGTGGCCCGGCGTGCACCCTCGTCGACCACCAGCCCGCCCACCTTCACCACCGACGCAGCAGGGTCGCGGCCCACACGCCGCAGCACCGCCCGGATCCTGGCGGCCACCTGGTCGGTGCCGAAGGGCTTGACGACGTAGTCGTCGGCCCCGCTGTCGAGTGCCTTGACCATCGTCGGATCGTCGTCCTGGGCGGTGACCACGATGATCGGGACGTCGCTGGCGGCCCGGATCATCGCGATCAGCGTCAGGCCGTCGACGTCGGGGAGACCCAGGTCCAGCAGCACCACCTGTGGCTGCTCGCGAAGGATGTGCTCCAGGCACGCAAGCCCGCTGGCCACCGCGGCCACCGCATGCCCGCGCTCGCGCAGGCCACGGGTCACCGCGGTGCGGATCGCGTCGTCGTCCTCCACCACCAGGACGCTCGTCATGGCCGAACCGTAGCCCGCACGTCCTACCGCCCCGCTGGAAGGATGGCCTCATGAGCAGGGTCCGCGCGGTTGCCGCCGTCATGGCCTGGCTGGTCCTGGTCGGCGCGGCCTCCACGCTGGTGTGGGCAGTGATCTCGCGCGCCGGGGGCGAGGTGGTCGCCTCCCAACAGCCGCTCGCGCCGGCATCGGGAACCACCCTGGGGCGGCCCTCCGAGGACGTCTCGCCGGAGCCCTCCTCGGCCGCCACCGACGCGTCGACCGCGACGTCCTCACCGGGCTCCACGCCGTCGGACTCCCCCGACTCCTCCCAACCCCCGCCCGCCTCCCCGGCCGCTTCGCCACCCACGACACCGCGGGGCTCACCACCGACGTCCTCACCAGGGCCTGCTCCGCAGCGGCGCACCTGGCAGGGGCTCGGCGGAGCCGTCGTCGCTCAGTGTGAGCGGGCTGTGATCTCAGTGATCTCAGCAGCTCCGGCCGACGGGTTCCGCGCCGAGGTCAAGAACGGTGGGCCGGAGGAGCTGGAGATCGAGTTCGAGGGCCGCGAGGACGAGACGGGCCATGGCGCGACGGTCAGGGCGCGCTGCGTCTCGGGGGTCCCGGACTTCAGGGCAGAGGTGTCGGACGACTGACGAGGCGGCCCTCGACCGCGGCCACCGCTCGGCGAGCGGACGCGGACTCGTCAGTCCCACGCCTCCGCCAGCAGGGCCCGGGTGTCCTGTAGCAGCTGGGGCAGCGTCTTGGTGTGACCGACGACCGGCATGAAGTTGCTGTCGCCGACCCACCTCGGCACGACGTGCTGGTGCAGGTGCGCCCTGATGCCGGCCCCTCCGGCCGTGCCCTGGTTCATCCCGACGTTGAAGCCCTCGGCGTGCGAGACGGCGCGCACGGTGCGCATCGCGGCCCGCGTCAGCTCACCGATCTCGGCCGACTCCTCGTCGGTGACCTCCGTGTAGTCGGCGACGTGACGGTAGGGGCAGACCATCAGGTGGCCGGCGGTGTAGGGATACAGGTTGAGCACGGCGTACGCCGTCGCGCCACGTCGCACCACGAGTCCGGACACGTCGTCCCCGCGCGGGATCCGACAGAAGGGACACTCCGCCTCGGATCCGTCGGCCGGCTTGTTCTCGCCGCGGATGTAGGCCATCCGGTACGGCGTCCAGAGACGCTCCAGGCCATCGGGCCCGCCGACGCCGTCCTGGTGCCGGCTGTCGGGCCGGCTGTCGGGCCGGGTCATCGGATCGGGGCTCCCACGTGCTCGAGGATGCGACTCCACGCGTCCACCCGGGCGGCCTGGTTGCCGGCGCGGGTGCCGCCGGGCCGGAGCGTGGCCTCCCCGAGGTGCACCACCGAGGGCATGGCCAGCCCCGGCGGGGAGCCGACCCCATGGCCGGCGTCCGGGTAGGCCACGTGCACAACCTTCTCGCCGCAACCCTCGCGCTGCGCGCGCGCCTCGGCGATCCGGCTCAACCGAGCACTGGGCCAGAACCCGTCATCCTCACCGCTGAGCAGCAGCACGGGCCCGGTGGCCCGCTCTACAGGGATCTCCGCGGCCGCCAACGCCTCGGCATCGTCGAGCAGCGCGAGCGGGTGGTCCGGATCCTCGCGCAGCTGCGGCACCGGCTCGCCCTCGAACCGCCACGCTGCGACGTGAGCGCCGGTCTGCTCGTCGAGCTCGCCCCAGGCGACGCCGCTGCCGACCAAGCTGACCACCGGACCCACCTTGTCCGGCTCCAGAGCCGCCGCGAGCAACGCCAGCTCTCCCGACCTGGAGATGCCGATGACCGACGGAGGCCGGTCCTCGACCCCGGGCACGCGGCGCAGCCAGTCGCAGGCTCGCCCGACGACCTCCACGTCGATGTCGCGCAGCTGGTCGGGCACGCCCGCCCTGCCGAAGTACGCCAGGCTCAGGGAGGTGACGCCGTGTGAGGCGAGCAAGGCCCCCATCAACGGCCAGGCCATCCCGCCCTCCGACCCGGAGAGGAGCACGACGGCGCGCGAACCGCCTTCCTCCGCGGGCGCGAACAACCGTCCGACCACGCCCGTCGCGTCCACGACGTGGTCGGTGACGCCATCTCCCTGCACGCGGCGCAAGTACGACGCGTCGCAGACGAGGTCCTCGCAGGTCGCCCGCAGCGTGACGTTGAGCGGACGCACCGACTGCGGGTCTGGACGCCGGGGTACGTCGGCGCTCCAGAAGAGCCCGAACGGGTCGACGCCGTGGTAGCTGCCGCCCACACTGGCAGCACGCGCGGTGTCGACCTCCCCGTTGTCGTCGACGACATACTCGCCCACGCACGACCACGACAGGCCCGACAGCTCCAGGGACGCCTCGATCGTGACGCGCGCACGCGGCGGGGCGCCGGTGACAACGACGCCATCAGGGGTGTCGACGAGCGCACCCGCGCGGCCGGGACGCAGCTCCACGCGTCAGACCTGCTCGCGCGAGGCCACCGCGGCCGCGACCCGCTCGATCGCCTCCGCCACCGGCACCCCGTTGTCCTGGTGACCGTCGCGGTAGCGGAACGACACCGCGCCGGCCTCGACGTCCTGGTCGCCGGCGATCACCATGAACGGCACCTTCTGCAGCTGCGCGTTGCGGATCTTCTTCTGCATCCGGTCGTCGGAGTCGTCGACCTCGACCCGCAGCCCGCGCGCGCGCATCTGCTGTGCGACGTCGTCGAGGTAGTCGTTGTGCCGCTCTGCGATCGGGATCCCTTGGACCTGCACCGGCGAGAGCCAGGGCGGGAAGGCACCGGCGTAGTGCTCGACCAGCACGCCGATGAACCGCTCGATCGAGCCGAAC
This sequence comes from Nocardioides agariphilus, assembly GCF_015352445.1. GTDB lineage: Bacteria > Actinomycetota > Actinomycetes > Propionibacteriales > Nocardioidaceae > Nocardioides > Nocardioides agariphilus. The sequence goes on from NZ_JADKPO010000004.1 coordinate 7,616, forward strand.
TTCGCGGAGTGGATCATCACCGGCTGCTGGCGCGTGCCGTCGGCTGCTTGGTACTCCAGGCCGAACCCGGCCGGCTGCGCGAAGTCGTACTGCACTGTCGACATCTGCCAGGTGCGGCCGATCGCGTCCCGTGCCTGCACGGAGATCTTGGGGCCGTAGAACGCCGCCCCGCCCGGATCGGGCACCATCTCCAGGCCGGACTCGTCGGCGACCCGTTGCAGCACGGCGGTCGCGGTCGCCCAGTCCTCGTCGGAGCCCTTGAACTTCTGCTTGTTCTTGTCGTCACGGGTCGACAGCTCGAGGTAGAAGTCGTCGAGGCCGAAGTCTCGGAACAGGCCGAGGCAGAAGTTCAGCAGGTGCTTGATCTCGTCGGGCGCCTGCTCGGCGGTCACGTAGGAATGGGAGTCGTCCTGCGTCATCCCGCGCACGCGGGTCAGGCCGCCGACGACACCGGACTTCTCGTAGCGGTAGACGCCGCCGAACTCGAAGAGCCGAAGGGGAAGCTCACGGTAGGACCGGCCGCGCGACTGGTAGATGAGGTTGTGCATCGGGCACGACATCGCCTTGAGCTGGTACTTCGAGCCCTCCAGCTCCATGGGCGGGTACATCGTCTCGGCGTAGTACGGCAGGTGACCGGAGGTGTGGAACAGCCCGTCCTTGCTGATGTGGGGCGTGCCGACGTAGGAGAAACCCTCCTCGATGTGCCGCTGCCGGACGTAGTCCTCCATGACGCGCTTGATCACGCCGCCCTTGGGGTGGAAGACGACCAGGCCTGGACCGAGCTCCTCGGGGAAGGAGTAGAGGTCGAGGTCGCGGCCGATCTTGCGGTGGTCGCGTCGCTCCGCCTCCTCGAGGCGGTGCAGGTGCTCGGCCAGCGCGTCCTTCGACTCCCACGCGGTGCCGTAGATGCGCTGGAGCTGCTTGTTCTTCTCGTTGCCCCGCCAGTACGCCGCGGCGCTGCGCATCAGCTTGAAGGCCGGGATCCGCTTCGTGGTCGGCAGGTGCGGACCACGGCACAGGTCGGACCAGGCCACCTCGCCGTCGCGGCGGATGTTGTCGTAGATGGTCAGCTCGCCGGCGCCGACCTCTGCGCCGGCGCCCTCTGCGGCCTCCTCGGCCTGGCCGGAACCCTTCAGCCCGATCAGCTCGATCTTGTAGGGCTCGGCCTGGAGCTCCTCGATCGCCTCGGCGTCGGAGACCACCCGTCGGGAGAAGCGCTGGTTCTCCTTGATGATCTTGCGCATCCGGGTCTCGATCGCCTCGAGGTCCTCGGGCTTGAACGGCACCTCGACGTCGAAGTCGTAGTAGAAGCCGTTGTCGATCGGCGGGCCGATCCCGAGCCTCGCCTCGGGCCAGATCTCCTGCACGGCTTGGGCCATCACGTGGGCGGTGGAGTGGCGCAGGATGTCGTGACCGTCACGGGAGTCGATGGCCACGGCCTCGACCTCGTCGCCGTCGGCCAGCTCGTAGGACAGGTCCTTGAGCTGCCCGGAGACTCGGGCCGCGATCACGTCAGGCGCCTCGGTGAACAGCTCCCAGGCCTTGGTGCCCGTCGTGACCGCCTTCTCCTCGCGCGCACCGGCGGTGACGAGGGCGATCTTGATGTCGGACACGGGCCTGCTCCTTCCTTCGTTGGTTGAGGAGGGCGCGCTAGCGCCCGTCTCGAGACCACAGTGACAAGACTGCGATGCTATCGACCGCGTTCGCGATCGGTCGCGGCGGTTTCGTCATGCACCTCACCGGCCTCCCCCTATCCTTCCTGCGACGGATGCAAGCCGCACGAGGGGGCTCGATGGCACGCGAGAAGCGCGAATCCGGGAGCCGGCGCCGCCGCTGGCCCTGGGTTCTGCTGGGCCTCGGCGTGCTCTTCTTCGTGCTCGTCGCACTGGCCGTGCTGGCCCGACCCATGGCTGATGTCAAGCCCGAGGCCGAGGCGGCCAAGGCTGAGCTGGAGAGGGCCCAGGACGCCATCGAGGCCCAAGACGTCAAGACGGCCGAGACCCACGTCGCCTTGGCTCGTCAGCACGTCGACAGGGCCTCCGACCTCGTCAACGGCTTCGGCGGAGACGTCTGGCGCTGGGTGCCGGTCGCGGGCGGCGGCGTCAAGGACGTGCGTCACCTCGTGGCCGCTCTCGACCATGCGACCTCGATGGCCGAGATCGGCACGCAGGTCTACCCCGAGCTGATGCAGAGCGACGACCTGGTGCAGGGCAAGCGGATCGACCTCGACAAGCTCGACGGCATCCTCGCCGACCTCGAGCTCGCCGGCACCCACCTCCGCGCAGCCTCCGACGACCTGGCAGAGGTCAAGGGCAACACCCCCTTCGTGGGCGACGCCGTGGCCGATGCCCGCGACGAGGCGAGCGCGCGCATCGACCCGCTGCGCTCCACCTATGACGAGGCCGAGCCCGTGCTCGAGGCCCTGCCCGACGTGCTCGGCCAGGACCAGGAGAGCAAGTACCTCGTCGCGATCATGAACCCCGCCGAGCAGCGCTACTCCGGCGGCGCCACGTTGACGCTGGTGCCGCTGATGTTCGACAAGGGCAACATCGAGTTCGGTGACACGGTGACCAACGAGGACATCGTGGCCGACGGCCGCGGCCGGATCGGCTGGCCCAAGGTCGTGGGCAACCCGTTCCACCGCAAGGGCAAGGCGCGACTGGTGAGCGCGACCTTCTCGCCGTACTGGACGCAGTCGGGCGAGGAGCTGCTGCGCGCGTGGAAGGTGCGCTTCGACGAGGACTACGAAGGCGTCATCGCCGTCGACCTGGTCGCCCTCGCGCGGCTGATGAACCTGACCGGACCCGTGCAGGCCGAGGGGGTCGGCGAGCTCAACGCGGGCAACCTGGTCAAGGTGCTGGCCGGCAGCTACGACAAGTACGCCTCCGAGGAACAGCGCCGTGAGATCAACCGTGCCGTGGTGCCGGCGTTCAGGGAGAAGCTCTTCCAGGGCGGCAAGTTCTTCGAGAAGTTCCAGGTGCTGGCGCGAGCAGCAAAGGGCCGCCACTTCGCGCTGTACTTCCGCGACACCCGCCTCCAGACCGCCTTCCAGCACCGCCACCTCTCTGGCGACCTGAGCGGCACCGACCACGACTACCTCGGGGTGTTCAGCCAGAACACCAACTTCAGCAAGGCCGACTACTGGCAGGCCCGCACCGTCGACTCCGACGTCAAGCTCAAGACCGACGGCAGCGCGGAGGTCACCGTCAAGATCACCGTCGACAACGACTCGCCGCCGTTTACTCCCCCGTGGGCGCACGGCGCGGTGGCACCCGACTCCGAGGACCCCGGATGGGGCTACTTCACGCGCTACAACGGCAGTGCGGTGGCCCTCTTCATGCCTCGAGGCGCCGAGCTCCAAGGTGCGGTCGACGTCGACGGGGAGCCCTGGGACCCGGTCGTGCGCCAGGTTCTCGACCGCCCCTACATCTATCGCAACGTGACGCTCGAGCCGCAGGCCTCGACGGTGATCACCGTGAAGTACCGCGTGCCCGACGCGGCCGTGGTCGACGGCAGCTCGCTGCTCTACCACCTCGACATCGACCAGCAGGGCATGGTGACCAAGCAGAAGTACACCGTCACCCTCCACGTGCCCGAGGGCTACGGGCCGACTGCGACCCCCGAGGGTTGGAAGCTGGTCAACGGGCGAACGCTGAGGTTCAGCAGCGGCGACAGCGACGAGTCCAAGCGCCTCGAGGTCGACCTCGCGCGTCTCTAGGACTCACGCCTGAACCAGCGAAGCCGCCGGCAGCCACTCCTCGACCAGGATCCAGCCGCTGGGGTCGCGGACCGGGTGGACGACACGGCCCTGCCACCCCGACGCCGTACGGCGCCACTCGATCAGCAGGCCCGGCACCCGTCCGTGGTCGTGGTCGACCCAGCAGTGCCTCAGGGAGCCCGGCCCGCGCTCGCCGTGGGGTGCCGGAAGCTCGGCCGGCGTGGCCTCGCGGCCCGCACCTTCGGAGGCTGATGCGGCCGCCTTGGTCGCCGCGATGCGCTCGGCCATCGTGCCGTAGCCGTGTCCCCCGCGCTTGTTCATGCCACCCGCCACGCGGCCATTCTGACACGAATTCGAACAGGTGTTCGACAAAGGTCGAGCCCGGCACCCTTGGTGGGGTGCCGGGCTCGCCGGTCGTCGCGCGGGTTCCCCGCCTCAGGCGCGGTAGGTGTCCCAGGCGAACTGCATGCGGGCGGCCTGCTCGGGGGTGAACTCGGTCAGGCAGCCGTCGAAGGAGTAGTCCATGAAGTTGTTGATCGGGTCGAAGCCCGGGTCGTCGGCGCAGCTGTCCCGCGGCTCCTCGCTCGCGTCGGGGCACAGGAAGTTGGGCGAGGCCTCCGCAGGCGTATCGGCGATCTGGTCGCCGCCGTTGTAGCTCTCGCTGCCGGGGCAGCCGCCCTGGAAGGTGTGGTAGAGCTCGAACCAGTGACCGACCTCGTGGGTGAGGGTGTCACCCTCCTCGTAGGTGCCGTCGGGGTAGACGCGGGTGTCGCCCTCGGTGTTGCCCTCCGGGTTGGGCACCGAACGGAAGTCGATGACCACGCCGTCGAAGTACCGAGGCAGCGGGCCGTGGGTGGACTCGGCGAACTCCGTGAAGTCGGAGGGGAACCAGGCCCATCCCAGCAACGACTGGCCCAGTGACGCCGAGTAGACGTCAAGGGTCTGGGGGTCGTCGTCGGAGAGCAGCTTCTTCATGGCGACCTCCTTGCCGCCGCCACGGAACAGTCGGGGCTCGGCGCCGTTGGCGCCGATGAGGTTCCACCACTCGGGCATGACCGTCTCGGTGTTCTCCACCAGCTCGAACTGGAAGCCGGTGCCGGCGTAGCCGATGTTGAGCGCGTCGATCTGCGCGGCGATGCGCGCGTCGGACAGGTCACCCCCGCCGTTGCCCTTGGCCTTGAGGATCTCGTGGAAGCGCACCGGCACCACGACGTGGAAGTCGGGGTCCGGCACGGTCGGGATGGCCGCGGAGACGTTCTTCTTGCCGGCCGCCTTCGCGATCCGGGCGTTCTTCTGCGCCTGGAGTTTCAGCGGGTCCTGCTTGATGACGACCTTGTCGTCCTTCGGGATCGAGCCCTTGGGCGACTTGGGGACCGTGCCCTTGTAGTCGACGCAGTCGACGGACTTCTTCTCCTTCGCCGGCGCGCCCATGGTCGGAGCCGCGAGCCCGGCGATGGCCAGCCCGAGCGCCGCGGTAGCGACGCCGACCCGGCGTACCAGCATGCTGGTGTGCATCATGCCTTCCCCCCTCGGAAAGTTCACGTAGGCACCGGAGGCTACGCCGGGGTCGCTTCGCAGGTGAAGACCCGCAGGGGTTAAGCCTGGTCGCGTCCGGTCGTCGTGACCTTCTCGTGACCTCTCGACAGGGCTGCGTTATCTGTGTGTGACCCGGGCAGACGAAGTCCGGCGCGTGCCAGGTGCGGCGCTGGTCGCGACGTCAGTCGAGCGCTGCTCCGGCTGCTCGTAGCAGAGGCGGGAGCCCGAGCAGGACGGTGACCCACACCAACGCCAGCACGCAACGTGCCGTCACGAGGATGCGAGGCGTAGGCCGACGACCTCGGGGCCGACGAACCCATAACGGGCTGTCGTCGACGAACGCGTGGAGAGGTGGATGGTGGTGGGCGTGCCGAGTCACGAGCTTCCTCCTGGCCCTGTCGCTGGGGGGTGACGGCAGGACCTGCGAGCCGGGCCCAACCCGGGATCGCCATGACCACGCTAGATCAACCCGAGCAGTTTGTGTGGGTTTCGCCAACAAACATCAACACAGGGGTAACAATGGAGAGGAGCGACGCAGGCCTCGGGCACGGCATGCGAGCGCCGGCACGACGACCGAGGAGGAACCTGCGTGCGCGCGACCGAACCCGACGACGATCCCCTGCTGCGCTTGATCGAGTGGCACAGCGGCGGCACCGACACGGCCCAGCAGCCTGATGAAGAGCCGGCGGCTCCAGCCGGCGAGGAGAAGACGGTGGGCGATACTGGGTTCGAACCAGTGACCTCTTCGGTGTGAACGAAGCGCGCTACCACTGCGCCAATCGCCCGAGATTGCTGCCTCGGAGTCCCTCCCGGGACGAGGCGAAACCTTAGCGCACGACTCCGGGCGTCTTCACATCTGCAGTCCCGCGACAGCCGCCGTTCGAGGTGGCGCCTGGGCTCGGGCGCGGACGGGTGAGCCTCAGATCCCCATCAGCTCGTGCTCGCGGTGGCGCCAGGTCTCGAGCGCGTCCCGCGTGACGGGGCCCGGGGCCGTGAGGTCACGGTCGTCCCACCGCGAGACACCTTGGACGTCTCGGGTGGTCGACGCCAAGAAGATCTCGGTGGCTCCCGCGAGCGCCTCGATGGGCTCGTCGACCTCGCGCCCGCCGTACCACTCGAGCACCAGTCCCCTGGTCACTCCCGCCAAGCAGCCGCTCGCGAGCGTCGGGGTGCGCAGCTCGCCGTCGACGACGTAGAAGACATTGGTGCCGGTGCCCTCGCACAGGTGTCCGGCGAGGTTGGCGAACACCGCCTCCGTCGCCCCGCGTCGCCGGGCCTCGGCCAGCGCGACGACGTTCTCGGCGTACGACGTCGTCTTGAGGCCGGCGATCGCCCCGCGCTCGTTACGCGGCCAGGGCATCGTCGCCACGGTCGCACTCCCCGCTGCGGGATCCATCGGCGCAGCGACCACGATCAGGGTCGGCGGCTCATCTCCTCGACCCGAACCCAGGGGCGCCGGCCCTCCGGTGTAGGTGATCCGGAGTCGGCCGAGGGCCAGACCCGCCCCGTTCAGCACCGCCTCCACGCCCTTGCGTACGTCGGGCTCGTCGAGCTCGGGAAGTCCCAGGCCCTGGGCTGACCGCGCCAACCGCTCGAGGTGCAACGTCAGCGCGAACGGCTGGTCGTCGACGACCTTGACCGCCTCGAAGACCCCGTCGCCGACCGTCAGACCGTGGTCGCTGACCGCGATGGCAGGGGCTCCCGGATCGTCGAGAAGGCTGCCGTTGACCCACGCACGCATGCCCTCGACCCTAGGGCCCCGACCCCTGCGCCACGCCCGCCGGACCTCAAATTGGAGGGGGCTGGACCTTTGGGTATGGTTCTCTTCGTTCTGCCGGGCAACCGGTGTGACAAGCGGACGTAGCTCAGTTGGTAGAGCGCAACCTTGCCAAGGTTGAGGTCGCGAGTTCGAGCCTCGTCGTCCGCTCGGGAGTTGCCGGCCACGTGTGGCCTCCACGGTGGGTTGGCCGAGAGGCGAGGCAACGGACTGCAAATCCGTGTACACGGGTTCAAATCCCGTACCCACCTCGAACTAAAGATTCACCAGCACCACCACGGGCGATTGGCGCAGCGGTAGCGCGCTTCCTTGACACGGAAGAGGTCACTGGTTCAAACCCAGTATCGCCCACCAGATAACCGCCGGTCAGAGGCCCTTTCGAGGGCCTCTTTCCGTTTTCGGGAACATACGGCGAACAAGGAACCGGCCCTTCTGACCGGGTCCGACCGCTCCCCCCGGCATCACAGCAGCGCCTTCAGTTGCTCCCGAGCGCGCTCGTACGCCGCGGCGCCATCGCGGTCCGGAGCCGCGACGCGAATGATTGGCGGCCGACCCATCGCCGGTGTCACCAAGTCCCGGAGCGCGTCGTTGTACGCCCGCTGGCGCGGCCGGCCGCCCGGCCCGAAGGCTGCCGCCGCCTTGTGTGCGAAGTCCCGATCAGCCTTCGGCGAGAGCTCTCGGCAGAACGCTCGGTATTGCTCGATGTCGAAGCCCACGGTCGCCGCATTGGGGTACAGGTCCAACGTGACGAGTCGATGCGAAGTGAAGTGCTGGCGCTCATCCACCTCAATGAAGGTGCCAGACGAGGCATGGAGGAAGTCGCCAGAGAGCAGGCGCATTGGCTTGCCAGCGAGCTCATCAGGTCTGCCCTCGAGAGCGGCGAATATTGCGACCAGTGCGGCGATTACCCCGGGGTCGATGCCGCTCAATCCGAGGTGTCCCCTGCCATTCAGCCACGGCACGCTCGCAGGCACGAGAACGATGCCATCGGCGGCTGCCGCCTTGGCGAAGGCGTTCTGGCAATCCCGGACGGCCATCTATGCGGTGCCCCCTCTTCTCATGGGACGAGCATCGCACCCAGCCCACACGGTGCACCGTCCGGTCGGCCTTCCTCCTCAACTTCTTGACACTTGCCTCAGCGGCGCACGAGGCCCGCGAAGCTTTCGCATCAGTGTTCCCGAGCCTGCTCGGAATGACACTCTCGCGTCGGATGCCCGAGACAACCTTCAAGAAGATCATGAAGAAGGTCGCTGTTGCGGACTCGCTGGACGACGCGCGGCGCACCGCTGGCATGGCGCGCCTCGTCGCTCAACTGAAGAGCGACTTCGAGAAGCAGTATCTGAACTGATGTCTCAGCGGGGCCTTGGCCGGACCGATGCGAGCTCCGCCGGTCGATCGGGCTCAGACCCAGGTGTACGTGAGCCTAGTGAACACATCACGGGCCGACTCGGCGAACGAGCAGTCGGCCCGGCCCCACCACACCACGTACGGCGAGGACCGTGGGAGTTCGTCAACCAGGAAGCTCCAGTCCTGCCCGGCCAGCCGGTCCTCCGCAAGGGACGCGAACTCGTCGTTGGGGTAGTGCGATTCCAGCGATCCTCCGCGCACGACCCAGACGCCCAGCAGTTGTGACCCGTCTGCTGAGAGGTGCAGCAGCGCCTGGTCGGCCAGCGCGGGTGCGTATCGGTTCACGAAGGCCGCCCCACCGTCGGGGTGCTGCCGGGCGACCAACTCTGCGGGCATAGAGCCGGTCCACACGGTGTCGGTGTCGGGGAATACCTCGCGGAACTCCTCGAACCGTCGCCAGATCGTCGGGTGTCGCTCAGGGGCGCACACCGCGTAGACGACTCGGTCGAACTCGCCCACGGCGACCATCAACGACGCGAGCGCGAGGTTGCGCATTGGCTGGTTCCGTCCCTGGCGGGCCACGCAGCCGCCGTCATTCGACGGGCCGTTCGGGGCGCGCGGGAGCGGCAGGTGGTCATCGTAGAGGCGTCGACCCCGGCCGTGGTTCTGTAGTTGGAAGCATGTGCCCGGGTCGCTGCCGAACAAGCCCGGCGAGTCACAGGTGGCGCGGCTGGGGTTGTCTGGGCTCTCGAAGGCACTGCAGGGGCCGAAGTCGATCTCGCTCAGCTTGACCTCGATGAAGGCCGCGACCTGCTCGCCGTCCTCGGTGGTCCCAGTCAGAACCACGTCGACCTGGGTGCGATGCGGGCTTCGCGAAGAGGCCTCACCCAGCCGGTCCGCGAGGTCCTCGAACTCAAAGACCACCGAGCCGACCTCGGTAACCTTCAGACCCAGGTGGGCGAGCACCCGCTTGACGCCGCCCTCGGGCAGTGGAGCGAACAGACTCAGCGCGAACGCCTGCGAACTGCGCACGTGCCGCACCCACCGGTGTGTCAAGCCACGGTCACGCAGGTCGACCAACGCGGGCAGCGCCGCCGGCAGGACCGCAACCGCATCGTCGCGACTCACGATGGGGCGCCGCGTCATGCGTCGCCCCCCATCAGGGCGCGAGTCAACATCCCCGCCCACCGCGGGCCCTCGACAGGTCTCGCGACCATCGGGGCTACGGTCCAGAGATCCTTCGCCTGCAGCGGGCGGAGCTCCAGCGGCGACGCGTTGACGTCGGGCACCAGATGCACCTCGACACGGCAGTCGCCCTTCAACGCCTCGAGCTGCGGCGCGAGGTAGCCGTTGAACGCTATGCCCTTCGTGTCAGGCCCGAGCACCAGGTGCATGTGAAGGCGATCGCCGTTCGGGTCGGACTTGGGCTCAGCGACGTCGAGCCCGCTCTCGCGGAGGCGTGCCCGAATCTCGTCCTCGTTCGCTCGGACCCAGATCGCGTAGTCCAGCGCCTGCAGCACCACACGCGGGTCGTGCCCGATCTTGGTCTCCACCACGTGGAGGTGGCCCTTCGCGTCGACACCGAGGAAATCGATGTAGCCGGGGCGACCAACCCTCTTGGAGTCCGACCCGTCCAACCCCCGGTACGCCGGATACTCGCGGAGGAGGTGTACCAAGCCCAGGTCGGACGCTTGCGACCCGAGAGTGGCCTGCATCCGATGCTCCCGCATCTGCGAGGATTTGCTCTCCCCGTGCTCAACCGCCTCGGCGATCTCTGCGTTGATCTCAGCGATCTCCTCATCTGTCGGCCTCGCCATGAACGTCCGGTCGTAGGGCTTCGCAGTGGCGCTCTTGCCGGTGTACTGGACGCCGGCCTGGATCCGGAGACCCTTGCGGGTGTTGCTCACCTTCAGGACCTGCAAGCCTTGGTGGTGCCAGGACAGATAGCTCCGGTCATGAGCCTCCAGACCGGTGGTATCGACCCTGGCCAGCCACGATTCCTGCTGCGGGGTGAGGTCCAGCCTCTTCGAGACGCGCCCCGGCAGTGCTCGCAAGCGTTCGAACACGTCGATCCGCGCCAGCGTGCGGACCTGACGAGGCTCGCCGCCCTCGAATCCCCAGACTCTGACCGGGGTCTCGATCCATGGAAGCCGGGTCAACGTCCCGGCCAGCATCGACGGCGGCAGCACCAAGTGAAGATCACGATTGCGCTGCCAAGCCAGCCCGTAGGCCAGCACCTCGTCGACGATGATGTGCTTCTCAGCCGGGGATACCACCGCGATCAGGACGGAATCGTCGGCAGTCACGAACCAGTGCGCGTGCTTGCTCATCCGCGAGCCCGGTGCAAACCCCCGGATCGGGTCTTGCACGGTCGCAGCTGCCGCCCTCTCGGCGGCGATGGCGAAGTCCTTCCTCGCCTGTTTGATGTCGTTCATGGGATGAGTCTTGCGTCTGGGTCCGACGGAACATAGCGCGATCGACCGCTGCGTGCGTCGGCCACAGCGCCACCATCAGTACCCTGAGACCTGTCGACGCGCCCATTCCGTGAACGCCTGAGAGGATCGTCCGCATGGCTGACGCGCGCCGCATCGGGAGTTCAGGTGCGTAGAGGCTGATCGGCTTCTCGTTCTCGAGGTAGGACCGCGCGTAGGTGAAGTCCAGACGATCGGCGCCCACGCGGTCAACTGCTCCGGCGATCACGGGTGCCGATTCATCGAGCAGCCACGTCCAGACGAAGACTCGTGCCCGGTACGGGTCAGAAGTCATCGTCGGGCTCTGTCCTCTTCCTCGGCTTGTCCACCCGAGTGGGCAGCAGCGCCAGGCGGTCTCGTCCCTCTCGACGCAGACGCGCAAGCTCGGCGCGGTCCTCAGCGCCGAACAGCGGGACCCTGAGGGTGTCGGCAGCGTTGAACGCATTGCCGAGCGAAACGCCCGGGTCCCCCGCTTCGATCGCGGCGACAGTGCGGCGGTCGACGCCGATGCGCTCGGCCAGCTCGGCCGCCGTCCACTTGCGCGCGATGCGGCCAGCCTTGATCTGCTGGGCGACTGCTCCTGGACCAACTCAGACCGGCCGAGTGCTGAAATCTCATCGCTGGGGCCCGGCGTCGAGTGGCCCCGGGTGCGCTCGATACTGAGCGAGCGCCTGCTGTAGACAGTCTTTCCTGTTCAACTCCGATGAGCTTCGCAGTCGCCCGCGGTCTGCAGGCCATATCCAGTGGCACTCGATCTTGGAGGCGTCTTGAAGCTTCTCCTCACGTCCGGCGGCATCACGAACACCAGCATCCGCGATGCGCTGGTCGACCTGCTGGGCAAGCCGGTCGGCGAGTCGAGCGCGCTCTGCATCCCGACGGCGCAGTGGGGACACCCGATGTGCGGGCCGGTGTCTGCCCGGGGCTTCGTCAGCGGCCTGCCCCCGTGGGGTGGCATGACCTCCATGGAGTGGAAGTCGCTGGGCATGCTCGAGTTGAGCGCGTTGCCCACGATCGGTTCGGAGCGCTGGATCCCTTGGGTTCGGGAGGCTGACGTGCTGCTGGTCGACGGCGGCGACGCGACGTACCTGTGCCATTGGATGCGCGAGTCCGGTTTGGCCGACCTCCTGCCCTCGCTGCCCGACACGGTCTGGGTGGGCGTCAGCGCCGGCAGCATGGTGATGACCCCGCGGATCGGCGATGACTTCGTGAACTGGCCCTCGGCGCCGGACGACAGAACCCTCGGGCTGGTGGACTTCACGATCTTTCCGCACCTGGACGTCTTCCCGACCAACACCATGGCCGAGGCGGAGCGCTGGGCGACCGGCGTCGGCCACCCGGCGTACGTCCTGGACGATCAGACCGCCATCAAGGTGACCGACGGCACGGTCGAGGTGGTCTCCGAAGGTCACTGGAAGCTGCTCTCGCCGCAGTCGCGTTAGGACTCGTCAGGGCGGCGTTAGGAGAGCGTTAGGGCCGCCGTTGAGCGGCTTTCCCGGCTGTTCCATGGACTCGTGAACCTGTCCGACCTCCTGTACCTCGCGATCACCGTCGTGTTCTTCGCGCTGTCGTACGTCCTCGTCAAAGGGCTGGAGAAGCTGTGAGCGGCGAGCAGTGGACCGGGCTGGTCCTCAGCATCTTGCTGCTGGGCTACCTGATCGCGGCCCTCCTCTTCCCGGAACGGTTCTGACATGTCCGACACCTCGGCCGGCCTCCTCCAGGTCGGTGCGCTGATCGCAGCGCTCGCGTTGTGCTACCGGCCGCTGGGCGCCCACATGGCGCGTGCCTTGTCGAGTGAGCACGACCTACGCGTCGAGCGTCTGGTCTACCGCCTCGTGGGCGTGGACCCACGGGCCGACCAGCGGTGGACGGTGTACGCCGTCTCGGTCCTGGCCTTCTCCCTCGCCAGCGTGGCTGGCCTCTACGTCCTGCAACGGGTGCAGGGAGGCCTGCCGCTGTCGGTCGGCCTTACCGGCGTCGAACCTGCCCTCGCCTTCAACACGGCCGCGTCGTTCGTCACCAACACCAACTGGCAGGCCTACTCCGGCGAGACCACCATGGGGCACCTCACGCAGATGGCCGGGCTCGCCGTACAGAACTTCGCCTCGGCCGCTGTTGGCATCGCCGTTGCCGTGGCCCTGGTCCGCGGGTTCACGCGCTCGTCGACCGACAGGGTCGGCAACCTCTGGGTGGACCTGACCCGCTCCGTCGTCCGCATCCTGCTGCCGCTCTCGGTCGTCGCCGCTGTGGCCCTGATCCTCATGGGGGCGGTGCAGAACTTCTCCTCAGGCACCGACGTCACGACCCTGGTCGGCGGTCACCAGACCATCCCGGGCGGACCAGTGGCCTCGCAGGAGGCGATCAAGGAGATCGGCACCAACGGCGGCGGCTTCTACAACACCAACTCGGCCCATCCGTTCGAGAGCCCCAACCCGTTGTCCAATTTCGTCGAGAACTTCCTGCTCCTGCTCGTCCCCGTCAGCTTCACGCGCACGTTCGGCATCCTGGTCGGCGACCGGCGCCAGGGATACGCGCTCCTCGCGGCGATGGGCGCGATCTGGGCGAGCCTGGTCGTGGCCGTCACGGCGCTCGAGGTGAACCTCAAGGGCTCCGCGCTGCAGGCCGCAGGCGCCGCGATGGAGGGCAAGGAGACCCGCTTCGGCGAGTGGGCCTCCACGCTGTTCGCCGTGTCGACGACAGGTACGTCGGCGGGTGCGGTCGACTCGTTCCACTCGTCGTTCAGCGGGGTCGGGGGCGGGCTGCTCATCCTCAACATGGGTCTGGGTGAGGTGGCTCCCGGCGGGGTCGGCTCCGGCCTGTACGGGATGCTGATCCTGGCGATCCTGGCCGTCTTCGTGGCCGGCCTGATGGTCGGACGCACACCGGAGTACCTCGGCAAGAAGATCACCAGCCGCGAGATGAAGCTGGTGTCGCTCAACGTGCTCACCATGCCGCTGGTGGTCCTGATCGGCACGGCGGTCGCCATGTCGTTCGCGTCCACCAGGGCCTCGATGCTGAGCGGTGGCACGCCGCACGGTCTGTCCGAGGTGCTCTACGCGTTCACCTCGGCCGGCAACAACAACGGATCCGCCTTCGCCGGCCTCTCGGCCAATACGACCTTCTACGACACCGCGCTGGGACTGGCCATGCTCGTCGGCCGCTTCGTGCCCATCGTCTTGGTGCTGGCTCTCGCAGGCAGTCTCGCCCGCCAACAGTCCGTGCCCCGCACCCCCGGCACGCTCGCGACGCACACCCCGCTGTTCGTCGGTCTGCTCATCGGCGTGACCGTGATCGTTGCCGGCCTGACCTTCTTCCCCGTCCTGTCCCTCGGTCCTCTCGCGGAAGGCCTGTGATGGCCACCCCTTCTCCCACCAAGGTCGCCGCGGGCCTGCTCGACCCCCGGATGCTGCTCACCTCGCTACCTGACGCAGTGCGCAAGCTCGACCCGCGGCAGATGTGGCGCAACCCGGTGATGTTCGTGGTCGAGATCGGCGCCCTCCTCTCCACGGTCACGGTGGTGACCGATCCCAGCACCTTCGCCTGGGTCGTGGTCGTCTGGCTCTGGCTGACGGTGGTCTTCGCCAACCTCGCCGAGGCCGTGGCCGAGGGTCGTGGCAAGGCCCAGGCCGCGACGCTGCGCCGGGCCACGACCGAGACCGTCGCCCGCCTCGTCGACGGCAGCGAGGTGCCGGCCCCGCAGCTCAAGGTCGGCGACCGCGTCGTGGTCGTGGCGGGTGAGGTCATCCCCGGTGACGGCGACGTCGTCGAAGGTGTCGCCAGCGTCGACGAGTCGGCCATCACCGGCGAGTCCGCGCCCGTCATCAGGGAGTCCGGTGGCGACCGGTCGTCGGTGACCGGCGGCACCAAGGTGCTCTCCGACCGGATCGTGGTCCAGATCACCGCACGGCCAGGCGAGAGCTTCATCGACCGGATGATCGCGCTCGTCGAGGGAGCCAGCCGCCAGAAGACACCCAACGAGATCGCCCTCAACATCCTCCTGGCGAGTCTGACGATCATCTTCCTCGTGGCCACCGCGACGCTGCAGCCGTTCGCGGTGTACGCCGGCGCCGAGCAGTCCGTGGTCGTGCTGGTCGCCTTGCTGGTCTGCCTGATCCCCACGACGATCGGCGCGCTGCTGTCGGCCATCGGCATCGCCGGCATGGACCGCCTCGTGCAGCACAACGTGCTGGCCATGTCGGGGCGGGCGGTCGAGGCGGCCGGTGACGTCAACACCCTGCTCCTCGACAAGACCGGCACCATCACGCTGGGCAACCGCCAGGCCCACGAGCTGATCCCAGTCGGCGGCGAGGCACCCGAGCAGCTGGCCGACGCCGCCCAGCTGTCCAGCCTGGCCGACAAGACGCCCGAGGGACGCTCGATCGTCGTGCTCACCAAGCGCGGCTACGGCCTGCGCGAACGGAGCGAGGGTGAGCTGGGCCGCATGTCGTTCGTCCCGTTCACCGCCGAGACCCGCATGTCCGGGGTCGACCTGCACGACGCGCCGGGCGACCGGCAGATCCGCAAGGGTGCCGCGTCTGCGGTGATGAAGTGGGTGCGCGACAACGGCGGTCACCCGACCGGCGAGGTCGGGCAGACCGTGGACGCGATCGCAGCCAGCGGCGGCACCCCACTGGTCGTGGCCGAGCGGGTCGACGGCAGCGCTCGCGCCCTGGGCGTCGTGCACCTCAAGGACGTCGTCAAGCTCGGCATGCGCGAGCGCTTCGACGAGATGCGCCGCATGGGCATCCGCACCGTGATGATCACCGGCGACAACCCGCTCACGGCGCGCGCGATCGCGGAGGAGGCGGGCGTCGACGACTTCCTCGCCGAGGCCACCCCAGAGGACAAGATGGCGCTGATCCGCAAGGAGCAGGAGGGCGGCCGGCTGGTCGCGATGACCGGTGACGGCACCAACGACGCCCCGGCGCTCGCCCAGGCGGACGTCGGCGTGGCCATGAACAGCGGCACCTCGTCGGCCAAGGAGGCCGGCAACATGGTCGACCTCGACAGCAACCCCACCAAGCTCATCGAGATCGTGGAGATCGGCAAGCAGCTGCTGATCACCCGCGGCGCCTTGACGACGTTCTCCATCGCCAACGACGTGGCCAAGTACTTCGCGATCATCCCCGCCATGTTCGGCGGGGTGTACGTCGGACTCGACAAGCTCAACGTGATGCGGCTCAGCAGCCCGGAGTCGGCCATCCTCGCCGCCGTCATCTTCAACGCGCTGATCATCTTGGCGTTGGTCCCTCTGGCCCTGCGCGGCGTTCGCTACCGGCCCTCGTCGACCTCGCAGATGCTGCGTCGCAACCTCGCCGTCTACGGGCTCGGCGGCATCCTGGCCCCCTTCGTCGGCATCAAGATCCTCGACCTGCTGGTCTCCCAGATCCCCGGCATCGGCTGAGTCATCGGCTGAGTCATCGGCTGAGTCATCGGCTGAGTCATCGGCTGAGTCATCGGCTGAGTCATCGGCTGAAAGGCAGGAGAAGCACCATGAACGCCACCGCCGCCCAGCTCTGGGCGGGCCTGCGCATGCTGGTCGTGATGACCGTCCTGGTGGGCCTGGCCTATCCCCTGGTCCTGACCGGCTTCGCGCAGTCCGTCGTCCCGGGCCGCGCCGACGGGTCACTGCTCGAGCAGGACGGGACAGTCGTCGGCTCTGCCCTGATCGGCCAGTCCTTCACCGGCGACCCGGCGTACTTCCAGAGCAGGCCGTCCGCCGCCGGCGACGGCTACGACCCGCTGGCCTCCTCGGCCTCCAACCTCGGACCCGAGTCGCCCGACCTGCTCCAGCTCATCGCCGAGCGCCGAGCCGACGCCGCTGAGCTCGACGGCACGTCACCGGCCGCCGTCGCCCCGGACGCCCTGACGGCCAGCGGCTCGGGACTCGACCCGCACATCAGCCCGCAGTACGCCGCGCAGCAGGTCGCCCGGGTGGCTCGCGAGCGCGGCATCGGCGAGGACGTCGTACGGCGGCTGGTCGAGCAGCACACCACCGGTCGCAGCTTCGGCTTCCTCGGCGAGCCGCGGGTGAACGTCCTCGAGCTGAACCTCGCGCTGGACGCGCAAGACTGATCCCATGGCGGGCAGGCGAGGACGGCTCCGGGTGTACCTCGGTGCTGCCCCCGGCGTGGGCAAGACCTTCGCGATGCTCGGCGAGGCGCACCGCCGCGCCGAGCGCGGCACCGACATCGTGGTGGGCTTCGTCGAGACCCACGGCCGGCAGCACACCGCCGAGCTGCTGGAGGGTCTGGAGATCGTCCCGCGCCGGACGGTGAGCTACCGCGGAGCGGAGTTCGAGGAGATGGACCTCGACGCGGTCCTCGCTCGGCGACCCAGCGTGGCGCTGGTCGACGAGATGGCGCACACCAACGTGCCCGGCTCGCGCAACGCCAAGCGCTGGCAGGACATCGAGGAGCTCCTGGTCGCAGGGATCGACGTCATCACGACCGTCAACGTCCAGCACCTCGAGTCGGTCAACGACGTCGTCGAGAAGATCACCGGGGTCCCCCAGCGCGAGACGGTGCCCGACGCCGTGGTCCGCGCGGCGGACCAGATCGAGCTCGAGGACATGACGGCCGAGGCGCTCCGCCGGAGGCTGGCCCACGGCAACGTCTATCCGCCGGAGAAGATCGACGCCGCCCTCTCCAACTACTTCCGGGCCGGAAACCTCACTGCGCTGCGCGAGATCGCCTTGCTGTGGACGGCGGACCGTGTCGACGAGGCCCTCCAGCTCTACCGCGAGCAGCACGACATCACCTCCACCTGGGAGACCCGCGAGCGCGTGGTCGTGGCACTCACCGGAGGCCCGGAGGGCGAGACCCTGATCCGCAGGGCCGCGCGCGTCGCGACCCGGTCCAGCGGCGGCGACCTGCTGGCCGTGCACGTCGCCCGGTCCGACGGGCTGGCCGGCGCCAGCCAGGGAGCCCTGGCACGTCAGCGCCAGCTCGTGGAGTCCCTCGGCGGCACCTACCACCAGGTGCTCGGCGACGATGTGCCCGAAGCGCTGCTCAGCTTTGCCCGCGCGGAGAATGCGACCCAGCTCGTGCTCGGCGACAGTAGACGCCCGCTCCTGGCGCGGGCTCTGTCGAGGGGCACGGCCGGCGAGGTGATCCGTCAGTCGGGCGACATCGACGTGCACGTGGTCAACCACCAGCACGCCGGCCTCATGCCGACGCTCCCCCGCGGACGCGGCAGCCTGTCTCGGCGACGACGACGCCAGGGCTTCGCGCTCGCGGTGGTGCTGCTGCCGCTGCTGACGGCGGTCCTCGTGCCCGCCGGTCCGGAGCTGAACCTGGTCAGCGACATGCTGCTGTTCCTTCTGGCCACCGTGGTCGTCGCGATCGTGGGCGGCCTGGCACCGGCCATGGTCGCCGCTGTGCTGGGGTCGCTGCTGCTCAACTACTTCTTCACACCTCCCCTGCACACGCTGACCATCCGCGACACCAACAACACCCTGGGCCTCCTGGTCTTCATCGTGGTCGGCATCCTGGTCAGCTCCGTGGTCGACATGGCGGCGCGACGCACGCGCGAGGCTTCGAGGGCCGCCGCCGAGGCGCGCACGCTGGCCAACCTGGCGGGCAGCGTGCTGGGCGGCGAGGAGGCCCTGACCTCGATGCTCGAGCGCGTTCGCGAGACCTTCGCCCTGGCGTCGGCGACCGTGCTCCAGAAGGCCGATGGGGAGTGGACCGTGCTTGCCCATGCCGGGCCGGCCTGCGCCGCACCCGGCGAGGCGGAGACCGACGTACCCGCCGGGCGGGACCTCGTGCTGGCGCTCAAGGGCCGCCTGCTCGAGGCCGAGGACCAGCGTCTGGTCGGCGCGTTCGCGGCCCAGGTCGGCGTCGTCGTCGACCGGATCAGGCTCGCCGCGGCGGCGGCCGAGGCCGCTCCTCTCGTGGCGGCCAACCAGATGCGTACGGCGCTGCTCGCCGCCGTCGGACACGACCTGCGCACGCCGTTGGCCGCCGCCAAGGCCGCGGTGTCGAGCCTCCTGGTGGGCAGCGAGGGCATGCTCAGCCCCCAGGACCGGCACGAGCTCCTCATCGCCGCCGACGAGTCCCTCGACCGCCTGGCCAAGCTGGTCGACAACCTGCTCGACATGAGTCGCCTCCAGGCCGGCGCGCTCACCGTCAGCGTGCAGCCCACGTCCGTCGACGAGCTGGTGGCCCGCAGCCTGGACGACCTGGGCGACGACGCGCTGCACGTGAGGGCAGACGTTCCCGAGGACCTGCCTCCGGTCCTGTCGGATCCCGGTCTGCTCGAACGCGTCATCGTCAACCTGCTGGCCAATGCCCTGCGCTACTCCCCCGCGGACGCCCCGCCACACGTCACGGCCAGCCGGCTGGAGAACCGCGTCGAGGTCCGGGTCGTGGATCGCGGTCCAGGCATCCCGACCTCCGAGTGGGAAGCCGTCTTCCGGCCGTTCCAGCGACTGGGCGACACCGACAACACGACGGGGGTGGGCCTCGGCCTGGCACTCGCTCGTGGGCTCACCGAGGCCATGGGCGGCACGTTGGAACCCGAAGAGACGCCCGGCGGTGGCCTCACCATGGTGGTCGCACTGCCGGTCGGCGACGACCAGACGATGGGCGCCCCCGGCCTGCGCGAACGACAGGCCGCCGCTGTCCCTGGAGGCAGGTCATGAGCCGGACCGCGACCAAGGTGCTCCTGGTCGACGACGAGCCACAGCTGGTGCGGACGCTCGGCATCAACCTGCGCGCGCGGGGGTACGACGTCTCCACCGCGGCGACCGGACGCGCCGCCCTCGACGCCGCCGCCGAGCACCCACCGGACATCGTCGTCCTCGACCTCGGCCTACCCGACATCGACGGCGTCGAGGTGGTCGTGGGACTGCGCGCCTGGACCGCCGTACCGATCCTTGTCCTGTCCGGTCGCTCCGACAGCGCCGACAAGGTAGAGGCCCTCGACGCGGGCGCCGACGACTACGTGACCAAGCCCTTCGGCATCGACGAGCTGCTGGCCCGGCTGCGCGCGATGGCGCGCCGCAACCCGTCCCCCGAGGACCAGCCGATCGTCACCATGGGCGAGGTCATCGTGGATCTCGCCGACCATCGGGTCCGCAGAGGTGACCAGGACATCCGCCTCACCCCGACGGAGTGGCACCTGCTGGAGGTGCTCGTGCGCAACCCGGGCAAGCTGCTCAGCCAGCGCCAGCTCTTGCAGGAGGTATGGGGCCCGGGCTACGAGACGGCACAGGGCAACCTGCGCCTCTACATGGCGCAGCTGCGCAAGAAGCTCGAAGCCGACCCCGCTCGGCCTCGACATCTGCTCAACGAGCCCGGCATGGGGTACCGGTACGAGCCGGGCAGGTAGGCAGCGGCGCATCAGGATGCTCATCGCAGCGTGTGATGGGGCGGCGTCTCGCCGGTGTGAGGACCAGGCGAGACGCCGGAGGCGGCCACCGCCCCCCAGCGTGGCCGCGTCAGCGCAAGGCGCCCCGGGCCGAAGCGTAGGCGGCACTGCACCGCAGGAAGCCAGCGATGGGACCAGGCGTCTGACCGGACTAGTGGACTAGCCAGCACAGGCAAATCGCGGCAACTTCGCCACGGACGATGTGTGCGCGCGTCTATGGTCTGTCTCGAGGCTCTATACCCCCCCCCAAGAACCTCACCGCCCCGCCACGACCCCCCAGTGTGGCGGGGCTTTTTCGTGTCCTGGTTCGCTGCTGTTGCCGACATCTGGGGCGTCGCCAGCAATGTCGCCGGCAATGATGGGCGGCGCGCCGAGCTTCGTGTCGGATGCGGGTCGACCTCTTCGTAGTACTGACGTAGGCCGCTCACCAGCAGCGCCGTCACGACCACAGGAGATGACCCACATGCCGCACTCGGAGCCCGTCGCCCGCCTTCTCTTCGAGCTCACCGAGCCGATCTCGCTGGTCAACTTCTTCTCGGACGAACCCAACGAGTCGATGACGGCACTCGGGCTCCGCGACAACTACTGGGACGGCTACTTCGCAGGACGTTCGGCCCCCCTCGGACTGGTGCCGGCCGAGGTCGTCCACGCGGCCTTCTACAACTTCGCCGACGGCGAGGCGGCCCGCCACATCCCGAGGGTCTGGGAGGTGACCACGCCCGAGGCCGCACACGCTGCGCGCCAGGAGGGCTGCGTGCAGGCACTGCGCAGGATCCTGGCCGACTTCATCGGCACACCCGGGCTGGCGCGAGCCGCCGAGCTCCTCGCGAAGGCCTCGACCAGTGCGCCCACCGAAGGGCGGGTGATGTACGCCGCCCTGCGCTCGCTCCCGATGCCCGAGGATCCGATGACTCGGCTCTGGCACGCGGCCAACATGCTGCGCGAACACCGGGGTGACGGCCACATCGTCGCTCTCATCGCCGAGGGCATCGGCGGAACCGAGTCCCACGTGCTCAGTGCGCTCGACATGGACATCTACCCGGCCGAGACCTTCGGCCGGATCCATCACCTCCCCAAGCCGCGCCTGGCAGAGGTCATGGACGGACTGCGCAGCCGTGGACTTCTCGATGAGACCGGTCACCTCACCGAGGCTGGGCGCGCCACCAAGGGCAGGATCGAGTCACTGACCGACACCTTGGCGCAGGCGCCGTACGACGGGCTCGAACGGCACGAGCTCGACGAGCTGATCGCGGTGCTCACGCCCCTCTCCCGAGCTCTCTCGGCCACAGGGTCGCAGTAGCCAACTGCGCGGCGACGGCATCGAGGAGATCGTCCTGCCGGGTGGGGCCGGGGCCGGTCGTCGTGGTCACCGGCAGCCCTGAGTTCCTTGCCGAGGTCACCGGGCTGCTCGGCTAGCGACGCGTGTAGTGCTCGCAGTCGTCGACCACCAGCTCCACGCCAGGGCACACCTGCAAGGTCTGGTCGGCAGGATCCTCGCTGCCATTGAAGTAGAGGCGGAAGATCGCGGGAGTCTGCATGACGCAGGCATCGCTGCCTGCGGCGGACGAGCCGGGATAGACGATGCCGTCGAAGTCGATGTCGCCGGGGAAGTCCCCATGGAATTGCCATCTGATCTCGTCGGCCTTGAAGGCGCACCCCAGGGGCTGCTGGTAGTCGTTGGCGTTCCTCCCGACGTACGACGCCTCCGCACCGGTTGCTGTCACGACGATGACGCGGTTCGTGTCCACGACGCCCCAGGTGCCCACCGGAGTCACCTCCGACGGGTCGACAGCAGCCGGGCCACTGGCGGCGACCGCGATCACCGTCACCGTCGCCACCGTGACAGCACCGGAGCCGGCCGCCACTGCGGCAGCAGTCTTCGTCGACAGGCTCGCGGCGCCGGCGTGGGCCTGCCCAGCACCACCGAACCACGACGAGACCTGGGTGAGGAGTTGCTGCAGGCCGTCGAGGATCTTCTCCAGGCCGAGTGCGCCCGTGACCATCCACTGCCACAGGGTGTTCAGGCGTCGAGGTGCCTCCTGGGCTTCTCCCACAGCACGCGAAGCGTCCTCGCGCCGGGTGGCGAAGTCCGACAGACGCTTGCGCATCTTGGGCAGTGCCCACTCGGTCTCCCCGCGCAGGACGACGCGGCTGCCGAACACCATGTCGTGCAGGCAGCGACGCTCGGTGTTGCGCCGGGGCAGGGCGACGAGCACGCCGAGGCCCAGCATGTCCACGAGGAGGTAGCCGATGCTGGACCGACCCAGAGTCCACGCCAGACCCATCGCCGTCCGCTCGAACGCACGACCGTCGATGCGGCGGACCTCGAGGTTGGCGATCGCCTTCCCGATCGTCTGTCCAGTCAGCCAGACCAGGGCGGTGTGGTAGGCGACGAAGACGCAGAGGATCCGGAACCAGCCTCCCCCGACGACCAGGCCCACGAGCAGGACGACGACCAGGTCGATGCCGAACGCGACGAGTCGACCGCCATGTGGCGCTGCCACCTGCGCGCCTGGGCGTGAGTCTTCGTGGTGCGAGACATCGGCCATCTCGACTCCTCCGTGGGCGAGACGCTACTCGCGCGCGGCCGAAGAGTCATCGGGATTGACAGTGCCCTTTTGCGCTCCCGGCAACAACGCGATGGCAGTCCATGACGGTGGCCTGCTCAGCTCTCGCAGGCCAGCCCGTCGCCGTCACGGTCGAGGTCATAGGGGTCGGAGCCGGAGACGTGGACGAACCCGGTGTACTTCGGGCCGTCGCCGGATCCGCCCACACAGTCGTAGTCGTAGGCGGGCGCGAGGCACGGCGTGTATCCGGGGGTGCAGTTCGACGGCGCCGGTGGGGCAACCGGCCGGACCACGGAGGTGACGACCAGCGTGACGACGGAGTGGGGCTTGGCCCGATGGGCCCCGGTGGGCGACTCTCGCAGAACTACGCCATCACGTCCTGAGGTCACCACTTCCTTGGTCACCTGCACCTCGAAGCCCGCGGCACGCAGGCGCTTGGTCGCGACGGCTTGGGTCATGCCCGCAGTTCCTGGGACCTTCGGATACGGCACGGCGACGACCAGGCCGACGGAGGTTCCCTCACGGAGGGTCGCACCTGCGTTGCGGAGCTGGCGAAGCACGGTGCCCGCGGGTCGCGGGGACGGGACCTCGCGTGCGACGAACGCCACCAGACCGACGGCCGCGAGCGCCTGTTGCGCCTCGTCGCCGCCCAGGCCGACCACTCGCGGGACCTCGGCCTTGCGAGGCTTCGGCGCCTGCGACTCGTCGTCAGCCCGGGGCGTGGAGTCGGTGGTGTCACTGCCCGGCGTGGAGTCGTTGGGGGCGGTCTCCGCCGACGGGTCATCACCGTCGGGCACGAGGAGGGCCAAGACGAGCAGCGCGGCAGCTGTCAGGACCCACCACCGCCTCCACCAGGGCTTGCCCGGGCGCGGGCCAGCAGGGACACCGGCCATCGCAGCAGCCGGCGGCTGGCCCCACCCGACGGGCTTGGGTGCGGGTTGGGTCGACCACCGGGCGCCGTCCCAGTAGCGGATGAAGCTCGGGTTGCGCGGGTCGTCGTACCAGCCGGGAGGCGGCAGCTGCGTCGGGACGGTCATGAAGTTCCCCGTGGTCGAGATGTGTGGCCTGTGCGGACCGTAGGTCGCGGTCGGCGCCGTGTCCGGGGAACGACGAGGAAACCATCGCCCCGCCCGCAGAAATGGCCGATCGGCCAGGTTCAGCGGGACACGGTGCTGCCTGCCAACGCCATCAGCCGCTCCCGTGGGTCGCGGTTCGTCCTGCCTCAGGCCCTGCGCCCGCCGGCCAGCGAGGCCCACTGCCCGGCGTACCACCGCTCGAAGCGTCGCGGCTGCCGGCGCTCGAGCTCGTCGAGGATCGCCGCCCTCAGCCTGAGGTAGGAGAGGACGTGGTGAAGGTTCGCCGAACGGCCGACGAGCCGGGTCGTGGTCTCCCAGATCTCGAGCAGCTCCTCCCAGGTCAGCTCTCGCACGAGGCGCGCGGCCAGGACCGACGTGAACGATGGGTGCCGAGCAAGGGCGAGGGTGCGCGCGCAGGCCCCGGGCACGCGTTCGTACGGCGGGGGTTGGTCCGGAACCGAGCCCGCAGGATGAGCACCCGCCCAGGTGGGCGAAAGGCTCGCTGCGGCGAGTCCAGGCCAGAACAGTGACCAGGCGCCGGCCCATCGTGGTGTCATGCCGGTACCTCCCTCGCGTCCGGCCTCTCCTCACAGCATGGATCGATGCGACATCGCCGCGTCACGGTCGCAAGTCCGGAGTGCACGCGACGTGGGTCCCGTGTCCTCGGGCCCTTGGCCCCTTGGCTCTAGGCTCGGCAGGGTGAGGATCCTGATCATCGGTGGCACCCGGTTCGTCGGCTACGCGATGGCCGAGTCGGCCCTCGGGGCAGGTCACGACGTGACGTTGCTGCACCGCACGGCGACCGACGAGCTGCCTGGCGCCACCCACCTGCTCGCCAACCGCGACGGGGACCTTGCCGTTCTCGCCGACGGTCGATGGGACGCCACCATCGACGTATGTGCCTACGTCCCGGAGCAGGTGGCGACCATCCACGACGCGCTCGGCGACCGTGGCGGGCACCACGTGTTCGTCTCGACCGTCTCGGTGTACGCCGATCAGGACGCCCCGGGCGCCGACGAGGATGCTCCGCTCCTGCCCGAGCCCGCACCCGGCACCAACGAGGTCACCAACCAGACCTACGGCCCGCTGAAGGTGGCGTGCGAGCGCGTCGCCCGCGAAAGGTGGGCCGACACCGGACTGACGATCGTCCGCCCGACGTACGTCGTGGGGCCGCGCGACCTGACCACTCGCTACCCGTGGTGGGTGCTGCGGGCGGCCCGCGGCGGACGGATGATCCTGCCCGGCCCCGCAGATGCGCCGATGCAGTGCATCGACGCCCGCGACATGGGTGCGTGGACTGTCCGGCTGGCAGAGGACCGCATCGCCGGTGTGTTCACCGCCGCTCGGCCGGCGACCACGTTCGGGAGGTTCGTGGCTGACACCGTCGACGTCGTGGGTCGCGACGTGGAGCTCGTCTCGGTGGACGGTGCCTTCCTGACCGAGCAGGGCATCGACGGCGCCGACCTGCCGCTCTGGTCCGAAGGCGTGCCCGACCAGCTGCTCGCGATGAGCACGGCACGAGCCGAGGCCTCGGGGCTCACGCACCGGGCCTTCGAGGAGACCGTCCGCGACACCCTGGCCTGGGCACTGGCTCATCCCGACCAGGCCGTGCGGGACGGGGTCGGGCTGGCAGCTGAGCGCGAGCAGGAACTGCTGGCGCTAGCTGGCCAGACGGCCTGACTCGCGGCTGTCCACAGGCTTGCAAGAGGCGGTTGATCCGAGGGTCGCCAACTGAGAGGTTTCCGGTCGTCGAGCTCAGCGGCTCGTCGGCTGACACTCTCGGGAAAGGCCCCATCTTGTTCAAGCGATCCCTCGTGGCCGTCACGGCCCTCCTGGCCGTCCTGGCCGTCCTTACCTGCTCTCCGGCATTCGCCGCAGAGCAACGTGGCGCGACGCCAGACGCTGCGAAGCCCGCGACCACGGCCCCAGGCCCGGAGGTCGTGCGAGTCTCCAGCGTTCCGTCGTGGGTCCAGGTGGCCAACGCCAACGCGGACTGGAAATGGCTCAAGGGTGGTTGGGAGATCAAGTTCACCAAGCGCGAGACGCTGGCCATCTCGATCAACGCGGGACTGTGCAGCGCCGTCCTGAGTCTCTTCTCCCACCCGGTCTTCAGAGTGCTGGCGGCAGCGTGCGGAATCCTCACGTGGTACTCCTCGACCCTCGTGGCCAAGGGTCGCTGTCTCAATGCGTTCGTGCCACTGGGCCTCACCGGACGCTTCTCTCTCGGCTCCCGAGCCTGTTGAGGGGGACGACCGTGTCGCTGCCTGCCTTCGTGGTCGCCGGACTCCTCCTCGGCTTCGTCAACGACTACACGTTCGTGAGGTTCGGTCCGAAGGCCGCCGTCTTCGTGATCGCCTCGGTGTTCGTCGTGGTCTACGCCTGTCTCTTCATCGGCGAGATCGACCAGGTCTGCTTGGTACTCCTCGTGGTGGCCTTCATCTCGACGCAGTACGTCGCCAGACCGCTGCTCAAGAGATGTCTCGGTCGCTCGTGACGACTCGGTGATAATGACGCCGTGCCCGGGCCTGCCAGACCTTCCCTGACCGCAGGCCATACGGCCCGCGCGTCGGTCGAGGTGTGGGCACTGACAGTCGTGGCACACACGATCGCTGGTGGCGCACTCCCTGACATCCCGTGGCTGGTCGGCCTCGCCGGCCTGGTGGCCGGGGCGACAGCGGTCGTACTCCGCAACCAGGCCCGGCCGTGGCTGCTGGCGCCGGTGCTCGTCGCGAGCCAGCTCGGGCTGCACGCGCTCTTCGCCTCGCTCGCGTCTTCGGGGCACGCGAGCCATCACACCCACCAGGCCATCGACCTGTCGCCCCGGATGCTCGCAGCCCACGGAGTCTGCGCGGTGCTGACCGCAGTTGTCTGGTGGGTACGCCGCTGGGTGGTCGAGGTCGTGCTGCAGCTGGCCGCGTCGGTCCACGTCGCTCCTCGACCCAGCGCGCCCCCGGCACCTTCGGCCGGGTGGGCCGCGAGCACGAAGGTCTGGCTGGTGGGCGACCCCGGTCGGGCGCCGCCGCTGGCGGTGTGAGGCGACGTCGTCCCTCCTCCACCAGCGACCCGACCATCCGAACCTCAAGGACCCCGCATGTCTCGACGTACCCTGGCGCGCCTGGGCGCCGTACCTCTCGCGCTCGGCGCCACCCTGGCCCTCGCCGCACCTGCCAGCGCACATGTCACGATCTCGGCCTCGTCCACGACGGCAGGGGCGTTCACGGTCCTCACCTTGAGCGTGCCCCACGGCTGCGAGGGCTCGCCGACCACCCGGCTCACCGTGCAGATCCCCGAGGCGATCACTGCGGTGACGCCGACGCGCAATGCCCTGTGGGACGTCGACAAGGAGGTCGAGAAGCTCGACCCGCCTGTGACCGATGCCCACGGAAACGAGATCACCGAACGCGTCGCGACCGTGACCTACACCGCCAAGGCGCCGCTTCCGGACGGCTACCGCGACGCCTTCGAGCTGTCGTTGCAGCTGCCCGACGAGGAGGGCAGCACGCTGGTCTTCCCCACCATCCAGACCTGCGAGGAAGGCGAGGCGGCATGGATCGAGGTTCCTGCCGACGGGCAGAGCGAGGACGACCTCGGGCTGCCCGCGCCGTCGGTGACGATCACCGGGGCCGAGGTCGACCACCACGGTTCGGAGGAGGCCGAGGACGACTCGGGTGAAGGCCACGACCTCGGCGCGTGGGGGTTGGGCGCCGGCGTGCTGGGCGTGCTGCTGGGTGGCTTCGCCCTCGTCCAGGCGCGCCGACGTCCGTGAGACTGGTCCGTCGTTGGTGCGGGCTCGTCGCCATCGCGACGATCCTGGTCCTCGCGACCGCAGTGCCGGCGTCGGCGCACGCCGAGCTGATCGACACCGATCCCGACGAAGGGGCCGTGCTGGCGCAGGCGCCGGACGTCGTGAGGCTCAGCTTCAACGAGCCCGTGCGCGGCGTGCCCGACGGCGTCGCCGTCTTCGACGCCGAGGGTGAGCCGATCGCGTCCTCCTCCCGCACCCGCGACAAGGAGCTGCTCGTCAGCCTCGACGAAGCAGTGGGCAACGGGAGCATCGTGGTCGCCTGGCGGGTGGTGTCGGCCGACGGGCACCCGATCTCTGGCACGCTGACGTTCGCGATCGGAGCGCCGAGTCCCACGGTGCAGGCGCCCGATGTCGATGGCGGCGACGACGTACCTCTCGCACTGAGCCTCACCAGGTGGCCGGCGTACGCCGGGTTGCTGATGGCCGTGGGCCTCGTCTGGTTCGTCGCGATGCTGGCGCCCGCTGGGCTCGACAAGCTCGACCGGGCGCAGCGGCGACTTCGAGGCGCCGCGCAGGCAGCCGCAGTCGCGGCAGCCGTTGCCTGGCTGGTCGGGCTGCCGTTGACGGCGCGCTACCTACGCGGCGGCGGCAGCCTGACCGAGGCCGCCACGTGGAGAGCGTTGCCCGCCGGAGAAGTCGCGTTGCCGCTCGTGACCGCTGCGGCGGTCCTCGCGGCGGCCTGGCTGCTCCCGACCCAGCGACGCCAGGTGCGCCCGCGTCAGCTACCCGCTGTCGTCGGCCTGCTCGCCCTGTCTCCTCTGCCGTTCTCGGGCCACACCCGCGCCGAGAGCGATGCCGCCTTGGTGATGGCCGTCGACGGCATGCACCTGGTGGCGGGCTCGGTGTGGCTCGGGGGCCTCGTCGGACTCGCCATCG
The DNA here is from genome assembly GCF_015352445.1 of Nocardioides agariphilus. GTDB lineage: Bacteria > Actinomycetota > Actinomycetes > Propionibacteriales > Nocardioidaceae > Nocardioides > Nocardioides agariphilus. The sequence continues at coordinate 36,158 of NZ_JADKPO010000004.1, forward strand.
TCCTGCCGGGCCTGGCCGGTCGACGAGAGCTCGCAGCGGCGCTCGTGAGTCGCTTCTCGACGACCGCCGCAACGGTGCTCGCCGCCCTGGTGCTGTCAGGAGCCTTCCTGGCCTGGCGCATCGTCGGCTCGTGGTCCGGGCTGGTCCACAGCGGCTACGGGCAGCTGCTGCTGGTCAAGGTCGCCGTCGCCGCCACCGCGGCCGCGCTGGCGGGCTACAACCGCTTCCGGTTGCTCCCCCTCCTGGAGGGCGCGAGAGGGTTCCACGACCGGCTGGGCGCGGGCCGCAGCGTGACGCGTACGGCGAGCGCCGAGGCGGTCGCGCTCGTCGGCGTACTCCTCGTCACCGGGTTCTTGGTCCAGAAGAGCCCGCCCCGCGAGAGTCTGGCAGCGTCCGCGGCTGCGCAGACCGCCCGGTCCGAGCTCGGCGACCTCGAGGTGTTCGTCACCCTCTCCCCCGGCGTCACCGGGATGAACACCGTGACGATTCGGCTGCGTGATGCCACCGGCGACGCGGCCCCCGCGACCGAGCCGCCGCGAGTGCGGATCACCAGCGCGAACCTGGGCGGCGACGTACCTCTCGCACCCACCGGGTCCGGAACCTTCGAAGGTCGGGTCGTCGTGCCGAGCAAGGGGCTGTGGCAGGTGCAGGTCTCACTGCGGTTGGGCGAGTTCGAGAACCCGGTCGCCAGCCTCGACTTCCAGGTCGGCTAGCCGCGGACCGCCCACGCACCAACGGGTCGTGTGCCTGAGGCAGCGCTACAGCGCCGCGTCAGGCACACGACCCGAAGGAGGCCGGTCAGGAAGCGGCCCGCCAGACGAAGGTCTCCTCTTCGTCGAAGCGGTCGCCGGGGACCAGGTTGTCGGCGTAGGACGTGTAGACCAGCGACTGGCCGTCGGCGCTGATGGCGGCAGCGGTCGAGGCGCTGACGTTGTTGGCACCGACCCCGCCGGCGTTCTGCGAGGCACGGACCACGGTGCCGGCGACCATGTCCGCGACGAACGCGTCGGTCTGGCCCTCGTCGTCACCCACGACCAGGTCGGAGGCCTCGGAGCCGAAGCCGACGTACCGGCCGCTGCGCGAGAGGCTCGGCAGGAAGGAGTGGCCGTTGCCCTGCCCGTGGACCGCGACGATCTCGCCGGTGGTCAGGTCCTTGCGGTAGATGTCGACGAACGCGCCCGTCTCACCCGGGAGCGAGGCGGCGCACGACGAGAACGCGACGTACCGGCCGTTGCCGGAGATCACCGGGCGCCCGGAGCTGCCGGTCGGGAAGGACTGGCAGGGCGCCGAGGCCGGCTCGGAGTGGAACAGGGTGGTCCTGCCCGCAGCCATGTCGCGCACCCACAGCTTGGTGTTGCGGCCGAACACGACCTTCGTGCCGTCGTCGCTGATGTCACCGTTGAGCATGGAGCCGGGGATGTCCTTGTTGGTGCCGGGCGCCAAGGAAGCCTGCTTGGTGGTGCCGTTGAGCAGGTCGCGCACGTAGACGTCCTCCTTGGCGTCCTGGTCCTTGGCCGAGAAGCTGCCGAAGGTCTGGAAGGACACGAAACGGCCGTTGCCGGAGATGACCGGCGAGAAGCTGTTGCGGCCCGTCTGCTGCTCGTTGGACTTGACCGACACCCGGCGGATGGCGCCGGTCCGGAGGTCCTTGACGAGGACGTCGAGCGTGGAGCCGTTGGTGTCCTTGGCCAGGTTGGTTGCCCACGTGGTGAATGCCACCCGACGGCCGTTGGAGGAGATCGTCGGCTCGAAGCTGTAGTCGTTGCCGGCCTTCCCGCCCCGCTGGCTGACCAGCAACGTGGTGCCGTTGACGGTGTCGCGACGGTAGACGTCGTCGACGCCGTTCTTGTCGGCCGGCACGAGGGCGGCGTCGGTCGAGAACACGACGTACCTTCCGTCGGCGCTCGCCACTGCCGCGGTGCCGTTGATGTGGCTCTTGTTGGACAGCTGCTTGTCGCTGCCGTTGACCAGCGCGACCTGCTCGTTGTGGGCTGGCGCGAGGGCGGCGTACGCCGACTGCAGCGGGAGAGCTGCAACGGCGAGACCGGCGATGACGGCGTAGGACCGTCGGTGCGAGGCGAAGTTCTCCCGAAGGCGGGTCATGGCGGTTCTCCTTGGTAAGTGTCGGCGTGACGGGCGGAAAGAGGGTGACCATCGCTGGTCACACCGTCAAGACGCAGAGGCCGGGCCCGAGGTTGGAATCCGTGTCGCCCTCTTTTCACCCGCACCCGATCGGCGCGATCGAGACGGCCGACCCGACGGTCGCCGTTGCGTCGGGGGCCCTTCACTGGTTGAGTGGTTCATAAGTTTTCACTTATGAAAGGACAGGCATGTTCGACCCCATCGAGTCCGCGAGCCTGGTGACCCGCGAGGTCCGCACCAGCGAGCGCGACGGCCGGCAGGTCCGGACCGCGGTGGCCCGGCGCACCTACCCGACCGACCGCGACGACCTGTGGGACTGCCTGACCAACCCCGAGCGGATCCCCCGATGGTTCCTTCCCATCGAGGGCGACCTGGTCGAGGGCGGCAGCTACCAGCTGCAGGGCAACGCGGGCGGCACCATCGAGCGCTGCGCAGCGCCGGAGGCGTTCTCGGTGACCTGGGAGTTCGGCGGCATGGTCTCCTGGCTGACCGTCTCGCTGACTCCCGGCGACGGCGGCACGACCCTCGAGCTCGTGCACACCGCGGCGGTCGATCCGCAGATGTGGGAGCAGTTCGGACCCGGGGCCGTCGGGCTCGGTTGGGACCTGGGACTGGTCGGGATCGGCATGCATCTGGACTCCGGCGAGGACGTCGATCCCGAGGTGAAGGCTGGTTGGAACCTCTCGCAGGACGGCCGGGCCTACCTCGAGGTCGCCGCCGCTGGATGGGCCGATGCCGCCGTGGCCGACGGCGACTCCCGCGACGCGGCCGACAGCGCCGCGAGCGCCGTCTTCGACGCCTACACGACCGTGCCCCCGGCTCCGGACGACGAGCTGCCGGGTTGAGCGGCATCTTCGAGGCGCTCGGCGACCCGACGCGGCGGCGCGTCCTCGAGCTTCTCTCCGAGGGTGAGTCGACGGTCGGTGCGCTGGTGGCGGCCCTGCGAGCCGACGTACGCATCTCGCAGCCGGCGGTCTCCCAGCACCTCAAGGTGCTGCGCGATGCGGGGCTGGTCACGGTGCGCGCGGAAGGCACCCGGCGGCTCTACGGGATCGCCAGCCCCGGGCTCGCCGCCGCTCAGGCGTGGCTGGCCGCTGTCGCCGACCCGCTGGTCGAGTTCGCCCAGCCCCTGGACGCCCTGGCGACGGAGGTGGCGCGTGGGCGGCGTACGAGCAGACGTGAGGCGAGTCGGTCACCAGCGCGGGCACAACGCATGACGTCGTGACGCCGGTTCAGGGTCGACTCCGGGGTCATCCCCCTTCGGTACGCCGGCTGTGCGACGCACCGTGGAAGCATGCACCGCTCCCCCACGCTCGTCGCCCGCCTCACCGGACCCGGACTCCTCCTGGCCGCTGCCCTGATGCGCTGGGCTGACGGTCGCCACGGCGACCTGGGGGACCAGCCGTGGACGGCGCTGGCCCACCTCGCGTTCGGCGGCGCGCTCCTGGCGTTCGTCGCGGTGGCTGCCGGCGTACGCCGCGTGGCCGCGCACCGCCGGATCGTCACCGTGGCTGTTGTGGGAGCTGCCCTCGGTGTGCTGGGCGTGGCGCTCGGCACGCCCGGCGGCTTCGCCGTGTTCGTGCTGGGTGTGGTGGGCACCTTGGCCGCACTCGCCGCGGCCCGTCAGGTGAGCTGGCTCGAGCCGGCCCTGGCGCTTGCGGGGTTCGCGGCGGTCGCGGGTGACCTCGATCTCCTCGCGCTCGGCGCGGCCCTGCTCGCAGGAGCCTTCGCCCAGGCACCGGCGCCTGCTCGACCAAAACCTCAGCCGGTGTAGGGCACCTCGGTGCGCCACTCGGACTCGTCCTGGTGGGCGGCCGCCCAGATGGCATCGGCCACCCGGTCGGGGGTGAAGGGCCCCTCCTTGCCCAGCGTGCCCCGCACCGTCAACGACACGGCCCTGATGCCCTGTGGCTCGAGAGTGGTGTCGATACTGCGGATCAGGTTGCGCAGGCCGGCCTTCTGCACACCCAGGGAGGCCGCTTCGTTCCACGGGCTGTCCGCGGCCATGCTGCCGGTCGCGGTCACCCGCGCACCCGGCTGCAGGAGTGGATGCACTGCTTGAAGTGCGGTGAGCAGCGCGCCGACGCCGAGGCCGACGTCATCGAGCAGCTCGGCGGAGGTCAGCGACAGCGGGTCCTTGTGCCTGAAGGCGCTCGGGTTGAAGTGGAGCCAGTCGACGCGGCCATGGCCGTGCGCCAGTCCGCGCACGGCAGCAGTGGCGACCGCGGCGTCGGTCACGTCGGCAACGGCGTGGCTGACGGTGGCACCGAGCTTCTCGAGCTGACCGCCCAGCTCGACGAGCGCCTCCTCCTGGTGACCGACCAGGGCCAGGTCGTAGCCCTCTCGCGCCATCCGTCGCGCCAGCGAGCCACTCACGCCCGGTCCGGCGGCGATGATCACGGCGACGGGTCGGGTCACGAGTCCTCCTCGTAGGGAGCGCCGCGGAAGCGCCGGTAGCTGTAGGCGATCATCGCGATCGCGAAAAGTCCCGACAACACCAGCGTGATGCCTGGCGCCCAGCCGCCGAACAGCCACCACTTGTCGTCGACCGGCCACCAGCCCGGCGAGTCAGGCTGCAGCAGCCACAACACTCCGAAGCCCACGATCGCCAGAGCGCACAGGTTGGCGATCACGATGCGCGGCCAGGTCTGCACGCTGTCGGAAGCGCCCTCGAGAGCCCTCTTCTTCACCGGCTCCACGCGGCGCTCGGCCCATTCGTACTGCTGCGACAGGATCACCAGGCCGGCAAAGATGGCGAGCAGACCTGGACCGGGCAGCACCAGCGCTGCGATGCCCGCCACCACCAGGGTCCATCCGATGACCTCGAGCAGCACCCGTTTGCTGTGCTTGGCAACGGCCCTGGTGCGGCTCATCGACGCTTGACCCGTCGCCGCAGCTGGATGATGCGCAGCGAGCCAGCGATCGCCGTGATGGCGATGCCTCCCGCGGCCGCGATGAGCAGCGCCGCGGCCAGCGGTGGGGTGCCCTCCCACCAGAGGAAGGAGACGGTCACCTGCTGGGTGTTCTGGAGGATCAGCACCACCAGGAGGACGAGTACGACGCCGAGGCCGATCGTCGCCAACCACAGCACGCTGGTGCGAGAGCGCCGCAGCGGGTCGTCGTCACGGCTCGCCCGCCGGACCGGATGATCCTGGTGCGTCACCGGGTCCGGCGCGGCGGGATCGGACGGTGACGCCTCCTCGGGAGGCAGCGGCTGCTCAGTCGACACCGGGCCAGCCTAGGCGGCGGCCCGCACCGATGGCTCACCCCGACGACAGGCCGTGGCGACGACCCTCGCACCAGGACCGACGAGAACGGCAGGATGGGCCCGTGCCCACGTCGCAGGCCTCACCCAACGAGTGGGTCGTGGGGCCCTCCGACGTCCTGCTCGCCGACGGCTCCATCGCGGTGATCCGCTCGCTGCGTCCTGAGGACCGCGAAGCGGTGCTCGACCTGCACGAGCACGTGTCGGAGGACACCTTGCGCCTCCGGTTCTTCACCGCCAGCAGGGAGGCCGGCCGCCGGTACGTCGACCGGTTGTTCGACCCGGCGCACACCGACCAGTTCGCTCTGGTCGCGCTGGTGCGGGGACGGCTGGCCGGACTGGCCACGGCCGAGGTCTTGTCGGCCGAGCAGGCCGAGGTCGCCTTCCTGGTCTCCGACCAGGACCGCGGCAGGGGCCTGGGCAGCCTTCTGCTCGAGCACCTCGCGGCGGTTGGCCGTACCCATGGGCTGAACCGCTTCGACGCCGACGTGCTGGCCGACAACTACGGGATGCTGCGTGTCTTCCGCGGCGCTGGCTTCGCGGTCTCACGCCGCGCGGAGCACGGCGAGGTGTCGGTCGAGCTGCGCACCGACGTGAGCGCCGCGGCGCTCGACGCCTCCGACCGACGCGAGTGGCGCTCCGAGGCGCGTTCGCTGCGCCCACTGCTCGCACCCGAGAGCGTCGCGGTGGTGGGCGTACGGCGGGCCGCCGGTGGCATCGGCCGCGCGGTGCTCGACGCGATCGCCGCTGGCGACTACTCCGGCCGACTGTGCGTGGTCCACCCGGCTGCGGTCGAGGAGGGGCACGTGATCGCGGGCCTCCCGGCGTACGCCACGATCGCCGCGATCCCCGAGCCCGTCGACCTCGCAGTCGTCGTGGTGCCGCCCCGCGAGGTGCACGACGTGGTGGCCGACGCGTGCGCGGCCGGCGTGGGCGCCGCGGTCGTCGTCTCGTCCGGCGTCACCGGTGACGGTGAGCCTGTGGGTCGCGACCTGGTTGCGATGGCCAGGGCCCACAGCGTGCGCCTGGTGGGGCCCAACTCCCAGGGCGTGCTCAGCCTGGGAGCCGTCGGCACCCTGAACGCGTCGTTCGCGCGGACCCTGCCGGTAGCCGGCGGGCTGGCGGTGGCGACCCAGTCGGGCGGCGTCGGGTTCACGGTGCTCGACCTGGCTCGCGGCCAGGGGGTCGGCGTGCACTCGTTCGTCTCCCTCGGGGCCAAGCTGGACGTCTCGAGCAACGATCTGCTGGCGGCGTGGGGAGACGACGAGCGGGTGACGGTGGCGGCGCTCTACCTCGAGTCCTTCGGCAACGCCGTGAAGTTCGCCCGAACCGCGCGGCGCTTCGCCGAACGCAAGCCGCTGCTGGCCGTCGTCGGCGGGACTACTCCGGGAGGCAGCGTCGGCGTCCCCGCCTTGTTCGCCCAGGCCGGTGTCATCTCGTGTCGCGGCGCTGCCGACATCGCCGAGGCGGCAGCCGTGCTCACCCAGCAGCCGCTCCCCGAGGGCTTCCGGGTCGCGGTGGTCAGCAACGCCGGCGGCATGGGCCTGCTCGTCTCCGGCATGGCCGAGGGCGAGGGCCTCTCGGTGCCACGCCTGTCCGACCAGGCGCAGTCCTCCTTGGAGCAGCTCGCGCCGCTGGTGGCAGCGGCCAACCCTGTCGATGTCGGAGCCTCCGTCGACCCTGACGCGCTGCGCTCCGTGGTCGGCGCGCTCCTCGGTTCGGGTGAGGTCGACGCGGCCGTCGTCGCTCTGGTGCCGACGACCTTGGCCGATCCGGTCGCCCTGCGCACCGCTGTGGCCGAGGCCGCTCTCGTGGCGGCCAAGCCGGTCGTCGTGGTCGCCTCCGACGCGGCTCCCGACCAGGCCATGCCGGGGCTCACGGTCTTCCGCACGCCGCTGGTCGCCGTCATAGCGCTGGCCCGCGCGACGCGCTACGCCGCCTGGCGCAGGGTGTCCTCGGAGGACCAGGCGCCGGTTGACACCGCCCGCGCGAGCGATGCCCGCACGTGGGCTACCAAGCGCCTGGCCGAAGGAGGCGGTAGCCCCGCCTTGCTGACCGGCCCGGATGCCGGGCCACTGCTGTCGCCGTACGACATCGAGACCGCCCACGCCGAAGGCGGTGTGGAACTGGCGGTCGAGGCGTTCCGAGACGACGCCTACGGGGCGCTGGTGCGCATCGGAGTCAGCGGGCGGGCTGGCGACATGCTGCAGGACGAGGTTCACCTGCTCGCGCCGATCGCCCCGTCCGACGCGGCCCGGGCCCTGCGCACCCTGCGCATCTGGCCACTGCTCGACGGGGTCCGCGGTCACGAGCGCGTCGACGTCGAGGCCCTCGAGCGACTGCTGGTGGCGGTGGGCCGGCTGGCTGCCGACGTACCCCAGCTCGCCCACCTCTCCCTTGACCCCGTCCTCGCCCGCCCCGACGGCGCGCCCTGCCTCGCTGTGACCGCCCTGCTCTCCCCCGCCGAGTCAGCCGACACCGGGTTCCCGCGGAGATTGCGGCCGTCATGATCGCCGTCCGTGACGTTCGTGCTGTCCCAAGTGACTTCAGACAGCACGTTCGTCACTGACGGCGAACCACGGCCAGGGCCTGGCGGGCGATCTCGTACTCCTCGTCAGTCGGTACGACGAGCACGGCCACGGCAGAGGAGTCGCTCGAGATCCGCGTGGGACCGGAGACCGGGCCGGCGTTGCGGCCAGGGTCGACCTCGATGCCGAGGGCGGTGAGGCCGGACAGGGCGGCGGCGCGGACCTCGGGTCCGTTCTCGCCCACACCGGCGGTGAAGACCACCGCGTCGACGGTGCCGAGCACGGCGGAGTAGGCGCCGACGTACTTGCGGATCCGGTAGCAGTAGACGTCGAAGGCCAAGGTGGCGGCCTCGTCGCCCTCCGCACGCAACCGCTCGATCTCCCTGAAGTCGTTGGCGCCGGCCAGGCCCTTGAGCCCCGACTCGCGGTTGAGCAAGCGGTCGATCTCCTCCAGCGACCACCCCAGCGACCGGTGCAGGTGGATGTGCACAGCCGGGTCGAGGTCGCCGGAGCGCGTGCCCATCACCAGCCCCTCGAGGGGCGTCAGACCCATGGAGGTGTCGACCGAGAACCCGCCGCGTACGGCGGCGGCGGACGCCCCGTTGCCCAGGTGCAGGACGATCACGTTGACGTCCTCGACGCGACGCCCGAGGGCTGCGGCTGCGGTGCGTGCGACGTAGGCGTGGGACGTGCCGTGGAAGCCGTAGCGGCGGACGTGGTGGTCGGTCAGCCAGGACCGCGGTACGGCGTAGGTGTAGGCCACCGGCGGCATCGTCTGGTGGAAGGCCGTGTCGAAGACCGCGACCTGCGGCAGCTCGGGGAACAGCCTGCGAGCCACAGCGATGCCCTCGAGGTTGGCCGGGTTGTGCAGCGGCGCCAGCGGGACCAGAGCCTCGACGGCGGCCACGACCTGGTCGTCGATCAGCGTGGGCTTCGAGAACCGCTCGCCGCCGTGCACGACCCGGTGGCCCACCGCGACGACGCCAGCATCGGCCAGCGAGGGTCCGTGCTCCTCGAACGCGTCGAGTGCCGCCTGGAGGGCCTCCTCGTGGTCGGCGAACGCACGCTCCTCGGTGTGCACGGCGTCGCCCACGGTGTGCTTGAGCCGCCCGCTCGACTCACCGATCCGCTCGACGATCCCGTCGGCGGGAGCCTCGCCGGTCTCGCCGTCGACGAGGCGGTACTTCAGCGACGACGAGCCTGCGTTGACGACCAGGACGTAGGACGGGTCGCTCATCTTCGCTGGTCACTGGCTTGGGCCTGGATCGCGGTGATCGCCACGGTGTTGACGATGTCGCGCACCGACGCGCCTCTGGACAGGTCGTTCACCGGCTTGTTGAGGCCTTGCAGGATCGGCCCGACGGCCAGCGCCCCTGCGGATCGCTGCACCGCCTTGTAGGTGTTGTTGCCGGTGTTGAGGTCGGGGAACACGAAGACCGTGGCCCGGCCCGCAACCTGGCTGCCAGGCAGTTTGGTGCGCGCGACCGCCGCGTCGATCGCCGCGTCGTACTGGATCGGTCCCTCGACGAGCAGCGAGGGCGCACGTTCGCGCACCATCGCCGTCGCCTCGATGACCTTGTCGACGTCGGAGCCGGCACCGGAGCCCCCGGTCGAGTAGGACAGCATCGCCACGCGCGGCTCGATGCCGAACGCCGCGGCCGTTCGCGACGACGCCAACGCGATGTCGGCGAGCTGTGCCGCCGTCGGGTCGGGATTGACGGCGCAGTCGCCGTAGACCAGCACCTGGTCGCGCAGGCACATGAAGAAGACCGACGACACCACCGAGACGTCCGGCGCGGTGCGCACCACCTCGAGCGCCGGCCTGATGGTGTGCGCGGTGGTGTGGGCGGCGCCGGAGACCATGCCGTCGGCCAGGCCGAGCTCGACCATCATCGTGCCGAAGTAGCTCACGTCGATGACGATGTCGCGGGCTCGCTCGAGGTCGATTCCCTTGTGCTTGCGGCGTTGGTGGTACGCCGCGGCGAACCGCCCGCGCAGCTCGGGGTCCGTCGGGCTGAGCAACCGGGCCGCCGAGATGTCCACACCCAGCAGGGCTGCGCGCTGTCGGATGGCCTGCGCCTCGCCCAGGATCGTCAGCTCGGCGATGCGGCGCCGCAGCACGATGTCAGCGGCCTGCAGGATCCGGTCGTCGTCACCCTCGGGCAGCACGATGTGCCGTCGATCGGCGACCGCCATGTCGATGAGCTGGTGCTCGAACATCAACGGGGTGACGGCGGTCGTCCGGGCGACCTCGAGCCGGTCGAGCAGCACGTCCCCGTCCACTCGCTCCTCGAAGATCCTCAGGGCGGTCGCGACCTTGCGCGGCGAGTCCTTCTGCAGCCTGCCGCGTACGGACGTCAGAGCGCGCGTGGTCTCGCTGGTGTCCATCGAGGTCGCCACGATCGGCATCGTGGTGCCGAGTCCGTCGATGAGCCGGGTCACCTGCTCGGGCAGCTCGAAGCCGCCGTTGAGCACGATGCCGGCCATCTGCGGGAAGTTGGCGCTGACCTGGGCCGTGAGCACACCCAGCACCACCTCGGGCCGGTCGCCGGGCGTGACGACGACCGCACCGTCGAAGAGACGGTCGAGCACGTGCGGCAGCGTCATCGCCGCGACCAGGATGCCGGTCGTCTCCTGGGTGAGCAATGACTCCTCGCCGTGGACCAGGTGGCCGTGGCAGGACCTCATCAGGTCCGCCATCGACGGCGCGCTCAGGAGCGGCTCCTCCGGCAGCGCGAAGGCGGGCGCACCGATTCCTTCCAGGCCCTTCACGACGCCGTCGAGGTCCTCGGCGTCTGCCCGGTTGGCCACCACCGCGAACAGCGTGCCGTGGTTGCCCCGCAGCTCGGTCAGCGCGAGGTCGGCCGCGGTCCGCACCTCCTCTGGAGTGCGATGGTGGGCATTGAGCACCAAGAGCACCGGACTGGCCAGGTTGGCGGCGATCTTGGCGTTGAACGAGAACTCCGTGGGTGCGCCGACGTCGGTGTAGTCGCTGCCCACCACCACGACCGCATCGGCCTGCTCGGCCACCTGGTGGAACCTCTCGACGATGCGGTCCAGGGCCGCCTCGGGGTCACGGTGCAGCTCGGCGTACGTCACGCCCGCGCACTCGTCGTAGGTCAGATGCACCGCCTCGTGCGAGACCAGCAGGTCGAGCACGTAGTCGGTCGCGGCATCGCCCCGGACCACCGGCCTGAAGACGGCGACTCGCTCCACGCGACGCGAGAGCTGCTCGAGTACGCCGAGGGCGACCGTCGACTTGCCCGTGAAGCCTTCTACGGCGGCGACGTACACGCTCGTGGCCATACAAGTGACAGTAGTCATGCGGGGATCGCGCGGGGAGTGGTCGTCCCACCCCTGCGAGTGATGTCCGGGCCGGCCGCCCGGCCTAGCGTGGCCAGCATGAGCAACCTCACGGGAAAGAAGATCGCGTTCGCCGTGGCGAGCGAGGGCATCGAGCAGGTCGAGCTGACCTCGCCGTGGGAGGCGGTCGAGGAGGCAGGCGGACAACCGGTCCTGGTCTCGATGGAGAAGGGCAAGGTGCAGGCGTTCAACCACCTCGACAGGGGCGACACTTTCGAGGTCGATGTCACCTTCGCCGATGCCGACGCCGACTCGTTCGACGGTCTGGTCCTCCCGGGTGGCGTCGCCAACCCTGACGCGCTGCGCCTGGACCAGGACGCGGTGGCGTTCATCAAGAGCTTCTTCGCGAGCGCGAAGCCCGTCGCCGCCATCTGCCACGCGCCGTGGTCGCTCGTCGAGGCCGACGTGGTGCGTGGTCGCACGCTGACCTCGTGGCCGAGCCTCCAGACCGACCTGCGCAACGCCGGGGCCACCTGGCAGGACAAGGAGGTCGTCGTCGACGGCAACCTCGTGACCAGTCGCAACCCCGACGACCTCCCGGCATTCAACGAAGCGGCCCTCACCGCGTTCGCGGGCTGACGGCCTTCATGGGGGCACGCACGTTCGGGGTCGAGGAGGAGTTCTTGCTGGTCGACCCCGATGGCGGTCGGGTCGTCGAGCGCGCGGCGGCCGTGCTACGCAAGGTGCCCGCCGGTCACGACCTCGTCGACCACGAGCTGCTCGAGCACATGCTCGAGACCCGCACCGAACCCTGCACGGAGATGGCCGATGCCCGGCAGCAGCTGGTCGAGGCTCGTCGGCTGCTGGGTGAGGCCGCCCGCGAGGTGGGCGTGGCGGCCATCGCCTGCGGCACCGCTCCGTTCGCCGTCGAGGACGTCGAGATCTCGCCCAAGGACCGCTACCGCGACATGGTCAACGAGTTCGGCGCCACTGCCCGCAACGCCGGCACGTGCGGCATGCACGTCCACATCGGCATCGAGTCTCGCGAGGAGGGCGTCGGCATCATCGACCGGCTACGCCCGTGGCTCCCGATCGTCCTCGCGCTGAGCGCCAACTCGCCGTACTCCGAGGGTCACGACAGCGGCTACGCATCGTGGCGTGCCCAGGTCTGGAGCCGCTGGCCGACGGGCGGTGCCACCGAGCTGTTCGGCGACCCTGCGACCTACGACGAGCTGGTCGAGGGCCTGATGGCCACCGGGGCGGCGAGGGATCCGGGGATGGTCTACTTCGAGGCGCGTCTGGCCGCCGAGTGGCCGACCGTCGAGATCAGGGTCGCTGACGTGTGCACAGATCCCGACGACGCGCTCGTGATCGCTGCGACCACCCGTGCGATCGCCACCACCGCGGCCCGCGAGTGGGCAGAAGGGGAACCGCCGCGCCCATGGCGCAGCAAGCTGTTGCGGGCAGCGGCGTGGCGGGCCAGTCGCTATGCCCTGGCCGGCACCTTGGTCCATCCCGTCGAGCGCGCGCTCGCACCGGCCCGCGACGTGCTCGCCTCGTTGGTCGAGCGCATGGGTCCAGCCCTCGAGGAGGCTGGCGACCTCGATCTGGTGACAGCCGGCTACGAGCGACTGCTCGGCGCGACCGGCGCCACCCGTCAGCGCGGGGCCTACGAGCGCACCGGCACGATCGAGGGCGTCGTGACCGACCTCGTCGAGCGCTCCGAGGCGGTCTGGCGCTAGCCCGTGTCGCAGGCAATGCCAGCGGCCTCGGTTCGGTGCGCATCAGTCCGGCGCGGGCAGCGTGAACTCGAAGACCGCACCCCGACCGTCGTTGTCGCGAGCGACGATGGACCCGCCATGTCGCTCGACGATGCGGCGGCAGATGGCCAGGCCCAGACCGCGGCCGTCATAGGACGACGCATGCGCACGCTGGCGTTGCTCGAAGATCCGCTCGTGCGACCCCTCGGGCAGCCCGACGCCCTCGTCAGCCACGGTCACGGCCACGGTCCCCGAGTCCGTGCGCCGACCCGTCACCTGCACGCACGGGTCGCTCCCGGGCGGCACGAACTTCAGCGCGTTGGCGATCAGGTTGTCGAACAGCTGTCGGACGAGCGCGGGGTCGGCCTGGGCGTCGGGGATGTGTCCGACCCGCACGTGCCCGTTGGCCGAGTGGTCGGCCGCCACCTCCTTGACCACCGCCTCGAGGTCGACGCGGCGCAGCTGCAGCGTCGCGTCGTGGGTGGCTCGGCCCAGCAGATCCTCGATGAGCGCCTTCATCCGCCGGGTGCCGGTGCCGACCCTGTCGACGTAGTCCCGCACCAGGGCGGGCCCGGCCGTTCCGTCCCCGAGCTCGACCGCCATCATCTCCGTCCAGCCCTCGACGGCGGCGAGCGGGTTGCGCAGGTCGTGGGCGACCACCTGCGCGAAGGCGGTGAGGTCGACGCGCCGCGCATGCTCGATGGTGGCATCGCGGAAGATCAGCAGCGCTCGGGCACGCCCGGTGACGCTGTCGCGCGGCAGCGGCGTGGCCGAGACGGCCAGGATCCGGCCAGCTGCAGGCGGATCGGCCACGCGGATCTCCATGTCGCGCACGGTCTGTCCGGCCAGGGCACGAGCCAGCGGATCCTCGGGCCCGGCCGCCGCGGCGAGCAGAGCACGCAGGTCTCCGGGGAAGCCGCCCACCTTCGTGGCTGCCGCGTTGCGCAGCAGCCAGCGGCCCGAGTCGTCGACGACGGCCAGACCCTCGGCCATGGAGTTCACCACCGCGTCCGTCAGCTGCGCCTGGTAGGCCATCTCCTCCGCGTTCTGGCGCAGCTCGGAGTGGAGCCGGGCGCGTTCGTCGAGGCCGGTGGACAGCGCCAGTCCCGTGGACGCCGTGGCGACCACGAACAGCTGGACGAGCACCGCGTTGGTGATCCGGTCCTGCTCGGTGAACGGGCCCGACCCCTGGAACGTCGCGTAGATCGCGAGGTACCCGAGCGCCAGCATGTGCAGGGAGTTCATCAGCGTGCTGAACCGGACCCCGCACCAGATCAGCACGCCGAGCACGAGGAAGAGCAAGGACTCGGAGCCCACCACGAACACGACGAAGTAGACCGCCACGCCCGCCAGGCAGGCAGCGAGGAACTCCAGCGTGCTGCCGTCCCACAGCCTCTCCCGGGGGCGTGGCTGCGACAGGCGTTGACCGATGAGCAGGCCGGCCGTGGTGACCAGCAGGATCCCGCAGATGTTGCGGCCCAGCCACATCAGCACGTCCAGCCCGACGTCCGGGTCGTCGGCCACGGACCACACGACCGCGATGAGGGCAGCGCTCGCGAGGACTCCGCCCCCGATGCTCGCCAGGTAGCGGGCGAGCAGCCGGGGCGAGTCCAGGGCCCGGGTGCCGCCGCATCCCCACAGTTCGGGGACGAACCTACGCATCAGCTGGACGATCACCACCGTCTGGAGCGTGTGGCACAAGGCGACCGAGGCCGCCATCCAGGTGGGCACGTCGATCAACAGTCCGAAGCCGAACATCGACCCGAACAGCAGCGCGGTGTCGATGCTGATCGCTCGCGCCTGCCTGACCAGCAGCCACAGCACTGTGATGCCGGCTGACGGCCACACGGCCGCGAACTCGGCACCCGGCACCAACATGGTCCGTGCCATCACGCCGAGCAGGCTCGCGACGACGAGGAACACCAACGCGACCGGTAGCCCGGGGCGCGTGGGTGCGACCGCCCGGGGCGCCGCCAGCGCTGTCACTGTCAGGTCTCCTCCTCGGCCAGTTCCTCGTCGTGGGTGCCCGGCCGAGGCGCCCACGGGAGGTCCTTGGCCGGCCGTACGACGATGAGCCGGTCGCCGCGCGCGAGCTGGGTGACCACGGGGTCGAAGTAGCGGTAGACCTTCTCGTCACGCACCACGGCGATGACCTGGTCGGGAAGCTGCTGGGGCTGCTTGCCGACCTCGGGGACGAGCAGGGCGCGCTCGGCAACCTCGAGCCCCTCGCCGTAGGTCAGCAGGTCCTCCATCACCGAGCCCAACGTCGGTGACAGCGTGGAGAGGCCTAGCAGCCGGCCCACCGCGTCAGAGGACGTGATGACGGAGTCCGCGCCCGACTGCTTCATCAGCGGCACGTTCTCCTGCTCGCGCACGGCCGAGACGATCCACGCATCCGGGTTGAGCTGGCGCACGGTCAGGGTCGCGAGCACGTTGGAGTCGTCGCGGTCGGTGGTGATGATGACGTGGCTGGCTGTCGACACACCGGCGCGTTGCAGCACCTCGCGACGGGTGGCATCGCCCGTCACGACCGCGAGACCGTCGGCGTGGGCGTCGGCGAGTGCCGTGGACCCCTTGTCGACCACCACGATCGCCTCACGGTCCTGGCCGTTGTTGACGAGGGTCTCGACGGCACTCCGGCCCTTGGTGCCGTAGCCGACGATGATGATGTGCTCTCCCATGTGCTTCCTCCAGCGGGCGACCCGGAACATCTCCCGGCCTTGTGAGGCCAGCACCTCGAGTGTGGTGCCGATCAACAGGACCAGGAACCCGATGCGAGCCGGCGTGATGACGAACGCGTTGATCAACCGGGCCCGGGTAGTGACCGGTGCGATGTCGCCGTAGCCGGTCGTGCTGAGCGTGACGGTCGTGTAGTAGATCGAGTCGACGAGGTTGACCCCGTAGCTCGGCGGGTCGTTCCCGTCGCGGTAGCCGGTGCGGTCGAGGTACACGATCAGCACGGTGCCGACCAGGATGATCATCGCCGCCAGCAGCCGGCGGCCCAGCTCCCACCAGGGAGACCGCACCCGGTCGGGCAGCGCGATCCGGCTGACGCCGAGATGGGGGTCGACCAGCAGGCGCTGCTGGTCAGTCGGCTCGTCCGGCACGCCCCGAATCTAGACCCTCGCCCGGCGTCTTCCCTGGCGACTCGTCGCCGTCGGCCGCCTGATCGTCAGGGTCGTCGGGCTTGTGGCCGTAGCTCTCCAGCGCCATCCGGCTGCGCAGCCGCTGCACCAACTCGAGCCGCGCGGACGTGGTGGCCTTCTGCGGGAAGACGGAGTCGAACGACGCGTTGACGGCCGCTCCGATGAGCACGGCGATGGAGAGCAGGTAGAGCCAGAGGAGTACGGCGATGGGTGCGGCCAGCGGTCCGTAGATCGAGCGCGAGTCGGCGGCGGTGACGGTGAGGAACCACCGCAGCACGAAGGAGCCCACGATCCAGCAGGCCAGCGAGAACGTCGCACCCGGCAGGTTGAAGGTCCAGTTGGTCCGCACCGGTACCGAGACGTGGTAGAGCGTCGCCAGGAAGCAGATGCTCATCACCAGCACTGCCGGCCAGTAGGCCCCCATCAGGAACTCAGCTCGCTCCGGCAGCCACTGGCGCACCAGCGAGGGACCGGCGACCAGCAGCGGGAGCGAGACGATGCCCGTCACGACCGCCAGCAGGTAGAGGCCGAAGGAGAGCGCTCGGGTCTTGATGATGCCGCGGTGCCCGCCGAGCCCGTGCATGATCGTGATGGTGTCGACGAACACGTGCAGTGCCCGCGACCCCGACCAGAGAGCCAGCACGAACCCGACCGAGATCACGTCGAAGCGCCCGCCCTCGAGCACGTCGTTGATGGTCGGGGTGATGATCGAGTTGACGGCTCTCTCGGTCAGGCCCCGGGAGGCGAGCTCGATGATCGCCTTGCGCACGTCTTCGACCTGGGCCGCGGAGAACTGGTCGGAGACGTAGCCGATCGACCCCGCCAGCGCGAAGATCAGCGGCGGCACCGACAACACCGCGAAGAACGCCGCCTCGGCCGCGAGTCCGGTCACCCTGTGGCGCATGCACGAGCCCACGGTCGCGACGACGACCCGCCACAAGGCCGCGGCGCTGCGCTGCCACCAGGGGTCCACGGCCACACGCCCGGGTCGCGCGCGCGACGCAGCCTCGCCGCTGGCACGGTCGGGGGCGGCGCTCATGCGCCTACGGTAACGAGCGCAGGTCCCTCTACCGTGACTCCATGGCGTCGCAAGAGTTTCCGACGAGCAACCGCGTCGCGGTCAACCAGCCGCCTCCCCTCGTCGGCCACGATGTCGTGAGCAGCGACCTCGCCCTGGTCGACGCGGTCGTCCGCCATGCCTCGGCCGAGACCGTCGAGGACCTGGTCGAGCTCGGGCGGGAGGCTGGAGGTGCCGAGGCGCGTGAGCACGGGATGCTCGCCAACCAGCAACCACCACGGCTGCGGGCCTTCGACCGCTACGGCAACCGGGTCGACGAGGTCGACTTCCACCACTCCTGGCACTGGCTGATGACGCGCGCGGTCGGTCACGGGCTGCAGGCGGCGCCGTGGGAGCGCTCCGATGAGGGCGACGCCCACGCGCACGTACGCCGGGCGGCGGGCTTCCTGGCCTGGTCACAAACGGAGCCGGGTCACGGTTGCCCGATCTCCATGACCTACGCAGCCGTGCCGGCCCTGCGCGTCGACGAGGCCGTTGCCCAGCAGTGGGTGCCGTCGCTGGCCTCGACGGTCTACGACCCGGGCATCCGTCCGGTCGCGGACAAGGCCGGTGCCCTGGCAGGCATGGGCATGACCGAGAAGCAGGGTGGCTCCGACGTGCGCGCGAACCTCACCGAGGCACGACCCACCGGTGTCGACGGCGAGTACACCCTGCACGGGCACAAGTGGTTCACGTCCGCCCCGATGAACGACGTGTTCCTCGTGCTGGCCCAGGCCGACGGCGGGCTCACCTGCTTCGTGGTCCCGCGCGCCCTGCCCGACGGCAGCCGCAACCCGCTCGACGTGGTCCGGCTCAAGGACAAGCTCGGCAACAGGTCCAACGCCTCGTCGGAGATCGAGCTGGACGGGACGCTCGCACGCCGACTCGGCGACGAGGGCCGAGGCGTGCGCACGATCATCGAGATGGTGGCCGCCACCCGGCTCGACTGCGTGCTCGGGTCGGCTTCGCTGATGCGACACGCCCTGGCCGAGGCGTCCTGGCACGTCGCCCATCGCTCCGCCTTCGGCTCGAGGCTCTCCGAGAAGCCCCTGATGCAGAACGTCATCGCCGACCTCGCCATCGAGTCGGAGGCGGCTACGGCTCTCGCGATCCGGCTGGCCGCGGCGGTCGACCACATCGACGACCCTCACGAGGCCGCTCTGCGACGCATCGCGCTGCCCCTGGCGAAGTTCTGGGTGTGCAAGCGCACCCCGGGCTTCGTGGCCGAGGCCCTGGAGTGCCTGGGGGGCAACGGCTACGTCGAGGAGTCCGGATTGCCCCTCCTCTACCGCGAGGCACCGCTCAACTCGGTGTGGGAAGGCTCGGGCAACGTCAACGCGCTCGACGTGCTCCGCGCACTGCGACGCGAACCGGAGGTCCTGGCCGCCTGGATCACCGAGGTCGGCGCCGCCCGCGGCGCCGACGAGCGCCTCGACCGCACCGTCGACCAGACACTCGCCCTCCTGGGCGACCAAGGCTCCCACGAAGCCGGAGCCAGGAGGCTGGCGGGCCGGATGGCCGCGTGCCTCCAAGGCGCCCTCCTGGTCCGACATGCCCCTGCCGAGGTGGCCGACGCCTTCTGCGCCTCCCGCCTCGGCTCGTCCTACGACGGCACCTACGGTGCGCTCTCGACGTCCGGCTCCGAACTGAGGACCATCGTCGAGAGGACGACGCCCGTCGTCTGACGGAGGTGTCAGATGAGCGACCCCGTCTCGGTCCCGCCAGCCCTGCGCGCCCAGCTGCTCGGCATCGAGCACAGCAGCCTGTTGTCGACCCGCGCGATGACGTGGAGCGAGGTGATGAGCCGGATCACCGCCCAGCTCACGTTCACCTCGGCCGTGCTCGTCGTGCTCGCCCTCACCGTGAACAACCACAACCTCCAAGAGTCCTTCCGCCCGCTCGCAGTGGGGTTGGGCTTCGCGCTGCTCCTGACCGGCACCCTGACGACGCTGCGGGTGCACTACGCCTCGCTGGAGGATGCCCAGCTGATGCGCGGGATGAATCGGCTGCGGGCAGGGTACGTCGCTCTCGACCCCGGCCTCGAGCCCTATCTGACCACGGGGTTCACCGACGACAGGCCGGGGCTGGTCCGCACCTACGGTCTGGGCTACACGCGCTCCGGGGCCCAGCAGGTGATGGCCAGCGCCATCTTCTTCAGCAGCGTCGTGAACGGGCTCGTCGCCGGCGGCTGGGTCGGGATCCTTGCAGCTCCGGCCGGGCGAACGGTAGCGGTGCTGGTTGGTGTGGTGGCGGGGCTGGGCTACCTGGCTGCGTTCATGTACGCCGTCGCGCGGCTGTTCGCGCAGGCGGAGAGGATGCCGGAGCTGGTGCACTTCCCGTCAGCTCCATCATCACCTTCTTGAACGTGGCATAGCGCCGCTCGCCGACCTGGGCCGCGAAGTCGCTCTCCATCCGCTCGAGCGCGCCGTACACCTTGCCCATGACGCGGTCTCCCGTGCGCGTGCGGAAGACCATGCGCACGCGCCCGTCGTCGGGGTCGGGCTCGCTGTGGAGGTGGCCGGTGCCGGTGAGCTGCGTGACGAACTGCCCGCAGCCCTGCTTGGTCATCCCTGTCAGCCGGGCGAGCTCGGTCACGTTGATGCCCTCGGGCGGCACTGCGGACATGACCCGGACGTGAGACATCCTGAGGTCGCCCAGCGCCTTGTCCGGGAGCTCGCTGCGCAAGCGGCCGAAGAGCTTGGCCATCAGCTCCGGCAGTACGTCGACTCTGCCCGCGCTCATAAATGGACTTTACTATCTTGAGCCGCCTCCTAGGCTCATCTCCATGCCAGCTCACGTCGCCTCGGTGAACATCGGCAGCCGCGAGCCCTCGACTGCCAAGGGCGTCGGGTTCACGGGCATCCGCAAGCGTTCGGTCGACTCGGCGAAGCTGCGCGCACCAGGCCCGAAGCACGGTGGTCTCGGCAGCGGCCTGGTCGACGACTTCATCGGCGACATCCGGTCGCACGGCGGTGACTACCAGGCCGTCTACGCGTTCGCCCGCGAGGAGCTCGACTACTGGGAGCGGCGGCTCGGCACGGAGCTGGCGAACGGCTCGTTCGGCGAGAACCTCACGACATCCGACCTCGACGTCGATGCCGCTCTGGTCGGCGATCGGTGGGCGGTGGGCGACGAGGTGCTGCTCGAGGTGACCGGACCGCGGATCCCGTGCGCGACGTTCGCCGCCCGGATGGGCGTGCGCGGGTGGCTCAGGATCTTCACCGAGGTCGGACGCAGCGGTGCCTACCTCTCGATCGTCTCGGGTGGCGAGGTCAGGCCCGGAGATCCCGTTCGGGTCGTCTCGCGCGCCGCTCACGACGTCGACGTCCCGACCACGTTCAAGGCGTTCATGGGCGATCTCGACGCAGCCGACCACGTGATCTCGGTCGGGTGCCTGCCGGAGTGGGAGCTGGCCCACCTTCGCGACATGGTGACCAGACGCCGGCGGCCGCGCGCTTGACCCGAGCCGGACGGGTAGTAAAGTAACTTTCTCGTCTGCGTGTCGGAGGGAAGGCCATGCACGATCGCAGCGCTCTTGGTGCCGCCGACGTCGACGACACCACCCTGACCGGACTGGTGGCCGGCCTGCTCGGAGCTCCCGCAGCCGAGGTCGGAGTGCTCGACTCCGAGGTGACGGAGTTCCCCTACGACCTACCGGCGATCACGACGGGAGGGCGCTACGTCGTGCAGGGCACCGCCACCGTCGCCGGCGAGCGGACGCCATACGAGCTGTTCGTCAAGGTCGTCCAGTCGTGGAGCCGGTCGCCGTTCTTCGCGATGGTCCCCGACGAGATGAAGGACTTCGCCGAGGCCAGCGTGCCGTGGCGCACCGAGCCGCTGGCCTATCGCTCCGACCTGGCCGACCGACTGCCCGACGGGCTCCGGATGCCGCGGGCCGTCGGCGTCTTCGACCTCGACGACAAGTCGGCGGCGGTCTGGCTCGAGAAGGTCACCGTCGTGCCGCGACCGTGGGACGACGCGAGGTACGAGCGGGCGGCCTACCTGCTCGGCCGGCTGTCCGGCAGTCCGCAGGTGGCCGATCTCGCTCGTGTGGGCCAGCACTCGTTCACGGTCGCCGACTACGCACTCGGCCGGCTGGCCAACCAGGTGCTGCCGCAGCTGCACGACGACAGTGTCTGGCAGCACCCGCTCGTCGCGACCGCGTTCGACGACGACCTCCGCCACGGCCTGCGGGTCGCTGCGGGCCGGCTCCCGCAGTACGTCGAGGAGCTGATGGGCCTGCCCGTCCTCGCCGCCCATGGCGACGCCTGCCCCAACAACCTGCTGACCACCGAGGACGACGAGTCCTTCACCCTCATCGACTACGGGTTTTGGCAGCCGATGCCCCCCGGCGCCGACCTCGCCCAGCTCCTCGTCGGCGACGTCCAGATCGGACGCTGCCGCGCGGGCGACCTCGCTGCTCGCGATGACCGCAACCTGGCGGCGTACGAGCGGGGCCTTCGCGACGAGGGCTGCGACATCAGCCAGACCGCCGTCCGGCGCGGTCACGCACTCCACATGCTGCTGTTCACCGGGCTGTCAGCCCTGCCCACCGAGCTCCTCGGCCGGCCGCCCTCCCCCGCCCTCGAGGCCCAGGTCACCGACCGCGCCGCCATCGCCCGGTTCTGCCTCGACCGCGTCGCTGCCGAATAGGGGTCCGTCCGCAGGGTGACAGCGCGCGGGGACAGCGAGCGGAGCGAGCCGGTGTCAGGTGAGCTCGAGGCCTGGGTACAGCGGGTGCTTGTCGAGCATCTCGGCGGACTGCGCCTTGACGCGGTCGGCGACACCGTCGGCGAGCACGTAGGTCGCCTTCGAGGGGCCGCCGGCCTTGGTCTGGCCCGGCTGGGTATTGGAGAGCACCTCGACCATCAGCTCGGCGACCTTGTCGAACTCGTCGTGGCCGAAGCCGCGCGTGGTCAGAGCGGGGGTGCCGATGCGGACTCCGGAGGTGTACCAGGCGCCGTTGGGATCCTGGGGCACGGAGTTGCGGTTGGTCACCACACCCGCGTCGAGGAGCGCCGACTCCGCCTGCCGGCCGGTCAGTCCGAACGACGTCACATCGAGCAGGACGATGTGGTTGTCGGTGCCGCCGGTCACCAGCTTGCCGCCACGCTTCAAGAGGCCTTCGGCAAGGGACTGGGCGTTGTCGGCGATCGACTGCGCGTAGGTCTGGAAGTCCGGCCGCCGGGCCTCGGCGAGGGCCACCGCCTTGGCGGCCATCATGTGGCTGAGCGGACCGCCGAGCACGAGTGGGCAGCCCCGGTCGACGGACGGCGCGTACTCCTCCTGCGCGAGCACCAGCCCACCGCGCGGGCCACGCAGCGACTTGTGGGTGGTCGTGGTGGTGACGTGGGCGTGGGGCACGGGGTCCTCGTCGCCGGTGAAGACCTTGCCGGCGACCAGGCCGGCGAAGTGGGCCATGTCGACCATCAGCGTCGCGCCGACCTCGTCGGCGATCTCCCGCATCTTGGCGAAGTTGACGCGCCGCGGGTACGCCGAGTAGCCGGCCACGATGATCAGCGGCTTGAACTCATGAGCCTTGGCCCGCACCGCGTCGTAGTCGAGCAGCTGCGTCGTCGGGTCGGTGCCGTACTGCTGCTGGTGGAACATCTTGCCGCTGATGTTGGGTCGGAACCCGTGGGTCAGGTGACCGCCCGAGTCGAGGGACATGCCGAGCAGCCGCTGGTTGCCGAGCTTGCCGCGCAGCTCCTCCCAGTCGGCATCACTGAGCTCGTTGACGTTCTTGGCGCCGAGCTTCTCCAGCTCGGGACCCTCGACCCGGTGGGCCAAGATCGCCCAGAACGCCGTCAGGTTGGCATCGATCCCGGAGTGTGGCTGGGCATAGGCGTAGGGCGCGCCGAACAGCTCGCGGGCGTGCTCGGCGGCGACGGCCTCGACGGTGTCGACGTTCTGGCAGCCGGCGTAGAAGCGGTGTCCGATGGTGCCCTCGGCGTACTTGTCGCTGAACCAGGTGCCCATCGTCAGCAGGACCGGCAGCGACGCGTAGTTCTCGCTGGCGATGAGCTTGAGCGAGCCGCGCTGGTCGGTGAGCTCCTGTCGGGTCGCATCAGCGATCCGGGGCTCGACGGACCCGATCACCTCGAGGATGGAGTCGTAGGCGCTGGAGGCGATCTTGGCCAACGAGGGGGCGTGAGCGTCAGGGGTGAGGCCGGTCATGGCGCACACACTAAGGGCGCAGCCCGCCCGGACGAGAGGGGTGTCCGCCCGGCACACGTGAACATTCGCTGGGCAATCGTCACCATCCACACAAGCGTCTCGATATTCGGACAGTTGTCTCACATCACAAGATTTCACCTTGTGAGAAGCACGTCCAACCCCTGAGACTTCTTGACATGACCATCGCCGCCACCCGCAAGCACCTCGTGGTACGTCGCCACGTGGACTTGGGGCGCACGCGCAGCGCGATGTGTTGGCTTCGCTGAAACCAAGCCGCCCAACCCGCCATTCCGCGCTCAACGAAGCGCGCGGCCCGTCAGCGAACACCCTCAGCGAAAGGGACGTCGTCCCGTGCCAGACCTCCGCTTCCAGTCGCAACCGGCTCGTCACACCGAGATCCCGCGTGCCAAGCGCGCCGAGGGCCAGTGGTCGCTGGGCTACACCGAGCCGCTCAACAAGAACGAGCAGTCCAAGAAGGACGACGACCCGCTCAACGTCCGCGACCGGATCCTCCACATCTACTCCAAGCGCGGCTTCGACTCGATCGACCCCGCCGACCTGCGCGGGCGGTTCCGCTGGATGGGCCTCTACACGCAGCGGCGTCCGGGCATCGACGGCGGCAAGACGGCGATCCTCGAGGAGGAGGAGCTCGACGACCGCTACTTCATGCTGCGGGTCCGCTCCGACGGCCGGCTGCTGTCCTCCGAGGCGGTGCGGGCGCTGGGCACGATCGGCGTCGACTTCGCGCGGGACACCGCCGACGTCACCGACCGCGAGAACATCCAGTACCACTGGATCCGCATCGAGGACGTCCCCGAGATCTGGAACCGGCTCGACGAGGCCGGGTTGAGCAGCCTCGAGGCCTGCGGCGACTCGCCGCGACCGTTCCTCGGCTCGCCCGTGGCGGGGGTCGCCAAGGACGAGATCATCGACGGCACCTGGGCGCTGGAGGAGATCTTCCGCCGCTACATCGGCGACAAGCGGTTCTCCAACCTGCCGCGCAAGTTCAAGACCGCCCTGACCGGTCACCCCAGCCACGACGTCGCCCCCGAGACCAACGACGTGGCCTTCGTCGGCACCGTCCACCCCGAGCACGGCCCCGGGTTCGACCTCTGGGTCGGCGGTGGCCTGTCCACCAACCCCATGTTGGCCCAGAAGGCCGGCGTCTGGATCCCGCTCGACGAGGTCCCCGATGTCTGGGAGGCGGTCGCGTCGGTGTTCCGCGACTACGGCTACCGGCGGTTGCGCTCGCGCGCCCGCCTGAAGTTCCTCGTCGCCGACTGGGGCATCGACAAGTTCCGTGAGGTCCTCGAGAACGAGTACCTCGGCCACCGGCTCGTGCGCACGCAGTCGCCCGCCTCCCCCACCGGACACCGCGACCACGTCGGCGTCCACGAGCAGAAGGACGGCGACTTCTACGTCGGCGTCGCGCCGATCGCCGGCCGCGTCTCCGGCAGCCTGCTGGTCGCGCTGGCCGACGCCATGGACCAGTACGCCGTGCGCGGCGCGCGCCTCACGCCGTACCAGAAGATCGTGCTGATCGGCGTCCAGCCGGAGGCAGTCGACGGCCTGCTGCGCACCCTTGACGAGATCGGGCTGTCCGCTCGTCCGTCGCAGTGGCGCCGCAACACCATGGCGTGCACCGGCATCGAGTTCTGCAAGCTGGCCATCGTCGACACCAAGAACCGCGCGCGCGACCTCGTCGCCGAGCTGGAGCGCCGATTTCCAGACCTCGACACAGAGACAGGTCCTGGCATCACCGTCAACGTCAACGGCTGCCCCAACGCCTGCGCCCGCACCCAGGTCGCCGACATCGGCCTCAAGGGGCAGCTGGTCCTCGACGACGACGGCAACCAGGTCGAGGGCTTCCAGGTCCACCTCGGCGGAGCCACCGGACTGGGTGCCAACTTCGGCCGAAAGCTCCGGGCTCACAAGGTCACCAGCGCCGAGCTCGACGACTACGTGACAGCCGTGGTGACCGCCTACCTCGACCAGCGCACCGAGGGCGAGAGGTTCGCCGACTGGGTCGTGCGCGCCGAGGAGTCCGTGCTGCGCGGCGAGGGTCTCGACAACCTCGGTCAGCGACTGGTGGAGGTCCGATGAGCCACTCCACGACTCACCGGGCGAGCCCGTTCCACTGCCCCTACTGCGGGGAGCAGGACCTCTTCCCGCGCGAGGAGCAGGGCTGGGAGTGCCACGCCTGCTTGCGGGCGTTCTCCGTCACCTTCCTCGGGCAGCTCGACCGTCCCGCAGGAGTCTCCTCGCCAGTCTCGGGACAACAGTCATGAGCACCGCGACCACCAACCGCGCCCGCGAGTTCCGCGGCACCCACACCGAGGGCCGCACCAGCGAGGAGCTGCGTGAGCTGGTCTCCCACGTAGGTGCCGAGCTCGAGCTGGCCCCTGCCGAGAACATCATCGAGTGGGCGGTCGCCACGTTCGGCGAGCGCTTCTGCATCACCTCCTCGATGGGCGACGCAGTGCTCGCTCACCTCGCGGCCAAGGTGACCCCCGGTGTCGACGTGGTGTTCCTCGACACCGGCTACCACTTCATCGAGACCATCGGCACCCGCGACGCGGTCCAGGCCACGATGCCGGTCAACCTGCTCACGATCACGCCGGTGCAGTCCGTGGCCGAGCAGGACGCCGCCTACGGCAAGGACCTCTACAAGACCGATCCGGACCTGTGCTGCCAGCTGCGCAAGGTCCAGCCGCTGGCCGACGCCCTCGGCCAGTACGACGCCTGGGCCACGGGCCTGCGACGTGCCGAGACCCACAACCGGGTCATCGCGCCGGTCGTGGGCTGGGATGCCCGCAAGGGCAAGGTCAAGGTCTCGCCCCTGGCCCGGTGGAGCGACGACGACGTGCAGCGCTACATCGAGGACAACGGTGTCCTGGTCAACCCGCTCGCCTACGACGGCTACCCCTCGATCGGCTGCGCCCCCTGCACCCGCCGCGTCGCGCCGGGCGACGACCCGCGCAGCGGCCGGTGGGCCGGCACCAACAAGACCGAGTGCGGCATCCACCGATGAACAGCCCGCACCTGTTTCTCGACACCGACGTCGAGGTCCGATGAACACGAAGACGAACAACGAGAGGAGGCCGCGCTGATGGCCGCTCCCGCACTGGTGGCCCTGGCTCACGGCAGCCGCGATCCCCGTTCTGCCGCCACCATCAACGCCCTCGTCGCCGAGGTCCGCACTCTGCGCCCCGACCTCAAGATCGAGCGTGCGTTCCTCGACCTGGCCAAGCCCTCGCTCGACACGACCATCGAGCGACTGGCTCGCAAGCACGACGAGATCGTGGTCGTCCCCCTCCTGCTGACCGAGGCCTACCACGCCAAGGTCGACGTCCCGTCGGCCGTGGCGGCCGCCCAGGCCCGCCACCCCGGCGTACAGATCCGCGCGACGCCGATCCTCGGGCTCGAGCCCCGCTTCCTCGAGGTGCTCGACCTGCGGATGCGCGAGGCGCTCAAGGCCGCGCGCGCACGCGAGCTCGATGCACTCGTCCTCGCCGCCGCAGGCTCCAGCGACCCGCTCGCCAACCAGTCGGTCGCACGTCTCGCGCGCCTGTGGGGCAGCCACCACAAGCTCCCTGTCACCGCGGCGTTCGCCTCGTCGGCTCCCCCCGCCACGGGTGAGGCCGTACGCGCCTTCCGCAAGGAGGGTCGTCGCCACATCGCCGTCGCCTCGCTCTTCTTGGCGCCCGGGTTCCTGCCCGACCGCGCCGCAGAGCTCGCCCTCGAGGCCGGCGCCGTCGCCATCTCCGAGCCGCTCGGGGCCCACCCCGAGATCGCCCGCACCGTCTTGGCGCGCTACGCCGTCGGCGCCGTGGAGCTGGTCCCCGTCTAACGCGAGTCGGCGCAGTTCGCCCCTCATAGCTCGCCGAGTCGGCGCAGTTCGCCCCCTGAACCGGGCGATCTGCGCCTTCTCGGGGGTTTGGTGGGGGCCAACTGCGCCGACTCGCGGTGGGTTACGCGGGCATCGGTGCGGAGGCCTGCCTCGGCGGTCAACCCGTCGCTGTTTCGAGCCGTCGGAGGATCGTGGGCCAGTGGCTGAGCAGCGCGGCCAGGTGGGAGGTCTCGGGGAGCACCTCGAGGTCCGCGTGCGGCACCCGCTCGGCCCACCAGCTCGCCCCTGACATCGCCTGGTCGTCGAGCTCGCCACACCACAGGGTGGTCGGGCAGCGGATCGCCCGCACGTCGAAGTCCCACTCGCGATGCAGCAGCGCTGCGTCGCGAAGGTAGCCCTCAGGCTTCACCAGCGCCTCGAAGGCCAGGTAGGCGATGAACTCATCGTCGAACTCGCGGAGCACGGCGGCATCGGGCTCCGGCAGCTCGGCCAGGAACCGAGCGGCCAGGGCCGAGTCGTCCTCGTCGTCGGGACCGACCTTGGCGCGCCAGGCCAGGAACTCCGGACGCAGCCGCTCGACGGCGTCATCGACCGTCCCTCCGGTATCGGTGACGACATTGGCCTCAGCGGAGACCAGGGCCAGGGAGGTGATCCGATCGGGGTGGGTAGCGGCGAAGCCGGCCGCGTAGGACCCGCCCACCGACATTCCGATCGCCGCGACCTGCCCGATTCCCCACAGGTCCATCAGCTCGGCGACGTCGCGGGCGACCGAGGTATGCGTCGAGGCGAACGGTGTCGACGAGCCGTAGCCGGGCCGGTTGACGGCCAGCAGCCGAACCCCGACGTCGTAGGCGGCCTTGGCCCCGGTCATCGCTACGCGTCTGGTGTCGGGACACCCGTGGAAGACCAGCACCACCGGACCGGCAGTGCCGCCGTTCCAGTAGCGCAGGGCACGACCGTCGGAGAGAAAGACCTTCACCCGACGAGTCTCTCCAGCAGGTGCTCGAGCTGGCGGGCCGGGTCGTCGGTGACACCACCGTGCACCGGCCCAGGCTGGACGACGGTGCTGCGTGGCGCCTTGAGGAAGCCGAACCTGGTGCCGATCGGCTGGCGGGCCGCTTCTCCCGCGCGCTCGTCACCGGCGCAGACGCGGTCCACGAAGGCCAGGGCCTCGCAGACCTGGTCGACGTCGATGCGCGCGTCGAGGGACACCAGTCGGTCCCGGTCCACGCTCCACACCGCGTTGAGGTAGTCGGCGGCCTGGCAGTAGAGGACGACCCCCACGTTGAGGAACTCCTCGCGGTCGACGCGCGGGACGCAGCGCAGCACGACGTACTGGTAGGGCTGCGGACCGACCGTCATGACGCACGCTCCAGCGGCAGCCATTGCCGCGTCGCCAGCCTGGCGTCGAGGAAGCCGACATAGGCCGCCCGGAGCTGCTCGGCCGTGTCGGCGCCGGGCACGGGATCGAGCCAGGCGTCGGGGACGGCGGCCAGCACCTCGACGAACACGTCGTGGTCGAGGCGTTGTCCCAGCTCGTCATCGACAGCCGGGAGCTGTCGGGCATGGGAGCGCAGGACATGGTCGGCGGCATCCCAGGGTTGTGCGGCGAACTTCTCAGGCGAGGTCAGCCCGCCTGCCCAGGCGTGGTGGAAGTAGAGCGAAGCGCCGTGGTCGATCACCCAGAGCTCACCGTGCCAGCGCAGCAGGTTGGGGTTGCGCCACGACCTGTCGACGTTGGCGGTGAAGGCATCGAGCCACAGGATCCGCGCTGCGACGTCTGCGGATGGAGGCAGCTCACCGTCATAGCCGAAGGCGCCCGGCAGGAAGTCGACGCCGAGGTTGGGCCCCGGACTCGCGTTGAGCAGGTCTTGCACCTCCTCGTCAGCCTCGTAGCGCGCGATGGCCGGGTCGAGCTCGAGGACGACGAGCCGCGGTGTCGAGAGTCCGAGGCGATCGGCGAGTCCGCTGACGATCACCTCGGCCACCAGCACCCGTGCGCCCTGGCCGGCGCCGCGGAACTTGCAGACATAGGTGCCCAGGTCATCGGCCTCGACGATGCCGGGCAGGCTGCCCCCTTCGCGCAGCGGTGTGACGTAGCGCGTCACCCGCACGGTCTCGAGCGTCAAGAGATCGGTGCCTCGGCGATGAGACGCTCGCGCTCGGCCGCCACGTCGAAGTCGGCCTTCGGCCACTGGGGGTCCAACCGCCGCAGCGTCTCGAGCAGCAGGGTGCCGACCGCCAGGTTGCGGTACCACTTCTTGTCGGCCGGGATCACGTGCCAGGGAGCGTGCTCGGTGTTGGTGCGCTCCAAGGCGATCTCGTAGGCCTCGCGGTAGTGGCCCCATCGCGCTCGCTCGTCGACGTCGCCGGGGTTGTACTTCCAGTGCTTGGTCGGATCTGCGAGTCGGTCGAGCAGCCGCGCCTTCTGCTCCTCAGGGGAGATATGCAGCATGCACTTGACCAGGGTGACGCCGCTGTCGACCAGCTCCTTCTCGAAGTCGTTGATCGCGCCGTAGCGGCGCTCGACCTCGTCGGCCGGGGCCAGCTCTCGCACCCGCACGATCAGCACGTCCTCGTAGTGGGACCGGTCGAAGACGCCGAGGATTCCGGGTCCCGGCACGCCCTTGCGGACCCGCCACAAGAAGTCGTGGGCGAGCTCCTCCTTGGTAGGCGCCTTGAACGAGGTGATCTTCACCCCCTGCGGGTCGACCAGTCCGACGGTGTGCTTGAGGGTCCCGCCCTTGCCGGAGGTGTCCATGCCCTGCAGCACCAGCAGCACCGAGCGCTGGCCATCGTCCTTGCCGGCGAACAGTCGCTGCTGCAGGTCGAAGAGCTCCTCGCCGATGGCCCACAAGTCGGCCTTCCCCGACTTCTTGTCCCCGTCGTAGCCGGGCGCCACATCGGTCTCGATCTCGGTCAGGGCCACCGGCCCGGACGGCAGCCTCAGCAGGTCGGTGAAGGGGCTCGCGCTCGACATGGGCCCATCATGTCGTGTCGTGGGGGTCATCGTGGGCGTCATCGTGGGGGACGGCCCCGAGCTCCTCTCTCACCACGGCGAACGCCAGCCCTGGCGGGTAGCCCTTGCGGGCGAGCATGGCCACGAGCCGCCGGGTCGCGGTGGCCGAGTCGACCCGCCGTAGCGAGGGCAGCTTCTTGCGCACCAGGGTGCGGGCCGCGGCCTCTTCGGCCCCCGCATCGACCTCGTCGACCGCCTCGCGAACCACCTCGGCATCGACTCCCTTGCGTCGCAGCTCGTCGGCGAGCGCTCGCCTGGCCAGGCCTCGACTGGACTGCCGCGACTCCACCCACTGACGGGCGAAGGCCGCGTCGTCGACCAGCCCGACCTCGGTGAACCGGTCGAGCAGCCGGATCGCGATCTCCTCGGGAACCCGGCGCTGACGTAGCTTGTCGGCCAGCTCGCTACGCGTGCGCGCTCGACCGGTGAGCTGGTCGAGCAGGATCTTGCGGGCGACCGACTCGGGGTCGGCATCGGGACCGGCAGTCTCGACGTCGACGAGGAGATCCTCGGGGGCCGGATCCCCCCGGACCGACCCCCGAGTCACCCCATTGTGCGACGCCGGACGCTCGTCGCCACCGAGCCACGCCGAAACCCCCGTTTCGACGTTGCCACGCCAATCAGTCATCTCGACCTCCTCCAGGTGGTGGTCTCGAGGCTCGGCCGTGGCCGGCCGCGCACCTCCACCACCGATGGGGATCAGAAGTCGTCGACCCCGACCGGCTCGGCCGGGACCTCCGCATCGACCTGCGGGCCCACGCCGAGCTTCTCGAGGATCTTCTTCTCCAGCTCGTTGGCCAGGTCGGGGTTGTCGCGCAAGAACGTGCGGGCGTTCTCCTTGCCCTGGCCGAGCTGGTCGCCGTCATAGGTGAACCAGGCGCCGGCCTTGCGGATGATGCCGGCCTCGACACCCACGTCGATCAGGCCACCCTCGCGGCTGATGCCCTTGCCGTACATGATGTCGAACTCGGCCTGCTTGAAGGGCGGTGCCACCTTGTTCTTGACGACCTTGACGCGGGTGCGGTTGCCGACCGGGTCGGTGCCGTCCTTGAGCGTCTCGATACGACGGACGTCGAGACGGACCGAGGCGTAGAACTTCAGCGCGCGACCACCGGTCGTGGTCTCGGGCGAGCCGAACATGACGCCGATCTTCTCGCGCAGCTGGTTGATGAAGATCGCCGTAGTGCCGGCGTTGTTGAGCGCGCCGGTCATCTTGCGCAGTGCCTGGGACATCAGCCGGGCCTGGAGGCCGACGTGGCTGTCGCCCATCTCGCCCTCGATCTCGGCGCGGGGCACCAAGGCGGCCACGGAGTCGATGACGATCAGGTCGAGCGCGCCGGAGCGGGTCAGCATGTCGGCGATCTCCAGCGCCTGCTCGCCGGAGTCGGGTTGGGACACCAGCAGCGCGTCGGTGTCGACGCCCAGCGCCTTGGCGTAGTCGGGATCGAGTGCGTGCTCGGCGTCGATGAACGCCACGATGCCGCCCGCACGCTGGGCGTTGGCCACCGCGTGCAGGGCGACCGTCGTCTTGCCGGAGGACTCCGGACCGTAGATCTCGACGACCCGACCGCGCGGCAGGCCGCCGAGGCCCAGAGCGATGTCGAGGGCGATCGAACCCGTCGGGATGATCTCCAGGGGCGCCCGGGTGTCGTCACCCAGTCGCATGACCGAGCCCTTGCCGAACTGCTTCTCGATGTTGGCGAGCGCGGCGTCGAGGGCCTTCTCGCGGTCTCCACCAGCCATGTGATCCGTCCTCCAAGTCCGATTGTGATGTCGGGTCGAGAGGCTAGACACAACCGCCGACACCGTGCTGAGCCTCACGCACCACCTGTGGATGGCCGCCTGGGGAGCCCTGCGCGAACGAACCTAGTCGAACAGATATTCGAGCGCGCGCCGACACGCCGACCTTGAGAGGGTTGGCGCATGGACCTCACGATCCGTCCCGTCGACCCCTGGGACGAGCACGAGATGGACGTCCTCCAGGACCTCTACGTCGAGGCCCAGCGTGCGGAGGTGCCCGACTCCCGGATCTTCTCCCGCGCCGAGAGCGTCGTGGCGCTGCGACCTCCGGAGGGCGGCTACTTCTACGACGCGTTCGCGGCCTTCGACGCCTCCCTCGGCGAGCCGACGCCCGACCACATGGTCGGCCAGGTCTGGACGATGGGGAGCACCACCGACAACCTGAACCGCGCCCAGCTCTTCGCCTGGGTGCCGCCCCGCTTCGGGCGGCGAGGGATCGGCGCTGCTCTGGTCCGCCACGGCGAGGAGCACCTCCGGCGTGCCCGTGGACGGCGCACGGTGGTCGCCCAGACCTGGCTCGGCGCCGACGGCCGGTCGGGCTACCGGCGCTTCCCCGAACGGCTCGGCTACACCCTCAACAACGTGGAGGTCGAGCGCCGGCAGCGCCTGCCGGTCGACGAGGCGATCCTGGCGCGCCTGGAGGCAGAGGCCGCGGCGCATGCGTCGGCGTACACCCTCCGCACCGTGGTCGGCCCCGTCTCCGCCGAGCTGGCCCAGCCGTTCTGCGACATCTACAACCTGCTGCACGTGGAGATGCCGCAAGGCGAGCTCGAGGTCGAGGTCGGCCGCCGCACCCCGGTCGAGCTCGCGATCCAAGACGAGGAGCTGCGAGTGGCGGGACGCGAGCGTGTCAGCGTCTACGCCTTCGACGCCGCGGGCTCGGTGGTGGCCTACACGGTGGCCGCGACCGGCCCGGCCGACAGTGAGGAGACGGGCGTCGACCAGTGGTCGACCCTGGTCCACCCCGACCACCGAGGACACCGGCTCGGCCTGGCCGTGAAGTGCGCGCTGACCCGGGTGCTGGGAGAGCGGTTCCCCGATCGGACCTTCGTGCGCACCCAGAACGCTGAGGTGAACGCCCCGATGGTTCGCGTCAACGAGCTGTTGGGGTTCGAGGTGCACCTCGTCGAGGGCGAGTACCAGAAGACCCTCACCTGACGGAGGCGCCGAACGCCTCCCGCGCGGCTGCGACGTCGTACGCCGGCACGTGCGCCTCGACCAGGTCGAAGGTCTCCTGGGTCAGGCGGACGAGCTCGGCTACGCCGTCTCGGGGGACGGCAAGCACCGCGCGGATCCTCGACTCGAGGTCGACCGGAGCCAGCGTCAGCTGCGAGCACTCGAAGGTCAACCACTTGTGGAACGGGTGCGGCACGTACCTGCGGTTGACCGCGAAGAGCGCATCGAGCAGGCCGTGGACCCCCTCCACGAGATCGCGGGTCAGCAGCACGGGGTCGTCTCGATCGCGCAGCATCTCCAGGCGCTCGACGGGCCTCGGCGGCAGCCCACCGTCGACCATCGCCAGCGCGAGCGCCTCCGGGTACGGCGCCAGCCGGCCCCGCCACGCATCGACCACGTCGGCGCCGGCCAGGGCCCGGCCGTCGAGGAGCGCGGTGGCCCGCACCTGCAGCTCCGGCTCGGTGTCTCCGGATCGCAACGCCTCGACGTACGCATCGATCGTCGCGGCCGTGAACTGGCTGACGTCGACCTTCACGCCGTCGATCCGCACCCCATCGGCCCACTCGTTGTCGTCGACCTCGGCATAGACCCACTCCCAACCGGCGTCGTCGACCACGGCCCGGCGTTCGGCCTCCCCGGGCGGGCGGTGCCAGTAGACGTCGACCTCGACGTCGGAGCGGGCATCGGCGAGGCCGCGAGCGACCGAGCCGGCGAGCAGCACGGCCGCGACGCCGTCGTGGGCGGCGTAGTGCGGCGCCATCGACTCCGCCACCGCGACCCTGCGGGACAGCTCGCCCATCACGCCTCCACCACGACCGGCGCGCGGCGGGCCGCGGCATAGGCCGCCACCCCGACCGCGGTCGGCAGCAGGCAGGCGATCAGCGACAGGGCCGGGAACCCCCAAGTGTCGACGATGACCCCGGACAGGGCACTCGCCCCGGCCGCCGAAAGGCCCATCACCAGGTCGGCGAGACCCTGGATGTCGGCTCGCGACTCCAGGGGTGCGTTGTCGGTGATCAGCGTCGAGCCCGCGACCGTCGAGAACGACCAGCCCAGTCCCAGCAGGAACAACCCCACGAACACCTGCCACGACGCGCCCTCAGGGGAGGCCGCGGCCACGGTCAGCGCGACGAGCAGCAAGGTGGCCCCGGCCATGGCCGCAGGAGCCCGGCCGACCCTGTCGGTGAGGAACCCCGCCAGTGGCGCGAAGGCGAACATGCCGAGCACGTGGACGCTGATGACCATGCCGATGATCTCGATATCCGCTCCGCCGTGAGCCATGTGCAGCGGAGTCATCACCATCACCATGATCATCGCCGCGTGCGCGCCCGCCATGATCACCATCGCGGCCACGAGCAGCGGTCGCTCCCCCACCACTGCGAAGGCGTTGCGCCACGACGTGTGCGTCACCACGGGGACCTCGGCCGCCTGGCGGGCCAGCTGCAACGGGTCGGGCCGCAGCGCGACGAACAGGACGAGGCCCGCCACCAAGATGCCCACGGTGCCGACGGCGAACGGGCCGGTGAGCTCCGGCAGCGACAGGTGCCGAGCGACCCACGCGGCGAAGCCCGTCAGGTTCGGACCGGCGACCGCTCCGATGGTGGAGGCCCAGACGACGATCGACAGGGCGCGGGCTCGGGAGCCGTCGGCGGCGAGGTCGGTGGCGGCGTAGCGGCTGCTGTTGTTGGCAGCAGACGTCGCACCGAGCATGGCCGCGCCGACGAGCAGCAGCGGCATCGACTCGGCCACTCCGCCTGCGACGGCGAGCAGGCTTCCGCATCCGCCGATCACGTAGCCGGTGACCAGACCCGCACGGCGGCCCCGGCGCGACATCAGCCGAGCCAGGAGGTAGGACGCCACCGCGGCC
The DNA here is from genome assembly GCF_015352445.1 of Nocardioides agariphilus. Lineage (GTDB taxonomy): Bacteria > Actinomycetota > Actinomycetes > Propionibacteriales > Nocardioidaceae > Nocardioides > Nocardioides agariphilus. The sequence continues at coordinate 71,248 of NZ_JADKPO010000004.1, forward strand.
CCGAGCACCTGGCTGGTCTGCACGAAACCGGACTGGGTGTCCGACCCCGAGATGTCACGGGCCAGCAGTGCCGCCGTGGCGAAGCCGATCGTCATGCCGAGTGCGCCGAAGGCCTGGCTCACCACCAGCACCCGGACGGTGTGGCGTTGCACCGCGACCAGGTCGTGCGAGAGCGCGCTCACCGGTCGACCGGCGGCAGCTCGAGGGCCCGCCACACGGCGGCCCACACCTCCTTGGGCGTCATCCCTGCTCCCAGTGCCTCGTCCGGGGTGCGTCCACCCAGCTCACCCAGCACCGTCTGCGCGGCCCAGTGGCGCGCGTAGCCCGCGCCGAGCGCCGACTCCATCCGACTCCAGAACTCCGTGTGCCGCACTCGTGCTACCTCTTGGTCGCGAAGACGGCCAGCCACGACTGGCTGGGACGGTCGATCGGTTGGCTCTCGCCGTGCCGCACCTCGTTGACGTCCCAGCCCGCGTCGCGCAGCACCTCGCGCAGAGGGGACTCCCGCCAGTAGGTGAAGAACCGCGGGGCTCCCACGTGCCCGTGCACCGACCACTGCTCGCCGTCACCCTCCTTGAGGGTCATGTGCAGGGTGCCGCCGGTACGTGTGGCGGCGGCGAGCCTGCGCAGCACGATGGGCAGACTCTCGCGGCGCACGTGCAGGAGCGACGCGTTGGCCCATACCCCGTCGTACGGCGCACCGTCACGAAGCGGGTCGGTCAGCTCGTCGCGCAGCGGGTCGAGCTCCTCGGCGACGTAGCCGGCCGAGCGCAGCTGGCGCACGAAGCCGGGGCTGACATCGGTGCGGCGGACGCTGAGCCCGATCTGCTCCAGCGCCAGGGCGTCGCGACCTGGGCCACTGCCGATCTCGAGCACGCGTCCGCCCGGTGCCACGGAAGCCACGAACCGGGCGATGTTGCCGGCCACCACCTCAGGCATCTGTGAGGTGCCCTCGGCGTAGTCCTCGGCGTAGCTGTCGTAGGCACCCACGGTGACCCGCTCGGCGAGGGCGGCGACGTCGTGGAGGTGGTGGTAGACGTCGTGGTAGTGGTAGCGGCCGATCGTCGCGACGGTGAAGACAGCCCCGTCGCTGCGCACACCGGGCCGGTCCCAGGTGTCCCCGGAGACCGCCGCGTAGACGTCTCCGACGGCGTACGCGGACGCCACGAGCGTCGGGCCGACGATCGCCGGCACCTGGTCGGCGTACCGCTTCTGGACTGCCGTGACGTCCTGGTCCCAGTTGGCGAAGTGGGGCCGCTGCTCGGTGAGCATCGCCGTCACCCGCTCGTGGAAGAGCTGGTGGACGTCGTGGACGTGGCAGGCGTACTCGAGGGGCGACCAGACGTGCGGCTCGGGGCGGACGGCGACCTCGGGGTCGCCCATCAGCGCCAGCCACACCTGGGCGTTGGCGCGCAGCAGGTGGGGAAGGTCTCCCGGATAGATCGAACCCGCCTCGAGACCACACTCCTCACACGGCCGCTCGAGCACCCAGGTCCAGTCCTTGGTGTCGGGCGGGACCTGCCCGGCGGTCGTCATGCGCGCATCCTCTCAGCAGCCTCTCTCGAGGGCGAGCCGTGGCGTCCGGCAGTTCTGTTCCCCGAGGTTGCCCGAGTGATGCAGAGTCGACACCATGCAGATCCGCCCCGCGACCGAGGACGACCTGCCCGAGGTGTCCGCCATCTACGACCACCACGCGATCACGTCGGTCTCGACCTTCGACGACCAGACGCCCGGGCCCGAGCGCTGGCTGCCCAAGGTCGGACCCGACCGCCTCCACGGCGAGCACCTGCTGGTGGTGGTCGCCGACGACGGCGAGGTACGCGGTTATGCCGAGTCGTCGGTCTTCCGGCCCCGGCCCGCCTACGACCACACCCGCGAGGTCTCGGTGTACCTCGGCCTCGATGCCCGTCAGCATGGCTACGGCCGCAAGCTGTACGACGAGCTGCTCGGCCTGCTGCGCGCCGACGGCATCCATGTGGCCCTGGCGGTGATCGCGAAGCCGAACCCGGCGAGCGAGGCCCTGCACCGCGCCTGCGGCTTCACGCTGGTCGGCGTCGTCGAGGAGGTCGGTTGGAAGTTCGGCGCCTGGGTCGACACCGGCTGGTGGCAGCTCAAGCTCGGCGAGGAGACGCCGGAGGGCTGAGCCTGACGCGTTGGGCGAGGATGTCACCCGTGATGATCCGGCCCGCTGAGCTCAGGTCCGTCAAGGAGGGCGTCATCGATCTCGCCTTCCGCCGCTGGGAGCGACCCCGGGTGGTCGTCGGCACGCAGATGCGGACGATGGTCGGGCTGGTCGAGGTGACCTCCGTCGAGCAGGTCGAGGTCGACGACCTCACCGAGGAGGACGCCCGCCGCGCGGGCTCGCCATCGCTGACCGCACTGGTCAGGGCGCTCGACCAGAAGGCCGACCGGCCGGCGTGGAGGGTCGGGCTCAGGCACGCCGGCGAGGATCCTCGAGCGCTGCTTCGCGACGCCGTACCGGACCGGGCCGAGGTGGGTGCGGTGCTCGCCCGGCTCGAACGTCTCGACCGCGCCTCGTCCTACGGCGCGTGGACCCGCGAGACCCTCGACCTCATCGACCGCAACCCCGAGCTCCGAGCACCCGACCTGGCGGCGAAGGTCGGCCGCGAGACCGCCGACTTCAAGAAGGACGTCCGCAAGCTCAAAGAGCTCGGCCTGACCGAGTCGCTGGCGATCGGCTACCGGCTGTCGCCCCGCGGGGAGGTGATCGTCGACCGGCTGCGCGGACGCAAGCGCAAGCGCCCGCCGCGTCCCGAAGGCACCCCGCTCCCCCGGTCGATCGGCGCGCCGGCGACACGAGCCCTGCGAGCAGCCGGGCTGACCTCGCTCGAGTCGCTCGCGATGCTCACCGCAGGGCAGCTCGCAGCCATGCACGGCGTGGGTCCCGTCGCCATCGCCCGGCTGCGCGAGGCCATGGACGACGCCGGGCTGGCGTTGGCTACTTGAGCAGCAGCAGGTCGAGGCGCTTGCGCACCAGAAGCAGACCGGCGATGCCCATCAGCACGAGGTAGCCGACCGACCAGACCGACGCCATCGAGACGGCACCGGTGGTGAGCTCGCGGCAGAGCACGACGCCGCGGTAGAGCGGGGTCACCTCGACGACCCACCTGATCGCGTCGGGGTAGGCGGTGACGGGGAAGAACGTCGCCGAGAACAAGGAGAGCGGCAGCTGCGCGAGGGTGATCTTGTCGAAGTCCTGCCAGGACTTCATGTAGGTCGTCAGGCCCATGCACACCGCCGCGAACGCGAACCCGATCAGCAACGATGCCGGTAGCGCCAGCACCGCCCACCAGGAGTGCAGCATCCCCATCGCGCCCATCACGACGACGAACACCGCGGCGTACACGCCGGCGCGCAGCTGGCCCCAGGCGATCTCACCGCGCGCGATGTCGGTCGTCGACATCGGCGTGGCCAGGATCTGGTCGTAGAGCTTGGTGAACCTGAGCTTGAAGAACACGTTGAAGGTCATGTCGATCAGCGCGCCGTTGAACGCAGACGCCGCCAGCATGCCCGGTGCCACGAAGGACGCGTAGTCGATCACGCGCCCGTTGAACGTGAAGCCGTCGATCAACGACCCCACGCCGATGCCGATCGACAACAGGTAGAAGAACGGCTCGAAGAACCCGGTGACGAACAGCTTCCACTGCCGGCGGTAGACCGTGAAGTTGCGCAGCACGAGCAGGCGTACGGCGGCGACCGAGGTCAGCGGCGGCACCAGGTCGAGGCTGCGAGACGTGGCTCGGGACGAGTCGAGCGTGGCCATCACCGCACCATCCGCCTCTCCAGGCCGGTCAGTGACCAGCGCAGCCCCAGAGCCGTCAGCCCGAGCAGGACCGCGGCGTTGACGGCGGCCCAGCTCCAGTCGACCTGGTCGAGGATGAGCATCCGCGAGAGGTTCACGCCGTGCCACAGGGGCGTCAGCCGCGCCACCCAGGCGCCGACTTCGCCGAGGTTGTCGATCGGGAAGAAGGCGCCCGAGAACAAGAACAGCGGGAACACCCCGAGACGGAACAGCAGGCCGAAGCCCTCGGGGCTCTCCAGTCGGGATGTGAGTGCGTAGACCAACGAGCCGAACGCCGTGCCGACCAGCACCTGCGCGGCGTAGGCCAGCAGTGCTCCCCACCAGGTCTGGTAGATCCCGAACGGCGCCACCACCAGCATGAAGACCGCGCACGTCGAGGCCACCCGGAACGTCACGAACCCCAGGGTGCCGAGCACCAGGTCCCGGGTGCACAGCGGCGTGGCCAGCATCGAGTCGTAGACCCGGTCCCACTTGATCAGCGACATGACGGGGTAGGTCGTCTCGCCCACGGCGGTCTGCATGGCGTGTGCCGCGATGAGCCCTGGGACGAGGAACGCGAGGTAGGACGTCGCGCCCTCGAGCTTGTCCGGGTCACCCTCGATGAAGCCACCCAGCAGGACGCCCATCGCCACGACGTAGAAGAGCGGGGCCACGAACGAGGAGATGGCAGTGCCCTTCCAGGTCCGCTTGTAGACGGTGACCCAGTAGTCGCGCTGCCGACCGACGCCCTCCGCGATCCCGCTGGTCGAGCTCGTCGAGACCAGCATCAGTCGACCAGCGTCCGGCCGGTGAGGTGGAGGAAGACGTCCTCGAGCGTCGAGCGGCGAACCAGCACGGCGACAGGCTCGAGTCCCCGCTCGTGCACCTTGGCCACGACCTCGTCGCCGTCCTCGCTGTACACGAGCAGACGGTCGGGGAGCACCTCGACCCGCTCCCCCAGGTCAGCCACCTTCTCGGCATGCCCCTCGTGGGACTCACCCTCATCGGCCACGCCGAACCGCAGTTCGGTGACCTCCCGGGTGGAGTGCTGCTGGATCAAGCCGAGGGGCGAGCCCTCGGCGACGATCACGCCCTTGTCCATCACCACGAGCCGGTCGCACAGCTGCTCGGCCTCGTCCATGTAGTGGGTGGTGATCACCAGCGTGACGCCGGTCTGCTTGAGGCGGAAGAGCTTGTCCCACAGGAGGTGCCGTGCCTGCGGGTCGAGCCCGGTGGTCGGCTCGTCGAGCAGCAGGAGGTCGGGCCGGTTGATCAACGAGCGCGCGATCGTCAGCCTGCGCTTCATGCCACCCGAGAGCTCCTCGACCTTGACCTTGGCCTTCTCGGTCAGCTGCACGAACTCCAGTAGCTCGGCCGCTCGCTCGCGCACGTCGGCCGCCGGGATCCCGAAGTAGCGACCGTAGATGAACAGGTTGTCGAAGACGTTGAGCTCGATGTCGAGTGTGTCCTCCTGGGGGCAGACACCCAGCCGGCCACGAATCGCCGGGCCTTCGGTCGCGGGGTCGCGGCCCAAGATGCGCAGCTCGCCGCCGCTGACGGGCGAGACGGCCGCGATCATCCGCATCGTGGAGGACTTGCCGGCGCCGTTGGGGCCGAGGAAGCCGAAGGCTTCGCCCCGGCGCACGGCGACGTCGATGCCGCGCACGGCCTCGAAGTCGCCGAACCGCTTGCGCAGTCCCCGCGCCTCGATCATCAGGTCCCCGGTCAGGTCTGTGTCAGGCACGACGGCGACCCTAGGGGAATAGCCCGGCAGTGATGGCACGACGATAAGAGATTGGGTTCTGTCGGTGCCATCGGCGAGGATCGCGGCGTGACCCAGATGAGTGACCAGATGAGTGACCAGATGAGTGACCAGTTGCATGCCCAGTCCCCCACTCCCCTGACGCTGCCTGCGGCCGACGACTTCGCGGCGTGGCTCGACCGGCGCTGCGCCGACGGGCTCGCGTCCACCCGTGACGCCGTACGCCGTCTCAAGGCAGGCGAGGCGAGCACGGCCGAGCAGGCTCTTCGCATCTGGGACACCGGCATGATCGGCATGGCCAACGCTGCGGCCGTGGGCTCGCTGTTCAGCGAGGTCCACCCTGACGAGGCCGTGCGCGACCGCGGCGACGCAGCGGTGCAGGAGGTGCAGAAGCTCGGCACCGAGCTCCAGCTCGACCGCGAGCTCTACGACGTCTTCGCCGCCCTCGATGCGGCCGAGCTGGACCCCGAGGCCGCGCGGCTGCTCGACAAGACCCTCCTCGACTTCCGGCGGTCCGGCGTCGACCGCGACGACGCGACCCGTGCCCGCATCAAGGAGATCAACGAGCAGCTCACGCTCGTGGGCCAGGAGTTCGGCAAGAACATCCGTGACGGCAAGCGCACGATCAGCGTCGCTCCCGCACGGCTCGCCGGCCTGCCCCAGGACTGGCTCGACGCCCACCCGGTGGGCGACGACGGGCTGGTCACGCTGACCACCGACTACCCGGACGCGATCCCGGTGCGCACCTTCTGCCACGACCGCGACGTGCGGCGCGAGATGGTCAACGCGTTCCTCAACGTCGGTTGGCCGGCCAACGAGCCTCTGCTCCGCGAGCTGTTCGAGCTGCGCGAGGAGCTGGCCCGCCTGGTCGGCTACGACACGTGGGCCGACTACGACGCCGGTGTGAAGATGATCGGCAAGGGCGTCGCGATCCCCGAGTTCATCGACCGCATCACCGAGGCCGCCACCGAGCCCGCCGAGCGCGACCGCGACATCCTTCTCGCCCGGCTGCGACTCGACCACCCCGGGGCCGAGGCCATCGACGGGGTCGACGTCGTCTACTACGAGGAGCTGGTCCGCAAGGAGCAGTACGACGTCGACGCCCAGGTCGTGCGCACCTACTTCGACTTCTCCCGGGTGCGCGCCGGTCTGCTCGAGGTGACCAGCCGGCTGTTCGACCTCACCTACACCCCCGTCGACGACGCCGTGGTCTGGCACCCCGACGTCACGGCCTACGACGTCACCCTCGGTGGCGAGACCCTGGGACGCATCTACCTCGACCTGCACCCCCGCGAGAACAAGTACAACCACGCGGCCCAGTTCACGATCACCGACGGCGTCGCCGGACATCAGCAGCCCGAGGGCGTGCTGGTCTGCAACTTCCCCAAGGGCCTGATGGAGCACGACGACGTGGTCACGCTGTTCCACGAGTTCGGCCACCTGGTCCACCACATCCTGGCAGGCCGGGCGACGTGGAGCAGGTTCGCCGGAGTCGCGACCGAGTGGGACTTCGTCGAGGCTCCGAGCCAGCTGCTCGAGGAGTGGGCGTGGGACGCGGGAGTGCTGCAGACCTTCGCCAAGAACGCCGAGGGCGAGCCCATCCCGGCCGACCTGGTCGCCGCCATGCGGCGGGCCGACGACTTCGGCAAGGGCTACATGGCCCGGACCCAGATGTTCTATGCCGCGATGTCCTACTGGTTCCACACCGACCTGCCCGACGACCTCACCGAGGCGACGGTCTCGCTGCAGGACCGCTACTCGATGTTCCGCTATGTCGAGGACACCCACATGTTCTCCGGCTTCGGCCACCTCGACGGCTACTCCTCGGGCTACTACACCTACATGTGGTCACTGGTGATCGCCAAGGACCTCTTCAGCGCCTTCGACCCCGACGACCTGTTCGCCCCCGAGGTCGCCCACCGCTACCGCGACCTGATCCTGGCCCCCGGCGGCACCCGCGACGCCGCCGACCTCGTCCAAGACTTCCTCGGCCGCCCCTACACCTTCGACGCCTACGGTGAGTGGCTGGCCAGGTAGTGGCGGCGGTCCGCCGGTGAGCCCGGGTGATTCCGCCCGGGGCCAGGTGTCGGTGGTGTGAGCAAGACTGACGGGGTGCACGCAGCTCTGAGTCGTTTCAGCGAACCCACGCGGGCGTGGTTCGCAGCCGCGTTCGCGGAGCCGACGACGGCTCAGCAGGGGGCGTGGGAGGCGATCGGGGCAGGGCGTCACGCGCTGGTGGTGGCGCCCACGGGGTCGGGCAAGACGCTCGCGGCCTTCTTGTGGTCGATCGACCGGCTACTGACGGCGCCGGTGCCGGATAAGTCGAAGCGGTGCCGGGTCCTCTACATCTCTCCTCTCAAGGCGCTCGGCGTCGACGTCGAGCGCAACCTGCGCGCGCCCCTGGCCGGCATCCGGCACGCGGCCGACCGGTTGGAGGTCGACAGCCTTCCCGAGCTCACCGTCGGCGTCCGCTCGGGAGACACCACGGCCCAGGAGCGGCGCGCGCTCAGCAGCCGGCCACCCGACATCTTGATCACCACCCCCGAGTCGCTGTTCTTGATGCTCACCTCCCAGGCCCGCGAGATCCTCAGGGGCGTCGAGACGGTGATCCTCGACGAGGTCCACGCGGTGGCCGGCAGCAAGCGCGGCGCCCACCTCTCGGTCAGTCTCGAGCGTCTCGACGCGCTGCTCGACAAGCCGGCCCAGCGGATCGGCCTGTCCGCGACCGTTCGCCCGCTCGACGAGGTCGCGAGGTTCCTGGGCGGCCACGCGCCCGTCGACATCGTGGCTCCGTTGGCAGAAAAGCGCTGGGACCTCAAGGTCGTCGTACCCGTCGAGGACATGACCGCACCCGACGGCGACCACGTCGAGAGCGACGGCGACGCCGACGACGGGCGCTCGGGCTCGATCTGGCCCCACGTTGAGGAGCATGTCGTCGACCTCGTCGAGCAGCACCGATCCACCATCGTGTTCGCCAACTCGCGGCGGCTCGCCGAGCGGCTCACCGCCCGGCTCAACGAGATCGCCACCGACCGGGCGGGAGCCCACCTGCGCGAGTCCGGCAAGCCGCCGGCCCAGGTGATGGCCCAGTCGGGCGTCTCGACGAGCTCGATCGACGATCCAGGCGCGGTGGTGATCGCCAAGGCACACCACGGTTCGGTCTCCAAGGAGCAACGAGCCCTTATCGAGGACGACCTCAAGCGCGGACGGCTGCCGTGCGTCGTGGCCACCAGCAGTCTCGAGCTCGGCATCGACATGGGCGCCGTCGACCTGGTGGTCCAGATCGAGTCGCCGCCGAGTGTCGCCAGCGCACTACAGCGGGTCGGCCGTGCCGGTCACCAGGTCGGTGAGGTCTCGCGCGGCGTGCTGTTCCCCAAGCACCGAGGCGACCTCGCCCAGACTGCGGTGGCCGTCGAGCGGATGCGCGCTGGGGCGATCGAGTCGATGCGGGTGCCGGCCAACCCGCTCGACGTGCTGGCCCAGCAGGTCGTGGCCGCGACCGCGCTCGATCCCTGGCAGGTCGACGACCTCTACGACCTCCTGCGCCGCAGCGCACCGTTCGCCCAGCTCCCGCGCAGCGCCTTCGAGGCCACCCTTGACCTGCTGAGCGGTCGCTATCCCAGCGACGAGTTCGCCGAGCTGCGCCCACGCGTGGTCTGGGACCGCGTGACCGGCACCATCACGGGTCGACCCGGTGCTCAGCGTCTGGCCGTCACCAGCGGTGGCACGATCCCCGACCGCGGCCTCTTCGGCGTCTTCCTGGTCGGTGAGGGCGCAGGCCGTCGCGTCGGCGAGCTCGACGAGGAGATGGTCTACGAGTCCCGGGTGGGAGACATCTTCGCCCTCGGCGCCACCAGCTGGCGGATCGAGGACATCACCCACGACCGGGTGATCGTGAGCCCTGCGCCCGGCATCCCTGGCCGGCTGCCCTTCTGGAAGGGCGACACGCTCGGCAGGCCGGCCGAGCTGGGCGAGGCCATCGGTGGATTCACCCGAGAGCTGGCTGCGTTGCCCGCGGCCCAGGCGACCGCACGCGCAGCCGAGGCCGGGCTCGACGAGTGGGCCGCCGGCAACCTGGTGACCTACGTCCACGAACAGGTCGAGGCGACCCGCCACCTGCCCAGCGACACGACCCTGCTGGTCGAGCGCTTCCGAGACGAGCTCGGCGACTGGCGGCTGGTCCTCCACTCGCCCTACGGCACCCCCGTGCACGCACCCTGGGCGCTGGCGATCAACGCGCGGCTGCGCGAGCGCTACGGCATCGACGGGCAGGCGATGGCCTCCGACGACGGCATCGTGATCCGGATCCCCGACACCGATGCCGAGCCTCCCTCGGGTGAGGTCGTGGTCTTCGAGCCCGACGAGATCGAGCAGATCGTCACCGACGAGGTGGGCGGCTCGGCTCTGTTCGCCGCGCGCTTCCGGGAGTGCGCGGCCCGCGCGCTGCTGCTGCCTCGGCGCGATCCCGGACGCCGCTCCCCCTTGTGGCAGCAGCGGCAACGTGCCGCCCAGCTGCTCGAGGTGGCCACCAAGTACCCCTCGTTCCCGATCGTGCTCGAAGCCGTGCGCGAGTGTCTCCAAGACGTCTACGACCTGCCCGCCCTGCTCGACTTGATGAGGCGCCTGGACCGGCGCGAGGTGAGCGTCAGCGACATCGAGACCCAGACGCCGTCTCCCTACGCGCGCACGCTGCTGTTCGGCTACGTCGCCCAGTTCGTCTATGAGGGTGACTCCCCCATCGCCGAGCGCCGAGCAGCCGCCCTGAGCCTCGACCAAGGGCTGCTCGCCGAGCTGCTCGGCCGTGCCGAGCTGCGCGAGCTGCTCGACCCCGACGTCCTCGCCGAGGTCGAGGCCGAGCTCCAGCGCCTGACGCCTGAGCGTCAGGCCCGCGACGTCGAGGGGGTCGCCGACCTGCTGAGGCTGCTGGGCCCGCTGAGCGTCGAGGAGGTCACCGCGCGCTGTGTGCCCGGCACCGACGTCGCGGAGTGCCTGACCCGGTTGGCCGACACCCGGCGTGCAGCTCAGGTCCGCATGGCGGGCGCCCCACGGTGGAGCGCGGTCGAGGACATCGGACGCCTGCGCGACGCTCTCGGAGTGCCCGTGCCTCCCGGCACGCCCGACGCCTTCACCGAACCCGTCGACGACCCGCTGGGCGACCTGGTCGCTCGATACGCCCGCACCCACGGGCCCTTCACCGTCGACGACCTGGCGGCCCGGCTCGGCGTCGGCGCCGCCGTCGCCCGCCACACGCTGCAACGCCTCGGCGCCCACGGTCGCGTCCTCGACGGCGAGTTCCGGCCCGCCGGCACCACGAGCGAGTGGTGCGACGCCGAAGTACTCCGACGACTGCGGCGGCGATCGCTGGCCCGGTTGCGCAAGGAGGTCGAGCCGGTCGAACCCCGGGCACTCGCCCGCTTCCTCCCGGCCTGGCAGTCCGTCGCGCAGGCGAGTCCCGGCGGCCGGCGGGGGTTGCGCGGGGTCGACGGTGTGCTCACCGCGATCGACCAGCTGGCCGGGGCGCCGGTGCCCGCCTCGGCCCTCGAGCAGCTGGTGCTCGCAGCCCGCGTCCGTGACTACGAACCCGCCTACCTCGACGAGCTGACCGCCTCCGGTGAGGTGATCTGGGCGGGGCAGGGTGACCTGCCGGGCAACGACGGCTGGGTCGCGCTGCACCTGGCCGACCAGGCGCCGCTCACACTCGCGCCACCGACCCCTCTGGAGCACTCGGAGCTCCACCAGTCCGTGCTCGACGCGCTCGCGCCGGGTGGAGCCTGGTTCTTCCGCCAGCTCTCCGAGCAGCTGCACAGCACCGACGACCGGGGCCTGGCCGCCGTCCTCTGGGACCTGGTCTGGGCGGGCAGGGTCACCAACGACACGCTCACGCCGCTGCGTGCCCTGATCCGTGGCGGCAAGACCGCCCACCGCACCCGCCAGGCGCCGGCCCGCACCCGCACCACCGTGCCGGGTCGGGCCCGGATGCCCAGCCGTGGTGGACCACCCCAGACAGCTGGCCGATGGGCGATCTTGCCAGCGCTCGACGACGACCCCACGCGTCGCGCCCACGCGATGGCAGAGCGTCTGCTCGACCGCCACGGCGTCGTCACCCGGGGCGCGGTGGCCAGCGAGCGCGTACCAGGAGGCTTTGCCGCCGTCTACAAGGTGCTCTCGGCGTTCGAGGAGACCGGACGCTGCCGTCGCGGCTACTTCGTGGGCGGCCTCGGTGCCGCCCAGTTCAGTACGTCGGGAGCAGTCGACCGTCTCCGTACGTTCGGCGAGGTGCCCGTCGACGCCAAGCCGGTGGCTCTTGCGCTGGCAGCCACCGATCCGGCCAACCCCTACGGCGCGGCGCTTGCGTGGCCCGAGCGACCCGAGCGGCCCGAGGGTGTCGAGGGCGGCGGCCATCGTCCCGGTCGCAAGGCCGGCGCACTCGTGGTGCTGGTCGACGGGGCCTTGTCCCTCTACGTCGAGCGCGGCGGCAAGACGCTGCTCACCTGGCCCGACGAGTCCGGCGGGTGGGGCCATCTCGAGCCCGCTGCCCTCGCGCTCGCCGAGGCCGCGACCCGCGGGGCACTCGGTCGGATCACGGTCGAGCGCGCTGATGGCGAGCAGCTGCTCGGGTCGGGCCTGACTCCTCTGCGCCTGGCACTGAGCGCGGCCGGCTTCGTCTCGACCCCGCGTGGGCTTCGGCTGCGAGCCTGAGCCTGCATGCCCGAGGGGGACGCGGTCTGGCGGACCGCCCGCAACCTGCACCGAGCCCTGTCGGGCCGGGTGCTGACCCGCACCGACTTCCGGGTTCCGGCGATCGCCACCACCGACCTCTCCGGTGCCACGGTCACCGAGACCGTCTCGAGAGGCAAGCACCTGCTCACCCGCATCGACGCCGCCGAGGTCGATGGCCGAGCGTGGACACTGCACACCCACCTGAAGATGGAGGGCTCCTGGCGCATCTACGACCGCGGCCAGCGTTGGAGCAAGCCCGGCCACCGGGCGCGGGTGGTCCTCGACGTCGCCGAGAGGACGGCCGTCGGCTTCCAGCTGGGCGTCGTCGAGCTGGTCTTGCGAGAACACGAGCACCAGGTCGTCGGTCATCTCGGTCCTGACCTGCTGGGTTCCGACTGGGACGAGCAGGAGGCGGTCCGGCGTCTCACCTCCGACCCGGACCGGCCGCTGGGCGAAGCCCTGCTCGACCAGCGCAACCTCGCCGGCATCGGGACCATCTACCGCACCGAGCTGTGCTTCCTCACCGGCTACGACCCCCGTTCACCGGTCGGCGTGGTTGCCGACCCGCTGCGGATGGTCCGGTTGGCCCACCAGTTGCTCACCCAGAACAGGCTCCTCCCCCAGATCGCCACGACGGGCGACAAGCGCAGGGGCAAGAGCCTGTGGGTCTACGGCAAGCCAGGCGAGCGCTGCCTCAGATGCGGGTCACCGATCGCCTACGCAGAGCTGGGTGACGAGGGCCGCAAGCGTGCGGCCTACTGGTGTCCTTCGTGCCAGCCGCCGAGGTGAGCCAGGCTCACGCGGCCGAAGCCACGACTTCACCGGCGCGGCCACGTGCGCGGATGGGCTCGAGGGAGGTCAGCGCCGCGGCGGCTTCCTCGATGGCGACGGCGTCGGAGACCTCGCGAAGAACGTCGGACAACGGCACCTCGAGAGCGTCGCACAGGGAGTAGAGGAGCTCGGAGGAGGCTTCCTTCTGGCCGCGCTCGATCTCGGAGATGTAGCCCAGGCTGACCCGGGCACCTGCCGAGACCTCACGCAGGGTGAGACCGCGCTGGGTGCGCTTGTCGCGCAGCACGTCGCCGAGCAATCGACGGAACAGCACCATGCGCTCACCCTCCTGTCGTGCACGCCGCTTCGAGCGGACCGTGGGCCCAACGCTACCGGAGGGCTGGTTCTTCCCCCGGCAATTCCCCCTGCACGGTGCGGACCAGGCAGTCGAGGGCCTCCAGGCAGGTCCGGTCCTGGATGGCCGCACGATCCCCCACCAGCTCCAGCGCGACCGCCGCCGTCGACCCGTCGGGACCGGCCAGCCCGACGTACACCGTGCCCACCGGCTTCCCCTCCTGGGAGTCCGGACCGGCAACGCCTGTGGTGCTCAGCCCGTAGGTCGCTCCCATCAGTGCCCGGACGGCCCTGGCCATCTCGCTCGCACACTCTGGCGAGACCACCCCGTAGCGCTCGACAACCGCGACCGGCACGCCGAGTACCTCGACCTTCACGTCGGTGGCGTAGGCCACCACCCCGCCCCGGAAGACGTCCGAAGCGCCGGGCACCGCCGTGACCAGCGAGGCCAGGCGCCCACCGGTCAAGGACTCTGCCGTGGCGAGCGTCGCTCCCCTCGCGCGCAGTACTTCGAGAGTCCGCGCGGCGGGAAGGTCACCCGTACGGGCGGAGCGGGAGGCGAGGCGCACGAGGCTACTGTTCCTCACATGGCGCTGCCGATCGAGGACTACGCCCTCATCGGTGACCGTCACACCGCCGCGCTGGTCGCGAAGAACGGCTCCATCGACTGGCTGTGCCTGCCGCGCTTCGACTCGCCGGCGTGCTTCGCCGGGCTGCTGGGAGACGACAGTCATGGCCACTGGCAGCTGTGCCCGACCGCCGACTACGAGGTGAGCCGGCGCTACGTCGACGACTCGGTGGCCCTGGAGACCACGTTCACCACCGACGACGGCTCGGTGACGTTGCTCGACGTGATGCCGACCGGCGACAAGCGGTCGGACGTGGTGCGCGTGGTCACGGGTATCCGCGGAAAGGTACGACTGCGGCACGAGTGGGTGGTGCGCATGGACTACGGCCGGATCATCCCGTGGGTCCGGCGCCGTGACCTGCGTGGTGAGGAGACGATCACGGCCGTCGCCGGGCCGGACAAGCTGATCTTGCGAGGCAGCCGGTTGCCCGTCGGCGACAAGCGCCGCCATCTGGACGAGTTCGACGTCGAGGCGGGGCAGACCCTGACGTTCTCCATGACCTGGGTCCCGTCCTACGAGCGCACCCCTGCCGGCGCAGACCCCCCGATCATGGAGACCATCGCCGACGAGCGTGAGTGGGCCTCACGCTGCCATGAGGACGTGCCGCACGTCGCCGCCGTACGCCGCTCGCTGCTCACCTTGCGCCTGATGACCCACGAGCAGACCGGAGGCATCGTGGCCTCGCCGACCACCTCGTTGCCGGAGGACTTCGGTGGCGAGCGCAACTGGGACTACCGCTACTGCTGGCTGCGCGACGCAGCCCTGACCATCGAGTCGCTCATCGACGCGGGCTACACCGACGAGGCGCGGTTCTGGCGGCTCTGGCTGCTGCGTGCCGTCGCCGGCGATCCGGACGACCTCCAGATCATGTACGCCGTCGACGGCGCCCGACACCTGCCCGAGCACACGCTCGACCACCTGCCCGGGTACGCCGGATCTCGCCCGGTGCGCATCGGAAACGCGGCTGTGGAGCAGAAGCAGGCCGACGTCCTGGGCGAGGTGATGATCGCTCTCGCGGCCGCGCGCGGAGCGGGCCTCGAGGACGACCCGTACGCCTGGGACCTCCAGCGGTCGCTGGTCAACCGACTGGTCGACACCTGGGAGGAGCCCGACCACGGGATCTGGGAGATCCGCGGGCCGCAACGCCGGTTCACCCACTCGCGGGTGATGGTCTGGGCGGCGTTCGACCGCGCGGTGCGGGCCGTCGAGGAGGACGGGCTCGAAGGTCCGGTGGACCGTTGGCGCGCGGCCCGAGACCGGGTGCGCGAGGAGGTCATGACGCGTGGTTTCAACACCGAGCGGAACACCTTCACCCAGCACGACGAGACCGACCAGGTCGATGCCTCGCTGCTGGTGCTCCCCCTGACCGGTTTCATCGCCGGGGACGATCCGCAGATGCTCGGAACGATCGAGGCCATCGAGCAGGACCTGATGCGTGACGGTCTGCTCATGAGGTACCGCACCGAGACCGACGTCGACGGGCTCTCTGGTGGCGAGCACCCGTTCCTCGCGTGCTCGTTCTGGCTCGTGTCCGCCTACGCCGCCGCCGGCCGTCTCGACGACGCGCATGCCCTCTTCGACCGGTTGGTCGGACTGGTCAACGACGTCGGCCTGCTGTCGGAGGAGTACGACCCGGTGAACCGACGGATGGTCGGCAACTTCCCGCAGGCCTTCAGTCACCTGACCCTCGTGCAGGCGGCGTTCCGGCTGCGTACGGCGGC
The DNA here is from genome assembly GCF_015352445.1 of Nocardioides agariphilus. GTDB lineage: Bacteria > Actinomycetota > Actinomycetes > Propionibacteriales > Nocardioidaceae > Nocardioides > Nocardioides agariphilus. Next base: position 87,007 of record NZ_JADKPO010000004.1, read on the forward strand.
CCGCGCGGTGCGCTGAACGGCCGACGGCCCGCCCCGCGGGTGCGGGACGGGCCGTGGGCGTCGAGCTCGGGGCTAGGTCACCTCACCAGGTTGATCCGCACGATGGTGCGAGCCGTGGTGAGCAGCGGGCTGCCGAGGTACTTCACCTTGACCCGGTAGGTACCGAGCTTGCCGAGGTGCGGGAAGTCGATGACGACCTTGCCGCCGCTCAGCCGTGCGGTGATCGACTGGGCGGTGCCCATGACCGTCAGCCGGACCCTGCCCCTGACCGGGATCCCGTCGGGAGCCACGACGCGCACCCGGACCTTGGCACCCTCGGACCGGTCGATCGTGCTGGGCACGTTGACCTTCACCTTGGGCGTGGCCTTGAGCACCCGGAAGGTCACCGTGCCCGTGGACGGGGCGAAGAAGCCGGTGCCGAGGTACTCGAGCCGCAGCGTGTTGACGCCCGGCTTGAACCGCTTGGCCGGGAGCACGAGCGTGCCGCGACCCGCGGTCAGGCTGGCAGTGCCGACAAGCACGTCGTTGGCGTCGAACACCTGGACGTCGCCGTCTGCGGTGTCGCGGCTGACGGCGATCTTGAGCAGCCCCTCCTTGCCGTACGTGTACTGGTCGACCGCTCCGGCCACCGTGGTCGGCGCCTTGGGCGAGACCTCGACCGGCACCTCGAAGCTGGTGCCCGTGTTGTTGCCCTCGACGACCAGTGTCGACGTACCTTCCGGCGTCAGCGCCGGCAGGACCACGTCGACCGAGGCAGTGCCCGACTCGTCGTTGGTGTTCTTGGCGGTCCCGTTGAGGACGACGGGCGTCGTCCGCACCGTCTCCACCGGGAAGGTGCCGAGCGTGGTGCCACCCAGCCTCACGGTGACGTTGTCGTCCGTCACTGCTCCGACCTCGGTCATCGACAGCGAGGTGAGGTCGAACTGGACGTGTGCGCTGCCGGCTCGGTAGGTCGCCGGGGCGTCGTCTGGGAAGTCGACGCCGATGGCCTGCTGCCTGTAGCTGATCGGCAGCGGAGCATCTCCCTCGGCAGTGTTGGCGAACTCGTCCATGTAGTCGACCATCGCCTGCAGGTCGACCATGCCGGTGTCCTTCTTGTTCGTGCCACCGGCGAAGGCGCTGAAGTTGTCGCCGCCGGCCGAGAGGAACGAGTTCACCGTCACGGAGTACGTCGCGGCCAGGTCGATCGGCGTGCCGTTGAGCCACATGCGGTCGACGGTCAGGGTGTCGGGGTCGTAGGTGTACTCGAAACCCTTCGACACCCCCAGCCTCAAGAAGCTGCGCGACGCGGCGTCGGGCTGCACCTGCTGGTTGAGCGCCGCCTTGATCTGGGCGCCGGTCAGGTCCATGTTCACCAGGGTGTTGGCGAACGGCTGGACGTTGGCCGCCTGTGCGTAGGTGATCCCCTTCGGGAACGGGCCGGCGTCGCCGACCATGTCCGTGCGGAGGCCACCGGGGTTCATGAAGGCGATCTGCGCAGCCCCACGCTCCGGGGTCGACGTCGCCCAGCGCTGGACCTCGGCAACCAGGTTGCCGAGGGTGGACTCGCCACCACGGTTCTCCGCGTCGGTGGCGAAGGTCGCTCGCGCGAACGGCGCGGCGATCTCCCCGAGCTTGACCGAGCCGAGCGTGGCAGCCGCGTCGTGGGCAGCGGTGACGATGGCCGCGGTGGCGGTGTCCTCCGGGTAGTTGAACGGGCCGGCGTTGGCCGCCTTGAGCTGCAGGATCGACTGCGTGGTGCCGAGCAGCTCGCCCGTGTCAGCGTCGACCGTGAAGACCAGCTTGTCCAGGTACGTGCCGTACTGACCCGCCGAGACCACCGGCCGTCCGTCGATGTTGCAGTCGTAGCGCTGGTGGGTGTGGCCGGAGATGATCGCGTTCACGTTGCTGTTGACACCGGCCACGATGGCACCGAACGGTGTCGTTGGCAGCGCGACGTCGTCGCACGTCTGGCCGCCCTCGTGCACGAGCAGCACGATCACGTCGGCACCGGCTGCCTTCAGGTCATCGGCCTCCTGGTTGACGGCGGCGACGATCGGTGTGATGTCGAGCATGGCGATGCCGTCGGGCGACACCAGCGAGGGCAGCTCCTCGGTGACCGCGCCGATGAACCCGACGTCCACGCCAGCGACGGTCTTGACCCAGGAGGGCGCCAGCGCGTCGGAGCCGTCGGACGCCATCTTGACGTTGGCGCCGAGGTACTGCCAGTTGGCACCACCCTGCGGATTGGTGGTCGCGTCGTACGGCTTCATCACCCGGTTGACCAGGTCGTCGTAGCCCTTGTCGAACTCGTGGTTGCCCACCGAGGAGACGTCGAGGCCGGCCTCGTTCATCGCGTCGATGGTGGGCTTGTCCTTGTCGATGAACGAGTCGAACAGCGTCGCCCCGATGATGTCGCCGGCGGCGGCGAAGATGGTGTTGGGGTTCTCGGTGCGCAGCTGCTTGACGGCGCCCGCCACGACCGCCGCACCGGGCACGAGCGAGCCGGTCTCGTTCTGGAGGCGGCCGTGGAAGTCGTTGGACCCGATGATCTGGATGTCGACAGGAGAGGCCGCGTGGGCAGACGGTGCCAGCACGGCCAGGCCGGCGAACGCCAGCGCGGCACTGGTCAAGGCGGCGATACGCCGCGGGTTGGTGGACATGCGGTTCCTTACGGTCGAGAGGGCAGGAAGCTCCCCCGAAAGCAAGCCCCCCTCACCCCGGACAAGGGTGATGTCGCGTCACCCTAACCCCGCAGGTCCACCCGTCGACCCACCCAACAGGTAACGAATCAGCGCCCCGCTGATTGGCGAATGTTGCCTCGTTGGCGCCACACGTCGCGGAAGAACTCATAGCCGGACCACAGGGTCATCGCCACCGCACCGGCGAGCATCACCTGGGCGAGGTAGAAGAGGATCTCGCCGAGGGTCTCCCACGGCTCGCCGCTGACCTGGCGCAGCGGGAGGCACAGCGTCGACAGCGCGATCGCCTGCAGCACCGTCTTGACCTTGCCCGACTGGGCGGCGGCGACCACGACCTGCCTGAGGATCGACAGGCGCAGCAAGGTGACACTCCACTCGCGCAGCAGCACGACGATGGTCACCCACCACCAGATGTCGCCGACGACCGAGAGACCGATGAAGGCCATGCCCGTGATCGCCTTGTCGGCGATCGGGTCGGCGATCTTGCCGAAGTTGGTGACCAGGTTGCGCTTGCGCGCGATGTCGCCGTCGATCTTGTCGGTGATCATCGCCCCGACGAACAGCGCGAAGGCGACCGCTCGCCACAAGACCGAGTCACCGCCGTCGTGGAGCAGCGTCCACCCGAAGAAGGGCACCATCACGATGCGCAGTGCCGTCAGCACGTTGGGCAGGTTCCAGTTGCTGGCCTCGGGGTTGGTCATCGCGCCACCTCAGCCACCAGGTCGACACCCTCGCTCGCCGTCACTGTCGCCGTGACCAGGTCGCCCACCACGACCGGACGGTCCACCAGCAGCGTCGTCGTACCGTCGACCTCGGGGCCCTGGTGGGCCGCCCGGCCGACGATCTCGGTGCCGTCGACCGATTCGACCAGCACCTCGACGGTCTCGCCGATCCGCTCCTCGGCACGTTGGGCGGTGAGCTCCTCGACCAGCGCCGTGACGTGGGAGACCCTGGCGCGCACCTCGTCGTCGTCGAGCTTGTCGTCGAAGCGCGCGGCCTCGGTGCCGTCCTCGTCGGAGTAGCCGAACACCCCGGTCACGTCCATGCGCGCCGCGACGAGGAAGTCGCAGAGCACCTCGAGGTCGGCCTCGGTCTCACCGGGGAAGCCGACGATGACGTTGGAGCGCACCCCCGCCTCGGGGTTGAGAGTGCGCACGCGGTCGAGCAGCCCCAGGAAGCTCATCGAGTCTCCGAAGCGACGCATCCGGCGCAGTACCGGCCCACTGGCGTGCTGGAAGGACAGGTCGAAGTACGGCGTGACCCCAGGCGTCTTGGCGAGTACGTCGACCAGTCCGGGCCGCGTCTCGGCCGGCTGCAGGTAGGACACCCGCACCCGCGCGACGCCCTCGACGGCGGCGAGCTCGGGCAGCAGCGACTCGAGGAGGCGCAGGTCGCCGAGGTCCTTGCCGTAGGACGTGGAGTTCTCGCTGACCAGGAACAGCTCGCGAGCCCCCTGGCCGGCCAGCCAGCGCGCCTCGTCGAGCACCTCGGTCGGGCGACGGCTGACGAAGGAGCCGCGGAAGCTGGGGATGGCGCAGAACGAGCAGCGGCGGTCGCAGCCGCTCGCCAGCTTGAGGCTGGCGGTGGGTCCCCGGTCGAGCCGGACACGCAGGCTGGCCGGCGCGTGCCCCGGGACGCTGAGCGCCGAGGTCTGGATCGTCGCGGAGCGTTCGACAGGCGTGATCGGTAGCAGCTGCCGGCGGTCGCGAGGCGTGTGCGGCTGGTGCTGCTCGCCGGCCAGGATCCCCCGGAGCCGAGCGGCGATGTCGGGGTAGTCGTCGAAGCCGAGGACCGCGTCTGTCTCGGGAAGGCTGGCAGCCAGGTCAGCGCCGTAGCGCTCGGCCAGGCAGCCCACGGCCACGACCTTCTGCGTGCGGCCGTTGGCCTTGAGATCGGCCGCCTCGAGCAGCATGTCGACGGAGTCCTTCTTGGCCTGCTCCACGAACCCGCACGTGTTGACCACGACCGTGTCCGCCGCCTCCGGGTCCTCGACCAGCGTGAAGCCACCCGCCGCAAGTCGCCAGGCCAGCTCCTCGGAGTCGACCTCGTTGCGGGCACAACCCAAGGTCACCAGCGCGACGGATGTGGACATAGGCCTCCGAGTATGCCGTCTGGCGGGGGCGGTCAGGGAATCACCGGCCGGCCGGGTAATCCGTGGGTTGTCGGCCAATGCTTGCCGTGCCAACCCAAAGATCCGGCCGACAACGTCACGCGACCTATCTACGCTGGCTCGCCCGGAAGGCTGCCCGGACGGCTTCGGCGGTCCGTTCGCGGCGATCAAGGTCTGCCCAGACGAACCTGAGGCACCGCCAGTTCGTCACCTGACGAATCAGGTCTTCGCGGCGCTTCTCGCGGACCACGACGGCGGACGGCGCCTCACCCAGCTGGTTCGGACCACCGGAGTACTTCGTGAGGCCGTCGATCTCGACGAACGTGTCGAACTGCGGCCACGCGAAGTCGACCCGGCCGATAAGGCGGCCCGACGCATCCCTGATCTCCACCTGCGACTGCGGCGCGGGCAACCCCATGCACCAGCACAGGTAGCGAAATCGCGTCTCAGCCGGCGACTCGCACTTGGGATCGCTGAGCCTGACCGCCAGGTCCATCGCCAGCGAGTTGGGCCAGAAGTTCATCCGTCTCGCCATCTCGGCCAGATCGCTCTGAGAGAAGACCAGCCGATGGAGCATGTCGTCCATCGGGATCAGCGCCCGCTCGGTGTCGGTCACCGTGGTCAGCTCGAGGGCCGCCCTGACCGGTGAGGTGACCCTCAGACCACCCACGTCGGCGATGTCGGCATCGGCAAGGAGTCCGCGATGTTGGCGAACCCCGGCTGCAGAGCGTCCGGATCGACCGTCGTCGCGGGTGAGATGGACCTCGGAGAGGTCGAGTCCCCAGGTCGCCGCACCGTGATGGAGCACTGCCGTCGTGTGTGAGAGCGCATGGCTGACACGACACGTGCGCGACACCATCCGAGAGCGGACGAGATGGTGTCCGACCTCGTCGAGCTGCCTCCACAGATCGGTGTAGAAGTAGCCGCCCTGTCGGACCCTGACCCAGTGCTTGGACCTCAGCCTCGCGGCGATGGCGTTGTCGTCGTAGCCCAGCCCGAGAATCTCGCGGCGCAGAAACCCGTCACCGCGCAGACAGCACTCCCACAGCACATCTTCCACGGCGACATCGTCGGTCAGACGGGCGACCGTTCGCTCGGACCGAGCCCCTACCTGCGGACAACTGGCTCGTGCGCGCAGACGTCGTTCTCAGCAGGGCAGAGTTGTCGGCCATTTCTCTGGGTTGGCACGACATGCATTGGCCGACAACCCAGGGATTACCCGGCCCACCGGGTAATCCCTGGAGCCAGCCGTCACCGCACTACGAACGTCCCGGAACCAGGGGAGCCGGCCTTGCCGAGGGCGCCGCGGTCCTCGCCGTCGACGGTGACGGTGACCGAGCCGTCGGTGGCCTGGATGCGGACGGGAGGTGAGACCGAGAGGGTCTTGGACGCACCGAAGGCGATATCCCCGGTGAATACGACCGAACCTTCGCCGTCGCGGACGATGACGCGCGCGCCGGATGCTGGGGCAGAGATCACCACGGGGACCTTGGCGGCAGCAGCCGCACCCTGCTGGTGGGGGCCGCCGGAGCCGTTGAGCACGGGCTGGTCGCGCAGGTCCACCGGTGCGTCCATGACCAGGCGCGCGATCGACCAGGCCAGCACCAGGGCCATCACGGCCGCCACCAGGACCGACCAGTTGGGTCCGCCGCGAGTGGCACGGATGCCACCGCTGTGGGCCAGCTCCGCCTCGAAGACGCGCCGCGCATTGACCGGTGCGTCGGCGTACCGCTCGTCGTAGGACGCCAGCAGCGGTGCGGCATCGACGCCGAGGACCCGAGCCAGGGTGCGGATGTGGCCGCGGGCGTAGAAGTCGCCGCCGCAGGGCACGAAGTCATCGACCTCGATCGACTCGATCACGTGAGGGCGGATCCGCGTGCGTTCGGCCAGCTGGTCGACGGAGAGACCCAACCGGCCGCGCGCGGCCGCGAACTCCACCCCGATCACCGGCTCCTCGGCCGGCTCGATGGCGAAGTCGTCGACCACGATCGTCTCGAGCAGGTCGCCGGTGACCACGATCGGCCGCACGTCGGCGCCATAGCTGCTCCAGCCCTCGACCTCCAGGTCGACCGAGCCCGGACGACGCAGCTCGAGCGCCTCGGGGAGCTGGCGGGTCGCGTCGTCGTCGTAGGACGCGTCGGCCTTCAGCGCGTTGGCACCGGCCACCTGCTCACGCGGCAGGTCGCGCGTGACCTCGGTACGACGACCCGCCACCGGCTCGCGCAGCGGACTCGGCGTAGCGCTGGCCACGACCGGGTCGGGGATCAGGGACGGACCATCGGCGCCGGGTGTGTCGACGTCAGGTCGTGAGCGCAGGCGAGCCGCCACCATGCCGATGCCGTGGGCGATGACCGGACCCGGGTGGGTCCACCGACGCGGTGGCTGCGGAGTCTCCACCTGACCCAACGGCCCTTCGTGGTCGGTCACGTCCTCGGGCGGCTCGATCCCGTCGGCCGACTCCCCCACCGGGCCGGCGACGATCTCGGTGCGTCCGTCGGCAAGCGATCGAAGCGGCGCGACGATCCCGGTCCCGAGATCGGCTGAGCGCAGCACGCGGGTGGCCAGCGTCAGCGGCACCACGAACGGCGCACCGTGCAGTCGGCGCGCAAGCCTCGCGGCCCGTCGCGCCCCGGCGTCTGCCTGCTCCAGCACTCGCGAGGAGTTGCGCGGGACCAGCACCAGACGTCCGTCCTGCAGGCCGCGGCGCCCGATCACCTCGACCCTGCGCAGGGAGCCCCAGGTCAGGCCCACCCACGAGCGGCCCATCCGCAACCGCACCCCCTGCTCGTCGGCGACCAGCAGAGGCGTGCGGGCGTCGAGCAGTGCGGCCAGGTAGGCCACGGATACCAGGCCCATCAGGGCACAGACGGCCCAGTCGCCGACGGCACCGGTGTCGACGGCCCTGGCCAGGTAGGCGATGGCAACGCCGCCGGCGACCACGCCGACGAACGCGGCCAGGCTCGCGCGCCGTCGTACGTCGAGGGTGGCCGGTTCGTCGCCCGTATCACCCGACTCGCCCGACTCGCCTGTCTCCTCGGGCTCGGTGCTCACCGGAGGCGGCAACGGCCCGAAGTCGGTCGGCACGTCGAACTCGACGAGCTCGTCGTCGCACTGCTCGGGCCGGGTGGTGGGTGCGGTCTCGTCAGCCATCGGTATCTCCCTGGAGTGTCGCGATCACACCGTCGATCTCGTCGGGCTTGACCAGCACGTCGCGGGCCTTGGAGCCCTCGCTCGGGCCGACCACTCCCCTGCTCTCGAGGATGTCCATCAACCGGCCGGCCTTGGCGAAGCCGACGCGCAGCTTGCGTTGCAGCATGGATGTCGAGCCGAACTGGGTGGACACCACGAGCTCCACCGCCTGGATCACCAGGTCCATGTCGTCGCCGATGTCGTCGTCGAGCTCGCGCTTGGACGCCGCCGGTGCGGTGACGTCCTCGCGGTAGGTCGGTGTCAGCTGGCCCTTGACGTGCTTGACCACCTGGTGGACCTCGGCCTCGGTCACCCACGAGCCCTGCACGCGTACGGACTTCGAGGCGCCCATCGGCAAGAACAGTCCGTCACCTTGGCCGACCAGCTTCTCGGCGCCCGGCTGGTCGAGGATGACGCGGCTGTCGGCCAGTGACGAGGTGGCGAACGCCAGCCGCGAGGGCACGTTGGCCTTGATCAGACCCGTGACCACGTCGACAGAAGGCCGCTGGGTCGCGAGCACCAGGTGGATGCCGGCTGCCCGCGCCAGCTGGGTGATGCGGACGACCGAGTCCTCGACGTCGCGCGGCGCCACCATCATCAGGTCGGCCAGCTCGTCGACGATGACGACCAGGTACGGGTACGGCGTGAGCTCGCGCTCGCTGCCCTGTGGCACCTGCACCTTGCCGGCACGCACCGCCTTGTTGAAGTCGTCGACGTGACGGAACCCGAAGTTGGCCAGGTCGTCGTAGCGCATGTCCATCTCGCGCACGACCCAGGCCAGCGCCTCGGCGGCCTTCTTGGGGTTGGTGATGATCGGGGTGATCAGGTGCGGGATGCCCTCGTAGGCGTTCAGCTCGACCCGCTTCGGGTCGACCATGATCATGCGTACCTCGTCGGGAGTCGAGCGCATCAGCAGCGAGGTGATCATCGAGTTGATGAAGCTCGACTTGCCGGAGCCGGTGGCGCCGGCAACGAGCAGGTGCGGCATCTTCGCGAGGTTGGCGACCACGAAGCCGCCCTCCACGTCCTTGCCCAGCCCGACCACCAGCGGGTGGTGGTCCGAACGCGCGGTGCCGGACCGCAGCACGTCGCCGAGCGACACGATCTCCTTGTCGACGTTGGGGATCTCGATGCCGATCGCGGACTTGCCCGGGATCGGCGAGAGGATCCGCACGTCCGCCGAGGCGACGGCGTAGGCGATGTTCTTCGACAGCGCGGTGACCTTCTCGACCTTGACGGCCGGGCCGACCTCGACTTCGTACCTCGTCACGGTGGGGCCCCGCGTGTAGCCGGTGACCTGGGCGTCGATGCCGAACTCCTCCATCACCTGGGTGAGGCGTTCGACCACGTCGTCGCTGGCCTTGGAGCGCGCCTTGTGCGGCGAGCCGGCGCGCAGCACGTCGTTGCCCGGCAGCGTGTAGGCGATGTCGCCGGACAGCGCGAGCTGCTCGACCCGCTGGGGCAGCGGGGCGTGGGGCGGCGGCTCGAGCTCACCATCGACAGCCGCCACCTCCGCGGTGGCGTCGGCGTCGGCCTTCCCCCTGCGCTTGCGGACCTCACGGTCCTCCAGCACGGGCGAGTCGTAGGCGGGATCACCCATGGTGGGGTCGATGGAGCCGGTGTCGACCATGGAGCCGACGCGCGAGCGCCGGGAGCGCGACACCCGGATCGGCTGGGTGGGCTCGCCCTCGAGGTCGTCCGAGGCCTCGGGGGGAGTGCGCCCGAGCAGGCGGTCACGCAGGGCGGCCAGCCGCTGCGGCACCTGGTAGACGGGGGTCGCGGTGATGACGAGGATGCCGAACAGGCACAGCAGCACCAGCAGCGGCACCACGACGTACGGCGTACGCAACAGGTCGAGGAGCAGGCTGGCCACCACGAAGCCGACGGCCCCGCCGGCTCCCTGCAGGTCGGTCGCGTCGCCGAGCTCGGGCTGGGGGCTTCCGTTGGCGATGTGGACGATGCCGAGGACACCGAAGCCAAGGGCCACCCACCCCACGATCTGACGCCCGGCCGGCCCGTTGCGCTCGGGGTCGCGCATGTTGCGCCAGCCGATCAGCACGAGCATCAGCGGCACCAGCCAGCCGACCTTGCCGACCGAGCCGGCCACGACGGTGCGCACGGTCTCCATCACCGCACCCGGCAGCTGCCACCAGACGGCGGCCGCGGCGACGACGGCCAGCCCGATGACGAACAGGCCGACGCCGTCGCGACGCTGCTCGGGGTCGAGGTCGCGGGCGCTGCGTCCGATCGACCGCGCCACGGCACCGAGAGCATGCGCGATGCCCAGCCACACTGCCGCCACGCCCCGCCCCAGGGCCGCGAACACGCGGAACACCGGCCCGGGACCGCTGCGGACGGCGCGCGGCGCCGGCCGACGGGTGCGCGTGGGCGCGCGCTTGCTCGAGGACCGCCGCTTGCGGCTGGTGGTCGTACTCCGCGCTCGGGTGCTCGAACCTCCGCGTCCGGCCTTGGTGCGGCCGGACGTGGACGTGCTCTTGCTCCGCGAACCCGGCGGGGAAGACGTACGGGTCGCCATGGAACCAAACGTATGCCAACGTCACACCAGTCACACGGACCACACGGCGTTTGCCGCGCGTGTCCCGGGTCCAGCCGCGCGATGCCTCGGCCCGAGGGCCCCGCCAGACCGCTGGCGGGGCCCTTGGTTTCTGCGATGATGTGGCCTCGTCGTGGTGAGGAGAGGTGTGAGCGAACCGTCCCCGGTCATCGCCGTCGCGGTGGACGCCGCATCCGTCGAGCGCCCCGTCATCGACGAGTGGGCCCGCGAGCAGGACCCGCCCGTCACGGTCGTGCTCGACGCCGTGACGGGCACCGGTGACGGGCTCGGCGCTGCATTGGCGTCCTACGACGACGCGCTGGTCGTGCCGGTCCGGGTCGCCTGGCTGCCCACGGTCGAGCGCAGCAAGGGCAGCTCGCGCATCTCCGAGCTCGCGCTGCTGGCCACGCCGAAGCGGCCGGCCACGTGGCTCTCGCGGCGACTGGCAGCGCTCTCACCCGGCCGGCGCCGGGTGCTGGCCGGCGAGCCCGCCACTCTCAGCGAGCTGCGCAAGCGGTTCCGCGAGACGACCGGCGTCGACGGCGACGCATCGGACGAGGCCGACCTTGACGCCTTCGGGGCGTTCGTCCGGCGCTCGGCGGTGGTCACCCTCGAGCGCGACGAACGCGCCGAGATCGGCAACCGCTACAAGGTGCCCCACGCGGTCAGCGAGGAGATCTTGGCGCGCAAGGAGTTTCGCGACGAGATAGCCGAGGTCGCAGGTGAGATGGGGCTGACCCTCGCCGAAGGGCTCGAGAAGGCCGAGGAGTGCCTCGACGAACTGGTCGCCGTCCAGAGCCGCGCCGCGGTCGACATGTTCTACGCGATGATGGAGCCGCTCCACTCCTCCACCTGGCAGGTGGTCGCCGACCAGTCCGGCCTGGCCCGGCTCCGTGAGCTCAACAAGCGCTACGCCCTGGTGTTCTTGCCGGCTCACCGCTCCTACGTCGACACCTTGGTCCTCGGTGACGTGCTCGCCCGCAACGACTTCCCGCGCAACCACGTGATGGGCGGCAACAACCTCCGCATCTGGCCGATCAGCGACCTGGCCCGCAGGGCCGGCATCGTGTTCATCCGGCGCAGCTTCGGCGACGACGAGATCTACAAGGCGGTCGTCCAGGAGTACTTCGCGTTCTTGCTGGCCAAGCGCTTCAACCTGGAGTGGTACTTCGAGGGCGGCCGCTCGCGCACCGGCAAGATCCGCAGCCCGCGTTACGGTCTGCTCCGCTACGTCGCCCAGGCGGTGCAGGCCGGCCGGGTCGACGACGTCTACCTGGTGCCCACCTCCATCACCTACGACCGCCTCCACGAGGTCACCAAGATGGCCGCCGAGCAGTCGGGCGGCAAGAAGCAGGCCGAGGGCCTGCGCTGGCTGGCCGAGTACGCCCGCACCCAGCGCAACACCCACGGCGGATCTGCCTACGTCCGCTTCGGTAAGCCGATCGCGATCCGCTCCTGGCTGCCCCCCTCGGATGCCTCCGACGACGACCAACGCGCGGCTCTGCACAAGATCGCCTTCGAGGTCGCGGTCGGCATCAACCAGACCTCCCCCCTGACCGCCAACGGGCTGCTCGCCCTCACCCTGCTCGGCGTTCGCGACCAGTCGCTGACGCTGAGCCAGATCGAGCGGATCCTCGAGCCCGTCTTGGCCTACATCGAGGCGCGAGGGCTCCCGGGCATGGGCCTGGAGCGACTGCAGGACCCGGTCCAGCTGGGCGCGGTGCTCACCGGTCTGGTGCGCGCCAAGGTCGTCACCGTCTACGACAAGGGCGAGGAACCCGTCTACGCCGTCGAGCGCGGCCAGCACCTGGTCGCCGCCTTCTACCGCAACAACGCCATCCACTGGTTCGTCAACCGCGCGATCATCGAGCTCTCGGTGCTGTGGACCTCACAGCAAGACACCGACAACCCCTGGCTGACGGGCTGGACCGAGGCCAAGCGGATCCGCGACCTGCTGAAGTTCGAGTTCTTCTTCCCCGACCGTGACACCTTCGAGTCCGAGCTGCGCACGGAGCTCGACCTGCTGGCACCCGGCGCGTCGGACGCGTCCGAGGCGCTGCGCGGGTCGGGGGTGCTGATGGCCCACCGCGTGCTGCGCTCCTTCCTCGACGCGCAGCTCGTCGTCGCCGACCGCCTGGCTCACTGCGACCCTGCGGCGCCGGTCGACAGGGCCGCACTGCTCGAGGACTGCGACCGGATCGGTCAGCAGATGCTGCTGCAGCGCCGACTGCACTCACCGGAGTCGGTCTCGCGCGAGCTGTTCAACTCCGCGCTCGACCTCAAGGCCAACTTCGGGCTGCTCGAGGCAGCCGAGGGACAGTCGCTCGACGACCTGCAGCGCCGACGTACCCAGCATCTGGAGTTCGTCACGAGCCTGATCGAGCGCACCCAGCTCATCGAGTCGCTGGACGCAGCCAACCGAGCGGAGGTCACTGGTGTTGTTGTCTGAGCGCCTGGCGCAGGTCTACTCCGGACCCGAGGGCCCGCAGGTCGCCGCGTTCTTCGACTTCGACGGCACCTTGATCCACGGGTTCTCGGCCGTCGACTTCTACCTCGACCGGATCCGCAGCGGAAAGGTCGGCCCGCTGGAGGCCATCCGCACGACCGCCCTGGCCCTGCGCGGGGTGGAGACCGAGGAGGACTTCGAGAAGCTGGTCGCGATCGGGCTCGCCGGCCTCGACGGGCACCACGAGGACGACGTGACGGCGGTCGGCGAGCGGGTGTTCGCCAAGAAGCTCGCAGCGCGTGTCTATCCAGAGGCCTGGCAGCTCGTGCAGGCCCACCACCGGATGGGCCACGTCGTCGTGCTCGCCTCGTCTGCCACGCGCTTCCAGCTCGAGGCGGCAGCGCGCACCCTGAGCATCGACCACGTGCTCAGCACTGCCCTCGAGTCCGGCGAGGACGGGATCCTCACCGGGCGAGCCGACGGACCCACGCTGTGGCGGGCCGGCAAGGCGCGCGCCGTACGCGAGTTCGGTGAGCTCCACGACATCGACCTGGCCGCCAGCTACGCCTACTCCAACGGCGACGAGGACATCGACTTCCTCAGCCAGGTCGGCTTCCCGGCGGCCACGACGCCGGAGGACAAGCTGCGCGAGCACGCCACGGAGCACGGCTGGCCGGTGCTCGACTTCCGCAGCCGGGGCCTGCCGAGCGTGGCCACCATCGCGAGGTCGGCCGCTGCCATGGGCGGCATCTTGACCGGCATCGGCACCGGCGCGGCGTTCGGGCTGCTCAACGGCAGCCGACGCACGGCGATCTCCTCGATCATGGCGTTGTCCTCGGAGTACTCCCTCGCGCTGGCCGGCGTACGCCTCGACATCATCGGCGAGCAGCACGTATGGGAGCAGCGGCCCGCGGTGTTCGTGTTCAACCACCAAAGCCAGCTCGACGTGTTCGTGATCTGCCACCTGCTGCGGCGTGACTTCACCGGAGTGGCCAAGCAGGAGCTGACCAAGGACCCCGTGTTCGGGCCACTGTTCAAGTTCGCGGGAGTCGCGTTCGTCGACCGTCAAGGCGGGGGCAACCCGCGCGAGGCTCTGGCACCAGCGGTCGCCAAGCTGAACGACGGCATCTCGGTCGTGATCGCGCCCGAGGGCACGCGGTCATTGACACCGACGCTCGGCGACTTCAAGACCGGCGCCTTCCACCTGGCCCGCGAGGCCGGGGTGCCGGTGGTACCCATCGTGATCCGCAACGCCGGCGAGCTGATGTGGCGTGACTCGCTGACCATCAAGCCCGGCACCGTCCAGGTCGCCGTGCTGCCGCCCATCGACGTCTCGGCCTGGCCGGCCGACCAGGTGCGCAACAAGACCCGCGAGGTCCAGGAGATGTTCGCCGAGACCCTGGCCCACTGGCCCGGCGAACCCCGCCCCGCCCCCAAGACCCCCACACCCCCCAAGAAGGCCGCCCCCAAGAAGGCCGCCCCCAAGAAGGCCGCCCCCAAGAAGGCCCCGGTGAAGAAGGCCGTCGCCAAGAAGACGGTGACCAAGAAGTCCGCCTCGACCCGCCGCCGTACGACCTGACGCCGTAGACCTGACCCCCTTGTAACGCGGGGTTATTCGCTCTGCCCACGCGTCCAGTCCCGTGGGCAGAGGGCACAACCCCGCGTTACAAGCTCGCTCGTACCCTCAGGCGGTGCCGCTGAACCAGGGGTTGCGGAGGTCGTAGAAGGCGGTGCCGCTCATGTCGCCCATGGCCTTCTTGAGCTCGGCCTCGACGTCGGCGGGCATCGGCTTCTGCTCGCCCTCGCGGGCCGCGGCCTCGGAGGTGAAGTAGATGGTCTGGGTGAAGTCGCCGTCGTCGGCGATCGCGGTCGTGCCGCCGATGATCTCGGGGCGCATCTGGCTCAGGCCGTCCATCGGCTGCTGGCTGAAGGCGCGGAACGCATCGGCGTCGGCGGCCTTGCCGCGCATCACCTGCACGAACCCGGCATCGTTGGACCCACCGCCCAGCCAGGCGACCGCGTCGTCGTAGTCGGCGAAGCTCGGCTCACCGTCGAAGCAGGTGGCGGTCTCGCGCCACCACGCGTCCTGCTCGGGGCGGGCCGAGTTGGCCTCGGCGTGCGCGCGCGACTCGAACCGGACCACGGCCACGGCGGTGCCGTCGTCGGTCACCCCGCCGGTGCTGCCGAGGAACCCGTCGGCCCCGCCGGCGATCGTCTCGTCCCACAGATCCATCTGCTTGCGCAGGCGATCGGCATCGGTGCACCGACCTTGCAGAACCTGGATGAACATGGCTGCCTCCTGACTGCCGAGAGGCCGCTTCCCGCTGAAGTGGTCAGCGCCTGACGCTACGCCGGTCCGAGATGAGCGGACAGATGCCAGTTCTTACGCCTCGATGACCACGGGGATGATCATCGGTCGGCGCCGGTGCTCGCGGTTGACCCAGCGGCCGACGACCCGGCGTACGACCTGCTGCATCTGGTAGGAGTCGGTGTTGCCCTCGGCGGCGGCCCGGTCGAGCGCGTCGATGATCGGCTGCTTGATCTCGTCGAAGGTCGAGCTGTCCTCGGCGAAGCCGCGCGCGTGGATCTCGGGACCGCCCGCGACCTTGCCGCTCACGGAGTCGACCACCACGATCACCGAGATGAAGCCCTCGGAGGCCAGGATCCGGCGGTCCTTGAGCGAGGACTCCGTCACGTCGCCGATCGACGAGCCGTCGACGAAGACGTAGCCGCACTCGACCTTGCCGGCGATGCTCACCTGGCCGTGGACCAGGTCGACGACGACACCGTCCTCGGCGACGACGACGTTCGCGGCCGGGACGCCGGTGCGTCGGGCCAGCGCGGCGTTGGCCAGCATGTGCCGGATCTCGCCATGCACGGGCATCACGTTGCGGGGCTGGACGATGTTGTAGCAGTAGAGGAGCTCGCCGGCGCTGGCGTGACCCGAGACGTGCACGAGCGCGTTGCCCTTGTGCACGACGTTGGCGCCCCAGCGGGCCAGGCCGTTGATGACGCGGTAGACGGCGTTCTCGTTGCCGGGGATCAGACTGCTGGCGAGGATGACGGTGTCGCCCTCCTCGATGTGGACCAGCTGGTGGTTGCGCTGGGCGATCCGGCTCAGTGCCGAGAGCGGCTCGCCCTGGCTGCCCGTCGAGATGAGCACCTGACGCTCGGGCGGCAGGTCGGCGAGCTCCTTGACGTCGACGAGCACGTCGGCCGGCACGTGGAGGTAGCCGAGGTCGCGAGCGATGGCCATGTTGCGGACCATCGAGCGTCCGACGTACGCCGCCTTGCGGTCGTGGGCCACCGCGGCGTCGAGGATCTGCTGGACGCGGTGCACGTGGCTGGCGAAGCAGGCCACGATGATCCGCTGCTGGCTGGTGTGGAAGACGCGGTCCAGCACGGGACCGATGTCCTGCTCGGGCGTGGTGAAGCCAGGCACCTCGGCGTTGGTCGAGTCGGTCAGGAAGAGGTCGACCCCCTCCTCCCCCAGCCGGGCGAAGGCGCGCAGGTCGGTGATGCGTCCGTCGAGCGGCAGCTGGTCCATCTTGAAGTCGCCGGTGTGGAGCACCATCCCGGCACCGGTGCGGATCGCGACGGCGAGCGCATCGGGGATCGAGTGGTTGACCGCCACGAACTCGAGGTCGAAGGGACCGAGCGTCAGCCGGTCTCCCTCCTTGACCACGTGGTGCACGGTCTCCTTGAGACGGTGCTCGCGCAGCTTGGAGTCGAGCAGCGCCAGCGTCAGCTCGGACCCGACGAGCGGGAGATCCTCGCGCTCACGCAGCAAGAACGGTGTCGCGCCGATGTGGTCCTCATGGCCGTGCGTCAACACCAGCGCCTCGACGGCGTCGAGCCGGTCTCGGATGGCCTCGAAGTCGGGGAGGATCAGGTCGACGCCAGGGTGGTGGTCCTCGGGGAACAGCACGCCGCAGTCGACGATCAGCAGCCGCCCGTCGTACTCGAAGACCGTCATGTTCCGGCCGACCTCACCGAGGCCGCCGAGCGGGATGACCCTCAGCCCTCCGGGGGCCAGGGGCGCGGGTGCGGAGAGCTCGGGATGGGGATGACTCAAGAGATTCCTTTGCTAGATCAGGTGTGAGGCGGCCAGACCCTTGCGGAGGGCGGCCACCTCGTCTTCCGAGAGCGGCACCAACGGGCCGCGCACGTTGCGGTTGTCGAGCACGCCGAGCAGCTGCAGGCATGCCTTGGCAGTCGTGGCACCGTAGTTGGGCACGCCCATGATCGCGTCGTTGGCCGGCAGCAGGCGTTCGTACGTCGAGAGTGCGGCTGCGTGGTCCCCGGCCACGAAGTCGCGGATCATGCCGGCGATCTCGTCACCGGCTGCGTGGCCGACCACCGACACGACGCCTTGGGCACCATGGGCCAGCCAGCCGAGGTTGGCGGCGTCGTCGCCGGAGTAGAGGTCGTAGCCCATGGCCATGATCCTCACGCCCCGGGCGTAGTCGCCGACGGCGTCCTTGACGGCCACCACCGTGTCCCACTGCTTGGCGGCCTCGTAGGTCTCCAACGCGATCTGGGTGCCGGTGCGGCCCGGCACGTCGTAGAGCATCACCGGCACGCCGGTGCTCTCGACGACGCAGCGGAAGTGGTGGAGGACGCCGGCCTGCCCTGGCTTGTTGTAGTAGGGCGTGACCAGGAGCAGCGCGTCAGCGCCGAGCTTCTCGGCCTGCTGGGCCAGCTCGACGGAGTGGGCGGTGGCGTTGGTGCCGACGCCGGCGATGACGGTCGCCCGGTCTCCCACGGCATCGATGACGGCACGCAGGATGTCGCCGTCCTCGGCGACGGTCGTAGTGGGACTCTCGCCGGTGGTGCCGCTGACCACGACCCCGTCGTGTCCGTGGTCGACCAAGTGGGCCGCGATCCGAGCGGTGCCGTCGAGGTCGACGGAGCCGTCGTCGTGGAAGGCGGTCGCCATCGCCGTCAGCATCCGGCCGAAGCGCGGACCAGAGGCGTGGATCGTCATGGGCCAAGGCTAGTGGGTGACGTGCGGCATGATCTCCTCCGCCACGAGGTGCAGGTGGTCGAGGTCGTCGAGGTCGAGGGTCTGCAGATAGAGACGGGATTGGCCGGACTCCGCGTAGCGGCCCACCTTGTCGAGCACCTCGCTGACCGTGCCGCCGAGCTGCTCGCTGCGCAGCGTCTCGGGATCGTGGCCGATCGCCGCGGCACGCCTGTGGAACTCCGCCTCGTCCCGGCCCACGCACAGGACCAGGGCGCTGGAGTGGATCATCGACGCCGGGTCGCGGTCGATCTCCTCGCAGGCCCGGCGCACGCGCTCGTGGACCTCGAGCCCTTCCTCGAAGGCGGTGAACGGCACGTTGTACTCGTCGGCGAACCTGGCAGCCAACGCGGCCGAGCGCAGCTTGCCGGCCCCGCCGATGATCACGGGCGGCTTGGCCTGGTGCGGCTTGGGCAAGCCGGGTGAGTCACTGACCTGGTAGTGCTTGCCATCGAAGGAGTAGCGATCGTCGTTCGCGTGACCGCACGCCCAGAGCCCCGTGATGATCTCGACCTGCTCCTCGAGCATCTCGAACCGCTCGCGGACGTCGGGGAACGGCACGGCGTAGGCCGCGTGCTCCTTGCCGAACCACCCGGCGCCGATGCCCAGCTCGACGCGTCCGCCGCTCATCTGGTCGACCTGTGCCACCTGGACCGCGAGCAGACCCGGCCACCTGAACGTCACGCTGGTGACCATCGTGCCGAGACGGATCGAGCTGGTCTCGCGGGCCAGAGCGCCGAGGGTGACCCAGGCGTCGGTCGGCCCAGGCAGTCCATCGGTGCCCATGCCGAGGAAGTGGTCGGAGCGGAAGAACGCCCCGAATCCCAGCTCCTCGGCCTTCTGGGCCACCCTCAGCAGGTCGTCGTACGACGCTCCCTGCTGCGGCTCGGTGAACACGCGCAGCTCCATCGCAGCCATGCCGTCAACCCTGCCAGACGGCTAGCGTGGCCCACGTGAGCATTCGTCGCAGGATGCTGGCGTGGAGCAACCAGTTCGGGGTGTGGCTCTACCGGCGGACGTCGGGCGCTGCGGGTGGCGGCGCCGCAAAGGTGCTGGTCCTCACGGTGCCCGGTCGGCGGACGGGGATACCGAGGTCGACCTGCATGGCCTACGTCGAGACTCCCGGGGGGCTGTTGGTGTGGGGCAGTGCCTCAGGCGCCTCGAGCGATCCCGACTGGTTCCGCAACCTGCGGGCCGCAGAGCGCGCCGAGATACAGGTCGGCACCCAGCACCGAACGGTCACGCCGCACGAGCTGCGCGGCTCCGAGCGAGCAGAAGCCTGGCGCCTGATCCTCTCCACGAGACCTAACGTCGCCCGCTACGAGCGGAAGGCCGGTCGCACCATCCCGGTAGCCCTGCTCGCCGACTGACGGTGGCACCATCGCTGCATGAGCCTCCTGAGCTTGGCGGACGGACGAGAGCTGGACCTGTACGACGCGGGTGGGACTGGCGAGGTCGTGCTCTACCACCACGGCACTCCCGGATCGGTACTGCCCTATCAAGCGATGGTCGACGCGGCGGCTGGTGCCGGGCTTCGCCTGGTGACCTGGTCGCGTCCGGGGTACGGCGCATCCTCGAGGCGACCTGGCCGCAGTGTCGCCGACGTTGCCGACGACGCGCGCCAGGTGCTCGACCACCTCGGGGTGCGGGAGTGCGTGACGGCCGGCTGGTCCGGCGGCGGGCCGCACGCGCTGGCGACCGCGGCTCTCCTGGGCGACCGGGTCACCGGTGTGCTGACGATGGCGAGCGTCGCGCCCTACGGCGGCGAGGGCCTCGACTTCCTGGCCGGCATGGGCGAGGGCAACGTGGTCGAGTTCGGCGCTGCCCTCGACGGAGAGGACGCACTGCGTCCGCTGCTGGAGCAGGAGGCTGTCGGGCTGCGCGACACCGACGGACCCGGCATCGTCGCGGCCCTGGGCTCCGTACTGCCCGACATCGACCGCGCGCTGCTGAGCGACGACCTCGGCGACTGGCTCGCCGCCAACTGCAGAGAGGCGCTGCGGCCGGGGATCGACGGGTGGCTGGACGACGACCTCGCCTTCACCCAGCCCTGGGGGTTCGAGCTGTCGGCCCTGCGGGTGCCGGTCTACGTCTGGCAGGGCGAGGTCGACTTGATGGTGCCCTTCGACCACGGTCGGTGGCTGGCTGAGGCACTACCGGCGGCGACCGGCCACCTCGAGCTCGGAGAGGGTCACCTGTCAGTCGTGTTCGGTGCGCTGCGCCGGATGTTCGGCGAGCTGGCGGGCCGTAACTGACCCCAGAGATGGGTAGCGGTTCCCCATACCGTCATCGCGCCGGAGAAGCGACGATGGAAAGGTGACGATCGCGCCCGCGGGACCGGCTTACAGTTTTCCGGTGGAGCTGCTCGAGAGGGACTCTGAGCTCGCGGCGCTCTCGGGTGCGCTGGCGACGGCCAGGGCGGGGACCGGCACGGCGATCGCGGTCTCAGGCGAGCCCGGCGCGGGCAAGTCGGCGCTGGTGGAGGCCGCGTGCGCGGGCGTCGAGGACCTGCGCGTGCTCCGCGGCGGCTGCGACCCGTTGGCCACGCCGCGACCACTCGGTCCGATCCGCGACCTCTTCGAGGACGTCGTGCCCGTCACCGGCACCTCATCGTTGGCCGACGTGTGCGAGGCGGTGTACGCCCAGCTGCGGGCTGAGCCGACCGTCCTGGTCGTGGAGGACCTGCACTGGGTCGACGCGGCGACCGTCGAGGTGCTGCGCTTCCTGGTCAGGCGGAGCGAGGCGATGCCCAGCGTGGTCGTGGTGACCTACCGCGACGACGAGATCGACGCGACGCACTCGGCCCGACCGCTGATCGGCGACTTCGCCGTCCTCGACCAGCTCACCACGCTACGGCTCGGGCCCCTCACCTTCGACGGCGTCGCGAAGCTGCTCGCCGGCACCGGCCTGGACACCGAGCGCGTGCACGCGCTGACCGGTGGCAACCCGTTCTTCGCCTCCGAGGTCGCCAAGGACCCCGACGCCCCGGAGCTGCCCGAGACCGTGCGCGACGCCGTACTCGCCCGCACGACGGCCATCGCGCCCGAGGACTTCGAGGTCCTGCAGCTCGCGGCCGCCGCCCCCGACCGCCTCGACGACCGGCTGCTCCCGGCCCTCGGGGTCGACCTGCCGACCCTGCGTCGCCTCCACGCGACCGGGCTGCTGCTGCGCAACCGCCACGGTCTGATCTTCCGTCACGAGCTCGCCCGGCTGGCCGTCGAGAGCACGATCCCCGCCGGCGGGCTGACCCGGCTGCACGCCCGGATCCTCGACGCGCTGGAGCGGATCGAGCCGCGCGACCCCGCCGTCCTCACCCACCACGCGGTGGCCGCGGCCGACTCCGCCCGCGCCGTTCGCTACGGCGAGGAGGCCGCCGAGCAGGCGGCGCGCGCCGGAGCCCACTCCGAGGCAGCGGCCTTCTTGCAGATCGCGGTCGCCCACCACCAGGGCGAGGCGTCCGAGCGCGCCACGTTGCTGACCCGGATGGCCTACGAGCAGTACATGACCAACCGGCTCGACGACGCCATCGCGACGGTGACCTCCACGTTCCCGGTGTGGCAGGACGCAGGCGACCCCGTAGGCCTCTCCTCGGCTCACGAGATGTGCGCCATCTTCGAGTACTACAACGCCCGGCGCTTCCAGGCCGAGGAGCACGTGGAGCGGGCGATGAGCCTCGCGGCGGGCGCCGGGGCGGAGTACGCCGCTGCTCGGCTCACCCTCGGCTACCTGGCCTACATGCGCAGCGACCACGAGCTCGCGGTGGCGTGCAACGTCGACGGTGACCGCATCGGTCGCGAGCTCGACCACCAGGGGCTGCTCACTCGCTCCGGGTTGGTCCGTGCCGCCGCCGACCTGGCTCAGGGCGTCGAGGGGGGCCGCGAGCGACTGGTGTCCTCGATCGAGACCGCGCGCGGCCTCGGGTACGACGAGCTCGCGTCAACGGGCTACTCCAACCTCGTCTACCACGATGTCGAGCAGCGTCGGCTGGGCGCAGCCGAGCGGGTGCTGGAGGAGTCGCTGCAGTTCACCCTCGAGCGCGACATCCCGATCTGCAACCACTGGCAGACCTCCGTACGAGCCCGGCTGCGGTTCCTCGAGGGGCAGTGGAACGCCGCCCTCGAGGATGCCGACGAGTGCCTGAACCGCTCCGGGATGCCGCTGGCCGACTTCTGGCCGTTCGTCGTCGAGGGCCTGGTGGCCTTGCGTACGACCGGCTCCGACAACGGGCGGCTCGAGGACGCCTGGCGGCTGGCCGACCAGCTCGGCGAGCCGCTACGCCGGATCCCAGCGCTGGCCGCCCTGGCCGAGCGCTGGTGGCTCACCGGCACTCCCGACCCTCGCGTGAGCAACGCGACCGCGCTGCTCGGGCACCTCGACACCCGGTCCCGGGCAACGGCCTGGGTGGGCGGCGAGCTGGCTGTCTGGCTGGGCCGCATGGGTCTGCCGTCACCGATCGACCCCGAGCAGGTCGCCGAGCCCTACCGGCTCAGCCTCGCCGGCCAACACCGCGAGGCCGCGTCGTGGTGGCGCCAGGCGGGCGCGGTGTTCGAGCAGGCCATGTCCTCGGCCGACTCCGCGGATCCCGCGGATCGCATCCGCGGCATCGAGCGGCTCGACCTGCTCGGCGCGACCTCGACGGCCGACCGGCTCCGCCGGCTGCTGCGCGAGGACGGCGTCGAGCACGTGCCGCCGCGCCCTCTCGCCAGCACCCGGGCCAACCCGGCGGGTCTGACCAACCGTCAGCTCGACGTGGCCAAGCTCGTGGCCCGAGGCTTCACCAACGCCGAAATCGCCGAGCGGCTGTTCATCTCGGTCAAGACTGCCGACCACCACGTCTCTGCGGTCCTGATGAAGCTGGGCCTGCCCAACCGCCGTGCCGTCGTCGTCCAGGCCGCGGAGCTGGGACTCGCGTGACCGCTCCGGGTGTGGCCTGGCCTCAGGGAGCTCCCCAGGTCGGCGACCGCGCCGAGCTCACGCGCACGATCGAGGCCTCCGACATCCTCCGCTTCACCGAGATCAGCGGTGACCGCAACCCCGTGCACTACGACGTCGAGGCCGCTGCTCGCACCCGCTTCGGCGGCATCGTCGTGCAGGGCGGGGTCACCAGCGCGATCCTCAACGCGGTGGTGGCACAGCGACTCCCCGGCCCGGGCACCGTCTTCTTGGAGACGCACTGGAAGTTCCTGGCACCCTGCCGGCCCGGCGACACCATCACCGGCCAGGTGGAGGTCACCGCCGTGCGCGAGGACAAGCCGATCACGACCCTCGCGACGCGGGTGGTCCGCGACGACGGGGTCGTGGCCATCGAGGGAACGGCTGTCTGCTGGACCATGGACCTCTCCCCAGCGTGAGCGCAGATAGGTAGCCGCTCCCGATGTTCGCCGGGTCCGTTGGCAGCAGGCTGGTGCACACCCAGACCGGAAGGACCGATCCCATGCCTCGCTACCTGATCCAGCGATACCTGCCCGGCGCGAGCCGGCTGACCGACGACGAGGTCGGCGCGATCGCGCAGACCTGCCAGGAGGCCGTCGACTCGCTCGGCGTGCCCTACACCTGGGTCACCAGCTATGTCGCCGGCGACACCATCTACGACGTCCATGAGGCCGAGGACGAGGAGGCCGTCTTGGAGCAGGCGCGACGCGGAGGCTTCCCGGGCGCCGTCGTGATGGAGCTGACCCGCGAGTTCGGTCCGCTCGCGCGGCAGGCGTGACCCCCGTCTGATCATGGGTTCGCCGCTGGAGCGTGAGGCCGAGCTGGTAGCGCTGACCGACCGGCTCCGCAGCGCCCTGCTGGGCCGGGGCTCCGCGGTCGCGGTCTCGGGTGAGGCCGGTGCCGGGAAGTCCACCCTCGTCCTGGCCGCGTGCCAGGCCGCCGCGTCGCTCGGCGGCTCGAAGGGGTCGCGGACCCTGCGGGTGCTGCGCGGCGGCTGCGACCCGTTGGCGACCGCGCGCCCGCTGGGGCCGTTTCGCGACCTGTTCGCCCACCTGCCCGCCTTGTCGGGTCAGGTGCTGCTCTCCGAGGTGTGCGAGGCCGTCTTCGCCGAGCTCCGTGAAGTGCCGACCCTGCTGGTCGTCGAGGACCTGCACTGGGTCGACGCCGCCTCCGTCGAGGTGCTCCGCTTCCTGGTGCGTCGCTGCGAGGCGATGCCGTGCGTGGTGGTGGTGACCTACCGCGACGAGATCGACATCAACCATCCCGCTCGCCCGCTCATCGGCGACTTCGCCGTGCTCGAACCGCTCCTGTCGCTCCGTCTCCCGCCCCTCAGCCCAGCCGGTGTGGCCGCGCTGCTGGAGGGCACCGGACTGGACGCCGCGGAGGTCCATGCGCTGACGGGCGGCAACCCGTTCTTCACCGCCGAGGTGGCCAAGGCGCCCGACCTGCCCCTGCCCGAGACCGTGCGCGACGCCGTACTCGCCCGCACGACCGACATGGCGCCCCACGACTTCGAGGTGCTGCAGCTCGCCGCCGCGGCACCCGACCGCGTCGACGACCGGCTGCTTCCGGCGCTGGGTGTCGACCTCCCGACACTGCGTCGCCTGCAGGCGAGCGGCCTGCTGACCCGCAACGATCGCGGGCTGCTCTTCCGTCACGAGCTGGCCCGGCTGGCCGTGGAGAGCACCATCCCGGCCGGAGGCCTGAGCCGTCTGCACGCCCGACTGCTCGACGCCCTCGAACGCACGGGTCCCGGCGATGCCGCGGTGCTCACCCACCACGCAGTCGCTGCTGCCGATGCGCCGCGCGCGGCCCGCTACGCCGAGCAGGCCGGGTACGACGCCACGCGCGCCGGCGCCCACGCCGAGGCGGCCGCGTTCTTCCAGATCGCGCTGTCCCACTACCAGGGGTCGACCCACCGACGCGCGGTGCTGCTGACCCAGCTGGCCTTCGAGCAGTACATGATCAACAAGCTCGACCTCGCGATCGCGAGCATCACCGCGACCTTCCCGCTGTGGGACGAGCTCGGCGACGCGGCCGGCCTGTCCTCGGCGCACGAGCGGTGCGCGGTCTATGAGTACTACAGCGCGCACCGGGCCCGCGCCGAGCAGCTCGCCGAGCGGGCGGTGAGGCTCGTCGACGACGGATCCGAGGGGCAGTCGCCGGCCTATGCCGCCGCTCGCCTCACCCGCGCCTACCTGGCCTTCCAGCGCAGCGAGTACGCGCTCTCGGCTGCGTGCAGCGACGACGGCCTGCGGATCGGCCACGCCTCGGGCATCGACGCCCTGGTCGTGCGAGCCGGCATCGTGCGAGCCGCGACCGACCTGGCCCACGGCGAGGCCGACGCCCGCGAGGAGCTGCTCGGCCAGATCGAGCGCGCGAGGGCCACCGGTCTCGAAGAGCTGGCCTCCACGGGGTACACCAATCTCAGCTACCTCGACGTCGACCAGCGCCGGTTGTCCATGGCCGAGAGCGTGCTCGAGGAGTCGCTGGCCCTGACCGTCGAGCGAGACATCCCCATCTGCAACCACTGGCAGACCGCAGTTCGGTCCCGCCTGCGGATGCTGGAGGGCCGCTGGGACGCAGCGCTGGAGGATGCCGACGCCTGCCTGCGTCGACCCGGCATGGCCGTGGCCCAGCTGTGGCCCACCATCGTCGAGGGGCTGGTGCTGCTGCGCCGACAGGGCTCGGACGAAGGCCGCCTCGACGAGGCCTGGCAACTTGCCCAGTCGCTCGACGAGCCGCTGCGCCGCCTACCGGTGCTGGCCGCACTCGCGGAGCGCACCTGGCTGACCGGCATCCCGGACGCACGGGTGGGCAAGGCGGCCGAGGGTGCCTGGGTGTCCGGGGACCGGTCGACGACCTGGGTCACCGGTGACCTCGCCCTGTGGCTGCGACGCATCGGACTCACGGTCTCGGTGGAGGCGGAGAGTCTCCCGGAGCCCTACCGCCTCACTTTCGCGGGTCGGCCCCAGGAGGCCGCGACCTGGTGGCGCCGGGCGAACGCGACGTACGACGAGGCGATGGCCTGGAGCGACTCCGACGATCCCGACCTGAAGGTACGTGGCATCGAGCGGCTCGACCTGCTCGGCGCCACCGCCACCGCCGACCGGCTGCGTCGCGACCTGCGCGAGCAGGGCGTCGAACAGGTGCCGCAACGCCCGCGTGCCAGCACCCGCGCCAACCCTGCCGGGCTGACCAACCGCCAGCTCGATGTCGCCCGCCTGGTCGCGCGCGGGTTCACCAACGCCGAGATCGCCGCGCGGCTGTTCATCTCCGCCAAGACTGCCGACCACCACGTCTCCGCGGTCCTCGCGAAGCTGGGGATGCCCAACCGCCGTGCGGTCGTCGTGCGAGCCGGCGAGCTGGGCCTGGCCTGACTCCTCTCGGCGGTCGAGCCTCTCCCGGCGGTCGAGCCCGTGGAGACCACACGCCCCCCTCAAACCTGGGGTGAGCCCCACCCAAAGTAGGGATCTGCTCCCGACGTGGGCCACCCCCGTTGGTTCCTAACGTCCACGCATGCACATCGAACCAGCAGCCCACACCCGCCACGACGTCGTCATCGTGGGAGCCCGCGTCGCGGGCGCCGCGACCGCGATGCTCCTGGCTCGCAGCGGGCTCGACGTCGTCGTCCTGGACCGCAGCCCGCTGCCGAGCGACACCACGTCGACCCACTCCCTCGTGCGCGGCGGCGTCGTCCAGCTCTCGCGCTGGGGCCTGCTCGAGGACGTACTCGACAGCGGTGCCCCCGCCATCCGGTCGGTCTCGTTCCGGCAGTACGGCGAGTCGGCTCCCGCCCCGGTCAGTTACCAGGTCAAGGAGCGCGCGGGCGTGGACCTGATGCTCGCGCCCCGCCGCCTGGTTCT
Organism: Nocardioides agariphilus; assembly: GCF_015352445.1. Classification (GTDB taxonomy): domain Bacteria; phylum Actinomycetota; class Actinomycetes; order Propionibacteriales; family Nocardioidaceae; genus Nocardioides; species Nocardioides agariphilus. The sequence continues at coordinate 113,808 of NZ_JADKPO010000004.1, forward strand.
CGACGACATCCTGACCACCTCGGCCCGCCGCGCAGGGGCAACGGTGCTCGACCGCACCACCGTCACCGACCTGGTACGCAACGCCTCGGGGCGCGTCACCGGCGTGCTCGCCCACACCGCACAGGGGCGGGAGCTGCGGCTCGACGCCACCGTGGTGATCGGAGCAGACGGACTCCGCTCGGGCCTGGCCCGGAAGGTCGGCGCACGGGTGCTCGAGCAGCATGCACCGTCCGGTGCCTGCCTCTACGCCTACGTCGGCGACGTGGCCTGGGACGGCTTCGACTTCCACATCGCCGACGGAGCCTTCGCCGGCGTCTTCCCGACACACGGCGGTGAGGCGGCGGTCTGGCTGATGCTGCCCGCTGCCTCGGCCAACGGAGTACTGCGTGCCGGCGACCGCAAGGTCGACGCCTGGCTCGCAGAGCTCGAGGTCCGGGTGCCCGTGCTGGGCACCACGGTGCGGTCCGGCGCGGTGCGGTCGCCGCTGCGCGGCACGGTCGGGCTGCCCAACCACGTGCTGCAGCCGCACGGGCCCGGGTGGGCGCTCGTCGGTGACGCGGGCTTCCACCGCGACCCCATCACCGGCCACGGCATCACCGACGCGTTCCGCGATGCCGACCTGCTCGCCACGGCCGTGGTGCGCGCGCTCGCGTCCCCGCAGGACGAGCGGGCGGCCTACGACGGCTATCGGCGCGAGCGCGACAGCGCCATCGTCGAGACCTTCCGCATCACCCGCGAGCTCGGGGCCTTTCCCCCGATCGCGCGGTTCGTCGAGCTCCAGATGGAGCTCAGCCGGGCCCTGGACGAGGAGGCCCGCCTCCTCGCCGCCCGCCCCACCTTCGTCCCGGTCGCCTGACCGGGCGCAACACCAACCAAGGAGAACCATCATGACCAGCACCACCGAGCGCGGCACCGTGAACGGCGTCGACGTCGACACCCTCTTCGCGACCATCGACGCGGTCCGCTCGCAGCCCGAGCTCGCGCAGTTCCGCTTCCGCGCTCTCAACGAGTGGGTGTCGGGCACCCACAGCCTCGGCCGCTTCCCGGGCTTCTACGGCGCCGGCCAGGAGCATCTCCACGCCGTCCCGGGTGCCGGGGCGACGGTGATCGCGGCCGACCACCCCGCCGTACTCGTCGGCAAGGACAACGGACCCACGCCCGCCGAGCTGCTGCTCAACGCGCTCGCGTCGTGCCTGATGGCCGGTCTCGGCAACATCGCGGCCGCCCGCGGCGTCGAGCTGAGCGGTGTGACCTGCCGCGTCGAGGGCGACATCGACCTGCGCGGCATCTTGGGCATCGACTCCTCGGTGCGCAACGGCTTCTCCGACATCCGGGTCGTCTTCGAGGTCGAGGGCGACGGGGACGCCGAGCAGCTGGCCGCGCTCGTCGCGCAGTCCCAGGCCCGCTCGGCGGTCTTCGACGTCCTGACCAACGGCACCGCCGTCACGGTCGAGGTCGCCCGATGACCTTCGTGGGCGAGGCACGCGCCAGTGAGGACGCCGAGCGGATGTATGCCACGGACCTCAAGGTCCAGGGGTACGTCGCCAACCAGACCCGCGTCTGGGCGCACTCTCCGGAGTCGCTGGCCGCGTTGTCATACGCGCTCACGACGTCGACGCAGACCGCCGGTCTCGACGTGCGCCAGCGGGCCCTGCTCGTGACCACGAGTGCGGCGGCGATGGGCGATGCCTACTGCTCTCTCGCGTTCGGCTACAAGCTGGCCAACGCGGTGGGCCCGCAGGCCGCAGCCCAGGCCGTTGCCGGTGACGACGCACCGCTCAGCGACCTCGACCGGGCTCTGGTCCGCTGGGCTCGCAAGGTCGTCAGGCGGCCGAACGAGACGACTGCCGAGGACGTGGAGCAGCTGCGAGCCGTCGGCCTCGACGACGACCAGATCGTCGCGCTCACGGTGTTCGTGGCGCTGCGTCAGGCGTTCTCGACGGTCAACGACGCGCTCGGCGCCCAGCCCGACTCCGAGCTCGTGGACCGGGTGCCCGCCGAGGTGCGGCAGGCGGTCACGTTCGGGCGCTGAGGGCGGTGCGTGAGCGTTGGTTGAGATGACGCAGATCAACACTCACGCACCGCCGCTCAGGCGCGTCGCTCCCACCAGACCCACTCGAGTCCCGGGCCCGGTAGCCGGACGGTCTCGACCCAGTCGCCGCGATCCCAGTCGGGGTAGCGGGTGTCGCCCTCGGGCGAGAGGTGGACCTCGGTGAGGATCTGCGCGTCAGCGATCGGCAGAGCGGCGGCGTAGACCGCGGCGCCCCCGACCACCATCACCTCGCCCGGCAGCTCGCCTGCCTGTGTCAACGCCTCCTCCAGCGAGGCCGCCACCTGCACACCCTCGGCGGACCACCCGGGGTCGCGGGTGAGCACCACGGTCGTGCGCCCGGGGAGCGGCCGGCCGATCGAGTCGTAGGTAGCCCGGCCCATCACCAGTGTGTGGCCGAGGGTGACCCTCTTGAAGTGCGCGAAGTCCTCGGGGATCCGCCAGGGGATGCCGCCCGCTGCGCCGATCACCCCGTTGGCCGCAACGGCAGCGACGAGCGTGATGCGCTCTCGACCCGCGCTAGACGGCAATGGGGGCCCTGATGCCGGGGTGGGGGTCGTAGCCCTCGACCGCGATGTGCTCGAGGTCGAAGGCCTCGAGCTCGCTCACGGACGGGTCCAGAACCAGCCGCGGCAGTGGCCGCGGCTCGCGGGTCAGTTGGAGCTGAGCCTGCTCGAGGTGGTTGAGGTAGAGGTGGGCGTCGCCGAGCGTGTGCACGAAGTCGCCGACCTCGAGACCGGTCACCTGGGCCACCATGTGGGTCAGCAGGGCATAGGACGCGATGTTGAACGGCACGCCCAAGAAGATGTCGGCCGAGCGCTGGTAGAGCTGGCACGACAGCCGGCCACCGGTCGGCGACGGCGCGACGTAGAACTGGAAGAGCGCGTGACACGGCGCCAGGGCCATCTGGGGGATGTCGGCGACGTTCCAGGCGGAGACGATGTGGCGCCTGCTGTCGGGGTTGTCGCGGATCTGGGCGACGACCTGCGCGATCTGGTCGACGTGTCGTCCGTCGGGAGTGGGCCACGAGCGCCACTGGTAGCCGTAGACGGGTCCGAGCTCGCCGTCGGCGTCGGCCCACTCGTCCCAGATGGTGACGCCGCGGTCTTGGAGCCACTTGACGTTGGTGTCGCCACGCAAGAACCACAGCAGCTCGGCGAACACCGACCGTGTGTGGATCTTCTTGGTGGTGACGAGCGGGAAGCCCTCGTTGAGGTCGAACCGCAGCTGGTGACCGAAGACCGACAGCGTGCCGGTGCCGGTGCGGTCGGACTTCTCGACTCCCTCGTCGAGCACCCGCTGGAGGAGGTCGAGGTAACCCTGCATGGGGTCAAACTACTCGCCCAGACCGACGGTCCCGGAGATCGTTGTCCGCGCGTCACCGCCCACCCAGACCGTGTCGCCGACGCGCTCGATGTGGACCCGCCCGGTCCGCCCCAGCGCGGAGCCCTGGGATGCGACGTACGACGCGGGCAACCGGTCGCCGGCCAGCCACTGGGCCAGACCGGCGTTGAGGCTGCCGGTCACGGGGTCCTCGGTCCCGTCGAGGCAGAACGCGCGCACCTCGACAGCGCAGCGGCTGCCTTCGGCATAGGGGCCCGCGACACCGATGTCCATGCCCATCAACGCCGTCAGATCGGGCGTGATCGCGAGCACCTCGTCGGCCGAGCCGAGCAGGACGCCGACCCAACCGGGTCCGTTGTCGATCCACGCGAGGTCGAGGATCTGGGACGGGTCGATCCGCAGGGCGCGCACGACGCGCTCGCGGTAGTCGTCGTCGACCGGACCGGAACGGATGAACGGCGGGCCGGCGAAGGCCAGCCGCGCCCCACGTCGCAGGCGCACCAACCCCACGCCGCACTCCTGCACGAGCTCGCCATCGCGGCGCGGCTCTCCTCCCGCCTCGAGCCAGGCGTGGGCCGACCCGATGGTCGGGTGCCCGGCGAACGGCAGCTCGACCGACGGGGTGAAGATGCGCAGCCGGTAGTCGGCGTCGTCGGAGGTCGGCGGGAGCAGGAACGTCGTCTCCGAGAGGTTGGTCCAGCGCGCGAAGCTCCGCATCTCGTCGTCGCTGATCCCCTGGGCGTCGTGGACCACAGCCACGGGGTTGCCCCGGAACGGCTCGGACGAGAAGACGTCGACCTGGCTGAACGCGCGTGTCACTGCGTGCTGACCAGGTTGATGCCGGGGACGGATCCGGCGAGCACAGGCACTGCGTCGATGTCGTAGCGCTGGGTGCACGGCTGGGACTCGGGGTCCATGGAGTTGATGTAGTCACGAGACGCCTGGCACTCGAACAGGCCGTAGCCGCCGTCGAGGGTGTCGACGACCCAGGTGACGCGTCCCTCGGTCGTGAACGCCGCGGCCACCGGCCGCCATCCTTGGTCGGAGAACCAGTCGCCGTCGGGGGTGCCGTCCCTGGCGTCGGTCATCGCCACGTGGTCACCGACGCGGGTGAGCACGAAGTTGCCGTCGTCGGACAGCTGGCCGACCGTGCCCGGCACCTGCTTCTCGACGCTGTAGAGGGGCTGGATCACGTCGAGCACACCCCGCGCGCTGCGCAGCTGGGTGCCCGAGGACACGTCGAGCAGAGCGGAGCCGAAGGCCCCCTCGGGCACCGACAGCCGGTCGGGCTCGGAGAGCGTGAGATCCCCGTTGACCGTGACCACCCAGTCGACTCCCTGACTGTGGTAATAGAGGCGCTCGCGGTCGAAGCCGATCAGCTTGGCGTCCACCGAGGCCTCGACCCGACCGATCTCGCGGTCCCTGGACGCGTCGTAGACGACCGTGTCCCCGCCGTCCGGCAGGATCCACGCCACCCAGCCGGCGCGTGGCTGGGAGACGAGGGTCGACCCAGCCCGCAGGTTGCCCAGGTCGAGGCGGATCCCGTCGTCGGAGATCGAGGTGAGCGCTCCCGCCGAGTCGGCGAAGACCACGCCGTTGCCGGTCTCGACGAGCTGGGCGATGTCGTCGACCTCGACCGAGCCGTGCGCCAGGTGGAGGGTGCCATCGAGCCACCACGGCGTGTCGACGACGTTCTCGACCGGTGACACCGCGAGCGCATCGGGCTCGTCGGGAACGGTCGGTCGCGTCACGACGAAGGCGGCACCAGCGGCGAGCGCCAACGCACCGACCGCGGCGAGGGCCACGAGCCACTGTCGACGGCGCACGGTGTTGGCGTGTCCCACCACGCGTGTCACCGAAGGCGGTGGCGCGTCGATCGCCGTCGCCGCGAGATGACAGGCGGGGTCGAGGGGACCGAGATCGAGGGCCAGGGATCCATCGGCGAGGCGCCGGGCTACGTGCGCACGCGGCTCGCCCAGCACGTCGGCGACCTGGTCGTGGTCGAGCTCGCCCAGGTGATGGAGCACGACGGTGACCCGCGTCGCCTCGTCGAGCCGGTCGAGGCCCTCGACCAGGCGCTGAAGCATGGCGAGGCGCTCTTCGAGCTCCTGCGTGAGCACCGGCACGGCGGGGACCGTGACCGCGACCCGCTGCACGGGCTGCTTGCTGCGAGCCTTGACCCAGCCGTCGAGGACCAGGCGAGCCAGCTCGACGTCGACGTCGCCCTCGCGGCGCAGCCGACTCCAGTCGGGCAGCATCCGCGCGAACGAGGTCACCGCCTGGTCCGCGGCTCGCTCGGTGGTCTCCCCCAGCACCACCAGGACCCGGACCACGGGGGTCCAGCGCGCCACGACGTAGGCCGTGAAGTCGGGGTCGGCGCGCACGCTCTCCATCCTGCCTCAGGGCGCCGACAATGCGCCCGAAAAAGCAACCGACAGGGCACCCGACAAGTCACCCGGCCATGCCCCCCGGAGGCGGCTCACCTGCGCGAGTCGTCCGCGAGGACGACCCGGTCCGGCTTGCCGAGCTCGACGCTGTCGTGACAGCTCACCGGCGACGTCGTGGTGCAGCTCGCGATCCGCGTCAGCCCCGTCTCGTCGTCCTCCACGACCCACGCGACGCCTCCGGCAGTGTCGAACACCGCGCCGCGGGGCACGTCCTGGCCGGACCACACCTCGACCTGGAGACCCGTGCGGGTGTCGACGAGGCGGGGCTGCCGACGCTGCTGCGGCCCGGTGAGGACGAACCCGCCATCAGGCGACAGCGAACCTCCGAACCCGGGCAGGTGGGTCTCCCCCTGGCGACCCGAACGTACGACGCGCAGGAACGTCCCCCACTGCTCCAGGCGGGTGCCCGCGACGGCGTCGACCAGCGCGGTGCGGTCGGCGACCGCCTCGGCGAACCCGTCACCGGTCAGCTGCGCAGGCCCACCGCGGGGGTCCCACGCCCAGTCCTTGAGTCCCTGTCCGAAGCGCAGCCAGCCACCGTCGAACGTGATCGGCCGGACGCCCGGCCGCGTCACGACCGCCGCGACCTCGCGTCCCTGGCGCAGGTCCCACACGACCAGCCGCGTCAGTCCGGGGACAGAGACGTCCACCCATGCGACGAGGCCGAGACCCGGCGACGAGACCAGGGCGGAGCCATCAGCCACCTCGCCGAGCAACGTACGGGTGCCGTCCGGCTCCGCCCCGACCAGACGTCCTCTCGAGTCGACGTACGCCGCACCGGCACCGACCGCCACCAGCCGCCGTACGTCCGAGACCTCGAGGACCGCGCTCGGCAGGTGCAGCTGCCCGTCGGCCCACCAGACGACGTTCGCGGCGTTGTCCTCGACCCGGGCCGCAGCCGGGTCCAGCGCATCGCCGGGCCCGACCAGCGGCTCGGGTCGGGCCAGCCACGACGCGAGTGCGAGGACGAGGGCGGTCGCTGCGGCCACGCCGGCACTCTGTAGCCAACGACGTCGACGGTTGCGGCCGGCCGCGGCACGCACCCTGGCATAGGGCACGGGGAACACGCCGGCCGGCTCGTCCTCCTCGTCGCCCAGAGGTACGGGCAGGGCCGAAGCGGCCCGCACCCGAGACGTCGGGAGCCCCAGCACCTCGGCGACCTGGACCTCGTCGAGGCCGGCGTGCTCACGCAGGACCCGCACCAGCTCCGTCTCGCCAGGAGCGGACTCGCCGACCCGGCGCCGGCGACGCTCGTCGCTCGCCAGCACGCCTGCCCACAAGACGACGTCGGGGTCGCCGGCCTCCGACAGCGCCCACCATTCCTGACGGATGGCCGCGAACGCCGAGGTGGCGGTGTCCTCGGCGGCTGCGAGGTCGGCGCCGATCAGGAGGAGACAGCGCAGCACCGTGGCACCGCGCGCGGCGACGTACGCCTCGAAGTCCCGCTCACCCCGCACCCCTCCATGGTGTCCCCGGAGCCCGCGCACGGCTAGCGTCCCCGAGGTGACCTTCGACGTGACGGCCGATGCCTACGCGCGGTTCATGGGCCGGTACGCCGACCCGCTTGCCGAGCTCTTCGCGGATCTGGTCCTCGACGCCGGCGACCTGGGGGCCGACGACAAGATCCTCGACGTCGGTTGCGGGCCGGGCACCGTCACCGCTGTGCTGGCCGCCCGTCTGGGCGTCGGGCGCATCGCTGCCGTCGACCCGTCACCGACCCTCGTCGCCTCGGCGCGCGACCGGTTCCCGGCAGCCGATGTGCGCGAAGCGACCGCTGAGCAACTGCCCTTCGATGACGGCGCCTTCGGTGCCGCGGTCTGCCAGCTGGTGGTGCCGTTCATGGCAGACCCGCATCGCGGCCTCGCCGAGATGAGCCGGGTGGTCCGCGACGGAGGCGTGGTAGCCGCGTGTGCCTGGGATGCCGCGGAGGGCCCGATGGCGTCGTACTGGCGGGTGGCCGACCAGCTCGACCCCGGAGCTGCGCGCGCGATGGACCTGCCGGGATCGCGCGAGGGCCAGCTCGCGGCGATGATGCCGCCCGGCATCTGCGACATCAGGTCCACCACTCTCACCGTGCACGTCGAGGTCGCGACCTTCGAGGAGTGGTGGTCACCGTTCGCGTTCGGGATCGGTCCGGCGGGCGAGTACTTCGTGGGGCTCGGCCCCGATGAGCAAGAGGCGCTGCGTGAGGGGTGTCGTGCGTCGCTGCCGACGGAGCCGATCCGCATCTCGGGGACTGCGCGAGCAGCAGTCGGCCGGCGCGGCTGATCAGCCAGCCGAGAGCGACATCGGCCCGTAGACCGCGCGGTCGCCCTCGAACAGGGTCACCCCCGTCACGCCGTGCTCAGCCAGGTCGGACCAGATCTCCCCCACCCACGACTCAGCGTCGGCCTGGGAGACGAACCTCTGTCCGTCGTACTCCTCCGAGGCCGAGACCTCGTTGCCGGCGGCGTCCTCCAGACGCCACCACCACGGGCGCTCGGCTGCCGTCGGGGGACGGAAGGTGGGCGGCTGCTCGGGGAGGTTCACGACTCACGCACCGACGGGTGGACGAACGGCAGCTTCGCCGAGCGGAACAGCTCGCGCCGGCCGCGCACGTCGACGGTCAGCTCGGCCTCGGGGTGGACGAACGCCGGCAGCAGGGCCAGGCCGATCCCCTGACGCAGGGTGGGGCTGAAGGTGCCCGACGTGATCGCGCCGAGCGCCACGTCAGCGGAGAGGAACACCATCATCCCGGGTCGCGGGATGCCTCGACCGTCGGCGACCAGCCCGCGCAGCAGCCGCTGGGGGCCGGCTGCCTTCTCGGCGAGCAACGCCTCGCGTCCCCAGAAACGCTCCTTGCTCCACCCGACCGCCCAGCCGAGCCTGGCCTGGTTGGGGGTGACGTCGAGGCTGATGTCCTGGCCATGGAGCGGGTAGCCCATCTCGGTGCGGAGGGTGTCGCGAGCACCGAGCCCGCACGCGAGCATCCCGTGGGCGGCGCCCGCCTCCATCAGGCGGTCCCACAGCGCGCCGGCGACCTCGTTGACCGCGATCAGCTCGTAGCCGCGCTCACCGGTGTAGCCGGTGCGGCAGACCACGACGCCGGCACCGGCGAACTCGGCCTCGACGAAGGTCATGTAGTCGTGACCCGCGGGCAGCCCGACGGCCGCCAGCACCTCGTCGGACCTGGTGCCCTGCACGGCCAAGACGGCGTAGGACGTGTGGTGGTCGACCACCTTGACGCCCTCTGGCGCCGCCACAGCAAGCCGTCGCACGACCTCGGCCGTGTTGGCGGCGTTGGGGACGAGCAGGACATGCTCGTCGTCTTGGTAGTAGGCGATGAGGTCATCGACGATGCCGCCGGTCTCGTCGTCGCAGCACAGCGTGTACTGCGCCTTGCCGGGGTGGATCCTGGCAAGGTCGTTGCTCAGCGTTGCATTGACGTGCGCGGCCGCTCCGGGCCCGCTGACCATCGCCTTGCCGAGGTGGCTCACGTCGAAGATCCCGACGGCCTCACGAACGGCCGTGTGCTCCTTGACGACGCCCGAGGGGTATTCCAGCGGCATGCTCCACCCGCCGAACTCGGCGAACTTCGCACCCAGCGCCACGTGGCGGTCGTGCAGCGGTGACTGCAGGAGGGCCGCCCCGCCCTTGTCGCCGCCCGTGTCCGCACCCTTGTCGCCGCCCGTGCCACTGACCGCATCCATGACCAGAACCCTACCGAGCGGCGAACCCCGGCACGGGCAGGCAGCCTGGCTAGAGTGCGGCGCGTGACGTCGTACCACCTCCGCAGCGCGAGCCCCGCCAAGACCCGCTCCGACGTCGTCGTGGTCGGCGCCGTCCAGTCCGGCAAGGACGTGCGGCTCGCTCCGGGTGCCGAGGACGTGGCCGAGGCCTATGGCCGCAAGCTGCGGCCGATGCTGTCGACCCTGGGCTTCGGCGCGAAGCCGGGTGAGGTCGCCAAGGTGCCGACCGCGGGTGTCATCTCCTCTCCGCTGCTGGTGCTCGTCGGGCTCGGGGAGGACCCCGGGCCGGTCGCCGTGCGCCGCGCCGCCGGCAGCGCGGCCCGAGCGATCAGCAACGCGTCGTCGGTCGCGCTGGCGTTGCCGGCAGACTCCCCCGAGCTGGTGCGCGCCGTGATCGAGGGCTACGAGCTGGGGTCCTACACGTTCACGACGTACAAGCGCAAGCGCGCCGCCGAGTCCCAGGGTGCCAACACGGTGTCGCTGCTGACCCCGATCGCCCGGCAGCAGGCTGCCGTGTCCGCCTCGGAGGAAGCACTGCTGGTCGCCGATGCCGTGAGGGAGGCCCGCGACTGGGTCAACCTGCCTCCGGCCGACCTGCGGCCCCCCGACTTCGCCGAGGCCGTCGCCGCAGCCGCCAAGAAGCTCGGCCGTGGCGCTAAGGTGAAGGTGACCGTCCTCGACGAGAAGCGGCTGGCCGACCTCGGCTGCGGCGGGATCCTTGCCGTCGGCGAAGGCTCCTCGGCCCCGCCTCGACTCGTCGAGTTGGTCTACGACCCCGCCGACGCGGTCGGCCACGTGGCGTTGGTCGGCAAGGGCATCACCTACGACTCCGGCGGTCTCTCGATCAAGCCCGCCAGCGGCATGACGACCATGAAGTCCGACATGGCCGGCGCAGCCGCCGTCGTGCAGGCCACGTTCGCGATCGCCAGGCTCGGCCTGCCCCTCAAGATCTCGGCCTTCGCCCCGATGGCCGAGAACATGGTCTCCGGCAGCGCGATGCGCCCCGGTGACGTGGTCACGCACTACGGCGGCACGACCAGCGAGGTCCTCAACACCGACGCCGAGGGACGACTGATCCTCGCCGACGCCCTGGTGCGAGCCACGGAGCTCGTGCCCGACGCGATCCTCGACGTCGCGACCCTGACCGGTCACATGGTCATCGCCCTCGGTGACAAGGTCGCGGGCGTGCTCGGATCCGACGAGGTTGTCGGCGGCGTGCTGGCGGCCGGCGAGGCCGCGGGCGAGGGGCTGTGGCCGATGCCGATTCCGGAGGCCATGGTCGAGCGCATCAAGAGCAGCAAGATCGCCGACCTCCTCCAACACGACGGCAACCGATGGGGCGGCGGCCTGTTCGCAGCGGCCTACCTACGGGAGTTCACCGCCGGCCTGCCCTGGGCCCACCTCGACATCGCGGGCACTGCCTTCAACTCCGGCGGGCCCTACGGCCACATCACCTCGGGGGGTACGGGCTTCGGTGTCGCCACCTTGGTCGACTACGCCAGGTCGCTGGTGGTCAACGCAGGTTGAGGTGCCGCGGTCTTCATGACCCGCGCCCTCCTCACCCGCCCGGGTTCTGCTTGCGCCGCCTGTTGTAGTCGCGCATCCGTTGGGGGACGCCGACCACTGCGGCGTCGTAGGACGGGACCTGGTGGCGGTTGCAGAACTTGTGTGCCCAGTCGACCGACGGAACCCGACGACGGGTCCACTCGCCGTCGTGGGCCACGAGCAGGAGCGTGACGTCGCTGACGGCTGTGCGCGGCTCCACGAAGCCCTCGACGCCGCGCCTGGTGGTGACGAACTCGAACAGATGTCCCTCATCGGCAGCGTCGGAGGCGCGGACGCGGGTGGAGCCCGTGCGGGCCGAGTCACGTGCTGGCGGACGAAGTCGCACGCGTGGGCCGCGGCGGAACCGGTCGAACAACCCCATGCGCCTAGTGTGCCCCAGACGTTGAACGCGGGTGGGCCACCAGGGCTCGGGGCGCCGGAGACCGGTGTGGACACGTCAGACGAAAGTGCAAGGATGGGCGGGCATGGACGTGGGGCATGACGACTGACTTGTGAGAGCGGAAGGACCAGCGTGAAGGCCGAGTTCGACGTACTCATTCTCGGGGCGGGGTCGGGTGGCTACGCCTGCGCCCTGCGAGCCGCGCAGCTGGGCCTGAGCGTCGGCCTGGTCGAGAAGGGCAATCTCGGTGGCACGTGTCTCCACGTGGGCTGCATCCCGACCAAGGCGCTGCTCCACGCGGCCGAGATCGCTGACGGCGCGCGCGACTCCGCGCAGTTCGGGGTGCGCGCCACTCTCGACGGCATCGACATGGAGGGCGTCAACAGCTACAAGGACGGCGTCGTGTCACGGCTGTTCAAGGGACTGTCGGGTCTGATCAAGGGCCGCGGCATCACCGTCATCGAGGGTGTGGGGCGGCTGACCGGTCCCCGCGAGGTGACGGTGGGCGGCTCGGCCTACTCCGGCCGTCACGTGGTGCTCGCCTCGGGCTCCTACGCCAGGTCCCTGCCCGGTCTCGACATCGACGGCGACCGGGTGATCACCAGCGAGCACGCGCTTCGCCTCGACGCCGTGCCGGCGTCGGTGGTGGTGCTGGGTGGCGGCGTGATCGGCTGTGAGTTCGCGAGCGTATGGCGGTCCTTCGGCGCCGAGGTGACCATCGTCGAGGCTCTGCCCCGGCTGGTTCCTGCCGAGGACGAAGCCAGCTCGAAGGCGCTGGAGCGCGCGTTCCGCAAGCGCGGGATCGTGATGCGCACCGGCACGCCGTTCCAGTCCGTCAAGGTCACCGACGACGGTGTCGCCGTGACGGTCGAGGGCGGCGAGGTGATCGAGGCCGAGCTGATGCTGGTGGCGGTGGGGCGTGGACCGTCGACCGACGGACTCGGCTACGCCGAGCAGGGCGTGGCGATGGAGCGCGGCTTCGTGCTCGCCGACGACCGATGCCGCACCAACCTCGAGGGCGTCTATGCCGTCGGCGACATCGTGCCGGGCCTGCAGCTGGCCCACCGCGGCTTCCAGCAAGGCATCTTCGTCGCCGAGGACATCGCCGGCCTTGCCCCCGCGACGATCGACGAGGCCGGGATCCCGCGCGTCACCTACTCCCACCCCGAGGTCGCCTCCGTCGGCCTCACCGAGGCCCAGGCCACCGAGCGCTACGGCGAGGTCGAGTCGCTGACCTACGACCTAGGCGGCAACGGCAAGAGCCAGATCCTCAAGACCCAGGGCTTCGTCAAGCTCGTCCGCCGCAAGGAGGGACCCGTCGTCGGCATCCACCTGGTCGGGGACCGCGTCGGCGAGCTGGTGGGCGAGGCACAGCTCATCTACGGCTGGGAAGCCCACGCCGAGGACGTCGCCCCGCTCGTCCACGCCCATCCCACCCAGAACGAAGCGCTCGGCGAGGCCCACCTGGCCCTGGCCGGCAAGCCCCTGCACGCCCATTCCTGACACTCATCCCACCCCCGCTCACCAAAGGAGCCCCATGGCCACCGAAGTCACCCTCCCGGCGCTCGGCGAGTCCGTCACGGAGGGCACCGTCACCCGCTGGCTCAAGCAGGTCGGTGACTCGGTGTCGATCGACGAGGCGTTGCTCGAGGTGTCCACCGACAAGGTCGACACCGAGATCCCCTCGCCCGTCGCCGGCACGCTGCTGGAGATCAAGGCCGCCGAGGACGAGACCGTGGAGGTCGGCGCCGTCTTGGCACTGATCGGCAATGAGGGTGAGTCGACGGGCGGGCAGGAGGAGGCTCCCGCCGAAGAGCCCGCCGCCGAGGAGGCTCCCGCCGAGCAACCCGCCGCCGAGGAGGCTCCCGCCGAGCAGCCCGCCGCCGAGCAGCCCGCCGCCGAGCAGCCCGCCGCCGAGCAGCCCACCGCCGCGGAAGCTCCCGCCGAGGAGGCTCCCGCCGAGCAGCCCGCCGCCGAGGCTCCGTCGACCGGAGGCGGCGCGACGACCTCGGTGACGCTGCCTGCGCTGGGCGAGTCGGTGACCGAAGGCACCGTCACGCGCTGGCTCAAGCAGGTCGGTGACCAGGTAGCCGTCGACGAGGCGTTGCTCGAGGTCTCGACCGACAAGGTCGACACCGAGATCCCCTCCCCCGCTGCCGGCACGCTGCTCGAGATCAAGGTCAACGAGGACGAGACCGTCGAGGTCGGCGCCGAGCTCGCGATCATCGGCGAGCAGGGGGCCAGCACGCCGGCTGCGAGTCCCGCCGAGCCGGCGCCCGCCGCCGAGGCCGAGCAGCCGGCCCAGGCCGAGCAGCCCGCCGAGGTCGAGCAGCCCGCCCAGCCTCAGCAGCCCGCAGCCGCTGCTCCGGCTCCCGCGTCGGGGGGCGACGGCGACGAGCCCTCGGGCTACGTCACCCCACTGGTGCGCAAGATGGCGGCCCAGCACAACGTCGACCTGGCCAGCGTGAGCGGCACGGGCGTCGGCGGCCGGATCCGCAAGCAGGACGTCCTCGACGCCGCCGCCAAGCAGGGCACCACCGCCCCCGCTCCGACAGCGGCTGCCCAGGCCGCCGCGCAGCCGGCTCCCGCCGCGGCCGCAGCCCCTGCGGCACCGGCGACACCAGCCGCTCCTGCCACGCCGGCGGCCCCCGCGGCTCCGGCTGCTGCGAGCACCTCGACGGTACCTGCCACCCTGCGTGGCACGACCGAGAAGATGTCGCGGCTGCGCAAGGTGATCGCCACGCGGATGCTCGAGTCGCTGCAGACCAGCGCCCAGCTGACCACGGTCGTCGAGGTCGACATCACGGCGGTCTCGCGGCTGCGCGACCAGGTGAAGGCCGACTTCGCCAAGCGCGAGGGCGTGAAGCTGTCCTTCATGCCGTTCTTCGCCAAGGCGGTCATCGACACGCTCAAGGAGCACCCCAAGCTCAATGCCGCGATCGACACCGAGGCAGGCGAGGTCACCTACTACGACCGCGAGAACATCGCGATCGCGGTCGACACCGAGAAGGGCCTCCTGACACCGGTCATCAAGGATGCCGGCGACCTGTCGATCGCCGGGTTGGCTCGCAAGATCGCCGATGTCGCCGAGCGCACGCGCAACAACAAGATCACCCCCGACGAGCTGTCGGGAGGCACCTTCACGCTGACCAACACCGGCAGCCGCGGCGCGCTCTTCGACACCCCGATCATCAACCAGCCGCAGGTGGCGGTCCTCGGCACCGGCGCGGTGGTCAAGCGTCCGGTGGTCATCGACGACGCCAACCTGGGCGAGACCATCGCCGTACGCCAGATGGTCTACCTGGCCCTCACCTACGACCACCGTCTCGTAGACGGCGCCGACGCCGCCCGGTTCCTCAGCGACGTGAAGGCCCGGCTCGAGACCGGCACGTTCGAGGTCTGATGCGACTTCTCGTCGCCGGGTCGACCGGCTTCCTCGGCTCGCACCTCGTCGAGGGACTCCGGGCGGCAGGCGACGACGTAGTCAGGTTGGTGCGCCGGCCGCCGACCGCCCCCGACGAGGTGCCGTGGGACCCTGCCGCCGGCGTGCTCGACCTCTCGGCACTCGACGGGATCGACGTCGTGGTCAACGTGGCCGGCTCCCCCACCATCGGCAACCCTCACTCGAAGAAGTGGGCGCGCAACCTGCGCGAGAGCCGGCTCTCCACGACCCGCACGCTCGCGGAGGCCATTGCCGCCCACGACGCCCACCCGGTCTACGTCGCCCAGAACGCCCTCGGCTGGTACGGCGACCACGGCTGCGAGGTCGTCACCGAGTCGTCCGACAGCCGCGGTGCGTCGTTCATGACGCTGGTCTGCCGCGAGTGGCAGCAAGCCACCGACCCGGCAGCCGAGGCCGGTGCGCGCGTCGCGCTCCTGCGGACCGTCCCCGTGATGGACCGCACGGCTCCACCGCTCAAGCAGCTGGCGCTGGCTTTCCGGCTCGGTCTCGGGGCCCAGCTCTCCGACGGTCGACAGTTCTTCCCCGTCATCTCGTTGCGCGACTGGACGGCGGCCGCCGTGCACGTCTGCCACGACGCGGCCATCTCCGGCCCGGTCAACCTGTGCGCACCTCGTACTCCCACCAACGCCGAGTTCACCCACGCACTTGCCAGGGCGCTGCACCGCAAGGCCCTGGTGCGAGTGCCGGCGTTCGCCATCAAGGTGGGCGCCGGCCGGATGGCCGGCGAGGTGCTCGGCTCGGTCAACGTACGTCCCGAGGTGCTCGACCGGGCGGGCTTCGAGTTCTCCGACCACGACGTCGACGACGTGCTCGCCGTCGGCCTGGCTCGATGATCGAGCGGCGGGCCCACGACCGCGAGACCGTCAGCGAGCTGCTCGCCGCGATGGACTCGTGGCCCCATCCCGACCGGGTGGCGGCCGGCCTCCACCAAGGCGACCTCGGCTGGCACCTGCGTCTGGACGACGAGGCGATCGTTGAGGCGTTCGTGGGCTGGTGGGACGGCAACGACCTGCTCGCGGTGGGGCTGCTCGAGGGTGGGTTCGGACGCTTCGCCATCCAACGTGGCTGGGAGCGGGACGCGAGGCTCGGGGAGCAGGTGGCCCGGGCCTGTCGGGACCTGCCCGGCGAGGAGGCCTTCGCCGACCTGCGCCCCGAGACCGCCACCCGCCGGATCCTTGCTGGCGAGGGCTGGACGCTCGACCCCGATCCGTGGGTCGCGTTGCACCTCGACCTCGCCCAGTGGCAGCCCGCCGCGCGCTCGAGCGGCGCGACGGTCGTCGAGGCAGCCGATGCAGTGGGCGAGCGCGTGTCGGTGCAACGGGCCGGGTTCGACCGATCCACGTTCACCGAGGAGGCCTGGCAGCGGATGGCTGCGGGGCCCGGCTACCGACGTGACCTCGACCTCGTCGTGCTGGGAGGCGGGACGCCGACGTCGATCGCGACTGCCTGGTGGGCTGGCCGCGATGCGACCGCCATCCTCGAACCGGTCGCCACGCACCGCGACCACCGCGGCGAGGGCTGGGGACTCCGAGTGGTGACCGAGGTCATGGCACGGCTGGCGGACCTCGGCGCTTCCGGCGTCACGGTGTGCACCCCGGCCGACAACGCCGGCGCCGTCGCGACCTACCGGGCAGCGGGCCTGCACGAGGTCGAGCGCTTCACCGCCCTGGTGCGTCAGTCCGCCGGATAGGTCTCGGCGACGAGCCACCGGTCACCGGGTCGCACCAGCACGACCTGACGCGTCGAGGGCTGGTCGTGCGGCAGCGCCCACGGTTTGCCCCGCCGGTCGACGACAGCGGCTTGGAGCAACACCTCGGTGACCCGCAGCACGATGCGCCGGGGCAGGTCCGTCAGGACCACCACCGACAAGACCTGCGTGGTCATGCCTCTCACCCGAAGCCCCCGGCGCGTGTAGCCGTGCAGCACCGCGCGGTCCGCCGCCCCTGTGCGAGAGCGGTCGGTGTAGAGCTCCGAGAGGGCAGCACCGTCGCCGCGTGCGTAGGCGCGAGCTCGCTGGGCGTCCCAGGTGTGCAGCACCCGCAGTGCCCGCGACTCGACGCCCGGCTCGCCGACGGGTCTCGTCCGCGACCGACCCTCGCTGGACCCAGCACCGTCGACGATGACGAGTACGACGGCCAGCAGAGCCCCGAGAACCAGCACGAGCAGCAGCGAGAGTCGAGCCATGGACAACAAGCCTGCGCGATCGCGGGCGGCGGCGTCGGCGCTCATCCACAGGCGTACGGTTGGCATCGTGCAGCTGGACTTCCGGATCGCCGGCCTCGGACCCGACGCCGTCGACTATCTTGAGGCCTGGGAGCTGCAGCGTCAGGTGCACGCAGCCGTGGTGGCGGGCGATCAGCCGCCGACGGTCCTTCTCCTGGAGCACCCACCGGTCTTCACCGCCGGCAAGCGCACCGATGCCCACGAGCGGCCCGCCGACCCCGGCGGCGCGCCCGTCATCGACGTCGACCGGGGCGGCAAGATCACCTTCCACGGTCCCGGCCAGCTCGTTGGCTACCCGATCGTGTCGCTGCCTGACCACGTCAAGGTCGTCGACTACGTGCGTCGGGTCGAGGAGGCGCTGATCGGCGTCTGTCGCGACCTCGGCGTCACGACCGCGCGGGTGCCAGGGCGCAGCGGCGTCTGGCTCCAGGCCGACCCCAGCCGCGGCCTGCCGGAGCGGAAGGTCGCGGCCATCGGCATCCGCGTGAGCCGGGGCGTCGCGATGCACGGGTTCGCCCTCAACTGCGACGTGGACCTGGCCTGGTACGACCGGTTCGTGCCGTGTGGCATCGCCGACGCCGGAGTCACCTCGCTCTCAGCCGAGCTGGGCCGCGACGTGACCGTCACGGAGGTGCTGCCGATCGTCGAGCGGCACCTGCGCGCCCTGCTCGCCTGGGCGCCGTACGTCGCGACGCCCGACTACGAGCCGCGACCAGAGCCCGGGCGTCTGCCCCGGATCGAGCTCCTCACTCCTTAGTCGTGTAGGGATGCGGAGGCGATTGGGCTCGCGGCGTAGTGTTGGGCGACGTGACGATCGCTCCCGACGGCAGGAAGATGCTGCGCCTCGAGGTTCGCAACGCGGAGACCCCGATCGAGCGCAAGCCGGAGTGGATCAAGACCCGCGCGCGGATGGGTCCGGAGTACACCGCGCTGCAGAGCCTGGTGAAGTCCGAAGGCCTGCACACGGTCTGCCAGGAGGCCGCTTGTCCCAACATCTTCGAGTGCTGGGAGGACCGCGAGGCGACGTTCCTCATCGGCGGCGACCAGTGCACACGGCGTTGCGACTTCTGCCAGATCGACACCGGCAAGCCCCAGCCCCTCGACCGTGACGAGCCGCGCCGGGTCGCCGAGTCGGTCCGCACGATGGGCCTGCGCTACGCGACCATCACCGGTGTCGCCCGCGACGACCTGCCCGATGGTGGCGCGTGGCTCTACGCCGAGACCGTGCGTGCCATTCACGAGCTCAACCCCGGCACGGGCGTGGAGAACCTGATCCCCGACTTCAACGGCCAGCCCGACCTGCTGACCGAGGTCTTCGAGTCGCGGCCCGAGGTGCTGGCCCACAACGTCGAGACCGTGCCGCGGATCTTCAAGCGGATCCGCCCGGCGTTCCGATACGACCGCTCGCTCGCAGTGCTGACCCAGGCCCGCGACTTCGGCCTGGTCACCAAGTCCAACCTGATCCTGGGTCTGGGCGAGACCCGCGAGGAGGTCAGCCAGGCGCTCCGCGACCTCCACGACGCCGGCACCGAGCTGGTCACGATCACCCAGTACCTGCGGCCCTCCGCCCGCCACCACCCCGTGGAGCGATGGGTCAAGCCCGAGGAGTTCGTCGAGCTGGCCGCCGAGGCCGAGGAGATCGGCTTCAGCGGCGTGCTCAGCGGACCGCTCGTGCGTTCGTCCTACCGCGCCGGTCGCCTGTACCGTCAGGCGATGGACGCGCGAACCCTCGCCTGACCGAGCATCACGGATCCCCGGACACGAAAGACTGGCATGGCCAAGACTCCCGAGCAGCCGACGATGAAGCGGCGCGAGCAGTTCGTCGAGACCTTCAAGATGGCTCGTCGCGGCGACCCGCGGCTCGTGTGGTGGCTGCTCGGCGCGTTCGTCATCGGTGCCGCGGTCGGGTTCGGGATCTTCTGGCTGCTCCCCGGCTCGGGGACCTTCCACCTGGTGGCAGGCATCATCGGCGCCGTCATGGTGGGCCTGGTCACCACGTTGGCGATCTTCTCCCGACGCGCCCAAGCCGCCGCCTATGCCCAGCTCGACGGTCGTCCCGGAGCTGCCGCCTCCGCCCTGACCACCTTGCGGCGCGGCTGGAAGTCAGAGCCGGCCGTCGGCTTCAACAAACAGCAGGATGTCGTCCACCGGGTGGTGGGTCCGCCCGGCATCGTGCTCGTCGGCGAGGGCAACGCCTCGCGTCTGAAGGCCCTGCTGGCCAACGAGCGCCGGCGCCACGAGCGGGTCGCGGCCGACACCCCGATCCACGAGTTCATCGTCGGCACCGACGAGGGTCAGGTGCCACTGCCCAAGCTCGTGCGCACGATCAGCAAGCTCAAGCGACAGGTCACGCCAGCCGAGATGACCGACGTCCTCAGCCGCCTCAAGGCCATCGACGCCGCACGACCCAACATTCCGCTGCCCAAGGGCCCGGTGCCGACGAGCATGAAGGGCCTGCGCGGCCAGATGCGCGGTCGCTGAGCCTCACGTCAGGCCGTTGTCGAAGGCGAACGCCGCCGCGGCGGTGCGCGAGCCGACGTCGAGCTTGGTGAAGATGTTGGACAGGTGCCGGGCAACGGTCTTCTCGCTCAGCACCAGGGTGGCGGCGATCTCCGGGTTGCTGCTCCCCCGGGCTACCAGTCGGAGCACCTCCAGCTCGCGGTCGGTCAGCCCACCGGGGCGATCGGCCCCGAGAAGTCTGGCCGCCTCGCGCTCCGCCGGCAACGCGCCCAGGCGGGCAAAGGTGGCGCGGGCGGCGGCGATCTCGCCGGTGGCGGTCTCCTCGTCGCCGAGCTCACGCAGCGCGCGGCCCAGCTGCAGGCGGGCGCGCGCGGCCTCGTACGGCGCGTCGAGCGACCGCCACCACCCCAGCGCACGGCGCAGCTCCGGCACCGCGGAGTCGGCCCGGCCGCTCGCAAGCTCGACGTGCCCGGTGGCGTAGGCCGCCATCGCTCGCAACGCGTCACAGCCGAAGGACTCGGCCACACCCGTGAGCTCGTTCGCGAGCAGCTGGGCCGTCTCGGTCTCCCCCACTGCGAGCATGACCTCGACCGCACCCGGCAGGAGCTGTGACCGGTGGACAGGGTCCATCTGTTCTGCGAGCAAGCGGTTGACCGCGGCCTGGGCCGCAATCGCCCTCCCCCGGTCCAGCCACAACAGCGACCGTCCGGGCTGGGCCTCGTAGCCGAACCCCACTGCGTCGTCGTACGCCATCTCGGACGCCTGCAGGTCTCCCAGGATCCGCAACACCTCACCGCACTCGGCCATCGCCAGGCCGGCGGGCGCTGGCGTCTCGGCCGCGGCGTACCTCACAGCCGCGTTCCGGAACTCCTCGACGGCCTCGACGAAGGCCCCTCCGACCCGCATCAGCTGTCCCCGGTGCACGGCGCACTGTCCGGTGAACTGGACCAGCCCGGGTTGAGTGTCGATCCACGAGGTGAGGGCGCTGGTCCACTGAGCCGCACGGCGGAAGTCCGAGACCTCCTGGCACGCCTCGATCAGCGAGCAGTAGATCTCCCCGGCGAAGATCGGCGACACCTCGCCGGTCGCGATACCCACCATCGCCTCGTCGAGGAGCGCCAGACCGTCGGGCACCCGGCCGGCGTACAGCAGCATCCGCCCTTGGGCGTTCAGGCCGTTGGCGACCAGGTCGGGGTCGCCGTACCGGCGGCCGTAGTCGACGATCCGGGTCGCCAGGCCTCCGGCTTCATCGAACCGGCCGCTGAAGATGTAGCGCATCATCAGGTGGATCAGCACGTACCCGCGCTCAACGACGTCACCCTCGACGTCCTCGAGCAGCCGTTGGCAGCGGGCGACCCAGCCACTCCCGACGGCGGTCTCGCCCTTGACGAGGAGGACGTGTGCCAGCAGGTCCGCGCTTCGCACGGCGGCGAGGGTCTCGCCCCGCCCCAAGTGGATCTGGTAGGCGCGTTGCAAGGCCTGGATGCTGTCGTTGTCGCGGCCCACGAGGTGGGCCGCGACCGCGAGCCGGAAGAAGTCGTCGCCGTCGAGATCAGCATGGTCGGTGTCGGACAGCGTGTCGTAGGCCGTGATCCACTCACGTCGCTGGTAGGCCTCGCGGGCCCGCGCCAAGTCGTTGATCACGCCCATCGCACACCACCCTTGCTCGGAGGATAGCCAGAGTGCTGCCTGGCCGTCTCCTGTCGGTCAGGCCGCGAGGGCTGCCTTCTGCCGATCGGCGATCCGGCGCGCGACGAACTCGGCGTCGCGACCGACCCCGGGCAGCACCATCGAGCTGAACGCGAACTGGAAGGACAGTCCGCAGAAGAACAGGCCAGGTACGGCGTCGACCACGCCGCGGTACTCGACCGGGTAGCCGTCGTCACCGAAGACCGGGGCGTCGATCCAGTCGAACGCCTGCCGGAAGCCCGTGCACCAGACGACGGTGCTGGCGTCGACGACGGTCCCGTCGTCGAGGACGGGCAGGCCATCGCGAACACCGACGACCCGACCGGTGTTGCGGACGACGCCCCGTTGTTCGAGATGCTCCCTCTTCACGCGCAGCATGGGCCCGCCGTGGTGCCTGACCTCGTTCATCTCCTTGCGGCCGATCGGCGTGCGGCGGGTGACGACGTGGCGCCACATGAAGATGATCAGCGGGAAGAACAACCGGATGGCCCGGGAGTTCCAGTCCATCGGGATCTGCCCGCGGTCAGGCCCGACGAGTGTGGTGGGCAGGTGCTCGGCGAGCTCGTAGGCGATGTCGCACCCGGAGTGCGAGGCACCCACGACCAGCACGGGTCCGTCCCCGATCTGGTCGGGGCGGCGGTACTCGCTGGAGTGGAGCTGCCGGATGTTCGGCGCCAGGTCGCTCGCGAAGGGCGGCAGCGTCGGCGTCCGCCCGAAGCTCCCGGTGGCGACCACCACGTTGTCGCAGGTGATCTCCCCGTCACCGAGGACTGCCGTGAACCCACCATCCGGGCGCACCGACAGTCGCTGCACCGACGTCGACATCCGCACCGGCAGGTCCCCGTGGATCGCGTACTTCTCCAGGTAGTCCGCCACGTCGTCCTTGCCCGGGTAGGACCACGGCTCGGCTGGGAAGGCCAGCCCTGGCAGGCCGTCGTACTTGGCCGGGCTGTAGAGCTTCAGCGTGTCCCACTGCGCCCGCCAGTTGTCGCCGACGCGTTCGTTGCGGTCGACGACCAGGCACTCGCGCCCGAGGCGTTGGAGGTGGTGCGCCGTCGCGAGGCCGGCCTGGCCGGCGCCGATGATCAGGGTCTCGATGTGCTGAGTTGTCATGGTCGTCACGCTAGGAACGCGAGCCGTGACGTCGCGTCGGTCGATCTGCCCATCTCTACGGCGAAGGGATGGGTACTCCGCCCGGCTCAGGGGCCTTGACGATCTGCGCGAGGTGTGACCACGAAGTCGAGCTCCCCCACCTTCCCGTTTGCCGATCGGCCCCGGCCCGAAGGAAGTCGACCGCGGACCAGTCAGCGGCGTGGGGGTGGGGTGTCGATGACCCGTCCGGTCGGACTGGTCCATTGGTAGCCGCCGTCGGGTAGGCGGTGGTAGGTCCAGCGGGCGTGGGTCTTGACCCGGTGGTGCCGGCGGCACAGCGGGGCGAGGTTGTCGGGGTGGGTCTGGCCCGGTGGGCCCCCCTCAACTATCGGGAGGTAGGCCTCGATGTGGTCCAGATCGCAGTCTCGGGAGGTCCGGGTGCAGCCGGGGAAGACGCAGACCGGGTCACGCAACCGGACGTACCAGGCCATCGCCTCGGGCGGGTCATGCCCATCCACGGCTCGGACGGTGGTCGGGTCGGTCAGGTCCAGGACCGGCCGCACGACGATCCTGGTGTCGACTCCGAGCCAGTCGGTGACCCAGGCCTTGACCAGGTCGCTGGTCGCAGTCCCGTATCGGCCCGCATCGACCGGGCCGATCACCCCACGGGTGGCCAGGTCGGCCAGGGTGGCCAGGTCCAGGCTCAGCACCAGATCCGCCCTCCCGGCACGGCCGGTCGACTCACCTGTCGTGCCCCTGTCGCTGTTCAACAGGGCCAGGGCGGTCTCGGGGTCGGCCAGGATCCCGACCGCCCGAGCCCGGCGCACCTCGAACCCCTCACCGTCACCCAGCTCCCCCAGCACGGTGGCGACCCGGGACAGGGCCTGGTCGAACGCGACCCCATCGGCCACATCCAGGTCACCGACCAGTTCGAGGGTGGCCGGGGTGCGTCCGGGCCGGACCTCCACCCGACGCGAGGCCAACGCGTTCTGTTCGTCGGCGGCGGCGCGGTCGGGGTCCTCATAGAGCCGGACCTCGTCGACCACCCGCCGGATGAACGGCCTGGTCAGCTTCCCGCCACCGCGCAGCATCTTGTCCACCCGACGCGCCCCGTCCATGGACAGGTCACGGGTCTGCTCAGCCAGATACCGCCCCAACGACACCGACAGCCGCAGTTCTTGGATGTCGCGGTAGATGTGTGGCAACCGGGCGGCCAGCTCGAGGGCATCGCCCATCAGCTCCGCGACCGTCTCGGTCTTCCAGCCCAGCACCGCGGCCAGCTCGGCGGGGGCGAACTCCGCCACCCACGGGGCCCCCTGACCAGCGAGCGGGATCAGGTCTTCTCCGAAGCACCAGCCCGCCGCGTCCTCGGCCTCGGCCTCGGTCACCGGATGCATGAGCGCCCAGTCCGCAGCGGTCGCGAGCAGGTCCGCATCCGCGCGCATCCGCCGGGCCACCGCGTCCTTCGCCGCCTCCAACACCCGCACCCGCGGGGAAAGCGGCGTCATCGTCATACCGATAACCCAACCAGGGACCACCGACAGCCCAGGCCCTCAGAACCCCTTATTCCACTGGGGTTTCTCCACGTTTCGGTAACAGCTGCT
The DNA here is from genome assembly GCF_015352445.1 of Nocardioides agariphilus. Lineage (GTDB taxonomy): Bacteria > Actinomycetota > Actinomycetes > Propionibacteriales > Nocardioidaceae > Nocardioides > Nocardioides agariphilus. The sequence continues at coordinate 137,853 of NZ_JADKPO010000004.1, forward strand.
TGTTGCCTCACCTGGTTTCGAGACGGGCGCTAGCGCGCCCTCCTCAACCAACGACGGAGACCGGCCAGCGCGCCCTCCTCAACCAACGACGGGGACCGGCCAGCGCGACCCCCTCAACCAACGACGGGGACCGGCCAGCGCGCCCTCCTCAACCAGCAGCGGGGACCGGCCAGCGCGCCCTCCTCAACCAGCGCGAGAGGGAGGAATCCGATGCGCACCCTGGCTCGACGCGTTCGAGATGATCGCGTTCCTGAGGACCGCCGAGGTACGCACGCACTTGGGCGCGGTCACGCGCCTGTGTCTCGCGAACGACCAGCCGCTCGCCCCGGATCGGCGCTGGTGGCCAACCCGCGACCGGCCCGAGGGCGACCATCGGCCTCAGACCACGCTGAGCGGCAACAGCCTCTTGCCCGTGGGCCCGATCTGGATCTCGGTGTCCATCTCGGGGCAGACGCCGCAGTCGTAGCAAGGGGTCCAGCGGCAGTCGTCCACCTCGGCAGTCGACGGGTCGAGCGCGTCCTCCCAGTCGGCCCACAACCAGTCCTTGTCGAGGCCGGAGTCGAGGTGGTCCCAGGGCAGGACCTCGTCGTAGTCGCGCTCGCGGACGGTGTACCAGTCGAGGTCGACGCCCGTGCCGCCCAGCGCCTTGTCGCACGCGGCGGCCCAACGGTCGTAGGAGAAGTGCTCGCTCCAGCCGTCGAAACGGCCACCGTCGCGCCACACCTCCTCGATGACCCGGCCGACCCGGCGGTCACCACGCGAGAGCAGTCCCTCGATAGTGCCCGGCTTGCCGTCGTGGTAGCGGAATCCGATGGCCCGCGCGTACTTGCGGTCGGCGCGCACCTTCTCGCGAAGCAGGCGCAGCCGCTCGTCGGTGGTCTCGTGGTCGAGCTGGGCCGCCCACTGGAACGGCGTGTGAGCCTTCGGCACGAAGCCACCGATCGACACGGTGCAACGGATGTCGTTGCGTCCCGTGACCTCGCGACCCTTGGCGATCACCTTGGTCGCCAGGTCGGCGATCTCGAGCACGTCCTCGTCGGTCTCGGTCGGCAGGCCGCACATGAAGTAGAGCTTCACCTGCCGCCAGCCGTGGTCGAACGCCGTGGCGACGGTGCGGATCAGGTCTTCCTCCGTGACAGCCTTGTTGATCACCTTGCGCAGCCGCTCGCTGCCGCCCTCGGGGGCGAAGGTCAGGCCCGAACGCCGGCCGTTGCGGGAGAACTCATTGGCCAAGGTGATGTTGAAGGCGTCCACCCGCGTCGAGGGCAAGGACAGCGAGATGTTCTGGCCCTCGTAGCGGTCGGCGAGGTCCTTGGCCACCTCACCGATCTCGCTATGGTCGGCACTCGACAACGAGAGCAGCCCGACCTCCTCGAAGCCGGACTTGCGGATGCCGTTCTCGACCATCGCGCCGATGGTCTCGATCGACCGCTCGCGCACGGGACGGGTGATCATGCCGGCCTGGCAGAACCGGCAGCCGCGCGTGCAGCCGCGGAAGATCTCGACCGAGAAGCGCTCGTGCACGGTCTCGGCGAGCGGCACCAGCGGCTTGGCTGGGTAGGGCCACTGGTCGAGGTCCATCAGCGTGTGCTTGCGGACCCGGAACGGGATGCCCGGCTTGTTGGGGACGACGGCCTCGATGGACCCGTCGGCGCCGTAGGTGACGTCGTAGAACCGCGGCACGTAGACGTTCTGGCTCGCGGCCAGCCGCCGCAGCAGCTCGACCCGACCACCTGGCCGGTCCTCGGCCTTCCACTCGCGCACGACCTCGGAGATGGCGAGCACGATCTCCTCGCCGTCACCGAGCACGGCCGCGTCGACGAAGTCGGCGATCGGCTCGGGGTTGAACGCGGCGTGTCCGCCGGCGATCACGACGGGGTCGTCGTCGCCGCGATCGACCGCGTGGAGCGGGATGCCGGCGAGATCGAGCGCGTTGAGCAGGTTGGTGTAGCCGAGCTCGGTCGAGAAGGAGACGCCGAAGAGGTCGAAGTCGCCGACCGGTCGGTGCCCGTCGACCGTGAACTGCGGGATGCGGTGCTCGCGCAGCACCTGCTCCATGTCCGGCCACACCGAGTAGGTGCGCTCGGCCAGGATCCAGTCGCGCTCGTTGAGCACTTCGTAGAGGATCGCCACGCCCTGGTTGGGCAGCCCGACCTCGTAGGCGTCGGGGTACATCAGCGCCCAGCGGACGCTCGGCCCCCGGGTGGCGCAGTCCCACTCCTTGACCGTGGAGTTGAGCTCACCACCGACGTACTGGATCGGCTTCTGCACCGTCGGCAGCAGCGGCTCGAGCATCGGGAAGACGCTCTGGCCTCGGGTGTGCGTCGTGGCTGACACGGGTCGGGACCTCACAGAAGCTAGGCGAACGACCCAGGGTACGACGATCGCGAAACTCGGGCAGAATCCAGGCATGCAGGCGATCCGGGCCCCGGCGGCGTTCGACGGGGAGAGGTTCCTCGAGGGTGGAGCGACGGTCCTGGTCGACGGCGAGCGGATCGTGGGCGTCGAGCCTTTCGGGTTCGACGTACCTCACGGCACCGAGGAGACGTCGTACGACGGGACCTTGCTGCCCGGCCTCATCGACACGCACGTGCACCTGGTGGCCGACGGAACTCCTGGCGGCCTCGAAGCAGCCGGGGCCCTGGGCGATGACGAGGTCACGACCGTCGTCCGCCGCACGCTCGCACAGCAGGCCGCGTCAGGGACGACGACAGTGCGGGACCTGGGCGATGCCAGGTACCTGACGCTGGGCTTCCGCGACGCCGCGAGCCCCGGTGTCCCCCGGATCGTGGCCTCGGGACCGCCGTTCACGATCCGCGACGGACACTGCCACTATCTGGGCGGCGTGGCCGAGGGACCCGCTGACATCCGGGACGCGATGGCCGAGCACGTCGAGCGCGGCGTCGACGTCGTCAAGGTGATGGCCTCGGGAGGCATGCTCACGCCCGGCAGCGACCAGCTCGGCGTGCAGTTCACGGCCGAGGACCTCAGGCTGATCGTCGACCTCGCCCACGAGGCCGGGCTGCCCGTGCACGCTCACGCCCACTCGTTGCGCGGCGCCTGGCACGCACTGGCAGCGCAGGTCGACGGCATCGAGCACTTCAGCTGTCTCACCGACACCGGCATGCAGACTCCCCCGGAGCTGCTCGCCGCTGTCGCGGCGGCAGGCACCGTGGTCTGCCCGACCATCGGGTGGGACCGGTCGATGATCGACCCGGACCGCATGCCGCCGGCGCTGCGACTGCTCACCGAGCGGATGGGGCTGGACCCCGACTCGATGGTGTCTGCTCGCGCCGAGCAGGCGCGCCAGCTGCGCGCGCATGGCGTCACGATCGTCTCCGGCCTGGACGCCGGTGTCAGTCCGCCCAAGGCCCACGGCAACCTGTGGCGCTCTGTCCTGGAGCTCGTGCACGCGGGCTTCCCGGTCGAGGAGGCGTTGGCCACCGCCACGTCGGTCGCGGCTGACGTGTGCCGACTGAGCGAGGTCACCGGTCGGCTGCGAGCCGGCCTCGCCGCGGACCTCCTGGTCGTGTCCGGCGACCTCCGGTCCGAGCCCACCTTGCTCGCAGAGCCCGTCCACGTGGTGATCAGAGGCGTGCCCTGTAGCCCGCCGGTGCCGTAGGGACGGGCAGACAAGGAGGCCGACGAGCCCGCGAAGGTCCCAGGCGCCGCCCCCTAGGGTTGCCCGCATGGCGGCTCAGGACCAGGACTCACGAGCCGGCTTGCTGACCTGGACGAGCCTGACGCCGATCGCCGCACTCGTCCTCCTCGCCCTGACGTGGGGACGCGACCCCAACGCACTGGTCGCGAGCATCGTCTTCGTCGTCCTCGTCGGCGCCGTCCTCGCGGCCGTCCACCACGCGGAGGTCGTCGCGCACCGAGTCGGCGAGCCGTACGGCTCACTGGTGCTCGCGGTGGCCGTCACCGTGATCGAGGTGGCGCTGATCGTGACGCTGATGGTCAGCGGCTCGAAGGACACCTCCGAGCTCGCCAGGGACACCGTGTTCGCGGCCGTCATGATCAGCGTCAACGGGATCGTCGGACTCTCACTGGTCGTCGGCGCCCTGAAGAGGTCTGGCACATCCGGGCTGGCGGTCTTCCACGCCGAGGGCACCGGCTCCTCGCTCGCCACCGTCATCACCCTGGCGACGCTGACCCTCGTGCTGCCCCGCTTCACCACCACCGAGCCCGGACCGGAGTTCTCGGGTGGGCAGCTCGCCTTCGCGGCGGTGGCCTCGCTGCTGGTCTACCTGATGTTCGTGTTCACCCAGACGGTCCAGCACCGCGACTTCTTCTTGCCGGTCGAGGCCCACCACGACCGCGGCCTGCCCGACCAGGACGCCGACGGACATGCCGACCCGCCCTCCAACCGCACCGCCCTGTTCAGCCTGGGCCTCCTGCTCGCGGCGCTCGTCGCCGTGGTCGGCCTGGCCAAGGTCGTCTCGCCCGTGATCGAGGACGCCGTGGCTGCGGTCGGCTTCCCCCACGCGTTCGTCGGTGTGGTGATCGCGGCCCTCGTCTTGCTGCCCGAGTCGATCTCGGCGGTCCGCGCCGCGGCCAGGGAGCGCGTCCAGATCAGCCTCAACCTGGCCTACGGCTCGGCGATGGCCAGCATCGGCCTGACCATCCCGACCATCGCCGTCGCCTCCATCTGGCTCGAGGGCCCGCTCACGTTGGGCCTGGGCGAGACCCAGATCGTGCTGCTGATGCTGTCGGTGCTGGTCGGCGTGCTCACGGTGGTGCCGGGCCGGGCCAAACCCCTCAACGGCGGCCTGCACCTGGCGATCCTGGCGGCCTACGTGTTCTTGAGCATCCAGCCCTGACCCGTCGCCGGGACTAGACGCCGGCCGCCATCCGCACGGCGATCGCCCTCGACCCGCGGGACTGCTCGAACGACCGCGAGGCGATGTTCTGGAGCAGTCCCACGGCGAGCATGCCGGCGAACAGCGAGGACCCGCCGTACGACACGAACGGCAGTGGCACTCCGGTCACGGGCATGATGCCCAGGCACATGCCGATGTTCTGGAAGGCCTGGAACCCGAACCAGCAGGCGATGCCGGCCGCAGCCACGCGGCCGAAGACGTCGGGGGTCGTCGAGGCGATCGCGAGCGCGCGCCAGATGACGACACACAGCAAGGCGATGACGACTCCCGCGCCCAGCAGTCCGAGCTCCTCGCCGGCCACCGTGAACACGAAGTCGGTGTGCTGCTCCGGCACGAACCCCGACTGGGTCTGCGACCCGTGGAACAGCCCCTGCCCGAACAGGCCCCCGTTGCCCACCGCGATGCGGGCCTGCTCGGTGTTGTAGCCGGCCCCTCGCGGATCGAGGTCGGGATTGGTGAAGGCGAGGAACCGGTCGAGCTGGTACTGCTTCAAGAACCCCTCGGCCACCATCGCGACGGCCGCGGTCACGCCGCCGGCCGCCAGAAGTGCCAGCCAGCGACGGGGGGTGCCGGCCACCGCCAGCACGCCGAAGACGGTCGCCGTCAGCACGAGCATGGTGCCCAGGTCGGGCTGCAGCAGGATCAGCACCGCGGGCACGCCGGCGACCACGAGCATGCCGAGGACGGTGCCGGCGCCGAGAGGACGGCGCCGCCCCTCGGTGCGCTCGGCCACGAGCAGGGCCATGCCGATGACCACGGCCAGCTTGGCGAACTCCGAGGGCTGGACCGAGAGCCCGCCCAGCTGGATCCACGAACGCGACCCGTTGATCGTCGTACCACTGGTGAGCACCAGGGCCAGCCCGCCGATCGAGGCGAGGTAGACCACCGGCGCCAGGATCCGGACCCAGCGGTGGTCGGTGGCCGTCACCACCGCCATCAGCACCAGGCCGATGCAGATGTTGACGACCTGCTTCTTCAGGTAGGCAGTCGGGTCGCCCATCGTCAGGTCGTCCCGGTGCGAGGTCGCCGACCACACCAGGAGGCTGCCGATCGCGACCAGCCCGAGGACGGCGAGCATCAGGACCCAGTCGAGCCGTGGGGTGCGCGGTCCCATCAGTGCCGCTTCCTCGCGGGCGGCAGGATCGAGCCGTCGCCCAGGAAGGTCGGCAGGTCCCCGGGCGGAGTGGTCCCGGGAATCAGCGCACGTGAAGGATCGACGGTCGAGCCGGTGATGCCGTAGAGCGACTCCCAGATGGCGCGTACGGCGGGCCCCGAGGTGCCCGAGCCGGTGCCGGCCTGGCTGACCATCATCACGACCACGTAGTTCTCGTCGTAGGACGCCACCCAGGATGTCGACTGCTTGCCGTGCACCTCGGCCGAGCCGGTCTTGGACCGGATGTGCACGCGGTCGAGGGGGAAGTCGATCATCCGCCAGGCCATCGTGCCGACCTTGGCGGTGCCCAGCAGCGCCTGGTCGACGTACCTCATCGCCGCGGGCGTCGCCTTCACGTGGCCCTGCACCCGCGGCTTGATCCGCCGCAGCACCGTGCCGTCGGAGCTGACGATGGCCTTGCCGAGGCGGGGTTCGTAGAGCGTGCCGCCGTTGGACAACGCGGCATAGGCGCGGGCCAGCTGCAGCGGCGTGACGAGGGTGTCGCCCTGCCCGATGGCGTAGTTCACCGCGTCGCCGGCGCGGTAGTAGTCGCCCTCCAGGCAGAACTCGTGGGCGAACACCGAGAGGAAGTCGCGCTTGCCTGTGGTGTTGTGGCGGTCGAGCTTGCAGTAGTAGCCCTTCATCGACTTCCAGTAGGCGCGCTTCCAGTGACGGTCGGCGATCCGGCCGCTGGCCTCACCCGGCAGGTCGATGCCGGTCTCCTTGCCGAAGCCGAAGCCCTTGGCGCCTTCGACCAGGGGGTCCTTGGCGTTGACGTTCTGGGGGTCGGAGCCGTATCGGTTCCAGTAGGAGAGGCCGACGCGGTAGAAGAACGTGTCGCAGGAGTACTGCAGCGCCTTGGCGAAGTCGATGTAGCCGTAGGACGCCGACTCGTAGTTCTTGAACCACCGGTTGCCCACCTGGAGCCCGGAGGAACAGTCGAGGCGGCTGTCGGGTGTGAAGCCGTTGCTCAGGGCGCTCGCCGCGTTGAACGGCTTCCAGGTCGAGCCCGGAGCGAACTGCCCCTGCGTGGCCCGGCCGAGCAACGGGTAGCCGGCCGAGGTCGAGTAGAGGCGGCTCAGCTGCTTCTTGGTGATGCCTCCGACCCAGACCGAGGGGTCGTACGTCGGCTGGCTGGCCATCGCGACCACGCGCCCGGTCTTGGCCTCGAGCACCACCACGGCGCCCGAGTCGGCGACGTAGTTGCGGCCCGTCACCTCGTCGAAGGTGGCCCGCGCGGTCTTGATCGTGTCGGCGAGCTGGCGCTCGACCACGCCCTGCACCTTGGCGTCGATCGACGTCACGAGCGTGTCGCCCGGCTGGCCTGCCACCTCGCTGTCGTCGCCCAGGACCCTGCCCATCGAGTCGACGGCGACGGTCCGGTAGCCAGGGATGCCACGCAGCCAGCGGTCGTACTGCTGCTCCACGCCCGCGCGACCCACGACCGAGGCGCCGTTGAGCGAGCTGTCGTCGGCCTTCTGCGCGGCGTCGTACTCGTCGGCCGTGATCGGGCTGAGGTAGCCGAGCACGTGGGCCAGGTTGACTCCGAAGGGCCGGGGGTAGCTGCGCACGCTCTGCTGCTCGGCGAGCACGGACGGGTAGTCCTCGGGCTGCTCGAGGATCCGCAGCGCCACGGACTTCGACACATCGACGCCGACCGGGACCGGTTGGTAGGGCGAGCCGTTCCAGCAGACGCCGACAACTGCGTCGTCGGTGCCGCAGCTGACGAGCTTGGCGCGGATGCGCGCGGGCTTCATGTCCAGCACCCTGGCCAGGCGCCTGACCACCACCTCGGTGCCGTGCTCGCCCAACCGGCCGAGCAGCGTGCGGTCGACGCTGACCACCCACGAGGTGCGGTTGGCGACCAGCGGACGGCCCTGGGAGTCGACGATCAGACCGCGCTCCGGCTGCACGACGATCTCACGCATCGACTGGGACGCCGCGCGTGCGTGATAGGTCTCACCGCTGACCACCTGGAGGTAGTAGAGCCGCGCGAACAGCGTGGCGAACAGCGAGAACACCAACGCCTGGATGACCAGCACCCGGAGCCGGCCCCGCTGGCCCCTCTCGCTGGTCGAGCTTGTCGAGACCACTACGTCCTCACCCTGACCGGCTCGAGTGCCTCGAACAGCCTCATCAGGCCCGGCAGCAGCAACGGCGCGAGCAGCACGTCCCAACCGACGGCAAGCAAGACGACCGGCAGCAGGTCAGCCACCGACACGACGGGGTCCTGGAGCAGCAGCCCGGTGATCGCATAGATCGAGGTGCCCACGAACGACGACGTCGCGACCGTGGCCAGCACTCCCGTCACGCTCGGGCGCGCGGCCGCATCGGACCGCACCCGCCCGGCGACGTAGCCGACCACGACCAGGGACAGCGCCCACCGGCCGGCGACGTGGTCGGCCGGTGGCGCCAGGTCGAGCAGCAGACCGGCGGCGAACCCGAGGACGGCGGCCTGCTCGGGTCCTCGGACCAGGGCGGCCGCGACCACGACGAGCAGGCACAGGTTGGGTACGACCCCGTGGACGGCGAGGTGCGGGAAGAACGTCACCTGGAGGACGAGTGCCACGACCAGCAGCACGCCCATCACGGGCCAGCGGATCGACGCCAAGCCCGACATCAGCCTGGAGGTCAGTCGGGACATCAGCGCAGCCTCCCGTCGGCCTCGACGACCGCACGGTCCGACTTCGTGCCCGACGGCACCACGACCCCGACCAGGTCCAGCGCCCCGAAGTCGACGAAGGGCTCGATGACGGCACGCTGGGAGGTCTGTCGCAGGCTGCTGAAGACCTGGGTCACCCGACCGACCGGCACACCGGAGACGTAGGGACCGCCACCCTGGCTCCCCCACGTGACCACGACATCGCCCTTGTCGGGCACCGCCGAGTCGTCGACCAGCTCGAGGTCGAGCCGGCCGCTGCGGCCCAGGTCACCGCGACCGTGGAGGAAGCCCAGCTGCATGCTCTCGCCGATCCGGCCGCCGACCACCGACTCCGCGTCGATGACCAGGAGCACCGTGGCGGTCGTCCGGGTGACCCGGAGCACCCGACCGACCAGACCGTCGGCGCTGACGACCGTCTGGTCGGGGTGCACGCCGGATCGTGAGCCGGCGTCGATCGTCACCGTCCGGGAGAAGCTCTGGGTGGCGCCCACCCCGACGACGTGGGCCGGGACCAGCGCCTGCCCGAGCGTGCTCGCGGCGGCCGTGAGCCCGTCGTACTCGGCGAGCCGGTTGCGGTCGACGCCCGAGGTGGCCACCTGCTGGCGCAGGTCGGAGTTCTCGGCGGACAAGGTGGCGATCTCACGACGCAGGTCGGAGCGGCTGCGGAACCAGTCGGGCACGGCGCCGAGCGGACGTACGGCGGCGTCGGCCGCCGACTCGACCGGTCCGAACACCTCGCCCATGGCCTGGCGAGCGGGTTCGAGCGGCGAGCCGGTGCCGCCGTGGTAGTCGAGGGTGATCAGCGTGGCACAGGCCAGCAGCAACGCCACCAGCACCGAGTGGCGCGGGCGGGGCTCACCAGGACGGTGAGGGCGCATCAGGCACCCAACCGCTCGGGGTGCCGCGCGTAGCTGCGTGACGGGCGGCCGGCAGGCACGAAGAGCCGACGCAGCGCCTCGAACTCCTCGACGCACTTGGCCGCGCCCATCGCCACACTGCTGAGCGGATCCTCGGCGACGTGGACGGGCATCCCGGTCTCGTGGCGCAGCCGCTCGTCGAGCCCGCTCAGCAACGCTCCACCCCCGGTGAGCACGATGCCGCGATCCATGATGTCGCCCGCGAGCTCGGGCGGGGTCTGGTCGAGGGTGCTGCGGACCGCGTCGACGATGGTGTGCAGCGGCTCCTCGATCGCCTGGCGCACCTCGCCGCTGGTCACCACGACGGTGCGCGGCAGACCGGAGACCAGGTCACGTCCACGGATCTCGGCCTCGGTCTCGTCGAGCAGCGGGAAGGCCGACCCGACGGTCATCTTGACCTCCTCGGCGGTCCGCTCGCCGAGCATCAGCCCGTGCTCCTTCTTCATCCACGCGACGATCGCGGCGTCCAGCTCGTCGCCGGCGGTGCGCACGGACAGGCTGGTCACGATCCCGCCCAGGGAGATGACCGCGACCTCGGTCGTGCCGCCGCCGACGTCGACGACCATGTTGCCGGTGGCCTGGTGGATGGGCAGCCCGGCACCGATCGCGGCCGCCATCGGCTCCTCGATGATGAAGACCTCGCGCGCTCCGGCCTGGTAGCCCGCCTCCTTGACGGCCCGCTGCTCGACGGCGGTGATGCCGCTCGGCACGCAGATCACCATCCGGGGCTTGGCGAAGTAGCGGCGGCGGTGCACCGAGGTGATGAACCACCGCAGCATCTGCTCGGTCGCCTCGAAGTCGGCGATCACGCCGTCCTTGAGCGGGCGGATCGTCTCGATGCCGTCGGGCGTGCGGCCGATCATCCGCTTGGCCTCGTGGCCGACCGCGATGATGTCACCGGACGCCGAACTGAGGGCGACCACGCTGGGCTCGTCGAGCAGCACGCCCTTGCCACGCACGTAGACCAACGTGTTGGCCGTGCCGAGATCCACGGCCATGTCACGGCCGATCAAGCTGCCTGCCATGCGTGCTGCCTCGTCTGTCGACGTACCGGGGAAGGTGGGCCGGTCAGTACAGACGGCGAAACAAGCGGCCGGCCCACGTCGAGGCTAAGCGGGCAGGTCAGGCCAACTCGGCCAACACGCCGGGGTCGGGCCTACGGGAACCAGATCCCGATCTCGCGGGCGCCCGACTCGGGCGAGTCGGACCCGTGCACGATGTTCTGCTGCACCGCGAGCCCCCAGTCACGACCGAGGTCGCCGCGGATGGTGCCGGGTGCGGCCTTGGTGGGGTCGGTGGCGCCGGCCAGGGAGCGGAAGCCCTCGACCACCCGCTCCCCTTCGACGACCATCGCGACCACCGGACCCGACAGCATGAACTCGACGAGAGGCTCGTAGAACGGCTTGCCCTGGTGCTCGGCGTAGTGCTCGGCCAGCAGCTCATTGGTCGCCTCGCGCAGCTCGAGCCGGACCAGGGTGTAGCCCTTGGCCTCGATCCGGCGGATGACTTCACCGGTGAGACCGCGACGGACGCCGTCGGGCTTGACCAGGACCAAGGTTCTCTCCATGAGGAGGACCCTAGCGAGCCCCGAGCTGCTCGGCCCGGCGTCGTACGTCGTCGGGCACCGGTCCGCGCGAGCCCTCGTCGCCGACTGGCGCACCAGCCACGCGGTACAGCGGGATGTGACCACCCCACGGGTTGTCGGCTATGTCGTCGTCCTCGTCGTCGGGCCCGCCCTGGCGGACCTTGAGCGAGGCCTCCCACAACGGCAACGCCAGCACCTGCGTGGCGGCGACCTCCTTGCGGCTCGGCCGGCGGATCGTCGCGGCGCGGCCGGGGACCATGTGGTCGACCATCAGGTCGAGGGCGTGCAGCCGCTCCTCGGCCTCCTCGACCACCCGTGCTTCGCCGAGGATGACGGCGGCCCGGTAGTTCATCGAGCTCTCGAAGCCCGACCGGGCGGCGACCAGACCGTCGACCTCGGTGATCGTGACGCAGACCATCGCCCCGCGCGACCGGTTGATCCAGCGCGCCGCGGTCGATCCGTGGAAGTAGAGCGTGCCACCTCGGTCGGGTCCGTCGAGGTCGACGGCGAACGCCGTCGGGAGCACCAACGGGTAGCCGCCGGCGTCGAGCCCGACGTGGGCGACGAGGGCGGTGTCGAGCAGCTTGTGAAGCTCCTCGCGCTCGGTGCGGCCCTTCTCGGCGAGCCGGCCCAACCTCGTGCGCTCCGTCGGCGACAGCGGCTCGTCAGTCATGGGGCGGGTCATCGGGTGGCCCTCTCACGCTCGATCTTGCGGCCCAGGAAGTACGCCGTCCCCCACAGCAGCGCGAACACGGCGCCGAGCACGAACATCAGCGGGATCACGAACCCGAGCGCGATCGCCACGCCCTGCAAGACCCAACCCAGGGCGTAGGCCCACTCCCCGCGGAGCAGGCCGGCGAGCACGAAGCACGCGGCCGTCAGTCCGAGTCCCACCCACAGCGCCGTGCTCGTGTCGACGCCCGAGACCGAGATCAGCACCGGGGTCGTCAACCCCAGGGTCACGCCCTGGAGGCTGAGGATGGCCGCGCACATGCCCCGACGCGGCGAGCGTTCCTGTGCGGGTGGAAACCCGGCCACCGGATCGCTCATCGGGAGCCCTTGAGCAGGTGTCGGGCCTCGCCGACCGTCACCACCGAGCCAGTGACCAGGACCGCTCCCGAGCCCATGGAGGAGCCGGTGCTGCCGGACTCGGCGATCGCGAGCGCCTGGTCGATCGCGTCGGGCAGGAAGGGTGCGACGCTGACGCGGTCCTCGCCGAACACCTCGCGCGCGGCGACTGCCAGCTCCTCGGCCCGCATCGCCCGCGGCGTCGAGTTCTGGGTGCACACGACGTGGGCCAGGTGCGGCTCGAACGCCCCGAGCACGCCCTCGTAGTCCTTGTCGGCCATCACGCCGATCACCCCCACCAACGGGTCGAACTGGAAGGAGTCCTCGAGGGCCGCCGCCGTTGCGGCCGCGCCATGGGGGTTGTGCGCCGCGTCGAGCACGATCGTCGGGCTGCGGCGCACGATCTCCAGCCGGCCCGGCGAGGTGAACTCGCCGAACGCGGCGTGCACCAGCTCGGCGTCGAGCGGATCGGTGCCGAGGAATGCCTCCACAGCCGTCAGTGCGAGGACGGCGTTCTGCGCCTGGTGGGCGCCGTACAACGGGAGGAACAGCTCGTCGTACCTCGCCCGAGGCGTCTGCAGCGACACCAGCTGACCCCCGACCGCAGGGTTGCGGGCCACGACGCCGAGGTCCACGCCCTCGCGCAGCACCCGCGCACCCACGTCGTGGGCGCGCTCGTTGATCACCTCAGCGACATCGGGGAGCTGCTCGGCGACCACCGCGATCGAGCCCTGCTTGATGATCCCGGCCTTCTCGCGCGCGATCGCGACGGGGTCGTCGCCGAGCAGGTGCGCGTGGTCGACGGCGACGGCGAGCAGCACGGCGACAGCCGCGTCGGCCACGTTGGTGGCGTCCCACGTGCCCCCGAGCCCGACCTCGACGACGGCGACGTCGACGGGGGCGTCGGCGAAGGCGGCGTAGGCCATGCCGACGACCGTCTCGAAGAACGACAAGGGGTAGGGCTGGCTGTCGTCGACCAAGTGGACCAAGGGCGCGACGTCGTTGAAGGCGCGCACGAACTGCTCGTCGGTCATCGGCTCGCCGTCGAGGCTGATCCGCTCGGTCATCCGCTCGACGTGCGGGCTGGTGAAGCGTCCGGTGCGCAGCTCGAGCGCCCGCAGGATCGTGTCGATCATCCGCGAGGTCGAGGTCTTGCCGTTGGTGCCCGTGAGGTGGATGACCGGGTAGCTCCGCTGAGGGTCGCCCAGCAGCTCGGTGAAGACGCGGATGCGGTCCAGCGAGGGTTCCATCCGGGTCTCGGGCCATCGCGACAGCAGGGCGTCCTCGACCTCCTCGAAGGTCTCGGCGAGGCGAGGGGTCTGGTCGCCGGCTGGAGTCACGACCGCAACTCTAGGAGGCGACTATCCGCAGGTTCACCTGGTCCACGACCGGGCGGTACCCGATCGCCTGGTAGACGCCGTTGGACGTCGGGTTCGCCTGGTCGGTGTAGAGGCAGACCCGCACCCCTCGGTCCAGGAAGATCTGCGAGACCTGGGCGACCGCGGCACCGGCGTACCCCTTGCGTCGCTGTTCCGGAGGTGTGTAGACCGGACCGATCCGCGCCACGCCGTACGACGGCGGGTTGGCGCCGGTCAGGTGGACCCGCTCGCCGCTCTCGTCGAGCCAGAACCAGTAGCACTCCTGCTCGATGCGGCGGCGCAGGTCGTCGGGCTCGATGTCGACGCGACCGTGACCGGTGCCGGGCTCGCGGCCGGCCTGCTCGTCGGCGTCGGCCATGAAGCGACGCACCCAGTCGAGGGCCAGGTCGAAGTCGTCGAGGGTCGCCTGTCGCAGCGAACCGGGCACGCCGACGGGAGCCACGAGCTGGTCCAGCTCGAAGAGACGGGTGTGCACGGCCACCTCCACCGTGTCGCCCTGGAGCCGCGCCAGCTCGCCGGCCATCACCTCGGCGGCCGGCAGCGACCCATTGAGCCCGCCGACCGTCTCGCCGCGCTCGTGGATCGCCCGGGCGAGCGCCAGTGCGGCCCGGTCAGCCATCGGCAGCACGAACATCGGGAACGGCGGCTGCGGGGCGGTGCGCATCGCGATCCCGGCGATCTGTCCCTCCTCGTCGCGGACGACGGCCCACCACCGCGGCCGGTCGGCCGGAAGCGGTTGGCCCAACATCCGGCTGGTCACGGTCGCCATCACGGTGCCGACGACCGGGTCCGCGGCCAGGGCGTCCTCGGCCTCGGCCAGGAACGCGGCGGGATCGGTCGTGAAGGCCACCCGGTGCGTCATACCGGCCGACGCTATCGATGTGAGCCGGGACCGTTCACCCCCATATCCTGGCCCGCATGACTGAGACCCAGAGCACTGACCGGACGACACCGAGCGCCGAGCGGCGTCCGGTCGTCGTACCGGACAAGCCTGCTCTGGAGGGTCTCGAGGAGAAGTGGTCGCAGCGGTGGAAGGCCGATGAGACCTACACGTTCGACCGCACCCGCTCGCGTGACGAGGTCTACTCGATCGACACGCCCCCGCCGACGGTCTCGGGCTCCCTGCACGTGGGCCACGTCTACTCCTACACCCACACCGACCTGATCGCCCGCTTCCAGCGGATGCGCGGCAAGGCCGTGTTCTACCCGATGGGCTGGGATGACAACGGCCTGCCGACGGAGAAGCGCGTCCAGAACCACTACGGCGTGCGCTGCGACCCGTCGCTGCCCCACGACCCGTCGTTCACCCCGCCCGAGAAGCCGGACCCCAAGCGTCAGGTGCCGATCGACCGTCCCAACTTCATCGCACTGTGCGAGCAGCTGGTCCCTGAGGACGAGAAGCAGTTCGAGCAGCTGTGGCGCAAGCTCGGCCTGTCGGTCGACTGGAGCCAGCACTACACCACGATCGGCCCGAAGGCCCAGCGCATCAGCCAGACCGCGTTCTTGCGCAACTTCGCCCGCGGAGAGGCCTACCTGGCCGACGCACCGACCATGTGGGACGTGACGTTCCAGACCGCCGTGGCGCAGGCCGAGCTCGAGGCTCGCGAGTACGCCGGCCACTATCACCGGGTCGCCTACCACCAGGCGGATGGCACTCCCGTCTACGTCGAGACGACGCGACCCGAGCTCATCGCCAGCGCGGTGGCGCTGATCGCCCACCCCGACGACGAGCGCTACCAGTCGCTGTTCGGGACCACCGTGACCTCACCGGTGTTCGGCGTGCAGATCCCGGTGCTCGCCCACCACCTCGCCGAGAAGGACAAGGGCGCCGGCATCGCGATGTGCTGCACGTTCGGTGACCTGACCGACGTCACGTGGTGGCGCGAGCTCCAGCTGCCGGTGCGCACCGTGATCGGCCGTGACGGGCGGCTGAGCCGGGAGACCCCGAGCTGGTTCGACGGCGCCGGCGCGACGGCGTACGACGAGCACCTCGCCGGCAAGACGGTGTTCAGTGCCCGCGAGGCGATGGTCTCGCTGCTGCGCGAGTCCGGCGACCTCGACGGCGAGCCGCGGCCGACCACGCGCATGACGAACTTCTACGAGCGGGGCGAGAAGCCACTCGAGATCGTCGCCACCCGCCAGTGGTACATCCGCAACGGCGGGCGTGACGAGGCGCTGCGTGAGGAGCTGCGTGGGCTCGGCACTGACATCGACTGGGTGCCGGACTTCATGCGGCACCGCTACGACAACTGGGTCGGGGGCGTCAACGGCGACTGGCTGATCAGCCGCCAGCGCTTCTTCGGGATCCCCTTCCCGGTCTGGTACCCGCTCGACGGCGACGGCGAGCCCGACTACGCCCACCCGCTGCTCCCGAGCGAGGCCGAGCTGCCCGTCGACCCGTCGACGCAGGCGCCGCGAGGCTACGACGAGGACCAGCGCGGCAAGGCCGACGGGTTCATCGGCGACCCCGATGTGATGGACACCTGGGCCACGTCGTCGCTGTCCCCGCAGATCGCCGGAGGCTGGCTGACCGACGAGGACCTGTTCGCCCGGGTCTTCCCGATGGACCTGTGCACGCACGCCCACGACATCATCCGCACCTGGCTCTTCAGTCGGGTGGTGCGCGCCCACTTCGAGCAAGGCGTCGTCCCCTGGCGGCACGCGATGATCTCCGGCTTCATCGTCGACCCCAAGCGCCAGAAGTTCTCCAAGTCCAAGGGCAACGCCACCTTCGGTCCCAACGACCTCCTCGACCAGTACGGCGCCGACGCCGTCCGCTGGCGAGCCGCCATCGGTCGCCCGGGCGCCGACTCGCCGTTCGACGAGTCGCAGATGAAGGTCGGGCGCCGGCTCGCGATGAAGGTGCTCAACGCCTCGAAGTTCGTGCTGGGCTCGGTCCGCGCGACCGACCCCGACCCGGCCCTGGTCACCGAGCCCGTCGACCGTGCCCTGCTCGCGCGGCTGCTGACCACGTGCCGGCTCGCCACCGAGGCGTTCGAGGCCTACGACTACACCACCGCCCTGGAGGTCACCGAGAAGTTCTTCTGGGAGTTCTGCGACGACTACCTCGAGCTGGTCAAGGAGCGGGCCTACGACGAGTCCGACGCGGCCCGCGAGTCGGCGAAGGCCGCACTGGCGTGCGCGCTGCACTCCGTGCTGCGGCTGCTCGCGCCCTTCTTGCCCTACGTCACCGAGGAGGTGTGGTCGTGGTGGCAGGACGGCTCGATCCACCTGAGCTCCTGGCCCGCGCCGCACGACGGCCTCGAGGTGGACGCCGACCCCGCACTCCTCGACGCGGTCGCCGCTGCCCTGATGGGCATCCGCAGCGCCAAGTCGCAGGCCAAGGTCTCGATGAGGGCAGCGCTGGCCCGCGTCGAGGTGAGCGGCCCGCAGGCTCTGGTCGACGCAGCCGCGTCGGCCGCCGAGGACCTCCGGCGAGCCGGTCACGTGCAGGGCGACCTGGTGTTCACCGCGACCGACGGCACGGAGATCGCGGTCTCCGCCGAGCTCGCCGAGGTCGCCGGAGCCTGACCCCCAGGGTGGAGTGGCCCATCTGGGCCATTGCGCAGCAGTCACCGCGCCCAGAGTCTCGTCGGACCAACCATCGCGCCCTCTGGAGGCCACCCGTGAAGCAGTTCCCCCGCCCGTCAGCCGCTCTGATCGTCGCCAGCTTGGCCCTCGCGGTCTCGTGTACGGGAGTAGCAGCCGCAGCTACGGGCAACCTGGTGCTCGGTGCCGGGAACCAGACCAACAAGACCACCACCTTGAAGACCACCTCCGCCGTCACCGGCCCGACCCTGAAGCTGCGCAACACCGGCGGCGGGCCGGCGGCGCAGTTCATCACCAAGGCCGGCAAGGCACCGTTCAAGGTCAGCGGGAACACCAAGGTCAGCGGCCTCAACGCCGACCTGCTCGACGGGATCAGCTCGGAGTCCTTCGTCCGCAACGACACGACGCCCCTGACAGCGATCATGGCCAGGGACGGGTCCACGCTCGAGACCGCCGCGACGGCGACGGGCAAGATCTTGACCTTCAACGTCGAGCTCTACGACCCCTCCAACATGAACCAGGCCACGTCGGACCGCCTGATCGCCCCGGTGGCCGGCACCTACGTCGTCTCGACCACCGTCGACTGGAGTCCCAACGCCACCGGCTACCGGGTCATCGCGGTAGAGGACTCTCAGGGCACGGACTTCGGCGGTGCCATCGGCCCCGCCACCAACGCGGTGGCCTTCACCCGCCAGAACGCGACCGGCATCATCCACCTCGAGGCCGGCGACTTCGTCCGGGTCCAGGCCCTCCAGGGCAGCGGAGGTGACCTGGACGTCCGGATCGTGCGCTTCCAGATGACCTACGTCGGCGCCTGAGCGAACGCCTTCCCGATTCGTCAGCGGTTGCGCGGGTCTCGGCCTCGGCATAACCGCTGACGAATCGGCGGCTTGGCCTCACCTGTGGAGAGGCCACCACCCTCCCGTCGTACGGCGGTCATGATCGGCGCGTGACTGACCGCCCTCCCCTCGGTTCGTCAGCGTCGGGAGCGCTGACTCCACCCGCACGACCGCTGACAAATCGCGCGGACCGGCTCATGCGTGTCCAGGCGCTGGCCGCCCGGCAGCAACTGGTGCTGACTCGCAGGCAGCTGCGCGAAGCCACCTGGACACGACACCAGGTCGAGCACGAGATCGAGGTCGGACGTTGGTGGTCGCCCGCGCCCTCGGTCGTGGTGCTTCACACGGGGGAGCTCAACACCGAGCAACGCCTGTGGCTCGGCGTCCTGCATGCCGGCGAGGGCGCGGTCCTCTCGCACCTCACTGCCGCTGTGAGGGCAGGCCTGCGCTGGAGCGCGGGCGATGTCATCGACGTGATGACCCCGCGAGGCGATGGGGTCGCCCCGCTCGAGGGCTACTTCTTCCACCAGACCAGGCGCACCTACGACCGCTGGGTGCGCCCGGTCGCCAGCGGCCCGCCGCGGTTGCCGATCGAGTACGCCGCGTTGCTCGCCGCCGAGCGCGACCACAACATCCGCCGAGCGCTGGGACTGCTCGTGGCCGTCGTCCAACAACAGCTGAGCACCGCCGAGAGGTTCGCGCTGGCGATCCCGGAGATCCGCAAGCTCGGCCATGGGAAGACCTTCAAGGCCGTGTTGGGCGATATCGCCGGTGGCGCGCAGTCGTTCGCGGAGATCGAGGTCGGCCGCCTGTGCCATGCCTATGGGCTGTTGCCTCCCACCCGGCAGGTCGTGCGTCTGGACAAGCAGGGCCGTCGTCGCTACCTCGACTGCGCGTGGGTGCTCCCCGATGGCCGCATCGTGGTGCTGGAAGTCGACGGGTCGTTCCACGCCGAGGTGATCGCCTGGTGGAGCGACATGAAGCGCGAGAGGGCAGTGGTGATCCAGGGCGACACGGTACTTCGCTGCTCGTCGATCGAGCTCAGGCTCGAGCCCGAGGACGTGATGGCCGACCTCGTCCGGATCGGCGTACCGACCCTGCGACGTCGTTCGCAGGCGTCATGAGCCGATTCGTCATGAGGCGCCGCGCGCGCGGAACCCGAAGGACTGCTGACGAATGCCGGTCGGGGCAGGCAGTCAGGCGGACTTCTTCTTCTTGGCCTCGGACTCGCGCGGGAGGAGCTCGGGGGCGACCTCGTCGGTGACGACCTCGCGGCTGACGATCACCTTGCCGACGTCGACGCGCGAGGGGACGTCGTACATCACGTGGAGGAGCACCTCCTCCAGGATCGCGCGAGCGCCGCGGGCGCCGGTGCCACGCTCGAGCGCCCGCGCCGCCACGGCAGCGACGGCGTCGGGGGTGAACTCCAGCTCGACGTTGTCGAGCTCGAAGAGCTTCTGGTACTGCTTGACGAACGCGTTGCGCGGCTCGGTGAGGATGCGCACCAGCGCATCCACGTCGAGCTTGCGGACCGTCGCGATCATCGGGAGGCGGCCGATGAACTCGGGGATCAGCCCGAACTTGGTCAGGTCTTCGGGGCGGACCTCGGCCAGCAGGTCCTCGCCGTCGCGCTCGGCCTGGCCGCGCACCTCGGCGGTGAAGCCGAGCGACTTCTTGCCGACGCGCTGCTCGATGATCTGCTCCAGCCCGGCGAAGGCACCACCCACGATGAACAAGATGTTGGTGGTGTCGATCTGGATGAACTCCTGGTGGGGGTGCTTGCGGCCCCCTTGCGGTGGCACGGAGGCAGTGGTGCCCTCGATGATCTTGAGCAACGCCTGCTGGACGCCCTCGCCCGAGACGTCGCGGGTGATCGAAGGGTTCTCCGCCTTGCGGGCCACCTTGTCGATCTCGTCGATGTAGATGATGCCGGTCTCGGCCTTCTTGACGTCGTAGTCGGCGGCCTGGATCAGCTTGAGCAGGATGTTCTCGACGTCCTCGCCGACGTAGCCGGCCTCCGTCAGCGCGGTGGCGTCGGCGATCGCGAACGGCACATTGAGCATCCGGGCAAGGGTCTGGGCCAGGTAGGTCTTGCCGCAGCCCGTGGGGCCGATGAGCAGGATGTTGCTCTTGGCGACCTCGACGATCTCTTCCTTGGAGTGCTTCCCGGCCACCGGCTGAAGACCGGCTTGCACGCGCTTGTAGTGGTTGTAGACCGCGACGGCCAGGGTCTTCTTGGCCTGCTCCTGCCCGATCACGTAGGAGTCGAGGAACTCCGAGATCTCCCGCGGCTTGGGCAGCTCGTCGAGGGTGACCTCGGCGCCTTCGCTGAGCTCCTCCTCGATGATCTCGTTGCACAGGTCGATGCACTCGTCGCAGATGTAGACGCCGGGGCCGGCGATGAGCTTCTTGACCTGCTTTTGGCTCTTCCCGCAAAACGAGCACTTCAGCAGGTCGCCTCCGTCACCAATGCGTGCCACGGGCGGTCATCCTCCGGTTCGGCCGAAGCAGGGGCACTTCGGCGGGTACGACGGGTGGTGCGGGTGCCAGGTTCTTGTGCCAGCTAGTCGACGTTACCCCGAGCCGCCCCCCGACGGGGTGACGGACACGGAACTTCGGCACAGGTCCGGACCGGTCAGCGGCCGGTGGCCAGGACCGGCGTGCGTTTGCGGGACTCGAGCACGGCATCGATCAGACCGTAGTCGACGGCCTGCTCGGCGGTGAGGATCTTGTCGCGCTCGATGTCGCGGCTGACCTCCTCGATCGACTTGCCGGAGTGGTCGCTGATCATCTTCTCCAACAACTCGCGCATCCGCAGGATCTCGTTGGCCTGGATCTCGATGTCGGAGGTCTGGCCGAACGTGCCCTCGGTGTAGGGCTGGTGGATCAGGATCCGGCTGTTGGGCAGCGCCAACCGCTTGCCCGGCGTGCCGGCCGCGAGCAGGATCGCTGCCGCCGAGGCCGCCTGGCCCAGGCACACGGTCTGGACGTCGGGCTGGATGAACCGCATCGTGTCGTAGATCGCCGTCAGCGCCGTGAAGGAGCCACCCGGTGAGTTGATGTAGATCTGCACGTCCTGGTCGGGGTTCATCGACTCCAGGCACAGCAGCTGTGCCATGACCGCGTTGGCGACGTCATCGGAGATCGGCGTGCCGAGGAAGATGATGCGGTCCTCGAAGAGCTTGGCGTAGGGATCGATGCGGCGGAAGCCGTAGGACGTCCGCTCCTCCCACTGGGGGATGTAGTAGTTCATGGGGGGTTCCCTTCAGTCCTTGCGGGCCGGTCGGCCCTCGTCGGCAGCCTGCAGAGCGCTGCTGATGACTTGGTCGACCAGGCCGTAGTCGCGCGCCTGCTCTGCGGTGAACCAGCGGTCGCGGTCGGCGTCGGCGATCACTTGGTCGATCGGCTGGCCGGTGTGCTCGGAGATCAGCTCGAGCAGGATCTTCTTGATGTGCAACGACTGCTGCGCCTGGATCTTGATGTCGGACGCCGAGCCGCCCATGCCCGAGGACGGCTGGTGCATCATGATGCGCGCGTGCGGCAGCGCGTAGCGCTTGCCCTTGGCGCCGGCGCACAGGAGGAACTGCCCCATCGATGCGGCCAGGCCCATGCCCACGGTCGCGACGTCGTTGGGGATGTAGTTCATCGTGTCGTAGATCGCCATCCCGGCATCGACCGAGCCGCCGGGCGAGTTGATGTGGAGGAAGATGTCGGCGTCGGGATCCTCGGCCGAAAGCAGCAGCAGCTGGGCGCAGATCGCGTTGGCGTTGGAGTCGCGCACCTCGGAGCCGAGGAAGACGATGCGCTCCTTGAGCAACCGCTGGTAGATGTGGTCGTCGAGCCCGTAGCCCGACCCGCCGTTCATCTCGGGCGCCATCTGATGTGTCAGGTCTGGGTTCACATCAGCGACCTTAGCCGTCGCCACCCCCCTCACCCGGGCGAATCCGTCGCTGTTCGCCAACAGCGGACGGATGGGGTGTCGGGTCCAGGCCGAGCGCGCGGCGGGTCATCTGGTTGCGGGTGTCGAGCAGGTCCTCTAGTGCTGCGTCGAGGTCCTCGGCCGAGACCTGCACCGGGGCGAGTACGGCGTCCCCGCCGGCCGCCGGGGGTTCCCGGTCGGCGGCGATGACGGCCGCCCGGCGCAACAGCTCCTTGAGGAACGATGCGGTCACGCCGTCGGTCCGCTCGATCACCGCATCGAGACGTGACTCGTCCAGCACCAGTGACCGTCGGTAGAGCCCCACCAGCCGCCGTCGCGCGTCGCGGTCGGGCAGGTCGATGCGCACCGCCTGGTCGACCCGTCCGGGGCGCGAGGCCAGGGCGTCCTCGAGCAGGTCGGCGCGGTTGGTCGTGAGCAGGAAGACCACGTCGGCGTCCTCGTCGAGGCCGTCCATCTCGTTGAGCAGCATGAACAGCAGGGGCGCTCCGGCTTCGTACATGTCTCGCTGCTGGGCGATCAGGTCGACGTCCTCGACCACGATCATCGCGGGCTGGAGCATCCGCGCGATCGAGCAGGCCTGCTTGATAGCGGCCAAGGCGTCACCGCTGAGCTGGACGATGGTGGTATCGGTGAGCTCGCCGACCAGGTAGCGCACCGTGTGGGTCTTGCCGACGCCCGGTGGGCCGTAGAGCAACAGCCCTCGCTTGAGGTGCTGACCGCCCGCACGCAGCCGTTCGCGGTGCTGGGCCACGCCGACGACCTGTCGCCTCACGTCCTCGAAGGTCCCGGCGGGCAGGATGAGCTCGTCGGGGTCCAGTGGCTCGCGGTGGTGGAACTGCAGGATCGTGCCCTGGTGGTAGCCGAACATCTGGCGACCGAACGACACCACGTGCCCGCGGTAGACGTTGTGCTCGATGGCCAGGTCGCGCAGCCGTGCGGCGATCTCTGCTCCTGCCCCCTCGCGCGAGGAGATCACCTCGATCGTCATCGAATCGCGGCCCTGCTCGGGATCGGGGCACCGGAAGAGCAGGACGCTGCGCTCGCCGGTCGCGTCCGTCACGAACACCAGCGCGACCCTGAGGCACTCCAGGGTCTCGCCGTCGGGACCGGTCGGCAACGCAGTGCGGAGCACGTTGCCCGGCCTGGCGCCGTACTTGCCCTCCTCCGGCGTCATGCCGAGCAGATCGATGAGCCCCACGGGCCCGTGGTGGCGCAGCCCGGCCACACCGACGATCCGGTGCTCGCGGCCCGGCTCCGCCAGCCACGCGTCGAGAGCCGCCTGCACGTTGACGTGCTCGTAGGAGGGCCATTGC
Organism: Nocardioides agariphilus; assembly: GCF_015352445.1. Lineage (GTDB taxonomy): Bacteria > Actinomycetota > Actinomycetes > Propionibacteriales > Nocardioidaceae > Nocardioides > Nocardioides agariphilus. Next base: position 161,141 of record NZ_JADKPO010000004.1, read on the forward strand.
TGCTCGGCCACCGGCAACCCGTCAGCGGGAATGCCCAGGTGCTCGGTCAGCATCGTGGCGAACCTCGGACGCTGCGCCTCGCGAGCCTTGTCCACGAAAGCCGACACGAGCCGTCTGCCGTAGCGGCCGAGGTCGGCCAGCTCGGCACCCTGCTGATCACTCATGGGGCGACCTTACGAGCGACCTCCCCCGGGCTCATCCGCATCAGGTGCGGCCGCGTGTGCCATCAGCGGGTCGCGAAGAAGAACTTCAAGGACTGCGCACCGGCTTTGCGCGGGTCCTCGTCCCACTGATAGCCCTTCAGGTCCTTCACGCCCTTGACGCGCACGATGAACGTGAGCGGTGCGGGCAGGGTCCTGTTGGGGTTGATGGTGATCGTCCGGGTCCCGGCGTTGTAGGTGATCCGCGAGCGGATCCGCGTCCCGTTGCCCACGAGCCAGACCGTGGTGGCGTTGACCGTCGCCGCCTTCACGCGCTCACTGGCCTTGATGGTGACGTTGGTGAGCGGTGAGATCCCGGTCATCCCCCGCGGGGGCGAGACGAACGCGGCCCGGGGGCCGATCGCGAGCTTGATGGTGTCGCTGACGACCTCGGACTCGTTGCCGGCGCCGTCCTTGAACTGGGCGTAGACCCTCTTGGTGCCCTCGCCTCCGGAGATGCGCCAGGCCGCCGTGGCGGCGTACGGCTGGTAGGCGGAGAAGGTCACGCCGTCGTTGCTGAACCGCATGTCGGTGACACCCGATCCCGGATCTGGGTCGAGCGCCGTGAGCGTGAGCGTGACGGCCCTGATCGAGACCCTGCCTGCGCCCGCGTTGATCACGACGGTCCCGGCCGGGCTCACCGTGTCGGGCACGAGGGAGTGAGCAGCTGAGGGACCCAGCAGCGACGCAGCCGTGAGTACGGCGAGTGCGGATGCCGCCAGGTGTGCACGACGAGGGATGTCCATGTGCGGACGGTAGAGCAGGAACCAGCCTCGCGGCACGCGAACGCGATCAGAGCCTCAGGTCGCCGTCGCCCCCGGCGAGCCTTAGCCCGATCGGACCATCGACACGCGGCCCGGCTTCTAGCAGGCTCCGTGCCAAGGTCTGTCCACTCATGAGGGGAACACACGTGAACAACGCAGCTCCGGCCATGACGCGCCGCGCACGCCTCGGGCGCCACCTGAGCAGGAACATCATCGGTTACCTCGCCCTGCTGATCGCCGTCTCCTTGACCCCGCTTCCCGCCTGGGCGGCTGCAGCCATCGGCACGGCACAGATCAAGAACGGCGCGGTGACCACACCGAAGCTCCACGGGGGTGCCGTGACCAGTCCCAAGATCAAGGCCAACGCGGTCAACGGCGCCAAGGTCAAGGACGGCACGATCGGGAAGGCGGATCTTGCCGCCGCAGCCCAGGGCTTCACGACCATCGTGACCAAGACCTCGAGCACGGCCAACGTGGCCGCCGGTGCCTCGCATCAGGCGACCGTGGTCTGCGGCGCCGACCAGGTCGCCATCGGCGGGGGCGGGTACGCCACCCCGGACGGCATCGTCCTGCTCGGCACGACGGCCGGCGAGGTGACCAAGAGCCACCCGACCAGCCCGATCACCATCGGCAACTTCACCTTCACCTCCGCGTCCGGCGACGGCGTGGCGCCCACCGGCTGGCGGACCACCGTCAAGAACACCGAGGCGACCGCGCAGACCGTCGTCCACTACGCCATCTGCGCAGGCAAGTAGACCCAGCCGGTCGTGCATCGCAGGACCTGCCCGGCGGCCAGAGGTCGCCGGGCGGGTCCGCTCGAGCGGGCTCAGAGACGAGCGGCGGCCGTCGTGGGCTCGCTGTCCCCGGCTGCGGGCTCGGCAGAGTTCTCGGGGGCCTCGGGGTCGGCCGACTCGTCGACCGGCTCGCCGATGGTGCCGTCGGGCCGGAGGTTCTTGAGGTCCAACACGTTGCCCGAGGCGTCGGTGACGGTGGCGCTCTCCACGAGCTGGGCCAGCGCCTTGCCCCGGCGGATCTCCTGGACCATCTCGGGGATGTGGTTGTGCTCGAGCATGTGGTTGATGAACGCCTGCGGGTCCTCGCCGGACTGCTGGGCGCGACGGAGCAGGTGCTCCTGCAGCTCGTCTTGGCTGACGCCAAGCTCCTCCTTGGTCGCGACCTCGTCGAGGAGCAGCTGCGCGACGACCGCGTCTCGTACCCGACGCTCGAGGTCGGCCTCGAACTCCTCCTCGGTCTGGCCCTCGTCCTCGAGGTACTTCTCCAACGGGATGCCGGCGTAGGCGAGCTGCTGCTCGATGTTGCTGCGGCGTGAGTTGAGCTCGTCGGTCACGACGGTCTCGGGCAGGGGCACGTCGACGCGCTCGAGGAAGGCCTCCAGCACGGCGTCGCGGGCAGCAGCCGCCTGCTCCAGGCGCTTGCCGCGTCCCAGACGCTCGCGTACGTCGGCGGTCAGCTCCTCGACGGTGTCGAACTCCGAGGCCAGCTGGGCGAACTCGTCGTCGAGCTCGGGCAGCTCCTGCTCCTGGACCTTGCTGACCTTGACCCGCACCTCGACGTCCTGGCCGACCAGGTCTCCGCCGACGAGCTGCGAGCTGAAGGTCTTCTCCTCCTCGGCCGTCATGCCGGCCAGCGCCTCGTCGAGCCCGTCGAGCATCCCGCCGCGGCCGACCTTGTAGGACATCCCGGTCAGCTCCGCACCGTCGACGGTTGCGCCATCTTGCTGGGCCACCAGGTCGATGACCACGAAGTCGCCGTCGGCAGCGGCCCGGTCGACGTCGACCAGGGTCGCGAACCGCTCACGCAGCGCCTGCACCTGCTCCTCGACCTCGTCGTCGCTGACCGTGACGTCCTCGACCTCGGCGGTCAGGTCGTCGTAGGCCGGCAACTCGATCTCGGGCTTCACGTCGACCTCGGCGGTGAACTCGAGGGACTGGTTGTCCTCGATCCGGGTGACCTCGATCTCCGGCTGCGCCAGCGGCTGGAGGTCGTTGTCCTGCAGCGCCTGGATGTAGAGCTGCGGCAACGCGTCGTTGATCGCCTGGTCGAGGATGGCACCGCGGCCCACCTGACGGTCGATGACCATAGGGGGCACCTTGCCGCGCCGGAAGCCCGGCACGTTGATCTGCTGGGCGATGGTCTTGTACGCCTTGTCGAGGCTCGGCTTGAGCTCCTCGAAGGGCACCTCGACGGTGAGCTTGGCCCGGGTCGGGCTCAAGGTCTCGACGGCGCTCTTCACAGGGTGTCTCCTCATGTTCTGGTGGCTGCTGGTGGTTCGGCCGTTGCTGGCAACTCGTCGGGGCGACAGGACTCGAACCTGCGATCTCCTGCTCCCAAAGCAGGCGCGCTAGCCACTACGCTACGCCCCGCCAGGCTGGCTGCATCCCACGGTCATGCTGTGGTCACAGCGCCTGAGAGCGGATGACGGGAATCGAACCCGCGTAGCCAGTTTGGAAGACTGGGGCTCTACCATTGAGCTACATCCGCGCAGCCCGCATCGTGCCACAGGAGCAGCGCGCGACCCCAACCAGCGGCCGCCTCGAAACGGTGGGATCCAGGCCTCGGTCCAGCTCCTCAGGCCATCCGGTGGACCAGCAGCAACGCGCGGTCGTCGTCGCGAGAACCCAGGCGGTCCACGAGCCTGTCGACGCGGTCGGCCTGGGTGGCCGGGGCGCCGTGCAGGGCCTTCTCGGCCTCGCCGATCAGCCGGTCGATGCCGAGCTCGATCTCCCGCTTGGCGGTCTCGACGAGCCCGTCGGTGTAGAGCAAGAGGGCATCGCCGGGTCGCATCACGCCGCGCACGCTCTCGAACTCGGCGCCCTCGATGAGACCGAGGACCGGACCGTCGCTCTGCAGGGCGGTCCAGCGGCCGCTGCCGGCGGCGAAGTGCATGCACGGCGGATGACCAGCGGTCCAGACCTCGAAGTGGCCGCTGGCCAGGTCGAGGGAGAGCTGCACGCCCGTGGCGAACCCCTCGTCCCACCGGTGGCCGAGCAGGTAGTGATTGGCAGCGGTCAGGAACTCATGGGGTGGTACGGCGGTGATCAGGCCGCCGAACGCGCCCGAGAGCAGCAGGGCCCGGGTCGCCGCCGCGTCGCCCTTGCCGGACACGTCGACCACCGCGACGTCGAGGCGACCCTTGGTGGCCGAGGCGACGATGAAGTCGCCGGCGAACAGCGTCCCCCCGGCAGAGCGCAGTGCCGACTGCGCCACCCATTGGTGCGGGAGCTCGGGCAGTCGACCGTAGCGCTGGATGCGGTCGCGCAGGTCGACGAGCATCGACTCCCCCTGGGCGCCGGCCACGCCCAGGCGCGCGCGCCGGTTGGAGGTCACCAGCACCAGCACGCACAGCGCGAGGATGATCACCACGGCGACCCAGGTGCGCTGCGTCGGAACCACGAGCCGCGGTATCGACGCGACCGTGACCGCCGCGAGGAAGGCCAAGAAGCCCGGCACGTAGCGGGGGCTCAGGAACAGGCTCGACAGGATCAGCGGGATCACCAGGACGTTGAGCGGCACGTAGTCGGGAAAGCCGATGGTGCCGACGGCCAACAGCAGGGTGAAGACGAGCAGGCCGAAGAGTGGGCCCTTGGGCGGCGCGGCCGGGTCATCGAGGGACTTCCAGGCTGCTGCGAGTCGGCCGGCGAGCTGGGCGGGAACGCGTGCGGGGGCGACCGATCGCGACTTCGGCGCTCCACTCATGGTCGTGATCCCGTCCGGTCGTTGGCGATCACTGTACGGCGCGCGACCGGAACCGCGGCTGACAATGCCCACACCAGAACAGATTCCTCCCGGCCAGCACCTGGGTGCGCACGCGTCGGCCGCAGACGTGGCACGACTGGCCCGCACGCCGGTAGACATAGACCTCGCCGCCGTGGTCGTCGTCTCGCGCGGCACGGCCCATCGCATCCGGCGTGTGCTCGGGGCGCACCGTGTCGATGGTGCCGGTCTTGACCCCCTCGTGCATGAGCAGCACGAGGTCGTCCCAGACCGCCAGCCACTGCCGGGCGCGCAACGTGCGACCCGGTCGCAGCGGATCGAGCCGGTGCCGAAACAGCACCTCGGCGCGGTAGACGTTGCCGACACCGGCCACGACCTCCTGGTCCATCAGCAGGTCGCCGATCGGGCGCGAGCTGCGGCTGATGCGCGACCAGGCGCGCCCGGGGTCGGCGTCGTCGCGCAACGGGTCGGGGCCGAGCCGGCCGATGACGTCCTCGCGGCGAGCCGTGGTCACCAGGTCGCAGACGATGGCACCGCGCAGGTCGGCGTAGGACGCGGGCAGCCCGCGCGTGGTCAGGCGCAGGCGGACCTGTCCGACCGGCAGCGGGATCTCGTCGACGTCGGCGTGCACGTCGAGCTGGCCGATCAGCCCGAGGTGGATGTGGATCACGCGCTCCCCGTCGAAGGGAGCGTCGAACTCGATGAACAGGTGCTTGCCCGCTGCCTCGGCGCCGACGATCGTGGCACCGTCGACCAGCGCCGCTGACCCCGCGAACCGGCCTTGCGGACTGGTGACCGAGACCTGCCGACCGGTGAACGCCGCACCGATCTCGTGGGCCAGCCGGTGCAGCGTGTGACCCTCAGGCATCAGCGGGGTCAGCGGGGTCATCGGCCCCAGGACCAGCCTGGGCCGAAGAGGGCAAGGGCGGCAGGTCGTGGGTGCGCTCGTAGTCGGCCATCATCGCGATCCGGCGCGCGTGGCGCTCCTCACCGCTGAAGGGCGTGGCCAAGAAGACCTCGACGAAGCGCGTCATCTCGTCGAGGGAGTGCATGCGTCCGCCGACCGCGATGACCTGGGCGTCGTTGTGCTCGCGCGCGAGCGTCGCCGTCTCCTCGGACCACACCAGCGCGCTGCGGATGCCGGCCACCTTGTTGGCCGCCATCTGCTCGCCGTTGCCCGAGCCGCCGATCACCACCCCCAGGCTGCCCGGCTCGGCCGCGACGGCCTCGGCGGCGCGGATGCAGAACACGGGGTAGTCGTCGAGGGCGTCGTAGACGAACGGCCCGTGGTCGACCGGCTCGTAGCCGTGCTCGGTCAGCCAGGCCACCAGGTGGGCCTTGAGGTCGAGACCGGCATGGTCGCAGCCGAGGTGCACGCGCATGCGCGGAGTCTAGGGAACCGCAGCCCAGCACTGGCCACGCTTCTCAGGTCACCCGCTCCGGGCGGCGTTCGCGAGGTACGCCGCCACCGCCAGCACGGTGGTCTGCGCAGCGTCGAAACGGTCGTGGCGGTAGTAGCCGTGGATCTGCCCCAGGCAACGAAAGCCCGTCACCCTCACGCCGTCCTCGGCCAGTCGGCGTACGAGCTCCTCCCCCTCGTCGCGGAGGGGATCGTGCTCGGCCGTGACGACCAGGGTCGGCGGCAGGCCACCCAGCCGGTCGGAGAGCAGGGGGGCGAGGTCGGGACTCTCGAGGTCGGCCTTGTCGGCGGCGTACTGCTGCCAGTACCAGGCCGCCTCGCGGGGGTCGAAGCCCTCGGCATGGGTCCGGTAGGAGGCGAACGCCGCCGTGGGGTCGAGGAACGGGTAGACCAGCGCGAGGGCGGTGACCATGCGCGGATGGCGCAGCGCTGCCACGAGAGCGAGGTTCGCGCCGGCCGAGTCGCCGTGCAGCAACAGCGGTCCGGCGAGCTCCTCACGCGTGGGGACCCACGCGAGCGCGGCGTCCAGGTCCTCCACGGCCGCCGGGAACCGGTGCTCGGGGGCCAGGCGGTAGTCGATGCTCAGCACCCGGATCCCTGCCCGGTTGGCCAGCCACCGGGCGAGGGCGTCGTGGACCTCCACGTCGTTGAACACGAACCCGCCGCCGTGGGCGTGCACCACCACTCCTGGCCCGGCGCCGTCGGGGGTGTACAGGCGCGCCGGCACGCCGCCCGCGTCGACGTCCTCGACCGCTGCCACGTGCTCGCGAGGCTCGGCAGCCGCCAGGGCCCTGGCGGCTGCTCGCTCAGCGGGGACGTCGAAGCTCTCGGCCCAGATCGGGGTCGTGCCAGCGTGTGCCTCGATCTCTGCCAGGGCTTGGGGATGTAGCGCCATGGAACCGGATTGTGACGTAGCCTCCGGCGCGTGGCCGGGGACGCTCGAGCGCTGATCGCGATCGCCGCGCTCATCGAGCTGCTGGCCGGATGCAGCAACGAAGCCAGTGTCCCCCGCTCTGCCACCACGAGTCCGGGGTCCGCGTCCTCGTCCCCGACGGGCAACGGGAAGTTCCAGCCGACCGACGAGGACCGGGCCGCCATCCGCAAGCTCCTCGATCGGCGTGCGCAGGCTCTGGAGAAGGGCGACCGGAAGGCCTTCATGGCCACCGTCGACCCGGGCAACAAGGTGCTCATGCACCAGCAGGGGCTGGTCTTCGACAACCTCCAGAAGCTGCCGGTGGAGCAGGTCGGCTACGACGTCGACGACGCCTCCGGATGGGTGCCAGCCAAGGTCAAGGGCAACGACCCCGTGTTCCGTCCGCGAGTGCTCGAGCAGGTCCGGCTCGACATCGACACCCGCTCCGTCACCAACGTCGTCGAGAACACCTTCGTGCGTCGTGATGGCACGTGGTTGCTCGGCGCCGAGAGCGTGCCGGGCAAGTACGCCGACGACGACGCCCAGTGGCGCCCGTGGGGAGGTGCCGTGCCGATCGCGGTCGCCCGCACCGGTCGCCTCATCGTCGTCGTGGACGAGAAGCGCGCCGACACGGCTGGCGACCTCGCGGCCGAGATGACCGACTACATCGGCTTCGTGGCCGACGCGCTCGATGTCGAGCCGCAGTACGACGTCCTGGTCGACGCCACCAGCGTCGGCGATGCCCTGTCCATGAGCACGTTGAAGGACGAGCAGGCCGCAGCCGTCTCCAGGACGGTCTTCAGCTTCGGCATCGAGGAGGGACACGGCATCGCCGGAGCACGGATCGTCGTGAACCCCGAGATGACCGATCGCATCGTCACGGACCCCGAGATCATGCGGCACGAGCTGACGCACTACCTGACCGCGCGCAGGCTGGCGGCCGCTCCGTCCTGGGTGGTCGAGGGCATCGCCGAATGGGCGTCGACCGCACCGGCCAGCCTCGACGACCTCAGGATCGACGCCGACGCCCTCAAGCACACGCTCGGGACCCATCACCGGCTCCCGACGACGGGGGTCTGGGGCATCGACCCCACGGCCGACTACCTGATCGCCCGGGCAGCGGTCACCCGCATCGTGGACGACTACGGGGTCGAGAAGGTCTTCGAGATGGGCGAGACCTACCGGCGGATCTCGGGCGACGACCCGGACGAGAAGTCCGACCGCGTGATCCGGAAGGTGCTCGGCATCTCGAAGGACGAGCTCGTCCGGCTGGCGTTCGCAGACCTCGCGGCCATGCAGACCCGTTGAGAGCCGGTCAGTAGCCGACCCTGAGGACCTCACCGCTCGCCGTGCCCTCGATCGACTCCACGTAGGCACGTGCCGCGTCGGCCACCGGGATGGGCGTGGCGCCCGGGAACATCGCGCCGTAGGCGTCCCAGGCCTCCTCGAAGACGGTGGCGCTGACCGCGTTGATCCGCAGGCCTCTCGGAAGCTCGATCGCAGCAGACCTGACGAAGGCATCGATGCCGCCGTCGACGGTCGAGGCGATGGGGCTGGTCGGCACCGGCTCGGCCGACAAGATCCCCGAGACGAGCGTGAACGAGCCGCCGTCGCTGACGTGGTCGATACCCAGCCGGACCAGCTCGACCTGGCCGAGGAGCTTGTCGCGTACGCCGGTCAGCCACTGCTCGGAGGTGAGCTCGGTCAGCGCGCCGTAGGGCGTCTTCCCGGCCGTGCACACCACGGCGTCGACCGTGCCGACGGAGGCGTAGAGCCCGGCAACGGACGCGGAGTTGGTGAGGTCGATGTAGTGCTGGGAGGTGCGGGACGCCTCGAGGACCTCGTGGCGGTCGGCGAGCGCAGCGACCACGGCCCGACCGAGGCGACCGCTCGCCCCCACGACCAGCACCCTCATGACGCAGCCAGCCGGGCGCGCTCCTCGTCGACCACAGACGGGTCGAGCTTGGTGAAGATCGGCGAGGGCTTGTCGACCTTGGCACCCACCGTGACCGGCCGCGAGGCCCACGTCGGGGTCGCGGAGTAGTCGCCGGTGATGATCGGGTAGGTGAACAGCCCCGCACCCAGCTCGGGCTCGAGGTCCTCGACGTAGTCGGTGCTCGGCATCGGCTGGAAGTCGCCCTCGCCCCCGAAGGCCTGCCAGACCTTCGTCGAGGAGTGCGGGAGGAACGGCGAGAGCAAGGTGTTGCAGTCGAGCACGCACTGTGCCGCGATGTGGAGCACCGTGCCCAGGCGCTCACGCTCGTCGTCGCCCTTCATCTTGTAGGGCTCGGTGGCGGTGAGGTACTTGTTCACCTCACCGACGACGCGCATCGCCTCCGCGACGGCGGCGCGCTGCCGGTGTCGGCCGATCAGGTCGCCCACCGTGTCGAAACCCGCGCGTACGGCGGCCAGCACGGCCTCGTCGATCTCCTCGAGGTCCCCGGCCGGCGGGACCTCGCCGAAGCTCTTGGCGATCATCGTCGCCGTGCGGTTGACCAGGTTTCCCCAGCCGGCCACCAGCTCGGAGTTGGTGCGCTGCACGAAGTCGGCCCAGGTGAAGTCGGCGTCGGAGGTCTCCGGACCGGCCGCGCAGATGAAGTAGCGCAGCGCGTCGGGCTGGTAGCGGGCCAGGAAGTCGCCGACCAGGATCACGTGTCCGCGGCTCGTGGAGAACTGCTTGCTCTCCATGGTCATGAACTCGCTGGAGACGACCTCGGTGGGCAGGTTGAGCCGCCCGAACTCTCCCGGCTCGCCACCTCGCGCGCCCTCGCCGTTGTAGGCGATCAGCTCCGCCGGCCAGATCTGGGCGTGGAAGACGATGTTGTCCTTGCCCATGAAGTAGTAGGACAGGGCTTCGGGGTCGTTCCACCACTCGCGCCAGCGGTCCGGCTCACCCAGCCTGCGGGCCCACTCGATCGACGCCGAGAGGTAGCCGATGACCGCGTCGAACCAGACGTAGAGCCGCTTGGTCGGCTGCTCGCGCCAGCCGTCGATCGGCACGGGGATGCCCCAGTCGATGTCGCGCGTCATGGCGCGCGGCTTCAGGTCCTCGATCAGGTTCAGGGAGAACTTGATGACGTTGGGTCGCCACGTCCCCGAAGACTCGCGACCCTTGAGGTAGTCGGTCAGCGCCTCGGCGAGCGCCGGCAGGTCGAGGAAGAAGTGCTGGGTCTCCACGAACGCCGGGGTCTCGCCGTTGATCTTCGAGCGAGGGTTGATCAGGTCGGTCGGGTCGAGCTGGTTGCCGCAGTTGTCGCACTGGTCGCCCCGCGCGTCGGCGTACCCGCAGATCGGGCAGGTGCCCTCGATGTAGCGGTCGGGCAGGGTCCGACCGGTCGATGGGCTGATGGCCGCCTGCGCCGTCTGCTCGACCAGGTAGCCGTTGCGGTGCACGGTCGTGAACAGCTCCTGCACCACCTGGTAGTGGTTGCCCGTCGTGGTTCTGGTGAACAGGTCGTAGGACAGGCCGAGGTCGACCAGGTCGTTGACGATGATCGCGTTGTTCTTGTCGGCCAGCTCGCGGGCGCTCACGCCCTCGCTGTCGGCCGCGACCAGGATCGGCGTGCCGTGCTCGTCGGTGCCGGAGACCATGAGTACGTCGTGTCCGGCCATGCGCATGTAGCGGCTGAAGACGTCGGAGGGCACGCCGAAACCGGCGACGTGGCCGATGTGGCGAGGGCCGTTGGCATACGGCCAGGCGACGGCGGACAGGACATGCGTCATGAGGAGAGCCTATTGAGGGTGTGCCACCGGGTTTCGAGACGGTCGCTGCGCGACCTCCTCAACCAGCGGTGGCGTCAGCTGAGGTCGAGCAGCTTGCTCACCCTTCGGCCGGCCGAGGTTGCTGAATCGTTACCAACTGGGGGTCTTGCCGAGAAGGAGGTCATGAGTCGGTAACGGGGCCTCCCTTCGATGCTGTCTCCCTGTGTCTCGAATGGCAGGATGCCCACATGCCTGGAACCAACCTCACGCGAGAAGAGGCGCAGACCCGTGCCGGTCTTCTCTCGGTCGAGTCCTACACCATCGACCTCGACCTGACCGTGTCCGACAAGGTGTTCGAGAGCACCACCGTGCTGCGCTTCACCTGCACCGAGCCCGGGGCGAGCAGCTTCGCCGACCTCGTCGGCGCGACCATCCACGAGGTCGTCCTCAACGGCGAGAAGCTCGATGCCTTCGACGTCTACCGCGACAGCCGCATCCGGCTCGACAACCTCCAGGCCAGCAACGAGCTGAGGGTCTTCTGCGAGCTCCCCTACAGCCACACGGGCGAGGGCCTGCACCGCTTCGTCGACCCCGCCGACGGCAAGGTCTACCTCTACAGCCAGTTCGAGGTCCCCGACGCGCGCCGGGTGTTCACGACCTTCGAGCAGCCCGACCTCAAGTCGACCTTCCGGTTCAACGTGACCGCACCGTCCGACTGGGTCGTGGTCTCCAACGCGCCCACCCCGGCGCCCGAGCCTGCCGGTGAGGGCACCGACGACAAGTCGGTCTGGCGCTTCCCGACGACCAAGCGGATGTCGACGTACATCACCGCGCTGATCGCCGGTGAGTACCACTCGGTCCACGACACCTACGAGGGCAAGCACGGCACCATCGAGCTCGGCCACTACTGCCGCCAGAGCCTGGTCGAGCACCTCGACCGCGACGAGGTCGTCAAGATCACCAAGCAGGGCTTCGAGTTCTTCGAGGATGCCTTCGACTTCCCCTATCCCTTCGAGAAGTACGACCAGCTCTACGTGCCCGAATACAACATGGGCGCGATGGAGAACGCCGGCGCCGTGACCCTGCGCGACGAGTACCTCCCGCGCAGCCGCCAGGACGGCTCGTTCTACGAGTTCCGCGCCTCGGTGATCCTGCACGAGATGGCCCACATGTGGTTCGGCGACCTGGTGACCATGAAGTGGTGGGACGACCTCTGGCTCAACGAGTCGTTCGCCGAGTGGGCCTGCTACCACGCGGCCGTCCAGAACACCGACTTCACCGAGTCGTGGACCGGCTTCACCAACGCCCGCAAGAACTGGGCGCTGCGCCAGGACCAGCTCCCCTCGACGCACCCGATCGCCGCCGACAACTACGACCTCCAGGCCGTCGAGGTCAACTTCGACGGCATCACCTACGCCAAGGGCGCCTCGGTGCTCAAGCAGCTGGTCGCATGGGTCGGCCTCGACGCGTTCCTGGCCGGCCTGCGCCAGTACTTCAAGGACCACGCCTACGCCAACTCCGAGTTCACCGACCTGCTGACCGCGCTGGAGAAGGCCTCGGGCCGCGAGCTGGACTCCTGGGCCAAGGAGTGGCTGCAGACCTCCGGCGTCAACACCCTCGCCGCGGAGTTCGAGCTCGATGCCGAGGGCGCCTACACCTCGTTCGCGGTCCGGCAGTCGGCCGCAGCCGACTACCCGACCCTGCGCCGCCACCGCATCGGCATCGGCCTCTACGACGACGAGCAGGGCCGGCTGGTGCGCCGCCACCACGTGGAGGTCGATGTAGAAGGCGAGCTCACCCACCTCGACGAGCTGGTCGGCCAGCTGCAGCCCGACCTGCTGCTGCTCAACGACGGTGACCTGACCTACGCCAAGATCCGCCTCGACGAGCGGTCGCTGGCCACGGTCGTGGGAGGGCTGCGTCGTCTGGACGACTCGCTGGCACGCGCACTGTGCTGGGGCGCAGCCTGGGACATGACCCGCGACGCCGAGATGAGCGCCACCGACTTCGTCGAGCTGGTGCTGCTCAACATCGGCTCGGAGACCGACGCGTTCGGCTCGGCCCGCATCCCGGTCTACGCCGCACAGGCGGTCAACGCCTACTCCGCCAAGGCCGGCCGGGCTGCTCTCAAGGACCACTGGGAGAGCGGGGTGCGCGAGCTGCTGTTCGCCGCCGAGCCGGGCAGCGACCATCAGCTGACCTTCGCCCGTAGCTACGCCGGAGCAGCGCACAACCCCGCGGCCCTCGACGAGATCCAGGGGATCCTCGACGGCTCCGTGGTCGTCGACGGCCTGGCCGTCGACACCGACCTGCGGTGGGCGCTGGTGACCAGCCTGGCCAAGAACGGCCGCATGGGCGCCGACGACATCGCCGAGGAGCTCAAGCGGGACAACACCATCTCGGGCCAGGAGCACGCCGCCGCCGCTCTCACCTCGCGTCCGACGGCCGAGGCCAAGGCCGAGGCGTGGGACCAGGCGACGGTCCAGGAGAACGTGCCCAACGAGACCCACCGCTCGATCTGTCTGTCGTTCATGCGCTACGGGCAGGAGGAGCTGCTCGCGCCGTACCTCGAGAAGTACCTCGAAGCCGCCGACGACATCTGGGAGCGCCTGGGCACCCAGAAGGCATCGACCGCTCTCGAGTACGCCTTCCCTGCCCCCCTGGGCAGCCCGGAGATGCTCGACCGGCTCGACGCGTGGCTCGACTCCTCCCCCGCCAACCCTGGCGCCAAGAGGTACGTGCGCGAGGGCCGCGACGACGTCGCCCGCGCCTTGCGGGCGCAGGCGAAGGACGCCGAAGCCCACTGACGCGCCGGACTTGCCAGGTGAACCGTCACGTCCGCCTGGTGAACTCGACGCTGCGGTCGGGAAGGAACCGGTGGTTGAAGCCGGTGTCGTGGATCCGCCGGTGATGGAAGTGGCACAGCGGTAGGGCGTCGCGGAGGTCGGTCTTGCCACCCTGGGCCCAGGGTCTTCGGTGGTGCAGTCGCGTCCACGGACGCCGGCGCGTCGAACTCAGACAGGAGTCTGGCGGGGGCGTCAGCCGCAGGCGGCTTGACCTGAGTTCTCCGAGCTGCGCCGTCAGCCGGTGGTGAAGGACCAGGTGAGTGCCTGGGCGCCGGCCCGCGACGGCTTCTCGTCCCACCGGTTGCCCACGGAGTCCCGGACGGCTCTGACCGTGACGACGTACGTCGTGTGACGGCGTAGCGGGCCACGCGGGACGAGGAGGATGGTGCGCTCGGCGGCCTGGTACGAGACCCGCGCGGGCACCTTGACGGTGGCGCCCTTCCGCTTCAGGAAGACGGTCGTCGCCGACACCGACCCCTGACGCAGCGCCTCGGTGGCCTTGATCCTCACCTTCACGGTGGCTGCCACGCCCGTTGCGCTCCTGCCCGGAGAGAGCTTCCCGGCGCGAGGACCCGTCGTGTCGAGGACGATGGAGTCGATGACGAGCGTCGACTCGTTGCCGGCTGCGTCCTTGAACTGCGCGTAGACCCGTTTCGACCCGTCTCCCGCGGCCAACGTCCACGGCAGGCTCCCCGCGAAGGCCTGGTAGGGCGAGAAGGTCACGCCGTCGTTGCTCAGGCGCACGGAGGCCACCCCGGTGCCCTCCGGGTCGGCGCCGGTCAGGTCGACGGTCACGTCGCGCGACCGGGTCCTTGCCGCGTCGCCGTTGACGACGACCGTCCCAGTGGGGCTGACCGTGTCCTCCCAGCTCAGCTCGAGCGCCCAGCCGTCGAGCCTCACGAGCTCGCCGGCCTGGTCGTCGACGCCGAACAGCTTCCACTGACCGTCTGGGTCGATCCCGTCGAACACCGAGAGCGAGGTGCTGGCGGAGACCGCCGGCGCCGGCGCCGGGAAGAAGTCCGGGTCGCCGTAGAGGAACGGCCGATAGGTGCCGCTGCTGATCCTGGTCGAGTCCGGCAGGACCCCGGCGGCCTCGTCGTCGAAGGTGAGGGACACCTCGGTGTCCTCGACGCTTCCTCCCGCATCGCCCATCAGGTACGCCTGTTGGCCGTGCGGGCCGACGAGGAGGAAATGAGCGTCGTCGGGACGGTCGGAGTCGAACCCGTCGAGACGCACGTTCACGTCACTGACCGCCGGCAGCCCGGACACCTCGATCGTGTTCGGGTACGGCGTGGTGGCGAGGACGAACTTCAGGGACCAGCCGCCGATCGTGTGGACGTCGTCGGTCTGGTCGTCCACGACATACAGCTGCCAGTACCCGCCCACCGGCTGCCCGTCGAAGACCGACAGGGCACTGTTGCCGTCCAGGGCAGGAGCCGGAGCGGGGAACACCTCGCCGTCGCCGCCCTGGTTCTGTGGCGCGTAGACGGCGCCGTTGACGATCGTCGCGTCGCCCAACGAGATCACCGCCTCGTCGGAGAAGGTGAAGGTGACGTTGGAGACGTCGTTGCCGGCCCCGATGTCGGACATCACGAGCGCCTGCTGACCGGTCGGGCTCACCAGGAGCAGGTTCAGGTCGCCGGGAGCCGTGCTGGTCAGGTTGAGAATGGTCAGGTCGACGTCGACGATCTCAGGACCGAGGAGCGGCACACCGAGACCCATCTGGGCCGGGTACGGATTCGCCGGCCCCGCGCTCCCGGTTGCTGGCACGAGCAGCGACTGTCCTCCACCCAGCGTCGTGAGGTCGTCGCCCAGGTAGGTCGTTGTCGTCGAGACGAACTCGCTGGTGACCGTCGCCGACACCGGAGCCGAGGCGGCCACGGTCAGGCCCGCAAGCGCCAGCGTGAGCACGGCGATCGAGACGATGGAGCGGCGAGGACGCGAGGCAAGCACCATGCGCAGAAGCTAGAAGCAGCCTGTAACGCCGGCATAACGCCGTGCGCGCGCACTATCGCCCAGGCGGGTGGCAAGTCCCGACTGGCCGTTGAGCGCCGGGCCGGCGGGCGGGTGCTGCTACTCGGCGTGCAGCGTGTGCGGCGCCCGCGCGTGCTGGGCGAGCAGGTTGATGCCGCGCTTGATGCCGCCGACCAGCTCGCCGGCGGCGAAGTCGGTCTGCATCTCGAGGATGGCCAGCTGCACCTCGTGGTCGGTCAGGGTGCGCTTGACGACGCTGCCGGTCACCACCTCGATGACCCGCGCCACCGGGTCGACCAGGACAAGCACGCTGCGGGAGGGCGCAACCAGGGCCGAGTGCAGGCCGACCGCGAAGTCACGTGGCGAGGACTCGGCATCACCGACGAACACCGAGAACTCGTAGCGGCTGGTCTCCTCGGCCGCCCGGATGGCCTTGTCGATCTCGAACCGTTCGGAGGCGGAGAAGTCACCAGCTGCCACTGGCCCCACCCGTCTGGTCGACCGTCTCGGGCTTGCGTGCCTCGAGAGCCAGCTCCGCGTCGGCCCGGCCACCGAACCACTGGTCGTCGGCGCGGACGCCGGCCGGAGCGACCGACTCGCCCCGCACGATCGGTGGGACGTAGACGGCCAGGGCGAGCAGCACGACGCAGGCCAGTGGGATCAGCACCAAGACCAGCAACGTGTGGGTGAAGGACACGTCGGGCGGAGTGTCCCAGCCCTCGGGTCGGTCGGCGCTCGCGGCCGCGGCGTACGTGAGCGGCAGGGCGAGGGCGACCGCGACGACGGCTGCGGACCGAAGAAGCATCGCTGGAAGTGTTCGGGTCACGGGCGGCAGACTATCGGCTCCGCGCTCTCGCTAGCGTGGTCGGCATGGGCCCCCTGACCCTCTCCTCATTTTCCGACGGCCTGCTCCGGTCCTCCGACCAGAACCCGTGCGCCGACGGAGCGGCTACCTGCAACCACGTGTTCGACCTGACCCACAAGCCCGAGCTCGCCGAGCTCGCCGGCGTACTCATCGGCACGCCCACGGCGATCGCGGTGATCGTCGTGTTCGGGGTGATCGCGCGCTGGCTCCTGCACCGCGTCGTCGACCGGATCGTGCGCAAGGCCGAGGAGGGTGTGCTCCCCGACCGGCTGAACCGGATGTCGGTGGGCCGCAGCGCCACCGAGGACGGCGACAGCGCGCGCAGCCGCCGGATGCAGCGCGCCCGCACCATGGGCGACCTGCTCAAGAGCATCATCACCGGCGTCATCGTGGCCGTGCTGATCACCATGATCCTGGCCGAGCTCAACTACGAGATCGGCCCGATCCTGGCCAGCGCCGGCATCGTCGGCGTCGCCCTCGGCTTCGGCGCCCAGAACCTCGTCAAGGACTTCCTGTCAGGCATCTTCATGATCTTCGAGGACCAGCTCGGCGTCGGCGACTCGGTGGACCTGGGCGAGGCCAGCGGCACCGTCGAGGCGGTGAGCCTGCGGGTGACGCGGCTGCGCGACGTCAACGGCACCGTCTGGTACGTCCGCAACGGCGAGATCCTGCGCGTGGGCAACATGAGCCAGAACTGGGCGCGCACCGTGCTGGACGTGACCTTCCCCTATCGCGAGGACGTGGCCCGCGTACGCCGCGTGCTCCAAGAGGTCGCCGAGGACCTGTGGCAGGACGACGAATACAACGGCGTGGTCATCGAGCAGCCCGAGGTGTGGGGCATCGAGGCGGTCACGGCCGACGCCATCACCATGCGCGTCACCTTGAAGACCGCACCCCTCGAGCAGTGGCGGGTCGCACGGGAGATGCGGGCCCGGATCAAGGCCCGCTTCGACGCCGAGGGGATCGCCGCGCCCTACGCACACACGGTCGTGGTCAACCAGAGCCCCAGCGACCAGAGCGCCCCCGAGGGCGCCTGAGCATCGGGCCGCTTGCGAGGATGTGCGGGTGACGACCTTCTACGACGAGATCGGTGGCTACCCGACCATCGAGAAGATCGTCGCCACCTTCTACGCCGGCGTCGCCGATGACCCCGTCCTACGCCCGCTCTACCCCGAGGAGGACCTCGGGCCTGCCGAGGAGCGCTTCCGGCTGTTCCTGGTGCAGTACTGGGGCGGCCCGACGACGTACTCCGAGCTGCGCGGGCACCCGCGTCTGCGGATGCGGCACGCACCGTTCGCGGTCACGCCCCGGGCCGCCGAGCGCTGGCTGGTGCACTTCCGCGAGGGTCTCGACTCGGTCGAGCTCAGCCCCGAGCAGGATGCGAAGTTCTGGGACTACGTCACCCATGCCGCGCAGTTCATGGTCAACAGCTTCGAGGAGCCCGTGACCTGACCTCGCAGCTCCGCGGCCCGGGTCAGTGGGCCAGGTGCAGGTAGTACGCCGGGATCGACTCGTGCCGAGACAGCCGACGGCTGCGGTGCTCGGCTCCCAGCCGCACGACGACAGCGCCCAGCACGCCCACGGCCGCGACCGCCGCGAGCACGGTGACGGCGAGCAGGGTGAGGGCGACGTAGGACTCGATGATGGTCATGGTCATGCCTTTCTACGTTTGTAGATTCTACTGATGTAGAAGATACCTCGGAGTCGGGTTGTTCCCTCTCAGCGCCGAAGTGAGCCAGGTCACCCTGAGCGCTCGCGTTAGCCTTCCGCCGTGGGGGGATGTCCGAGCTGCGGAGCGGTGTCCGAGACCCAGGAGGCCTTCTGCGGCTCGTGCGGCACCGCGCTCGCCGTGGGCTGCCGTACCTGCCAGGCGCCGTTGACCGCGGGTCAGCGCTTCTGCACGCGGTGCGGTACGCCCGTCAACGTCGAGGACGACGTGGACCCCGCCGTGCCGGTCCCGGAGACAGAGCGGCGACTCTGCTCGCTGCTCTTCGTGGACCTCGTCGGCTTCACGCCGCTCAGCGAGGGACGTGACCCTGAAGAGGTCCGCGAGCTCCTCTCCGACTACTTCGCCCTGGCGCGACGCGTGGTCGGCCGATACGGCGCGGTGATCGAGAAGTTCATCGGCGACGCCGTGATGGCGGTGTGGGGCACGCCGGTCGCGACCGAGGGCGACGCCGAGCGCTCGGTCCGC
This sequence comes from Nocardioides agariphilus, assembly GCF_015352445.1. Classification (GTDB taxonomy): domain Bacteria; phylum Actinomycetota; class Actinomycetes; order Propionibacteriales; family Nocardioidaceae; genus Nocardioides; species Nocardioides agariphilus. Next base: position 179,754 of record NZ_JADKPO010000004.1, read on the forward strand.
GCCGCCCTCGACCTCGTCGCCGCGGTGGCCGAGATGGGCGTCCGACTCGACGCCCCGGGCCTGACGGCCAGAGCAGGGGTGGTGACCGGCACGGTCGCGACCACACCGGGTGCGGACGGGCAGGCCATGGTCGCCGGAGACCCGGTCAACACGGCCGCTCGTGTGCAGTCAGCGGCGCCGCCCGGCGCCGTACTCGTCGATGTCACCACCCGTCGTCTCGTCGGACCAGCCATCGACCTCGAGCCGTTCGGCGACCTGGAGCTGAAGGGGAAGTCGCAGCCCGAGACGCTCTGGCGCGCGCGACAGGTCGTCTCCGGGATGGGTGGTGCGCAGCGCGCCGACGGCCTGGAGGGACCGTTCGTCGGGCGCAGCACGGAGTTCACCGTGCTCAAGGACCGGCTGCACGCGACCATCGAGCACCGCTCCCCCGGGCTGGTGCTCGTGACGGGGGCCCCGGGGGTCGGCAAGTCCCGGTTGGGATGGGAGCTGGAGAAGTACGTCGACGGGCTGGCCGACGCCGTGTTCTGGCACCGGGGCCGGTGTCCCACGTTCGGCGAGGACACGGCGTACTGGGCGCTGACCGAGATGGTCCGCGCACGCCTGGGCATCGGCGAGGACGACGACCTCAGCACGGTCGAGGAGAAGCTCGCCCAGACCCTCGACAGGCTCTTCGACGACCCCGCTGACCAGGCGCTGGTGGCCGATCGACTGGCCCCCCTGCTGGGCTTGCCGGTGAGCCGCGACGGCCACCCCCAGGCGGAGCTGTTCGCCGGCTGGCGGACCTTCTTCGAGGGCCTGGCCCGCCAGCAGCCGGTTCTTCTGGTCATCGAGGACCTCCACGACGCCGACGAGGGCCTGCTCGACTTCGTCGAGCACCTGGTCGCCTGGGTGCGCGACCTGCCGGTGCTCGTCATCGGCTTCGCGCGGCCCGAGCTGCTCGAACGCCGGCCCGGACTGGGCGACGGGCGCCATCGCACCGCACTCGCCCTGTCCCCCCTCGACGAGACGGCGATGCTCGAGCTCCTGGCCGGGCTCGTCGACCACCTGCCCGGCCCCGCCGCCGCCGCGATCCAGGCGCACGCCCAGGGGATCCCGCTGTTCGCGGTCGAGACGGTGCGCTCGCTGATCGACCAGCAGGTCGTGGTGGCCACGGGAGAGGGCTACTCGCTCGCCGGCGACCTCGGCACCCTCGATGTCCCCGACAGCCTCCAGTCGCTGCTCGCGGCCCGCCTCGACGCGCTCGATCCCGTGGCTCGCTCCCTCGCGGGCGACGCCGCGGTGATCGCGGCACCGTTCACCGTCGAGACGATGACCGCCGTCTCCAGCCTCACCCCCGCGCAGGTCGCGGCCGGGCTCGCCGAGCTGGCTCGGCGCGATGTGCTCGTCACCAGTGCTGATGCACTCTCCCCGCAGCTCGGCTCCTTCGGCTACAGCCACGGGCTCCTGGCCCAGGTCGCCTACCAGACGCTCTCCCGCAAGGACCTCAAGGAGCGGCACCTACGGGTGGCACGGCACCTCGACGGGTCGGCCCGCAACGAGGGCGACGCCCTTGCGGAGCTGGTCGCCCAGCACCACGTGCGAGCGCTGCGAGCGCGTCCCCACGACCCGGATGTGCCGGCGTTGCGCGAGGAGGCGGTGCACTGGCTCGGCCGCGCCGGCGAGCGTGCGGCCACGACAGGTGCACCGGCCTCGGCTGCCCGCCTCTACGCCACGGCTGCTGAGCTGGCCGAGGAGGACGGCACCGAGACCGGCGCTCTCGCCGCGGCCGGCTTCTGGATGCGCTCGGGTCACGCGTCGCTGGCCCTCGGCGACGGCCACGCCATCATCGCGGCTGCCAGCCGGGCGGCCGATCTGCGCGCCAGGCACGGCCGGACCCGCGAGGTGGCCCTGGCCCAGGTGCTCCGCGGACGTGGGCTGTTCTTGTCCGGCCGTGCCGACGAGGCCCGCACGCTGATGCTCGCGGCCACCGCCGAACTGGAGGCCGAACCCGGCGTCGACACGGTCGCGGCGATGGCCGACGCGCTCGCACCGTTCTCGATGTCGGGCCTCGACGCGGGTGAGGAGCTCACCGAGCGCGCGCTGGTACTCGCCCAGCAGCTCGGGGTCACCGGGCCGCACTGGATCGACCTGCTCATCCACCGGGCCCTCGTGCTGGCGACTCGCGACCGCAGAGCCGAGGCCGCGACCTACCTGCGCGAGGCGCTGCGGCTCGCCGAGCTGGCAGACGACCCGCTCGCACGGGCCCGGGCCCTCCTCAACCTCGGTGACGCCGTGACCTCCACCGACCCTGCCGAGTGCCTACGCCTCTCCCTCCAGGTCATCGAGCTGGCCCGGCTCACCGGCGGCCACTACTGGCTGCTCTACGGCACGAGCAACGGCGTGCTCGCCGCCTTGGTCACCGGGGACTGGGACATCGCAGCGGGGCTGGTCGAAGGTGCACTCGAGGACGACGCCCTCATCGACGTCGGCATCCTCGTCCCGACAGCGGCGATCGTGTGGGCCCTGCGCGGCAAGGCCGAGCAGGCACACGCGTTGCTGGTCGCCATGCAGGTCGTCGAGCGCGACGCCCAGGAGTCGGCGTACCTCGACTACGCCTGGGCCGTCGTGCTGGAGGCCGAGGGCGACCTCGCAGGCACCCTCGAGCACGCCCAGCGCTCGGCCGAGACCAGCATGCGCATCGGCCTGCATTCCGACATCTTCCGGATGGCCTGGCCACTGGCCGCACGAGCCGCGCACGCCAACCACGACGACGCCGCCACCAAGGCGCTGCTCGCGATGCTCGAGGGCAGGCTGCCGGGCGAGTTCCCGCCGGTGGTGCGCGCCGAGCTGGCGCTGGCCGGTGCGCGGGCGCTGCCCGATGCCGACGCGCGTACGCCGGCGCTCGCGGCGGCCCTCACTCTCGCGCGCAGCGCCGGGTCGCCCTACCACCTGGCGCAGGCGCTGCTCGACGTGGCCGAGGACGGCAGCTCCACCGAGGCCGACCCGGACCGGGTCGATCCGGCGGTGGCCGAGGCGCTGGCGATCGGCGAGGCGCTCGGGTCGCCGTTGGTCATCGGCCGGGCCCGTGCCCTGGCCGCGAGGTGAGCCGGGTCAGCGAGCGCTCTCGACGGCCCGCAGCCGCGCGCACAGCACCTTGAGGAGGACCTTGGCGACCTCGGGCTCCTCCTCGAGGATCGGGTGGAAGGACCACGAGGGGATCGAGATCGTGGTCATCTCGGTCTCGGCATGGACGGTGGCCGAGCGGGGCTGGCCGTCGATCATCGAGATCTCGCCGAAGTAGTCACCCGGGCCCAGGCCCGGACGATCCTGCCCGTTGACGTGCACGGAGGCGTTGCCCTCCTTGATCAGGTGGAAGCCGGCCGCACCGCCGCCCTGCTCGGTGATGTCCTTGCCCTCGGCGTGGTGGACCAGCCGCGCCTGGCTGGCGATCGCGGTCAGGTGCTTCCTGCCCAACCCGGAGAACAGGTCGGTGCGGCCCAGGGCCTCGACGATTTCCGGATCTGCCGCCATTGCTGCCCCCAACTACATTCGTGGTCATGTGTCCAGCAAACCGGTGTCCGGTTTCCTGGTCGGCCGGTCGCGCGTCAACGTAGCGCCACCCTCAGTCCCGGGCAACGGCTGGGCTCCTCCAGCACGGTCACGGTCTGACAACGGCGGTAAGGTCCGGCCCGTGCCCGCCCTCTCATCGCGACGACAGGACCTGATGGCAGCCGCCACCCGCGTCCTGGCCGAGCAGGGTCTGCGAGGGCTGACCCACCGGGCCGTGGACCGGGAGGCGGGGCTCAGCGAGGGCAGCTGCTCGGCGTACTACCGCACCAGCAGGGCCTTGCAGGAGGCGCTGGCCCAGTACGTCGCCGCGACGGCCGCCGCCGACGTCATCGCCTTGACCGAGGAGCTCCGCGCGTGTGGCCCCGACGACGACCGCAAGGTCGAGCTGACCGCGCAGCTGTTCTCGCGTTGGCTCGCCGAGCGCGACGTCCTGCTGGCCCGGCTCGAGCTGGAGCTGGCTGCTGCTCGTGACCCCGACCTGGCTGCCGTCATGACCGAGTGGCGCACTCGGCTGGTGGGCCTGGTCGCCACGATGGCGACCGAGAGGGGGCTGGCTGATGCCGGGCCCCGGGCAGAGGCACTGGTCGCCAGTGCCGACGGCGTCCTCCTGGCCGCTCTGCAGCGGCCCGTCCGCGGGCGTCGTGCCTTCGTCACCGCCTCGCTCGAGCGCCTGCTCGGCGGCCTCGCCGATCACGAGCCCGATGACGGGGCCGATCACCACGAGGACCACTAGTCCCCGACCACCGTAGGCTGCAGCCATGCCAGAGGCTGTCATCGTCGCTACCGCCCGCTCCCCCATCGGCCGTGCAGGCAAGGGCTCGCTGAAGGATCTGAGACCCGACGACCTCGCGGCGACGATCGTGCGTGCGGCGCTCGACCAGGCGCCCGCGCTCGACCGCCATACCGTCGATGACGTCTATCTCGGCTGCGGACTGCCCGGCGGAGAGAGCGGCTTCAACATGGGCCGGGTCGTCAACGTCCTCAACGACATGGACGACGTGCCTGCCGCAACCGTCACGCGCTACTGCGCCTCCTCGGTGCAGACCACGCGGATGGCCTTCCACGCGATCAAGGCGGGCGAGGGCGACGTCTTCGTCTCCGCCGGTGTGGAGACCGTGTCGAGGTTCGGGCTCGGCACCTCCGACAGCTGGCCCCAGACCCACAACCCGGCGTTCGCCGACGCTGAGCAGCGCACCGCCGAGTCGGCCCTGGGTGGCTCGTCCTGGCACGACCCGCGGCTGGACGGCAAGGCCCCCGACATCTACGTGGCCATGGGCCAGACGGCCGAGAACCTCGCCCAGTCACGGGGTCTGAGCCGTCGCGAGCTCGACGAGTTCGGGGTGCGCAGCCAGAACCTCGCCGAGAAGGCCATCGCAGAGGGCTTCTGGGCCCGCGAGATCACACCGGTCACCACCCCGGATGGCACCGTCGTCTCGGCCGATGACGGACCCCGAGCGGGGGTCACCTACGAAGCGGTCGCCGACCTCAAGCCGGTGTTCCGGCCCGACGGCCTGGTCACCGCCGGCAACTGCTGCCCCCTCAACGACGGTGCCGCTGCAGTGGTGGTCATGTCCGACACCCGGGCCGCCGAGCTCGGCATCACTCCCCTGGCCCGCATCGTCGCGACCGGAGTCAGCGGCCTCTCCCCCGAGATCATGGGCCTGGGCCCGGTCGAGGCGACACGTCGTGCCCTGGCCCTGGCCGGCATGTCCATCGGCGACATCGACCTGGTGGAGATCAACGAGGCCTTCGCGGCGCAGGTGGTGCCGTCCTACCAGGACCTCGGCATCGACCTCGACCGCCTCAACGTCAACGGCGGCGCCATCGCCATCGGTCACCCCTTCGGCATGACCGGTGCCCGCCTGCAGACGACGATGCTCAACTCCCTGGACTGGCACGACAAGACCACCGGCCTGGTCACCTTGTGCGTCGGCGGCGGACAAGGGATGGCGCTGATCCTGGAGCGGCTGTCCTAGCCGTGCCCGATACCGACGACCCCGTGGCACGGTGGCTCGACACCTCCCAGCAGCAGGCCTGGCGGGCGCTGATCATGGGGATGACGCTGCTGACCGACCGCCTCGACGCGGACCTGCGCCGGGGCTTCGACATCTCGCTGGCCGAGTACGAGATCTTGGTCCGTCTCTCCGAGCGCCCCGAGCGTCGGCTGCGGATGGCGCAGCTCGCCGACGCGATGGCCCACAGCCGCAGCCGCGTCACCCACACGGTCAAGCGCATGGAGAAGGCAGGCCTGGTCCGGCGCTTCGACTCCGAGGAGGACCGGCGCGGCGTGGTGTGCGAGATGACCGAGCAGGGCTACGACCTGCTGGTCCGGATGGCCCCGACGCACGTCAACGGGGTCCGCGACTACCTGGTCGACCTGGCAACCGATGACGACCTCGAGGCGCTCGGCCGGGTGATGAACAGCGTGGCCGACAAGCTCGTTGTCGCCCACCCGGAGAGCGAGATCCGCTGAGCGACCCCGAGGTCCTCGCCTCTCCGGTCGCACGCGGGCGGCCGGTCGTCCGCATCCTCGTGGCGGTTGCAGCGGTCGCTCTGGCCGCCTGGGGACTCGCCACCCGGCTCGAGGCCGCCGACGGTGGCCGCTCTGCGCGGTTCGGTCCGCCGTCGCCGACGAGCCCAACCTCAGACTCAGCCCCAGACACAGCCTCAGACACAGCCTCAGATTCGACACTCACGCCTCGGGCCATGCAGACCGGACCGCCACCGTGGGTCCGCTACCCCACGCCGCTGGAGGGCCGCTGGGTCAGTGACGTCCTGCCCGAGCAGGTCACGCTGGTGATCAAGAACGCCTCTCTCGACATCTACCGCGACGGGGCCGATCGGCCGGGCCGGGCGCCGTACGTGCATCGTTCGATCACGGTGCGGGGCGACCGGCTGTATGTCCGCGAGCCCGACGACAACCATGTGCTGGTGTCGTATGCCTGGCGGATCGCGGGCGACGACTTGACCTTCGAGCTGCTGGACGCGACGGCGCCTCGTGGGCTCCCCACGGGGGACGAGACGTTCAGCCGGTCCTGACACCGGCTTCGGCCTGTGTCAGCGGGCCGACAGACCAGTCGAGTGCCGTACGACGAGAGTCGGCGTCGTGAGTACGTTGCGCATCTTTGCCTGGGTCCTCGGGGCAGCACTTCTGGCTGGGTTGCCGGCCGCAGCACACCTGATGCCCGGGGCACCCAGCTAGTCGTCCCGGTCGGGGCCGAAGTCGACGGTGACCGTCTCGAACCCCTTGTGCCGCTGGGCCGCGGCATACCCGCTGTAGGCGCGGCGATCGGCCTCGGTCAGGCGCACGGAGTCGGTGAACGGCGTCAGCAGGGCTCGCGGCCACAGGTGCTTGTCGAGCACCACGTTGAGCTCCACGCCCAACATGCCGGCGACGGAGACCAAGAAGATGGCCGCCATCAGGCCCAGCACCAGCCCGAAGGTCTGGTTGACGGTGTCGGCGCCGGCCAGCACGTGCGTCACGTAGATCGCACCCACCTGTTGGAGCAGGTGCCACAGCACGGCGGTCAGGAGCGCACCCGGGAGCGTGGTCCGCTGCCGGTCCGGCCGAGCGGCCGCCAGCCGCATCAGCACGAACAGCACGCCACCGACGACCAGCACGCTCACCACGCGCGCCAGCCAGCGCACCGGGGAGTCCTCGAACCAGGCGATCAGCGTGGTGTTGCTGACCAGCACCGACCCCGTGGTCAATGCGAGCACCGCGATGCCGCCGAAGGCCACGATCAGCAGGCCACGCACCCGCAGCAGGATGGGGTTGGGGCGGCTGTTGCGCGGGATCGCCCACGCGATGTTCATCGCGTTCTGCACCGCGGTGCCGAGCCCCATCGCGCCGTAGGTCGCTGCCAGCGAGCCCACCACGACCGCGGTGGTCGACCCGGTGAGTCCCTCCGGCCGCCGGAACTGGTCACCGATGACCGGGAACTGGCTCAGGGCGGAGTCGAGCACCTTGGCCTGCAGGTCGGGGTCACCTTGCAGCAGGAAGCCCAGGATCGAGGTCGCGAGCAGCAGCAGCGGGAACGTCGCGAACAGCGCGTAGTAGGTGACGATGACGGCCAGATAGGTCGCCTGGTCGTCGACGTACTTGTAGACCAGCGCGATCGGCACGCCGAGCACCGCCCAACGGCGCTGGAAGCGGTCGACAGGACCGATCCTGCCGACCCCGTCCCCCGCCATCTGACGCCGCCTCGTCGGGCCGGCTAGGGCCTGGTCAGGCGACGGTGGGTCACGCGGTGCGGACGCGCGGCCTCGATGCCGAGCCGCTCGACCTTGTTGGCCTCGTAGGCGTCGTAGTTGCCCTCGAACCAGAACCACTTGGCCTCGTCGTCCTCGTCGCCCTCCCAGGCCAGGATGTGGGTGGCGACGCGGTCCAGGAACCACCGGTCGTGGGAGGTGACCACGGCACAGCCGGGGAAGTCGAGCAGGGCGTCCTCGAGGGACTGCAGGGTCTCGACGTCGAGGTCGTTGGTCGGCTCGTCGAGCAGCAGCAGGTTGCCGCCCATCTTCAGCGTCAGCGCCAGGTTGAGGCGGTTGCGCTCACCGCCGGAGAGGACGCCGGCCTTCTTCTGCTGGTCGGGACCCTTGAAGCCGAACGACGCGACGTACGCGCGGGAGTTCATCTCGAAGTTGGCGACCTTGATGAAGTCAAGCCCGTCGGAGACGACCTCCCACACGTTCTTGTTGGGGTCGATGCCGCCGCGGCTCTGGTCGACGTAGGAGATCTTGACCGTCTGGCCGACCCTGAGCTCGCCGGCGTCCGGCTTCTCCGAGCCGATGATCATCCGGAACAGGGTGGTCTTGCCGACGCCGTTGGGGCCGATCACGCCGACGATGCCGGCACGGGGCAGGGTGAAGGAGAGGTCGTGGATGAGGGTGCGGCCCTCGAAGCCCTTGTCGAGGTCGTGGGCCTCCAACACGACGTCACCCAGGCGCGGACCGGCGGGGATGTTGATCTCGGAGGTGTCGATCTTGCGCATCCGGTCGGCCTCGGCCGCCATCTCCTCATAGCGCGCGAGTCGCGAGCGGCTCTTGGTCTGGCGGGCCTTGGCGTTGGAGCGCACCCACTCGAGCTCGCGCTCGAGCATCTTGGCGCGCTTGGCGTCCTTCTGCCCCTCGATCTTGAGGCGCTCCTTCTTGGTCTCGAGGTAGGTCGAGTAGTTGCCCTCGTAGGGGTGCGTCTTGCCGCGGTCGAGCTCGAGGATCCACTGCGCGACGTTGTCGAGGAAGTAGCGGTCGTGGGTGACGGCCAGGACGCAGCCGGGGTAGGACGCGAGGTGTCCCTCGAGCCACTGCACCGACTCGGCGTCGAGGTGGTTGGTGGGCTCGTCGAGGAGCAGGAGGTCGGGCTGCTGCAGGAGCAGCTTGCACAGCGCGACGCGTCGGCGCTCACCGCCGGACAGGTTGTCGACGAGCAGGTCGGGGTCGGGGCAGCGCAGGGCGTCCATCGCCTGGTCGAGACGGCTGTCGATGTCCCACGCGTTGGCGTGGTCGAGCTCGGTCTGGAGGTCGCCGGTCTCCTTCATCAAGGCGTCCTGATCGGCATCAGGGTCGCCCATCTCCATGTAGGCGTCCTCGAGCCGCTTCATCTTGGCCTTGATGTCGGCGACGGCCTCCTCGACGTTGGCCAGCACGGTCGTCCCCTCGGTGAGCGGTGGCTCCTGCTGGAGCATCCCGACAGTCGACTCGGGGTCGCGGATCGCGTCGCCGTTGTTGGCCTGCTCGAGCCCCGCCATGATCTTGAGGAGGGTCGACTTGCCGGTGCCGTTGGGCCCGACGACGCCGATCTTGGCTCCGTGGAGGAACGACAAGGTGACGTTGTCGAGGACCACCTTGTCGCCGTGGGCCTTGCGCACATTGCGCAGTGTGAAGACGTAGTCAGCCATGATCGGAAACCCTACGGGCGCACGGGGCGCGACCAGAAATGCTCGCTCGGCCTGAGACCTCCCGCTCCCCCACGGCGTCGATACTCATGACGGCCCAGGGTGGGTCGGACCGACAGGAGGCACCGGCCGCGGATGGCGAACGACGACGGCGAGTTCTCGGACTTCGTGGCTGCCCGTGCCGACCGCCTCTACCGGCAGGCCTGGCTGCTGACCGGCAGCCGGATGTCGGCGGAGGACCTGGTGCAGACGGCACTGACCAAGGCGTACGCCGCCTGGCCGCGGGTACGCCGGGCCGACGACCCGGTCGCCTACGTCCACGGTGTGCTGATGAAGGCGTTCCTCTCCGACCGGCGTCGCCGGTCGAGTGGGGAGGTCCCGGTGGCCGAGCCGGACATCGTCTCCTCCGGCGTCGCGGATCCTGCGCAGACCCACGTCGACCGACTGGCGCTCGCCGAGGCCCTCTCGGCGTTGTCTCGCACCGACCGGGCCGTCGTGGTGCTGAGGTACTGGGACGACCGCACGGTCGCCGAGACCGCCACGCTGCTCGGTCTCACCGAGGCCGCGGTCAAGAACCGCAGCCTGCGGGCGCTTCGCGCCCTTGCCGACCACCTGACCGTCATCGACGAACCACGAGGGAGCATGCGATGAGCACGACCGAGGAGACGCTGGTGCGCGAGGCGCTCCAGCAGAGCACCGACGACCTGGCCGCACCGGTCCAGCTGCTGACCCGGAACGCTGCGCGCAACGGCCGACGCCTCCGACTCCGCCGTCGCGTCACCGTCGCGGTCGGCTCGGTGTGTGCCGCCGCCGCGATCGCCGTACCCGTCGTCCTCGCGCTTGGCCCGAACCCTGCCCGCGACGGCGGCTTCGCCACCGACCCCTCGACGTCGCTGCCCGAGCCGCCGCCCATCACCGGCCAGGTCGGCTGGTGGGACATGCCGGCGTCCGAGATGCTGCACCGTCTGCGGGATGTCGGCCCGGCGGGAAGGTCGTACGTCGAGCCCGTCCTCACCAACGAGGGCGAGAACGCACCTGGCGAGCCGGTCGCCGAGATGCGCGGCTGGCTGGCGGCGGACGTCGTCGCACACGGTGCGACAGCCGGAGGCATCAACCTGCTGCTTTACGCCCCGGGCCAGAGTGCCGAGAAGTACACCTGCCCTGGCAACCTCGTCTCGCCCGACTCCTGCACCGAGATGACCAACGGCGCGGGGACGACGGTCGGCAGGCAGTCAGTCACCACGACAGGCGAGGTGACCGTCATCGAGGTCGTACTGCGGGGGCCCGGCGGAGGCCTGGTCTATGTCGCGGTCTCGAACTCGGCAGACGACAAGTGGGGGATGGGATCGACCGTGGCCTCCCGCAACCCTCCCCTGAGCCTCGAGCAGGTGACCGACATCGCCACGAGCAGCGCCTGGACGGACTGGCGCCCTCGCCGTCAGTGACGAACGTGCTGTCTCCCGTGCGCGCGAACGACACATACGTCACGGACGGCGAGCTACGCCAGCGCCTGGTCGATCCCCTTGCGGGCGGTCTCGTAAGCGGCGAGGACCTCGCGCACCGGCTTGACCACGAGGTCCTCGGTGACCTCCGAGATCGCTGAGCGCAGGCGGCGCTCGGCTGTGCGGGAGCGGCGCCGGGCAGTGCGGCGGACGAGCACCCGGCACAAGAGCGCGAACAGGATGCCGAGCACGATCGCGCCCACCAGCACCACCACCGGGAGTGGGTAGCCCGCGACATCGGGGGTGTCGGGCATCTCGTAGGTGAGGTAGCGGGTCGCGAAGACCGCGCCGAGCCACCCGGCGGCGCCGACGGCCGTGAGCATGAGCAGCCACTGGAGCAGGCGCACCAGCCCCGCCCACGCCGGCAGGCGCGAGGCACCCAGGTCGGTCTCGCCCAGGACGAGGTCGAGACGGTCGCCGAGGTCGTCGTGCCGAGACAGCGACGCCTCACGTACAGCGGTGGCCCACGGCCGCGGCAGGTCGCGCGACACGTCGTCGGCGACGGCACGCAGGGCCGAGTCGACGCGGGCGCGCTGGACGTTGGTCGGCTTGGGTGCGGAGGTGCGTCCACGGGTGGCGCGATGTCCGGCCAGCTCCTTGCCGGCCGAGCCGAGGTCGAGATGCAGTCGCTTCAGCGGGTCCGGTCGCAGTCGCGAGACCCACGACACCAGGGGCCAGCCGGTCGCGCGGTTGGCGCGCAGGCGGGTCGCGTCGTGCACTGCCTGGACGACGGTCGGCACGCCGGCCGAGTCGGCCAGCGCGGACTCGAGCTCGCCGACGTGCTCCTTGGACAGCTTCGGGGTGGGGGCGCTCCCGGTGGCCTCCGACATCCGCTGGGCCGCGCCCCGCAGGTCGGCCTCGAGGCGCGTACGCACGGCCTTCTTGGCGGCCACCCGTGAGGCGATCTCGTCGCGGAGCCGGTCCAGGCCCACGCCCGTGCGGGCACTGGTCGCGATCACGGGCACGCCGACCAGGCCGTCGGCGTCCAGGAGCCGGCGTACGTCGGCCAGCATCGAGTCCAGGCGGTCGGGAGGCACGGTGTCGACGTGGTTGAGGATGACCAGCATCACGTCCTTGTGGCCGGCCATCGGAGCCAGGTAGCGGGAGTGCACAGCCGCGTCGGCGTACTTCTGCGGGTCGAGCACCCAGATCATCAGGTCGGCCAGCTGCACGAGCCGGTCGACCTCGAGGTGGTGGGAGACCTCGGTCGAGTCGTGGTCGGGCAGGTCGAGCAGGACCACCCCCCGCAGCGCGTCGTCCTCGCGGCGGGAGTCGAGCATCGAGTCACGCACGACGCGATGACGGGGCGGGATGCCCAGCCAGTCGAGGAGGTCCTCGGCACCCGACGGGTTGGCCGGACCGTCTGGTCCCCACACGCACGCGGTCGCCCACGAGGTGGTGGGACGGCGTACGCCGACGGCCGAGAGCTCCAGTCCGGTCAGGGAGTTGAACGTCGAGGACTTGCCCGAGCCGGTGGCCCCGGCGATCGCGACGACGGTGTGGTCGGGCGACAGCCAGAGCCTGCTGGAGGCGCGCTCCAAGACGGCCTGGCTCTGGTCGAGCAGTTCGTCGGGCAGGCGCCCCCTCGACGCGAGGATCGCTGCGTCGAGACCGTCGATGCGGGCGCCGATGTCGCTGCCGCGAGAGACCAGCTTCTTGGCCCCCTCCAGCAAGGACGTCATGGTCTCCCCGTAGCTAGGTGCCAGGTGTGAACGGCGTGGTGCGGACTCCGCGGTCAGCGGCTGGGCACGAGCCTAATGGGAGTGCGGCTCGCCGCCACGCAGTGACTGGTAGCGCACATCGTCGACCCGGCGGGCAGCGTCACGCAGGCGGTCGGGCATCGCCGGATCGACGGCGGCCGCGTCGAGGAGGTCGACGTAGCGGGCTCGCTCCCCCGCGACCAGCTCCTGCACCCGGATCGCGAGTGACCGTCGCGCTCGCTCGGCCAGGCCGCGCACCGCCTGGTCGCCGAAAACAGCCTCGAGCAGCTTCTGGCCGAGGGCGGCCGATCCGCCGGCGATGCCGGCCTCAGCACCGGTGACGCCTCCGGTGTGGGAGAACACCACGACCATCAAGGCGACCGAGAGACCGTTGACGCCGTAGGCCAGGAACCGCGCCGTCGAGCGCTTGTCGGCACCCTCGGTGCGCACCATGTCGAGCACGTCGTCCTGCCAGTCGCGCACCGCCCGCTCGGTCCTACGGCGAAGGTCACGGGAGGCCCGGCCGAGGTCCTCGCCGGCGCCGGCGAGCAGCGCCTGGCCCGGCGCCAGCGACTGCCAGGACGCCTCGGCGCGCTCGGCCGCAGCCTCGGCCTGCTCGATGATCAGCGTCTGGAGCCCGGACTCGACGGCGACCGTGACCCGCTCGGCCTCGTGCGGCTTGCCCTTGATCGCGTTGACGAGCCGGTCGCGCAGCCAGCCCACCTTGGTCTCCAGCCCCTTGAGCAGCTCGCCCGTGCCGACGAACTCCTGCCAGCGTGCGAGCACCTCACCGCGCAGCAAGGTCCCGTCGGCGGACGCGGCGACGATGTCGTCCACCGCACGGTCATAGGCACGCTCGACGCCCTCGCGCAGCCGGGCCTCGGCGCTCACCTGCTCGGCGACGGCGTCGGCCACGTCGTGCGTACGCCGGGTCAGGGTGCGGATGGCGCCCTCCAGCGTCTGCTTCACCACGGCTGCCCGGGCCTCGGCGTCGGCGGCCAGCTCGACCAGCCAGCCGCTGATGTGGGACACCGCGTCAGCCGGCAGCAGCCCCTCGTGGTCGATCGGTCCCTCGATCACGATGAACAGCGGGGAGTCCTTCAGGCCCCGCGAGGCCAGCATCCGGGCCAGGTGCGCGGCGACGGTGTCGGCCGCCTCCAACGGCGTGCGGTCCAAGACGATGGCCACCGCGGCCGAACGCTCGGATGCGTGACGCAGGAACTCCCACGGGACCTGGTCGGCATAGCGCGCGGCCGAGGTGACGAAGATCCAGAGATCGGCGGCAGCCAGCAGCTGGGTGGCCAGCGCCCGGTTGGACTTCTCGACCGAGTCGACGTCGGGGGCATCGAGGATGGCCAGGCCCTCGGGCACGGTGTGGGCCGGTACCAGCTGAAGGGCTCCCGGGTCGTTGGTCGGCTGCGAGACGCGGTGCAGGTCGGGCAGCAGGCGGTCCTGACCGAACCAGCCCGCGTCGGCCGGGTTGTGCACCAGCACCGGCGAGCGCGTGGTCGGCCGCAGCACGCCCGGCTGCGTCACGCGGCTGCCGACGAGCGAGTTCACCAGCGTCGACTTGCCGGCCCCTGTGGAGCCTCCGACCACGGCGAGGAGGGGCGCGTCGAGGGTCATCACCCGAGGGATCACGTAGTCCTCGAGCTGGTCGACCATCTCCCGCAGCTGGGTCCGCCGCTCCCCCACACCGGGCAGCTCGAGCGGCAACGTGGCCTGCTGGAGGGCGCCGCGCAGCCGCACCAGTGACGTGAGCATCTGCGCGCTCTCCACCGTCGACTCGCGCTCGCTTCCGAGGTGGCTCACCGCGGGCTCACCTGTGGGGGCACCACCTGTCCGGGGAAGGAGATGAACGGGCGCACCTGCGCGATCCTGGCGACGTACTCCTGGCCGCGTGCGGCGAAGTCGGGGGGCGGAGTGCCGCGCAGGAAGCGGTGGTGCAGGAAGCCCAGCTCGACGACCGACTGCTGGTAGGCGCGCATCGCGTCGAGGGCGCGCTCGCCACCGACACGGCGGGCGTACTGGCGGCTCTGGCGTCGCGCACCCAGGTCGACCACCCAGCCGATGTCGGTCGCGGGGATCAGGCCCCGGGCCGCTGCGTCGCCGAGTGCGGCGGTCAGCATCCGCGCCTCGGAGCGGCGCGCCCAGATCGCGAACCCGGCAGCAGCCAGGAACGCCGGGGCCATCAGCACCAGGTAGACGACGAAGAAGTTGCGGCCGCCGTAGAGCGTCGAGCCGTTCCACACGCCGTGGGCGGCCACGGCGAACGCGTAGCCCACGAGCGGCAGCACGAACCGGCGTACGCGCGACCTGCTGGCCACCGCCAGACCCACCCCGATACCGGTGAAGGCGGTGAACAACGGATGTGCGAACGGGCTGAACAGGCAGCGGATCACGAACGTCGCCGTGAGTGCGGACGTGCCGCCCGGCCCCATCCCGTCGGTGCCGTTGTAGGAGGCGGCGAGATAGAGGATGTTCTCGACGAAGGCGAAGCCGATGCCCACCATGCCGGCGTAGACGATGCCGTCGAGGACGCCGTCGAGCTCGGCGCGTCGCCACCAGAGCAACAGCAGCAGGAAGAAGCCCTTGGTCGCCTCCTCGGTGACCGGAGCGACGACCGCCAGGCTGGTGTCGTCGTTGATGCCGACGAACAGGCCACCGATGCCCTGCAGCACGATCGCCACGGCCGTGGCCACGAAACCGCCCCACAACAGGCCCGCCGCCAGCAGGCGGCGGGGTTCGGGTTCGTAGCGGTCGAGCCAGAGGTAGCAGGCCACCAGTGGACCGACCGGCACCGTGGCCAGCACCGTGGCGAGCAGCATGGTGCGGGGGGCGCCCGACAGCGCGAGCACCAGCAGCATCCCGGCCGCGCCGATGACGACCAGCACCGTCACGACCACCGTGAAGGCGATCGTGTCGCGGCGCTTGCCCGAGGTCTGCGGCCTGGCCCCTCCCATGGCGCGAGCCTATCGGCCCCGTCGCCCGCTCCCGGCTTTCCAGGCAGGCGCTGGCCCGGCGTCGTACGGCGTATCGTGAGGCGCGTGAGCGACGAGACCACGGACAAGACTTCCGGTGAGACTTCCGATCTGACGACCGAGTCCCACGACCCATCGGTGCCGGCCGCCTACTCCTCCTTCATGAGGCAGGGCTGGGGCGACGGCGAGGTCCACCTCCCCCAGCACCCGATCCACACCTATGCCGCCGAGCGACGTCGCAAGCTGGCCGAGATCTTCCCCGGCGAGCGCCTCGTCCTCCCGGCGGGCGGCTACAAGGTCCGCTCCTACGACACCGACTACCGGTTCCGCGCCGACACCGCACACGCCTACTTCTCCGGCAACCTGACGTCCGACGCCGTGCTCGTCATCGACGGGTCGTCAGGCGGCGAGGCCGTGCTCTACGCACGACCCAGCGCCGGACGCGAGACCGACGAGTTCTTCCGCGACCGGATGTACGGCGAGTTCTGGGTGGGCCGCCGCCCCTCGCTCGGCCAGATCAGCGAGTCCCTCGGCCTCGAGGTGCGCCACATCGACGACCTCGCCGACACGCTGCGCACGACCGGCAAGACCCGGGTCCACCGCGGCGTCTCGTCGGTCGTCGACGCCCTCGTCTCCGGTGACGACGCCCGTGACGGTGACTTCGCCCGGGTGATCTCCGAGATGCGGCTGATCAAGGACGACTGGGAGCTCGGCGAGCTGCAACACGCGTGCGACGTCACGGCTCGCGGCTTCGAGGACTCCGTGGCCGAGTGGGACAGGGTGCTGGAGTTCGGTGAGCGCTGGCTCGAGGGCACCTTCTTCCGGCGCGCCCGCGCCGAGGGCAACGACATCGGCTACGACTCCATCGTGGCCGGCGGCTCCCACGCGACCACCCTGCACTGGATCGACAACACCGGTCCGATCGAGCCCGGCACGCTGGTCCTGCTCGACATGGGCGTCGAGGGCCACAACCTCTACACCGCCGACGTCACCCGTACCCTGCCGGTCGACGGCACGTTCACCCAGCTGCAGCGCGAGCTCTACTCCCTGGTCTACCAGGCGCAGGAGGCCGGCATCGCAGCAGTCAGGCCGGGCGAGCCGTTCCAGGCCTCCCACAACGCTGCGATGGTGGTGCTGGCCCACGGGCTGGAGGACCTCCACCTCCTGCCCGTCAGCGCAGAGGAGGCCCTCGACCCGGAGTCCAAGGTCTACAGCCGCTGGACCCTCCATGGCGTCAGCCACATGCTCGGCATGGACGTCCACGACTGCGGCCAGGCCGCGCCCGAGGCCTACGCCAAGGGCACCTACGCCGAAGGCATGGTGCTGACCGTCGAGCCCGGCCTCTACTTCCAGGCCGACGACCTGCTCGTGCCCGAGGAGCTGCGCGGCATCGGCATCCGCATCGAGGACGACGTCGTGGTCACCGCCGACGGCTGCCGCAACCTCTCGGACTCCTTGCCCCGCACTGCCGACGACATCGAGTCCTGGTTCGCCGAGCACCGCCGCTGACACCCCTTCACCTCGCTGACGTCATACGAAGTGGTCGCTATAGCGACCACTTCGTATGACGTTGGCCTTTGCTGGCGCACCAGGCCGATGTCAAGGTGGTCGCATGCTCTTCCACATCACCCAGGTCCACGACCCCGCCGACTGCCCCTACGGCAACGGGGGCTCCCGCAAGTTCCACGACGCGTCGGTCGAGGGCGTGACGGTGCACGGCGTCTACGGCGCCTTCATGGAGCACACGATCTACCTGGTCGTCGAGGCCGACGACATCAACCAGCTCAACAAGTTCCTGCTCCCGGGCATGAAGTCCTGCTCGACCGAGATCACTCCGGTCAGCGCCGAGCCCCTGCCCCAGTGGAGCTGAGCCCCCGGCGAGCGTGACGACCTGGCGGCTCCTCGGTCCAGAGCGTCGGCGCAACCGGCGCATGCTCGTCGCTCTGAGGTACTTGCGGCAGTCCTCGCCAAGAGTCGAACCGCGATCAGTCACAATGGTCCCCGCCCAGCCCTCGTAGCTCAGCTGGATAGAGCAGCGGCCTTCTAATCCGCCGGTCACAGGTTCGAATCCTGTCGGGGGCGCCAGTGTGATGTCTCGGGACATCGGCATGGGGCGAACCCTCAGGATGGGGGTTCGCCCTGCGTTTTGTGTGGCGGTGGTCCGGGTGGTCGGCCGAGTGGCTGG
>NZ_JADKPO010000005.1 GCF_015352445.1 Nocardioides agariphilus
TTCTCGATGGTGATGGCGGTGATGACCAGGCGTGCCTTCGACATGGCCGGAGGCTGACGGAGTGTCGCCTATGTCTTGAGACATGCCGTCCGGGATGTCGTGAGACATGTGTCCGAGATGTCCTGAACCAGCACACTGTCAGCCCGACCGCTACGAATTTCAGGCGCGGAACCTACGGGTTCCGTGCCTGAAAGCTTGTGGGACTTGATCAAGTGTCCACTTAGGGCCGGGATATCCGGGATATCCGGACTCTGCCGCCACCGCCGTCACGGCCAATCTCCGGGTTGGGCGTCATGAGGGTGACCTGCATGGCGGTCGTCACTGCGCTCATCGCGTTCGAGAGGTCATGTCGGTGCAGCGTGGTGATCTCTGGAGCGGCACTCATCCTCAGCGGCAGATGCCCGCTGGGACACCGATGGAATCCCGAGGAGGCATCTGGGGGTCGTCGAAGCGACTCACGGCCACGATGTCGGGGGAGCGCCAATGGTGCCGCCATGGCCGTCGCCGATGGTCGGTCCGGGTGGGTCTGGACTCTGCCGGGAACCGGCCCCGGCAACGCTGGTGAAGCTCGGCGCACCTGGGGTCATTCCGCCGCCTCGGCCTCGACCAGGAGCTCATGCGGGCAGACCGCCGAGAGATCGCCATCGGCGACCTCCGCCCAACACGTTGAAAGTCCCACCGTCGGTGCGGTACCGCGCCTAGAGTCTGGGCCCGTGACCCAGCAGCGCCCACGGGGGGCGCTCCTGATCGCCGTAGCGTGTGTGCTCGCCATCCTCGGGGCGTCGGCAGGAGCGTTTGCCTACTACCGCGACCTGACGACCGTGCCGACCCCATCGTCCGCACGCTGGTTCAGCGACGGTCCACACTGGACGGTCAGCACCGCGGACGGCAAGACCCAGGCGTTGACGTCGCAGGTCTCCACCACCGGGACCGAGCCCCTCGCCACGCTGGGCCTCTCGGCGAACAACGCCGTCATCGCGGAGATGGACGACCACCGGGAATCCCTGATGTGGACCACCGTCACAGCGCTGCTGTTTCCCAACGGCAACCACCTGACCCTGCCGGAGGTCTACGTGGCCTCGGACGACGGCGTGACCCAGATGGTCGGGTTCGCCGGCGTCCTGCTGCCTGCGGTGTTCGAGCCGGGCCTCCCGGTCCTGCCCGCCGAGGCCGACCGTGGCGACACCTGGTCGGAGCGCGGCATCGCGACCTGGCACAGCCAGCGGATGGCGTCCTACCGGCTCGATGCGAGCATCGAGGCCGTCGGCGCCGGTGGCTGCGTCGACGTGCGCACCCGGCTCCGGCTGACGATGACCAAGGTCGGCGCCTCGATCGGCGGCACAGACAGCGACGACACGTCCACCTCGACGTACTGCCCGGGACGGTGGCTCACCGCCGTGGACGGGGATCTCGACTCTCAGAGCGTGACTGTGCAGGTGGCCGAGCGGACCCTGGCCGGATTCACCGCACCTGTGGTCGCGGACCTCGACGCGAGCCCGGAGGTTGAGACGGTGCTGTTCCCCCGAGCCTTCGGCTCGAGCGCCAGCGCCGATCTCCTCGTCCTCCCCGAGGCCGGCGTCGTCGTCGACGCCGACGAGGACTCCAGCTCCGTCAGCGGCTACATCATGGACGCGGCGTACCCCACGCCGCAGTGGACGGTGCTCGGCCGCGGCCCGTTCCTCGCCAACCCGGTGGGTGCCGACCGGCATCATCGACGTGATGGCGGAGAAGGGGAAGATCGTGCTCGGCACGGCGCTGCTCCTGTCGCGAATGGCGGTGTGGATCCCGATCCTCTTCGGCCGCGCCCAGCGGGCGGCGCGCGAGGAGCCCACAGTTCCCGAGGAGGCGCCCTTGCGTAGCCGGGAGGCACCTGCAAAGCGGCCTTCGGTGTAGCGGGCGCGTCCATCCCCGCGGTGTGACGCACGACTACGAGCACGCGCAGCGGCGAGACGCCCACGAGTGCGCGAGTGCGCGAAGGTCCGCGTCAGCCCGGGCAGGGACCCGGGAAGATCTGCGTCTGGCCGTGGTAGCCGACGAAGCTCGTGCCGTACTCGTCGAACGGCGGATTCGGCGTTTCGGGAACCAGGTCGAGCTGGCTCTTGGCATCGGCTGGACCGATCATCGGTGCGTCCTTGAAGGAGCCCACCTGCTGACAGGAGCCGCCAGGCAGCCAGAAGTGGTCGGCATTGTGCGCTGAAGCCGGTGTGCAGCCAACGCGACGAGCCCAGCAACCACTGCTGCCAGGGCTCCCGACTCGCGGATCATCATGATCTCTCATCGTGTCGAGTATCCCGAGAAGAAACATTCGCAATACATTGAGTATTACGATGTCTCGCAAGTAAGACCCCCGGACCGGCGGTGTCAAGAGGCGGTACGACGCCCCACGCCGGCGCGCGAAGGCCGCCGAGACCAGACGGCGCGTCCTTCAGGTAGCCACCGAGTTGTTCCTCGAACGCGGGTACGCCGTGGTCACCGCAGACGAGATCGCCGTCCGTGCCTCAGTCAGTCGCCCCACCGTCTTCGTGGCCGTGGGGGGGCAAGCCCGAGCTCCTCAAACAGGCTCGGGACGTCGCGCTCGTCGGCGACGACGAGCCGGTCCCGATGCCGGAGCGACCCATGTTTCTCCAACTGTGGCAGCAGCCCGACGCGTTCCGCGCCGTTCATCTCTATGCCCGCAACATGCGGATCGTGTACGGCCGGGCTGCCGGGATCGAGATCCTGCTGCAGCAAGCCGCTGCGCGGACCGCATGTAATGTCCCGGCATGCTGAGCGCACTGGTCTGGGGCGTCATCGCTGCGTCCTCCCTGACCGCAGGCGCGCTGCTCGCGCTGCTTCGAGACTGGCGCGCCGGGCTCGTGGGCGGTGTGTTGTCCTTCGGCGCCGGGGCGCTCATCTCCAGCGTGGCGTTCGAGCTTGCCCAGCACGGCCTGAAGCTCGGCGGCCCAAGACCGGTCGCCATCGGCCTGGCGCTCGGGGCACTCGCCTTCTTCGTCGCGGACCGAGCGGTGAGCAAGATCGGCGGCCGGTCCGAGGGCGGCTCTGGGGGGCTTCCGTTGGCACTGGGGGCTCTGCTGGACGGCATACCGGAGCAGGCGGTGCTCGGCATCGGACTGGCCACTGGCAAGGGCGTCAGCGTCGCGCTGCTGGTCGCCATCTTCATCTCCAACCTCCCCGAGGCGATCGGGTCGGCCAGCGACATGCGCAAGTCGGGCAAGCCGAGCAAGGACGTCATGTCGCTGTGGGCGCTCGTGACGTTCGTCTGCGCCCTGGCCACCCTCGGTGGGTACGCCATCGCACAGGCCGTGGGCAGCCACGTGAAGGCCGGCATCGACGGTTTCGCCGCCGGGGCCCTGCTGGTGATGCTGGTCGACTCGATGATCCCGGAGGCCAAGAAGAAGGCGGGCAACGTCGCCGGGCTGGTCACGGTCCTCGGCTTCGCAGTGGCCGCCGGCCTCTCCAACCTGAACTAGGGGTTCCCAGATCCTCACTGAGCGATCGGCTTCCGGGGCGCACACCTCAAACCACCGTCGGCCAACGAAGGCCAACTCGTCGTAGTCCGCTAGTGGGTTTGAGACGCCGCCCTCAACAAGCACGAGCGTGCGATTGGCGGCGCAGCCTTCCGACGCGTAGCGGCGAGCCCCGGTCCTCCGTGTACCGGCCGCCGGGCCTAGATCCTGCGTCCGAGTTCGGGGTCCGTTTGCCGGATCCGGCGTTCCGTCGGCACGCCGAGCCTGGCGCTGTGGGCGGCGGCGGCGACCTCGACCTCGACCTCGACCTGAAGGGCTTGAGCGCGTCGTGTCTCGATGAACTGCAGGGCTCGTCCGATGGGGAGGGATTCGATGCGGGCGAGGTCGGCCCGTGAGGCGTCGGCGTACCGCTGCCAGCGTTGCGCCCGACCTTGGGCGCTGCGCTCTCCGTTGAACCTCCCCCTTTCGGGCGCACAATAGGACTTAGATGGGAGTTCCGGTCCCATGCATCCGGGACGGGCGAACCGACACGCTGATGGCAGCCGCGGCACCGGGCCGGGGCACCGAGAGGAGTCACCATGCTTCGTCAGCACCCCTTCCGCGTACTGTCCGTCGTCGCCGTATTGGCAGTGGCACTCCTGTTCCTGTCCGCGCCCGGCGCCGAGGACACCAGCGGGGCCTGGTACTACATCAGTGCCTTCGGTTGGTTCGGATTCCTGCTGAGCACCCTGCTGTTCCTCGTGCTCCTGGCGATCGTCGTCGTGCAGCGACTCCGCGGCCGGCACAGCCTGCGAGCCTAGACGGCAGCACTGTCGTGGGAGTGCCGTGAGTGTGACGCCCGACATGAGGTCCACCGCCGCGGGACCGGTGACGCGAGCGCGCCTTGGCCGGGTTCGCCGGCTGTGGGAGCGCTCGCTCCACCGGGTTCTCTACACCTTGCTCTTCGCACTGGTGGCCGTGGGCATCGCCACCCTCGTCGTGCCCCCGATGAGGCTCTATTCGGGGGCGCACGAGCAGATCATCGCGCTGACCCTGGTCATGCTGGTGGTGATCGAACTTGCCAGCGCCCGACTTCACCGCTTCGTGGACTGGCTGCTCTACGGGCAGCGGCACGACCCCGCCACGGCGTCGGCTCGGCTAGCGCGGCCACTGAGCGACACCGACGATCAACACATCCTCGAGGCGTTGCTCGGAGCACTTGCAGACACGCTGCGGCTGACGTATGTCGCGGTCACCGTTCACGACGAGCGGACCATCGATGTCGGCACCGATGCGAGCGTGCGGGCGGTCACCTTCCCGATCCGCCGGGCCGGACACTCGCTCGGTGAGCTGCGGGCCGCCCGGCGGGGCCAGCCCCTCGACGAACGCGACGAGCGGCTGTTGGAGGCGGCGGCCGCCCAGGTCGGCTTGGTGCTTTATTCGCGCGGCCTCACAGACGAGATCCGGGCCGCTCGGGAGGAGCTGGTGCTCGGGATCGAGGAGGAACGACGCCGTCTACGCCGTGAGATCCACGACGGGATCGGGCCTACGCTGGCCGGGATCGCCCTCGGCGTGGAGTCCGCCACGAGGGCCGTTGACCGCGACCCTGTCCGGGCCCGGCAGTTGCTCACCGACGTGGGCAGCGACGTGACCGAGCTCGTCTCCGAGGTCCGCCAGGTCGTCGGCGGGCTGCGGCCGGCGTTGCTCGATGAGCTCGGGATCGCCGATGCCCTGCGCAGCCTGGCACGCACCTTCGAGACGCGAAGCGGCTGCGCGGTCGACGTCGAGGCGGCGGTGCCAGAGTCGCTGCCCGCCGCGGTAGAGGTGGCGGCGTACAGGATCGGCTCGGAGGCGCTGACCAACGTCGCCCGGCACGCCGAGGCCGGTCAGGCCCGAGTCACGGTCGGGGTGGAGGGGGAGTCCCTCGTGGTGGTCGTCATCGACGACGGCCGAGGCGGGGCGGCCGACCACCCCGGCGGAACCGGGATGGGCTCGATGCGGCAGCGGGCCGTTGAGGTCGGCGGCACCCTCGAGGTGGACAGCACTGCCGCCGGCACCCGGCTCACCGCCCGGCTGCCGCTGGAGGCGAGCCGCTCGTGACCTCGCCGTCGCTCCGGGTCGTAGCAGTCGACGACCATCCGGTCTACCTCCGCGGTCTGGTGGCCTGCCTCGAGGACGCCGCCGGCGTGGAGGTAGCCGGCCTCGCCACGAGCGGCGTCGAGGCGGTCGCGCTGGTGGCTGGCGCCGACCCCGACGTGGTGCTGCTCGACCTGAACCTTCCTGACATGAGCGGCGTCGAGGTGGTGCATCGTCTGCGGTCAGCGGGCCACGGATGCCCCGTGGTGATGCTGACCATGTATGAGGACGAGCGGGCGCTCAGGGCCGCCTTCGAGGCAGGCGCTGCGGGCTACCTGGTCAAGGGCTCAGACCAGGAGGCCATCGTGGCCGCGCTTCGGACCGTCGCCGCGGGCGGTCTGGTGGTTGGTCCCGAGCTCGCCGGCCGGCTCACCACGCTGGTCGTGGGTCGTGCGACGCCGCTCCCCACGCGGGTGGCAGGGCTGAGCGAGCGCGAGACCGAGGTGTTGCGGCTGATGGCTGCGGGGCGGTCGAACACCGAGATCACTCGCGAGTTGGTAGTCAGCTCCAAAACCGTGCGCAACCACATTACCCACATCTTCACCAAGCTCGGGGTCAGTGAGCGTGAATCCGCGATCGCGAGAGCGCTCGAGCTTGGGCTGGCCGGCGTCGAGCCGGCGCAGCCGCGCTGGGACACCTGATTCGCTCAGCCGACGAAGACCGCGGCCTCCCCGAACTCATCGTGGCTGAGACACGGTTCATCGGGGCCTTGGGCGTCAACAGTTGCTCGAACTGCGATGAACTCGCAACGAAGGTGCTCGCCCAGCGCGGCGCGCTGCGTCCGGGGTCCGGATAGCGATCCGCGTACAAGCGACAAACACGCCCGGCGCGTCTCCCCGGGCGGCGGCACGGACCTGCTCGCGCAGGAGCGTCGCTGCCAGGCCTCGCTTCGGACGCCCATCGGATCAGCAGGCGGGGGTTGGTGGGGTCATACGGGTCCAGCACCGTCTCGGCGGGGCGCCGCCGCGGTCGCCGCCGATCGGTCTTTGCACCGGTTAGTCCGGTCCCGTGACCACGCCGGACTCGTGCGCGATGATCACGGCCTGGACCCGGTCGCGGACGTCGAGCTTGGTGAAGATCCTCGCCACGTGGGTCTTGACCGTGGTCTCGCCGATGTAGAGGCGCGCCGCGATCTCGTGGTTGGCGAGCCCCGTGGCCATCAGTCGGAGCACCTCGAGCTCCCGGTCCGTTAGCCGCGCGAGTCCGGGGTGGATGGTGGGCGACCTGGCGCCGGGTCGGGCGAACCTCTCCACCAGGCGACGCGTGACTGCCGGAGCGAGCAGGACATCGGCGCCCCTGGCGGCCTGCCGGACCGCCGCGCAGATCTCTTCGCCGGGCATGTCCTTGAGCAGGAATCCGGACGCGCCGGCTGTGAGCGCGTCGTACACGTACTCATCGAGGTCGAATGTCGTCAGGACCAGGATGCGGGCGCGGACGTCGTCCTGGACCAGTCGACGGGTGGCGGTGAGGCCGTCCTCGCCGGGCATCTGCACGTCCATGAGGACGACGTCGGGATCGAGTGCGGTGATCAGCTCGCGTTCGGCCCGGCCGTCGGTCGCCTCACCGACGACCTCGAGGTCCGGCTCGGACCCGATGATGAGGCGCAGCCCGTTGCGGACCAGGTCCTGGTCGTCGACGATCACCACGCTGGTCATCGCATTGCCTCCGCAGACGGGAAGCCAGCGGTGACCTCGAAGCCACCGGTGACGGGTCCCGCCTCCACCGTCCCGCCCAGCTCCTCGACGCGGGCCCGCATCCCGGACAGGCCTCGGCTGGCACTCGGGTATGCCGGTGCGACGGGGACGTGGGAGACCGGTTCGGAGTTGCGAACGGTGCAGGTGTACGCGGTCGATCCGGCCCCGCCGCCGAGCCGGATCTCGACCTGGGTGCCGGGAGCGTGTCGCAACACGTTGGTCAGCGCCTCCTGCACGACCCGGTAGACCGCCGGCGCGAGCTCGACGGGTGGAGATGGGCCCGCAACCTCCACCTCGAGGCCGGCATCCCTCGCCGTGTCGACCAGCTCGAAGATTGCGCTCGGAGCGGTCTCGAAACCGCGGCGTAGGTCCTTCAGCGCCTGGCGTGCGGTGCGGTCGATCGCGTCGCGGGCACCCGCCGCGGCCGCCGGGTCGGTCTCGCGTAGGCGGCGGGCCGCCCCGGCCTGCAGCGCCACCACGGTGAGCGCGTGGCCGATGGAGTCGTGCAGCTCGCGGCCGAGGGCCGCGCGTCGTTCCAGTGCGGCGACTCTGAGCTCGTCGCCGCGTCGCTCCACTGCGTCGGCGCGGGCGGCGCGCAGCTCGGTCAGCAGTGCGGTGCGGTCGTGCAGGATGCTCCCGGCGACGGCCGCGAGCGCGGTGAGGACGGTGGCGCCGAACGGGTCGTCCATGCCGAGGCCGGCGACGGCTCCGGCGAGCCCCGCGAGTATCGCCAGGATGCCTCGTCGGCGATCGCCCAGCCAGGTGGCGAGGAACGGCAGTGCGACCGTGAGGCCGATCCCGGAGAAGGTGCCGCCGAGGTCCACCTCGGTCCGGGAGTAGAGCGTTGCCGCCACCCACGACAGGAGCACGCCCGCGAGGGGTCGGCGGATGATCGCCACGATGCCGCCGAGCACGAGAGCGGTCAGCGCCAGGGCGGCGACAGGGTGGGGCCAGTCGGCGCTGGTCTCGGTGGTCAGCCCGGCGCCGATCGCCGCAGCCACGACCAAGGTCCAGGTCGCAGCGGGCGCCTCGGTGCCGGAGTACGTCGGTAGCCGCTTCGCGTGGCCCGTGGGCGCAGAGACTGCCTCGGGCACGTCGTCGCTGGCGTGGTCACGGGCGAGCCCGACGACGGTGTCGCGGGTGGTGGTCAGCAGCTCGCGCGCCCGGCGCTCGACGTCCTCGATGTCGTCGGCGGCGAGCAGACCCTCCAGCTCGGTCTCGAGGGTCTGGTGGAGCATCGTGGTGACGCTCAACGACTCCTCGGCGTCGACGACCCGCAGCCGTCGTCGGTGCTCCAGTGCAGCCGCCCGCTCCAGGCTCCGCAGTTCGGCGACCATCCTGCGCCGAGACCGGACCAGGCGGCCGGCCACGACCGGCAGGACCACCACGAAGAGCGTGACGAAGACGAGAGCGGCGACCACGCTGCCCTGATCCGGCTCGAGCAGGTCGACGAGGGCCACGAGAGCGATCGGCTGCGCCGCGCCGAGGCCGAGGTCACGCGGCGTGCCGTGGGCGCCGAGCGCGAAGCTGAGCACGATCAACGTGAGGATAGGAACGAACGCCGGGTCAGGGGAGTCCAGCATGCGGGCCTGCACCCAGGTTGCGCCGGCGCCGGAGACGCAGAACGCCGTCATGGCGGCGGCTGGATGGTATCGGCGCACCAGGAGCACGGCCATCGCGGCGGCGCCACCAAGGCCCACGGCGAGCGAGCCGGCGTCGCCGCTCGAACGCACTGCCGCCTCCACCGTGGCCGCGACGGCGAAACCGCCGGCAAGGAGCACGTCGGTGGTGCGGCAGGGGCCGATGGTGCGCCGCATCTGCGGACCGTAACACCGCGGACGCGACCCGCGGGTCCTCCTGCAGGAGGAGGCCCGCAGGCCGACCCGATCCGCCCTGCGGCATGACGACCGGTCCACTCGCCGACACCTAGCGTCAACGGACCGCAACCCGAGAGGAGTCAACGATGGACCACCCCGACCACACCAACCACCCCGACCACACCAGCCACATCGACCGCGCCGACACGAAGACGCCCAGACGCGTCTCGCGAGCGACAGGCGCCGCCGGCCTCGTCTTCCTGGTCTTGGTCTTCCTGAGCCAGAACCCGCCCTTCTACACCGGCGCCGGGAACGGCACGGTCCTGCACTGGGTGCAGGCACACCCCACCGCGTTGTACGTCGAGGGCGCGCGGACGGCGTACATGATGATCCTGATGGTCGGCTTCCTCGCCGCCCTGGTCTGGAGGATCGGCCTGCGTGGCCCGGTGCGCTCGGGCGTCTGGGCGCTCCTCGGCGCAAGCCTGGCGATCGACATGGTGTGGTCGGGCGTCTACTACGCCGTGGCCTACGCCGGACGCCACGACATCGGCGACAGCGGCGTGCTCGCCCTGGCCTACCTCACCGAGCAGCTGACCTTCACCGACGGCCTCCTCTGGGGGATCGCGGTGTTCGTGATCTGCGTGGCCGGCCTCCGCGGCCGCAGCCTGCCCGCGCCGATTGCCTGGCTGGGCATCGTGACCGGGGTGGTCAAGCTGGCGGGACCGGCGGTGCAGGTCGCGCTGAGCCACACCTCCGAAGGCCTCACCGGCCCCCTGGGCACGGTGCTGCTGGTGTTCTGGATGCTGGCCGCCTCGTTGACGCTGCTGATCCGACCGGGGAACCCGAGAGCAGCCGTTGAGGAGGAGCAAACGCGACAGGACGCCTCAGCCAACCCGACGCGGTGAGGTTGGGCCATGTTGCACCGCCGTCGTATCCCGCGGCATTCACGACCTCTTCGACCAACCGACTACGTGGTTGCGCACCGCGATGGCCGCGATGGCCGCGATGGCCGCGATGGCCGCGATGGCCGCGATGGCCGCGATGGAGGGCCCGACAGCATCCACGCAGCCTTCACCACGCCGCCGGAACCCCGGGTCTCCTGTTTCCGCGCCGAGGTCCTGACCGAGATCGCTGTCCAGGGCCCGCCTCGGTCGTGGAGTACGACGTGACCGAGACCGGCATCCCCTCAGAAGAAGTTCCGCGAAGGGCTCGGCGCTCTCGCGGGAATCGCCGAACGCCGTCTCCATGAGCCCGGTTCAGGAAATGGCCAAGTTGGCGCGAGGCGAGCTCGGACGTCGATGCTTCGGAGATCAGGGTCGCCACGGTCTTGCGGAACGTGTGGGGGGTCACCCATTCGTAGCCGGTGTCCTTGCGGATCTGACGCCACCGCCGCTCGACGTTGACGACCTGGTGCCAGGTGCCGTTGCGGGTGGCAAAGACAGCGTCGTTCTCATTGGGCGTCGCGAACTCCCGGCGCACGCGGAGCAGGTCGGCAGCGAACCGAGGGACTGAGAAGGCCGGCAAGACTGTCGAAGCTCGGGTCCACCATCACGGCTCCTGGTTGTCAGCTGACTCGTCCACCTGCTCGGACAGCGCTCGTTCACCGTACGGGCCGCACGCACGGGCAGGCCCGAGGAGGGGGCGGCCGGGCGATGCGCGCAGCTGGCGGCGTCGGCCAGGCCGGTCGACCCGGCCGGTGACGTCCAGAGACGAGGCACCGCCGTAGTGTGCAGTGACGGCTGGCGACCGGGGAGGACACCGGTTGCGTCCTGGCTCGGCGGCATGCTCGTGGCGTGGCCGGCAAGCCCCACCGAGGAAGGACAATGTCGTGGACATCCCGGTGCTCCTGGTGTGCTTCTCCGCGTTGCTCGTGGCCGCGGTGCTGCTGTCCGAGCTCGCCAACCGGACGGTGCTGTCGACGGCGGTGCTGTTCCTCGTCGGAGGATTCCTGCTTGGTCCCGGGGTGTTCGACGTCCTGGAGGTGCGGTCCGGGGACCCGGCCGTGTCGGTGCTGGCCGAGCTCGCGTTGTTCTCGGTGCTCTACAGCGACGGCATGCGGGTCGGACTGAGAGACCTGCGCCAGGCCTGGCGACTTCCGGGCCGGGCGCTGGTGCTCGGACTGCCGCTCACGCTGGTCATCACCGCCGCGCTGGCGCACTGGGTGGCTGGACTGCCGTGGCTCGAGTCGCTGCTGCTGGGAGCTGTGCTGTCACCCACCGACCCGGTGTTCGCGGCCGCGATCGTCGGTCGCAAGGAGGTGCCTCCGCGGCTGCGGAGCCTCCTCAACGTCGAGTCCGGCGTCAACGACGGCCTGGCGTTGCCCATCGTCCTGGTCGTGCTTGCCTCCGCAGGCGGGACGGACGCAAGCGGGTGGGGCCTGACCTGGGAGCTCGTCCTGGGGCTGGCCATCGGCATCGTGGTGCCCTGGGTGGTGCTGCGGCTCGAACGGCTGAGCTTTCTTGCCAGCGTCCGCCACCTGCAGCCTCTGTTGCCGGCCGCTCTCGGCCTGCTGGTGTTGGGCCTGTGCTTGACGACGCACGCCAACCTCTTCCTGGCTGCATTCGCCGCGGGCGCCACCGTCGCCACCCTGTCGGAGGAGTTCCGCCATGAGTTCGAGCAGCTGGGCGAGCTCATCGCCGAGCAGCTCAAGCTGGTGGCGGTCATGGTGTTCGCCGCCCTGATGACTCCGACTTTCCTCATCGAGGAGATCTCCTGGACCGGGTGGGTCTTCGCCGCGCTGGCCCTGGTCCTGGCGCGTCCGGCCGCGCTCTGGCTGGCGTTCTTGGGCTCGGGCCTCGGCCGCCGCGAGCAGGCGGCCGCGATGTGGTTCGGGCCCAAGGGCTTCGCGTCGGTGGTCTACGGGCTGATCGTGCTGGAGTCAGGGATCGACCTCGCGGACGAGCTCTTCCACCTGACGGCGCTGACCGTCAGTCTCTCGATCTTGGCGCACTCCTCGACGGACGTGCTCGTCGCCCGCCAGTTCGTGACCGAAGACATCGTCGACCACCCACCAGACAGTGGATCGCCGAGACCTGCACCGGACTGACCTGGGGTCCGAGGGCTCACGTGGCGAAAGTCGCCATCGGAGTACGTCGTCCGCGAACGGACCGCTACGCATACGCGATGTGACGACATCGGATGAGAGGCTCGCAGCCATGAGCACGTGGTTCGTCAACCTCCGTGACGCGTTCAGAACCCGCCTATGGCCGATCCCCACCATCGCGGTGGTGTGCGCGTTGCTGCTCGGGTTGCTGGTGCCGGAGCGGGATGCGGTGATCGACCAGGACCTGTCGGGTCGGGTCAGTGGGTGGCTCTTCGGTGGAGACGCGGATGCGGCACGGTCGTTGTTGGGTGCGATCGCCTCTTCGATGATCACCGTGACTGCGTTGACCTTCTCCTTGACGGTGGTGACGTTGCAGCTTGCCAGCAGCCAGTTCTCTCCACGGTTGCTGCGAACGTTCACCCGGGACTGGTTTGTGCAGGTGACACTGGCCCTGTTCCTGGCGACCTTCACGTATGCGCTGACCGTGCTGCGCGCGGTCCGCGGCGACGGGGACGGGGGCGGTGGCCTCGTGCCCAAGGTCGCGGTGACCCTGGGATTCGCATTGGCGGTGGCCAGCGTGGTGGGGCTGGTGTTGTTCCTGGCGCACCTGACCGAGCAGATCCGCGTGGAGACCATGTTGCGCAACGTTCATCGCGACGCGGTGGCCACGATACGAACAGTGCTCACGGCGCGTGGTTCGGCGAGCGTGCCTCGAGACGCCGTTCCGAGCCCGCCTCCGGACGCCCAAACCCTGCTCGCCGACGACGACGGCTTCCTGACCGTGGTCGACGAGGAAGAGCTGCTCTCGATCGCCGTGGAGGAGGACGTGGTGCTGAGGGTCACGGTGCACGCCGGTGTCTTCCTCGTGCGAGGAACGCCCTGGGGGAGTGCGTGGCCGGCGGGCACCGGTCGCCTGTCGGACGAGGACCGGGAGCGGATCTCCGCTCGAGTCGCCGCGTGCGTGCACGTCGGTTTCGAGCGGACCTCGACCCAGGACGTCGGCTACGGACTGCGCCAGCTGACCGACGTGGCTAACAAGGCGCTTTCGCCCGGTATCAACGACCCCACGACGGCCATCCACGCCCTGGGTCACATCTCGGCGTTCCTGTGCGATCTTGCCGATCGCGATCTCGGCCCCGCGACGCAGTCTGACGACGACGAGAGGATCCGGGTCGTGATGGACCGTCCTGACTTCGCCGACTACGTGGACCTCGGCCTCTCCCAGCCGCGACGCTACGGCGCCGGGGACCCGCAGGTGCTGCAGAGGATCCTGCAGGTCCTGCTCGACCTCAGCCACCGGGTCACACCTGATCTGCGACCGGTGGTCTCGGGCGAGCTCGCGCGGTTGCGCGCCACGGCCGCTGCCGAACCGTTCGATGCCACCGAACGTGCTGCGCTCGACAGTCTCGGACGCCAGGTAGAGCTGCACCTCGCGCGCCCGTGGTCCGCCGAGAGGGCATGATGAATCCGTTGGCGGGAGCCGTGGTGGTTCCGATGGAAGGGGCCTCATTCTTCGGAGTGACCCTGGTCGGCGTGAGCAGCAACGTCGGCGTGAAGCTGCTGTTGACTCTCGCGCTGTTGGTTGTGGTCCGGGCGCTGAGGTGGGTGTCGGTCGCAGCGGCTGGGAAGCTTTTGTGAGGCGATGTCGGGGATCCGCGTCGGTTCTGGGCCCGACAAGGCATCCAGGTCGTCACCACGGTGATTCTCGTACTGGGACTAGTCTCGATCTGGGTGACTCCCGAGACCGACGTCACGACCGGAATCGGACTGATCAGCGCCGGTCTCGCCTTCGCGCTGCAGCAGGTGATCATCTCCCTGGCGGGGTACATCGTGATTCTGCGCGGCGACACCTTCACGTCGGAGACCGCATCACCCTCGGCGGCGTGCGCGGCGACGTGGTGCGGCTGCGGTTCTTGAAGACCACCATCATGGAGATGGGACCAGGCGGGCTTTCGACATGACCGAGCCTCGGCCCGCTGCGAGGGTGTCGCCGATGACCTGCGACTCGTGTCGCCTATGTCGTGAGACACCCGTCCGGGATGTCCTGAGCCAGGACACTGCCCCCGATGCCACGATCTCGTTGGCGGCCGAGCGCCTGCGGAGATCGCCGTACGGCGTGCTGCCGCTCGTGGACCACGACGGCACCTATCGCGGCGTCCTCACCGTGCAAGCCGTCAGCGATGCTCTCGCCGAGGGGACCGACGCCGCCACGACCGTGGAGTCGCTGGCAGAGGTCCCGAGCATCCTGCGCGAGGACGAACACGTAGACGACGGGATCCGGGCTCTCGACCTCAGCAGTTGCGGAGTTGTTCCCGTGCTGGCGTCCGATGGTGAGCGGGTGGTCGGCTGGTTCGACTACCGATCCGCACTGGCTACGTTCCGGTAGCCGAATCGGCGGCCCCGGCGATCCGGCTGTGGTGGCGGGCTGCACGCCGGCTTCCCCTTCGAGCACGGCGTGGTGTGCGTAGGAACGTAGCTGGCCGTAGGGAGTGTCAGTTCCAGTCCAAGGGTGGCGGACCTGCGGCCGGCCCGCGACTTGCGTCCTACCTGAACGTATGTTTAGCATGCTGAACATGCGATCAGCGGACCATGGGGACCTCACCGCGAAGGCGGGGATTCGGAATGCAGCGCTGCGGCTATTCGCCGAGCACGGCCACCAGGCGGTCAGCGTGCGGCAGATCGCCGAGGCCGCAGGGGTTTCTCCGGCGCTGGTGCTTCATCACTTCGGCAGCAAGGACGGGCTGCGGGAGGCGGTGGACCGGTACGCCGCGGCGCAGTTCGATGCGTTTCTCGAGGCACCGGAGGAGGTGGGCGACGTGCTCACCTCGGGCTCGAATGCGTCGATGGCCGAGCTGATCGCCAAGGTGCTCCCCCCGGGCTCGCCGCTGCCCGCCTACCTGCGTCGACTGCTGCTCGAGGGCGACCCGGCCGGGCGGGCGTTGTTCCGTCGCTGGTACGAGGTGTCGCGGTCCCTGGTGGAGCAGTTGATCGCAGCCGGGTTCGCGACACCGACCGAGGACCCGGACGTCATGGCGGCGTTCATGCTCACCGCCGACCTCGCGCTGCTGGTGCTGCGCGACCCCCTCACCGACGCCCTCGGGTTCGACCCGGTCTCTCCCGACGGGCTGACCCGCTGGGCGGCCGAGGTCGCCCGGATCTACCGCGACGGCGCATTCGTGGTGCCCGAGAACACAACCGACCAACCGGCAGACCGATGAACACGATGGAGGATGAGATGTCGCAGACGACCATGACCGCTGCTCGAGGGGCGGCCGCCGGGGATCCCCCGAGCGGAGAGCTCGTCGTGCGGGCATCCGGGCTGGTCAAGCGGTACGGCCGCTTCACCGCCCTCGACGGGCTAGACCTGGAGGTTCGAGCCGGCGAGGTGCACGGGTTCCTCGGGCCCAACGGCGCCGGCAAGTCCACGACGATCCGGATCCTGCTTGGGCTCGTTCGGAAGTCCGGGGGGGACGTCAGCCTGTTCGGCCACGACCCGTGGCACCACGCCGCACCGTTGCACCGCCGGCTGGCCTACGTTCCCGGCGACGTGGCGCTGTGGCCGGGGCTCAGCGGCGGCCAGTGCATCGACGTGCTCGCCCAGGTGCACGGCGGGATCCGCGCCGACCGGCGCCAGGAGCTGATCGACCGCTTCGACCTAGACCCGTCCAAGAGGGCCCGGGACTACTCCAAAGGCAACCGGCAGAAGGTGTCCCTGATCGCCGCCTTGGGCGCCGAGGTCGAGCTGCTGGTTCTCGACGAGCCAACCTCGGGGTTGGACCCGCTGATGGAGCAGGCGTTCCAGGAGACCATCCGCGAACGTGCCGCTGAGGGCGTCACAGTGCTGCTCTCCAGCCATATCCTCGGCGAGGTCGAGGCGCTGGCCAGCCGGGTCAGCATCATCCGGCAGGGCAAGCGGGTGACCACCGGCACCCTGGCCGAGCTGAGGCGGCACACCCGGACCAGCATCCACGCAAGCACCCGGACCGCCCCACAGCTCGACGGACTGTCCGGGGTGGGCAACCTCGACCTGGAGGAGTCCGACGGCACCACGCAGGTTCGCCTCAGCGTCGATCCGACCGCGTTGGAGGAGGTCGTCGGCCGGCTGCACGCCGCGGGCCTGGACACCCTGACCGTCACCCCGCCCAGCCTTGACGAGCTGTTCCTGCACGCCTACGCAGACGGCGGAGATCAGGCATGAACGGCTCGCTGCTGACGATGGTCCGGGTGCACCTACGCACCGGATGGCTCACCCTGACGATCTGGGTGATAGCCCTGGGCGGGACGATGGCGTTCACCGTCTCGGCGATCCAGGGCCTGTACAACACCCCCGCGAAGGTGGACTCCTACGCCGCCGCCGTCAAGGGCAACGCCCTGATGATGATCAACGGCAAGATCGCCGGCATCGACTCGCTCGGCGGCATCATCGCCAACGAGTTCGGGTTCATCGCCTCCTTCGCGATCCCGTTCATGGCCGTCGGCCTGATCGCCAAGATGACCAGGAAGGACGAGGAGACCGGCCGGCTCGAGCTCGTCCTCGCCGGACGCATCGCCCGCGCGGACCCGCTGCTCGCCGGGGTCCTCGTGACTGTGGTCGCCGAGGTCTTGGTCACTGCGGCGCTGTTCGCCAGCCTGGCCGGCGCTGGGGTCCCCACCGGTGACGCAACGCTCTACGCGCTCTCGCTGGGAGCACTCGGGCTGGTGTTTGCCGGCGCGGCGGCCGTCGCCGCCCAGCTGGTGGAGCACGCCCGCGGTGTCTACGCGATCGGCCTCGGCGCGATCCTTGCCGCCTACTTGCTGCGCGGGCTGGGAGACGTCCAGTTCTCCCCGCTGACGTGGCTGTCCCCGCTGGGCTGGCAGGAGCAGACCCGCGCGTTCGGCGACCAGCGGTGGTGGCCGCTTCTGGTTCCTGTCGCAGCCTTCGTACTGCTTGTTGCGGTCGCCCTGGGCGTCGTCACACGACGCGACGTGGGCAGCGCACTGCTTGGTGTCGGAGCCACCACCCCTCATGCCTCTGCGTTCCTCCGGACGCCGCTGGGGATCGCGCTGCGCTCACACCGCGGATCCCTGATCGGCTGGAGCGCCGCGACCGTGGTCGTCTCTGCGACCTTCGGGTCGGTGGCGAAACCACTCGTGGATGCGATCAACGGCAACCCGTCCCTGGCTTCGGCCATCGGCTCGTCCGGTGCGACTGGCCTGGACTCCGTCCTCGCGATGAACGCCTTGATCCTCGCCCTCCTTGCCGCCGGGTACGCCGTCCAGGCCGTCGGCGTCTTGCGCGCAGAGGAGACCGCCGGGCGTCTGGAGTCGCGCCTGTCGGGAGAGCGGAGCCGCTGGGCATGGCTGAGCGTGCAGCTCGCCCTGGTCGTCGTCGGGATCGTCGCGGTGTCCGTCCTCGGAGGAGCGGTGCTGGCCCTCAGCACCTCGTGGTCAGTGGGCCAGAACGTCGCCGGACAGGTGGTCGGGGCGGTCGTCGACTTCCTGCCGGCCGTCGCGTTCTTCGGCGGTCTGGCGGTGCTGGCCTTCGGAGTCGTGCCGCGCTGGGTGCCGGTGGTGTGGTTGGCCTACGCGGCCGGGGCCGTGATCGCCTACCTCGGCGACTCGCTGAACCTGGCCGGCGTGGTCCGGGCCCTCTCGCCGTTCCACTTCATCGGGAACCCTCCGATCGAGCCCGTCCACGCCTCGCACGCCGCGCTGCTGGTCCTGCTCACGGTGGGATGCCTGGTCTGGGGCTATGTCGGCTTCCGTCGCCGCGGCATTCCGCAAAACTGATGCCATTTGGCCGCGACGATCGAGCAGCTCCCGACGTCGATCGGACCATCGTCTCCAAGGGGCTGGAGCTGCGCACATTGGAACGACGCTCACGACCACAGTGTCGGCGAGCAGAGTCGACCACCGCGGCGCGAGCGCACGTTCGATTCCAGGGCTGCCACCGGCTCAGTTGATGGCTTCGGTCATCCGGGGGTCCGCCACGCGCTGCCGGTTTGAGATGACGATCGCGGCCGCAATCAGCCACAGGGGGAGCACGATCTGTCCAGGTCGCCCGAGAGTGCTCCGGACATCGAGCCGTCGAGGAGCGGGAGTCCCTCGGCAACGCGTCCTTGGTCTACCAGCGCCGCACCGAGCTCGCTCCGGGCGCAGACATCGAGGTCGCGGGCGCGCCCGCCTCGCCGGCCGCCTTCAGCCGCCTCGCGGGCCCACTTCTCCGCGGCGATCGGGTCGCCATCGTCGTGTTCGGTGACCGCGCGGCAGAGTTGGATCCACCCGACGAGGCGGGACAAACCGTGGTCCGCGACCAAGCGGGTGCTCTCCTCGAGCCATCCCCGAGCCGCTGCCGTGTTGCCGAACGTCATGTTCTGTCCCAGGCAGAGGTAGACGATTGCGTTGAGGGCCTGCTCCAGCTAGCCGGCGACGCGGAACGCCCGGTACGCGCGCTCCTCCAGCACCAGGGCCTCGGCTGGTTCCGTGAGCCACCAGCGCGCGATGGCCAGCCCCCTCAACGCCTCCCCAGACTCCTCATCGGCGAGCGCGGACGCGAAGAGCTGACGGGCCGTTGTCCATCGACCCGCGGCCAGCGCGGCGGCACCCTGCTCGAGAACGCTGGCACCCGCGGCGGACGACATGCGACGAGTGTCCACCTGATGCCGCGGCCACGATCCAAGACGATCCGACTGACGACGCTCTATCAGGTCGGCTCGCACACGCGACACACGGCGAACTGACTCGCTTCGATGTCGAGATCGGACGACGAGCTGCTCGGACACCGCGCC
Organism: Nocardioides agariphilus; assembly: GCF_015352445.1. GTDB lineage: Bacteria > Actinomycetota > Actinomycetes > Propionibacteriales > Nocardioidaceae > Nocardioides > Nocardioides agariphilus. Next base: position 18,904 of record NZ_JADKPO010000005.1, read on the forward strand.
TTCACATGAGTCCGTTCTCCAGGGCGTACACGGCCGCGCCGGCTCGGGACGAGACGCCGATCTTCTGGTAGATGTGCGTGACGTGTCGCTCGACGGTCTTGCCGGAGATGCCCAGTGTTTGGGCGATGACGGGGTTCGTCTGTTCCCGAGCCACCAGGCGCAACACCTCGGCCTCGCGCTCGGTCAACGCGATGCTCGGGGCGCGCCGGGTCCAGCTCCCGCGCTGCCCGACCGAGGTGGTGACCGCCTCGACGGCGTTTCGATCCAGCAGCCCCTGGTCCGCCTGTGTCCTGAGGGCATTGCTGGCTTCCGGCTCGGTGAGTGCCTTTCGGTGAGGTCGGGTCTCGGTCAGCGAGCACCACGAGTTCGCTGCCGCGAGGAGCCGGGCGGGTGCGGCCAGTCCCGACGACCGGAGCCCGCGGTGGTAGCCGGACCCGTCGAGATGCTCGTGGTGTGCGGCGCCGAGTGCGCCGACCCGCGCCAGTACGGGGTTGTCGGCGAAGATCCGCTCGGTGAAGTAGCTGTGCAACCTGATCCGCTCGTGTTCGGCCCGGGACAGCGGGCCGGCCTTGGCCAGCAGGCTGGACTGGAGGCCGACCCGGCCGACGTCGTGGACCAACCCAGCGCGCGTGACCAGATCGACGTCGTCTGGCGTCATGCTCGCGGCCCGGGCGGCCCGCTGCGCCACGTCGGCCACGCGTCGGGAGTGGCCGACCATGTGGGGGGACTTGAGGTCGCCGAAGTCGGCGATGCAGGTCAGCGCCCGATCCACCTGTGGACCGGATAGAAGGAAGGGATCTCCTGGTTCGGCGTCCAGCAGCAGGGGCCCGAGGTCGCCCTGGTCGAGGTCCGAGAGCAGATCGCCGAGGTCGTCTGCGGCGAGGGCCGCCAGGGTGGGGTCGAGGGACCGGCCCGCCCGGAGTCGAAGACGGCGTGCGATCTCAGCCGCGTCCCGGGTGGTGCTCTCCTGACCGACGACCCAGGCCACGTGCACCACCCGCATCGGCAGGCTGATCGCCTCGGCGGCGGCGAGGCGCTGGGTGCTCATGCCGTCCCACCGCTCATAGACGTGGGCCAGCCCGTCCACCACGCGCGGTCCGAGCTCCAGGCGCTTCGCCATCAGCTCCGCCGCCTCGCAGTGGTTGCGATGGTGGGGTCCCATCTCGGGACCCGCGAACCACTGCGCCATCGACTGTGCGGCGGCGTGTGCCTCGGGTGCCGGCAAGGTCGCCGCCAACGCCCGCTCCAGCTCGGGCACCAACTCCTCGTCGGTGGCGACCAGGAGGTGCCCCAGCCCGAGCTCGTCGACAGCCTTGGACGTCTCGTGCGAGGTCGTGGTGCAGCCTACGTAGCACAGGAGCGCGAGGTAGTACGCCGCGACCACGTCCCGCTCGTCGATGCCCGCTCCGTGGCCGAGCCGTGCCGAGATCACCGCCGTCCGGTGGATCGTCTGAGCGGGCACTCCCAGGCCCAGCTCGATCGCCAGGGCCAGCGAGTCCAAGACGTGCGCCAGGCGCACCGGCGAAGCGTCCATCGGGAATCCGTTCGGTTCGGATCGCAAGTCCACCTAAGAACGCCGATCGGGTCAAGCAGTTGGCGGCACCATCGTGGTCGTGGCGGACCGACCCTGCGGTGCGCGAAGCGCGACGCGGCCCGCAACGTCGTTCGGTAGCGGGTGGTCAGGCGGGGACCGGCACGGCGCCGATCTGCACCATCAGGCCCATCAGGTCGAACTGCGCGTGGTGCTCGACGAGCCTGCCGTCCTCGATGCGGTCGAAGGCATCGCCGCAGACCCGGACCGGACGGTTGCTGGCCGGCACCCCGTTGAACTCGCCGGTGTGCAGCGCGGTCCAGGTGAGCCGGGTGGCGACCAGGTCGCCCTCGGCCACCTGGGACTCGACGATGTGTCGGCCGTTGGAGAAGCCTCCAAGGATGCCGCGTGCCATCTCCTCGAACTGGTCACGGTTCACGGAGTCACCCCCGTTGGCGCTCGCAACGAGGTCGGGCGACGCGATCGCGCGCCAGGCCTCGAAGTCGAGGTCGTCGGCGCTCTGCAGGAAGGATCGGGCGATCTGCTTGTTCGTCTCCGCGTTCATGGTGGTCTCCGTTCGTGAGTGATCGGTAGTGGACCTGTGCAGCATGTCGGCCCCCCGAGCGCACCACATCCGGCGAACCCCCCACGAACCAGAGCAGCTGCTTCGTGGGCCATCCGGCGCGACAGTCGGGAAGCCCGCCCGTCGGGAGCGCCCACAGCGGGCGGTGTGCAAGCACCCGCTCCGGGCGTTCGGGTACCTGCAATTGGCTACGCGTCCAGATGAGCGATCCCCAAGAGGTACGCCGCCTGACCGAGGTCCCAGGCGATGTGGGTGATGACAGAGAAGGGGTGCATCGTGTGGCCCGCTGCCGGTCAGACCACCTCGGCGCGCCGCCACCATGCCACCGTCGCGGCCGCACCCAGCGCGGCGACCAACGGCACCACGGTCAGCCAGACCGGAGCTACCGGTTCCATCCCCGCGTCGGTGCCCATGGCCCACACTGCCGCCACGGACCAGGGCCACCAGGTGCCAGCGCCGGCCACCATGGCGACTTGGGCGGCGACGACGAGCACCATCAGGCCACCGACGGCAGGGAGATAGCCGCGCCCGATGCTGGCAGGCAGCGCGACGGGAAGCGCGAGGAGTCCGGACAGGACCGCCAGAGCCGCGAGCCGCCCGAGGACGCCCCCGTCGGCCGTGTCGGGAAGCCCGAGGCCGGAGGCTGTCCCGATCAGCGCGGCGGCCACGGCCACGCCGATGCCCACCGCGACAGACCACGCCGCCAGGAGCACCAGCTTGGCCCGGGCGACGGAGGTGCGGGGGGTCGCGGAGGCGTAGAGCGAGACGACCGTACGGTCGGCGTACTCCCGTCCGAAGCACCAGCCGACCACGATGCCGGAGCCGACCACGCCGGCGGTGGCGTAGATCTGGAGCAAGCCGCCGAGGTAGCCGGACCAGCCGAGACCGGGCAGCAGCAGGGAGGCTTTGGCGCTCATCGGGTCGTCGCCGCCGCGTTCGGCGGCGATCAGGAAGGCCCGGGCGAGCAGTGCCGGCACCAGGAGCAGGGCCACGGTCGCCACGGCGACCACGCGGGAGCGGCGCAGCTTGAGCGCCTCGACGGCGTACGCCGCGGTCATCGGACCGGCTCCACGCGCCGGGCCGCCTCGTCGGCGGCGTGCACCATCGCGAAGAACGCCCGCTCCAGGTCGACGCCGTGCGGGTCCAGCTGGCCCACGATGGTGCCGGCATGGATGACACTGACTCTGTCCGCGATCCGAGCCACCTCGTCCAGGTGGTGACTGGAGACCAGCGCTGCAACCCCGGCGGCGGCTCGGGCCAGCAGCAGCTCGCGCAGCAGCAGCACCCCGGCCGGGTCGAGGGCGTTGGTGGGTTCGTCCAGGACGAGCAGCCGCGGCTCGTGCACGAACGCGCTGCCCAGGCCGACGCGCTGCCGGTTGCCCTGGGAGAGCGCCGAGGCACGACGGTCCGCCCACGCCCCGAGCTCGAGGTCGGCCAGCGTGCGGTCGGCCCGGGCCCGGGCCGCGTAGGCGGGCACGCCGTGCAGCCGCGCCGCCGCCCAGAGGTTCTCCCGGACCGTCAGCTCGGGGTAGACGAACGGCGTGTCGATCAGGTGTCCCACCCGGCCCCACCCAGCGCCGTTGAGGTGCGCAACCTCGACGCCGTCGATGCGGACGACACCACCCTTGGGCCGGATCATCCCCAGCGCGGCGCGCATCAGGGTCGACTTCCCGGCCCCGTTGAACCCGACCAGCGCGTGCACCTCCCCGGGAGCAACGCTGAGGTCGACGTCGTGCAGCACCGTGGTGTCGCCGTAGCGGTGCGCCAGGCGGCTGATCTGCAGCGCGCTCATCGCCTCGCCGTCCCGTCGAGCACGTCGAGTGCGGCGCCGAGCCGGCTCGACATCGGGACGTCTTGGTCGCTGAGGCACCACTCGAGCAGGGCGACGGTGAGTGCGGCCAGCGCAGCAGCCGAGGCGATCCGGGCCTCGAACGGACTGACACCGTCCGCGACCAGGACCTCAGCGATCGCCTCCTGGGTGGCCTCGGTCGCGGCGAAGGTCCCCGCGCGGAGCACCGGATGCCCTGCGGCGATCCTGACCCGGACACGGACCTCCTCCTGTCCCGGCAGGTCCACGTGCGTGAGCGCGGCGCGGAGTCCCGCGCAGACGCGCGTTAGAGGCGGAAGGCCGGTCGGTGCGGCGGCCACCGCAGCCGCGATGGCCGGATCGAAGCCGTCATCGAGCACCACGGCATCCTTAGTCGGGAAGTGCCGGAAGAACGTCATGTGACTGACGCCGGCCTCCCGCGCGATCTGCTCCACGGTCGTCGCGTCGTACCCCTGCTCGGAAAACAGCCTGAGTGCCGCCGCCTGTAGCCCGGCACGGGTGCGTTCGGTCCTACTGGTGCTCGTGACCATCATGCCCCAATGTTAGTGGCTAACATTTGGTGGAGCAACCCCTCCGAGTGGAGACCTTTCGGCCGGGCACCGCCTTCCCGTTCGCCGAAAGCATGCGGCGACCGCCGATCGGCAGGAGCGGAGTCCCGGCGAACTCCGTAAGCGGATCCGCACGCGGGACGAGAACCGCCCACGCGCCCTGAGGGTCGGTCGTACTTGCGCCAACGAGTCCGTGAACTGCCCACCGACTCGCAAGAGGAGTGGGGACCTCGAAGACCTCGGTAGACGTCCTTGACTCGCCCCGGGGTGTCCTGAGTCAGGACACTGTCAACTCGACCATGTGATGTCTCAAGACATCGTGGACGGCCGAACCCAATAGATGTGGGTTCGGCCGTCCTTTGTTTAGCTGGTGGGTCCGGGTGGGCGTCCGGTGCCTTGGAAGCGCTCGGATGTGTCGAGGACGAGTTCGCGTGAGCAGTTCGTCGGTCACGGCGTCGATGACGCCGCGCAGAAAGTTGTCCGTTGAGCGCGACGTGGCGTTTCACAGGGACGGATCGATGGGGTTCGGTCGGCGTGACGAGCCTCACGTCGGCCGGAGCCGCTGTCTCAGCATGGCGTTGTTCGGCTGGGAGGGGACAGACGGTGGTCGGCCGGGGCCGTGGCGATCAGTCGCCGCGGCTCCGGCCACCTGGACCGGCTGGCAGCTACGGCCGCGCCTCGATGATGAGGTTGAACGGTGTCTGGGTGGCCACGCGCACGGTCGAGAAGCCGGCCTCACGCAGCACTTCCGCCATTCGGCGGGGTCCGGCCTGCGCACCGAGCCCGAGCCCGACCTCCTGCGCGAGGGACGACGGGGTGCAGATCACCGTCGAGAGTCCGTAGTACATCCGCCCGACCGGGTTGAGGTTGTCCGTGAGCCCGTCTCCGGCGGCCGGCTCGACCAGGAGCAGGGTGCCGTCCGGTGCCAGGGACTGACGGAGCCGGCGCGCCACGCCCACCGGGTCGCCCATGTCGTGTAGGCAGTCGAACATCGTGACCAGGTCGTAGCCGGTGCCCGGCACGTCGGAGGCGGGCGCCACCTCGAAGCGCGTACGCCGCTCGACGCCTGCCTCCCTAGCGGCGGCGCGGGCGCCCTCGATCGACGGTGCGTGATTGTCGACCCCGAGGAACGTCGAGTGCTCGAACGCACGCGCCATGATCACCGTCGAAGCGCCGAAGCCGCAGCCGACGTCGGCCACACTGGCGCCTGAGCGCAACTTGTCGACCACGCCGTCCAGGGCGGGCAGCCACGACTGCACCAGGTAGGCCTCATATCCCGTCCGGAACAGTCGCAGGGCGCCGGTGTAGAGCCGATCGTCGTGCGCACCCCAGTCGATGCCCTCACCCGTGGTGAACGCACGAGCGAACGTCTCGTGGTCGGTGTAGCAGGACGCGACGGTCTCGAAGGCGCCGCCGAGGAACACCGGGCTCGCCTCGTTGGCCAGGACGAGCGCATGCTCGGCGCTGAGCTCGAAGGTGTCCGCCTGCGGGTCGAAGCTGACGTAGCCCCCCGCGGCCTGGTTGCTCAGCCACTCGCGGACGTACCGCTCGTGCGTCCCGGTGCGCTCGGCGAGCGCGGCGGCCGTCAGCGGCCCGGCGCCTGCCATCGCACGGTAGAGACCGAGGCGGTCGCCGAGGTGCATCATCAGCCCCGAGATGGCGGCGGCCAGGTCACCGACAGCCTGGTGTACGAACTGCTCGAGGGCGGCCTCGTCGAGCGGAGGCGAGTCGGTCATGGTCATGGTGTGTCTCTCCTTGAGGTTGGTTCACCGGGTGAGGGAGGGGATACCCGGGCCACCGAGGTCGGTGGCGTCCCCACGATCGGCGCCGGACGGGGCCGCCCACATCCGTGTGGAGCACGGAATCGGGCACGGTGCCGCCACGGATGCCGGGAATCAGTGGAGGGCACCGATGTGCGAGCCCGGCGTGCGGCGTGACGCTGGCTCAGGTCCGGCGACGTGCTGGCTCATCGACGAGCACTGGTGCAGAACGCTGACGGCCACGGCCTGGCCCCAGGCCGACTCTCTTGCCGACCGCTAGGCGAGGGGTCGCGACAACGGCAGAGACCCCCGCGGTGTCGAGACTCCGGCCTTCACACTGGTGGCCAGGTCATCTCCGCGGCTCCCATGGCGGTGAGGGTGGCGCGGCCATCCTCCGCGTCCTCACCACCGAGCATCACCAGGGTCCGCGCGTGCTGGTAGCTGGCGCCCAGGGAGTGCAGGGTGGCGGCTGCGGCGGTCAGTACTTCGTGGCCGCCGCCTGGGCCGTCGGCGCGCTCCTTCAGCAGTCCCGAGGCCCGCTGGACGACCGCCTGGGCGATGGGGTTGCCGAGCGTGGCCAGTTCTGCGCGCCGCACCCACTCGCCGGCCTCGGGGTGGTCGGCGAGGGCGGCTGCCTCCGCCCACGCCGAGGCGTACCAGGCGCGCCAGAGTCCTCCGGCGTCACCGCTGAGGCCTTCTGGCGGCTCGGCGAGCAGGTCGAGCGTCTCGTCGATGCGGCCGCGGTGCAATAGCACCAGCGCGTCGAAGAACCTGCCGAAGGGTGCGCCAGGATCCCTGCCCAGGCGCCCGGGCACCGGGCCCAGCCGTACGGGTGTCTCAAGGGCGGATACCACCGACATCCAGTCGGTCCGTCCGGCGTCATCGCCCCGAAGCCCGCAGATCGCGGCCGCGGCGTACGGCGCGGTGCGCACATTGCCCTGCAGCGGTCGCCCGGCCCGCTCCCAGCCGGTCCGGAACTGTGTCGCCTGCTGCATTGCCTCATCCCAGGTGCCGGCGACCAGTCCCACCACGATCAACCGGGACGTGGCTAGGTGGTACTCCTCGCGGTAGAAGGGAAGGGTCAGTAGTCCTTCACCGACCCGCCGCGCCCGGGGCAGGTCGCCCGCTGCGAGTGCGCACTGGGAAGCCATCTGGTAGGTGTCGAAGAACTCCAGCGCTGAGTCGGCGTTGATCGGGACCGTGCGCAGCAGCTCAGTCCTTCGCACCGCACTCTGCAGCGCCTCGCCGAGTTCGCCCGCAGCCAGCTGCGCCGCGGTCAAGAGGTCGAGTGCTGCACTCTCGGCGAGCAGGTCACCGGCGCGACGGGCCAGTTCGAGCGCACGCTGGGCGTGGCTGCGCACCTGTGGGTCCTCGACGTCACGGGCGAAGGCGTCTGCCGTAAGGATCCGGCTCTCGGCTGTGAGGTTCCCATCAGCCAGTGGCCGGGCCCGGCCGAGCAGCCGCTCGACCTCGCTGGGCGGCGGGGGTACCGCCATGATGCCCGGCCCGCGCCCGACGAGCTCGGCTGCCCGGGCCAAGTCGATGCAGGCGCCAGTCCGGTCACCCGCACGGAGCGCCGCGTCGGCAGCGAGCTCGCGCAGGCGGATCGCCTCGTTGCCGAACTGACGCGCGTCAGCGGCTCCAGCAGCCTCGCGGTAGGCCGCCGCGGACGCTGCGTCGTCGGGAGCGAGCGTGGCGGCCAGTTCGTAGCGTCGTTGCGACTCCCCGGGCCGGCCCCGGGTCAGACTCAGTCGTGCCATCAGCAACGACAGACGGTATGACGCGTCCCTCTCGTCCGCCCGGCGGCAGGCCCACGGGAGCGTGTGGCGCGCCTCGACCGACACCTCGTCGTAGGCGAGTCGCCACCACACGCCCTCGTCACCGTCCATGACCGGCTCGCCGAGCCGTTCGGCCGCCGCAACGCACCACTGCAGATGCCGCGACCGAGCGAGGTCGACCTCGTCCGCCGCCTCGAGCTGTGCGGCTCCGTATTGCCGGATGGTCTCGAGCACGCCGTAACGAGTGCCAAGAGGTGTCGTCGTCGGGACCAGGAGACTCTCGTCGGCCAGCCGCGCCAGCAGCGCGGGTACGCCGTCGGACTCGACCGGTGCCCAGTCCATGAGCATCTCTGCTGCTGCCTGCGCCGAGAAGGGACCCGCCACCACCGAGATCCGGCGCAGCAGGGCACGTTCCGGTTCGCTGAGCAGCGCGTGGCTCCAGTCCAGGGCGGAGCGCAGCGACCGGTGCCGGTCGTTGACCCGTCGACCACCCTCCAGGAGCGCCAATCGGTCGGCCAGCCCGGCCTCCAATCCATCCAGACCGACCGCCGGGAGTCGCGCGGCCGCCAACTCGATGGCGAGCGCCATCCCGTCAAGGCCCTGGCAGAGTGCTGCCACCCGGTCGAGGTCAGCGGGTGCCACGACCGCCCCCGCTCCCGCAGCACGGCTGACGAAGAGCTCGACGGCGTCCGGCAGCCGCCCTTCGGCCGCCTCGAGCGAGAGCCCGGGCACGGCGTAGGTCTGCTCGAAGGGCAGCAGCAGTCGTGACCGGCTGGTCGCCAACACCCGCACGCTGGGACAGGTCGTGAGCACCTGCTCGAGCAGCACACCCACTGCGTCCAACAGGTGCTCGCAGTTGTCGAGCACCAGCAGCATGGTGCGGTTGCTCAGCCACCCGGCGATGACCTGCTCGGCAGTCCGGTCCTGGCTCTCGCCGAGCCGCAGAGCCGACGCGACTGCCGCCGGCACCGCTGCCGACTCGGTCACGGTGACGAGGTCGACGAAGGCGACGCCGTCCTCGAAGCGCTCGCGAAGCTCATGAGCGACGCGGAGTGCCAACCGGGTCTTGCCGATGCCACCTGGGCCGACCACGGTGACCAGCCGGTGCCCGGCGACGGCCTGCGCCAGCGCGAGCGCCTCGCTGTCGCGGCCCACGAACGAGGTGAGCGGGCTCGGCAGTGCGGATACTGCCTCGCTGGCTGCCGACGCCGATGCTGGCGGGGTCGACGACGTCAGGACGGCCGGTGCGAGGGCGATCAGCTCCCGCCGGTGCTCGACCTGCAGCTTGCGCAGGAGCGAGGACACGTGGCTCTCCACCGTGCGTACGGAGATGAACAGCCGCCCGGCGATCTCCGCATTGTTGAGGTGCTCCGCGACCGCCGCCAGTACCTCGGCCTCCCGTGCGGACACCGCTGCCCCATCGGAGACACCAGCCCTCACCACAGTGCGATTGTGCAGCACCCTGCCGACCTCCGGCGACGGCGTCTCCTGGCAACCGGCCAAGCCATACTGACGTGGTCGGTTGACGTCTCTCGCAAGCGACGCGCGGTCTGGGAGCCGCGATCAGTTGCTGCCAGGTCGACTGCCGATGGTGGCGAGCATGATGGAGTAGAGCGCGTTGGTCGCGCAGATATAGAGAATGTTGCGCTTCGGACCGCCGAAGACGACATTGGCGGCGGCGTCGGGCGTACGGATGGTGCCGAGGTGCGTGCCGTCGGTCGGGTCGTAGCAGCGGACACCGTCGCTGCACCCGATCCAGATGCGGCCCTCGGCATCAGTACGCATGGAGTCGAGGCTTGGCGCGCTGCCGCTGACGAAGATGTCGCCGCCCGTGAGCTTGCGCGGACTGCCGGCGTCATCGTTGACGACCTCGAAGCGGCGAATGGTGTTGGCTCTGCTGTCGGCGACGTACAGGATGCTTCCGTCGGGTGAGAAGGTCAGCCCCGTGGGACGCCGGAAGCCGTCGGCCACGATCTGGCACAGACCGGTGCCCGGATCGCTCCGAAACAGGTAGCACTCGTCGAGCTCCGAAGCGGCTCGGGTCCCTTCGTAGTCGCTGTCGATTCCGTAGCTGGCGTCGGTGAACCAGAGGGCCCCGTCGCCGGCGACGACGACATCGTTGGGGCTGTTCAGGCGGCGACCCTGGTAGTGGTCGGCGAGGACGGTGAGGGTGCCGTCGTGCTCGGTGCGGGTGACCCGACGGTTGCCGTGCTCGCAGGTGATGAGCCGGCCAAGGGCGTCGACGGTGTTGCCGTTGGGGTAGCCGGCCGGCTGACGCAGGACGCCGACGGTACCGGTGGTCTCGTCGAGACGCAGGAGGCGGTCGTTGGGGATGTCGCTCCAGACGACGGCGCGGTGCGCCGGGAAGTAGGCGGGTCCCTCGGCCCAGCGGCAACCGGTGTAATGGGTGGTCACGATGGCGTCACCGCGGACGGCGTTGAACCGATCGTCGAGGACCTGGTAGACGTCGAGTTCGGACATCACCGGACAACCTGAACGTGTGCGCTGTGACCCCGGGACTTGGCCGGGGCCGTGACGGGTCGTGGAGCGTTGGTCATCGTGTTCCCATCCAGAGTGAGGAGTCGAGGCACTGGACTCGGCGAAGGATCTCGCCGACAGGTCGCAACGATCCGGCACGGCGAGGTCTGTGACATCCGTGCCGCACACCGATCCGAGGGTCCGTGCTCTCCACGGATGCCGGTGCACGCCGATGCCCGGCAACATCCTTCGGGAATCGGTGGGGCTCGCGTCGCGGAGCGCAAGGCAGTGAACCGGAACACGGCACTGGGTTTGTTCGCCGAGCACTGACATGAGGGGGTCAGCTACGTCGGCTTCCGCCGGGCGGGATCCCCGGGACGCCCACCGCGTGCCCTACGCGGGGTTCACGGGCCCTGCTCGTGGCCGAGTGGTCGAGCAGGCATCCGGTCCACCTTCGTGCGGGAGTAGCGCTGCATCGCGGCATCAACGCGTCGACGGTCACCGGTGAGCAGCAGGTCGTGAAAGCGCCCGGGCCAGCAGCTGGTCGCGGCCGGTCTGGGAGCCGGTTGTCACGCGACCTTGACGGCCGCAGCTGCGAGACGCGCGGCCTCGATGTCAAGGTACGCCCGCACCTTGCGGCCGTAGAACAAGCGGACAAGACCGGAGAGGGGCCCCGACGCCTCGAAGCTGAGCATCACCCGGCTCCCTCCTGAGGGCTCCGCAGCGACCGCGTGCCGTCCGACGAACCGGACGCCAGGCTTGACGTTCTCCCATGAGAAGACGCTGCCCTCATCGAACTCCGTGACGGTCCAGTCGCCTCCGGCCAGACCCTTCTGCTTGACGTGCGCGGTGTGGCCGGGCCTGAGCGGACCAGGTTGGTTCCGACGTACGGACTCGTAGGTCTCCATCCACTCCGGCCATCGTTCTACGTCGATCACGGCGGCCCAGAGCCGCTGCACCGGGGCAGAGGTGGTCGCTGTCTGTGCGTAGCGCATGTTTCCTCCTTGAGTGTGCATGGTGCCTCCACCGGCACGACCGGTGGAGGCGGGTCAGCATGGGCGGTCGTCCCATGGCTGGGGACATCACTGATGCTGGCGCATGGTCGAGAGCGCACGATGTGCGCCAGGTCGCGGCACGTCCTCGAGTGCGAGGGTGTATTCCATGGTCCAGCCATCCGAGTGGACGAGGGGGACGGGTGCTGGCGTGCGGGTCAGCATGTGACGGACGACGTCGTTGTCGGGGGAGATGACGACTCTCAGACGCCGTACGCCGACCTCGGCGGCTCGCCCGCAGAGCGTGCGCATCAGCAGCGTGCCGACGCCCTTGCGCTGCCAGGCGTCCACCACGGCTAGCGCCACCTCGGCCGTTTCGGGCTCGTGCTGGTCACGGACGAAGCGGCCGATGCCGATGGGCAGATGCTCGGGTGGTACCGAGGCAACGACAGCAACGTGGTCGCGATGGTCCACCGCCGTGAGCATGCGGAGGTCCCGGTCACTGAGCCGCGGCCTCGCCGACAAGAAGCGCAGCTCGCGTGATCGCGGGCTCATGCTGGCGAAGACGGCGAGCACGACGGCGGACTCACCCGGCTCCAGCAAGCGCAGCCGCACGCCGGGCGTGGAGGCGCCGGCAACGGTCCTCGTGGACTGAGCGGTTGCGCCGCTGCTCATCACGCTGACTCTTCTGACCGTGGGCCACGCGGCAGACGGCCCACGCCCGGCCCGGTGCCCGCGTTGATGACGACTCGCCGACGACGCGCTCGCGTTCTGAACTGCTGCTCCCACGTGGCGATGGACTTGATGGCGACATGGGCGTTGAACATGCGGGTCCTCCTCGATGCGCGGCTGGTCGCCGCTGGTAGAACGGTGGGACCCGACACGTGCCAGGCACATCGGTGCCAAGCACTGAAGGCGGGAATCCGTGGTGGCCACGGATGGGGACGCAGTTCGTACCGTGCGACCTTCAGTTCGGTGCGAGGCCCGAGGCTGGCTTGACCAGGATCGCCCTGGTGTAGAGCAAGTGGAACCCGCGGCGCTGCGCGTTCTGGTGCGACTTCGATCCGGGTTGGGTGACGATCACGGCAAGGTCGCATCCCTCGGCTGCGGCATCGGCCAGGCGCACGGCCATGAGGGCGTTCTGGATTCCGTGACGCCGATGTGCGGGCGCTGTCGCGGCACCGGCGAACTGCGCGATCCCGTCGACCAGGCGCAGTTCTGCTCCGCCGGCGAGGACGCCGCCGCGGTCGGCCCGGTAGCGCCGCACCTCCGGTCCCGCAGAGTCCCTCATGGCTTGCAGGTAGATCGCGCGGGGGAACTCCTCGTGCCAGGGGACGCCCTCGGTGTCAGGGTGGGCTGCGGCGTCCGCCATGACGCCCAGCCAGGTCTCGTGGTCATCGTCCTGGCTACGACGGATGTCGACGTCGTGGAGCGGCAAGGGCGCCTCGGACCCGTCCAGGGGGCGGCCGAGGACGTTCTCGAACGACTCGAGCCGGTAGCCGCGGGCGGTGAGCTGCGCAGCGATCGCGGGATCGGCGAGGTGGGCCAACTCGACCTGAGTCGGTTCGTCGTAGGTGGCGAAGGCGCGCTCCACCCTGTCGAGCTCCTCGCCGTTCGGGACGCCGTCGAAGCCGAGGCCGGTCACCTTGTTGTACGGCGACCCGTGGTCGGCGAAGCTCGCGACCCCACCGGCGACCGGGATCAGGAAGCCCGGAGCGTTGCGCAGCCGCGCCGCTGAGTTGGCCGAAGCGATGAGGTCGACCTCGGCCTGCTCGATCCTTCGAGCGAGGTTCGTGTCGCAGAACAGGGGTTGCGTGTCGCTGCTCACGTTCGCTGTCTCTTCCTTGCTCATCGCGGGGGGTCCCGGCCGGCTCGGATCCGTGGTCGTCCGGCCTTCTCGTGAGAGTCGCCGGGAGGAGGCGAGACGTTACGCAGTCGCAGACAGAACCGCCTGAGTTCGCGCGGCCTCGGTAACGGGCCCCGACATGCGAGGACCCACTAGGGAGTTCGCGTCACCCAGTCGCGATCGTCGCCTCTTCGAGGCGACAAGGAAACGTGCCGGTAGGCGCCGGCAGGAAGGATCCACCCATCATGAACAGACTCCTCTCGAGGGCGCTGGTGATGCTCCCCGTCGGAGCCGTTGGGATCACAGTCGCGGCCGTGGCTCCGCCGTCGTTCGCTGCTACTGCGACGTCGACACCCGTGCAGACCGAAGGTGCCGTCTTCGTCCAGACCGACGACCTCCAGCACAATGCGATCGTGGCGTTCGCGCGCGACGCAGACGGGCACCTGACCCGCACCGGCGAGGTCGCCACCGGAGGCAGGGGAGGGGTCGAGCAGGACGTTCCGCTGGACTCGCTCGCCTCGCAGGACTCGTTGACCTATGACGCCCCTCATCGTCTGTTGTTCGCGGTGAACGCCGGCAGCGACACCGTCACCAGCTTCCGAGTCGCCGGCACCCACCTGAGCCGCCTCCAGACCGTGGCGTCCGGTGGTGTCTTCCCGGTGAGCGTGTCAGCCGGGCATGACCGGCTCTACGTCCTGAATGCCGGCGGCTCGGGCAACGTCACCGGCTACCGGATCACCCCGGTAGGACTGCTGACGCCCATCCCCGGCGCCTCGCGCGATCTCGGACTTGCGAACGACGCGCGCCCCGAGTTCATTACCGCTCCCGCCGATATCGCGCAGACGGGCGACGGTGAGCACGTCGTGGTGACGACCAAGGCCAACAACACCATCGACGTCTTCAACGTCAACAACGGTCGGCTCTCCGCCCCGGTGGAGAACCCGGCGGCGTCGGCCGTGCCGTTCGCCGTGTCGTTCGACTCCCACGCCCGGCTCGCCGTCGCCAACGCCGGCAGCTCGAGCGTCAGTACCTATCGGATCCGGTCCGACGGGACGCTCGAGACGATCACCGCCGGCATCCAGGACGGCCAGGCCGCGCTGTGCTGGCTGGTCGGCACCGGTGACACGTTCTTCGGTGGCAACGCCGGAAGCTCCACGATCAGCGCCTTCGCCGTCGATGAGGCCGGCACGGCGTCGTTGACGGGTACCCCTGACGGCGTCGTGGCGCACACCGGTGGCGGAACCGGAGGCACGATCGATCTCGCGATCACCCGCGACCGGAGGTTCCTGTACGCCGAGAACGCGTTCGCGGGCACGGTCGAGGGATACCGGATCGAGCCCGACCACACCCTCACGCTCGTCGACACCGCGGCTGGACTGCCGCAGTTCGACGGACACGGCATGGAGGGTCTGGTCGCGCTCTAGCCCGAGCCTTCGACACCCGGGTGGTGGCCGCTGCGACGCGACACGCGGCCACCGCCCTCCTCACTACCCTCAACCCACGCGTGAGATGCCTTCGACCCGGCGGCGGCCGGCCGTGGGACGGTGCCGCCCATCAGTCAGGAGTGGACAGCATGGAGCAGGTCAGAGTCCTACTGATCTCCGGCAGCACCCGGCCGGGGTCCTCGAACACCCGAGCGCTGCAGGCGCTGCACGGGCGAGCGTGGCCGGGGGTCACCACCGACCTGTACGACGGTCTGCTGGACCTGCCGGCCTTCGTGCCGGGCACGGAGCCGGAGCCGAGGGCGGTGCGCGATCTGCTCGACCGGATCGCGGCCGCTGACGCCGTCTTGTTCTCGACGCCCGAGTACGCAGGCGGGCTTCCCGGGAGCCTGAAGAACCTCCTCGACTGGACAGTCGGCGGTGGCCAGCTCTACGAGAAGCCCGTGGCCTGGCTGGACGTGGCCAATCCGGGCCGCGGCGGCGGGGCGCGTGCCCAGCTCCGGACCGTCCTCGGGTACGTCGGCGCACGCGTTCTCGAATCTGCCTGTGTCCACCTGACGCCGGCCTCCGACCCGGGCGACGCAGCCGCTGTCGCCGCCCAAGACGCACAGCTCGTCACCGCGATGGCGCAGACAGCGGCAGCCATCAGGAAGGAACCGACATGAAGACCACCGCCCGATGGCCGGCCCACCTGGCCCCCGGCGCGCTGCGCTGGGCTCGCGCCAGCAACCGCTACCACGAGACCGTCGCCTTCTACCGCGATCTGGTCGGGCTTCCCGTGGTCGGCGAGTTCACCTCCAGCTACGGCGAGGACGGCACGATCTTCGGACTGCCGGACACCACCGTGCAGATGGAGATCGTCCGCGCGCACCCCGGCAACGTCCCCATCATGAGCACGGACCAGCTCGTTCTCTACCTGGAGGACCAGGACGCCCTGGCCAGCGCGTCGAGGCAGCTCCTGGATGCCGGACTTATCCCGGACCCAGGGCAACACGCCTACTGGAAGGCGAACGGAGCCATCACGTTCCTGGATCCCGACGGCCGGGGCCTCGTCCTCGCCCCCTGGGTCTACGGCCGCGTCCCCGACCCTGTCGATCGCTCTGCGGACCGCGTGAACGCGGACTCCACCGGGCGCCCGGTGCCCGTGGTCCGGATCGACTCGTACGGCGGTGACCGGGCTGGTTTGCGACCACTCTTCGAGGAAGCCGAGGATTCGCCCGCCCAGCTCGACGCCTATCTCGACGAGGGCATGGTTCTGGTCGCCCGGCTCGGTGACGACATCGTCGGACACCTGCAGCTCGTCGACGCCCAGAAGGAGGGAGAGGTCGAGCTGAAGAACATGGCCGTGGCGGAAGCGATGCGAGGAACCGGGATCGGACGCCGGCTGGTCGAGCACGCGGTGGCCGCGTCACGCGCAGGAGGGCACGCTCGCCTGACCGTGGCAACGGCCGCCGCTGACGTGGGCAACCTGCGCTTCTACCAGCGATGT
This sequence comes from Nocardioides agariphilus, assembly GCF_015352445.1. Taxonomy (GTDB): domain Bacteria; phylum Actinomycetota; class Actinomycetes; order Propionibacteriales; family Nocardioidaceae; genus Nocardioides; species Nocardioides agariphilus. Next base: position 35,179 of record NZ_JADKPO010000005.1, read on the forward strand.
GGCTTCCGCTTCAGCAGCATCGAACCAGACGCGTTCGGCGCCGACACGGGCTACGCGGACGACCTGGTGATCGACGGGATCCCCTTGCGCGACCGGGTCTGGTTCGGGCTGGACCTGCGATAGCCGTACCTTCCGGACTGCTGACCCCTCGTCAGCCTGCCTCTCGCCTGCCTGTTGGGCCGGCATCGGTTCAGCTGCGGTCGCGCTCGCTGCGCCAGCGGCGGTAGAGGTCCAACAGGTCCTCACGGGCCAACGGATCGAGGTGCTCGGCTCGTACCTCTCCGGTGAGGAGGATCGTCGCCTCGATCTGCTTGAGGTGTTCCGAACAGTGAGGGCACTCGTCGAGGTGTTGCTCGAGGAGGTCGTGCTCGCGCACCTCGAGGGCGCCGTCGAGGTAGGCCGTCACCAGAGCGACGGCCTCGCGGCAGGTCATGTCGTGTCGAGCAGCACGGCGGGCCCACGGCCAACGGACGTTCACGGGATGACCTCCTGCTCGAGCGCGGCGCGGATCCGGGTGCGGGCCCGGTGCAGCAGTACGCGCTGGTTGCCTTCGCTGATGTCGAGGATGGCGCATACCTCGGCGCTGGTGAGTCCCTCCACGTCACGCAGCGTTACCACCGCCCGCTGCCCTGGGGGGAGCTCCGCGATGGCCTCGTGCACGCGCCCGGCCAGCGCAGGTGCGGTGATCCGGTCGATGACCTCGTCGGCCCAGTGCGTCGGCGGCGTGACCCACCACCCATCCTGGCTGAACCTGCCGTCCCGGTGCTCTAGTTCCCCATCCTCGACCGGTAGGTGCGCCCGCTCCTTCAGGCCGGTGCTGATGGCCCGGTTCGTGACGATTCGGAACAGCCAGCTGCGCAGTGACGACCGGCCCTCGAACGTCTCGATGCCGCGCAGCAATCCGAGCCAGGCGTCCTGGGCCACCTCCTCGGCGACTGCTCGGCTGCGGACCCGGGTCAGCGCGAGTCGAACCATCGCCGGATGGAGGCGCTCAACGAGCTCGGAGAACGCGGTCTCGTCGCCGGCACGAAGACGCTCGACCAGCTCGCTCTCCGCAAAGGGGGTCGAGCCGGGCGCACGCGTGTCGTCCGGCGGGTCCTCGGACCCGGGGCGCGTGCCGGACGCCACTGTTCTCCTCGTCACCTCTGGCCCCACCCCAACTCGTCCGCGAGCACCGATCTCCCAAGGGGAGCGGCCGCCTCGGAACGCGACGCTGCTCCTCCCCATCTGATTGGTCTCTCGAGAGCCCTTGGCGTAACACTCGTTCTGGATGGCGGACTCCTTGGGGCGACCACAACCCAAGGAGGAACCCATGAGCTCATTGCCCGCGATCGACCCGAACACCGCACCTCCGAGTGCCGCAGCCGCACTGGCGAGGGCGAAGAAGGCGTTCGGCGGCAGCGTCCCGAACCTGACCCGGGCGATGGCCAACAGCCCGGTCACACTCGACGGCTACCTCGAGTTCTCCCAGGCACTCAGTGGCGGCCTCCTCGGCCCCGACGTCAGCGAGCGGATCGCACTCCTGGTTGCCGAGGAGAACGGTTGCGGGTACTGCCTCTCAGCGCACTCCTACGTCGCCGAGCACGCGCTGCACCTGTCCTCTGAGGAGATCGGTGCGGCTCGCGTGGGCGAGAGTGCGGACCCGCGCATCCGTGCGGTGCTCCAGCTGGCGTCGGCCATCAACAGCGGCCGGGGCGATGTTCCCGACGACGTCGTGGAGGCCGCTCGCGAGGTCGGCGTCTCCGACAGTGAGATCGCCGAGGTGATCGGCCACGTCGCTGCCAACGCCTTCTCCAACTACTTCGCGAAGATGGCTCGCATCGACATCGACTTCCCGCCCGTCACACCGCGGCGGGACATCGCATGAGCGCATCCGACGCTGTCGGATGCAGACGGAGCAACCGCTCGCGCGACCACAACGGTCCACTTCAGGAGGTCGCCTCGAGTCACGGCTGCGCCGAGCAGATGTCCACGACACCTGCTCGGCGCTCGTCCGGAGCATGTCGACAACTCCGCACGTCTCTGGATCAGCGCTTGATGACGACCTTCAGGGCCTTCGTCTCGGCTGCGCGACCGAAGGTGTCGTAGGCGTCGAGCATCTGCTCGAAGGTGAAGTGGTGGGTCGCGAACGAGGCCGCCGCGAGCTTGTCCTGGGCCACGAGCTTGAGGAGCATCGGCGTGGTGTTGGTGCTGACCAGTCCGGTGGTGATGGACAGATCCATGATCCAGAGGTCCTGGAGAGCCAGCTCGACGGGAGCGCCGTGCACGCCCACGTTGGCGATCGATCCACCGGGGCGGACGATCTTGGTGCAGGCATCGAAGGTCGCCGGCAGGCCGACCGCCTCGATGGCCACGTCGACACCGAAGCCGTCGGTCATCGCCTTGACCTGGTCGACCCAGTCCTCGTCGGCACTGTTGACCACGTCGGTGGCGCCGAAGGTCCTGGCCTTCTCGAGCCGGTTGGCATCGAGGTCCAGGGCGACGACGCGAGCGGCTCCGTAGAGGCTCGCGGTCATGATGGCTGCCAGCCCGACCGGACCGGCTCCGACGACGGCGACCACGTCGCCGGGCTTCACCCGTCCGTACCTCACGCCGATCTCGAAGCCGGTCGGGAGGATGTCCGAGAGCATCACCGCGGCATCGTCGCTGACGCCGGCAGGAAGCTTGTAGAGCGAGTTGTCGCCGAACGGCACCCGGACGTACTCCGCCTGCGTCCCGTCGATGAGGTGTCCGAGGATCCAGCCGATTCCGGAGGCTCCCTCGTCGGCCAGGCAGTGGGCGTAGAGCCCCTGGTGGCAGTAGGAGCAGCTGCCGCACGAGTTGATGCAGGAGATCAGGACCCGGTCGCCGACCTCGATCGTCGTGACGGCCGAGCCGATCTCGGTGACGGTGCCGACGCCCTCGTGCCCGAGGATGCGTCCGTCAGTGACAGCCGGCACGTCGCCCTTGAGGATGTGCAGGTCCGTCCCGCAGATCGTGGTGGTGTCGACGTGCACGATCACGTCGGTCGGCTGCAGGATCTTGGGGTCAGGAACCTCCTCCCACGCCTTCTTGCCGGGACCGTGGTAGACGAGCGCCTTCATGATGACTCCTTCTGTCGACGGCCGCGGTGCGCTGGTCGCCAGCCTTCTGGCCACCCCCAGTCTTCGCCGCTCCTGCCTCGCCCATCAGGGCCGAAGGTCCCCTGTGTGCCGTACGCACGTCCCCGTACCGATCGCCGAAGAGGCGGCTTGTCGAGGGAGCGCGGATCACGGACCCTGGTGCCGGCCTGGCCAGTCGGAGCCCTGCGTCACGATGCGGTCCACATGGTCGAGGCCCGCGGAGCCATGGGTGATCCACAGGACCGCGCGGTCTCGCGGGCCGCTCAGCACCTCGGCTGCCAGGGCCTGCGCCGTCGGGTGGTCGAGATGGGCGGTGGGCTCGTCGAGCACCAGTACCGGTTGGTCGGCCAGCAGGGACCTGGCCACGCCCAGCCGGGCGCGCTCACCGCCGGACACCCCGGCGTGCCCTTCCCCGATCCAGGCGTCGAGACCATCGGGCAGGGAGTCCAGCCAAGTGCCGAGGTGCGCCCGCCGCAGTGCGTCCGCGACGTCGTCGTCGCTGGCACCCGGCCGGGCGAACCTGATGTTCTCGGCGACCGTCGTGGCGAACACGTGCGGATCGTCGTCCACCAGGCCGACGCGGCGGCGAAGATCGTCCAGGGACATCGAGCGGGCGGGCGCGCCGCCGACAGCGAGGGAGCCCTCCGCTGGGTCCAGGAAGCGGAGCAGCAGTGCTGCCACGGTGCTCTTACCCGAGCCGGACGGGCCGATCAACGCCACCCGCTCACCGCGGGACAACGACAACGAGGCCGGGGTGGTCAGAGGTGCGTGCGGCGCCCAACGGGCTCGTGCGGAGTCGAGCACCAGGTCGGAGGAAGCCGGGCTCGTCGTCGCCACGGTGTCGCGCACCGCTGGCGCCGCGGTGGCCAGGCGGTGGAGCCGGGCGGCGGCCGCGGCGGTGCGGACCGAGAGGGCGCCCGCGTCGGGAACGCCCACGGCGACATCGACCAGAGCGAGTGGGACGAGTACGACGAGCGCGAGCATGGGGGCAGACACCTCGCCGGTTCGCGACGCGGCGGCAGCGACTGCGGCCGTGACTGCCATCGCGGCACCGGTCGCGACGAGGACGAGGCCGCGCCCCGCACCGAGCCACGTGGCCGCGCGGCGCCCGCAGCTCCCGATGCGGCCGGCGATGTCCCCGACCCTGTCGGTCGCACGGTCGGTCGCCTGCCACATCCTCAGCTCGCTCGCCACCTGGACGCTGTCGAGGACGGCGGCACTGAGCTCGGCCCTGGCCGTCACCAGCTCGCGCTCGGGCCGTCGGGCGCCGAACCGGGCCAGGAGCCAGCCACCGCCTCCCGCGACCAGCGAACCGAGGGCGATCGGCACCGCCGCCGCGGGCAGGACGAGGGCCGAGACAGCAACGGCGAGTCCCGCGACGATCGCGTAGGTGCGCACCGGCATCCGGACCCGCAGCTCTCGGTCCACGACGCTGTCGACGTCATCGACGACCGAGGCCAAGACGTCGCCCCGACGCCGGCCCAGACGTCCGGGCACGAGGGGGACGACTGCCTCGTAGACCTGGACCCGCCGCTCGGCAAGCAGCCTCAGGGCCGAGTCGTGGGACCGCAGCCGCTCGACGTACCTCAGCACCGGTCGGGCCAGTCCGAAGGTGCGGACTCCGACGATCGCTACCAGCAAGGTCAGTACTCCGGGTCGGGTGGAGGCCTGGACGATCAGCCAGCCGGCCGTGGCCGTCAAGGCGACACCGGAAGCGGAGGCCGCCGCGCCCACCAGCGTGGCTGCCCACAGCGGCCAGGGATCCTTGGCGCGTATCGACGGCGCGGCCGCCGGTTGCGGGGCTGCCTGGTGAGCCGGAGCGGATGGGGACGGCTTCGTCGCGGGGGATGACGGCGGTTCGAGCTGCAGCGTCCGGTCCGCCAGCGCGACGATCGCGTCCCGGTGGGCCACCACGACGACGGCCGACTCGCGGCCGAGCTCCATGATGGTGTCCGCGATGACCTGCTCGGTGAGATCGTCGAGGTGCGCGGTGGGCTCGTCGAGCAGCACCCAGGGTCGCTGCGCGACCACCACGCGGGCCAGGGCCAGGCGGGCCCGCTCTCCGGCCGAGAGAGTGGCACCGTCCTCGCCGAGCACGGTGTCGAGACCCTCGGGCAGAGCCCGGACGCGCTCCTCGAGGGCGACCCGCCGCAGCGCCGCCCAGAGGCGCTGGTCCTCGGCGAGCGGCGCGGCCAGCCGGAGGTTGTCGGCGATCGAGCCGGCGACGAAGACGGGGCGCTGCGGCAGCCAGGCGACCTGCTCCTGCCACGGTGAGCCACCCACCGGGTGCCCAGCCGCAAGGACCTGGCCGGCGCTCGGCTCGACCAGTCCCGCCAGCGCCGCCAGCAGGGTCGACTTCCCGCACCCGGATCCTCCGGTGACTACGGTGACACCTCGCGCCGGCAGCACCGTGTCCAGCCGGGCGAGCGCCGGTGTGACGCGGCCGGGGTAGGTGACCTCGAGACCGGAGACGATCAGGTCCGTGCCCGGCGCGGCCGCACCGCGCCCGGCCTGGCCCGGCTGACCAGCCTCGAGGAGGGCATGCGCAGCCTCGAACGTCGCCACCCCCTCGGCGGCGGCATGGAACTCCGCGCCGACGCGGCGCAGCGGCCAGTAGGCCTCCGGCGCGAGCAGCAGGACCACGAGTGCGCTGGGCAGCTCCATCGACCCAGAGGCGAGGCGGACGCCGACCGTCACTGCGACCAGCGCCACCGACAGGGTCGCGACGAGCTCCAGCACGGCGGAGGAGGCGAAGGCGATGCGCAACGTACGCATCGACGCGGCCCGGTAGCGCTCGGTGACCTCGCGGATGCGGTCGGACTGGGCGCGGGCCCGGCGATGGGCGACCAGCGTCGGCAGCCCCTTCATCACGTCGACGAAGTGCCCGGACAGTGCGCCCATCTCCGCCCACTGCTCCCGGGCCCGGTCGCGGGTGGCCAGACCGACGAGCACTCCGAAGACCGGTACGAGCGGCAGGGTGGACAGGACGATGACCGCGCTCAGCAGGTCTTGTGTGGCGATCGCCACGATCGTCAGGGCAGGCAGCACGGCGGCCAGCACGAGTGCCGGCAGGTAGCGCGTGAGGTAGGGCTCGATCGCCGTCACGCCTCGGGTGACCAGGACCGTGAGCTCGCCGCTGCGTCCGCCCGTCGCGGGGTCGGCGGCAGCCGCCACCAGTCGCCGACGCAGGTCGGTGCCGACGCTCGCGGCTGCTCTCGCTGAGAAGATGTCACCGGCCCACGTCACCGCCCCACGGAGCGCGAGCACCACGACGATCGACCAGGCCGCCGTACGCACGTCCCGGCCCTCGACCGCGCGGACGACCAGGTCAGTCACGACCCAGGCCTGGAGGAGGACGAGGAGGCAGGTGGCGAGTCCGCTGCCCAGGACACCGGCCAACGGGCGGGCCCCGGGTCGGAGCAGACGTCGCAGCCGCGGGTCCGAGGGTCTCACGACATCGTGGAGGTGGTGGAGCTCGCGGGCTGCGGGATGTGGTGCACCGAGATCCGCTTGCGGAAGACCCAGTAGGTCCAGCCCTGGTAGGCGAGCACGACGGGCGTGAAGATCACCGCGACCACCGTCATGATCTTCAGGGTGTACGCCGTCGCGGAGGCGTTGGTGGTCGTCAGGCTCAAGCCGTCGTCCAGGCTGGTCGGCATCACGTCGGGGAACAGGGCCAGGAACAGGCCAGCCACTCCGATGGCGATGGCCACGAAGGTGCCCAGGAACGCCCAGCCCTCACGCCCGGCTCTCACGGCCACCAGTCCGGCGACCAGTGCGCCGGCCGCGACCACGAACGCGACAGCCGAGCCGACGGTGCCGGTGTCGAGCTGGGTCCAGAGCAGGAAGGCGACGGCGACGACGGCGGCCGCGACACCGACCTTCTGGGCCAGGTCGCGTGCCGCGTGACGGATCCGCCCGTCGGTCTTGAGGCTGATGAAGATCGCGCCGTGGGTGAGGAACAGCAGCAGCGTCATCGCGCCGCCCAGCAACGCGTAGGGGTTGAGCAGGTTGAAGAACCCGCCGACGTACTCCTTGTCGGCGTTGATCGGGACGCCGCGCAGGATGTTGGCGAAGGCGACCCCCCACAGCAGCGCAGGCAGGAAGGAGCCGATCACGATCGCGAGGTCCCAGCGCGCCCGCCAGGTGGCGTCCTCGCGCTTGGCGCGGTACTCGAAGGCCAGTCCTCGGACGATGAGCGCGATCAGGATCAGCAGCAGCGGGAGGTAGAAGCCGCTGAACAGCGTGGCGTACCACTCGGGGAAGGCCGCGAACGTCGCGCCGCCGGCAACCAGCAGCCAGACCTCGTTTCCGTCCCAGACCGGGCCGATGGTGTTGATGAGCACGCGTCGCTCGGTGTCGTCCTTGGCCAGGACGGGCAGCAGCATGCCCACCCCGAAGTCGAAGCCCTCCAGGGCGAAGTAGCCCATCCAGAGCACGGCGATGAGCGAGAACCAGACGGTGGTGAGCTCCATGGGAATGTCGGCCTCTCAGTAGGCGAAGGCGAGCGGACGGTCGGCGTCGCCGCTGTCGTCGTCGGTCGGGACGGGTGCTGGGTCGGCTCCTCGGGCGATGTAGGTGAACATCAGCTTGACCTCGATGACCGCGAGCACCGCGTAGAGAAGGGTCAGCAGGGTCAGCGAGGTGGTGACCTCGAAGGTGCTGACGCCGGGCGAGACGCCGGAGGCGGTCGTCATCAGTCCGAACACCGCCCACGGCTGGCGGCCGGCCTCGGTGAAGATCCAGCCGAAGGAGTTGGCCAGCAGGGGCAAGAAGGGCAGGCAGAGCGCGGCCCACATGATGGTCCGTCCGCGCGGACGCCTGCCCCGGCGGGTCGCCAGCAGCAGCCATCCGGCGATCAGTGCCCCCAGCACGCCGAGGCCGATCATCAACCGGAACGTCCAGTACGACAGCGGGATGTTCGGGACGTAGCCGCTGGGGGAGTAGTACGTCGCGCCGGGGTCCTGCCCGTAGGTCTGCTGGTACTCCTCGCGCAGCTGGTTGACTCCCTTGACCTCGCTGTCGAAGTCCCCGGTGGCCAGGAACGAGAGGAGACCGGGCACCTTGACGGAGAACTTCTCCTCCCTCCCGTCGAGGCTGCCGACGGTCAGCAGCGAGAAACCGGCGTTCGTCTCGGTCTCGTAGAGCGCCTCGGCGGCCGCCATCTTCATCGGCTGGACCTCGGTCATGATCTTGCCCTGGATGTCGCCCGTGACCGCTACGCCGACCGCGGCGATCAGCGCGACGGCAGCTCCGGTGCGCAACGCCTTGCGGTAGAGGTCGGTGTCCTCCCGCTTGCCGCGGACCAGCTGCCAGAAGGCGATGGCGACGACGAACGCAGCGCCCGTGAGGTACGCCGAGAGCACCACGTGCGGGAAGGTCACCAGCTGCACCTTGTTGAACATCACCGCGGCGAAGTCCTCCATCTCCGCGCGGCCGGTGTCGGGGTTGAACCGGTAGCCGACCGGGTTCTGCATCCAGGAGTTGGCGGCCAGGATGAAGTAGGCCGAGAACAGCGTGCCGACGTGGACCAGCCAGATGCACGCGGTGTGCACCTTCTCGGGCAGGCGGTCCCAGCCGAAGATCCACAGGCCCAGGAACGTCGACTCCAGGAAGAAGGCCAGCAGGCCCTCGACCGCCAAGGGCGCGCCGAAGATGTCACCGACGAAGCGGGAGTAGTCGCTCCAGTTCATGCCGAACTGGAACTCCTGCACGATCCCGGTCACCACGCCGATGGCGAAGTTGATCAGGAACAGCTTGCCGAAGAACTTGGTCAGCCGCAGCCACTGCTCGTTGCGCGTGCGGATCCAGGCCGTCTGGTAGCCCGCCACGATCGCCGAGAGCCCGATCGTGATGGGCACGAAGAGGAAGTGGTAGACGGTGAGGATGGCGAACTGCCATCGGGCGATGTCGGTCGGGTCCACGGGGACTCCTGTCACGGGCGCGGTCGAGGCTGGCTGGTCCAACGTAGGAAGCGGCCAGTGGGCCCGCCCACGGCGGAACGTCCCCTGGCGCCGGGACGTTGGTCCCGCCGACGGGTCGGGCACGCGCCGCGGCCTACGGCCCCCTCGAGGCCCAGGCCTTGCGGATGGATGTCTGGATGCGCGAGACCGCGTGGAGGCTGTCGCGCAGGAAGCGCCGCTGGAGGGGCTCGAGTGACGCGGGCGCGATGTGGCTGTCCGCGGAACCGCCCGACCTGATGGCGGCGAGCTCCCGGTCGAAGCGCAGCTGGAAGATCAGCTCGAAGGCGGCGACGAGATCGTCCCCTTCGTCGCTGGTGAGGAGCCCGGCCTGGGTGCCGCGGATGATCCGGTCGACGGTCGAGCCGGTCGGCACGCCCGCCGCGAGAGCCAGCCACCGGCCGAGCAGCACGATGGGCCACAGGCCACCGTGCTTGATGTCGAGGCGGCCCCTGTGGGCGCTGGCGTGGTCGACCGCGAAGTCGCGCAGGATGCCTCGGGCAGGCTTCACCGCCACGGTGAAGCCGAGCAGGGCGCTGAGGAAGGCCCGGCTCCTGGCCGCGTCGAGCATCGACCGCATCAGGTCGCTGCCGAGGTCGACGGACGTCAGCGCGCGGTTGTCGGCCACGATCGAGGCAAGCAGCAGCGCGCTCTGCGACTCCGGGTGGTGGGTCCAGCGGCGGGTGACCTCCCGCCACTCCCCGACGGAATGGCTGAACAAGGGCTCCGTCGCGTTCGCGCCGTCCGGGCACCTGGACAGCCCGCATCGCTCGAGGCCCGACAACACCAGATCGGCATCCTCGCGTAGGTCCGACTCACGTCCGGCCAGGGAGTCGGGCCAGGTCAGAGCCGTGTCCACGTCGGAGCGGGGAAGCGCCTCGCGACGGGCTGCCGAACCCAGCACGAGCCAGGACACCTCGTCTGCCGGGGCGGCGGTCGGGGTCAGCTCCACCACACGCTGGACGACCAGGTCCCGCACGGCGGACAGGACGCCGCTGACCTGGAGCGCCGGCGTGCCGAGCTCGGCCATCTCGAGCACGGTCTCGCCCAGCGCTGAGGTCGCCGGGCCGAGCTCCTCGATCGACCGCGCTCGTCGTACCGACGCCCGGACGAGCAGCGGGTCGCGTACGTCGGCCGACGCGAGATCCACGAGCCTGAGCACTCCGGCCGGGTCGCCGGTGTCGGTCGTGACGACGAGGTGGTGGATGCCGTGCTCGATCATCTGGAGCAGGGCTGCGGGGGCGTCGGCGTGCTCGTTGACCGTGACCACGGGTGCCGAGCAGATCGCACCCAGGGCCGTCTCCCGCGACACCGAGTCGTCGGCCAAGGACGCGCGGAAGTCGTGGTCGGTGGCGATCCCGAATCCGCCGGGCAGGCGCACGAGCACGCACGAGTCGTCGCCCCCGTCCAGCAGACGCGCCGCCGTGCCGATGCTGGCCCCCGCATCGGCCCACAGCAGGGGCCGCATCCTCCTCCGCACCGGAGACGCGGCAGCCCAGGCAGGCATCACACCTCGGCTGCGCGCCAGGTCCAGCCCGCGATGTCGGGCAGGTCCTCGAGGTGTTCGCGGATGTAGCGCTCGTGCTCCGCGAGCCGGTGGGCGCACAGCCGACGCAGCTCGTCCCAGCCGTCGGGCCTGCGGCTGGCCCGCCGCAGCACCTCCTGCGCCAGGTGGTACCTCGACATCCGGTTCAGCACGACCATGTCGAACGGCGTCGTGGTGGTGCCCTGCTCGCTGAAGCCCCTGACGTGGAAGCGGCCGGGGTTGCTGCGGCCGTGGATGAGCTGGTGGACGGCACGCGGGTAGCCGTGGAAGGCGAACACCACGTGCTTGTCGGGGGTGAAGAGGTCGTCGAACTGGCTGTCCGCGTAGCCGTGCGGGTGGTCGTTCTCCGGCAGCAGTGCCATCAGGTCGACCACGTTGACGAACCGGACCTTCAGGTCGGGCACGTGGTCGCGCAGCAGCTCTGCGGCTGCCAGCGCCTCCTGGGTCGGCACGTCTCCCGCGCAGGCCAGCACGATGTCGGGCTGCTCGTCCTCCGGGCAGTTGCCCGCCCACTCCCAGACCCCGGCGCCGGTGGCGCAGTGGCGGTGAGCCTCCTCGAGCGTGAGGTACTGCAGGTGCTGCTGCTTGTCGACCACGATCAGGTTGACGTGGTCGGTGCTGCGCAGGCAGTGGTCCATGATCGAGAGCGTCGAGTTGGCGTCCGGTGGCAGCCACACGCGGACCACACCGGGCGACAGAGGCAGCATCGCGTCGATCAGGCCGGGTCCCTGGTGGGAGAAGCCGTTGTGGTCGTTGCGCCAGCAGGTCGAGGTGAGCAGCACGTTGAGTGACGACACGGACTCGCGCCAGGGCAGCTCCTGAGCGTGCTGCAGCCACTTCACGTGCTGGACGGCCATCGAGGCGGACACCATCGCGAACGCCTCGTAGGTCGCGAAGACGCCGTGCCGGCCGGTCAGCGTGTAGCCCTCCAGCCAGCCCTGGCACAGGTGCTCGCTGAGCACCTCCATCACGCGACCGTCGTGGCCCAGGTGGTCGTCGGTGTCGAGCACCTGCCCGACGAAGCACCGGTCCGTCACGTCGAAGACGGCCTGGAGCCGGTTGCTGGCGGTCTCGTCGGGCGAGAACAGCCGGAACGTGCCGCCGCCGTCGGGCTTGGTGGTCGCGGCGTAGAGGTCGCGCATCAGCTCACCGGACGAGAAGGTGTTGCTGACGCGCAGGCGCCCCGGCGCCTCGATCGCCACCTCGTAGGTCGCCAGGTCGATGGCCGGCAGGTCCTCGCGAACCCGGCCACCGTTGGCGTGTGGAGTGGCCGACATCCGCTTGTCGCCCTCGGGAGCCAGCGCCCGGAGCTCCGGCACCAGTCGACCGTGCTCGTCGAAGAGGGTCTCGGGTGCGTAGGAACGCAGCCACTCCTCGAGCATGCGCAGGTGCTCGGGGTTCTCAGCGAGTCCGGCCAGCGGTACCTGGTGTGCTCGGAAGGTGCCTTGGACCTGGACTCCGTCGACGACGTCCGGACCCGTCCAGCCCTTCGGGGTGCGCAGCACGATGGCGGGCCATGGTGCCTGGGCTGTCGGCGAACCGCCGGAGCGGGCCTCGTGCCGCATCGACTCGATCCGGGCCTGCGCACCGCGGAGGGCGCCGTACAAGGCGGGGAAGACCTCGCGCGGGTCGTCGCCAGCGACGATGGTCGGGTCCCAGCCCTGGCCCCGCAGGTAGGACACGATGTTGTCGTCGGAGCTTCGTCCCAGCAGCGTCGGTCCGGCGATCTTGTAGCCGTTGACGTGCAGGATCGGCAGCACGGCACCGTCACGGCGGGCGTTGAGGAAGGCGGGCAGTCGCCAGGAGCCCGAGAGCGGTCCGGTCTCGGCCTCGCCGTCGCCGACCACGCAGGCGACCGTGAGCTCCGGGTTGTCGAAGGCAGCACCCGCAGCGTGGACGAGCGCGTAGCCGAGCTCACCACCCTCGTGGATGCTGCCCGGTGTCTGGACGCTCACGTGGCTGGGAACCCCGCCGGGCGAGGAGAACTGCCGGAACAGGGTGCGCACACCGGCCGCGTCGTCGCCGACGTGGGGATAGATCTCCGAGTAGGTGCCTTCGAGCCATCCGGCCGCGACCAGCGCCGGCCCGCCGTGCCCCGGCCCGGTGACGTAGAGCCAGTCGGTGTGGGTCTCGCGGATCACCCGGTTGATCAGCGCGTAGATCATCGACAGCCCGGGGCTGGTGCCCCAGTGACCGAGCAGCCGCGGCTTGATGTGCTCGAGCCGCAGCGGCTCGCGCAGGAGCGCGTTCTCGCGCAGGTAGATCTGGCCGACGGTCAGGTAGTTGGCGGCAGCCCACCAGCGCAGGTCGAGGTCGAGGGCGTGGTCCTCGTAGGACCAGACGTCGAGTGGCGCGGGCGCGGGCGGTGTCGTCTCGGAGATGGGCACGACGTTCATGACACCACCTGCGCCCGGGCCGAGCCAGTGACCTTGGTCCCTGCTGGGACGGGCCGACCGGCACGGACGGGTTCCCGCCGCTCACCTCATCGGTCAACATCCATCCGGGACACGCCGCGGAGCGGGACCACGATGAGGACGACGGCGCCGGCGAGGCTGAGGGCGGCCAGTGCGAGCAGGACGGCCACGATCCAGTGGAGTGCAGGTACCTCGGCGCCGGCCGTCACGGTGACGTCGACCGCCCTGCTGGCATCGGCGTTCATGACCAGCGCGGACCACTCGCCCGATGCCGGCGTCCAGGTGACCTCCTGGGTGCCCGGGCCGGAGGCGCTCGCGGCCCAGAAGTTCTGCGACTGCGGCGTCGCTGTGGGCGCCAGGCCAGGGGTCGTCCTGTAGACGGGCTCGCCGTCCCTCAGGTCGACCAACGTGACGTGCCGCACGCCGGCGAGGTACGACTCGACGGCGGCCTTGGGTCCGATGCCGATGAAGACGGCGGTGGGGTCGTTCGCCACAGCCGTGATCTTGAGGTCACCCAAGAAGGCGGCGGGGGTCACCTCAGCGGGCGCGTCGACCTGCATCTGCTCAGCCGAGGTGATGGCGTACGTCGTGGTGCGCAGGCTCTGCTCCGGACTCATCAGGAAGCCGTCGTGGTCACGGGCCGCCTGGTCTGCCACCAGGAGCGCCGCGCCTGGCACCGCGAGCCCCAAGGTGACGAAGACGAGAACGCAGCCGGCGAGCAGCGACACGATGCGGCGCGTCGTCCAACGAGAAACGGTCGACTGGGGCGGAGGTCCTGCCGGCGGTGGGGGAGGCGCCGGGGAGGTCGGTCCTGGCTCCAGGGTGAGGGTTCCCCTGCCGTCCTCGTGGCCGCCCTGGTCGAGGCGGAAGGGCGGGTAGGTGTCGGTCATCAGAGCTGCGTAGCCCGCGACGCGGAGCACCCAGCGGTTGAGACCCAGCAGGAAGTCGAACAGGGGCTGCGGGTAGCGGCCGGTGAAGAGCAGGACGACGCCGGCCACGAACGCGAGCAGCGGGATCAGGCCGGTCGCCGCCAGGTGGGAGCGGTCGTCGGCGTTCCCGATGTAGTAGCCCGTGCCACCCACGAGCAGCCCCACGATCAGGTAGTGCGGGATGGCCAGCAGCCACCACTTGACGAGCACCAGCCCACGCGAGAGGCGTTGGGGATAGTCCACCTCCAGGTGGGCGGGGTAGTCCGGGTCGTCGCGCAAGGTGAACGGCGGGTAGCGGTCGGTGCCGAGCGCGCCGTAGGCGTAGTACGAGACGCGCCACTGCCAGCGGAGAACGCCCACGTTGAAGTCGAAGATCGCGCGGGGGTAGCGCCCGGTGAACAGGATCGCGAAGAACGCCACCACGCTCAGCACCACGAAGGCCACCCACAAGAAGGCCAGCACCACGTAGTGCGGGATCGCCAGCAACCACTTGAGCAACCACAGCCAGCGACTGACCTCGGAGTCGAGGCGGGCATCCACGTGGACCGGGTACGTCACGGCGCTCATCGAGAACATCTCCTTAGGACTTGTTCTCATCCTCGCGAGTCCGACGGCACCCACCCAGGGGCCCAGGTCGAGCAGGACCAGGACCTAGGTCACCGGTTCCTGATCAGGCCCTCGGCACGGGAAGCTCGGACATCGGGTCCCAGCCGGAGCCGAGCCGCCTGCCGCTCAGCTCTGTCAAGGGCAGCTTGAGGAGCAGCGAACGGCTACCGCTGGCCCAGGGGCGGGGAGCCCACGTGGCACGGATCCGGGCGATCTCGGTCGCATCGTCGAGGACGGCGAGGGTGCCGCGCACCATCACGCTCCACCCGTGCTCGTAGCCGTGGTCGACATGGTCGGCCTCGAAGGCGACCCTGGTTCCAGGGCCGTGACGAGCCAGCAGCCCGTCCGGGGTGGTGGCGATGATGACGGCGTCATTGGTCACGGAGTAGTTGACGGGCACCACGTGGGGCCCGTCGGGTGCGACGACGGCGAGGCGTCCGAGGATGCCTGCGCGCAGGAGCGCCTGGCACTCCGAGTACCTCAGCTCGTGCAATGCGGCCATGTCGCAGCTCCGTGGAGATGGATCGCGGCCCGGACCCCCGTGGGGCCCGGGCCGCCGTTGTCGGTCGTCGGCGCGAGACACGGCCTTCTCAGAGGGCCGCGCCGATGCCGATGATCACGACGCACAGCACCAGCAAGATGCCCACCAGAGGGAGCACGAAGCGCAGGTACTGGTCGTAGCGGACCTTGGCCAGGGCGAGTCCACCCATCACCACCGCCGAGGTCGGGGTGATCAGGTTGATGATCCCGGAGGCCGACTGGTAGGCCGTGACCACCATGGCCCGGGACACGCCGGCGAAGTCGGCCAGCGGGGCCAGGATCGGCATCGCCAGGGCGGCGTGCCCGGACGTCGACGGGACCAGGAACGCCAGCGGCAGGTTGATCAGGAACATCACCGCGCCGAAGACGCCGGAGTCGGTGTTGCTGACCAGGTCCTCCATCGAGTGCAGGATCGTCCCGGTGATCTCGGAGTTGTTCATGATCACGGTGACGCCGCGCGCCAAGACGATGATCAGCCCGACCCCGATGAAGTCGCCGGCACCCTTGACGATGGTGTCGGTCAGGCCCTTCTCGCCCAGGCCGCCGATGAGGCCGACGACCAGAGACATCACGATGAACAGCGCCGCCAGCTCGGGGAAGTACCAGTCGAGCTGCCAGCCGTAGCTGGCCGCGTCGGGGCCGTTGATGACCTGTGCCCACGGCACGATCGCGAAGATCATGAACGCGAAGGTCAGCCCGACGATGCCCAGCACGCTCTTCTCGCGGCCGGTCAGGACAGGGACGTCGCGCAGGCCCTGGGCCCGCAGCTCGTCGTCACCGTCGACGTGGCCGACCATCGAGGTGGCCGGGTCCTTCTTGACCTTCCGCGCGTAACGCAGGACCCACCACACGCCGACGGGGACCAGCAGCACGTACATCAGGAACCGGAAGCCGATGCCGTCGCCGATCGAGATGTCCGCGGCGTCGGAGGCGACTCCGGTGGCGAACGGGTTCACCGTCGAGGCGAGCACGCCGATGCCGGCGCCGATGAGGATCGTGGCGGCCGCGACGAGGCGGTCGTAGCCCAGCGCCAGCATCAAGGGGATCAGCAGGGCGTAGAAGCCCAGCGTCTCCTCGGCCATCCCCTCGGTCGTGCCACCGATGGAGAACAGCACCATCAGCACCGCGATCAGGACGGCGCCCCGGGTCTTGGTGCGCTGCGCGATGCGCGCCACTCCGTTGTCGATCGCCCCGGTCCGCATGGCCATCGTGATGAAGACTCCGATGGCCAGGACGAACAGGAAGACGCCAGCGGCGCCGTACAGCTCACCGCTCTCGTAGGGACCGATGTAGCCGTCGGGGTTGATGACACCGTAGAGACCGTTGATCGGAGCCAGGAACAGCTCCATCAGCCGGTCGCCGAACGAGAGTCCGGCCTGCGTGGCCTCGTAGCTGCCGGGGATGGGGCGACCCGAGTCGGCATCGGTCGCGTAGGTGCCGGTGGGGACGATGAAGGCCAGCAGCCAGACCGCGATCGTGACGCCGAACAGCACCGTGAAGGCGCTGGGGAAGTGGAAGGACCTCGGCTCCTTCGCCGGAGCGGTGGTCTTGTGGGCCGCCCTCGGCGGCGCTTGCTTGGTGGCCATGGTTCGTCCTTTCGCGAAGCGCATCTGCGCCGACTCCACGCAACCACTGCTGAGGTTTTCCTGAGAGGTGTCCACGGACCCGTTGCCGGGGGACCTTCGACCCCTCCGCCCGGGGGGCGCCGCGCTGGAAGGTGAGGAGGTCCAGAGAGGAGTGCCATGCCATGAACCGGAACCTGCACGTCGACTCGGAGGTCGGCCGCCTGCGACAGGTGATCCTGCACCGGCCAGACCTCGAGCTGAAGAGGCTGACCCCGACCAACCACGACGAGTACCTCTTCGACGACGTGCTCTGGGTCAAGCGCGCCAAGCAGGAGCACGACGCCTTCGCCGAGACCCTGCGGGACCTCGGCGTCGAGGTGCACATGCTCGACCAGCTGCTGACCGAGACCCTGGCCATCCCGGAGGCCCGCAAGTACGTGCTGGAGGAGGCCCTCGACGAGCGCGTCTACGGCCCGATGGCTCTCGACAGCCTGCACCAGGTCTTCGGCTCCATGAGCGACAGCGAGCTCACCGAGTACCTCATCGGCGGCATGACCAAGCGCGAGCTTCTCGAGCGCACCGACGAGCCGTCCTCGGTCGTCGTCCAGGCGCTCGGCCTCGACGACCTGCTGCTGCCTCCGCTGCCCAACCACCTGTTCACGCGCGACACGTCCGCCTGGATCTTCGACGGGGTGTCGATCAACGCGATGCGCAAGCGGGCCAGGATCCGCGAGACGATCCACTACGAGGCGATCTACCGCTGGCATCCGTTCTTCGCGGACGCCAGGTTCCACGTCTGGTCCGAGGGCACGGTCAACGGGCAGGCCACCACCGAGGGCGGCGACATCCTCGTGCTCGGCCGCGGCGCCGTCCTCATCGGCATGAGCGAGCGGACCACCCCTCAGGGCGTCGAACGCCTGGCCAGGCGACTCTTCCGGGCAGGCAGCGCCACCAAGATCGTGGCCCTGTCCATGCCGCAGAAGCGGGCCTTCATGCACCTCGACACGGTCATGACGATGGTCGACGAGCACACCTTCACCAAGTACGTCGGGCTCGGGATGCTGCCGTCCTACACGATCGAGCCCGGCAACGCCGGTGACGAGCCGGGACACGAGCTGAAGGTGACGCCGCACCCGGCCGAGGAGATGCACGGCACCATCGCGCGCGCGCTGGGCATCGAGCAGATCCGCGTCCTCTCCGCGACCCAGGACGTCCAGGCCGCCGAGCGCGAGCAATGGGACGACGGCTGCAACGTACTCGCCGTCAGTCCCGGACTCGTCGTCGCCTACGAGCGCAACGTCACCACCAACACCTACCTGCGCAAGAAGGGCATCGAGGTCGTGACCATCCAAGGCAGCGAGCTCGGACGCGGCCGCGGCGGGCCTCGCTGCATGACCTGCCCCATCGAACGAGAAGGGATCTGAGCACCGTGGCCTTCAACCTCCGCAACCGCAGCTTCGTCAAGGAGGTCGACTTCACTCCCCAGGAGTGGAAGTTCCTCCTCGACCTCGCCGCCGAGCTCAAGCGGGCGAAGTACGCCGGCACCGAGCGTCCGCGGCTGACCGGCAAGAACATCGCCCTCATCTTCGAGAAGACCTCCACCCGGACCCGGTGCGCGTTCGAGGTCGCTGCCTTCGACCAGGGGGCCCGGGTGACCTACCTCGACCCGACCGGCTCCCAGATCGGGCACAAGGAGTCGATGGCGGACACCGCTCGCGTGCTCGGCCGCATGTACGACGGCATCGAGTACCGCGGCTCTGCGCAGACCAACGTGGAGACGCTGGCCGCGCAGGCAGGAGTGCCCGTCTGGAACGGCTTGACCGACGAGTGGCACCCCACGCAGACGCTGTGCGACATGCTCACCATGCGCGAGCACTGTGACCGCCACGACCAGGAGATCGCGTTCGCCTACCTGGGGGATGCCCGCAACAACGTGGGCAACTCGCTGCTGGTCGCCGGCGCCATGATGGGGATGGACGTGCGGATCGTGGCGCCCAGGGCCCTGTGGAACCCCGAGAACGTCATCGACCAGGCGCTCGGGATCGCCGAGACGACCGGCGCCCGCATCACGCACACCGAGGACGTTGCCGAGGGCGTCGCGGGCGTCGACTACCTCTACACCGACGTGTGGGTCTCGATGGGCGAGCCCCGGGAGGTGTGGGCCGAGCGGATCGACCTGCTGCGGCCCTACCAGGTCAACATCGCCACGGTGAAGGCGACCGGCAACCCCGACGTCAAGTTCATGCACTGCCTGCCGGCGTTCCACGACCGCCACACCAAGGTGGGGGAGGAGCTGTTCCAGCAGACCGGCATGGACGCGCTCGAGGTGACCGACGACGTCTTCGAGTCGGAGCACTCGATCGTCTTCGACCAGGCCGAGAACCGGATGCACACCATCAAGGCCGTGCTCGTGGCCACCCTGGGCGCCTGAGATGGACTCGTGAGATGCGCATCGTCGTCGCCCTCGGTGGGAACGCGCTGCTCCAGCGCGGACAGAAGCCCGACGCCGAGGTGCAGGAGGCCAACGTACGACGTGCTGTCGAGTCGCTGGCCCCGCTCGCGGCCGAGCACGAGCTCGTGGTCACCCACGGCAACGGCCCACAGGTCGGGGTGCTGGCGCTGCAGAGCGCGTCGGACCCGCACCTGACCACGCCGTACCCGTTCGACGTCCTGGGCGCCCAGACCCAAGGGATGATCGGCTACTGGCTGCTCCAGGCGATGCAGAACCGCCTGCCCGGTCGTCAGGTCGCCGCGATCATCAACCAGACGCTGGTCGAGGCGGCCGACCCCGCATTCGCCGACCCCACCAAGTTCGTCGGCGAGATGTACACCCGTGAGCAGGCGGCCCGCCTGGCCTCCGACCGCGGCTGGGTGGTCAAGCCGGACGGCGACGGCTGGCGCCGGGTCGTCGGGTCACCCCGCCCGCAGCGGGTCGTGGAGACCCGGCTGATCCGCCTGCTTCTGGAGAGCGGCGCGGTCGTGGTCTGCGCTGGTGGCGGGGGAGTGCCGGTCATCCGCGACGAGCGGGGCGACCTGCAGGGCGTCGAGGCGGTCGTGGACAAGGACCTGACCAGTGCGGTGCTCGCCGAGGCGCTCGACGCCGACGTGCTCCTGGTCGTCACCGACGTCGAGCACGTCCTGCGTGACTTCGGCACGCCCGACGCGGCGCCCATCCTGCGCGAGACCCCGGCCGGCCTGCGCAGCCTCGACTTCGCGGCCGGATCGATGGGGCCCAAGGTGGACGCCGTCTGTCGGTTCGTCGAGCTCACTGGTGGCATGGCCGCCATCGGCTCGCTCGACGACGCGGTGGCGATCCTCGCCGGCGAGTCGGGCACCATCGTGACCCCCAACGGACGGTACGACGCAGCGACGACCGCAGGTCCTCGCAAGCGCTGACCCGAGGGTGACTACAGGCTCGACAGCTGTGCGAGCGAGTCGAGCTCGGACTCCGTCCCCAAGGCGATCAGCACCGAACCGGCGGGCAGGACCAGATCGTCAGGCGGATGCGGCTCGAAGGGCAGCCCGGTGCCCCGCCGCACGGCCAGCACCAGGGCGCCGGTGCGCTGCTGGAGCTCGAGCTCGCCCACCGACCTGCCGACCATCGAGGAACCGCGCTCGATGTGCACCTCCTGGACCTGGAAGTCCATCTCGTCGTCGTGCATGACGACGTCGAGGAACTCCGCTACGTCCGGCTGCAGGGCGAAGACCGCCATCCGGCGACCGCCGATGCGCTGGGGGTTGACCGCCCGGTCGGCTCCGGCCAGCACGAGCTTGGCCTTCGAGCCGGTGGTCCGGGCGCGGGCGATGATCACCAGGTCCGGCCTGATCGCGCGCGCGGACAGCGTGACGTAGACGGTGTCGGCGTCGGTGTCGAGGGCCGCGATCACTGCGCGGGCACGGTCGATCCCGGCCTCACACAGCACGGTGTCGTCGGTGACGTCGCCGCACAGGTGGGCAGTGCCGGTGGGCACCTGCTCCAGACGGGCCGGGTCGTTGTCGACGACGACCAGGCGATGACCGTGCGCGGCGAGGAACTCCGCCGCCGAGCGTCCCACCCGGCCGTATCCGCAGATGATGACGTGGTCGTGCATGGCCGCGATGTCCCTGTCCATGTGGCGCCTCTCCAGGTGTTCGCGGAGGTGGCCCTCGGTGACCGCCTCGAGGATGACACTGAGGTTGTAGAGAACGGTCCCGACGCCGAGCAGGATCAGCACGATCGTGAAGACCTGTCCCGCGGGGGTCAGCGGCCTGACCTCGCGGAAGCCGACCGTGGCCACCGTGGTGACCGTCTGGTAGACCGCCTCGAGGAGCGTGAAGCCCAGCAGCACGTACCCCGTCGTACCGAGGATCGTCACCGCGGCGAGGCCGACCAGCGCCTGACGGATCCGCTTCAGGCTCCTGCCGCCTCCGGCGCGCACGGCGCTCACCGGACCGGTCGTGCCGCGGTCGGGCCGGTGGACGGTCAGCACCATGGGACGCCTCCTCAGCTCGACTCTGCTGGGCGGTCGGTCCCGTCGAACCGGGTCGAAGGCCCCGACGTCACGGGCCCCGCGACCGGACGAGGCGCGGTCGGTACGTGGGGGTCAGGACAGCTCGTCGGGGTCCGCGGGGGCGAACTCGCAGAACGCGTCGTAGGCCCGGGGGCCGTGAATGGTGGCGGGGCCGCCGTGCATCAGGAAGGTGACACCGATGGCCTCGGCTGCCTCCTGCCTCGAGGCGCCGGCCTGGGCAGCGGCCTGCGCGTGGGAGGCGATGCACCCGTCGCAGCCCTCGACCACGGCGATGGCCAGCGCGATCAGCTCCTTGGTGCGCACGTCCAGCGACCCTGCGGCGAACGCGGCGCGGTGCAGCTCCCCGAAGCCCCGGTAGACGTCGGGGACGGCGCGACGCAGCTGGCGGTGCAGGGGCGAGAGGTCGTCGAGGATGCGGCGGCCGTGGACCGAGTGGTCGGTCTCGAGGGTGGTCATCGGATGCTCCGTCTGTTGCGGGGTCGGGTGGGTGGTGGAGCTTTCACGCGAGGCCGAGGAAGAGCTTCTCCATCTTCTTCACGTCCACGCTGTCTGGCCCGTCGCCGGCCGCCATGCACTGCTGCAGGCCGGTGGCGACGATGGCGAAGCCGGTGCGTTCGAGCGCCTTCAAGACTGCGGCCAGCTGGGTCAGCACGTCCTCGCAGTCCGCGCCGTCGTCCATCATCGAGATGACCTTCCCCAGGTGGCCATGGGCTCGTTTGGCGCGGTTGACGATGGCGCGCATCTCGGTGGGCTCGATCTCCATGTCAGGCTGCCTTCGTGGTGGTTGCCAGCGCCCGCAGGGCTGCCGACAGCCGGGAGCGCGCCTCGGCCGCGACCGCGTTGATCTCGGCGCCGTCTTCGAGGCGGCTCATCACTGCCGGGTCGACGGCCTCGACCACGGTGCCCGCGTCGGTGGTGCGCACCGTGACGTTGCAGGGGAGCAGGGCGGCGATGGACGGGGCCGCGCCCAGGGCGCGGTGAGCGAGCTCGGGACGGCAGGCGCCCAGGATCACCTGGTCGGGCACGTCGATGCCGAGCTTGGCGCGCATCGTGGCGCGCACGTCGATCTCGGTCAGCACGCCGAAACCCTGGTCGGCCAAGGCGGCCCTCACCTGGGGGACCACCTCGTCGTAGGGCCGCTCGAGGGTCACCGCCATGGTGTAGCCGGTCATGATGCGCGCTCGCTGGACGCGGCCTCGAGGTCCAGCCGCCGGATCGCCTCGATCAGTTGTTCCAGGGCAGCAGCCGGCAGTGCGCCTGGTTGCGAGAACACCAACTGGCCACCCTTGAAGGCCATCAGCGTCGGGATCGAGGTGATGCGGGCCTGTGCGGCCAGCTGACTCTCCGCCTCGGTGTCGACCTTGGCGAACACGACATCAGGGTGGGCGGCGGAGGCCGCCTCGAAGATCGGCGCGAACATCCGGCACGGCCCGCACCAGGAGGCCCAGAAGTCGACGAGGACGATCTCGTTCTCGTCGACGGTGCTGGTGAAGTCGGCAGCGGTGAGGTCGATGGTGCCCACGGGGGCGCTCCTTTGCTGAGGTTGGGTTATGCTGTCATCGTATCCCCCCGGGGGGTTACGATCCAAGTCGTCGACACGAGCAGAGGGAATCGATATGTGTCATGCAGTGCGCTGCCGCACCTGCGGTCTGGTGACCTGGAGAGGGTGTGGGCGACATGTCGACCAGGTCCTGGCCGGCTATCCCGAGGAGGCCCGTTGCGAGGGCCACGAGGCTGCGCCCCGCGCCGGTCTTCTCGGCTGGCTCACTCGCCGGTAGCCGGGTCTCAGATGAACAGCAGCTGCGCGCCGGCGGTCTTCTCGATGAAGTCCGATGCGCTGATGATCGCCTCGACCTCGTCGTAGAGGTCGTCCAGCTCCAGGTGCTGCATGTCGGCCGACATCCGGCACGCCCACAGGTGACCGCCCGAGTCGACGATCTGCTGCAGGAACTCCGGTACGTCGGGCACGCCGAGGTCGGCGATCGTCCTGCGCAGCTGGTGGGTCGCCATCGCGGTCATACCGGGCAGGCCGCCGAGGCCCTGCGGCAGGTGTGTTGCGGTGTTGCCCAGCATCGTGAACTTGAGGTCGCCCATGGTCTTCTTGTTGATCATGTCGAAGCCCCAGAACGTGAAGAACAGGTGCGTCTCGATGCCCTCGCCGAGGGCGGCGTTGGCCAGGATCAGCCCGGGGTAGGCCATGTCGAGGTTGCCCTTGGAGCAGATGATCGCGAGCTTGCGGCCCGAGTCGACGTCGCCGAACGACGGCACGAGCGGCGACTCGACGGTCTCGGGAGCGGGCGTGGTGGTCATGGTCCTTCTCCTCTCACACGCAGCCGTGGGGCTTCGGCAGCCCCGCGACGTACGCGAGCTTCTTGGCGGGCTTCTGCGGGAACAGGGCGAAGAGCTCCTTGGTGGGGATCCCGCCCACGACGCTGATCCGGCGCAGCGTCGCGGTCTCGCCCTGCTCGCGGTAGTCGCTGCGCAGGAAGCGGATCGCCTTCCAGTGCTCGTCGGTGAGCTCGAGGCCGATCTGGTGGGCCAGCGACTTCGCCAGCGGCTCGGACCACTCCTCGAGTTCGGTCATGAACCCCTCGGCGTCGACCTGGATCTCGTGGCCGTCGATGATGGTGGTGGGCATGGTGTCACTCCTCCTCGGATGGGACGTGCTTGCCGGCCATCGACATGTGGGCCGGAAGCGGGATGGGACGCCCGGGAAGCAGCACGTTCCAGTAGACGTGGCGGAAGGCGAGCTTCCCGAGGTGGTTGGCGTGCGTCTCCTTGAGCAGGGACAGCGGCCCGACGTGCGGCACCGGGTACTTGCCCGGCAAGGGCTGGGTGTCGTAGTTGAAGTCGATCAGGAGCGCGTGGCCGTCTCCTGACTCCACGAAGCAGTTGGCGTGGCCGTCGAAGGATCCCGTCATCGGCAGCCCCTCGACGTGCTGCAGGAAGTTCTCGACGAACACCTCGCACGCGAAGTGGGCGACCGAACCGGCCTTGGATGCCGGGATGTCGGAGGCGTCGCCGAGGGCGAAGATGTTGGCGTACTTCGTCGAGAGCAGGGTGTGCTTGTCGACCTGCACGTAGTTGAGCTCGTCGCCGAGTCCCGAGCGCGCGACGTAGTCGGCGCCCATGTTGAGCGGCACGGTGACGAGCAGGTCGAAGGGGACCTCGCGCTCGTCGTACGACACCAGCTTCCGGTTCTCGGCGTCGATCCGCTCGATCATGAAGTCCGGCTCGACCACGATGTTGCGTTCGGCGAGCATGGTGCCCAGGTGTGCAGCCGCGACGGGCTGGGTGAACGCGCCGTCCAGTGGCGTCACGAACACCAGCTCCACGCGCTCACGAAGGCCGCGCTCACTGAGCCAGGCGTCGGCGAGGAACGTGAACTCCAACGGGGCCACCGGGCACTTGATGGGCATCTCGGTGATGTGCACGACCAGCCGTCCGTGGTCCAGCCTCAGGAGGGCCTGAGCGAGCGCCTCGGCACCTTCGAGGGTGTAGAAGTCGAAGATGCTCTGCCGCCACTCGGGTCCGAGCATCCCGGGGGTCTGGTCCGGACGGGGTGTGGTGCCGGTCGCGATGACCAGGTAGTCGTAGGGCAGCGTCCTGCCGTCGGAGAGGTCGACGACGCAGGCCTCCGGCTCGACCCGGTCGATCTCGCCGAGCACCAGGTCGATCCCGTCGGCCAGGAAGTGGTGACGGGACCGGATGACGTCGTCCCTGTCGTAGGTGCCGAACGGGATGAACAGGTAGCCGGGCTGGTAGTGGTGCTCGTCGTCCTGGTCGACGACGGTGATCGTCCACTCGTGCGGGTCCAGGCGGTGCCGCAGCTTGTTGGCGGTCATGGTGCCGGCTGTTCCGCCACCGAGCACGAGAAGCCTTCTCATCGTTGCCTCCACGTCAGTTCTCTTGTTCCCCACGCTAGGAGCGGGGGTGGGTTGGGGCAGGAGTCGAGAGACCTGCGCCAGCGGGTCCTTGTGCCCCCGGCGCGCCGAGGCAGGAGGCCGACGAGCGGCCCTGGGTCTGCGGCATGCGCTCGACGCGTCGAGCGATGCCGCGCAGCATGCTCCGCGACATCACGAAGTCGGCCGGGAGCAAGAAGGCGTGCGCGCCGAGTGTCAGCCACCAGGGCCGCGTGTGCGCACGCCAGCGGAACAGCAGCCGGGTGCCGCCAGGCACCGGAGTGAGGACGAAGGCCCACGTCCAGTCCACGCCGGCTATCCCGCGTCGGCGCCAGGACAGGGGCAGGTGGCTCGTCGAGCGCAGGACGAGGTGCTGCTGTGGTATCTCGTCGACGACCACGAATCCGCACAGGGTGTCGAAGGCGCCATCCGGCACGAAGTCGCCCACCTCGAGATGCTGGAGCTCGGGAACGATGCTCTGGGCGCTGGGCAGGTTGTCGGGGAACAACACCTTGTCCACCCACCGAGCGGTGTACCAGCCGGCCCGGTGCCAGCCCACCTGCACCAGCCAGGGCCAGACCTCCTCGGGTGGCGCGGCCAAGGTGACGGCGTGGGTCGCCACCACCTGGGCGTCCTCGACGTAGACGTCACCCGCCAGGGCATGCAGCCGCTCGTGCCTGGTGGCACCGTAGGTCCGGCCGAGGCGGTGCAAGGTCAGCCAGGTCGCGGCACCCGTGACGAGGACCAGGCGTCTCATCACAAGCCTTCCAGGGAGGCATCTGCTGTCTGCTGCCGTTCGGCGCGATCGCGCAGATGCAGCAGCATCCGCCGCTGCATCGCGTAGTCACCGAGCTCCAGCAGGACGAGGCTGGACAGCCAGGAGCCCAGGTTCCGTCGGTCGTAGCGGGCGCGGATCCGGGTGACCAGGCGAGTGCCACCGCCCTCGGTGGGCGCCAGCCGCCACGACCAGGTGCTGTCGGGCTTGCTCCACAGCAGCTCGTACGGCGGCAGCGCGGCGGCGACCCGGAACGCCGTACGCGGGGTGATCCTCTCCGCCATCGGGACCCACTGGCCGATCTCCAGCTGCTGCCAACCCTGCTCGATGTGCTGGGCACTGGGCAGTGCGCCGTTGTCGAGCAGGTCGTCGCTGTAGAACCCCGCACGGCCGCGGCCGACCTGGACGAGCCAGGGCCAGACGCACTCGGGCGGCGCGGCGATCGCGATGGCGCGGGTGGACACGTAGTCGGCGTGGGCGACGCGGTCGTCGCCTGGCAGGTCGGCGGCCACCTCGTCGTCCGTGGCTCCCCACCGGAGGTGGCGGCGACGCGCCAGGGGAGCCCCGAGGAACCGCGGCACGTCGGCCAGCACGTCACGCAGCTCCTGGGCCAGCGACGTCGCCGTCACGCCGAGGTCGAGCCGCACCACCGCGGCTCCGGCCCACACCATGACCGCGCCGACGCACACGTAGAGCGGGTGGAAGAGGCTGAGCTCGCGGATGAAGGCGAGCTCGACGACGATCCACACCACCATCGCCGTGCCGACGATGATGCCCACGAGCCCGGTCTGCCGTCCCCGACGCAGCGCGACCGCGGCGAGCACGGCGTTGGGGGCAGCGACGAGCACGGCCAGGGCGATCCCGGCGAAGACCGGGCTGTGCCAGGGCAGGCGAGGGGTGACAACGGGCCCGAGGTCCAACACTCCGCTCGCCAGTCCGATGGCGCCGGCCAGGGCGGCGAGGGCGTTGAGCAGAGCCAGGAAGGTGAGCACCCTGCGCGGCCGGCGGTCGCGGTTGCGTACGTCGGAGGCCATGACCAATCACGCCTCGAGCAGCCGTCGGCCGCTCACCGTGTCGACGACGAGCCGCAGGTAGAGGCTGCGCAAGCCCTCGGGCCAGGGCGTGGGCCGGTCTTGCTCAGGCGGTAGCGCGTCGCTGTCGACGGACTCGACACGGC
The DNA here is from genome assembly GCF_015352445.1 of Nocardioides agariphilus. GTDB lineage: Bacteria > Actinomycetota > Actinomycetes > Propionibacteriales > Nocardioidaceae > Nocardioides > Nocardioides agariphilus. The sequence goes on from NZ_JADKPO010000005.1 coordinate 62,205, forward strand.
CACGTAGCAGCACGCTCCAGCCCGTTCGGGTGAAGTAGTCGAAGTCGTCGACCTCGAGTGCCGCATCTGCACCGGGCAGGTGCCGGGCGAGCTGTGAGTACGCGGAGACCCGGAACAGGACCGAGCCGTCGCTCGCGCGGAACGTGACGGGCAGAGCGAGAGGGCCGTGGTCATCGACATAGGCGATGCGGCCCACCTCGCTCGCGGCGAGCAGCTCCCAGCACTCGGCCGGGTCAAGGTCCTTGAGGTGTCCCTGGAACCATCGGTCGTCGTTGTTCATGGCAGTTCCTCACTTTCGTGGGCCAGGTGCAAGGGGGAGCGTGCGGCCGGGGACCGCCTTCAGCAGTCGGACAGCGGGCAGCAGGCCCACCACGGCCAGGACCAGGAACATCGGGACCGCGCCGGAGGACGCCCACGACGACATCGGGTCCGCGTGGTGACCCCACCACTGGTCCACGGCGACTCCGACGGCCTCGACCACCCAGAACACCAGGCCGGCCGAGGCCAGCGTGGCCGCGGGTGCGCGCCCTTTCCAGACGCCCCAGCCCAGCCACGCCATCGCCGGAAGCCAGAGGGCCAGGTCCTGGGCGATCACCGGGTTGGTCGGCAGCCCGGTGCCGGCGAGCCAGCCCGTGGGGTCCTCGTCGTACGTCGCGGGGATGACGCGCGCCAGCCACGCGGCGCCGTTGAGCAAGACGACCAGCCACGCGTACGTCGGGACCCACCAGGGCACGTCGCTCACCAGCTCGTCCACCCGGCTCCACAGGGTGAAGCCCAGCCCGACCAGGCTGGCCACTGCCAACCCCAGCATCGCGACGTAGGCCAAGAAGGCCTGGTTGAACGGGGTCGCGAACACGAACAGCACGCTGTTGTAGACGAGGTAGGCGGCGACACCGGCCGTGACGGCGAGCGCACGCGCCGAGCCCGACCAGGCCCGCTGCACCGAGAGGACGAGGAGCGGCACCGCGACGAGGAGCGCGACAAGCGAGGTGCCCTTCGCAGATCCGTTCATCACTGACGTCCCGCTCAGCAGGTCGGGGACGAGCAGGTTCGCCGAGCAGGTCACGATGGTGACCGCCGCGAGCACGCTGGCCAGGTGTAGCGGCAGCGACGGGAACGGGTCGGACGCCTGCGGTCGGCGGACCGTCCTGGTGATGGTTTGCTGCGCCGAGTTCATGCTCCCAGGCTCGTTTGCCGGTTGGCGTGCAGACAGGGGCGAAGGTCTCGTCCGCCCAGGGACGATGTCCCGCTTCATGGGCGTGCTGACGACGCAGGACCCCCGGATCGCCAGAGCGTCCGGGGGTCGCGGGTGTCGTCCGGTGACTACCGGAGGACAGGGTTGTTCTTGACCAGATGGGTCTTGGTCCAGAGCTTGCCGAGGCCCCAGGTGTCGCCGGCGGAGAAGGCTGCCAGGACGACGAGGCTGATCGCGCCGAGGATGTGCTCGTCGAGGACCGGGTTGTTCTCGGGAGGCAGGACGACCGACCACATCAGCACGTAGAGCAGGACCCCGGCGGAGGCTGCGAGCCGCATGCCGATGCCCAGCGTGAGAGCCAGGCCGATGCCGAGCAGGCCGAGCATGAAGAGCCAGTCGGCCCAGGCAGCGCCGGCGATGTTGTTGTAGAAGCCCTTGAACGGGCCGTCGGCGCCGAACTTGAGGAAGCCCTCGGTTGGGCTTCCGCCGTTGATCCAGGCGGCGTCGCCGAAGCGGTCCAGGGTGCCGTCTTGGCCGTAGCCGGTGTGGTAGCCGAGGGCCAGCAGCTTGTCGACGAAGGCCCACAGGAACGTCAGACCGAAGGCGATGCGCAAGACCGCCAAGGCCTGACGGCCGAAGTTCGTGACGGTGTGGTTGTCGGTAACGGGCGACGCGGTGAAGGTGGCCGCGTGCCGGTGGGTGACGGTCATGGCAATGACCTCGCTTTCTGTGTTCGTGCATTGCCTTCCTGCCTTCCAGGCTCGCGCCACTGGCGCGCCGGGGTCAGGGGCGATCGTCACCGCTCCACCGGGTCGTAGGTCCCGGCTACCAGGCAGGCTGCGCGGTGAGGGGAGCCGTCGCCGCGTCATCCACCGCGACGGAGACCTCACGCGGGCTCTCCGGGTTGAGCAGGACAGGTGCCTCACTGTGCTGGAGCACGGCGCGGGCCACGGGTCCGAGGTGGCTGCCCAGCGGGAGGAGGTGGTGGCGACGGCCGATCACGAGGAGCTGCGACGACCGGCCACCGGCCAGCAGGGCCTCGACGGGCAGGTCGTGCTCGATCCTCAACCGCGCGGGTACGTCGGGTACCTCGCGGCACGCGGCCGCGAGCGCGGGCGCCAGCACGTGGCTCATGCGGCTCTCCCGCTCGGAGCGGAACGTCTGGTCAGCGACCACTGAGTCGTAGCCGCCCTCGAGGTGCCAGGCGCTCAGCACCTCGACCCGGCCGTCACGGGCGCGGGCCTCGAGAAGGCCTCGGCGGATGAGAGGCCCGGCCTCCTCGATGTCTTGGACGCCGACGGTGACCACGGCGTCCGCGGTGCCTGGTTGCCAGCCTTCGGGCACCGAGACGACGGGGACGGGGCACCGCCCCGCGACGCCGGCGACGATCGACCCCGTCACCGCACGACGGAGCGGGCTCTGACGACGGTGCTGCAGCACCAGCATCGAGCCCCGGGTCGCGCGGTCGACGAGGTCCGCGACGAGCCAGCCGTCGTCGACCCGCTCGCCGGTGACGGGAACCTGTCCGTCGACGAGCTCGCGAGCCCTCGTCAGCCCCTGTGCCAGGGTCGCATCGGCTGCCTCGTAGGCACCGAGCAGGACGCCGGCGAACGCCTCGGCTCCGGAGATCTGGAGGACGTGCACCACATGCAAGGGACGGTGGGTGCGGCAGGCCTCGTCCGCGGCGAAGGTCAGCGCCGCGTCGGATCCGTCGGGGGCGATGCCCACGACGACCGCACCGGTAGGAGGACCTTGGTGGGTCTGGCTGTTCATGACTGCTCCCTCGATCGGGACCTGACGCGCTAGCGCCCCGGGAGTTGACCCTCGGGCCGGTCGGGTCCGCCTGCCCCCAATGTGTCGTCGGCGCGGGTGCGGCCGGTACGGGCCGAGGGCCTGTGGGTGAGTGACCAAGTGCCCCATCGGGCAGGACGTCGAGGAAGGGTCCTGCTCATGCCATCAGTACGTCGTCCAGGGGACGGCGAGGGGTGGGTGCCAGCTGGCCTCGGCTGATGGGCTGCCAGCCGATCCGCACGAGCAGCAACGCGACCGCGAGGTCGCCGAGCACTTGGTGCTGCAAGGCCTCACGGGTCTCGGGCACCTCGATCACCTGGCTCAGCGGTACGACCGAGAGGCCGTCCTTCACGGCGGTCAGCCACAGGGCGCTGAGCGACTCCCCGGCGCGCAGCCAGGAGGCCCTCGAGTCGTCGTCGCCGCAGATCACGATCACGCCGTCGCCGCTCTCCACCTCCTGACCGTCGTCAGGCAGCAGGCCCTCGTCGAACCGGCTGGGGATCTTGTCCGGCACCGGGGCACGCGCGGGAAGGTGGTCGGCCGGTAGCCCGTCATAGGCGTTGCGGTGGGTCCACTGCTGGACCTCGGCGGTGATCGCGGCGTCGCGCTCCTGCAACCGGTGTGCCCGTGCGGCCAGGAGGTCGACCCGGAAGCGGTCGGTCACGTCGCTGATCGGGACGGCGTAACCGCCGTCTCGCTCCACCGCCTGCGCCAGGAGGTTCAGGCGTCCATGGGGCACGGGCCACGAGGTGAAGCGGCGTCGGTCCGTGCAGCGCTCCTGGACGGCGCGCAGGTCGGCCGCCGCAGTGCGGGGTGGCGGCGCGGGCGTGAACCGCACCCGGGCCAGGAGCGTGGGGTCGTCGGGATCGGCAAAGCGATCGACGTCGGCGAGCAGGCCGGAGGCGTGGGCCACGACCCGGAGGTGGTGCAGCGCTGCCCCACAGCTGATGACGAGGTTGCGACCCGTCGGGTCGGCGGCGGTGAGCCGGCGCGACTCGTCGGCGTGGAGGTCGAGGCCGTCCGGGTGGATCCGCCACAGCCACGGCTGGGTGTTGTGCACGCTGGGTGCTCGGATGGCGAGCGACACGAGACGACGCAGCATCTGGGCCGGGACGCGGATGCCGGCCAGGTCGATGACGTCCGCATCGCCTTCGGCGCCGGGCGACGCGTAGGGCCTGATGACGCGCTCGTTCATGGGTGTCGTCTCGTCTCTGTAGGTTCCTCGGATTTCCCGATGTGGTTCAGGGTGCGGGTCATCCCATGGATGTCCGTAGGGGCAGAAGTCCCGAGTTGTGAGGTCTGCGACACTCAACCGGCCGAGGAGATGTGGACCCGCACCACCCCAGGAACCGTGCCAGCGGCGGCACGGGCCAGGCCGCGGTCATCGACCGCCCGGGCCGGGGCCACGAGCTCGACGACGCCGTCGTCGACCTCGACGAGCCAGTCGCGCAGACCCACGGAGGCCAAGGCGGCGTCGACGTCCCGCTCGAGGTCGTGGTCGGCGCGCGCCAGCATGTGGACCACGTCGCTGCGGCTGACCACGCCCAGCACCCTGCCGTTGGCCGTCACCACGGGCAGGCTCTTGACGCCGGTGGAGGTCATCAGCTCGACCGCCTCGGCGAGGTCGCTGTCGGGGCCGACCGTGAGGACGTGCGTCGTCATGACGTCGTCGACGTACTGGTGCCGGTCGATCAGGACGGTCTCCCGCGGGATCTCGTGCAGCCGTGCGTCGGTGCTCACTGCGTCGCGGATGAGGTCTGCCTCGCTGACGATGCCGCGCAGCTTGCCGCTGGCGCTCACGACCGGCATCGAGGTGATCCCGGCACTCGCCAGCACGGACAGGGCGGACTTCACCGTGCTGCCGAGCTGCACCGTGATGGCTTGGTTGCTCATGACCTCTCGTACCAACATCGGAGGCTCCTCTCATCGTCGTTGGCATCACGCTGCCCGGCTCGATGGCAGCGGCGGCAGGGCCCAAGGTCCTTGCGGCGGGGGTCGATCTTCCGGGGTTAGGCTGACGCCGTGACCGACGACAGCACGGAGCCCTCGACGCCCTCGGCTGATGATCGGATCCGGGTCTTCCTGCTCGACGACCACGAGATCGTGCGCCGTGGCATCAAGGAGCTGCTGGAGGGCGAGCCCGACATCGTCGTGGTGGGCGAGTCGGGGCTGGCCGACGAGGCTGCCAGGCGGATCCCGGCCCTGCGACCGGACGTCGCCATCCTCGACGCGAGGCTGCCGGACGGGTCGGGCATCGACGTCTGCCGCGAGATCCGCTCACGCGACCCACAGATCAAGGCGCTGATCCTGACGTCCTACGACGACGACGAGGCGCTCTTCGCAGCGATCATGGCGGGCGCCGCCGGCTACACGTTGAAGCAGGTGCGTGGCAACGACCTCGTCGACACCGTGCGCCGGGTGGCTGCCGGCCAGTCGACGCTGGACCCGTCGGTCACCGCGGCCGTCCTCGACCGGGTCCGCAACGGTCCTCCGGTCGACAAGGAGCTCGAGCGGCTCACCGCCCAGGAGCAGCGGATCCTCGACCTGATCGGTGAGGGCATGACCAACCGCCAGATAGGCGAGCACATGTACCTCGCCGAGAAGACGGTGAAGAACTACGTCTCCTCGATGCTGGCCAAGCTCGGCCTGAGCAGCCGCACCCAGGCAGCGATCTTCGCCACCAAGCACCAGAAGTAGGCACGCCTCAGCGTGAGAGCGTGCCCAGCCGGGCCACCAGGGTCTCGCCCCACGAGGTGGCGCGGTCGATCTCGCCTTCGGCGAGTGGTCCCTGCAGGTCGTCGACCAGGAACGCGACCGGCCGCTCGACCGGGGAGAACCCACGATGCCGGGCCAGGCGTGCCGCGCTCGGTCCAGCGGCGGCGGGCAGTCGACGTACCTTCTTGGCGCGCGTGTCGTACACCGCGACGTGTACCGACCGGTCCGCAGGCGGGCACACGGTCTCCAGCCACTCGCGCATCCCGATCGAGACCTTGGAGTCGTCGGCGCCCTGTCGCACGGCCTCGATCCTGGTCTTCGGCCTGCTCAGCGAGAAGGCGTGCGTGGGCGCGCCCACGACGAGCAGCTCGACCGAGGAGGGGAGCTCGGCGGGCGTCGCCGAGACCTCGCTGACCCGGGTGGGGACGCCAGCAGCCTCCAGGGCACGGGCGACGGCCCGGGCCACGCGCTCGGTGTTGCCGAACATCGACTCGAACACGACCATCGCGCGCGGTTCCTGCAGCGATTCCGGGGCAGTCATGACACTGGCACCTCCTGTGCGTACGACGACCGGCGCTCGCCGATCGGTGCCAGCGTGCTGCCGAATCGACGTGGTGGTGAGAGGCAGCCGTCATCACCGACCAGGACCTTGGTCATCGCCTCGTCCGGCGCTTGGAGATGCTGTCCACGGCGATCACTGCGACGGGTGAGGCCAGCGCGGCCAGCCAGCCGAGGGTGCTCGGCCAGGACCCTCCGAGAAGGTCGGCCAGCCAGGGGATCCCCACGAACGCGAGGAGCAGGACCAGCTCGGCTGCGACGGCGGCCAGGACCCACAGGTTGTCCCGCACAGGGATGTTCCAGACGAACCTGCTGGTGCTCCGGCAGGCGAAGGCGTTGGCCATCTGACCCAGGGCGATGGCGGCGAAGGCCGTGCCGGACGCAACGGCGAGCAGGCCCGGCTCGGGGGTCGTGCCCCAGTGCCAGCCCCCGTGCAGCAGGACGACGGCGAACGCACCCAAGGACATGGCCGCCTCGGTCGCGCCGAGCAGACCGAACGAGCGCGCGAGCAGAGCACGGTCGACCAGGACCCGGCGACGCAACCCGTCCATGAGACCGCGCCGGGGCGGCTCTCGACCCAGGGCCAGCGCGGGCAGCATGTCGGTGCCGATGTCGAGGGCCAGCACCTGGAGCACACCGATCGCGAGAGGGAAGGAGCCGCCCGTGAGGGCCCACAGGGCGAAGGGCGCAAGCTCGGCGACGTTGTCGGTGAGGTGGTAGGTCAAGAAGCGCCGGACGTTCTGGAAGGTCGCCCTGCCCTGCTCGATGGCGCGCACGATGGTGGCGAAGTGGTCGTCGAGGAGGACGAGGTCGGCCGACTCCCGGGCCACGTCGCTGCCGCTCGCGCCCATCGCGACCCCCACGTCGGACTCCCGCAGAGCAGGTGCGTCGTTCACGCCGTCGCCCGTCATCGCCACCACGTAGCCCCTCGCGCGCAGTTCCCGGGCGATGCGGAGCTTGCCGGCGGGAGTCACCCGGGCCACGACCGCGCCGTGGTCGTTGTCCAGGAGGTCGGCCAGCGTGGCGTCGTCGTCCGGGAGCGAGCCGCCGTCGAGCACCTGGCCGAGCGGGCCCAGCAGGCCGACCTCCTCGGCGATGGCCTTGGCCGTGCGAGGGTGGTCACCGGTGAGCATCGCCACGCGGATGCCCGCCTTGCGGCACAGGTGGAGGGACTTCGAGACATCGGGGCGCGGAGGATCCTGCAGGGCCAGCAGGCCGAGGAACTCCAGGTCGTGCTCCATCTCCTCGCCCGCCGGTCCCGACCAGGTCCGCGTGGCGACGGCGAGCACCCGCCGTCCCGTGTCGGTGAGGGCCAGCAGCCGGTCGTGGACCAACGGTGTCGTGGGGGCACAGCGCGCCAGCACCGCCTCGGGAGCACCGAGGACGGCGACCCGGTCGCCGACGAGAGCGCTGCTCATCAGGCGTTCGGCGGTGTAGGGGACCCGCTCCGGTCGGGTCCTGGGTGCCGGCACGCCGAGTCGCAGTGAGAGACAGTGCACGGCGGCGTCCATCGGGTCCCCGTCGACGGTCCAGCCGTCAGGACGCTGCACGGTGCGCCCGGAGACGCACGCCAGGGCGGTCGCGGCGACGTGGGGAGCCAGGAGCCGGGCCTCCGGGTCGCCGGCCACGGTGCCGACGGGGTCGTAGCCCCGTCCGTGCACCGTCACGATCCCTGAAGGCGTCACGACCTCGACCACGCTCATCCGGTTCTGCGTGAGGGTGCCCGTCTTGTCCGTGCAGATGAAGGTGGTCGCCCCGAGCGTCTCGACGGCGTCGAGCCGGCGCACGAGGGCGTGCTGCCTGGCCATCAGCTGCGCTCCGTGCGCCAGCGACAGGGTCACGGTCGGCAGCAGCCCCTCCGGCACCAGCGCGACCGAGACGCCCACCCCGAAGAGGAAGGACTCGGCCGGGGGCAGACCGAGCAGGAGCGAGGCGATGCCGAGCATCACGCCGGTCAGGGCCGCGATCAGCGCGATCACCCGCACCACCCTGTTGAGCTGCAGGGTCAGCGGGCTGGTGTGACGCTCGGCGTGCGAGGTCATCGACGCGATCGAGGCGATGGTCGTCCGCGGTCCCGTCGCCGACACCACGGCGCGGGCCTCGCCCGACATCACGAACGTGCCCGCGAGCACCGGCTGGCCGACTCCGCGGGCGACCGCCCCGCTCTCGCCCGTGACCATCGACTCGTCCACGGCGAACCTGCCCGCCTCCACGAGCAGCATGTCAGCGGCGATGCGGTCGCCGCCGGTCAGCAGCACCACGTCGTCCACGACCAGGTCCGCAACGGGTACGTCGGACTCCGCGCCGTTGCGCACCACGCGGGTCATCGCCGGCAGCAAGGCCCGAAGCTCCTGTGTCGAGCGGTCGGCGCGGTAGTCCTGGGCGAACGCGAACAGGGCGTTGAGCAGGACGATGACGACGATGGCAGCGGACAGCTCGGGCATCCCGGCCAGCAGAGCCAGACCCGCACCGACCCACAGCAAGAGCGCCAGCAGGTGGGTCAGCTGCCGGGCGAACATCGCCCAGGCACTCTCGTGAGCGGGCTCGGGGAGGGAGTTGGGACCGTCGCGCTCCAGGCGCAGGTGCACGTCAGTGGTGGTCAGCCCGGGGGAGTCCGTGGTCGACCCCGTCGTCCCCGGCGCGCCCGCGGACGCTGACGTGGTCGTCATGTCACCACGGTCGCCTCCCGTTGCCGACCGGGCCAGAGGGCGAAGGTCGGGGCCGGCAGGGACCTACGGCCCTGCTGCCGCGGCGCCGGGTGGATCACGGTGGAGGCGGGCCACACCTGCTGACGACTCGTGACGGGATGGCGACATGGCGAGCGACACCTACCCCGACGTGCAGACCGACGTGGACGGGCACACGCACGGGGACATCGAGCGCGACCACATCACCCCGGCTCCGACACTGACCTTCCTCGGCGCTGCCGGGACCGTGACGGGCAGCCGCTTCCTCGTCGAGTCGGGCGCGAGCCGTGTCCTGGTCGACGCCGGGCTCTACCAGGGCGTCGCCTCCCTGCGCCGCCGGAACTGGACGCCGTTCCCGGTCTCGCCCGCCGGCTTGGACGCGGTCGTGCTGACCCATGCCCACCTCGACCACTGTGGCTTCCTGCCACGACTCGTCAAGGAGGGCTTCACCGGGCGCATCGTCAGCACCCGGGACACCGCAGACCTCGCCGCGATCGTGCTGCGCGACAGTGCGCACATCCAGGAGGAGGACGCCAGGTGGGCCAACGAGGGTGGCTGGTCGAAGCACCGTCCGGCGCTGCCCTTGTACGACAGCGGTGACGTCGAGGCGACCCTGGGACTGTTCGAACCGGTCGAGTTCGGGGACCGGGTGTCCCTCGGCGATGGCGTGGCGGCGACGTTGCTGCCTGCGGGCCACATTCTCGGCTCGGCCGTCGCCCTGCTCGAGTCCGGTTCGCGGCGAGTGGCGTTCAGCGGAGACCTGGGCCGCCCCGGGCATCCCCTCCTCCTACCGCCCGCGCCACCGCCTCCTGTGGGCTCCTTGGTCGTCGAGTCCACCTACGGCGACCGCACGCACCCGGTGCCGGACCCCGACGTGCTGGCCGGCGCCGTACGCCGCACGATCGCCCGGGGCGGCACGGTGCTGGTGCCGGCGTTCGCGGTGGACCGCACCGAGCTGGTGTTGCTCGAGCTCCAGCGACTCTCGGATCTAGGACAGATACCGCGCGTCCCCGTCTACGTCGACAGCCCCATGGCACTGGCGACCCTCGACGTGTACCGGCGAGCAGCCCGCCGCCCGTCGCCACAGCTGCGAGGCGAGTCCACCGAGGTGCTGGACGCCATCGACCACCTCGACCTCCACGCCGTCCGAGACGCGACCGCGTCACGAGAGCTGAACGAGCCGGAGTACCCGTGCATCATCGTGTCGGCATCGGGCATGGCCACCGGAGGCCGCATCGTGCACCACCTGGCCCACCAGGTGGCCGACCATCGCAACAGCGTGGTCCTCACTGGGTACCAGGCCGAGGGCACGCGCGGTCGTCAGCTCCTCGACGGGGCGCGGCACCTGAAGATGTACGGACGCTACGTGCCGGTGCGGGCGGAGGTCGTGCAGGTACCGGACTTCTCCGTGCATGCCGACGCCGACGAGCTCGTCGCCTGGGTCGCCTCGGCCCAGCGACCTCCGCACACCGTCTACGTCGTGCACGGTGAGGCCACGGCCGGCGCGGCGCTGGCCCGGCGCCTCGAGGCGGAGCTCGGACTGTGCGCGATCGTGCCGCGCGAGGGCGAGCGCGTCCTTCTCGACTGAGGCCATGCGGACTCAGTACTCGGCCTCGGGGACCACGGCGACGGTGCCGGCGGAACGCTCGAGTACGGCGGCTGCCATCGAGGCGTGCAAGAACCTGGCGACGGCGTTCTTGTGCCGCCGGCCGACCACCAGGAGGTCTGCGGTGGGGGCGGCGTCGACCAGCACCTGGTCGATGAGCCCGCTCGCCAGCTCGAGGTGGACCTCCACGTCGGGGTAGGACTCCCTGAACCCGGCCACGGACTCGGCCAGCAGCAGGCGCTCGTCGGCGGACGCCTCACTTGCGGTGGAGGGCGACTGCGTTGCGACGATGTCCCAGAAGCAGTGCATGACGGTCAGCGGGACACCTCGGCGGGAGGCTTCTGCGAAGGCGAACTCGATCACCGGCCTCGAGGCCGGTGAGCCGTCGGCGCCGACGACCACTCGGTGGGTGTCGGGGTCCTCGCGCCGTGGACGACACACGATCGTCGGGCACGCCGCGAGCTGGGAGACCGCCACGCTGACCGAGCCCAGCAACATCCCGCGCAGCGGACCGCGTCCGCGTGAGCCCAGGACCAGCAGATGAGCGGTCCTGGACGCGTCGACGAGCGCCTGACGCGGATCGGCTTCGACCAGCTCGTGGTGCACCTCGAGGTCGGGCCCGATCCTCTGCACGAGCTCGACGGCCTCGTCCAAGATGATCCTCGCGGCCCTCCGCAAGGCGTGGACGAGCTCGCTGCGGTTGTCGCCCTCGAGTTCCAAGGCGCCCACGAACAACCTGCCGACGGGGTCGAACGCGTGCATCAGCGTCAGCGGCCGGTGCTCGAGCGCGGCCTGTGCGGCGGCCCACACCAGGGCTCGGTCGGCGTGCTCGGACCCGTCGACGCCGACGACGATGCTTCCGGATCGATGTGCGGTCGTCACGATGCCCTCGACGTGTGAGTCCATCTCTCGAGGATCGTCCTGGGCCGAGGGACGAGCAACGGTCTCCGGTCCCAGCGGCGCCGGGACCTATGACCCTGCTGGGCCACGCGAGGTCGGCCGAGCATCGGACCATGTCGACCTCAGCCCCTGCGCCAGCGGACGACTCGCCCTCCCGGATGCTCCCGTTGCCGGGACCGGCGGACGTCGTGCTCGCCGACGGCAGGCTCGGTGTGATCCGGCGCCTGACACCGGATGACGGGCCGGCCCTGCACACCCTGCACGACGAGGCTTCCGAGGAGGCCCTGCGGATGCGCTTCTTCAACGTGTCGAGGCCCGCCGCCCACAGCTACGTCAACCACGTGCTGGCAGACCCTGAGACGCTCGCCCTCGTCGCCGAGACCGAGGGCCGCCTGGTGGGCCTCGCGACCGCCGAGCCGGTCAGTGAGGACGCGGTCGAGATCGCGCTTCTGGTCTCCGATGCCCACCACGGGCAAGGTCTCGGGACGCTGCTCCTGGAGCACCTGTTCGCACTCGTTCGCGACCGGGGCCTGCATCGGGTGGAGGCCGAGGTGCTCGTGGAGAACCACCCGATGCTGGAAGTCCTGCAGAACGCCGGGTACGAGCTGACACAGCACCCCGATCGCGGCGTGATGTCGGTGAACCTGCGGGTGACGACGACTCCCGAGGTCCAGGACGCGGCCGACCGCAGGGAGTTCCAGGCAGAGTCGAAGTCCCTGGCTCCCTTGCTCGGCCCGCGATCGGTCGCCGTGGCAGGGGTGCGCAGCGACGGGAGTGGTGTCGGTGCGGCCATCCTCAGGTCCATTACTGCCAACGGCTACGCCGGGCAGGTGGCCGTCGTGCATCCTCGGCTGACCCAGGTGTCCGGGGTGGATGCCTACCCGACGTTCGGCGACCTGCCCGACCCGGTCGACCTAGCGGTCATCGCCGTGCCGGCCGAGGCCTCGGCATCGGCTCTTGAGGACGCTGCCAGTGCTGGCGTACGCGCGGCGGTGGTGATCAGCTCGGGGTTCGGGGAGCTGGGCCAACGGGGCAGGGCGCTCCAGCGCGAGCTCTCGGTGCTGGCTCGGACCCACGGGATCAGGCTGGTGGGGCCCAACTGCCTGGGGGTGCTGGCCAACGACCCTGACGTCCGGCTCAACGCCACCTTCAATGCCCAGCAGCCGCCGCCCCCGGGTGGTCTGGCGATCGCCAGTCAGTCAGGTGGTGTCGGCATCGTGCTCCTGGACCGCGCCCGTGAGCTGGGCCTCGGCGTCCGCAGCTTCGTGTCCCTCGGCAACACCGCCGACGTCTCGAGCAACGACCTGCTCGCGGCCTGGTACGACGATCCCGGGGTCACCGCGGCGGCGCTCTACCTCGAGTCGTTCGGCAATGCCCGCAAGTTCGCCCGGTTCGCTCGCCGTTTCTCCGAGCGCAAGCCGGTGCTCGCCGCCGTCGGCGGACGCTCCGCGTCGGGACGACGCGGCGGCGCGTCGCACACGGCGGCGGCAGCCTCATCGGATGTGGCGGTGCGGGCGTTGTTCGCCCAGGCTGGCGTCATCGCATGCGTCGACGCCGACGACCTGGCCGAGGCGGCACTGATGTTGACCCAGCAACCGCTGCCGGCAGGGCCGCGCCTCGGGGTGCTGAGCAACGCAGGCGGGATGGGGATCCTCGTCTCCGACGCCGCCGAAGGCTTCGACCTGGTGGTGCCCGAGCTCTCCGGTGCGGTGTGCGATCGGCTGGCCGGTCTGGTCCACGGCACCTCCGCCACCACGAACCCGATCGATGCCGGGGCAGCGGTGACACCAGACCAGATGGGGGAGATCCTCGGTGCCGTGCTGTCCTCGGGCGAGGTCGACGTCCTCGTCGCCGTGGTGGTCGCCACCGGAGTGACCGACAGCGACGCCATCGTCGAGCGGCTGGCCGAGGTCCGGTCCCGCTACCCGGCCATCCCCGTGGTGCTGGTGGCGTTGGGGGGCCTGGACGTCGGGCACCCCGCCGGCCTGACGACGTACGGCTCGACGGGCGCCGCGGTCCGCGCCATCGGCCGGGCAGTCAGCTACGCGGCGTGGCGTGAGGTTCCTGCAGCCGCGCCGCCGGAGAGCGACCACAGCCAGGCGCTGGCGGCCCGGCAGTGGTCCCGCTCGATGCTCCGGGCCGCACCCCCGGAGGGCCGCTGGCTCCCGGTGTCGGAGGCCACGCGGCTCCTCGAGGGCTACGGACTGCGGGTGGTCGGGCGCGTCGTGACCGGCGCCGAAGCAGCGGCGCAGGAGGCAGCGCGGATCGGCTTCCCCGTGGCGGTCAAGGTCGCCGGGGCCGGCGGGGAGCACAAGACCGAACGGCGTCTGGTCCGGACCGGCCTCGGCTCGACGAGTGCCGTCGTGCTGGCTGTGCGGTCCTTCGAGGACCAGATGGAGGGGCCCGGTCGGCCGGACGTGCTCGTGCAGCCCATGCGGGTCGGTGTCGAGGTCGCCATGGGCGTCGTCCGGGACCCCAGCATGGGACCGTTGCTCATGGTGGCAGCCGGCGGAGTGGCCACCGATGTGTGGGACGACAGGGTCTTCCTGCTCCCTCCTGTCTCCCTGGCTGACGCTCGGCGCGCGCTGCGAGGTCTGCGGCTGTGGCCGCTGCTGCAGGGCTTCAGGGGAGCCCCGGTCGCTGACGTGGCACACCTCGAACAGCTCGTGGTGGACCTCGGCCGGTTGGCCGTGGACGTTCCCGAGATCGCCGAGCTCGACCTCAACCCGGTGATCGTGGGTCCAGACGGCTGTTCCCTCGTCGACGTCCGGCTCAGGCTCGCGGCCACCGACGAACCTGGTCCCGGGACCCCCCGTCAACTCCGGCGGATCGAGTAGCTTCGCGGCTCGCCGGGCCCAAGGTCCCAGCACGGGAAGCCGTCGTGCCCTGTCGCCGTAGGCCCTGTCGCCGCAGCCTGGAGGCTCGCGGCACTCTCAGAACGGACCAGCGCCATGACGATGACACGACCACCACCCGCCCCTGTCGTCCTCGCCGCCGACGGCACCGCTTCCAGTGCCGGCGCGCTCCGCTACGCCGTGCAGGAGGCCGTCGCCCGGCGGACCGGGCTGAGGATCGTCCACGTGTGTCCGATGGTCACTGCGACGGTCCCGATCCGCCCGACCCCCGGAGTCCTCCCGTCGATCCCGTCGGAGCTCAGCGCCCACGGCGGACATGTTCTCGAGCGCACCGTCGAAGAGGCCCGGTCCCTTGCACCCGGGCTGGTCCTCAGCACGCTGCTCGCCCACGGAGCCCGGGTCGGTGCCATCACGGACGCTGCAAGCGATGCGCAGCTGGTCGTGGTGGGACGCGAGACCCGGACAGGAGCAGAGCGCGTGCTGACCGGAACCACCACGGCAGGGGTGGCCTCGCGCGCCCGGTGCCCGGTGGTGGTCGTGCCGGGCAGCTGGGAGGCCAAGGACGGCACGGAGCCCGGCGGCACCGTCCTCGTGGGGATCCGGACCGACGCAGACGCCGCGGACCTGATGACCGTGGCGCACGACTGGTGGGCGCTGCATGGTGCCGCGATCACGGTCGTGCACGCGTGGGAGCTTCCCGATCCTGTCATCGACGGCTTCGAGGGTGGCTCGCACGTCGAGAACGGGCAGGTTCGAGGCCAACGGCTGCTGGACCGCGCCCTCGCCGCCTGGCGCCACCAGCACAGTGACGTCCCCCTCGAGACGCGAGTGGTGCGTGGACACCCCGCGCCGGTGCTTGCCGCCGCCGCCGAGGCCGCTGACCTGGTGCTGGTGCGGCGGGCCCATGAGCACCGTCCGTTCGACCACCTCGGAGGCACGGTCCGCGCTCTGTTGCTGGCCTGCCGCGCCCCGGTGGAGGTCGTGCCCACGGACCTCGCCCGGCTGTCCGCGGGCGATCTCGTGCTCGAGGAGTCCGGTCACCTCGCGAGGTGACCGCAGGACGAAGGTCCTGCCTGCCCACGGCCGCATTGCTCTGCCGTCCCCTATCTCGTCGGCGCAGCCTGGAAGGGATCGACGAGCTCCCACACGAAAGCTGGAAGGCCATGACCGCGACCCCCACCACCGCTCCGGTCGTCCTCGCGACTGACGGCACGACGGCCAGCGACGGCGCTCTTCGCTACGCCGTCCAGCAGGCACAGATGCACGAGACCGGCCTGCGGGTGCTGCACGTCATGCCGGTGCCGATCCCCGTGCCGCCGCTGCGGCCCATGGAGTCGGTCGACCTCGAGCCCTACGCCCGAGCAGTCATCAGCCGGGCCGCCGACCAGGTGCGCGGCCTGGCCCCCGAGCTGATCGTCTCCACGTCGCTCGCCCACGGAGGACGCGTCCGCGCCATCGTGGCCGGCTCGGCCGATGCGCAGCTGGTCGTGGTGGGCCGGGAGACGGTCCACGGCTTGGAGCGACTGCTCACGGGTGCCACGACGGCAGGGGTCGCGGCGAACGCGCGCTGCGCCGTCGTCGTCGTACCGGGCGACTGGCAGCCACGGGAGAGGGCCGAGAGGGGCGGCAGCGTCGTGGTCGGCATCCGCCGGAAGGACGATGCGTCCCACGTGATGGCGGAGGCCCACCGGCAGGCGGTGGCGCTGGATGCGAGCATCACCGTCGTCCATGCCTGGCAGCTGCCCGATCCCTACTTCGATCGCATCGAGGCCCGGACCCACGGAGAGGAGTGGCAGGCGCTGGGGGAGAAGCTGCTCGAGGAGGCCTTGGGACCCTGGCACGACCAGTACCCCTATCTGGCGATCGAGACCCGCGTGGTGCACGGCCATCCGGCAACCGTGCTCGCGGCCGCGGCCAAGGGGGCCGACCTCGTGGTGGTGCGGCGCGCTCACGAGGGTCGTCCGTTCGACCACCTCGGGGCGACCGTCCGTGCGTTGCTGCTGGCCAGCCCGGCCCCGGTCGAGGTCGTGCCCGCACACGTCGGAGGCAGCGCGACATGACGCCCGAACAACCAGACCCGATCCGGGTCTACCTCCTCGACGACCACGAGATCGTGCGGCGCGGCATCAGGGAGCTCCTCGAGAGCGAGGGGGACATCCAGGTCGTGGGGGAGTCCGGGCTCGCCCAGGAGGCCGCCAAGCGCATTCCTGCGCTGAAGCCCCACGTCGCGATCCTCGACGGCAGGCTCCCCGACGGGTCGGGCATCGACGTGTGCCGGGAGATTCGCTCGGTCGACCCGTCGATCGCGGGCCTGATCCTCACGTCGTACGACGACGACGACGCGCTCTTCGCCGCGATCATGGCCGGGGCAGCCGGCTACATCCTTAAGCAGATCGGCGGCAGCGACTTGGTCGACACGGTGCGCCGGGTGGCCGCCGGCCAGTCCACCTTGGATCCCTCGGTCACCGCGAGAGTTCTGGACCGTCTCCGCAACGGACCGCGCGTGGACCCGGAGCTCCACGCGCTCAGTACGCAGGAACAACGCATCCTCGACCTCATCGGCGAGGGCCTGACCAACCGGGAGATCGCCGAGCGCATGTACCTCGCCGAGAAGACCGTCAAGAACTACGTCTCCTCCATGCTGGCCAAGCTCGGGCTCAGCAGCCGCACCCAGGCGGCAATCTTCGCGGCCAAGCATCCGCACTCCTGAGGGAGCTTCGCCCCCGTTCACGTCCGGGGACTAGCGTGAGCCTCGGTCGATACGCCGGTCGCGCGGGGGGGGCATGGACGAGAAGCTGGAGGAGTACGGCGGGTCCGCGAGGGTCCCCGCCCTGCGCGAGGCTGACTTCGACACGCTCCTGCGTGAGGTGCTCAACCGGATCCACTCCGCCATCGATGAGCAAGAACGCCTCCGTCTGCTCCTCGACGCGGTCGTCACGATGGCCGCCGACCTGTCACTCGACGGGGTGCTGGCGCGCATCGTGACCGTGGCCAGCAGCTTGGTCGACGCCCAGTACGCCGCGCTCGGAGTTCTCGACGTCGGCCATGACCGGCGGCTGCGCACGTTCGTCCACCACGGGATGACCCCCGTCCAGGTCTCCGAGATCGGTGACCTCCCGACCGGGCACGGCCTCCTGGGACTTCTCATCGACGACCCGCGCCCCATCCGGCTGCACGAGATCGCTGCCCATCCGGCCTCCTACGGCTTCCCGGCGAACCATCCACCCATGAATTCGTTCCTCGGCGTGCCGGTCCGCATCCGCGATCGCGTGTTCGGCAACCTCTATCTCACCGAGAAGCGGGGGCCGGGTGACTTCACCACCGAGGACGAGTCCATTGTCGTAGCTCTCGCGGCCGCCGCGGGTGTCGCGATCGAGAATGCCCGCCTCTACGAAGAAGCGGAGCGACGCCAGTTGTGGCTGTCGGCGACCGCTGAGATCACCTCACTGATCAACGATCCCGTGGCCGGGAGCGATGCACTCCAGACGGTCGCCGACCGAGCGCGCGAAGTGGCTCGGGCCGATGTGACCTGGGTCGTCGCCGGGGCGGACGCGGAAAGCCTGGTCTTCCGGGTGGTCTCGGGCGTCGACACCGACATCGATGCGATGCGCGCCCTGCCACTGGACCGGTCGCTGGCCAGCACGGTGGTCCGCACGCGAGAGCCGGTCTCGGTCCCCGACCTGGGCCAGGATCCGGGGGCGCTGAACCCGGCGCCGATTCTGGGCTGGCCCCAGCTGGGTCCGGCCATCTTCGTGCCGATGAGCAGCGGCTCGGGCATCGAGGGCGTGCTGGCCCTCGCGTGGTTTCCCGAGCACGCTAGTCGGTTCGCAGCCGTGGACCCGGCGATGCCGGCGAGCTTTGCCGAGCAGGCAGCCCTGTCCATCCAGGTGGCCACGGCGCGCGGGGACCAGCAGCGGCTGGCGGTCTTCGAGGACCGCGAACGGATCGGGCGAGACCTGCACGACCTGGTCATCCAGCGCCTCTTCGCTGTCGGCCTCAGCCTGCAGGGCGCCGGACGCCGGATCGCTGATCCCGACGTCGGGGCGCGGCTCAGCCAGGCGGTGGACGACCTGGACGACACGATCAAGGACATCCGCCGGACCATCTTCGCGCTGGGGTCCTTGGGGGACTCGGAGGACATCCAGGCGGAGGTGACCCGCCTGGTGGACCGGGCGGCCGCGACGATGAAGTTCCGGCCAGTCCTCCGGTTCGAGGGTCCGGTGCGCTCGCTCGTCCCGGCAGAGGTCGCTCCTGACCTCCTCGCCGTGCTCGGTGAGGCGCTGTCCAACGCCAGCCGGCATGCCGAGGCCACGAGTGTCGAGGTGCTCCTCTCCGCGGGAGACGCTGTCAGCCTGACCATCAGCGACAACGGCAGCGGGATCCCGGGTCGGGTCGTCGAGAGCGGTCTGGGCAACATGCGAGAGCGCGCCCACAAGCACGGTGGCCGGCTCGACGTCACCTCGGCTGCGGACGAGGGCACCACCCTCTCCTGGGTCGTGCCTCTCTGAGCTTCCCCACGGGGGCGATGTGCCCGACGGCGCGGGACCTTGTCCACTGTGCGGCCCGCTCGCCGTTGCGCAGGCTGGTGCTGTGAGTGGAGAGAGAGCCGGGCCGGCACCACCACCCAGGTCCGGCGGGTGACGACAGGGAACCCGCCGGACCGGCATCGGCCCTCCATCGCGGGACTGCTTGACTCGTAGGCGGAGCGGGGGCCGCGCCAACCAGCGAACCCGCGGGAGGAAGAGACGATGGGGCTGCGTGCACGCATCCGAGCCGTCGTGTACTCCAAGACGGTGCTGGTCGGCGGCGTCGCCGTCAGCGTTGCCGTACCCCTCGTCACGCTGCCCGCGATCCCCGCGGTCAGTGTGTGGCCGATGCTGCTCGGTCTGCTGCCGTGGGTGATCGGCAAGTACCTCCTGTGTCCGCTGCGTTGGCGGGTCCTGACGGGCGCGGGCCTGAGCCGGCGCTGGCACCTGCGTGCGTACGCCGAGTCCGAGCTGTTGGGACTGCTCACCCCTGGTCACCTCGGCGCGGACGTCTGGCGCGTGACGCGTCTGCACGGCACCGGGCTCAGCCACGCCGACGCAGTGCTGAGCGTCGGGGCCGACCGGTTCGTCGGGGCGTTGGGCCTGATCGCCTTCGTCGCCTTCGCCGGGACGACCCTGCCGACCAGGATGCTGCTCGTCGCCGCCGCGGTCGGCGCGGCGGCGGTCCTCACGGTCCTGGTCGTGCGCCGGTTCCGCCCGGGGTTGCTGCCGAGCCGTCCGCTTCCCGGGCCGCGACAGCTGGCCCAGGCACTCGTGCTCTCGCTCGGCTACCAGCTCACGATCGCGGGCCTGCTTCTCGGCACGGTGGCGGCGACCGGGAACAGCCTGTCGCCCTGGGCCGCGCTGGCTGCCTTCGGCGCCAGCCAGCTCGCCGGCGCCATCCCCGGGCCCAACGGGGCCAGCCCCCGTGACGCGGCTCTCGTGGTGGCGCTGGCCGCCCTCGGAGTGCCGTGGGACGCCGCGGCCGTGGCGGTCGCCCTGAAGGCGTCGCTGGCGTGGGTCCCGGCCCTGGCGCTCGGCGGCGTCAGCCTGGTGCTCTTCCGTCGGGCTCTGGGCCGGACCGCCGTCCGCGACGACGTACTCCCTGCTGCGTGAGGCGCGACCCGTCCTCGAAAGCTGAGCCCGATCGTCCCGTGACGTCGGGACCTCCGACCGCTGTGCCGCGCCGGCTTCGTCGGCACGATCGGTAGGGAGGACGACGCCGGGAGACGACATGGCACTGGCCACTGAGATCACCAGCCCCGTGACTGTGTCGCGCCTGCGCTGGGTGCTGGGCCAGGTGCTTCTCGTCGCCAGCGGGGTCTTCGTCTACTTCCGGATCCGGGGCATCACCGATGCGTCGGTCGAGGTCGCCCACGCCCATGCGAGTGAGATCGTCAGAGCGGAGCGGTGGCTCGGCCTGGACGTGGAGGCGACGGTCCAGGCACCTGTCGTGTCATCGCAGACGCTGGCCACCGCGGCGAACTGGGTCTACGTGTGGGGGCACTGGCCCGTCATCGTGGCGACCATGGCCTGGCTCGTGTGGCGGCACCGCGACGCCTTCCGGCGGCTGCGGGACGCCATGCTGGTGTCCGGGTTCCTGGGGATGATCGTGTTCGTCTCCTACCCCGTCGCCCCTCCACGGCTCTTCGACCGCGGCCTCGTCGACACCGTCACCGAGAGCTCAGAGGCCTACCGCTACCTCCAGCCACCGGCCTTCGTGAACCAGTACGCCGCGATGCCGAGCCTGCACGCGGGCTGGGACCTGCTCGTCGGGCTGGCCATCCTCGGCGCTGCCACCACGATCGGCGTCAAGACGATCGGTGCGCTCATGCCCGTGTTGATGACCTGGGCAGTCGTCGCGACCGCCAACCACTACATCCTCGACGTGGTTGCCGGCATCGCCCTGGCGCTGATCGGGCACGCGGTCGCGCTGTGGCTCGAGAGCAGACGCACCAGCCGGCGTGCGGGGTCGCCGGAGGCCACATGAGCGTCCTGGCGGTCGCCCACCGTGCGGGAAACTCCCTTGCCGGGCTGGTGACGGCCAACGAGCTGGGCGTCGACATCATCGAGTGCGACGTGCACCGACACCGAGGTGACCTCGAGGTTCGTCACCTCAAGACTGCGGGTCCGTTGCCGTTCTTGTGGGACCGGTGGGAGCTGGTGCCGGCCTCGGCACCGCGACTCGGCCTGGCCGAGCTGCTCGCAGCCGACCGTCACGGGACGACGTTCATGCTGGACCTCAAGGGTCGTGACCCGCGAACCAGCCGTGCGGTCGCCCGTCTTCTCCGCGAGGTCGGCCACGCCCGGCCACTGCTGGCCTGCGGTAGGTGGTGGCCGGCGGTGGATGCACTGGCCGAGGACCTCGACTACGTGCGCCCGGTCCTGTCCGCACGCAACCGCGGCGAGCTTCGGCGCCTGCTGCAACGCCTGGCGAGCGGACCGGTGCCCTATGGGGTCTCGGTGCACGTCTCCCTGCTCGACGCCGGCGTCGTCGCCGACCTGCACCGGCACGTCGAACGGGTGCTGACCTGGCCGGTCAACGACCCGCACGTCCTCGACGCCGTCACGAGCTATGGCGTCACCGGTGTCATCAGCGACGAGGCCGACGTACTCGCCGAGGTGTTGGCCCGTCGCTGAGGGCGAACGTCCCGTGCCCTCGTGGCCAAGGCCCCGTCCGCTCAGCAGGGTCGAGTACGACAGTGGAGCTGACGGCACCAAGGGAAGGTCGGACGATGCACCCAGTGGTGGAGACCCAGGGTCTGACCAAGCGGTTCGGGCCCCACCTGGCACTCGACGGGATCGACCTGTCCATCGCGGCTGGTGAGATCTTCGGCTACCTGGGTCCCAACGGCGCGGGAAAGACAACCACGATCAGGATCCTCGCCGGCCTGCTGCAGCCTTCCGCTGGCAGGGCGGCGGTCCTCGGCCTGGACGTGGTCCGCCAACGCGACCTCATGCAGGCCCGGCTGGGCTACCTCCCCGGCAACTTCGTCGGGTACGACGACCTGTCCGGTGAGCAGTACCTGCGCTACCTGGCGAACCTGCGCGGTGGCGTCGAGTGGCACGTCGTGGTGACGATGGCCAAGCGCCTGGACCTCGACCTGGGACGTCGCATCGGGGTGCTCTCGCACGGCAACCGGCAGAAGGTCGGCATCGTCCAGGCGCTGATGCACCACCCCGAGCTCGTCATCCTCGACGAGCCGACCACCGGCCTGGACCCGATCATCCAGCGGGAGTTCCTGGGACTGCTCGCAGACGTGCGGGACGCGGGGGGCACGGTGTTCTTGTCCTCCCACATCCTCTCGGAGGTCGAGGCGGTCGCCGACCGCGTGGGGATCATCCGCGACGGGCGTCTCGTGGTGGTCGAGTCCGTGGAGCGCCTCAAGCACAGGGCCGTGCGGCGGATGGACCTGACGTTCGTCGGCGCGCCTCCGCTGGAGGTGCTGTCCTCCGTCGCAGGCGTTCGAGAGGTCACCAGCTCCGGGTCGACCGCGCACCTGGCGGTGGAGGGATCGACGGCCAAGCTCCTGGCGGTGGCCGCCCCCCACGGGATCGAGCAGATCGTGACCCACGAGCCCGACCTCGAGGAGATCTTCCTCGCCTACTACGAGCGAACGGACCGACTCGCGTGACTGCCTACGTGTTCACCAAGACCTTGCGCGACCAGCGTCGCGCCTTGATCGCCTGGAGCATCGGCGTGACGGCACTGGTCGTCGTCGAGGGCGCCCTGTGGCCGTCGGTGCGCGACATGCCGAACCTCGACGAGTTCCTGGCCGGCTACCCCGACGCCCTCAAGGAGGCCTTCAACCTCGCGGCGATGACCACGGGAACGGGCTTCTTGAACGCCGAGCTCTACACCCTGGTCCTGCCCATCTTGTTCCTCGTGTTCGGGATCTCCCGCGGCGCGCGTCTCGTCGCGGGCGAGGAGGAGTCAGGCACGCTCGAGGTGGTGCTGGTGACACCGGTGTCCACGACTCGCCTGCTGCTGGAGAAGGCGGCCGGCCTGCTCACGGCCCTGTGCCTCCTCGGCGCGGTCGCGGGTGTGAGCACCCTGATCGCCTCAGCACTCTTCTCCATGGGGGTCTCGCCCGCTGGCGCTGCCGTCGGGGCCCTCTCGATGATGCTGCTCGGCCTCGAGTACGGCTTCCTGGCTCTGGCGGTCGGGGCCATGACGGGCAGGCGCTCCTTGGCCGTGGGGGTCCCCTCGGTCGCTGCCGTCGCCGCCTACGTCTTGTACGTCGGCGGGCTGATGGTCGACAGCCTGAGCGGCTGGCTGGCCTGGTCGCCGTTCCACCAGGCCTTGTCAGAGGGGCCGATCGCCAGCGGCCTGCCGTTCCGGTACGCGTGGATGGTGCTCGCCGCGGTCGTCGTCGTGGCCGTCGCAGCACCGGTGTTCGCCCGGCGCGACATCCGGGCCACCTGACTGGTGCCGCTGCCTCATCAGCCGGAACTGGTCGTCGAGTGCCGTACCCAGCTCGTCGCCGTCGGGAACGTGGTCAGGATCGAGGATCGCACTGACGCTCAGCGTCCCGTTGTAGGTCAGGACCTCGAAGGAGAGTGTCGAGTTCCCCGCCTCACCGACCCCCAGCGGCACGGCGGCTGCGATCCGCAGCCCGCCGAACCCCAGTGGCTGGTCGGGTCCGCGCAGGTGGCTGACGAGCGTGTGGAAGCGGTGCTGGTGGCTCATGTACCAGCGGAAGCCGCCCAGCCGGGCCAGCGGCCGGAACAGCCAGCCGAGAACGGCGATGGGCGGCGGTCCGGAAGCCGAGGCCTTGCCCGCCCGGACCGTCTCGGCGACGCGAGCCAGCCGCTCGCTGATCGCTCCCGCCGTGGGAACCGGCACGAGGAGCGGACTGACCATGTTGCCCAGGGCAGGAGCCTGCTCTGCGTTCCGGCCGGACACCGGCACGGTGATGACCACGGTGTCGAGGCGCTCACCTCGTCCTTCGAGCAGCTGGCGCAGAGCAGCGGCGACGGCGACCAGCACGGCGTCGTTGGTCGTCGCGCCGTACTGGTGTGCGAACGCCCGGACGTCGTCGCGCCGCGTGCGCACCACGATCACGCCACGCCTGGGGCCGGTGGGATGCATCAACGAGCACGGGGTGATCGGCACCGGGCGGAACCCGCCACCCGCACTCATGGCCGAGCGGAGGAGTCGCCACGAGGTGGCCACACCCGACGCCGCCTGGCACTTCCGGGCGAGTGCGTCCGCGAACAGGCTGCGGACACCCGGCGCGGCTTGCGGGAACGTGCGGTCCTCTGACCGACCTCCCGGGTCGGCCAGGCTGGCGAGGATGCTGAGCCCACCGACTCCATCGGCCAGGGCGTGGTGCACGACGACCAGCAGCGCGCTGCGGTCGTCTTGAAGCCCGGTGAACAGGACCACCGACCACAGCGGCGCCGCACGACCGAGCGGGCTCATGACCTCAGCCAGTGCTGCGTCCATCAGCTGCTGCTCGTCACCGGGCGGGGGACAGATGACCTCGCGCACGTGGTGGGCGATGTCGAACCCGGCATCGTCGATCCACAGGGGGCCGCCACACCCCAGGGGCGCGGAGACCAACCGTTGGCGCAGTCGCGGGACCGACCCGACCCGGCCGGCGATGACCTCTCTCGCCCGGGCGAGAGAGAGATGCCCGTCGAGCTCGAGCACGACCCCGAACTGAGCCGGCACGGGTCCGGTGTCCATCGCCATGAAGGCGCGGTCGGCCGCGCTCGCGCGTTGCACGGGCGGTCGCATCGCCGGAGGCAGGGCACGCGACGCCGGACGTCTGGTGCTCACGCCCCCAGACAACGCGCTCGTACGCCGACGCGGCAGGGTCGAACGTCCTCGATGCCCCCGAGGAGGCCCGACAGCCGCCGCCTCCGCCGTGCGCTCGGGACCAACTCCCCGCAGCCGAGGGCCGCTCGACCCTTCGCCGCACGAGCTCGCCGGGGTTTGCTGGCAGTGAGGCGACGAGGATCCGTCTTGAGGGCAAGAGTTGGCAGCACGCGCCGGCAGCACCCGGCACCGGCCAAGACTCCCACACCGTGTCAAACGGCTGAGGATCCTCGTCACCTCTCACCACGCTGTTCGAAAGCCGGCCTCAGGAGGTTGACGTCATGGGTGACATGTCGACGTACGAGAAGGCAGCAGCCGCCGGCGAGGCGCGCGACGCCGTGGCCTCGCGGCCCTCGGGATCATCCACCGCAGCGGTGGCTGCGGCCATGCGGCGCTACCTCAGTGCTGAGCAGTACCGCGAGCTCGATGAGGCGGACGGTCACGCTGCCAGCAAGGGCAGCTTGCCGGACGACCCCACGTGAGGGCCGCCAACGGCGGCCCAGCCGCCGTGGTGACGAGCGAGGTCGGGAGCGTCGACACCGAGGTCGACATCCCCCTCGCGGGTGGCGTGGTGCTGCGCGGTCATCTGCGCGTGCCCGCTGGTGCCCCCGGAGTCGTGGTGTTCGCTCACGGGGGCGGGAGCAGCGGGCACAGCTCCAGTGACGAGTACGTCGCGCACCAGCTGTGTCGTGCCGGTCTGGGCACCTTGCTGGTCGACCTGCTCGCGCCGGACGAGGAGACCGAGCCCCGCACCGCCTTCGAGACCGCGCTGCTGGGCGCCCGGCTGGACCAGGTCGGTCGTTGGCTCTCGGACCAGCCGGAGACAGGCTCGTGCGGGCGCGACCACTTCCTCGGCTACTTCGCAGCCGGGGCCGCCGCGGCCGCAGCGCTGTGGGCGGCCGCTGAGCCCGGAACCCGGGTCGGCGCCGTCGTGTCGCACGACGGATGCCCCGAGCGCGCCGGGGAGCGGCTGCCTCTGGTTGAGGCCCCGACGCTGCTCATCGTCGCAAGCGCCAACCCGGTCGCGCTGGACCTGAACGACCGGGCCAAGGCGAGCATGCGGTGTCCGTGTCGCCTGGTCGTCGTTCCCGATGCCCGGCACCGGCCCGACGAGGTCGGGACCGTCGAGGAGGTTGCCCGGCTTGCCTCGGCCTGGTTCGCCGGCCTCCTGGCCAGTGAGGGACCAAAGCCTCTGCCGGTCAGCACGACCGAAGCGGAGGCTGGACCCCGAGTCGGATCCTGAGCTGGATCCTGATCTGGACACGAAGGAGGCGTCACCATGCACGCACACCCTGGGGACCGCATCGTGGTCCGCAGCCAGACCGTCGATGGCCCGGTCCGAGACGGAGAGGTCCTGACCGTCGAGCACCCGGACGGCTCGCCGCCGTACCGGGTCCGTTGGTCCGACAACGGCCACGAGTCCCTGTTCTTCCCCGGCCCTGACGCCTACATCGACGACGGCGGTCAGCACCACGGCTGAGCCCTATCGGCCGCCCGGCTCCCGCAGCTGGTGAACGATCTCGTTGAAGCGACGGTCGAGCATGGCCTTGTCGAGCAGGACCCCCGGGGTGCGAGGAGCGGTCGGCTCGGCCGGGGTCTTGGTCCGGGCTCGTGCCTTGGCGACCAGGCCCAGGCTCGAAGGAGAGGTGAGGACGACCGCCAGCCCGACGATCGGCCCGTACTGCGGGTGGATCTCCGCCAGACCGAGCGCCACCACGACAGCCAGCGCCGACAACAGACCGCACCGCACGACCGCTGTGCGGTCCAGGCCGATCTCGAGGGACAGGCCCCACACCACGGTCACCGCGAACAGCGCCAGCGTCACGTAGGCCGCGCCCGTCGCCAGTACCCCGAGCAGGTTGCTGGCAGCGATGACCCCAACGGCCGTCACGGCTCCCGCGAGAGGCGGCCAGATCCTGTTGGACCACAGCTGCTGCTGTGTGCCGGTCCTCTGGTGGGCGCGGGTCCTCATGGGAGCACGTTCGGCGATTTCGCCCTGCAGCAGCAGGGTCGTAGAGACGGTCCCGCAGGGACAAAGGTCCTCTGTTGCGCAACCTGTCGACCCTGCCACGTCGGTCGCTGGCCGAGCACGGTGGTAGCAGGTCCGAACGAGGAGGTGCTGCGATGAGGGACATCGTGACCCGCGAGGTCGTGGTAGGGGTGTCGACAGCCATCTGCCTGCCGGCACTGCAAGCAGCGGCACAGGAGGCAACGCGGCGTCGTTGCGGAGTGCAGCTGCTGCACGTCATCGCACCGGTCTACGCCAGCCATCCGCGGATCGAGGAGCTCGACCAGATCGCTGGTGAGCTCCGTCAGGCCGGCATGGCCGTCCTCGTCGATGCCGCTCGCACGCTGGAGGAGCTCTTGTCGCCACGCCTGCCGTCCGGGGACGTGGTCGTCAGCACCCAGCTGTGCCACGGGGCTGTGGTGTCGTCGCTGGTCGAGGCCAGCACGCATGCGTGCCTGCTCGTGCTGCAGCAGCACGACGAGCGTCCTCGTCTGCTGTCCATCATCCAGGCGGTCACGGCCCGCGCGGACTGCCCGGTCCTGGTGGTGCCGGAGCGCTGGCACCCCGAGGAGCCTGCAGATCAGGCATGGATCGTCGCCGGCGTGGACAACGCGAGCAGCTCAGCACGGGTCATCAGGGCCGCACTCACCGAGGCGTCTCGACGGCACGCGAGGCTGCGGCTGGTGCACGGCGTCGACGACCATCCCAAAGGAGGCGACGCGCTGGACGCGTCGGCCCGTGACGCCTGGCTGCGGATGGAGCACCGTGCCCTCGAGGCCGACCTGAGCGACCTGTGCGGCACCAGGCCCGGCGTCGCGGTCACACCCGAGGTCGTGCCCCAGGCCCCCGCCGCGGCCGTCGTGACACGGTCCCAGGGAGCGGCCCTGGTGGTGGTGGGGCGAGGCCACAGCCGACTGCCCTTCGTGCACCGTCCCGGGCCCGTGACGACTGACGTGCTGCTCCACGCCGGCTGCCCCGTTCTCGTCGTGGACGACGAGCCGCCAGGCCCCGCTCCGCGCGTTCGCCGGCTCTCCGAGGTGGCCATTCCCTGAGTCGGGCACTGAGTCGGGCCCCTGAGTCGGGCCCCTGAGTCGGGCCCCTGAGTCGGGCCCCTGAGTCGGGCCCCTGTCGGTGGCTAGCTCGATCCGCCCGGTGAGAGTGCGTCTTCCGGGACCACTGCGACCACGCCGTGGGCGCGCTCGACCACCGAGATCGCGGTCACCCCGTCGAGGACCGTGGAGACCAGGTCGTGCGGCGGGCGACCGACGACCAGCAGGGCATCCTCGGGAGTCGCGCGCACCAGGCAGTCGTCGGGAAGGCCGCGCCGCAGCTCGAAGAGGACCATGACGTCGGGGTACTTCTCGCGCAGGCCGGCAACCGATTGCGCCAGCATCGCCCCGAGCCCCTCGGTGTCGTCGACCCTGGCGAGAGGCCGCTCGGCCAGGGACTCAGGGATGAGCCACATGGCGTGCAGCACCGTCAGGGGCACGCCGTAGCTCGAGGCCTGGCGGAAGGCGAACTCGACGACCCGCGACGACGAGGCCGTCCAGTCGGCACCGACCACGACGCGCTGGGGCCTCCTGCCCGCAGCCGCGCCACGGCAGACGACCACCGGGCACGCGGCGTGTGCGGCCACGTGGCGACTCACCGAGCCGAGCACCATGCTGGCGACCGGTCCGCGGCCGCGGGACCCGATCACGACGAGGTGCGCTCGGTGTGAGGCCTCGACGAGAGCCGTGCGCGCGTCGGTGTCCACGACGAGCACCTCGACAGTCAACTGCGGATCCACTGCCGTCACGGCGGCCGCGCTGTGCTTCATCAGGGCAAGGTCGGCCGTGCGCAGCCCGGCGTACAGCGCCTCGTGGTCGATGCCGTCGGCGTCCAGCAGCAAGGTGGCGCGCAGCAGCGACTCGCCGCCGCTGTGCAGCAGGGTCAACGGCCGGCGCTCGGCGCGGGCCTGCTCGACCGCCCAGGAGAGCGCCCGCGCGGCCCCCTCGGATCCGTCGACGCCCACCACGATCGATCCCGGGCGTGGGGTGGTCCTGTTCGTGTCGGCCATGCCGCCAGCCTCGGCCGCCCGAGGGCCACTCAGGTACGGGCCGGGGTCATGGGCCGCGGGACCAAAGGCCTTCGGTGCGGCGGCCCCGGACCAGGATTCAGGACCCTCGCGCGGCCGTCGGTGACCTTTTCCTCTGCGCCGAGCCGGACGCGTGGGCTGTGCTGGACAGGAGAGAACCATCGAGATGAAGGAGGTAGCAGTGACCACCACATCTGTCGTCCGTCGAGACGGCGCCTCGCTCATGGGCGAGTTGATGAGCTGGTTCGGCACGGTGCCGATGCAGCAGGAGATCAAGGTCGAGGAGTACCAGGAGGGCGAGCGCCGCATCGTCCGCGCGGACCTGCCCGGCGTCGACCCGGACAAGGACATCTCCGTGACCGTCGATGACGGTCTGCTGCGTCTGCACGGTGAGCGCCGGGCCGAGGAGCACGACCGCTACCGGACCGAGATCCGCTACGGCAGCTTCGACCGCGTGCTCACCCTGCCCTCGGGCACCCAGCCCGGGGACGTCACCGCCGAGTACGCCGACGGCGTGCTCACGGTGACGATGCCGGCCCCGGCCCCGGTGGAGCCGAAGGCCATCCCCGTCACGCACCGGGAAGCCCCGGTGGAGTGAACCCGCCCATCGCGAAGCCGACCCGTCCGGGCCCACGCCGAGCCCTGTGAGAGGCACGACAGCCAGGTCCGGGCGGGTCGTTCACGCTGACGCCGACCCGTCACCACCCAGGAGCTCATCATGTCCACCCTGCTCATCATCGCCATCTGCGCCGCGGGCCTGATCGCCCTGGTGCTGGCCCTGTCCATCCGCGTCGTGAAGCAGTACGAGAAGGGCGTCCTGCTTCGTCTGGGCCGCGTGCACGCCGTGCGTGAGCCCGGCCTGACCTTCATCATTCCCGTCGTCGACGTGCTGCGCAGGATCTCGCTGCGCACCGTCACCATGCCCATCCAGTCGCAGGGCATCATCACCAAGGACAACGTCAGCATCGACGTCGCGGGAGTCGCCTACTTCCACGTGGTCGACGCGGTGAAGTCGGTGGTCGTCATCGAGAACGTGGCCAGTGCCGTCAACCAGATCGCGCAGACCACGCTGCGCAACGTGGTCGGTCAGCACACCTTGGACCAGGCCTTGTCCGAGACCGATGCGATCAACAGGAGCATCCGCGAGATCCTCGACCGGACCACCACCGAGTGGGGCGTGCTGGTCACGCTCGTGGAGCTCAAGGACATCCAGCTGCCCGAGAGCATGAAGCGCGCCATGGCACGCCAGGCGGAAGCCGAGCGGGAGAAACGCGCCAAGATCATCGCCGCCGAGGGAGAGTCGGCCGCCGCCGCAGCCCTGGGCGAGGCTTCCGACACGATGATGAGGCATCCGCTCGCCCTCCAGCTGCGCAACCTGCAGAGCCTGGTGGAGATCGGCGTCGACAAGAACACCACTGTCGTCTTCCCCGCCCCGCTGATGAGCACCATCGCCGACCTGGGCGCGTTCCTGCGCCGCGAAGGCCAGGCGGCGACACCGGTGGACCAGGCAGTGGCGAGGCCGGAGCCCGAGACCTTCGACTGGCCGGAAGGACGCCGTGTCCGATCGGGCCTTTCGCCCCTGTCGTGACGAACGCGACGTACCTAGGCTGGTGGGTCAGCGAGGAGGAGTCATGTCCACCCACCACACGCCGCCCGAGGACATCAACAGCCGTAGGAGCCGGGTCGTGGTCGGGGTACACGGTTCTTCGTCCAGCCTCTGCGCCCTGCGGCACGCCGTCGACCTCGCTCGGGAGCGTGGCTGGGACCTGGAGATCGTCACTGCCTGGCCCGACGCGGACGATATCTTGATCCACGATGTCCCCGGCCGCTACATCGCGGCACGAGGGCACGCCCTCGAGAGCCAGCGGCAGGCCTTGGCCACCCTCGAGCCGCACCTCGCAGGCGACGTCGAGACCTACCTCGTCAATGCGCGGCCTGCAGAAGCGTTGATCGCGCGCTGTGGTGAAGCCGACCTGCTCGTCATCGGTTCCGGCCGGCCGGAAGAGGAGCGTCCCGGTCGTCGCAGCGTTGGTGCCGAGTGCCTGGAGGCCGCGCCGTGCCCGGTGACCGTCGTGCCGAATCACGGCCAGGAGCCTGAGCCCGAAAGCCCGACACGCGAGCAGCCCCGGCACCGCCGCCCCGTTCGGCGCAACGGGTCGCGGGCCGCCACGTCGTCGAGTGCCTGAGCCGGAGGAAGGAGATTGGTCATGACCACCCTCACGCCCGTGCGGGCGCCCGACACGCGGACAGGCCATCCGACGGCATCGCCGGTGCGGTCGAACCACGCGCGATCTCGCGTGCTCGGGCGGATCTTTCGAGCGTCGGTTCCTGACGCACCTGGCGCTCCTGGTCACGCTCGCACTGGTGGCCACTGCTCCCGAAGCCCTGCATCCCGAGGCTCCTCCGGCGAGTCCTGAGCACACCTACCCGGCCATGCCGTGGTCGACAACCGAGGCGTTGATCCTGCAGCACGGGTGCTGGACGGGGGAGGCCCCGGAAAACGACGCGGTGCCCAAGCATGCCGTGGTGACCCTGCCGGGCCGGCCCGTGGCGCTGGTGCCGGCGGCCGTGGGCTTCTCCATCTGGCTCGGCCCCGACGGCGTTCCAGAATCCGGGGACGAACGCGCGGGGACCCTGCACGCCTTCTGCCCGTGAGCCAGCTGCGCGTGCCACTGCTACGGGCGACCTGTCCGGAGAACGTCCCGTTGCCAGGGGACCTTGGGCCCTGGGCCGACGGGGGTGAGCGCGGTGTGGTGGGTGCAGGCACTCCTGGAGAGAGATGAGCATGACCAACACAGACCGCCCTCCCGTGGTCGTTGCCGTCGACGGGCAGCCTGGCAGCGCGGGAGCGCTCCGCTACGCCGTGGACGAGGCGGTCCGGGCCGGCGAGTCCCTGCACCTGGTCCACGTCCGGCCCGGCGGCCCGGCGCAGGATCTGGTGCCGACGGTCACCTGGGGAGAGCGCGAGGCAGCGGGACGCGCGGTGCTCGATCATGCGTACGCGTCGGCCCGCCGCCTGGCCCCGGGCCTCGACATCACCACCGAGCTGGCTGTCGGTCCCCGTGCGGCAGAGATCCTGTCAGCCGCGCGCGGCGGGCGACTCCTGCTGGTGGGGCGCACACCGCATCGGGTCGAGTCGCCCTTCGGTGGCACGCCGGCCGGCCTGGCGGCTCGGGCGTCGTGCCCGGTCGTCGTCGTGCCTGCCACGTGGCAGGCAGCCCCGACATCGGGTCTCGTCGTGGTCGGCATGAAGACGCGCACACACGCCCGGGAGCTGCTGTCGCACGCGTTCGCCGTCGCTGACTCGCGCGACGCTGCGCTCGTCGTCGTCACGGCCTGGGAGCTGTATGACCCTGCCATGGACAGGGAGGAGGCGGGGGAGCACGCCTCCGAGTGGGAGGCCGAGGGCCGGCAGGTGCTGCGAGGAATCGTCGGCGAATGGAGCGATCGCTGTCCCTCGGTGCCGGTCGACCTGCGCATCGTCCACGGTCGCGCCGCCTCCGTCCTCGAGCATGCCTCTGCCGAGGCCGACCTCCTGCTCCTGGCCAAGCATCAGCACCTGGTGCCGCCGTACGGCCGCCTGGGACGTACGGCGCACGCGTTGCTGCGCACCAGCAGGTGCCCGGTGGAGGTGGTGCCCGCTGGCGTCGTCGCCGAGCTGCACTCCCGGCGTCCGGCACTGGCGGTCCGGGCCTGACCTTGGTCCCGGGTCGCCGGGCCACACGACCCTCGCGACCACGCACGGTGCCGGGGTGTCCTGGAGGTGCACCACCACCGAGCCCCCGGCGTCCGCCGGGCCCGACGTCAGGAGGACGTCATGGAGATGACCACCACCCGCTGGGACGTGCAGGTGTTCTTGAGCGAGCAGGACGGGACCACGCACGCCGAGGCACGCCTGTTCAGCAGTCGTCGCGACCACCTGTCGGGCACGGGGACCGCGAGGCTCTCGCCCGAGGACCACATGGACGTGGCCGAGATCGGCTACGAGCTGGCCACCGCGCGCGCCCTGGTCGACCTCGGCGAGCGGCTCCAACGCGTAGCGCACGGCGACATCGAGGCACTGGCGCAGTTCTAGACCGACACCGGGCCCGGTCCGACCCGGGCTGACCCGGGCCGACCGGGAGGAGGCAGCGCCGTGACGCGACCAGCAGTCCGCGCCGACGCCGTGGACCGCACGCAGACCAAGGGGCTCACGACGGCGGCTGCTGCGGGCATCCTCGCGCGCCACGGACCCAACCGGCTACCGGTCGAGCATCGACCCCACCTCGCTGCCAGGGTCGGTCACCAGCTGCGCGATCCGATGATCATGATGCTGTGTGCGGCCTGGGTCGTCGTGCTGGCGATCGGCGACCGACAGGACGCGACGATCATCGCCGCGGTCGTCGTCCTCAACACGGTGATCGGTGTGGTGCAGGAGGTCCGCGCCCAACGCGCCGTCGATGCGCTGACCCGACTGGCCTCGCCGCGCGCCCACGTGCTTCGAGACGACGTCGTGGTGGAGGTGGAGGCGGTCGACGTCGTGCCGGGCGACCTGGTCCGCCTCGAGGCGGGCGATGTCGTACCGGCCGATCTGCTGGTCGTCGACTCGTCCGCACTCCAGGTCGACGAGTCGGCGATGACGGGTGAGTCCGTGCCGGTCGATCGCGCCGTGGCCGACGAGGTGCTGGCCGGCACCGTGGTGAGCCGCGGGCGCGGATGGGGTGTCGTCGTGCGGACCGGTCCCGACAGCGGACTCGGTCGGATCGCGGCACTGGTGGCCTCCGCCGCCCCCCGTCCGACTCCGTTGCAGCGGAGACTGTCCGTTCTGTCGCGCCAGCTCGTCGTGGTGACAGCCGTGCTGTGCGCCGTCGTGGCGGTACTCAGCGTCCTGCGCGGTTCGTCGTACGTCGACGCCGCCGTCCTCGCGGTGAGCCTGGGAGTCGCGGCCATCCCGGAGTCCCTGCCAGCCGTGGTGACCGTCGCCCTCGCCCTGGGGGCACACCGGATGGCCGGTCGCTCGGCAGTGGTGCGCTCGCTGCCGGCGGTGGAGACGCTCGGCTCGGTCACCGTGCTGGCCTCGGACAAGACCGGCACCCTGACCAAGGGGGTGCTCGTAGCGCGACGTCTGTGGACGCCCGAGGGGACCTGCACCGTCTCGGGCGACGCCCACAACGTCCACGGCGAGGTCGTCGGCTCTCCGCTCGCGGAGAAGGGCGCGGCGCGGCTGCTGCGCGACGCCGTGCTGTGCAACGACGCCACGTTGGGGGTGCGCGACCAGGGCGCCTGGCTGGCCGTCGGAGACCCCTTCGACGTCGCCCTGCTGGTCGCGGCCGCCAAGCAGGGCTTGACCGCCGAGGTGCTGGCCCGTCGCTGGACCCGGGTGGAGGGAGTTCCGTTCGACGAGGCGAGCCGCCTGATGCGGACCGTCCACCGCGACGAGCACGGCGTTCTCCTCGAGGTGTGGAAGGGAGCACCCGAGACGGTGCTGGACCTGCTTCCTCCAGGGCCCGACGTCGCGGCGGCGCGAGCCGAGGCGGAGTCCCTGGCGGCACAGGGCTATCGCGTCCTGGCCGTCGCCGAGAGCGGCACCTGGGTCGGCCTCGTCGGCGTGGTGGACCCGCCACACCCGGACGCCCGCGCGGTGGTGGACGCGTGCCGCGCTGCGGGGGTGCGGATCGTGATGATCACCGGCGACCATCCGGGGACGGCCCGCGCGATCGCCACGTCGGTAGGCATCCTCCGCGACGGGGGCGAGGTCTGTGACGGGGACGCAGTGGCTCGCGGCGAGCACGCGGCGCGCGTCGAGTCGGTCGACGTCTACGCGCGCACCCGACCGGAGCAGAAGGTCAGCATCGTCGAGGCCTGGCAGGCCCACGGTGACGTCGTCGCCATGACGGGCGACGGCGTCAACGACGCCCCGGCGCTCCGGCGCGCCGACATCGGCGTGGCCATGGGTGGACGTGGTACCGAGGTGGCCCGACAGTCCGCCGACCTGGTGCTCGTCGACGACAACCTCGAGACCCTCCTGGTGGCGATCGGCGAGGGTCGCCGCGTCCATGCCAACATCCGGACGTTCCTTCGCTACGGCCTCGCGGGTGGGCTCGCGGAGATGCTGGTGATCCTCCTCGCGCCGCTGCTCGGCATGCCGCTGCCGCTGACGCCGGCGATGATCCTGTGGGTCAACATGGTCACCCACGGGGTGCCCGGTGTGGCCTTCGGCGCCGAGCCGCTGGACCCCGATCTGATGCGTCGCCCCTCGCCCTCGCCCCTGCGCTCGATCCTCGACCGCACGTTGAGCAGGCAGATCGTCACGGCGGGCCTGATGACCGCAGCGGTCTCCCTGACCGTCGGCTGGCTGGCCTACCGCTCGGACGGACCGATCCAGACCGTCGTGTTCTTGACCCTGGGACTGGGCCAGCTCGGCGTCGCGCTCGCGCTGCGCGCCCCGCGTAGCAAGGGCTCCTGGCGCGAGCGGGGACTCGAGCTGGCGGTGTTGGGGGCGGGCGTCTGCCAGGTCGCGGGCGTCCTGGTGCCCTGGCTGCGCGACCTGCTCGGCACCGAGCCCCTCTCGGGCCGGTACTTGGTGGCGCTGCTGGCTGCGGCGAGTCTGCCCGGCCTGCTCGTGGCCGCGGGGCGTGTCGTCGGGCGACGACGGGGCGGCCGTGAGGTCCTCTGATGAGCGTCCGGCCGGACATCCGACATCGCACGTCGAGATCAGCGCGGTGGGCCAGCCTCGGGGTCGCTCCGCTGGCGCGCTGGGTCCGCACGGTCGGCGCCTTGGTGCTGACGATCGCAGCGGTCGAGTACGGCCTCGTCCCGCGGATCGTCCAGGCCAAGGCGGAGCTCTCCCTGCTCCATGACGTGTCTCCCGGGCTGCTCGTCGCCGCCCTGCTCCTCGAGGCCTGCTCGCTGCTCGCCTACACCGGGATGACGCAGCAGCTACTGAGCCCGGGACCGGCGCTGCCATGGGGCACCCAGCTGAGGATCGACCTCACCGGCTACGGCATGAGCCACGTGCTGCCCGGAGGCGGCGCGACCGCAGCGGCGCTGCGCTACCGGCTGATGGTGCTGCGCGGCATCCCGAGGGCGGCCACGCTCTCCCTCACCGCGGTGGAGGCCGTGATGGCGGCCCTGGGTCTGGTGGTCGTCTGGCTGCTCGGGAGCGTGGCCAGCCTGCCGCGGACCGGGATCACCGCGGCGACGGTCGGGCTGGTCGTGCTGTGTCTGCTCGCGGTCCTGGTCGTCCACCGGCTGGGCACCGGTGGTGCCGAGCTCGACGTGGTCGCGCGGTGGTTGCGACGCCTTCCGAGCGGCCTTCGCCAGCGCGTGACAACAACGCTGACCCGGTCTCGAGCCGCGGTGGCCGACACACCGTCGGTCTGGCGGGCCGTGACGTGGAGCACCGCCAACTGGCTGCTCGACGCTGTGTGTCTGTGGCTCTGCCTGTCGGCCTACGGCGCCGTGCTGCCGCTCGAGCTCGTCCTGCTGGCGTACGGCGTCGCGTCGGCGGTGGGCCTGCTGCCGGTGACACCGGGTGGCATCGGCGTGATCGAGGCGGTCCTGGTGCCCGGGCTCATCGCCGCCGGGGCACCTGCCGGCCCGGCCCTCCTGGGCGTGCTGACCTGGCGGCTGTGCCAGTTCTGGCTGCCGATACCGGTCGCTGCCGTCTGCTGGGCGAGCCTGGCGCACGTACGCAAGGCACCGGGGGAGTCAGGAAGGGGAGGTCAAGCGGCTGGTGAGCACAGCGCGCACCACCTGCTCGCAGACTTCGAGACGGCGCGGGGCGGGGATCCGGCCCACCGCCCCGATTGACCGCTCGGCGCGGAAGACCACGGCAAGCACCTGTCCGGGCGGCAACGAGCCGGCGTACTCGAAGGTCAGCCGGTCGGCCAGGTCGCGGACGCCGGCACGAGACGAAGCGGTCATCGCGCGCGCTCCTTCCGTGAGGTGCGACGAGACTGCCGGAGTCGGTCGTCCAGGGGTAGAGGAAAAGGTCCCGAGGGGATCCGGCGGGACGTTCGTCACCCCGTCGTGGGGACCTCCCGCCCTGCCGCTCGCCCGGCGACCTGCCCAGGGTGGAGGTAGGCCGTCCGCGACCGAGAGCGACGGCGGGAACAGGAGGCTGCACGATGATCAGGATCGGTATCAACGGGCTCGGGCGGGTCGGTCGGACGCTGCTGCGCCAGGCCGTGCTCAGCGACGATGTCCAGGTCGTGGGCGTCAACGACGTAGCGGACATCCGCATGCTGCGGACCCTCCTGCGCCGCGACAGCACCTTCGGACCGTTCCCCGTCGAGATCGAGATCGGCGACGACGCGCTGGTCATCGACGGGCACAAGATCCCGGTCTTCCGCGCCGCGACTCCGGCCGAGCTGCCCTGGGGCGAGCTCGCCGTCGACGTCGCCGTGGAGTGCACCGGCAAGTTCAAGTCGGCAGAGACGGCCGGCGGTCACCTCGAGGCCGGCGCCCGCAAGGTCGTCATCTCGGCTCCCGGCAAGGACGTCGACGCCACCTTCGTGATGGGTGTCAACGACGACGGCTACCAGCCCGGTCACCACGACGTCGTGTCCAACGCGTCGTGCACGACGAACTGCGTGGCGCCGATGGTCAAGGTCCTGCATGAGGCGTTCGGGGTCGAGCACGGCTTCATGAGCACGGTCCACGCCTATACCGGCGACCAGAACCTGCTCGACGCACCCCACAAGGACCCCCGGAGGGCGCGGTCCGCGGCTGTGAACATCGTGCCCACCACGACGGGCGCTGCGAAGGCCGTCGGCGAGGTGCTGCCGGCGCTCGCCGGTCGCCTCGACGGTGTCGCCCTCCGCGTGCCCGTCGTCGACGGCTCACTGGTCGACCTGGCCGTCCTGCTGGACCGCGAGGTGACCGTGGCCGAGGTCAACGCCGCCTTCGAGGCCGCGGCTGCCACGCCCCAGCTGCGCGGCCGGTTGCGCTACGAGGACGAACCCTTCGTCTCGGTGGACGTGATCGGCGACTCGGCCTCGTGCGTCTTCGACTCCTCGCTCACGCAGACCGCGGGTCGGTTCGTGAAGGTGTTCGGCTGGTACGACAACGAGTGGGGCTACACCGCCCGGCTCCTCGAGCTGACGCGCCTGGTGGGCACTCACCAGAGCACGCCGAGCGGGTCATGAAGCTGGACGTGCGGATCCACGGCCGTGGCGGCCAAGGCGTCGTCACGGCCGCCGAGCTGCTGTCGGTGGCCGCCTTCGAGCAAGGGCTGCACGCGCAGGCACTGCCCAGCTTCGGGTCGGAGCGCACGGGCGCACCGGTCACCGCCAGCTGCCGGATCTCAGACCTCCCGATCAGGTCGCACGACCCGATCAGCCAACCCGACCTCCTCGTGGTCCAGGACCTGACCCTCCTGCGCGACCCGGTCGTGATGGCCGGCCTGCCCGAAGACGGGACGGTGGTCGTGAACACCAACCGGGACCTGGCAGATCTCGTGCACGGGGGCCTGGTGGTCGGCCCGGCGCAGCGATGGGTGACCATCCCCGCCAACGACCTGTCGCGCCAGCTGCTCGGGCGTCCCGTGCCCAACACCGCGCTTGTCGGAGCGGTCGCGGGCATGACGGACCTGCTCTCCCCGGAGGCTGTCGCCACGGCGATCCGGCGGCGCTTCGCCGGCCTGGGCGAGGAGATCGCCGAGGCCAACGTGAGGTTGGCCGAGCAGGCGCGCGACCTCGTGATGACGACCACGGCAGGCGGGGACGTCCGATGCTGAGACAGGTCGAGGGATCGCGGGCCGTTGCCGAGACGGTGGCCCGCTGTCGCCCGCACGTCGTGGCGGCGTACCCGATCTCTCCTCAGACCCACATCGTGGAGGCGCTGTCCGAGCTCGTGGGCTCGGGCGACCTGACTGCGTGCGAGTACCTCACGGTCGAGTCGGAGTTCGGTGCGCTCTCGGCGTGCATCGGAGCATCCGCGGCCGGCGCACGCGCCTACACGGCGACCGCCAGCCAGGGCATCTTGTTCATGGCCGAGGCGTTGCCCAACGCGTCGGGGCTCGGGCTGCCCATGGTGATGACGGTCGCCAACCGGGCGTTGGGCGCCCCGATCAACATTTGGAACGACCACTCCGACGCCCTGTCCCAACGCGACGCCGGGTGGCTGATGCTCTTCGCCTCGTCCAACCAGGAGGCTGTCGATCTGCACGTGCAGGCCTTCGCCCTGGCCGAGCGGCTCTCGCTGCCGGTGATGGTGTGCATGGACGGCTTCGTCCTGACTCACGCGGTCGAGGAGATCGACGTGCCGGGCCAAGACGAGGTCGACGCGTTCCTCCCGCCGTTTCGGGCACGCCAGTGGCTCGATCCCGACGAACCCGTCACGATCGGCGCGATGGTGGGCCCGGAGGCTTTCACCGAGGTCAAGTACCTGATGGCACACCGCCAGCTGCGCGCCCTCGACGACGTGAGCCAGGTCGCCCGCGACTTCGCCGCGGCCTTCGGCCGCGACTCGGGCGGTCTCCTGCGTCCCTACCGCACCGCCGATGCCGACGTGGTCGTCGTCGCCCTCGGCTCGGTGCTCGGCTCGCTCGCCGATGTGGTCGACGAGCTGCGCGACGAGGGGTTGGCAGTCGGCGCCCTCGGAGTGACCTGCTATCGACCTTGGCCGCTCGACGAGGTGCGCCGCGCGCTGCGCGAGGTCCCCCGCGTGGTCGTCCTCAACCGCGCCTTCGCGGTGGGCTCGGGCAGCATCCTGGGCCAGGACGTACGCCTGTCGGTCCCGGCGGCGACGAAGGTCCACGACGTCGTCCTCGGGCTGGGAGGCCGGCCCCTGACCCACGACGTGCTCAGGCGCCTGGTACTCGACGTCGTCGCCGGCCAGGTGGGCAGCGACACGCTCACGTTCTACGACCTCGACC
Source organism: Nocardioides agariphilus (assembly GCF_015352445.1). GTDB lineage: Bacteria > Actinomycetota > Actinomycetes > Propionibacteriales > Nocardioidaceae > Nocardioides > Nocardioides agariphilus. The sequence goes on from NZ_JADKPO010000005.1 coordinate 101,805, forward strand.
ACCAGCGGGTCGCCACCGAGCTCGCACGCGAGCTCGCCGACGTACCCTCCGCCGGAGGCGCGTCATGAGCACCACTCCTCTCAAGCTCTACCAGGTCGGCACGTTCGCCGCCGGCAACCGTCTGCTGGACCCCGACGAGCGGACGGTGCAGTCATCGACGCAGCGCGCGAGCTCGATCACCTCCGGCCACCGGGCGTGCCGGGGCTGCGGGGAGGCCTTGGCCGCCCGCGTGGTGATGGACGCCGCGATGCGCGCTGCCGGGGGGCGCCTGGTGACGGTGAACGCCACCGGTTGCCTCGAGGTCTTCTCGACCCCCTTCCCCGAGTCCGCCTGGCAGGTCCCGTGGCTGCACTCGCTGTTCGGCAACGCGGCGGCCGTGGCATCGGGCGTCGCGGCCGCGATGCGGGCGACGGGCCGAGACGACGTCCGCGTGCTCGCGCAGGCAGGCGACGGCGGCACCGTCGACATCGGCCTGGGTTGCCTGTCGGGGATGTTCGAGCGCAACGACGACGTGCTCTTCGTCTGCTACGACAACCAGGGGTACATGAACACCGGCGTGCAGCGCTCGGGGGCCACGCCAGCAGGTGCCAGCACCGCCAACACCCGACCCATGGGGGCGGGCATCGGCAACGCGTTCGGCACCGGGAAGAGCCTGCCGCGCATCGCGATGGCTCACGAGATCCCCTACGTCGCCACGGCGACCATCGCCGACCTGCACGACCTCGAGGCCAAGGTGGAGGCCGCCATGGCGCTGCACGGTGCTCGCTACCTGCACGTCCTCGTCCCTTGTCCTCTCGGGTGGGGCTCCGACCCCAGCGACACCGTGAGGGTGGCCCGGTTGGCGACCCAGAGCGGCCTGTTCCCGGTCTTCGAGGCAGAGCACGGCACCGTCACTCGCGTGGCCCGAATCCGCCGCCGCGTGCCGGTGGAGGAGTACCTGCGCCTCCAGGCCCGATTCCGCCACCTGTTCGGCGAGCCCGGGCGTCCAGACGTCGTCGCAGCGCTGCAGGCACAGGCCGATCGCGACATCGCCCGGTTCGGCCTGGATCCTGAGGAGGAGTCATGAAGCTGCCGTTCGCCGTGACGTTGGGCCCGGGCTCGAGCCTCGCCGACCACACGGGTGCTTGGCGCACCGAGCGCGCCGTCTACGTGGAGCGCACGGCGCCCTGCGGCAATGCCTGTCCCGCTGGCGAGGACGTGCGTAGCTGGCTGTACGACGCAGAGAGCGGCGGCGCCGGGTACGAGACCGCGTGGCGCCGGATCATGGAGACCAACCCGTTCCCCGCCGTCTGTGGACGGGTCTGCTACCACCCGTGCGAGACGGCGTGCAACCGCGGCCACCTCGACGAGGCGGTCGGGATCAACTCCGTCGAGCGGTTCCTCGGTGACGAGGCGCTGGCCCACGGTTGGACGATCGACAGCGCGGCTGTCCCCACCGGCAGGCGTGTGCTCGTCGTCGGGTCCGGGCCGGCCGGGCTGTCCGCTGCCTACCACCTGGCCCGGCGGGGCCACGCTGTCACGGTGCGAGAGTCCGCGCCGGTCGTCGGCGGCATGATGCGCTACGGGATCCCGCGCTACCGGCTGCCCCGTGAGGTGCTCGATGCCGAGATCAAGCGCGTGCTCGACCTCGGCGTCACCGTCGAGGTGGACACACCCGTCACCGACCTCGACGCGGTGATGGCCGACGAGGGCTGGGATGCGGCCTTCCTCGCCGTCGGGGCCCAGCTCGGTCACCGCACGTACCTGCCGGCAGCCTCCGCCGCACGAGTGCTGGATGCCGTGTCGCTGTTGCACGGGCTCGAGGACGGCGAGCGGCCGCTGCTCGGCCGCAGGGTCGCGGTCTATGGCGGCGGCAACACCGCCATCGACGCCGCGCGGACCGCCCGGCGGCTGGGCGCCTCCGACGCGGTGGTCGTCTACCGGCGCACCCGCGAGCGGATGCCGGCCCATGCCGACGAGGTCGCGGACGCCGAGGAGGAAGGCGTGGTCTTCCACTGGCTCTCGACCATCGAGCGTGTCGAGCACGACGGTCTGGTCATCGAGCAGATGGAGCTGGACGAGGACGGCTTCCCGCAGCCCACCGGACGCACCGAGAGACTGTCGGCCGACAGCGTCGTGCTGGCCCTGGGCCAGGACACCGACCTGTCCTTCCTGGGGAAGGCATCCGCGCTCCAGGTCCACGGCGGCTCCATCGACACCGACCCCGCGTTCGCCACGACCCGCCCTGGCGTCTTCGCCGGCGGAGACGTGGTCGCGGGGGAGCGGTCGGTGACGATCGCCATCGGTCACGGCCGTCGCGCGGCTGAGAGCATCGACGACTGGCTGTCGGGCCGGCACCCCGCACCGGCTCCGGCGGTCGACCTGGCGCCGTACGAGGCTCTCAACACGTGGTACTTCGAGGACGCGGACCGCACCCACCGCGCGCGCCTGGAGCTCGCCCGACGCAGCTCCACCTTCGACGAGATCGTGCACGGGCTCGACGGCGACACGGCGCTGTACGAGGCTCGCCGCTGCCTGTCGTGCGGGAGCTGCTTCTCGTGCGACAACTGCTATGCGATGTGCCCGGACGATGCCGTCATCAAGCTGGGGCCGCCGGGGGAGTACGTCATCGACCTCGACTACTGCAAGGGGTGCGGCCTGTGTGTCCAGGAGTGCCCTGCAGGTGCGATCACCATGGTGCCCGAGGAGACCTGACCGGCGACCCGGGCCCGTCGGGAGACACGTGATGACCGGGCCGTTGGTCCTTCAAGGGGGACCCCTTCGGCTCTGCTCCCGTCGCGTGGCAACGGCGAGGCTGGAGGTGGAAGTCGAGAAGGGAGCACAAGATGAACATGCAGCCCGATGGCGCCATCGTCGTGGGCGTCGCCGAGTCCGTCTTCAACGGATGGGCCCTGCGCTGGGCGGCCGAGCAGGCACGTCTCGAGGGCCGTGCGCTCACTCTCGCGAACGCAGCCGGGCCGGTGGCGGGAACGTGGAGTGAGCACGGCATGGACGCGCTGCCCCATTCCTCCGAGATGCTGCGCGAGCACGGTGAGGCCCTGCTGGCCCGGGCCCGGGAGGTAGTCGAGAAGGCCGCGCCGGAAGTCGAGATCCGTGAGGTCTTCGAGATCATCGACCCCACGACCCTCCTCACCCAGCTCTCCACCACCGCCCACCTCCTGGTGCTCGGATCCCGGGGTCGTCGTCCGGTGCGCAGTCATCTGCTGGGCTCCGTGGGCCTGGCCGTCGTGCGCCACGCCTCCTGCCCCGTCGTCGTGCACCGCCCCGGCGACCAGCCGGGATCCGTGCACCGCGGCGTGGTCGTCGCAGCCGACGCCACCGAGCAGTCGAGGCCCGTCTTGGCCTTCGCGTTCCGCGAGGCCAGCCTGCGCAGGCTGCCGTTGAAGGCTGTGCACTACGTCTACGACGTGCGGTCCACGCTCGTGGGCGCGCCTTTGTCGAGCATCATGAGCGAGGACACCGAGCAACACGAGGTCGCGCTCTCCGAGTCCCTCGCGGGCTTGCGTGAGGACTTCCCGGATGTGCCCGTCAGCGTCGACATGCTGCCCGGCCTGCTTCCTGAGCAGGGTCTGACCGAGCTCAGCCAGAACGCCGACCTCCTCGTCGTGGGGACCCACCACCGCGGCATCCTGAGCCGGATGCTGGGCGGGTCGGTGTCGCAGGCGGTGCTGGAGCACGCTTCCGGTCCGGTCGCTGTCGTACCGACCTCGTGGGTGGGCGACTGAGCCCCTGAGCGAGAGTCGTGGCGCGGCCGCTGGTGGCGCGATCCACAGTGCGCTCGGCTGAGCCCGAAAGTGCCGCGGGCCCATGGTCCTCCGACGGGAGGGCCATGGGCCCTTACGCGTGCCCCGCGTGGCGCGGAGCCTGGGAGGGTCCGAAGAGTCGCCCGCAGGCCCATAGGGGGATCGGACCCGAGCCCCGAGGAGGAGCCATGATCGCCGCAGCATTTCTCATCGTCCTGATCGTGCTTGTCGCCACGGTCGCTGTCGCAGGCGGCTTGCGCCGCGTGGTGCGCGACGAGGCCGCTGTCGAGAGGCGACTGCTGGCACCTGGCACGCCCACCTTGCGCTATGCCGTCCCGGCGGGCGTCGACGCGGCCAACCTCCGGGCGGCAGTCGCGCGCGCCGGCTTCACGGCGATCGTGGGCACGACCGACACCCGGCAGTGCCTCCAGGTGGAGTGCTCGGAGGGAGATCGCGCGCGTCTTCGGCGTCAGATCGAGGATGCGCACGAGAGCGCGTACGACGGCACCGAGCTGGACCTGCGGCCCGTGGTCTTCGAGGACGAGAAGCCCTCTGCTGCCTGAGGCCGACCCGTTCGGGCCGGCGAGGCTTCAGGCCGAAGAGGCCTCCATCTCCGGCCGGTAGCTGCCGTACCTCGCGGCCCCGTTGAGCGCTGCCCGGTTGACCAGCGCTGCCTGCGCTGCGGCGCGGTTGGCGTCCTCGCCGGCCCACGCACGCAGTACCGGTCCCTGCAGCGCACGCCCGAACGAGAAGCTGAGCTCCCAGGGCTGCGGGGGGTGACGGTTGATGGCGTCCAGCCGCGAGGTGGCCTGCTCGTCGGTCTGGCCGCCGGAGAGGAAGACGATGCCGGGTACAGCGGCCGGCACCGCGCGCCGGAGCACCTCCAGGGTCCTGACCGCGACCGCCTCGTCGTCGGCCTGGTCGGGAGAGTCCGTGCCGGCGAGCACCATGTTGGGCTTGAGCAAGGTGGCCTCGAGCCGTACCCGGTGTCGCGCCAGGTGGTCGTAGACCGCCCGCAGCACGTCCGCCGTGACCTCCGCGCAGCGTTCGACGCTGTGGGTGCCGTCCATCAGCACCTCGGGCTCGACGATCGGGACCAGGCCCGCCTCCTGCGCGAGAGCGGCGTACCGGGCCAGCGCGTGCGCGTTCGCCTCGATGCAGGTGGCGGTCGGCCTGTTGTCCCCGATCCGGAGGACCGCGCGCCACTTGGCGAACCGGGCTCCGAGGGAGACGTACTCCTCCATCCGGCCACGCAGGCCGTCCAGACCGTCGGTGACCACCTCGTCGGCGAACCCCGCGAGGGGCTTGGTGCCGGCGTCGACCTTGATGCCCGGGACGATCCCCGCTGCGCTGAGGACCTCGGCGAAGGGCCGCCCGTCGTCGCAGCGCTGACGGATGGTCTCGTCGAAGAGGATGACGCCGCTGATGTAGTCCCCGAGTCCCTCGGTGGTGAACAGGAGCTCGCGGTAGGCCCGCCGCGTCGGCTCCGTCGACTCCACCCCGATGCCGGCCAGTCGCTTGGCCATCGTGGGCGTGCTCTCGTCCGCGGCGAGGATGCCCTTGCCGGACGCCACCAGAGCCTGTGCGGTGTGCTCCATCGAGTGCTGGGTCGTGGTCATGGTCGCTCCTCGGCGTCGTTGGGACACGTGAGGTGTCCCTCTCGCTGATCGTGCCCCGGTCTGGAGGCACCGCGCCCCGGCCGGAGGTCCCGACCGTTCGGGACGATCGACCGCCAGCGCGGCGAACCCATGTCGTTGGTCCGCCACCTCGGGCACTTCGTCCCTGTCGACGTCCGGGTGTCGTGACAAAGGCTGAGGTCATGACCACCTCACGTCGTGGGCTGCCGCCCGCCATCGAAGAGGCTCCCGTGCAGGTTGCGCCGGTGCTCGCGGCCAGCGCGCAGCACGCGGGCAAGGTCTACGGCAGCGGGGAGACCGCGGTCACTGCGCTCGACGACGTGTCCCTCGACCTGCCATCAGGCCAGTTCACGGCCATCATGGGGCCGTCGGGCTCGGGCAAGTCGACCCTCATGCACTGTCTGGCGGGCCTGGACACGCTCACGAGCGGTCAGGCACTGGTGGGTGGGACGGACCTGGCCACCTTGAGCGACAGGGAACGCACGATCCTGCGCCGGGACCGGCTGGGCTTCGTGTTCCAGGCCTTCAACCTGCTCCCGACCCTCACCGCCGAGGAGAACATCACCCTGCCCGTCGACCTGGCCGGCCGCAGCCCGGAGCAGGGATGGCTGGACATCGTCGTGGCGAAGCTGAACCTGGCCGACCGGCTCAGGCACCGCCCCGCGGAGCTCTCGGGAGGCCAGCAGCAGCGGGTCGCCGTGGCCCGGGCACTGATCACGCGTCCTGACGTGGTCTTCGCCGACGAGCCGACAGGGGCTCTGGACCGCAAGGCCGGGATCGAGCTGCTGCGCTTCCTGCGGTCCGTCGTGGACGACCTGGGCCAGACGGTCGTGATGGTCACCCACGACCCGGGTGCAGCGGCCTATGCCGACCGGGTGGTGTTCCTCGTCGACGGCCGGATCGTCGAGCAGATCGGTGACCCGACCCGCGAACGGATCCTCGAGATCATGGGTCGGCTGGGCGACTGACCATGCTCCGGCTCTCGATCCGCAACCTCCTGGCCGGCAAGCTACGGCTGTTCCTCACTGTGGCAGCCGTGACCGTCGGCGTGTCCTTCGTGTCTGGCACCTTCGTGCTCTCGGACACGATGGCCAAGGCGTTCGACGGGCTGTACGTCGGCCTCACCTCCGGCACCGATGTCGTGGTGAAGTCGAAGGCCGCCTTCGAGGCTGACGTCACGACCAACGGGGGACAGGTCCGGCCCATCGACGAGGCGATGGTCGACGAGGTGCGAGGCGTGCCCGGAGTCGCGTTGGCCCGAGGTGGGGTGACCGGCTTCGCGCTGATCCTGGACAGGCACGGCAAGCCGATCCAGCCCGGCGGTGCGCCGACGATCGGCGCGAGCGTGGGCGACATCCGGCTCGCGGGCGACTTCGTCTACCGACAAGGTGACCAGCCGACCCGGTCCGACCAGGTGGCGATCGATGCGCGCACCGCTGAGCAGGCCGGCTTCCGTCTCGGCGACCGGGTCGACGTGATCTTCCAGGGCGGTCGCCAGACCTTCACCCTGGTCGGCATCATCGGGTTCGGCGAGACCGACAGCCTCCTCGGCGCGACGATGGCCGGCTTCGACCTCACCACCGCCCAGCGGGTCCTCGACAAGGTGGGCCTGGTCGACGAGGTCGACGTGCAGGCCGAACCCGGAGTGAGCCCGGCGCAGCTGCGCGACCGGATCGCGGCGATCCTGCCGGACCACGTCGAGGCCCTCACCGGCGACCAGGTGGCCGCCGACGGGTCGGCCGCGGTTCGCGACGCCATGGGCGTCTTCACCACGGTGCTGCTGGTGTTCGCCGGCATCTCCGTGCTCGTGGGCTCCTTCGTCATCTGGAACACCTTCAACGTGCTCGTCGCCCAGCGCAGGCGCGAGGTGGCGCTGCTCCGCGCCGTGGGTGCGACCCGTCGCCAGGTCCTGGGTGGGGTCCTGCTCGAGGCGCTGCTCGTCGGGAGCTTCTCCGGCGCGCTGGGGCTGGTGCTGGGCGTCGCCCTGGCTGCGGGCATCCGCTCCCTCCTGACGCTCATCGGGGTCGAGATGCCGACGACCACACCGGCCGTGGAGATGCGCACGATCGTGGCAGCGCTGCTGGTGGGGATCGTGGTCACCATGGTCGCCGCGGTCGCGCCCGCCTGGGCCGCCACGCGGGTCTCCCCGATGGAGGCGCTGCGCGACGCCGTACCGACGCGGTACGCCGTAGGGCGCATGCGGTCGGTCGCTGGCTGGGTCCTGTTGGCGGCCGGTACGGCCGCTCTGGTCGTCTGCATCGTCGCCGGCAACCAGCGGTGGTGGACGGTGCTCGCCACGTCGGTCACGTTCGCGGGGCTGGTCGTGGCAGGGCCGACGCTCGCTCGAGCCACTGCCCGGCTCGCCGACCACGGACGCCGCGGAGGCGGCTGGCGGCTGGCCGCGCGCAACATCGCGCGCAACGCCCGGCGCTCGGCCGCAACGGCCCTGGCCCTCACGATCGGCCTGACCGTCGTGGTGGCGGTCGCGGTCTGCGCGGCCTCACTGCGAGAGTCCGTAGCGGATGCCGTGAGCGGCGGCAACCGGTCGGACCTCATCCTCGAGCCGGCGGGCGCTGGTCTCGGCGTGAGCCCGTCGGTCGCGGATCTGCTGCGCAGGCGCGACGACGTCGCCGACGTGGTCGAGCTGCGCGAGACGGGTGCTCGCGTCAACGGTCACGACAGCCTCGTCTCCGCGATGAGCGCGGAGGGACTCGACCGCGTCATCGACCTCGGTGTCGAGGAGGGCAGCCTGCAGGCGTTCGGGCCAGGCGGCATCCTGGTCAGCACCCAGGAGGCCGACGACCTCGGGGTCGGCCCGGGCGACGTGGTGACGGTGATGTTCCCGGAGACGGGTCCGACGACGCTGCGCGTCGCTGCCACCTTCAGCCGGGGCGCCCTGATCAACGCCTCCTACGTGCTGGCCCTGCCGGACTTCGCCGCCAACGTCACCTCCGAGCTGGACGCCGCGATCCTCGTCGACGCGGCACCGGGAGTCGACCCGGCGCAGGCGAAGACGGACATCGAGGCAGCCCTGGCCGCCTACCCGAACGTCACCGTCAACAGCCCCGAGGACATCACCGCGAAGGCCCAGGCCTCGGTCAACCAGCTGCTCGGCATCGTGACCGCGCTGCTGTTGCTGGCGGTCGTCGTCGCCGTGCTCGGCATCGTGAACACGCTCGTCCTCTCGGTCGTCGAGCGCACGCGGGAGCTCGGTCTGCTGCGTGCCGTCGGCGGCACCCGGCGGCAGGTGCGATCCGTCGTACGCCGGGAGTCGATCCTGATGTCCCTGCTCGGGGCCGTCACCGGAGTCGCGCTCGGGACGCTGGCTGGTGTGTCGCTCAGCCGTGCGCTGGTGGCGGAGGGCATCACCACCGTCTCGGTCCCGGTGGTCACCCTGGCGATCTACCTCGTCGTGGCCGCAGCGGTGGGCGTGCTGGCCGCCGTGGGGCCGGCGCGCCGCGCCAGCAGGGTCGACTTCCTGGGCGCCATCGCCTCCGAGTGATCGTCTCCGACCCGACTCGCGAAGGGGCTCAGCGAGGGGAGGGCACCACGACGACGGGACACGGTGCTTGGAGCAGGACCTTCTGGGTCACGCGGCTCAGCTGCTTGTCATGACTGTCGGGGACCGATCCCATCACGATGAGATCGGCATCCTCAGCCTCCCTCAGGAGCAGGGAGACCGTGTCCGACTCCTCCAGGACCACCTCGTGGGGCACGCCCGTGCAGGTCTGGCCCACCAGGTCGGCCAAGCGCCGCTCCAGCGTCGTCGACACGTCGTACTCGGCTCTGGCGGGACGGTGCCCCGGAAGGTCGGGCAACTGCCACGTGGTCACCACCTTGAGATCAGCGCCCACGGTCGCGGCATACGTCGCGGCCCAGTCCAGCAGGGCGATCGACCGGTCAGAACCGTCGACCGCGACGACGACGTGCGTATCGCGTTGGGACATGGCTCTCGCCTCCTCTCCTCACCACTGTCGTTCCTCGCGGCTTCCAGATGAAGTGCCGAAGGTCCCGTGCCAGCCGCGACCACGGAGTCGTTGGCCTCTACTCGCAAGCCGCTCGCCGACGGATCGTGGAAGGAGTGCCGCCGCGCCCGGCGTCGGCCTGCCGAGGAGGGAACCGCCATGACCGACCAGCGCTTCGTTCGCGACTTCTCCGAGATCGGCCTGCGCGACGTCGCCCTCGTAGGCGGCAAGAACGCCTCGCTGGGAGAGATGTACCGCGAGCTGACCGCAGAGGGGCTACGGGTCCCGGACGGGTTCGCGATCACCTCGGAGGCCTACCGGCACACGCTCGAGGCGAGCGGCGCGTGGCCGGCGCTGCATGCTGCGCTGGACGGGCTCGACCCGACCGATGTCGTCGACCTGGCCGGTCGCGCCCGTCGAGCCCGGGAGATCGTCTACGGCGCACAGCTGCCTGCCGAGATCGTCGAGCAGGTGCTGGAGTCCTACCGCCGCCTGCTGGCCCAGTACGGCGAGCACACGGCCGTCGCCGTGCGCAGCTCGGCCACGGCGGAGGACCTCCCGGACGCGAGCTTCGCGGGCCAGCACGAGACCTTCCTCAACGTGCGCGGGGAGCGAAGCCTGCTCGATGCCGTCCAACGTTGCTTCGCCAGCCTGTTCACCGACCGCGCCATCCACTACCGGGTCGACCAAGGCTTCGATCACTTCAAGGTGGCGTTGTCGGTCGGCGTGATGAGGATGGTGCGCAGCGACATCGGCGCCTCGGGGGTGCTCTTCACGATCGACACCGAGTCGGGGTTCAACGACGTGGTCTTCGTGACGTCGGCCTACGGCCTGGGGGAGAACGTCGTGCAAGGGGCGGTGGATCCCGACGAGTTCTACGTGCACAAGCCGACCTTCTCGGCCGGCTACCGGGCCGTGCTGCGCCGCCGCCTGGGCGACAAGGCGGTCAAGATGGTGCTGTCCGAGGGCGGTACGCGCCACACCACGCGCAACCTGCCCACGCCCAAGGCCGATCGCGCCCGCTTCTCGATCAGCGACGCCGACGTCCTCGACCTCGTCCAAGCCGCACTCGTGATCGAGCGGCACTACGGCGTGCCGATGGACGTGGAGTGGGCCAAGGACGGTGTCGACGGCCTGACCTACATCGTGCAGGCGCGCCCGGAGACCGCCGCGTCGCAGCGCTCGGCGGTCGTCTTGGAGAGCTACGTCGTCGACGAGCACGGCGCGACCTTGTGCGAGGGGCGATCCGTCGGCGAGCGGGTGGCGAGCGGAGCGGTTCGGGTGATCAACGAGCTCGGCGAGCTGAGCTCCTTCAGGCCGGGTGAGGTGCTGGTGGCCGACACCACGACGCCGGACTGGGAGCCGGTGATGAAGACGGCCGCTGCCGTCGTGACCAACCGAGGCGGACGAACCTGCCACGCGGCGATCATCGCCCGCGAGCTCGGCATCCCTGCCGTGGTCGGCACCGGGGACGGCACGACGCGGCTGGCGACAGGTACCACGGTCACGGTCTCGTGCGCTGAAGGTGACACCGGCCGCATCTACGCAGGCAGCGCGTCGTTCCACATCGACACCACCGACGTGTCCGGTCTGCAACGGCCCCGGACCAAGATCATGGTCAACCTCGGCAACCCGGACCTCGCCTTCCGGACCGCCATGCTGCCCTCCGACGGCGTGGGGCTGGCCCGGATGGAGTTCGTGATCAGCGAGTCCATCAAGGCCCACCCCCTCGCGCTCGTGCACCCAGAACTCGTGAGCGACCCTGCGGTGCGCGCCGAGGTGGAGCGGCTGTCCAGCGGCTACCCCGACGGGGCGGCGTACTTCGTGGAGCGACTGTCGGAGGGGATCGGCACCATCGCAGCAGCGTTCTTCCCACGCCCGGTCGTCGTGCGGATGTCGGACTTCAAGACCAACGAGTACGCCAGCCTGCTGGGCGGCTCGGACTTCGAGCCGCACGAGGAGAACCCGATGCTCGGCTTCCGGGGGGCGTCTCGTTACGCGCACCCCGCCTACACCGAGGGCTTCGCTCTCGAGTGCCGGGCCGTGCGCCGGGTGCGGGAGGACATGGGACTGGACAACCTCATCGTGATGCTGCCCTTCGTGCGCAGGCTGCAGGAGGCGGACCTGGTTCTCGACCGGATGGCCGAGCTCGGCCTCAAGCGCGGTGAGAACGGGCTCGAGGTCTACGCCATGTGCGAGATCCCCAACAACGTCATCCTCATGGACCAGTTCGCCGAGCGCTTCGACGGCTTCTCGATCGGCTCCAACGACCTCACCCAGCTGACGCTCGGTGTCGACCGCGACAGCGCCCTGGTGGCGTTCGACTACGACGAGCGCGATCCGGGCGTCAAGGAGATGATCCGGCTCGCCGTCGAGGGTTGCCGCAGGAACGGCGTGCACTCGGGTCTGTGCGGACAGGCGCCGTCGGACTTCCCCGACATGGCCGAGTTCCTCGTCGAGATCGGGATCGACTCGATGAGCCTCAACCCCGACAGCGTGCTGGCCGTGACACGTGCGGTCCTCGACCTGGAGAGCCGGCTCGGGCGCTGAGGCGCGCGATCTCGGGACCAAAGACCCGCTGGGCCATGGTCCTGAGCCTCTGCGGCGACCACCCGGTTGATTCCTACCGTCAGATCAGTGCGGCGATGACGGATCGCAGCCAGGAAAGGGAGAACCATCATGCGATCGGCATTCGACAAGCTCATCTCTTGGACGGGGCTCGCCCTCGTCGCGCTTCTGCTGGCGGCGGGAGGCCTGCTCACCTGGGCCAACCAGTTCGTGGGAGACCAGGTTCACGACCAGCTGGTCATGCAGGACATCACCATGCCCGAGGGCGACGCGCTCAAGAGCGTCCCCGAGGCCGACGCCGCCGCGCTCAAGCAGTACGCCGGCAGCAAGCTCGACACCGGCCCGGAGGCCAAGGCCTTCGCCGACCACTACATCCTGGCCCACATGAACGCGGCCGGTGACGGACGCACCTACGAGGAGGTCAGCGGCGAGTTCATCGCGCTGTCGGACGAGCAGAAGGCATCCGAGGAAGGCCAGGCGCTGGCCGGGCTCCGCCAGACGCTGTTCATGGGCAACACCCTGCGCGGCCTGCTCCTCTACGGCTACGCGTTCGCCACGATCGGCACCATCGCAGGCATCGCCGCCATCGTCTCCTTCGTCGGAGCGGGCGTCCTGCTGGTGCTCGTCGCGCTCGGCTTCCGCCACGCTCGTCGCGAAGGGCATCTCGACCAGCCGCAGACGGGACGAGTGCCCCAGCCCGTCTGACGAGACACCGGAATCCTCCCGGGACCCCGTGGGTCCCGGGAGGTTCTGCGTCCGTAGGCCACGACCGGTCGTGCGTGGGCCAGGGACCATGGTCCCGGGTCGCGGCGACGCACGTCACTGTCGAGCCGCCGAGGCGACGGCGAGACTCTGAATGGAGGTCGGCCCCGACCGGCAGAGGAGGCGTGTTGAGCAGCTTGCTGTCCGGCACAACTACCACCGGGGCTTGGCCTCGGAGCTCCGGAGCCGGATCGCACGACGACAGCGGCCCGCTCGGTGCCGCAGCCTCGCGGACCTTCGAGGACGTGGTGGCGGGCCTTGGCTCAGACGCGAACGCGGGGCTGTCGACCGACGAGGTTGCGGTCCGGACCGCCGAGTACGGACCGAACGCGGTCTCCTCCCATCGTGCCCGCCTGCTGCCAGTGCTCTGGCACCAGCTCCGATCGCCCTTGCTGGGCCTGTTGCTGGCTGCCGCCCTGGCGTCGTACTTCGTCGGTGAGCGCAGCGACGCCGTCATCATCGCGGCCATCGTGGCGATGTCGGTCGGCCTCGGTCTCGTCAACGAGTACCGGGCCGAGAAGGCAGCCGACGCGCTCCACGCCGAGATCAGCCACCAGGCGGTGGTCGTCCGTGACGGTCGCCCGGCCTCCGTGGACGTGACGTCGCTGGTCCCCGGCGACGTGGTCCGGCTCCAGCTCGGCGAGGTCGTCCCGGCGGACCTTCGGCTGCTCGAGGTCAACGGCCTCGAGTGCGACGAGGCGATGATGACCGGTGAGTCGCAGTCGGTGGCGAAGACCACGACGCCGGTTCCGGTGGGGACCGCCATCGGCGACCTGACCTGCTGTGCGCTGATGGGCACGATCGTCAGGGCCGGCAACGGTCGTGGTGTCGTGGTCGCGTCGGGGGCCAGTACCCAGTTCGGCACCATCGCCGCGGGACTCAGCGTCCATCAGCTCGACACGGCCTTCCAGACGGGGCTGCGCCGGTTCTCGATGCTGCTGGTCTACGTGGCGGGGACCCTGACCTCGCTGATCTTCGTCGCCAACCTCGTGCTGGACCGACCCTTCCTCGAGGCACTGCTGTTCTCATTGGCCATCGCCGTGGGGATCACGCCTCAGCTGCTGCCCGCGGTGGTGGCCACCAGCCTCGCCGCCGGGTCCCGGCGGATGCTGCAGCGCAAGGTGCTGGTCAAGCGACTCGTGTGCATCGAGGACCTCGGCGACGTCGACACGCTGTTCACCGACAAGACCGGCACCCTGACCCTGGGGCAGATCACCTACGCCCGTGCGATCCCGGTGGGCACGGCGCGAACCGATGATGTGCTCCGCGCTGGTCTGCTGTGCACGGAGACGCTGGCGTCTGAGGGCGTGAGCGTCGGAGCAAACCCGCTCGACCAGGCGCTCGTCGACTCGCCCGCGGTGGCCCACCTCGCACCTCAGTTGGCGGGCGTCGGGCGCCTGGCCGTACTGCCCTTCGACCACGACCGTCGCATGGTCTCGGTGCTGGTACGTGAGCGCGCGACCACCACGATGGTGACCAAGGGCGCACCGGAGACGGTCCTCGAGCGCTGCCTCGACGTACCCGATGCGGCTCGTCAGGCGATGGCTCGCGAGTTCGACGCCGGCAACCGGGTGGTAGCCGTGGCAACCCGTCAGACGACCGGCGATCGGCTGGTGCCGGCCGACGAGGCCGAGCTGCACCTGCTCGGTTTCCTGGTCTTCCTCGACCCACCCAAGCCCGGAGCGGCCGAGGCCCTGCAGCGGCTCGCCGGGCTCGGGATCAACGTCAAGATCGTCACCGGTGACAACGCCTCCGTGGCCGCCAAGGTCTGCCACGACCTCGGGCTGGCCGGCGGCGCGGTACTCACGGGCCACGATCTCGACGCGCTGACCGACGACGAGCTGCCGGCAGCCGTGGACGCGACCACCGTCTTCGCCCGCGTCTCTCCCGAGCACAAGGCCCGCATCGTGCGGGCCCGACGCAGCGCAGGCGCCGGCGTGGCGTTCCTCGGCGACGGCGTCAACGACGCCCTGGCCCTGCATGGTGCGGACGTGGGGATCTCGGTCGACTCCGGCACCGACGTCGCCAAGGACGCCGCCGATGTCATCTTGCTCGAGAAGGACCTCGGCGTCCTGGCCGACGGCGTCACCGAAGGGCGGCGGATCTTCGCCAACACCATCAAGTACGTCCTGATGGGCACGTCCAGCAACTTCGGCAACATGTTCTCCGCAGCCGGAGCGTCGCTGTTCTTGTCGTTCCTGCCGATGCTCCCGTCCCAGATCCTGCTCAACAACCTGCTGTACGACGCCAGCCAGCTCGCCATCCCGACCGACAACGTCGACGAGGAGCAGCTCCGCCGGCCCTCGCACTGGGACATCGGCTTCATCCGGCGGTTCATGGTGGTCTTCGGGCCACTGAGCTCGCTGTTCGACTTCGCGACGTTCGCGGTGATGCTCGGAATCTTCCATGCCCACGCCGCGGAGTTCCGCTCCGGGTGGTTCGTGGAATCCCTGGCCACCCAGTCCCTCGTCATCTTCGCCATCCGCACCCGGCGGGTGCCGTTCTTCCGCAGCCACCCGAGCCTTCCGGTCGCGCTGGCCGCGCTGGGGGTGGCTGCCTTCGGCGCGATCCTGCCCGCGACGCCGTTCGCCGAGTCACTCGGCTTCGCCCCACTGCCTGGCGCCTTCTTCGTGACGCTGGTGCTGATGGTGCTGGGGTACCTGGTCATCATCGAGATCGGCAAGTGGTGGTTCTTCCGCGTCGCCCAGGCACCGGCCACACCGGTGACCGCGGCCGTGCCGTCGCCGCGCCGACTGCTCAGCCGCCGGGCGCGCCGCTTCAGCACCATCGCCAGGCCGCGCCCCGACCGGCGTATCGACGACCGTCGACGCACCGTAGCTCCACCGACAGGACCTGGAGGCTAGACCCGTGCGATCCACACACGAAGAGTCGCGAGGTGCCCTCCAGGATGCGCTCAGGGCAACCCTCATGGAGGCGACCGGACGCGAGGTCCGCGAGAACCCGGTCCGTCCCGGAAGTGGCGGACCGGCGGGCAACGCCTTGCTCACCGCATGGACGGCACTGGTGCTGCTGGCCCTCTCGGCTGCCGAGCTGCTGACGCTGTTCGACGTGCGAGGCCTCATCACCTGGCACGTCGCGCTGGGGGCCCTCTTGGTCCCGCCGGCACTGATGAAGACGGCAAGCACGGGCTGGCGGATGGTGCGCTACTACGCCGGCGAGACGTCGTACCGTCAGGCGGGGCCGCCGCCGCTCGTGCTCCGGTTGCTGGGCCCCCTGGTGGTCGCCTCGACCCTGGGTCTGCTCGGGACGGGGGTGCTGCTGGTGTTGCTGGGGGAGGACCGGTCGCGGCAGAGCCTGCTCACCATGGCCGGCCTGCGGGTGGACTGGGTCAGTGTGCACCAGGGGTTCTTCGCGGTGTGGGCCGTCGCCGCCGGGTTGCACGTCCTCGGGCGCCTCGTGCCTGCCCTGCGGGCGACTGTGCTGCGCGCGCCGGTGCTGCCGGGGTCGGTCGCAGTCGTGCCCGGGCGCTGGGCCCGCATCCTCTGGATGGTCGTGATGGTCGCTGTGGCCGCGGCCCTGGCCGTGGCGCTGGTGCACGCCGACGGCAGCTGGGCCACCTGAGGTTCGACCTGGCGGCGTGCGCGTTCGGTTTGTCGAGAGATCGCGTCGTTTGCTATGATTCGAACACATGTTCGATTCTCGGGTCTTCGCAACTCTCTCCACGGGTGTGGTGGACGAGTTCGCGCGCGCACTCTCCAGGACACTGGGCACGCCGTCGGACCTGCGCGATGCCGAGCGGGTCGACACGATCCGCGCGCTCGAGGAGCTCGTGTGCGTGGCGACGGCTGCCCAGGCGCTGCTGTCCGCTGAGCTCGACGAGTCGCGGAGGGCGTCGGAGGCCGAGCGCGGGGTGCCGGTTATGCGTCGGGGCCGGGGCGTGGCGAGCGAGGTCGCGCTGGCTCGGCGGGAGTCACCCCACGCCGGGCAGCGACACCTCGGACTCGCGACCATCGTGCGCCGCGAGCTGCCGTGCACCTGGGCCGCGTGGCGGGCCGGTCGGATCACCGAGTGGAAGGCCACCGTCATCGCCCGCGAGACCGCGTGCCTGACCCGCGAGCACCGCGCCGCGGTGGACCGGGAGGTCGCGGCCGACGCGGCGAAGGTGGAGCGGATGGGGGTTCGCGAGCTCGCTGCGGCGTGCCGGCGAAGGGCCTATGGGCTCGACCCGGAGTCCGACGTCGCCAAGCGGCGACGAGCCGAGAAGGACCGCACCGTCACCTTGCGACCGGCCCCCGACGCGATGACGTGGCTGACGGCCCTGCTCCCGGTCCAGGACGGCGTCGCCGCCTACGCCGGGCTGACCCGCACCGCCGACTCGGCCCGAGCCGCCGGCGACCCACGCAGCCGCGGTCAGGTGATGGCCGACACGCTGGTCTCCTCGGTTCTCGACGACGTCTCCCGGCGCGACGATGCCCAGACGCGCTGGCACCTGCCCGAGGAGGCGCCCCACGATGACGCCGCCAGGCCGGCGGGGGTTCTGGTCGAGCTGGTGATGACCGACCAGGCTCTGTTCGGCACCAGCGACGAACCAGCCAACGTCCCGGGCTACGGGCCGATACCGGCCGAGCTGGCTCGCGAGATCGTGACCGGCGCCTGCAGCCGCGACGAACAGGTCTGGCTACGACGGCTCTACACCAGCCCGACAACCGGACAGCTCGTTGCCCTGGACTCGCGCGCCCGCCGGTTCCGCGGTGGCCTCGCGCGATTCATCCGGCTCCGCGACCAGGTGTGCCGCACGCCGTGGTGCGACGCGCCCATCCGCCACGTCGATCACGCCCATGACGTCGCCGAGGGCGGCGAGACCCGAGCCGACAACGCCCAGGGGCTCTGCGAGGCCTGCAACTACGCCAAGCAGGCTGCCGGCTGGACTGCGCGAGGGTCGCCACCCGGCGCGGTGCGCCACCAGGTGGAGACCACGACGCCGACCGGCCACACCTGCCACACGAGTCCCCCCGCCGTCAGGGCGCCAAGGGCGCAGAGGGTCCGCATCGACTTCGTCCTGGCCTTCTAACGACGCACGCGTGCGCGGATCGTCGCCCCGTCGGTCTGGTGGGCACGGTCCCCGGCGTACCAAGCGCGCACTGCGTAGCGGCCGGGGTCCAGCGGCCTGACCCAGCCGAACTTCGCGATCGCGTGACCGTCAACCAGATTGACGACCAGACGCCGGTCGGCGACCTTGACGATGACCTCGCCCGTCGCGGTCGCGACACCGTCGGGGGAGGAGACGCGTACGTCGATGCGCAGCCGACCGTCGCCGCGGGCGTGGGGCATCAGGGTGACGGAGGAGGCAACCGTGACGCGCCGCGACGTCCACAGGGTGCGCTGCGCCGGCTGCATCCCGCTGTTGCGAGCCACCACGCGCACCGCGAGCTTCGAGCCGGCGTCGGCGGGCCGCACGACGTACGACGCCTCGTGGGCGCCTGCGATCGGTGTGCCGCTTCGCAGCCAGGTGTAGGACACGGTTGCGTCGCCAGGGTCGTAGCGGCCACCCTCCACCCGCAGCGTGTGGCCGAGAGCCGGCTCGCCGGTGAGCGTAGGTCGCTCGAGCACGTGGACCTTGGAGTAGTACTCGAGCAGTTGCGCCGTGCGACGCCGGATCTCGGGAATCGCGTGGTAGAGGTGGTCGCCGGGACACGCGGTGTCGTTGGTGTTGCGGTGCCCGTCGATGACCGGGAGGGTCACGGTCCGGCCGACGCGGTACTTGTCGCTGCCCTCGGAGTAGACCCGCACCAGACCCTCGGGGTCGCGACCGTAGGGGCCCAGCTTCCAGGCGGCGATCTTGGCGATGGCGTCGAGCACTGCCGACGACGGCCTCGCCGTCTCGAAGTTGCCGATCACCGAGATGCCGGTCGAGGTCGCGTTGAACCCCAGTGTGTGGGCGCCGCGCACCGGCCGGCCCGCGCCGCCGGCGCGACCGGTCCAGATCCGACCGAAGCGGTCGACCAGGAAGTTGTAGCCCACGTCGGACCAGCCCATGTAGCGGGTGTGGTAGCGGTAGATCCCGCGCAGCAGGGCCGGCACGTCCTCGCGCCGGTAGTCGTTGCTGTTGGCCGTGTGGTGCACGTGCACCTGCTGGATCGTCCGGTTGTAGCGCGGGCTGCCGTCGCGCCACGACTCGTCGGCGTGCCACTGGCGCCTGCCGCGGATGTAGGGCTTGGGCACCGAGACTGCGGCCGAGGCACGGGCCAGCGGTTCCGGCGCGTCGTCGCCGGGCTGCCGCCACGGCTGCATCAGCAGGAGGCGAAGGCCGCGCACCCGGCTGCCCGCGCCCCGGACCTGCACGCCGTCGGCCCGGCCGATCCACATCAGCTCGCTCCCGCCGCGGCTCACGGTCTCGGCTGCGTCGTCCTCGTCCGGCCGGTCGTGCAGCAGCGAGACGCGCCGCCAGTGGCTCCAGGTGCCCTTGCGGCGCGTGCGCACGTCGAGGACGGGCGCGGCGGCCAGGTCATCCCAGGTCAGGGCCAGCATGGAGTAGACCGACGTGGACATCGTCGAGGTCTGCCAGCCCGACGCCGACCGGCTGACCCGCTCGTCGTCGAGTGACACCTCGACCGAGCTGATCTGGTCGGTGCCGTCGCCGGCCAGCACCAACGTGCCTGCCGAGCCGCCGTCGGATCCGTCGTCAGGCCACCACCTGACGGCGCCGCTGACCGCGCCGACGGCCACCGCGCCACCGAGGGCTGCCTTCAGCACTCGACGGCGGGCGGCTGCGGGGGGCTCGTCCATCCCAGCATTGTTGGCACACGTCCGGCGCCCAGCTGGGAGGACACGTCGGGAACCGGCCATCTCTGGCCGGCATGTCCTGAGGCGATCTCGGGTACCCCGCCTCCATGACGGCTCGCATCGGCCGAGCCGGGGCCCCGGCGTGACGGCCGACCTCACCTTCCTGGTCGCCGGCCTGTCCTTGCTCTTGGCGGTCGTCCTTCCCGACCTCGTCAGCCGTTGGGCTCTGTCGGCTCCGATCGTGCTGGTGGCAGTCGGCCTCCTCCTCGGGCTGACACCGCTGCCCGACGGGCTCCCTCTTGATCCCCAGCGCAACCAGGCGACCATCGAGCACGTCACCGAGCTGGCGGTCATCGTGTCCCTGATGGGTGTCGGCCTGGCTCTGGATCGTCCACTGCGCTGGCGAGACCGGTCCTCATGGGCTGCGTGGTCGCCCACGTGGCGCCTGCTGGTCGTGGCGATGCCGCTGAGCATCGCCGCCATCGCCCTGCTGGGCTGGGGTCTGGGTCTGGCGCCCGCGGTCGCCGTCCTTCTCGGCGCGGTGCTGGCGCCGACCGACCCCGTGCTGGCCTCGGACGTGCAGGTGGCCGGTCCTCGCACGGGGGACGACTCGGCGGACGAGGACGACGAGGTGCGGTTCGCCCTCACCTCCGAGGCCGGTCTGAACGACGGGCTGGCGTTCCCCTTCGTGATGGCCGCTGTGCTGCTGGCCACGGAGGGACCCATCACCGGCTGGTGGGCCACCTGGGTCGCTTGGTACGTCGTGGGCAAGGCCCTCGTCGGCCTCGCGGTCGGAGTCGGTGTCGGGTGGGCACTGGCCCGGGTGGCGTTCCGGTCACCCCGCCGGGCACTGAGGGTGGCCGAGCGAGGCGAGTCGCTGCTCGCGATCGCGGCGCTCGTCACGGCGTACGGGCTGGCGGAGGTTGCCAGCGGCTACGGCTTCCTGTCGGTCTTCGCGTGCGCGATGGCCTTCCGATCGGCCGAGCGCGCCCACGAGTACCACGCCGCCATGCACGAGGTCGTCGAGAGGCTGGAGCGCCTGCTGACACTGTTCGTCCTGCTGGTGCTGGGGATCGCGCTGACGCGCGGCCTCCTGGGCAGCCTGGACTGGCGGGGGGTCGTCGTGGCTGTCGCGCTGGTGGCGCTGGTGCGGCCGGTAGCGGGCCTGGTCGCGCTGTCCTCGTGGCACCGCGATGAACGCGCACCCGGAGGGCTGTCGCGGGTGGAGCGCCTGGCCACGGCCTTCTTCGGGGTCCGCGGTGTCGGCTCGATCTACTACCTGGCCTTCGCATCGGGCCGGTCCGAGGAGCTCGACCAGAACTGGCTGTGGTCGACGGTGGCCTTCACGATCGTGTTGTCGGTGCTCGTGCACGGTGTGCTGTCCGCGCCGCTCATGCGAAGGGTCGAGGCTGCCAGGGAGGCGACCATCAGCTAGGAGCGCACCCGGGCCAAGCGGAACAGCAGCCACAGCGCCGCGTCGGCCATCGTCTGCAGCCAGCGGTCGGTTCGTGTCATCTGCCCCACCCCTTTCGGACGACGACGGGGCCAGAGGGTGATCCAGGGTTGAGCGAGCGTCATCCCAGGGTGCGACCCAGCAGGCGGCCTGTCCGTCGTTGGGCCGACGAACCACCCGGGTGGGGCACAGGTTCCTGTCCGAACGGACGATGCATGCGACCCGGACCACCTGGGTACGGTGGACGAATGCCGGTCCCCCCCGCCGGCGAGAGGTCACGTCACGTTCTCGGTGCGATCCTGAGCGTGCTCCTCGCCCTCGCCATCACCGTCCCCCCGACCACCCCCGACGCAGCCGAGGCCCACTCGGACCCGCCCGGCTCGACCCCCGACAACCCGCTCAGCGGCCGCACTTGGGGCGTCTACCAAGGCGGTCTCGAGCACTCGTGGGCGGCGTACCAGAAGGCGAGTGGTCGCCAGCGCGAGCTGCTCGCCAAGATCGCTCTGCGACCCAAGGCCACCTGGTTCGGCCAGTGGCTGCGCACCGACAGGGTGGCCAAGAACGTCCGGCAGTACATCAGTGACAGCCAGCACGGCGACCCCGAGGCGCTGGTCCAGATGGCGATCTTCGCGATGCAGCCGTGGGAGCGCGAGGCCTGCCGTCGGCTGCCCACGGCATCCGAGCGAGCCCGGTACAAGAGGTGGATCGACCACGTGGCCGGTGCGATCGGCACCGCACATGTGGCCCTGATCCTGCAGCCGGACGCGCCATTCGCCCTGTGCACGCCACGTGGCTCCGACCTACCGCTGCGGCTGATCCGCTACGCGACCCAGCGGTTCACCGCACAGCCCAACACCAGCGTCTACATCGAGGTGGGAGCCGCGGACTGGCTCCGCGAAGACGTCGCGAAGGC
The DNA here is from genome assembly GCF_015352445.1 of Nocardioides agariphilus. Taxonomy (GTDB): domain Bacteria; phylum Actinomycetota; class Actinomycetes; order Propionibacteriales; family Nocardioidaceae; genus Nocardioides; species Nocardioides agariphilus. Next base: position 123,590 of record NZ_JADKPO010000005.1, read on the forward strand.
ACTGCGGATCCTGGTGCCCGCCGGAATCGAGTTGGCGCGGGGCTTCGCGCTCAACAGCACCCACTACGACTCGACCGCACGGCAGGTCAGGGTTGCCGCCGACATCGCCCGGGCCCTGGAGCGACGTGGGATCCCGGACAAGCACGCCGTCATCAACACCTCGTCCAACGGCCAGCCCTTCAAGGGCTACGAGTACCGGGGTCCCAACTTCGACAACGCCCGGGTGTGCGCCGACAAGCAGGACTCGCGCTGCGCCACCCTGGGCATTCCGCCGACCACCGACGTCGCCGACCCGGCGTGGGGGCTCTCCGCCGCCGACGAGGCCGAGGCATCGGCGTACGTCGACGGGTACCTCTGGTTCGGGCGCCCGTGGCTCTACAACCAGGCCGCAGGCTGGGACCAGCAGCGAGCGCTCGCCCTGGCCCGGACCACGCCGTACGCCGGGCCCTGACGCACGTCCATCCCGTCCAGACGTCCAGATGGGTGGGCGCGATCTCGCGAGCCGCTGGTCGGGCAGGTGGCCGGCTGGCTAGAGTTCGCGGCGGGGATATGTGAGTTCAAAGGCCGTCATCGGCCGGTTGGAAACGAGGGGGGCCATGGCAACCGCGAGCGTGGCCGGCCAGAGGTGGGCAGCAGTGCTGATCCTCCTGGTCCTCGGCATTCTCAGCCTGCCGATGGCGGCCGCTCCCTTCGGCGAGGACGACAACGAGAACTGGATCATCGTGGTCGCCGTCGCACTGATGGTGCTGGTGGGCCTCGTGGTCGGAGCCCTGCTGCCCGGTCTGGCAGGCCCAAACGCCTCGCGCGCTCGAGGTGCCCGGGTGGGCGCGGTCGTCGGCGTTGCCATGCTGGTGCTCGGGGTCGTGGTCTTCTTCCTCCTGCTGAGCGGGTTCGACGGCGCCTGACCTCAGCCCGCCACGCCGCCGGTGCCGTCCATGGCGGCGGGCGTCAGTGCCGCGCGTCGGCGCGCATCCAGCGGCGACTGCCTGCGGTCGAGCCGCTGGTCGAGGATCTCGGCTGCCCGCTCTCCTTGTCCGGAGCGAGCCAGCGCATAGATCAGCGTGTGAGGACACCTGACGACGGATTCGCGGTGTGCTCACGGTCACGAGGCGACCACAGTGTCATGCCGGGCACAGACGTATCGGCCCGAGGGAGGGAAACTCCTTGATGAGGAACCCCAGGTCGGGCGGTAGCCTGGCGACCTGCGGTGGGGGCCGCGACCAGGCTGGATATTTCGGGGGAGACCGGTGAGGCAACGCAACGAGCGATCCAACACGCGACTGGGGCGGGCTGCGGCTCTGCGTCGTCTGTGTCTGGTCGCCGTGATGGCCCCGGTCGCCGGCGCTGCGCTCGCCGGACTGGTGCGCCCCGAGGCCGGCTCGCACTCCAGTGCCCTTGCCTTCCCCTCCGCCCATCGGGTCGAGCCGGTCGCGCCGCTGCTTCCCGAGCTCGCCGACCCCGTCGAGGCCCCGGCTTCGGTCTCGCGCGAGCCCCGACGAGACGGCGCCGGGCTCGGCGTGGTGGTCAACGCGGCCTACGCCACGGTCGACGCGATCCCCGGTCGCGCGTTGACGGCCTACCAGCGGGCAGGCACCGTGATCGGCTCGGCCGACGCGGCCTGCCACCTGGGCTGGCAGCTGATCGCGGCCATCGGCAAGGTCGAGAGCAACCACGGCCGGTTCGGCGGTGCCCTGATGACCGCCGACGGCGTGGTCCATCCAGCCATCCTCGGCCCGCAGCTGACCGGCAAGGGCGGCACCACGCGCATCGCTGACACCGATGCCGGACTGCTCGACGGCGACTCCAGCTACGACCGGGCGGTCGGCCCCATGCAGTTCATCCCGTCGACCTGGACCGTGGTCGGGGTCGATGCCGATGCCGATGGCCGTCGCGACCCACAAGACATCGACGACGCGAGCCTGGCGACCGCCGTCTACCTGTGCAGTGGCACCGACGACCTCTCGACCGCCGAGGGGCAGCGGGCCGCCGTGTTCCGCTACAACCACAGCGAGGCCTACGTCGAGAACGTGCTGGGCATCATGGCGGGCTACCTGCGCGCCGACCCGGCGCTGTTCCGCGTCTACGGCGGCAGCGGCGTCATCAACCCTGACGACTACCCAGGTGGGGGCTGGACGACCTCGACTCCCACGGCGACCCCCACCCACGGCACGCCGACCTTCGACGTCGTGACGCCGACCGCGAAGCCCACTGGCAAGCCGACACCGACGGCCACGCCCACTGCCTCGGCCACGCCGAGCAGCACGCCCACCGTCACCGCCGAACCGACGAGCGACCCCTCCACCGACCCTTCGACAGAGCCCACGTCGGAGCCCACCTCGGAGCCGACCCAGCCGGAGTCCACGACGACCTCGCCGACCGAGACCGGCACGGCCACCCCGAACGAGACCGGCACGGCCACCCCGACCGAACCGACCGACCCGAGCGACCCCAGCGACCCGACCGACCCCGGCACGCCCGGAGTGCCGCAGGACCTGCTCGACGCCTGGACGTCGTGCCTGGCCCAGGGCGTGTCAGCGGGCGATCTCGTGGCGATGACGGCGTGCCTGGCCCAGACGACCGGTCGCCCGGCGGACGACCCGGCGATCCTGGCGCTCCTGGCCGACCCGCCGGCCACGCCGCCCACCCCTACCCAGACCCAGCAGCAGCCGCGACGTCGGCGACAGACCGTGGAGGACTGAGCGGCTCATCGGTCCGCTCCCTCAGGCGCCCGCCATCACTCCCACGGTCTCGCGCACGAACCCCGGGAACACCGCCGACGTGCTGATCCCGAAGCGGCTGACCACGATCTCCGACAGCACGCTGCGGTAGTCGGTGGTGACCAACAGGTCGCCGTCGAGGCTGTTGGTCAGACCCGGCCACTTCGCGTAGTACTTCTTGCCCTGGACTCCCGCGCCAGCCAGGAACATCACGTTGCCGTAGCCGTGGTCGGTGCCACCGCTGGCGTTCTCCTGCACCCGGCGCCCGAACTCGCTGATCGTCACCACGGTGACCTTGTCGGTCCACGAGCCGAGGTCTGTCAAGAAGGCGCCGAGCGAACCCGCGAAGTCGCGGGCGTTGTTGAGCAGGTTGCCCCACTCGATGGTGCCCTCGCCCGTGTGGTGGTCCCAGTCGCCCTGGTCGACGGTGAGCACGGCGACGCCGATGTCGGTCTTGATCACCCGGGCCACCTCGGACAGCGCCCGACCCAGATCCGAGTCCGGGTAGACGGCACCGTTCGCGGGGTCGGTCGGGCTGGCCTTCAAGGTCTTGAAGGACTCGACCGCGCCGAAGGTCGCCTTCATCGAGCGCCCCAGCCCACTGCTGTTGCCGTCCCACAGCAGGTGCAGGGACTTGAGCCTGCGGTGGTCCTCGTCCCATTGGTCGTCGCCGGCGATGCCCATGTCGGAGATGCGGTCGGCGGACATCACCGGTTGCGGGCCGTACAGCGAGGTCGGCGGGACACCACCAGCCATGTTCAGCGCCTGCAACGGGTTGCTGTCGGAGTCGGTGCCGATGAGCCGGTTGAGCCAGCCCGATCGGGTCGAGGACCCCGGGTTGGCGTCCTCGACGGCCTCCATCGCCGCGAAGTGCGAGCGGTTGGGAGCCGGCAGGCCCGTGGCGTGAACGGCGGCGAGCTTGCCGGCGGTCCAGAACGGCACGAGCGGCGCGAGTGCGGGGTGCAGGCCGAAGTAGCCGTCCTTCTCGAGCAGTGACTCGGAGGGTACGGCGATGCTCGGGCGAGCCGCGTAGTAGGCCGGGTCAGCGTGCGGCACCACCAGGTTCAGGCCGTCGCAGGCGCCGCGCATCGAGAGCACCACCAACACCGACGGCGCGGGCGCTGCCGCAGCCGGGGAGGCGGTGACGACGGCCGATCCGAACACGGTGGTGGAGGCGCCGATCGCGATGGCGCCGCTGAGCAGCCCGCGACGGCTCATGGCGGCGTACTCCGCGCAGCACTCCCGCTGGTCCACGTCTGTCATCGAGGTCACCTGCTCATGAAGTCGGGGGAGTCGAGGATCGTCGTCAGCAGCCGCGGCATCAGCCACAGCACCACCGGGTGCTGGTCGGAGATGATCTCGCCGGGCTTGGCTGCGGTCGCCATGCAGCAGGCCTTGAGCAGCTTGTCGCTCGCGGGCCGGTGCAGGATCCGGCGCGACAGGTCGTCGACCAGCCGGTCGAAGCGCACCTGCTTGGCCGGCAGGCGGTCCACGGGCTGGATGTAGTGGGTGCGCTCGCGCGGCCACCAGCCACCGCTCAACGTGTAGTGCATGTCGAGCGAGGCCATCAGGCGCGCGGGCGAGGACCACGAGGCGTTGTCGATGGGCTGTCCGTCGGGTCGCGGCCAGGCGAGCGGGGTGATCCCGAGAGTGCCGGCCTGCCAGAGCATGGCGTTGACACCGGCGTCGTAGGTAGCTGGCGAGCCGAGGCGCACGCCGAGCAAGCGGTAGGTCGCCACGATGTCCTCGCCGGGGTCGCGTACCTTCGCGCCCACCGAGCGCTGGAACTCGCGCGAGGCGACCAGGGCTCGCAGCACCGGCGCGATCGCCGTGTCGTTCTTCAGGTAGACCTTGGCAAGGTGGCCGACCAGGGTGGAGGACGGCTTGTCCTTCACGAACTTGACCGCGAGCTTCCAGGCGATCCGACGAGCCGTGGCCGGGTGCTTGGCGAGGTAGCGCAGGTAGCGCCGGGTCAGGTCGCGACCGTCCTTGGAGGTGTTGGCGTCGCGGAAGCCCATCACCTTGACGGTGCCGCGCCAGTGCTCCTCGGGGTTGTAGAGCGCCTGCCAGGTGTCCCACATGTCCACCGTGTAGCCCGTGAGGATCCGGGCGGAGGCCTTGACGTGGTCCTCGGTGTAGTGGCCCCTGCCGACGGTGTGGCACTCCAGCAGCTCGCGACCGAGGTTCTCGTTGGGGTGCGCCTTGGTCGAGGTCGCCTGGTCGAGGTAGATGAGCATCGCCGGGTGCGTGATCGCATGGACCAGCAGGTCGCTGAACCTGCCGAGGGCGTGCTTGCGGATCATGTCGCCGTAGGCCGCGCGATAGGTGAACTGCGCGTCGCCGTTGACCGGGACGTTGAGATGGTTCTCCCAGAACTCGCTCATCATCTCCAGAACCGGCCGGTTCGTCCTCAGCCGGCGTTGCAGGGCACGACGCTGGTAGTTCGCCATCACCTCCCAGCCACCTTGTACCTGCTGGATCTGCCGCTGCCACAGCTTGGTGGGAGAGAAGCGGAGCTCGGGCCACCAGGTGTCGACCTTGGCGGCGTCAACGTCGGCGATGGTGCTGGGCCGCAGCTGACGCTCGAACCAGGCGTGGCCGCCTCCGGCCTTGCGCACCTGGTGGGCGAGGGTCGGATTCAGACCGTAGGAGAACCGTGTCACCAGATGACGGTCCGGCCCGCTGAGGAGTCGGATCGAACCGCTGGCGGCGTAGGCCGGCGCGCTGGTCGCAGCTGCGACCGCGGATGCGGCCAGTGCACCGCCGACGAGCGCGCGGCGGCTCGGTGGGGGAGTCGTCATGGAGTGCTCCGAGGGAGGGGGGTGGCCACATCGTAGGACGGGGCGCCCTCGCGCAACCTGTGAATCGTGAAGCGCGATGCGGCGGCACTAGAGTGGCGGAGTTCTCTTCCCCGGACCCCGAAGGACGCACGCGCCGCACATGGACGGCCCTCATCATCCTCGGCACGACCGATGACCGCGTGGATCCTGCTGTCGGTCTCGCTGCTGCTGATCGCGGCGTGCGGGGTGTTCGTGGCGGCCGAGTTCGCGTTCGTGACGGTCGACCGCTCGCGCGTCGAGCAGCTCGCCGCCGAGGGTGATGCCAGCGCCCAGGGCGTGCTGGCGGCCCTGCGCTCGCTGTCCACCCAGCTCTCGGGCGCCCAGGTCGGGATCACCGTCACCAACCTGGCCATCGGCTTCCTGGCCGAACCCGCCATCTCCGAGCTGATCGGTCCACCACTCGAGGGACTCGGCGTTCCGGCAGACGTCGTGCATCCGCTCGCCATCGGGCTCGGGCTTGCCGTGGGCTCGACGCTGACGATGATCTTCGGTGAGCTCGTGCCCAAGAACCTCGCCATCGCCAGGCCGATGGAGACGGCCCGAGCCACCCAAGGCGTGATGCGCGCCTTCACGACGCTCAACACCTATCCGATCCGCCTGCTGAACGGATCGGCCAACGCCATCGTCCGGGCCCTGGGCATGGAGCCCCAGGAGGAGCTGCGCTCGGCCCGGTCCTCGACCGAGCTGGCCTCCCTGATCGCGCGGTCGGCCGACCAGGGCACGCTCGACGCCGACACCGCCGAGCTGATGGAGCGCTCGGTGGAGTTCGGCCAGCGCACTGCCGGCGAGATCATGACGCCCCGCGTGCGCACCATCAGCCTCGAGGTCAGCGACCGGGCGATGGCGGTGCTCGAGGCAGCCAAGACCTCAGGACACTCGCGGTTCCCCGTTCTCGACAACGACGACAACGTCGTGGGGACCGTGCACGTCAAGCACGCGGTCGCGCTGTCGCCCGCCGAGCGCCACACCACGCGGGTCAAGCACCTGATGGTCAAGCCGATCGTGGTGCCCGACTCCCTGCGCCTCGACCCGCTCCTGTCGCTGCTGCGCGAGGACGGCTTCCAGATGGCTGTGGTGCTCGACGAGTACGGCGGCCACGCCGGCATCGTCACCCTCGAGGACGTCGTCGAGGAGATCGTCGGCGACATCGCCGACGAGCACGACCCGCGCGGTCAGCAGGTCCAGCAGCTGCGCGACGGATCCTGGTCCCTGTCGGGGCTGCTCAGGCCCGACGAGGTCGCCGACCTCACCGACGTCGAGCTGCCCGAGAGCGAGGACTACGACACCGTCGCCGGCCTCGTGCTCAGCGTGCTCGGCAAGGTCCCGAGCATCGGCGACGTCGCCGAGGTGGTGGTCCCCGTCCGCGACCGCGGTGAGGGTCCGGAGATCCAGGACGTCCAGCACCAGCTCGCCGCACTCACCGTGACCCACATGGACGGCCTGCGCATCGACCGTCTGTCCATGCGGCTGCTGATCGGGCAGGGAACCGAGCAGGGAACCGGGCAGGCAACCGGGCAGGGAACCGGGCAGGGAACCGGGCAGGGAACCGGGCGATGAACAGCGTCACCGCGATCTTCCTGGCGATCTTCTTGCTGCTGGGCAACGCGTTCTTCGTCGCTGCGGAGTTCGCGCTCGTCTCCGCCCGCCGTACCCAGATCGAGCCACTGGCCGAGTCCGGCAACCGCTTCGCCCGCACCACCTTGCGGGCCATGGAGAACATGTCGGAGGTCATCGCGGTCAACCAGCTCGGCATCACCGTGTGCTCGCTGGTGCTCGGCGCGGTCGCCGAGCCGACCGTGGCTCACCTCATCGAGCCCGGCCTGCACGCGCTGCACGTTCCCGAGTCGTTCCTGCACCCGGTGGCGTTCGCGATCGGCTTGGCGCTCGTGGTGTTCCTCCACGTCGTGATGGGGGAGATGATCCCCAAGAACATCGCGCTGGCCGGACCCGACCGAGCCGCGCTCGTGCTCGGCACGCCCGTGTGGGCGATCGTCACCCTGCTGCGTCCGGTCATCAAGGTGATCAACGGCGTCGCTCGTTGGCTGCTGCGCCTGGTGGGCGTCACCTTGATGGACGAGGTCAGCTCGACCTACACCCGTGAGGAGGTCGCCGCACTCGTCGAGGAGTCCCGGGGCGAGGGCCTGCTGCAAGCCGACGAGTACGACCGCCTCGCCGGTGCGCTCGGGTTCACCGAGCGCTCGGTCTCCGCCGTCGTGATGCGACCCGACACCCTGACCACGGTGCCCCGCGACACCACGGTCGCGCAGGTCGAGGACGTGTGCGCGGCAACGGGTTACAGCAGGTTCCCGGTCGTGGAGAGCCAAGACGGCGCCGGAGGTCCGGTCGGCTACCTCCACATCAAGGACGTGCTGGAGACCGACGAGCAGCGCCGCGACCGCCCGATCGACCCTCGCTGGATCCGCCCGCTGGCCCGCGTGCGATCCAGCGACTCGCTCCACGACGCGCTGGAGATCCTGCAACGGCGCGGCTCGCACATGGCCACCGTGACCGACGACGACGGTGCCTACCTCGGGCTGGCGACCCTCGAGGATGTCATCGAGGAGCTGGTCGGCGAGATTCGCGACGCCGCCCACCTCGACGAGTAGCCTGCCTGCCCGATCGGCGAGACGGCGACGGATAGGGTTGGCCGCGGCGGGGGCGGCCACCCGAGGACTCATCGGCCCCGCGTCGACGTAGCACGAACCACTCACGAGGACGCAGGCAGACAGTGGAGGACACCCCGACGCGCGGCAGCCGCGTGTGGACCGTGCCCAACCTTCTCAGCATGGGCCGCCTGGCCGGCGTACCCCTGTTCTTGTGGCTGGTCCTCGGTCCCGAGGCCGACGGCTGGGCCCTGGTCCTCCTGATGGTCTCGGGTGTCACCGACTGGCTCGACGGCTACCTCGCCCGGCGCCTGGACCAGACCTCACCGCTGGGCCAGATCCTCGACCCGGTGGCCGACCGCCTCTACATCCTGGCCGTCGTCATCGGCCTGGGCCTGCGCGAGATCATCCCGTGGTGGGTCGCTGTCATCTTGCCCTTGCGCGACGTGCTGCTGTGGGGGCTGGTGCCGCTGCTGCGCACCCGCGGCTACAGCGCGCTGCCGGTCCACTTCCTCGGCAAGGCAGCCACCTTCAACCTGCTCTATGCCTTCCCCCTGCTGCTGCTCGGCGACGGGGAGGGCGTGGTGGCCACCTTGGCAAAGGTGTTCGGGTGGGCGTTCGCGTGGTGGGGGATCGGCCTGTACTGGTGGGCCGGTGTGCTCTACGCCTACCAGGTCTTCAAGCTGATGCGCACCACCGAACGCTGGCGACCGGACGGGCGACCGGACGGGCGACCAGGTGGGCAACCGGACGGGCAACTGGACGGGCAACCAGGGCGTCACACCGACATGCCGGGCGAGATGGGGCGCGAGGTGTCGGGCGATGCCTGAGTCGGCCACGAGACTGCCCGACCAGGTCGTCATGCCGCTGCTGGACCGCATCGTGCGCGAGTCCCTCGACGAGGACTACCAGGTGGTGGCCGCGCGCAAGTCCCGCGAGCGGCCGCGCAGCTCCGCTGCCCAGAGGCCGCCCAGCCCGGGCTCTGGTCGTCCCCGCCAGGTGGCCGCCGCAGTGATGGCGGTGTTCGGGGTGCTGGTGGCGATCGCGGCGATCCAGACATCGCGCAACGCCCCGGAAGCCAACGCCAGCATGGCCAGCCTGGTCGAGCAGGCCCAGGAGAGACGTGAAGGTCTGGCCGATCTCCAGGCCGAGCTCGACAAGCTCCGAACCTCCACCAACGCCCTGCGCGGCGACGTCGCCCAGGCGCAGGCCGACGAGCAGGCACAAGCCGCGAGGATCACCCGGCTCGAGGCACGCACCGGTGTGGGTGCCGTCAGGGGACCCGGCCTGCGTATCAGTGTCGACGACGCACCTGACGGGGATGTGTCCCAGCAGGTGCGTGACTCCGACCTGGCCACCTTGGTCGACGGGTTGTGGGACGCCGGTGCCGAGGCGATCTCGGTCAACGGCAAGCGGCTGACCAACCTCACCGCCTTCGACAACGTCGGTCCTGCCATCCACATCGCCGGCACGCCACTCGTGCGGCCCTACACGATCCTGGTGATCGGCAACCCCGACACGTTGCAGGCCGACCTGCTCGACACGACGATGGGCCAACGCTGGTTCACCCTCGTGCAGAGCCTCGGCTTCGACTACGCCGTCAAGCCTGCCGACTCCCTGAGCCTGCCGGCGGCGCGGCCGCACCGGCTGCGCGTCGTCCGACCCTTCGAGCAGACTCCCGAGCGCCCAGGCCAAGATGCGGGGGCAGGTGGGTCATGATCGCCGCCGTTGGACTCCTGGTGGGCATCGTCTTGGGCCTGGTCTTCAAGCCGGACGTGCCAGGCGGCCTCGAGCCCTACCTGCCCATCGCCGTGGTGGCCGCGCTCGACGCGGTCTTCGGAGGCCTACGCGCCTACCTCGACGGCATCTTCGACGACAAGGTCTTCGTGGTCTCGTTCGTCAGCAACGTGGTGATCGCCGCGACCATCGTCTATCTCGGCGATCAGCTCGGCGTCGGCGGCCAGCTCTCGACCGGTGTGATCGTGGTGCTCGGCATCCGCATCTTCTCCAACGTCGCGGCGATCAGAAGACACCTTTTCCATGCCTGATTCCATGCCTGAGGCTCGCACGAGCCGGGGTCCGGGACGCGATCGTCTGCGCGACGCGCTCCTCCACCCAGGCCGTGGCCAGGTCGTGGTGGCGTTCCTGCTCGCGGTCCTCGGCTTCGCTGCCGTCGTGCAGGTGCGCACCACCGATGTCGACGACCGCTACACCGGACTACGCGAGCAGGACCTCGTCGACGTCTTGTCGGGGCTGGCCGGCACCTCTCAGGTGGCCCGGTCCGAGATCGCGCGGCTCGAGCAGACCAAGCGCGAGCTCCAGTCCGACTCGCAACAGCTCAGCGCCGCCCTCGAAGAGGCCCAGAAGCAGGTCGACACCCTCAACATCATGGCCGGACTGGTCCCCGTCACCGGCCCGGGCATCCGCATCACCATCACCGAGGAGACCGGGCCCGTCGACATCGACTCGGTGCTCGACACCATCGAGGAGCTGAGGTCCGCAGGGGCAGAGGCGATGCAGTTCAACGGGCAGGTCAGGGTCGTCGCACAGACCTCGCTCGAGGACTCGGTCGGGGGTTTCTCGATCGACGGGACGGTGCTCAGCTCGCCCTACGTCATCGACGTCATCGGCGACCCGCAGGCGCTGCACGGTGCCCTCGTCTTCAGCGACGGGCCGGCATCGCAGCTGCGCGACGACGGGGCCGACGTACAGATCGACGAGCTCGAGCGCATCGACATCGAGTCCGTGGCACCGTCGACTCGACCCGAGTTCGCCTCACCGGAGTGACTCGGTAGGTTCTGGATACCGTCAGCGGCAACCAAGGAGACAACGTGTACCCCGACGACTTGTTGTACACCGCCGAGCACGAGTGGGTGCGCAGCCCGGGCGAGACCGAGGGCTCGGTGCGCGTGGGCATCACCCACTTCGCCCAGGACGCCCTGGGCGACATCGTCTACGTGTCCCTGCCGGAGGTCGGGGAGGAGCTCCAGGCCGGCACCACCTGCGGCGAGCTGGAGTCGACGAAGTCCGTCAGCGACATCTACGCCCCGGTCTCCGGCGTCGTGGTCGCTCGCAACGAGTCGCTTGACGCCACCCCGGAGCTGGTCAACAACGACCCGTACGGCGGTGGGTGGCTCTTCGACGTCACGCTCGCCGACGCCAGCTCGCTCGACGCGCTCCTCGACTCCGCGACCTACCAGGCCGCGCTCGGAGGCTGAGGCGGCGCGGCACGCCTGCGGCGAACCGCTTGTCGGATCCGCGGCTGCTGGTAGGTTCGGAAGAACCGTCACCCTCAACCGTCTGGTGAGGGTTGACCCAGACAGACTCTGCCACGCCAGACCCGTCCGACCCATCCCGAGCCGTCCCAGGAGAGCGCCGATGACGTTCTGCACCGCCTGTGGCAAGCAGAACCCCGATGACGCCCGCTTCTGCTCACGCTGTGGCACCAAGCTGGTGGTCGACCACCCCGTAGCCGACGGGCCTGCCGTCAGCCCGGCCGAGGGCTTGGGCGGCAGCGCACCAGGAGCCGACGAGGCGACCGCGACGATCAGCATCGGCACCCCGCCCGAGAAGGCTGACACCTCCGATCGCCACCTGAGCCCGGTCGACGCCGCAGCGGTCGACGCACTGCCCTCCGGCAGCGCCATGCTGGTCGTGCAGAAGGGCCCGAGCGCCGGCAGCCGCTTCCTGCTCGACAAGGACGAGGTCGGTGCGGGGCGTCACAACGAGAGCGAGATCTTCCTCGACGACGTCACGGTCTCGCGTCGGCACGCAGTCTTCACCCGTGAGGGCAACGAGTTCTCGGTGGCCGACGCCGGCAGCCTCAACGGCACCTACGTCAACCGCGACCGCATCGACAAGGTCGTGCTCAAGGACTCCGACGAGGTGCAGATCGGCAAGTACCGCCTCGTGTTCTTCTCGGGCCATCCGGGCGCAGCGGCCGGCACCGATTGATCGGGGCGACCGTGCCGGACAACGGGGAGGGCTCGGTCGCTCGGCCGATCACGGGCCAGGCGAACAGCCACACGGCTGGTGCGAGTGCCCGCATGAACATCGGGCAGGTGCTCGACGAGCTGCGCCCCGACTTCCCGGGCGTCACCATCCCCAAGATCCGCTTCCTCGAGGACAAGGGGCTGATCAAGCCCGAGCGCACGCCATCGGGCTACCGGAAGTTCTCCCGCGACGATGTCGACCGGCTGCGCTACGTCCTGCGGATGCAGCGCGACCACTACCTGCCGCTGAAGGTCATCGGCGAGCACCTCGACGCCATCGACCGCGGGCTGGCGCCCCCGCCCCTCGAGCCCGTCGTCCCCACGGTTCCGCAGGTCTCACTCGCTGCTGACGGGTTGCCGAGCGCCGCTTCCTTCAGCCGGCGCGACCAGCTGCGCCTCTCGCGCAAGGAGCTGGTCAAGATCGCCGAGATCAGCGAGGAGCTGCTCGTCGAGCTCGAGCAGTTCGGCCTGATCACCTCACTGCGCGGGACGGGCCACTACGACACCGATGCGTTGGTGATCGCCCGGACCGCCCGCGAGCTGGCCGACTTCGGTTTCGAGCCCCGCCACCTGCGGGCCTTCAAGACCGCCGCCGACCGCGAGGTCGGCCTCGTCGAGCAGGTGGTCGCGCCCCACAAGCGGGGGCGTGACACCGCCGCCAAGGCTCGCGCGGAGGAGACCGTCTCCGAGATCGCCGCGCTGTCGGTGCGGCTGCACGCGACGCTGGTGAAGTCGGGCCTCAAGCAGGGTTGACGACTGGGCTGACGACTGGGCTCGTCGCCGGCCTGATCCCTGGCCTGATCCCTGGGCTGATCCCTGGGCTGATCCCTGGGCTGATCCCTGGGCTGGCCCACGCCTTCACGGTCTAGGGGTAGCCTGATTGCGTGCGCGAAGTGGACGTCATGGGTGTCCGGGTGGAGATGCCCTCCAACCAGCCGATCGTCTTGCTGCGCGAGGTCTCGGGGGAGCGCTACCTGCCGATCTGGATCGGCGCCGTCGAGGCGACGGCCATCGCGTTCGCCCAGCAAGGGGTCGTGCCGCCCAGGCCCTTGACCCACGACCTGATGAAAGATCTCCTCGAGGCGATGGGCCAAGAGCTGACCGAGGTGCAGATCACCGACATGAAGGACGGCGTCTTCTACGCCAACCTGGTCTTCGGCTCGGGGGTCGAGGTCGGCGCCCGCCCCTCGGACTCCATCGCCCTGGCCCTGCGCACCGGCAGTCGCATCGTGTGCTCCGAGGAGGTGCTCGACGAGGTCGGCCTGGCCGTGCCGGCCGAGCAGGAGGACGAGGTGGAGCGCTTCCGGGAGTTCCTCGACCAGGTCACTCCCGAGGACTTCGAGCGCACCGACGGCTAACCCTCAACCAGAGGTTGATGGTTGCGACACGCCGGGTGAGTCTTTGACCACCCTCAGGCTGACCCCTACGGTGAACTGTCTCCGGTGTAACTCCACCGTTGTGGTCTTCCCAGGTCTACCCTGGACCAGACCGCCGCGGTTCCCCTAGGGCTACACGCTGCGGAGCAGACTTCCCGAAAGACTGGTGATCCGGTGAACGAGCACGAGCAGCACCCAGGGATCGACGCGGAGGCCGTGGAGGCCGCCGGTGTCGCGCAGGAGCAGGGACTGCTCTTCACCGACGACGTCTCGCCGCTGCCCAGCGACCTCGGCTACCGCGGGCCGACTGCTTGCAACGCAGCGGGCATCACCTACCGGCAGCTCGACTACTGGGCCCGCACCGGGCTGGTCGAGCCCACGGTCCGGTCCGCGACCGGCTCGGGTTCGCAGCGGCTCTACTCCTTCCGCGACATCTTGATCCTCAAGATCATCAAGCGACTCCTCGACGCCGGCATCTCGCTGCAGCAGATCCGCACCGCGGTCCAGCACCTGCGCGAGCGCGGCACCGACGACCTGACCCGCGTGACGTTGATGAGCGACGGGGCCTCCGTCTACGAGTGCACCAGCAACGACGAGGTCATCGACCTGCTGCAGGGCGGTCAGGGCGTCTTCGGCATCGCCATCGGTGGAGTGTGGCGCGAGATCGAGGGCACGCTGGCCGAGCTGCCCAGCGAGCGCACCCTCGACGATGAGACCGCGTCCACGCCCGGTGACGAGCTCGCTGCCCGCCGGATGCGTCGTACCAGCTGAACCAATCCCACCCGCCTGCTCCTCAGCGGCCCGCGTCGATCCAGGACGCGGGCCGTCGTGCGTGCTCGGCTTCGTCGAGTCGTTGCACGCCTCGCAACAGTGCGGTGGTAAGTTCGCCCACGCAACAGCCGGCGATCCCGCGCGGGAGAGTCTGGACACCAGCGCCGAAGGGGCAATTCCTCCCCGGAACCTCTCAGGCACCAGGACCGCGCGGACCAGGCAGCTCTGGAGCGACGAGCCTCGACCACGAGTGGAGGCGAGCGTGACAGAGGGGGAGGCGACCTAGACCCGACCGTCGAGGAGCCGACCTCTCGTGACCGATCCGCTCGCCGTGCCCACGCCGTCCTCATCGTCCTTCGCGGACCGACACATCGGGCTGGACGCCGATGCGGTGGCCACGATGCTCGGGCGGGTCGGGTTCGCCACCATCGAGGACCTGATGGCAGCCGCCGTGCCGGGTGCGATCCGCACGGATGCGCTCGACCTGCCCGCGGCGGTCTCGGAGCACGCGGCGGCGGCCGAGCTACGCCACCTCGCCGGGCGCAACCGCCCTGCTGAGCCGATGATCGGACTGGGCTACCACGGCACCATCACCCCGGCCGTCATCCGGCGCAACGTGCTCGAGGACCCGAGCTGGTACACCGCCTACACGCCCTACCAGCCGGAGATCTCGCAGGGTCGTCTCGAAGCGCTGCTCAACTTCCAGACCGTCGTCGCTGACCTGGCGGGACTGCCCACGGCCAACGCCTCGCTGCTCGACGAGGGGACGGCGGCGGCCGAGGCGATGACGCTCGTACGCCGGGCCAACCGCAAGGCGACCGGGCCCTTCGTCGTCGATGCCGACAGCCTGCCCCAGACCATCGACGTGGTGCGCACACGCGCGGCGGCCATGGGCATCGAGGTGCTCGTGGCCGACCTCGCCGAAGGCCTGCCCGACGGCGCGCTGTCGGGCCTGCTGGTCGCCTATCCCGGCGCGTCGGGCCACGTCGTGGACCCACGGCCGCTGATCGAAGCGGCCCATGAGCGCGACGCGCTGGTCGTCGTCGCCGCCGACCTGCTGGCGCTGACGCTGCTGGAGGCACCCGGACAGCTGGGGGCCGACGTGGTGATCGGATCCTCGCAACGGTTCGGCGTCCCCTTGTTCTACGGCGGTCCGCATGCCGGCTTCATGGCCGTCGCCGACGGCCTCGAGCGACACCTGCCCGGACGGCTGGTCGGAGTGTCGGTAGACGTCGAGGGGCGGCCGGCCTACCGCCTGGCCCTGCAGACCCGCGAGCAGCACATCCGACGCGACAAGGCGACCTCCAACATCTGTACCGCGCAGGTGCTGTTGGCGGTCGTCGCCTCGATGTACGCCGTCTACCACGGTCCCGAGGGACTGCGGGCGATCGCGGCCGACCTCAACCGCAAGGCCCGTGCCCTCGCGGCGTCGCTGGACTCGGCCGGCGTGGAGGTCGTCCACCAGGAGTTCTTCGACACGGTGCTGGTCAACGTCCCCGGCCGGGCGGGCGCCATCGTGGAGGCTGCGCGCGCCGACGGCGTACACCTTCGCCTCGTCGACGACGACCACGTCGGCATCAGCATCGGCGAGACGGCCGACGGCGCGGCACTCGACGCGGTAGCGGGAGCGTTCGGGGTGACCTGGTCCGCGACCGAGCCGCGCGAGAGTCTGCCTGCGGACCTGCGACGTCACACGCCGTACCTGACCCACGAGGTGTTCTCGAGCCATCGCAGCGAGACCCAGATGCTGCGCTACCTGCGGCGGCTGAGCGCCCGCGACTACGCACTGGACCGGGGCATGATCCCGCTCGGGTCGTGCACGATGAAGCTCAACGCCACCACCGAGATGGAGCCGGTCTCGCTGCCCGGGTTCGCCGACCTGCACCCGTTCGCCCCTGCCGATGACGCCGCCGGCTACCGCGAGCTGGTCGGTGACCTCGAGTCGTGGCTGGCCGAGGTGACCGGCTACGACCGCGTCAGTGTGCAGCCCAACGCCGGGTCGCAAGGCGAGCTGGCCGGGTTGCTGGCGATCCGCGCCTACCACCGGGCGCAGGGGGACACCGCACGCGAGGTGTGCCTGATCCCCTCGTCGGCCCACGGCACCAACGCCGCCTCTGCCGTGATGGCTGGCATGCGCGTGGTCGTCGTGAAGGCCGCCGCCGACGGCTCGGTCGACCTCGACGACCTCCGCGCCCAGTGCGAGGCTCACCGTGAGGACCTGGCCGCGATCATGGTCACCTACCCCTCGACCCACGGCGTGTACGAGGACACCATCAAGGACCTGTGCGCGATCGTGCACGAGCACGGCGGCCAGGTCTACGTCGACGGGGCGAACCTCAACGCGCTCCTGGGCTACGCGCGGCCGGGGGAGTTCGGCGGTGACGTCTCGCACCTCAACCTCCACAAGACCTTCTGCATCCCCCACGGCGGAGGCGGACCCGGCGTCGGACCGGTGGGCGTCCGCGCCCACCTGGCGCCCTACCTGCCGTCCCACCCGATGCACCCCGAGCCGGAGAAGCGACACGGCATCGGCCCGATCAGTGCCGCCCCCTATGGCTCGGCCGGCATCTTGCCCATCTCGTGGGCCTACGTGCGGATGATGGGCGCCGAGGGGCTGACCCGGGCGACGGCGAGCGCTGTGCTGTCTGCCAACTACGTCGCGGCCCGTCTCGGTGAGCACTTCCCCGTCCTCTACCGCGGCGAGGACGGACTTGTGGCCCACGAGTGCATCCTCGACGTCCGCGGCATCACCAAGGACACCGGTGTGACCGTCGACGACGTGGCCAAGCGCCTCATCGACTACGGCTTCCACGCGCCCACGATGTCGTTCCCGGTCGCCGGCACGCTGATGGTCGAGCCGACCGAGTCCGAGGACCTCGGGGAGATCGACCGCTTCTGCGACGCCATGATCGCGATCAAGGGCGAGATCGACCGCGTCGGGGCAGGGGAGTGGCCGGCCGAGGACTCCCCGCTGCGCAACGCCCCCCACACCTCGGCGGCGGTCGTGACCGACAAGTGGGAGCGTCCCTACGACCGGGAGCTCGGAGCGTTCCCGACCGGACCCGACCCCGACAAGTACTGGCCGCCGGTCGCCCGCGTCGACCAGGCCTACGGCGACCGCCACCTGGTTTGCTCCTGCCCGCCACCGGAGGCATTCGCTCAGTGAGCGAGCCCGCGCGTCTGTCCGAGCGTCTGCGCCACATCCAGGGCCACGCGCGCCTGCCGTCCGTCGTCGCCGGAGTCGCGACCGCCGGGGAGGTCACCTGGACCGGCGGAGCCGGCGACGTGCCGGGCGAGCCGGAGGACACGCAGTACCGGATCGGCTCGATCACCAAGACCCTCGTTGCGGTCCTGGTGATGCGAGCCCGCGACGAGGGACTGCTGGGGCTCGAGGACCCGATCGGGCGGTTCGTCCCCGAGACCGCCTACGCCGACGCGACGGTCGCCGAGCTGCTCTCGCACACCTCGGGGATGCAGAGCGAGCCGGTCGGCCCGTGGTGGGAGCGCTCGCCCGGGGTGGCCGTCCCCGACCTGCTGAGGGCCAACGACGGGTCGGGTCGGGTCGCCCCGGCGGGAGCGTACTTCCACTACTCCAACCTGGGCTTCGCGCTGCTGGGCGAGGCCGTCGCCCGACTGCGGGGCGCGCGATGGTGGGAGCTGGTCTCAGCCCAGATCCTCGAGCCGCTCGGCATGTCGCGTACGACGTACCTCCCGGTGGCGCCGCACGCCCAAGGCGCGAGCGTCGTGCACTTCACCGGAGAGCTGCAGCGCGAGCCGCACCAGGACACCATGGCCATGGGGCCGGCCGGCCAGGCGTGGAGCACCGTCACCGACCTGCTGCGCTGGGCCGACTTCTTGGCAACCGGCCACCCCGACGTGCTGTCCTCCGACACGCTGGCGGAGATGGCCACCACGCGACTGCCCGCCGAGGGCTACGGCCTCGGGCTGCGCCTCATCGAGGCCGCAGGCCGTTCGCTGTCGGGGCACACGGGCTCGATGCCCGGATTCTTGGCCAGTCTGTTCGTCGACCGCTCCACCCGGGACGCGAGCGTGTTGATGACCAACGCGACGGCCGGCATCGGCACCGAGTGGGTGCCCGAGATGCTGCTCGGCAACGACGAGCCGGACCCGGTCGAGCCGTGGAGCCCCAGTGCTCCCGTGCCGCCCGTCCTGGCGGGCGTGCCGGGGGTGTGGTTCTGGGGCAACACGGCTCACGAGCTGCGCTGGCACCGTGGGCAGGTCCACCTGTGGGAGTTCGGCGACCCCGGAGACGCCTTCGTCTTCGACGTCTCCGGGGACCGCATGGTGGGGGTCGTGGGCTACCACCGCGGTGAGACGCTCCACGTCGTCCGGGGTGATGACGGCACGGTCAGCCACCTGGAGTGCGCGACGTTCGTCTACACCAAGGTGCCCTACGACCCGGACGTCGCCATCCCTGGCGGACATCCGTGAGGATCAGCCGATCGGCGTCCTCTTGACCTCGAGGTTGTAGTAGAACGCCGTGTCACAGGTCAGCGACACGATCTTGCCGTCGTACTTGGCCACCAGGTCGGTGCGCAGCTTGCGCTGGAAGCCACGGCTGTCGATCCGCATGTCGCCGTCGTCGAAGGACTCCGACACGGGGATGCGGGCGCCGACGCGAGTGGCGGTGCCCTTGATGACGGCTCGCTTGCCCTCGACCTGGACCGTGGCCCGCAAGAAGCCGTCGACGAGGAACTTCTGGTCGGTCTGGCGCATGCCGTCGCGGTCGGCATCGGGGTTGCCGAGACCCACTTGCACCGTGTTGCCGTAGCGACTGTTCTCGTAGACCGTGGTGCGGACCGTGAAGCCGGGCTTGTGGCCGTGGCACTCGACCACGATGCCCTTCTCGGTCTTCCACTCCGCCGCCTGGGCGGGGGCCGCGAGGGCGACGACGCTGGTGATGGTGGTGGCGAGAAGGCCTGCCGCGGCGAGACCTCGTGCGCTCTTGGTGTTCATGGCTGCTCCCTGGTTACGGATGTCTGGTGGGTTAGTCGAGACCAGGACGCGATCGAGGTACGGCGGGTTGGAATGCGGGCAGGTGGCGCGAGTGTGGCGTGTGTCACGCAGCGGCTCAGCCGGGGTTGGCGTCAGCCGCGCAGGTGCACGGTGGACCCGGTGCGCGCCTTGGAGACGACCAGCTGAGTCGGGATGCGGTCGCGCATCTCGGCGACATGGCTGACCACGCCCACGACGCGCCCCCCGTCGCGCAGAGAGTCCAGTGTCTCCATCACGTCATCGAGCGTGTCGGCGTCGAGCGAACCGAAGCCCTCGTCGACGAAGAGTGTGTCGAGACCAACGCCGCCGACCTCGTGCATGATCACGTCGGCCAGCCCGAGGGCCAGGGCCAGCGAGACGACGAACGTCTCGCCGCCGGAGAGCGTCGCGGGGTCGCGGCTCTCGCCCGACCAGTCGTCGCGCACCAGGAGACTGAGACCGCCCCGGCGTTCGCCTGCTCCGCGTCGGCCCGTGTGCTCCAAGGAGTAGCGGCGGTCGCTCATCGTGGCGAGTCGGACGTTGGCCGCGTCGACGACCTGCGTGAGCCGGAAGGCGAGCACGTAGGCCGACAGCCGCATCTGGAGCTGGTTGTCGCCGGACTTGCCCTCGGCGAACGACGCCACTGACGAGACCAGGTCCAGCTCGGCTCGCACGGGATCCCAGGCGGTGACGGCGTCGGACAGCCGTCGGTCGAGCTGGACGAGCCGGGTTGCCCTGACGACCTCTTGTTGCTCGGCCGCGAGCGCGGAGGCCAGCTCGTCGGCAGCCGCCAGATGGGCGGAGGCCAGCGTCTCGAGGTCGGGCGACTCACCCTCGCGTGCGTCCGAGAGGGCAGGGTCGGCGAGCACGGCCTCGACAGCAGCCATCCGTCGTGCGTGCTCGTCGACAGCGGCCTGCAGGGCGACCACCTCGTCGTGGGGCAGCGCCGCCGCGAGCGCGGAGGGTACGTCGGGGAAGCCGGCCTCGGCCGCCGTCGCGGCAAGCGCTTCGACCGCGTCGTCGCGGTGGCGCTCGGCGACCACGAGCGCAGCGTGGGACTCCTGGAGGGACGCGGTCGCGTCGGCGACGGCGGCTCGGTGGGCGATGAGGGACGAGACATCGCCGTGGTCGTCGCCGAGCGCGGAGGCGAGCTCGGAGGTCACCTCGGCCAGGCGGGCTGCCAGAGGAGCGATGGTGGCGTCGAGCTCGGCGACCGTGGCTGCAAGGCGCTCGAGCTCCTCGGCTCCGGCTGCGAGGTGGGCCGTGTCGCGCAACACGGCTTCGGCGTCGGCCAGGGCACGCGTCAGCGCGTCGAGGTCGTCGGTGCCGGCGGCCTGGAGAGCCAGTGCCGCCCGGGTCTCGAGGTCCTTGGCGTGCGATGCCCTGGTGTGCTGCTCGAACTCGGCGTCGTCGAGGCGCTTGCGCAGCGCCTTCTCCGCTGCGGCGTCAGGTGCGCCGGGCGCAGCCGTGGCCAGGTGAGGGTGGTGCTGCGAGCCGCACACCGGACAACTGCCCCCACCCGCGGCAAGGCGACCGGCGATCTCGGCAGCCATCCCGTCGAGGCGCGCCTGCTGCAGCATCACCAGCTCCTCCGCGAGCACGAGACGGGCGGTGACGACCTGGTTGAGGTCGAGCTGCGCAACGACCAGCTCGTTGCGGACGGCTTGGAGGGTGCGACCGGCCTCCACCCGGCTGACGGCGACGTCACGAGCCGACTGCTCGGCGGGCAGTCGGGTGGCAGCCTCACGAGCGCTGGCGGCGCGGGCCCGCACCTCGGAGAGGTCCGCCTCGCCGCGCTGGTTGCGGGCGAGGGCCAGCTGATCGGCGAGCTCGGCGCGCTCTCGCTCGCGAGGCAGGAGCGCGCGCGCCCGCGCGCTGGCATCGGCGGCGTCGCGGACCAGCTCGGGCACGGTCTCAGCTGTGAGCTCTTCCGGCTCCAGCCCGAGCAGTGCCGCGGCCCGCGCTCGCTCGCGCACCACCCGGAGCTCTGCGTCCTCAGCGGCGGCCCCGGCCACGATGACGACTCGCTGCAGCGGCACGACGCCCCTGGCCCGCGCCGCCGCGGCGAGCACGGCCCGGGAGCGGGCCACCTCGGGGGCCTTCTGCAGCAGTCGCTCGCGCTCGCGGATCGCCTCGGCCAGCCGCGTCCGTCGATCGGCTGAGGCCTTGCCGGCCTCGAGCGCGGCACGCGTCGTCGCCTCGGCGTCGCGAAGGCCCGGGAGAGCGGCGCCCAACGATGCGGCAAGGTCGTTCGCTGCGGCCACCAAGGTCGCGCTCCACTGCTGCGCGGACTCATCGGCTGCCGGCGCGGATGCCTGTGCCGTCTCGCTGATCCGGTGGACAAGGCCCGTGACCGAGCGCTCGTGGTCGTGGCTGTGACGCTGGAGGACGAGCCGACGATCGCGCAGCCACGACTCCACCCGCTCGAAGCGCTCGGTGCGGAACAGCTGCTGGAGCAGCCGGTGACGATCGTCGGACGACGCCCTGAGGAACGCCTGGAACCGACCCTGGGGCAGCATCGCCACCTGGGTGAACTGCGTGAGGTTCATGCCGACGAGCCCGGAGATGAGATGGCCGGACTCGTCGAGACGGGTCGTCAGCGGAAGCCAGGTGCCCTCGACCAGCTCGCTGACCACGACGGCGGCCTGCTGGGCAGTGACCCCGGGCCCGCGCTTCTTGGGTCGCTGCCATGCCGGCGAGCGGACGATGCGAAAGCGTCGCCCAGACAGTGTGGCCTCGAGTGAGACGCGCGGGGGAGTCGAGGCGTCGGCCTGGTCGGAGCGCAGCCGCTTGGCGTCGTTGCGCTCGCCGGGCACAGCGCCGTAGAGGGCGAAGCAGACCGCGTCGAGGACGCTGGTCTTGCCGGCGCCCGTCGCGCCCGACAGCAAGAAGAGCCCGCCCGCGCTGAGGGCGTCGAAGTCGACGGATGTGGTCTGCGCGAACGGACCGAACGCCGTGATCTCCAGCCGGTGCAGCCTCATCGGGTGCTCTCCGTGAGCAGGCTGTCGGTCTCGGGGTCCTCGCTGCACGCCTCGCACGCCTGCTGCAGGAGAGCGGACTCCTGGTCGGTGGCGGGCACTCCGCGGAGCTCGGCGACGAAGGCCAGCGCGATCTCGTGGTCGGTGAGGGCTCCGGGGCGGACGGTCGGCACGCCCCCGACCTCACCGCGCGCGGGCTCGAATGCGAGGACCAGTGTGTGGGGGAACCTCCGCCGCAGCCGCTCCATGGGCTGGTGAGGGCGGGTGGCATCGGTGATCGTGGCGTGCACCCAGCAGGTCTCGGCGTGCTCGAGGCGCGGATCGGCGAGCAGGTCGTCGAGCTTGCCGCTGATGCGGGCCAGGCGACGCGGGACCGGCGCCGCGACGAAGTCTGCGGTCACCGAGCCGTCGGCCGCCAGGTCGACGAGCCACGAGCCCTTGGTCTGGTGGGCCTCGGAAAAGGAGTAGGCGAGCGGAGACCCGCTGTAGCGGATGCGATCGCTGAGGCTCTGGGCTCCGTGGAGGTGGCCGAGGGCGGCGTAGTCGACACCGTCGAAGACCGACCCGGCCACTCGAGAGACGCCCCCGACGCTGATGTCACGCTCGGACTCGCTGGGCTCGCCTCCGGTGACGAAGGCATGAGCCACGACCACCGAGCGCGTGGACGCGGACCGGGTCGCGAGATCGCGGCGTACGCGGCCCATGGCGGCAGCCAGCGCTGCCTGGTGGGAGCGAGTCGCCAAGGCCCACGGCTCCGAGAGCGCGAGCGGGTCGAGGTAGGGGAGCCCGTAGACAGCCACCGGTCCGTGGTCGTCAGCCAGCACGACCGGGACACCGACGCTCGAGACGTCTGCTCGGATGAACACGCCTGCTGCGTCGATGAGGCGTGAGCTGAACCCCAGTCGCTGGGCGGAGTCGTGGTTGCCGCTGGTCAGCACGACCTGGGCCCGCGAACGTGCCAGCCGCACCAAGGTCTCGTCAGCCAGGCGCACGGCGTCGACCTGGGGGAGTGCGCGGTCATAGATGTCGCCGGCCACCACCACGAGGTCGACCTGCTCGGACTCGACGACCTCGAGCAGGTGGTCGACGTAGGTCGCCTGGTGCGTGAGCATCCCCTCCCGGTGGAAGGACCGGCCCAGGTGCCAGTCGGAGGTGTGGAGGATGCGCACACCACGACCGTAGGAGTCGGCACCGACATCTCCCGGTTGCCCACGCCGCACGGGGCTACACGTGGCGGTAGCCGAGATGCTGGCACCGACGTCGTCCGGGTGATGTCCTCGGCCAGCACCACGAAGTCCACGACCAGCTCCACCGGAGCAGCGGGGGCGGAGGGCGTCGTGCGACGTGGGGCGTACGACGCCCTCCTGCGGCCGTGATCGTCAGGCGACGTCGAAGCGGTCGTTGTCCATGACCTTGGTCCACGCACGCACGAAGTCTCGGACGAACTTCTCGCCCGCGTCGTTGCTGGCATAGACCTCGGCGAGGGCCCGCAGCTGGGAGTTGGAGCCGAAGACCAGGTCGACGGCGGTCGCGGTCCAGCGGACCTCGCCCGACGACAGGTCTCGGATCTCGTAGACGTGCTCGGAGTCGCGCGATGCCTTCCACTCCGTCCCGCTCGCGAGCAGGTTGACGAAGAAGTCGTTGGTGAGCGCGCCCACCCGGTCGGTGAGGACCCCGTGTGAGGAACCTCCCGCGTTGGCGCCCAGCGCGCGGAGGCCGCCCACCAGGACCGTCATCTCCGGTGCCCCCAGTCCGAGCAGGTAGGCCCGGTCGACCAGGTGCGTCTCCGGCGGCAGCTTCTCGCCGGGCTGCAGGTAGTTGCGGAACCCGTCGGCGCGCGGCTCGAGGTAGTCGAACGCCTCGACGTCGGTGTCCTCCTGCGAGGCATCGGTCCGGCCCGGGGTGAAGGGAACGGTCACCTCGTGCCCGCCATCGGCAGCAGCCTTCTCGATGCCCGCGGCACCGCCGAGGACGATCAGGTCTGCCAGGGACACGCGCTTGCCACCGGACTGCTGGTCGTTGAACTCCTGCTGCACGCGCTCGAGCACCGAGAGCACCTCGGCCAGCTGGTCGGGGTCGTTCGCCTCCCAGCTGCGCTGCGGCTCCAGGCGCAGGCGGGCGCCGTTGGCGCCGCCCCGCCGGTCGGTGTAACGGAAGCTCGACGCCGCCGACCAGGCGGTGCCGACCAACTGCTGGACCGACAGGCCCGAGGCGAGCAGTGCAGCCTTGAGGGCGGTGACGTCGGCCTCGTTCACGAGCTCGTGGTCGACGGCCGGGACGGGGTCCTGCCACAGCTGCGGCTCGGCGACCCACGGCCCGAGGAACCGGGAGACGGGGCCCATGTCGCGGTGCAGCAACTTGTACCAGGCCTTGGCGAAGGCGAGCCGGAACGCGTCGTTGTCCTCGTGGAACCGACGCGAGATCTGCTCGTAGGCCGGGTCCTCGCGCAGCGCGAGGTCAGTGGTGAGCATCGTCGGGCGTCGCTTCTTCGAGGAGTCGAAGGCGTCGGGGATCGTCTCGTCGGAGTCCTTGGCCACCCACTGGTGAGCGCCCGCCGGGCTTGTGGTCAGCTCCCACTCGTAGCCGAAGAGGTTGTCGAAGAAGCCGCTGCCCCAACGGGTCGGGGTGGGGCTCCAGGTGACCTCGAGGCCGCTGGTGATCGCGTCGGGGCCCTTGCCGCTGCCATAGGTGTTGTGCCAGCCGAGGCCTTGGCTCTCCAGTGGTGCGCCCTCGGGCTCGGGTCCGACGTGGTCGCCGGAGGAGGCGCCGTGGGTCTTGCCGAAGGAGTGGCCGCCGGCGATCAGCGCGACCGTCTCCTCGTCGTTCATCGCCATCCGCTTGAAGGTCTCGCGGATGTCGTGGGCCGCGGCAAGGGGGTCAGGGTTGCCGTTGGGACCCTCGGGGTTGACGTAGATCAGGCCCATCTGGACCGCACCGAGCTTGGGGGCCAGCTGACGGTCGCCGCTGTAGCGCTCGTCGCCCAGCCAGGTGTCCTCCTGGCCCCAGATGATCTCCTCGGGCTCCCAGACGTCGGCCCGCCCGAAGCCGAAGCCGAAGGTCTCGAAGCCCATCGACTCCAGGGCTACGTTGCCGGCATAGACCAGGAGGTCGGCCCAGGAGATCTTGGCGCCGTACTTCTGCTTCACCGGCCACAGGAGACGGCGCGCCTTGTCGAGGTTGGCGTTGTCGGGCCAGCTGTTGAGCGGCGCGAAGCGCTGGCTGCCATCGCCGGCCCCACCCCGACCGTCCTCGATGCGATAGGTGCCTGCAGCGTGCCAGCTGAGCCGGATCATCAGGCCGCCGTAGTGCCCGAAGTCGGCGGGCCACCAGTCCTGCGAGTTCGTCATCAGAGCCAGCAGGTCTTGGCGCAGCTCCTCGACGTCGAGCCCGGCGAACGCCTGGCGGTAGTCGAAGTCCTCGCCCATGGGGTTGCCCTTCGGCGAGTGCTGGTGGAGCACCTGCAGGTCGAGCTGGTTGGGCCACCAGTCCTTGTTGGTGCGTGGTCGCGCGCCTGGCTTGGGCTCAGGGGCGTCGATGACGGGGTTCTCACTCTCGGACACGGGTGTCCATCTCCTGTCTGTCGTGGACTTCGGGTTGCAAACGGGGTCAGACGGTCGAGAACGTGCAGTCGGGGCAGCGGCCCCAGTAGATGACCTCCGCCTCGTCGATGGTGAAGCCACCGGCGTCGGACGCGACCAGGCACGGCGTCTCGCCGACAGCGCAGTCGACATCGCCGATCGCGCCGCAGGAGCGGCACACGACGTGGTGGTGGTTGTCGCCCACCCGGGTCTCGTAGCGGGCCACCGAGCCGAGGGGCTGGATGCGACGTAGCAGCCCTGACTCGCTCATCACCCGCAGGCAGTCGTAGACCGCTTGGTGGGAGACGGCTGGAAGCTCACGTCGGACGGCGCTGATGAGGGCGTCGGTATCGGCGTGAGGGAGAGCTGCGACGGCGTCGAGGACGGCGAGCCTCGGTCGGGTGATCCGCAGACCGGCGTCTCGCAGCAGCCGGGCGTGACTGCCGGTCTGCTGGCTGGTCGTCACCACACGATCCAAGCGCCCTTTCCTGAATGAGTCAAGAAAGACTCACGAGTAGCGCACGGTGCGGTCGGCCGAGGTGAAGCCGAACAGCCCGAGCCCGGCCTCGCGTGCCAAGGAGACGGCCAGGCTGGTGGGGGCGCCTACCGCGACCAGGCAGCCGATGCCTGCGGCCACGGCCTTCTGTACCAGCTCGAAGCCGGCCCGCCCGCTGACGACCAGACAGGCCTCGGCGGGGGAGAGGCCCGCCATCACGCGTGCTCCGGTCACCTTGTCGACGGCGTTGTGGCGACCCACGTCCTCACGGACGAGGAGTCGCTCGCCCTCCGCGGTAAACAGGCCCGCGGCATGCACCCCGCCCGTCCGGCTGAAGACGGCCTGGCCCTCCCGCAGGCTCTCGGGCAGCCGGCGTACGACGGCGGGGGAGGGGAGCGGCCCGGTCCACCGAGGTACGACGAGACCGGATCTCGCCACGTCCAGCACCGCCGTCACCGAGTCCTTGCCGCAGACCCCGCACGCCGATGACCCGGCACTCATGCCGGTATGGCGATGGCCGATGTCGGCGGGCGCGTCCAGGGTCACCGTGACGACGTTGAACTCCTGCTCCGGGGTGAGGTCGACGTCGGTGCAGTAGGCGATCCCCTTGATGGCCGTCGGCGCGGCGATGGCCTCGTGGCAGCAGAACCCCGCGGCCAGCTCGAAGTCGTGCCCCGGTGTCCTCATCGTCACCCAGACCCGTTGCGCCGGGGAGCCCGGCGAGGTCAGGCGGATCTCCAGTGGCTCCTCGGTGGCCAGGCGGTCCTCACGATCGCGCTCGAGGTCGTCGGTGTGCTCGGTGACGCGGGTCCTGACGGTCGGTCCCGGTCGACGGGGCCGGGCCTCCGGCTCGACGAGGTGCTCGTTCACGGCTTGATCGCCCCGGACGACCCGAACGCCTCGACGACTGCCAGGCGGCGCTCCAGGTCCCAGGTGAAGTCCACGACCTCGCGGCGGAGTACCGGGTCGAGGTCTTCTCGGCCCAGCAACGACCTGGCCCGCTCCACGGTGCCGGCGTTGATCGACCACCGGGGGTAGAAGTCGCCCACCGACTGGGCCAGCAGGTAGCCGGTACGCACCTCGGCGGTCGCCGGCAGGTCCTCGAAGTAGCGCTCGACGTAGGGGTCGGTCAGGTGCTCCTGCCCGACCTGCCACACGCCGAGCCCGATGGCCTCCAGCTCGTAGTTGGGCACCTCGACCTCGCCAGTGAAACGGGCCCACGCCCACGACTTGGCCGCGGCATCCGGCAGCGCCGCGAGCGCCTTGGCGTGCTCGACCTGCGAGACGGCCGTGACCTCGTCGGCGAGCTGGGCTGCGAGCTCGTCGCGGTCGATCGCCCCCCGGACGGCGAGCTGGACCAGGATCCGCCAGCGCAGGTCGAGGTCCACGACGACGCCCTCGGGCAGTCGGTCGCCCGCCGCGAGCCAGTTCCGTAGCAAGGCGGGCTCCTGACAGGCCGACACCTGCCCCTGGAACGCGGCGAGCTGGAGCGTGGAGCCTGCCTGCGACGCTGCGACGCAGGCCGCGGCGGTCTCATGCACCCGCGCGCGTGCGGCGACGGGGTCCTGCGACACCGGCACCACGGCGCCCAGCGCCCAGGCAAGGGTCTGGCCGACGCCGTCGTCGGTGTCCTCGTGGGG
Source organism: Nocardioides agariphilus (assembly GCF_015352445.1). Lineage (GTDB taxonomy): Bacteria > Actinomycetota > Actinomycetes > Propionibacteriales > Nocardioidaceae > Nocardioides > Nocardioides agariphilus. The sequence continues at coordinate 151,576 of NZ_JADKPO010000005.1, forward strand.
GAGGGCCGCCGCGAGGAGGTCGAGAGCAAGAGCAGGGTCGAGACGTGCGTGCTGAAGGGCATTGCGCACCGACAGCCATACGCTGGCGCGTAGCAACGGGTCGGTGCTCGTGGACAGCACGTCGGGTAGCGCGGCCAGCGTGCTCGCGTCGGGAAGGGTGACGGCCCAGGTCTCGATCTCGGGGTCGAGCACGACTGCGCCGGTCGGCACGGTCACCGGCACGGTGTCGGAGTCGACGACGAGGCGTTGCACTCGCCAGGTGCCCGTCCGATCCGCCGGCGCGGCCGCCACGGCCAGGGCGTGGTGGCGGCCGGCCCGCTCTCCGGGTGGTGGAGTCAACCGGATGAGGCCGGAGGCGCGGTCGAGCTCGAGCGTGTCGGGCCCAGCCGAGAGCAGCCAGCCGTCGCGGAAGCCGGCCAGGTCCTCGGCACCGGCGCGCTCCCACGCCTCGAGCAGGTCGACCATCGTGGCGTTGGCGAAACGGTGTCGCTGGAAGTGGTCGCGCACCCCGCCGAAGAACACCTCGTCGCCCAGATGGCTGTTGAGCTGCTTGAGGATGCCGGCGCCCTTGGCGTAGGAGATCCCGTCGAAGTTCTGCAAGGCGGTCGCGGCGTCCTCGGCACCGTTCCCGGCGACCGGATGCGTGCTGGGCCGCTGGTCGGCAGACAGCCCCCACGACCTCCTGCTGTAGGCCTCGGACACCCACACGTCCTCGAACTCGGTCGCGTCCGCGGTGACCCGGGCGCCCATGTACTCGGCGAACGACTCGTTGAGCCACAGGTCGTCCCACCATCGGGGAGTGACGATGTCGCCGAACCACATGTGCGCCATCTCGTGGGCGATCGTGCTGGCGCGGAGGGTGTGAAAGGTCCTGACCACGCGACTTTGGAAGATCATCGGGTCACGGAAGGTCACGCAGCCGGCGCTCTCCATCGCTCCTGCGTTGAACTCCGGCACGAAGGCCTGGTGGTAGTCGCCGAACGGGTAGCGGATCTCGAACAGGCGGTGGAACTCGTCGAAGCACTGCGCGGTGACGGTGAAGATCTCCTCGGCGTCGTGGTCGAGGTGAGCGGCGATCGAGGCGCGCGCGCTGAGACCGAGCGGGATGCCGTCGTGCTCGGTGCGCACGACGTGGTAGGGACCGGCAACGAGCGCCACCAGGTAGGTCGGCAGCGGCAGGGTGGGCCCGATCTCCCACACGCCGGGCTCGAGCTCGGTGGCAGGAGAGTTCCCGATCACCACCCAGTCACGTGGCACCCGGGTGCGGAACCTCCACTCGGCCTTGAGGTCGGGCTGGTCGAAGCAGCCGAAGATGCTCGGGGCAGCGTCCAGGAAGGGCATCGCATAGACGTAGTGCCGGCCGTCGGCGGGGTCGACCGAGCGGTGCAGCCCTTCGCCGTCGTGCCGGTACGTCATCACCGCATCCACCACGACGCGGTTGCTGCCGGGCTCGGTGTCGATCGGCACCCTGCCGCCCTGGTGACGCGAGAGGTCGACGGGAAAGTCGTTGACCGTGACCGACAGGAGCGAGGCGGGCTGGATCTCGAGGAACGTCGGCCCTCCCAGCGACACCAGGTCGATCGTCGACACCGAGCCGAAGGTCTCGTCGCCGCGGTCGAGGTCGAGCGACACGTCGTACGACGTGACCTCGATGCGGTCCGCGCGGTCGCGGGCCTCGCTCTGCCGGAGGCTCAGGGGTTGGGCGGCTCCACCCGGGAGCCGTGCGCTGCTCACCATGTCAGCCTAGGAGCAGCCGACCAACGTGTCGCGGACAAGCGGCCGGCAAAGACCGGCTGTTCGGTGTCGCAGTGCCCACGGGACCTTCGTGAGAGGCAGACTGTGCGCCGCGGGGGCCACGGGGGCTGCCGAGTCTGCACGAGAGGAAGCAGCGATGAGATCTTCGCGTTCCCGGGGCCTGGGGGTCGCCGTCATGGCCAGCCTTGCCCTGGCCATCCCTACGGCACTGGTGGAAGGTGCGACCCTCAATGCCGCTCACTCCGCGACGAGCGCCGCTGCACCCACGGGTGACTGCGCTGAGGCCTACCCGGTCTCCGAGGTGACCGTCGACCAGGACGTCCACGGCCTCTCGACGACTCAGGGCGTCACTCCGTCGGGCTTCACCGGCAAGGTCCTCGGCGTCTTGAAGGACGGCGTGCTGCCGGGCATCGACCTGGTGATGGCGCGTCTGGACTCGCCGACGATCCAGCAGGTCGGCGGCATCTGGCAGGGCATGTCCGGCTCGCCGGTCTACGCACAGGACGGTCGCCTCATCGGCGCGGTGGCCTACGGCTTCTCCTTCGGGCCGTCGCCGGTCGCCGGCATCACGCCGTTCGAGCAGATGCAGACCTCGCTCAACACCAGCCTGCCCCAGCAGCTCAAGGTCGGCGACCGCACTGCGCGGTTGCTCGCCCGGACGACGGATGTCTCCCAGACCCAGGCGTCGCAGGGTTTCTCGCAGCTGCCGACGCCGTTGTCGGTGGCGGGCGTACCTGCCAGGTTCCTGCACCGCACGCCCCGGCGGGCCTGGCAGCCGGAGAGCGCCTCGGTCGCGGGGGCTGCTCCCGCTGCGACCACCCCGACTGCGGCCGACATCGTGGCCGGCGGCAACCTGGGCGTCACCATGTCGACTGGCGACATCACCCAAGGCGCGATCGGCACGGTCACCTCGGTGTGTGACGGGCTGGTCAGAGGCTTCGGCCACCCGTTCAACCTGCTCGGCAAGACGACCTACGGGATGTCGGGCGCAGAGACCCTGTACATCCAGGAGGACCCTGCCGGAACGCCGTTCACGATGGCGAACTTCGGACCGACGGTCGGCACCATCGACCAGGACCGCAACGTCGGTGTCTCCGGGCCGCTCGGCGTCCTGCCTCACGGCACCGAGGTGACCTCGGTGCTCACCCACGGGCCGGACCAGCGCACCAGCGAAAGCGTCGTCACGATCCAGGAGGCCCTGGCGCAGACCACCAACTACGCCTTGGTCGTCAACCACCTGCGGGTGCTGGACTCCTTCCCCCCGGGCGCTGAGGAGCAGGGCTGGACCATCACCGGTACGGCGGGCGGCGAGCCCTTCGTACTGCAGGCGGGCAACCGCTACGCCGACAGCCTCGACATCACCGGGATCGCGCAGTGGGACCTTCCCGACCTGGTCTGGGCTCTCAGCCTGATCCCCGATGTCACCGTCGACTCCGTCACGGGCACCTCGACGGTCACCGACGACCCCTCCGGCTTCCGGCTGGCGAAGGTCCAGCAGCGCCGGGGTGGCCTGTGGGTGACCGTGAACCGGCTCAACCCGGCCATCGTCAAGGCCGGGAGGCTGCTGGTGCTCCGCCTCGTGCTGACCAACCCGTCGGGCAACCAGACGGTGCCGGTGACCTACCGTGTCCCGCGGGCAGCCGCTGGTCTGCGCGGTCAGGTCTCCTTCTTCCCGGGGCTCCCGTTCCCGTTCGAGACCGGTGAGATGCCGGGCACGTTCGACGAGGTCCAGAAGATGGTGAGCACCTTCGTGCGCAACGACCAGTTCGACAGCCGACTGTCCTTGTTCGGCGGAGCGATCCAGAAGCAGAAGAAGACCACGCCCGCCACCCGCGTGGTGTCCGGCAACCGCCGGTTCCCGGTGATCGTCGTCCGCTGAGGCTCAGTCGGAGACGCCCGTCGCGGCTTCGCGGCGGGCGTCTCCGGCCGCCTGCAGCTCACCGGACGGTGACACCGCCGCGGCGCCCACGCCGCCGAAGTACATATGGGGCTCGGGGTACTCGTGTCCGGGTAGCCCGGCTCGTTGCACGGCGGCCATGATCTCGTCGTCTGCCTCGTGCTCCACCACGAACCCGGCCTCGCCGTGCTCCTCGACCACGCGCACATGGACCCTCGGCGCCGCGATGGCTGCCTGGAGATCGCGGTCGTGCAGACAGCCCTGTCCCAGCACGAGCATCAAGGCGGTGGTGATCCGGTCGGCGCCAGGGGACCCGATGGCCAGGACCCGTCCGGGCTCGGCCCGAGCGGTGGTCGGCGCCATGTTGGAGGCGAGCCGGGTCCCCGGGGCCAGTGCATGGACGCCCAGGCGATTGAGCTCCACCTCGCCGAGGGCGTTGTTGAGCAGGATCCCGGTGCCAGGGATGACCAGCCCCGCGCTGTAGCCGCTGCTCATCGTGATCGTGCAGGCGTTGCCGTCGGAGTCCACCGCCGAGACGTTGGCCGTCGAGGAGGATCCGCGGAGGGCACTCAGGCCGTGCTCCCCGACACGTGCGAGCAGGTCGACGCCGTCTGCCTCGAGGTCCTCGGACAGGTCGTGGATCGACGTGCGGTAGGACAGCACGGCGCGCTGGATCTCGATGACGTCGTCCCAGCTCCAGTCTCCGCGACGCGCGAGCTCCTCGAGCATCACCGCCAGCATCGGCCCCCCGACGGCCGGCGGCGGGTTGACCGCGACCGTCCATGCGCCGACCGTGCTCAGGTGCGCGGGCCTCACGACGGGCTGGTAGGCGGCCAGGTCCTCGAGCGTCACCAGCCCGTCGTGCTCGGCCATCGTGGACACGAGGGCGCGTGCGACATCGCCGGTCGTGAACAGTGCCGGTCCCTCGGTGGCCAGCCGGTCCAGGGTGTCGGCGAGTGCGGTGTTGCTCCGCTCCTCACCTCCGCTCAGCACGGCGCCACCCTCACCAGTGACCAGGGCGTGGGCCTCGGCGTCCTCGGCGAACAGCGTGTCGGCCACGAACGCCAGGTACCGGGAAGCGGCGCTGCCCATCGGATAGCGACGTGCAGCCGTCGCGGCCGGCGACACGAGCCTGGCCCAGGGCAGCGCGGCGTACCGCTCGGCCGCAACCGCGAAAGCGGGGATGATCCCCGGCGTGGCGACCGAGCCGTGCCCCGCATGCATGGTGACCCCGCCGCCGTAGTCGGTGCGGACCTCGCGCACTCCGCGTCCGAAGCGGGATGCTTCGACACCGCGCCCGGGCATCTCCACGTTGCCGTCGACCACCACCGGGTCCTCGTCGGCCAACCAGACCGAGACGTAGGCGCCCCCACCGAAGCTCACCATGCCGGGCTCGGTGGCCAGCGCGGTGAAGGCGGTCGCCAAGGCGGCGTCGACGGCGTTGCCTCCGTCGGCTGCCACCGCCAGCCCTGCATCGAGGGCCTGCTGACCCGTGGCGGCGACGGCGATCCGGCGTTGCGGCACGGTGTCCATCTTGGCCCCATCTCGGCGCACGGCCATCAACCGGGGGGCCGCCGTTCGCAGCGGAGGGGGTGTGGCCGCGAACGGCGGCGTCCGCAGGGCCTGAGGCCAGGCCATGGGTCTTTCACCGTGTCGGGGGGCGACAGCACCCCTGGTCCGGGCGACGAGCGCGCATCGGGGGATCCCCGCCAGATTGGCTGTCCGGGCCCAATTTACCTGCCGGAAGCGTTACGTCCATACCCCAACCCGATGCTTGGTCACCGGACCTGGGGTCTTCTGGCACGCTGACGCACATGACGCAGGCAGCGAACAGCCCGACCAGCGACGAGACCCTGCGCTGGGTCGAGCTCACGCGGATGGGCAAGGAGCGCTACAAGGCGACCAACGGTCGCGGGGGAGTGCTGCCGATCGGGCCGATCGAGGACCCCGACTTCACACCGGTCGAGCTCCTGCTCGCGGCACTGGCCGGATGCGCGGCCGCCGACATCGACCTGATCACCGGCAAGCGCGTGGATCCGACCACGTTCGAGATGCGAGCCACGGGTCACAAGGTGCGCGACGAGGCGGGGTCGCACCTGGTCGAGCTGACCATCCAGCTCGACGTGCGCTTCCCCGAGGGTGCCGACGGCGACCGGGCCCGCGAGATGCTGCCGCGAGCCATCCAGCAGACCCGTGACCGTATTTGCACGGTCGGCCGCACGGTGGCTCTGGGCGAGCCGGTCGGCTACGTCGAGGAGGACCTGTCAGCGCGGGAGATCAGCCGACGCTGACCTTCTGCATCGTCACCGTCTCCTTGGGGGCACCGTCACCGGTGGGGCTGTCGACGCCCTTGTCCGCGACTCCCTGCACGGTGGCCACCGCAGCGTCGTCGACGTGTCCGAACACGGTGTAGGCAGGCGGCAGCTCGCTGTCGGCGTACACGATGAAGAACTGGCTGCCGTTGGTGTCGGGGCCGGCGTTGGCCATCGCCAGCGTGCCGGCGGGGTAGGTCTCGGAGCCGTCGAGCTCGTCGGCGAAGGAGTAGCCAGGTCCGCCCGCGCCGGTGCCGGTCGGGTCACCGCACTGGAGCACGAAGATGCCGGCCGTTGTCATGCGGTGGCAGGTCACGTCGTCGAAGTACCCCTGCTCGGCAAGGGAGACGAACGAGTTGACCGTGCACGGCGTCTTCTCGCGGTCGAGCGTGGCCTCGAGGTCTCCGACCGTGGTGGAGATGGTGACGGTCACCTCTCCGGTGTCGGGTGCCTTCGACGACGGCGCGTCCACCTCCTTGGCGGCACTCCCGTCGGTCGGGTAGTCGCAGGAGGTCGTCGACCCGGTGGATCCTGCGTCGACGGCGGTCGAGGAGTCGTCGCCGCTGCACGCGGAGAGCATCGCGGCGCACACGGTCAGAGCCACGGGCAACAAGGTGAGGGGCTTGCGCATGGCGTGCATGGTACGGGCGGCCGCTGGGTGGGCCGTCAGCTGTTGCGCCCCCGCGCCACGACCGGCCATCGCTCGAGCCCGGTGCCGCTGTCGGCCCACAGCTCGTCGGCGAGGTTGACCGCGGCGCACACGTGGTTGGGCACCAGCCGCAGTCGGCTGCCCAGCGGGGGAGGAGGGCCGTCGTACCCCTCGATCACGGCGTGGTGCTCGGACATCAGGACCACCTTGGCGTCCGGGTGGTCGAGTAGCCGCGCTGCACCGGAGTTGTACGGCGCCCGGTCGGCCGCCAGCGCCTTGCCACCGGCGTCCACGACGATCCGGCCGCCCGCGTGGGAGACCACGGTGGCCTGGCAGGTCAGTGCGATGTCGTCAGCAGTGGCGGAGCCGAGCTCCCACTGCTGCGCGTCGTTGAGCGCGTAGACGCCGGGGCGCAGCTCGGTCGGCACCCCCATCGCCAACGCGGCCTGGAGAGTGGGCGTCGACCCACCGCTGAGCACGCGCGGTTCGATGCCGACGCCCCTCAGGGATCCTGCGGCGACGTGCAGCGCGTCGGCCTCGTCGCGCGCCGCGACATCTCGACCGTCAGGGGAGTAGCCGTGGCCCGGGAAGGTGAAGACGCCGAGCACGTCCAGGCCCGCGTCGGATGCGGCGGAGGCGACCTCTCCGGCCTGGCGAGGCCGGACTCCTGTGCGGTGGTGGCCGCTGTCCAGCTCGACGAGCACGGCCTGACCCGGCAGCCATCGTGCGAGGTTGGCGGCTGACTCGGCGCTGTCGACGCCGACGGTGACGACGGCCCGGTCCGAGAGTGCCGCCAGGCGTCGGGCCCGTCGGGGATCGAGCCACAGGGGATAGGCGACGAAGAGGTCCGTCACTCCCTGGTCGACGTACGCCTCGGCCTCACCGACCGTGGCCACGGTCAGCCCGACCGCACCGGCAGCCAGCTGCAGGCGGGCGATCTCGGCCGTCTTGTGGGTCTTGGCGTGGGGACGCAGCCGCACATCCGCCTGTGCAGCGGCCGCCGCCACCCGGTCGATGTTGCGCTGAAGCCGCGGGACGTCGACGACGAGGTACGGCGTCTCGGGCTCGCGCACGAGCGTCAACCTAGCCGCACTGTGGGCGACCGAGGGGAGGGTCGGCAGCCACCGGTGAAGGGGTTGAGAGGAGTCAGTCCTGCGTTAGTGGACAGCCTGCGTATCAAGAGCGTGCGAATTCCGGTGTCGGAAGACGCGTGGTCAGCGGGTGCAATCGAGCCGTCGCAGTTCCATTGAGATCGAGGTGACGACGTCGTCGATCTGAATGCGGTAGACGGCATTCTCGGATGCGTCGACGACAACGAGGTTGCCATCTTGGCGGTTGTAGGCCGTTCGTAGATCGCTCAGGGTGGAGCACGCGGCTCGTGCTGTTGGCTCCTAGCGGATCACCTCGACGAATCCCTCAGCGCCCTGGTCGGGCGAGGTGTCGACCAGTTGCCAAGTCAAGCGCGCCTCCGCCATGGCCGGCGCGGTGTCGGGCACCCGCAACTGCATCACGTAGGCCCGCGTGGCCCCGGCCGGCAGCATCGGGTCGCTGTCGCAGTTGAGCCGGTAGACCTCAGAGACGGGCTTTGCGAAGTCGTTGCCGTTCATGTCCTGAAAGGCCAACTGTTGCGAGAAGCCGCCACAGGGAGCGAGATCGACGTCCTCTTGGCCACGGTTGTGCAGCGTCACGACATAGGTCAGGAGTCCGCCGGCGACCACCTGGTCCGGCAGGGCTACCTCGGCGCTCAGCGAGTCCCAGCGAACCGGCTGCTCGATCGGTGAGTTGTCGCGGGTGAAGCGGGAGACCGACATCCCGCAGGTTGTGGAGTCGTCCCGGTTCAGCCCGAGCTCGCTGCCGTCGCGCAGGACGACGGTGAGGGCGGTCCACTTCTCGGTCGGTATGGGTGCACTGCCCTGCGCCTCCTCGCAGTTGCGTTGGTCGCTACTGATCGTCAGCTGCGCGGTCTCGCCCGGGTCGAGCGTTGCCGGGCTTTCGGCGTAGTCGCCGAGCCTTTCGTCGTGCTCTGTGGGAATGGTGACCCGGGCACCTGAGTCGTCGAGCCCGATGAGTGTGGGGTACCCGGCGAGGGTGCATCGTCCGTCAGTCTTCTTGACCACGTCGACGAACAGGAACGTCTGCCCGCTGGCGCCATCGCCCTGAACCTGGCGTACGCGCAGGTCGGATGCGGTGCAGGGCGTCGTCGTCGGTCGAGGTTCCGGGGGTGGCGCTTGCCAGACCTCGAAGTCACGACGATCGCTCCACGGCACCGCGCCTTCGGGGACGTCGACGGTCGCGGTGGTGCTGGCCGTCGGCGTGGGCTGGATGAGTTGGGCGGGCGCGAAGCCGTCCACGTACTGCCAGGTCCAGCCGCCGTCAGGGCTGATCACCAAGCCGTTGCGGGCGGCGATCAGGGCGACCCCTTCCATGGCCTCGACGGCGACGGGCTCGTCGATGGGCGGTGTCGGCGCTGGCTTGTACGTCGACGGCAGGCCCATCACGGCAATGTCGGTGACGTCCTGACCAGGTGTGTTGCTGCCCGGCGGTACGCCGATTGCCTGACGGTCGTCGATGCCGACGACCTGAGTGCCGAATCCGAACGCCTCCGTGTCCAGCCGGGTCCATGTCTTTGCGCCGTCGGTGCTGACGTGGACGCTGGTGGTCTTGGCCTCGTCGCAGGCAATCCAGAGCGCCGCGGGTGTGCCGGTGAGCTGGCCACGTCCGGCTGGGTCGCAGGGTTGGGTAAGCGGCGCGGCAGGCTCGGCGAGCGCGTAGAGCTCGAGCGCACCTTCCTCCCCGAACTCGCCGGTCTGGAACCGGCCCAGGACAAAGACTCCGGCACTGGTTTCGGCGGGGGTGACCCAGCCTTCGTGTTGGATCTGCGGCAGCCCGGGCATGTCCGCGGACGCGGCGCCAGGCGCCGCGAGGATCACCCGCCGTCCGCCGTCGCCGTCCACCCAGGTGAGCAGTCCCGCGGCGGTGGCCCGGCCGTCACCGATGGGGCTGGTGTTGTGGGGCAGGGTGACCGGGGTCCACGTAGTGCCGCCGTCGCTGGTCGCCCAGAGCTCGTGTGGCCCCCATGCCCAGCCGCTCTGCCGGTCCTGGAAGGCGATCCCATAGACCCAGCCAGGCGGGGGAGTGACGGCCTTGAACGACTCACCCCCGTCTGTCGTCACTGACAGGCGCAGACAGTCCTGCTGCTCGCAGCCGGGCGCAGTGCCCCCGAGCACGAACCAGTCCGTCGCGCTGGCCATGCTGATGTCGATCGGGTGAAGGCCGATCGCCGGCCCCGGGGCGGGCTCAGCGGGTGGCGGCTCGCGGTCGGGCAGCGCTTTGAGGACGCCGGTGGCTACCACCACCGCCACCGCGACCGATGCGACAGCCAGTCCGACCGCGCGGCGCCGCTGCCTCGCGGCACGGCGGCGTACGTCGGCCAGCGCAATGTCCGCCGAACTGGCGGGAAGGTCATCGTGACGCATCGTCTGTGCGATCTCATGGGTGAACCGGTCCATCGGACACCTCCTGTCCGAAGCTGTTGTCGGCCAAGGCGAGCCGCAGCTTGGCGACTGCCTTGGCCGTTTGGCTCTTCACCGTGCCCTCGGAACACCCCATGAGGTCCGCGACCTTGGATACCGGAAGTTCCTCGTAGAATCGCAGGGCGACGACCGTGCGCTGGCGCGGCGGCAGGGCCCGGATCGCGGCCCAAACCGAGACCCGCCACTCGTGGTCCGCTGTGGGTGGCGGGTCCGGGGCAAGCGAGAGATGAACGTGCTCCCGCGTCCGCCGACGCCACAGGCTGATGTTGCGGTTGACCATCGCCCGGCGCACGTAGCCTTCTGGATCGCCATGGGACTCCACGCGATGCCATGCCCGAAGCGTGCCGGCCAGCGCGTCGTGGAGGAGGTCGGCGCCGTCCTCGGGGCTACCGGTCAGCGCCCGGGCAAAGCGCAGCAAGTCGGCGTACCGGGCGCGAACGAACCCGTCGAACGCGTCCTGCCCGTCCGCATCCACCCGAGGCCTCCTGACGGCTGCTCATCTGCATCCTGACACCTCCAAGGACGCCCAGGTCGGCACATCGGTTGCCCGCGGTGACGGGTCGGACAAGGAGCACGCGAGGACCAAGGCGCGGCCGACCGTCTCCTCGAATGAGCGCGCGAGGCTCTTCAGGGGGACCTGATGGACCGGCCCGCGTATCGGGCCCACGGCTCGGCGGCCTTATCGGCGTGGAGGAACGCCACCTGCGCGCTGTAGCCGAGAGCCTCGGCCACGAGCGATGGTGGGCACTCGAGCACGAGCTCCCCGATCGCGCGGTTGCGGGCGCCGAGGAGGTTGACGCCGAGGTCGCGGAGACGATCCATCACGGTGTTGGGGTGGATGTACCGCCCGGCGAGAGTGCTGGGGAACAGCCAGGGACTGTCAGGCCCCGCGCCGGTGCGTAGGTTCGGCCGAGCGGCGAGGTGTGCGCGCAGGACTGAAGCGAACGGCTCGGGAACGTCAGTGGGGTGCTGGCCGAGGGTGATGCTCATGCCGGTGTCGGTGTCGTCGATGACGCTGGTCGGCAGTGTGACGACCTTGACCAGCGGCTGCGCGTAGAGCAGCAGGAGCATTCCGGCAACGCGGTAGGGGAGTGACTCGCTGCTGCCGGTGAGGAGCTCCTGGATCCAGGCGAGTCGCTGGTCCTGGCTGAGCGACGGGCTGGACTTGGCCGATCGATGCTGGATGTTGACGCTGGTGTTCATGCGTGACTTCTTCGCAACGACGAAGAATGTCCTGATCGCGCTGCGTGTAGTCGGCCCAGTGGCGAGCCACTCGTCGACATCCTGCTGGGTGCATGTCGCGGCGGTTCGTTGGTAAGTCTCGAGGAGCCAGAGGAGGAACTTCAGGGTTTCTGTGATCTCCTGTTTGGCGGAGTGGACCGGCCCGCGGGTCGTGGCCCCCGCGGCTGCCTTGGCGCGGATGCGCCGCAGGTGGTGCCAGGTGGCGAAGTGCTGCACCGGCTGGCGCACTTCGGCGGGGAGGCCGTCGAGCTTGGCGTCGATCCACCGCTCGAAGCGGGGGAGATAGGGGTCGCGCTGTGGGAGCAGGCCGTGATGCTGCAGCAGCGCACGCAGATGCTCGGCTTGCTTACCGGGCACAGAGTCGAGACCTTCGTGCGATACCCGGATCGTGCCGTCGCCGAGTCCGCGAAGCAGTTCCTGGACCTTGGATGAGCGCTTCCAGACGATGATCGACTCGGGGCGGTCCGAGGCACACAACAAGTCGACCAGGCCGACCAGCTCAGGGGCGTTCGGTTCACCGCCGAGCAGGCCGTGGAGGTCGTCGCGGAGGGCGCAGCGGGCGCACAGTCGGCCGCGGTGGTGCCCGGCTTCGACGCCGCAGCATTCGCAGTGGAAGTCGTACGGGATCGCAGCGCAGGTCGAGCAGACCGGGTGGCCGTCGGCGTTGGGCGGGCCCGGCAGCAGACGGTCTTGGAGGCACTCGGGGCAGGTGCCGCGAGTATGGATGGCGTCGAAGTAGCAGATGTTGCAGAGTCGGCCTTCTGGCCACGTGGCTGCGAGTCGGGGGATGTTCCGGCCGCAGCGCGCACAGGGGTCGTCGCGGTTGCTTCTCGTGCGCGGTCGTCCGCGCAAGGTCGAGCGAGGGGAGAGGCCGATCGGCTTCGGATCCATCGGGACTCCCGAGCGCTATTCGTCGAGGATGTTCGCGCGGCGCGGCCGGACGGTTCGGTCGAGCGAGACGACGTTCGGTGGGGCAGCGGTGCCGGTCTTGCGGGCACGGACGTCGGCTGCGGTGGTGGTGAGCAGGTCTGCGGGCGTGCACTCGAAGATGTCGCACAGGGCCGCGATCACCTGGAGCGACATCCGCTCCGGACGTTGGTTGACGAGGCGGTAGACCTGCGGTCGGGACAGGGTGATGTCGCGTTCGGCCAGCAGGGGAATGAGGTCTGTCGTGTTGTGCAGTCCTCGCGCCGCCATCAGCTCGGCCAGTCGCCACGTGTAGTCGACCTTGCGCTTCATGATGTGCCGTCCTCAATCCTGCGTTGCATGGCTTCCGTCACCGTACGGTCCAGCGCGTCCCTGAGCGTGGAGCGGCGGAAGTCGTCGGAGACGAACTGGTAGATCCCTGTGGTCGCCGCGTGCTCGTGGCCCATTTGGTACTGAACGAATCGCGGGTCCCAGCCATCCTCGAGAAGGTGCGTGGCGTACGAGCGCCGGAACGAATGAAAGTCGAGACCGTCGGGGAAGCCGAGTTCCTTGCAGTAACGGGTGAGGCGGCGGTTCATCGTCGACTCGCCCACCAGGTAGCCACGCTCGGTCGTGAACAAGTCGAGGGAGTCAGGTGCTCCGCGGCCGTTCGCGAGCCAGTCCTCAAATATCCCGGGCGTCCAGTGCCACACAGTCAGAACGCTGCGGGGCTTGGGCGGGGAGGCGCGCTTCGCCTTGCCGAACCGGACCTTGCAGACACCGAATGCGCCGAACTCGCGGGCGTGAGGGTTGCGCGCGAGGTCGACTGTCTGGAGACGCCGAACTTCGTTGAAGCGAAGGCCGTAGCCGTAGGCGATCTTCATCATGACTGCGTCGCGGTAGGCGGCGTGCCAGCCCTTGCGGCCGGATGCGCCGATGCGTTCAACCTCGTCATCGGCGTGATCAAACAGCGCCACGAGTTCCTCGCGCGTGTAGGGGCGCTTGCTGGGGCGGCCGTCGTACTCCTGGACGTGGGGAGCGGTGTTCCAGTCGAAGAAGACCTGGGCCGGGTGCGTGCCAAAGTACTTCTCACAGATCCGGTCCCAGCCGTAGTCGGGGTTGCTGATGTAGCTGGTGAACGCTCGGAGGGCTGAGTGGTAGCCGCGGAGCGTCGAGTGGGAGACGTGCTTGACCGTGCGCAGGTCGGCCGAGAACTCCTCAACTATCGCCGGCGTCCAGTTCCACGGGTCCTCGTTGACGTGATCGATGAATCGGTGCACACAGCGCAGACGCTGCTCGATGGTGGCGAACTGGAGGTTGCGCGACAGCTGCTGGTTGCGCCAGCCGTCGAGCATCATCTGGAGCACCTGCTCGTCGGGCCGGAGGACCGGCATCGACTGCACCAGGTGGACTCGTCCTGAGCCGTCAATCTGCATCGAAACCCCCGAGATCCCGGTTACGTCCAGTGATTCAATGATGCATCTGATGAGACCTCAACGGTGTTTGTGCAGGTCAGCGGCGTGTCGCCGATGCCGTCGTGTCCGCCAATCTCGCAGTCGCCAGCCTGCCGCCAGCGCGCTAGACGCGGTGACGGTGCGGCGTTTCTGCAGGTCAAAGCCGCAGTGGGCTTCTTCGCGGGGTATTGGATCGAGCCATGTCTTGGTTGATTCATCTGATGCAATACGCAGACTAGGACTTGACATAATGTCAGTTATCGGCGTTATGTCTGACCCTCCCGGGACCGAACCGAAAGGGGCCCTGTCGACGTCACAGTGGCGGCACCGACAGCTTGCATGGGCAGCAGCATCCTCCTGCACGACCCGACCGGAAGGCGGACTGTGAGCGAGCGCGACGAGTTCACGGCGTTCTACGTCGCGAGCTGGGCACGCCTGTTCCGCACGACCTACGCCGTCGCCGGCGACCGGCAGCGAACCGAGGATGCGCTGCAGACGGCGTTTGCCCAGGCATGGTCTCGCTGGTCGAAGGTCTCCTCGGCTGACGATCCGGCCGCCTACGTGCGTCGGATGGCGATCAACGCGGCCATCAACGGCCATCGGCGTGCTTGGTCGCGTCGCGAGACGAGCGTTCCCGAGGTTCCGGACGTGCCGCTGCCTGACAGCTCACGACTCGACCACCATGCGACCTGGCAGGCGGTCAGCCTGCTTGCGCCGCGGCAGCGGGCGGTCGTGGTGCTGCGCTACTACGAGGGACTCAGCGAGCGCGAGATCGCGGAGGTGCTGGGCTGTCGACCAGGCACGGTGAAGTCCCAGTCGTCGGCGGCGCTGGCCACGTTGCGAGCGCGGCTGGATGAGACAGAGGAGAGCCGGCGATGACCGTCGAGGACCGCATCAGCAGCGCGCTGCGAGAGGGGCTGGACCGCATCCAGGTCTCCCCTGGCGACCCGCTCGCGGCACTCGGTTCCGGCGACTCCCTGCGTCACCGGCGTCGCTCAGCGCGCGTCGTGGCCGCCATCGCCGTGGTGTCGGTCGTTGCCGCGATCAGCGCTGTCATCGGGACCAGGGACAGTGCGGTTGAGCCGGCGCCCGCTCCGACTGTCGGCAGCTGGTCCGAGCTGCCCGCGCCGGCCCTGTCACCGCGCGCCGGAAGTCTGGCGGTGTGGACCGGGCAGGTGGCCATCTTCCTGGGTGGCCAGACCGAGGCGTTCTGCCCGCCCAGCGCAGACTGTGCCAGCCCCCCGACCTACGCGCGAGACGGCGCCGCCTACGACCCGTCGACGGGTCAGTGGCATGCCATCGCGGACGCGCCGGTCCCCGTGGCCTCCTACACGCCGCGGGTCGTCGTCGACGGACTGCTGGTGATCGTGGACGACGACGGTGGCTGGCACGCCTACGATCCACACGCTGATGCCTGGCGCAGCCTGCCGGATCCGCCGAGTCGCACCGAGGCTTCCTACGCCGCCAGCATCAGCGCGACCGGGAGCTCGGTCTACGCGCTCGGCCGAGGCGATGTGGTCCTCGTGCTCGACGTCACCGAGGAGACCTGGAGCACCTTGCCCGCGAGCTCCGCCCGGCCACACCTGGACCAGGTGACGCTCCAGGCAACCCCGGAGGGCATCGTGCTGCTGGGGGTCGACGCCACCGCCGGGAACGACGGCACCGCGCCGTCGTACCTCCTGGCCGACGTCTTCCGCGACGGCGCCTGGCACCGCGCAGAGCGCAGCGACATGATGGGCGGCTACGGCTGGCACTGGACGGGCGAGCGCCTGGTCTCCCCGACACCGACCTGCGTCGACGGCGGCGAGGTGAACCCGTTCCCCGGCTGCATCCCCGAGGGCGGCACCTTCGACCCCGCCACAGGCGTATGGGGTGGGCTCCCACCGGCCCCCGATATCGGCGGAGGGACGAGTTGGCAGCTGACCGCCCAGGGCGGTCCGCGGATGCTCAGCTACGGACTGACCTACGACGACGCAGCGCGGGCCTGGTACTCCGTGGGTGCACCGCGTGGCGCCGAAAGTCTGATGGACGCTGCGGCCGTCGTCACCGACGACGCGGTGATCGCCTTCGGCGGGGTCGAGTTCGGTGAGGGTGAGGAATTCGTGCTCGGCGCCCGCGCGACCAGCCGGGCCTGGACGTGGCACGGCACTTCCTGACGGCCCGGTGTCGTCAATGCCAGTTGCTGACCTGTACGTCGCGGGGTGCCGGCTGGCCGCTCCCCGTCTCGGTGAGGGACTTCAGGCTCATCAAGAAGGTCGCCCACTTGGTGCTGCAGTGGTACATGAACGGCACGACCTCCCGCCAGCCGGAGTGGCGGAACATCACGATCGTGAAGCCGTCCTCCTGCGAGAGCTCGAAGGAGACCTCCGTGCCGAGCCACTCGTCCGGTCCTGCTACGACCTCCCAGCGCACGAGCTCGCAGGGCGCCACCTCGAGCACCTGCATGTCGAAGCCACCCGGCTCGGGTGCCCCGGCGAACCGGAACCGGATGACTCCCCCTGCCTCGCCGGCGTCACCGTCCTGCTTGGTGTCCTCGGTCCACCAGCCCGCGAGGCCCTCGACCGTCGTCAGTGCGCGATAGACGTCCTCGGGCGAGGCCACGGCCCCGATCCTGTGCACGATGTCCAACATGGTTCTTCTCCTTCTACCTTGAGTTCTACCTTGATGTGCGCACCCTGGTCCGGGCGCGCTCGACCGCGTCGCCACGGACGTGGCGACGTTGCTGCGGAGGGCTCAGTCGTCCCGGCTGGGCGCGCTGCGCTCGATGGCCTCTGCGATCCGCTTGATGCGGGCCAGTCGGCCGTCCCAGGCGGCGCTCACCGAGGCGAGCTGGGCCACGGCCCGGGCGAGCTGCGCCTCGTCGACGTCGTAACGGCGCTCACGCCCGGCCATCGAGCCGTGCACGAGACCGACGCGGTCCAGGACGCCGAGGTGCTTGGCCACCGCCTGGCGGGTGACCGGCAGCTGGTCGCTGAGCGTGGTGGCAGTGCCGCCTCCCTCGACCAGCAGCAGGTCGAGCATCCGACGCCGGGTCGGGTCTCCGATCGCTGACCACAGGTCGTCGTCGACGGCGCTGCCGGCGCTCATCGCGCGGCCGCCACTCGCCCGGCGTAGGCCTCGAGACGCGGCAGGAAGTAGTCCCAGCCGCTGGTGTGGTCACGGTAGGCCTCCTCGGGGACCGCCGCCTCCCAACCCCGCTCGCGGAAGCCCTGCTCGCTGAATCTGAGCAGGGTGCCGGAGCCCACCGCCACCAGGTCGAACGTGACCAGCAGCGAGTTGTCCGGCGCGGCAACCAGACCGTCGTCGTAGGTCCAGCGGAACGCGAACCGACGCGGTGGGTCGGCCTCGACGACCGTGAGTGCCTCGAGCTTCGTACCTTCTGGCCTGACGAAGCTGATCCGGCCTGTGCCGCCTGTGGACGGCTCGAGCTCGGCCTCGTCGGGCCACCACTGGCTGAGGTGCTCGGGCTCGCTGACGACGCGGTAGACGATGTCGGGAGATGCCTCGATGTGGATCTCACGCTCGATGGTGCCGAACTCCGTGCCCAGACCCATGGTCCGCTCCCCTGCCGTCATCTCGCGCAACTAATGGTTGCAGATGACGATAGGGCAAGGATGGTCTATGCGCAACCTTTAGTTGCGAAACCGAAGCGGGAAGGTGACGGCGCCCGTGTTGCCGGAGACCGGCAGCCACTCGCCCGGGCCGTCGGCCTCGATGTCGGGCAGCCGTCGCGCGAGCAAGGGCAGCGCCACGCTCATGTCGGTGCGAGCCACGAAGTGGCCCAGACAGTGGTGCACTCCCCCGCCGAACCCGCTGTGCAACGGCCGGTCGGTGACAGTGATGTCGAACGCAGGTTGTTGCCCCATCACGCGTGGGTCGGTGCCGGCGGAGTGGGAGAGCACCTGAACGATGCCGCCCGCAGGGATGTGCAGGCCGTCGAGGTCGACGTCGTCGATGGCCTCCCTGGTGACCCAGGTGACGGTCGGGTTGACCCGCATCACCTCCTCGACGGCCGCGGGGCCGAGCTCCGGCCGCTGGCCCAGCAGTGACCACTGGTCGGGGTGGCGCAGGAAGGTCTGCAGCGCGAGGCCGAGCTGGTTGCGGGTCGTCTCCATGCCGGCGAAGGCCAGGAACACCAGCCCCACGCTCAGCTCGCGCTCGGTGAGCGCGTCGTCGAGGTCGTGAGCCGTGACCAGCGTGCTGACCAGGTCGTCACCGGGACGGGTGCCTCCACCCGCACGGCGGTCGGCGATGGCGCGGTCGACGTAGGTGGTCAGTCCTTCGAGGGCGGCCTCGATGCGCGGGAGGTCCTCGCGCACGCGGATGCCGAAGGACTTGCCGAGGTCATCAGCCCAGTGGGCCACCTGTGCCCAGTGGTCCTCGGGCAGACCGTGCAGCTGGCACAGCACGCGGGCGGCATAGGGCTCGGCGAACTCACCGATGAACTCCACTCGTCCACGCGCCGCGAACGCATCGACCAGCTCGTTGGCCAGGACCTGGAACTGCGGCCGCATCGCCTCGATGGCCCTGCTGCGGAAGGCCGGCCCGAGCAGCCGCCGTAACCTCAGGTGGTCGTCTCCCTCCAGGCTGAGAAGCGTCTCGGACCACCACTGGACGAACGGGCCCTCGTGGACGCCGTTCTGCGCCGGCCACTTGGCGTTGCCCTGCTGGAAGCGCCGGTCCTTGAGCACGGCGTTGCCCTGCTCGTAGCGCAGGATCGCCCAGCCGTAGGGCGTCTCGGCGTACCAGTCGCGCTCGCGTGCCTCGATCACCTGGGCCGACGTGACGTCGAAGGACGGGTCAGCAAGGTCGAGGAAGGAGGTCCCGCTCACGCGCCCACGTAATCGGCGAGGTGCTGCCCCGTCAAGGTGGTCCGCTGCTTGACCAGGTCGGCCGGCGGTCCCTCGAAGACCACGCGACCGCCCTCGTGCCCGGCACCCGGTCCGAGGTCGATGATCCAGTCGGCGTGGGCCATCACGGCCTGGTGGTGCTCGATCACGATGACCGACTTCCCTGAGTCGACCAACCGGTCGAGCAGTCCGAGGAGGTTCGCGACGTCGGCGAGGTGGAGGCCTGTGGTCGGCTCGTCGAGGACATAGACCTCCCCCTTGTCCGACATCTGGGTGGCGAGCTTGAGCCGCTGGCGCTCGCCACCGGACAGCGTGGTCAGCGGCTGACCGAGGCTGAGGTAGCCCAGGCCGACATCGACGAGTCGCTCCAGGATCTTGCGGGCTGCGGGCGTTGCGGCGTCACCTTCGGCGAAGAAGCCGGCCGCCTCCTCGACCGACATGGCCAGGACCTCGGCGATGTTGCGACCGCCGAAGGTGTAGTCGAGGACCGAGGCCTGGAAGCGACGGCCCTCGCACTCCTCGCAGGGGGACTCGACGGTGGCCATCACGCCCAGCTCGGTGAAGATCACGCCGACGCCGTTGCAGGTCGAGCAGGCGCCCTCGGAGTTGGAGCTGAACAGGGCCGGTTTCACGCCGTTGGCCTTGGCGAAGGCCTTGCGGATCGGCTCCAGCAGGCCGGTGTAGGTCGCGGGGTTGCTGCGGCGCGAGCCACGAATCGCGCCCTGGTCGATCACCACGACGCCGTCGCGGCCCTCGACCGAGCCGCTGACCAAGGAGCTCTTGCCCGAGCCGGCGACGCCGGTCAGCACCGTCAGCACTCCTAGCGGGATGTCGACGTCGACGCTGCGCAGGTTGTTGGTGGAGGCACCGCGCACCTCGAGGGCCCCGGAGGCCTCGCGCACCGAGGACTTGAGCTGGGCGCGGTCGTCGAGGTGGCGCCCGGTGATGGTGTCGCTCTTGCGCAGACCCTCGACATCGCCCTCGTAGCAGACGGTGCCGCCGCCCGACCCGGCCCCGGGGCCGAGGTCGACGACATGGTCGGCGATGGCGATCGTCTCGGGCTTGTGCTCGACCACCAGCACCGTGTTGCCCTTGTCGCGCAGCTGCAGGAGCAGGCCGTTCATCCGTTCGATGTCGTGGGGGTGCAGCCCGATCGTGGGCTCGTCGAAGACGTAGGTGACGTCGGTCAGGGACGAGCCGAGGTGACGGATCATCTTGGTGCGCTGGGCCTCGCCGCCTGACAGCGTGCCCGCGGGACGGCTCAAGGAGAGGTAGCCGAGGCCGATCTCGACGAACGACTCCAGGAGATGCCTCAGGCCGGCGAGCAGCGGGGCGACCGACGGCTCCTCGAGCCGGCGCACCCACTCGGCGAGGTCGCTGATCTGCATGTCGCACAGGTCGGCGATGCTCCTACCGTCGATCTTGCACGACCGCGCCTCGGGCGTGAGGCGCGTGCCGTCGCACTCAGGGCAGGTCTGGAAGGTGATGACCCGCTCGACGAACGCCCGGACGTGGGGCTGCATCGCCTCGACGTCCTTGGACAGCATCGACTTCTGGATCTTGGGGATCACGCCCTCGTAGGTGAGGTTGATGCCCTCGACCTTGATCTTGGTGGGCTCGGCGTAGAGGAGCTTGTCGAGCTCCTTGCGGGTGAACTTGCCCAGCGGCTTGTCCATCGGGAGGCCTGCGCCCGAGAAGATCCGGCCGTACCACCCGTCCATGCTGTATCCGGGCACCATGAGGGCGCCTTCGCTCAGCGATTTCGTCTCGTCGTAGAGCGCCGTCAGATCGAAGTCGGAGACCGAGCCCATGCCCTCGCAACGCGGGCACATGCCGCCGAGGTAGACGACCTCGCGCACGACGTTCTTCTCGACCCGGCCCCCGGCCTTCTCGGTCGACATGACGCCGCTCGCCTTGCGGGTGGGCACGTTGAACGAGAACGCGGTGGGCGGCCCGACGTAGGGCTTCCCCAGCCTGCTGAACAGGATCCGCAGCATCGCGTTGGCATCGGTGGCGGTGCCGACCGTCGAGCGAGGGTTGGCCCCCATGCGCTCCTGGTCGACGATGATCGCGGTGGTGAGGCCCTCGAGCCGGTCGACCTCGGGCCGCGCCAGGCTCGGCATGAAGCCTTGCACGAACGCGCTGTAGGTCTCGTTGATCATCCGTTGCGACTCGGCCGCGATGGTGGCGAAGACCAGCGAGCTCTTGCCCGATCCGGAGACGCCCGTGAAGGCGGTCAGGCGGCGCTTGGGCAGCTCGACGCTGACGTCCTTGAGGTTGTTCTCGCGCGCACCCTGCACGCGGATCAGGCCGTGACTGTCGGCGACGTGCTGCTCGGTGCTCTTGCTCAATCGTCTCTCCCTCGACTGGTGCGCCCACTCAGCTGACGACCGCGACCGGCGGAACGTGACAGGCAGCCGCGCCCAACCTAACGTCGGTCACCGACGGCGTGGTTCCCCCCAGGTCCGGGTCCGGCGAAGTCAGACGATTCGCCTCAGGCGGGGCCGGCGGCGCCTATGCTGCTAAGCCGCGTCCAGTCCGTCTCGTGAGGATCTCGTGTCCCGTCTCGCTCGCTCGTGCCGTCTGCTGGTGGCGCTGGTCATCGCCACCACCGGCTGCCTGGTCGCGCTCGGAGTCCCTGCTGCCACGGCGGTGGGTGTCATCGACTTCGTCGCGCCGGTGACCGACAACTACAAGACGTGGATCGAGGACCGGCAGGCCGATCCGGGACGCACCGACAACCGCACCTCGCTGCTGTTCAGCGGGATCAGCGTCGGCGAGACGACGTACGTCGTGCCGCAGAGCGTGCGCGACAGTGACGGCAGCCTCAGCGGCGCCGCGGTCCCGTACGACGGAGTCGGCGGCATCCCGCTCGCCACCTCGGTGGACGGATCGATCGTGGCGCGCCTGAGGTTCGACCACGACGGCGGCAACGCCTGGAGCGTCTTCCGGCTCTGGAAGGACGGCACGTTCGGGCCGCTGATGACGATCGACCGACCCACCTTCGTCGCCGACCCCCAGAGCGCCGTGGCCGGCACCTTCACCCTGACCAGCACCACCGGGGCCGGGGTGCTCGGCACCCGCGCCATGCGCTACCGGTACGACGCCGGCATCGCCGCGCTCCCGGAGACCTCGGTCGAGTGGCACGGCCCGCTCGGCCGCTGGTACGCCGGCACCGACACCACAGCGCCGACCCCCCTGAACTGGCCCGCGGCGACCGCAGCCTCGTCCCAACCGAGCGGCGCCCACCAGTCGCAGATCTCCGTCCCGGCGGGCGAGGTCTCCTCCGTCTACGTCGCGCCAGTCGATATCGCGGGACTGGCGGTCCCTCGCTTCACCGGCGACCTGGGCCTCGTCTGGACCCCCGCGGGGACAGGTCGACCCACGTCGACCACCGGGAGCGAGGCGTGGCGCAACGTGCCGGTGACGCTCCCGGCCGGGTCCTACGGGCTCCAGGTGAGCGGCACCTGCGTCGACGCGTGTCGCTACGACTACCAGCCACAGACCCTGACGGCGGCCAGCTCCACCGTCACCGCCGCGGACGCGCCCGCGGTCACCTACCAGCCCGACGCCGAGGTCCGGGCCACCAGTAGCGACTGGGCCGGCGCGGGTGTCGTCAACACGAGCGGCGCCGACCAGACGGTCGCGTCCTCGATCCCACTCGGGTCATCGCGGACCTTCGAGGTCCGGGTGACCAACGCCGGCACCACCACCGACACCTTCGGACTCGCCGACGCCCGCAGCGGCGACCACGTGGCGTACGACGTCACCTGGACCTACGCCGGCGGCGACGTCACCACCCAGGTCCACGACGACGGATGGTTCCTCCTGCCCGACGTCGCGCCCGGCGCCAGCCGCACGCTCCAGCTGACCGTCACCGCCAGGTCGGGCGAGCCGCTGGGCTCCGCCGCGTCGTTCTTCCTGCACGCCTACCACTCGCCCGCGGGTGAGGGCATCAAGGACGTCGTCGCCGTGTCGGCGGCCAGCACGCCGGCCGACCTGGGCAGCGGCGGCGAGTACGTCCGGCCGCCGGGCGCGCCCGAGCCGCCGATCCAGCAGTGCAGCCGCTACGCCGCCGCCGACGGCGACGACGCGAACGACGGCACCATGGCGAGCCCGGTCCTCAGTCTCGGTCGCCTGACCGCGGTGCTCCAGCCCGGTCAGACCGGCTGTCTCACCGGTGCCGACCCGATCCACATGACCGTGGGCGGTAGCGGCGTGATGTCCGGAGGGACCGCCGGCCAGCCCAAGATCATCCGCCCGGCCACCCTCGGCGAGCGGTTCAGCGTCCGCAGCGACCCCAAGTTCCTGGTCCCGGCCACCGCCCACGACCTGATCGTGATGGACGTCGACTTCCGTGGCTCGCCGGACGCGGGCGGCGGCAACCTGCTCCAGGTCAACGGCGACCGGGTGATGCTCGACGGCGTCGACATCTCCTGGCCCCGCAACATCTGCCTCGGGGTCGGTGCCAGCGGCCAGGAGGCCGAGGACTTCGTGCTCATCGACAGCCGGATCCATGACTGCGGGGCGACCCACGACAACAACCCCGGTGACGTCGGTGGCGCCCACGGCGCCTACCTCCAGTTCGTCCGCGACTCCGGCGACGCCGACGGGTGGGGCGCGATCGTCTACAACACCCTCTTCGACCACAACGACGGCCGGGGGCTCCAGCTCTACCCCGACGCCGACCAGGTGCTCGTGGACCACGCCGTCATGTACGACAACGGGTCCAACCTCAACGTTGGCTCGGACTCCAGCACCGTGCGCTCGGAGGGCAGCCGGATCAGGCACACCATCTTGGGCAACGCCCGGCTCGACTTCGACGACCCTGTCGACCCCAACCCCAGCAACAGCAACGACGTCGTCGGCAACTTCTCCGGCGCCGACAACAACGGCGCCGACAACCGCATCGTCGACTCCTGCCTGTACAACACGGTCCGACCGGGCTACCTGTTCGACACCGGCGGCACCGGCAACCTGTCGCTCGAGAACGTCACGCAGAACCAACCCGCCACCTTTGTCGACGTCGCCAACGGCGACTACCGCCTCACCGCAGACAGTGCCTGCCTCGGCACGGGCCTCACCGACGCCGCGCGCCTCCCCGGCGGTCCGGGTGAGCCCCAGGACCAGCTGCTCACGTGGTCGACCAGGCCGCGGATCGCCGGCACGCTGCGCGTGGGCCGCACGCTCAGGGCTACCCGCGGCGAGTGGGTCGCGGCGCCGGTGGGCTACCGCTACCGGTGGTTCGTCGGCGGCGCGAAGGTCAAGGGCGCCCGTGGAGCTGGACGGACGCTCCTGCTGCGCAAGGCCTACCGTGGCAAGCGGGTGTCGGTGCGGATCACGGTGCTCGCTCCCGACTCCTACCTCGACCGGCGGCTGACGCTCAGGCGGTCCGGCAAGATCCGCTGACGGGCTACCTCTGCGGCGTACGTCGGATCGCGCGTCGCGTCGCCGCGCCTCGCGGCCCGTACCGCCCAGACCACGACACCCAGGCTGCACCAGAGGTAGGCGTCGCCCACCAGGTGCTGCCACCACGACCAGCCGTACTCAGCGCCATCGCCCCAGGGCAGCCACACGAAGGGCCTCGCCACGAACACCGCTGCCACGACCGCGGCCAGCAGTCGGGTGTGCGCCCACACGGCCAGCACGAGCGGCACCGCCCAGACCCAGTGGTGGGACCACGCGACCGGCGAGGCGACGAGCATCCCGAGAGCCGTCAGGCACGTGCCGAGCAGCCGCTCACCGCGCCGCCACCACCACGCCCCGAGGCCCACAGCGACGAGTGCCAGGGTGCCCGCGAGGGCGAGCCAGAGCAGCATCGGGGGCTCGCGGTCGAGCAACCTGGTGAGCGCGCCGTACACCGACTGGTTGTGCGCCAACGCTGGTGGCCCGACCCGGCTGGCATCGACCAGCCGGTCACCCCAGTAGCTCGTCGACGATCCTGGAGCGACCAGGAAGCCGAGCCCGACGGTCGCGGCGAAGCAGGCCAGGGCTCGCCCGGCCATTGCCCGTCGGCCGACGAGCACCATCAGCAGGACGAAGACGACGGGTGTCAGCTTGACTCCGACAGCGACGCCGAGCAGCAGGCCCGAGCCGCGCCTGTCGGGCCGCAGTACGTCGACGAGGACCGCCACCATCAGCAGCACGTTGACCTGGCCGAAGGACAGGTTCTGCCAGACCGGCTCCAACGCGACCGCACCGAGTGCCAGCACGGCGACGAGCCACCCGGGCGCGGGACGACCCAGCTCGCGCCGCGCCAGCCGGACGACGACGGCCAGCGCCGCCATCGACGCTCCGGAGATCAGTCCTGCGGCGACCCAGGCTGGTGCCAGCGCGAGCGGCACCATCAGGACCGCCGCGAACGGCGGGTAGGTGAACGGCAGCCCCATCACCGGGTCCCGCGTGCCGGCCAGGCTGGTGCCGTCGAGCACTGACTGCCCGGCGAAGCGGTAGACGTAGAGGTCGGTGAAGCCGCCGACCAACGCCCCGACCACGGTGGTGCCGGCCACGATGGCGAGCACCGGAGAAGGCCCGGTCAGCCAGCGGTGAGGCATGGCTGGATACCCCATCGGTCAGGCGAGCAGCGCGAGCACGACCCGGGCGATCCCGAGCGGAGGTCCGAACGGCAGCGCGAACCCGATCCAAAAAGCCATCTCGACCGGAAGCAGCACCAGGCTGAGCAATGCCGCGTGCGGAGCACCGACCCACAGGAGGACGCCGACGACAAGCTCGAGGACACAGACCACGACGAACGCCACGATCAGCGCGACGCTCGACGGCAGGCCGAGGCGCTCGAAGGGCCCGCCGCCGTAGGTCGGGAAGCCCATGAACGTCCAGACCTCGCCGGTGCGCGCCAGGTGTAGCGCACCGAAGACGCCGGGCAGCCCGAAACCGAGCGCCAGGAGCAGGGAGCAGACAGCGGCGGCCCGGGTCATGCTGCTACTCGATCGGGAATCCCGCAGCCAGCGCGGCAGTGCGCAAGGTCGCCTCGAAGAGCTGGTCACGGGCCTCGTCGCCGAGCCAGTCGAACTGACCATAGGCGTCGAGGCAGGTAGCTCCGTGGAGTGTCGCCCACGCCGTGATCATGGCCTGGAAGCTGGCCGGTGGAACCAACCCGCTGAGCTCGGGGTGCTTCTCGGCGGCACACGCAGCCATCGCGTCGGACACGTCGGTCACCAGCGGCGCCTTGAGGTCGCCGAGCTCGGCAGCCCTGATGAACAGCGCCGACAGCTGCGACATCGCGTCCTTGGCGGCGTCAGTGGTGGGGCCCTCCTCGGGGGCGACGTATCCGGGGACGGGCATGCCCAGGATCAGCGCGAACTGGGCCGGCTCGCGACGCGCCCAGTCTCGGTAGGCCCTCCCCGCCGCGATCCAGCGAGCCGCCACGTTGTCGGCGTCGACCTGCTCACGAGCCTCGGCCACCACTCGCCCGAGGTCGCGGTAGCCGTCGGCGATCAGGTCCGTGAGCAGCGCGTCGCGGTCGGCGTAGTAGCGGTAGAGCGCCGGCGCCGTCATCCCCATCTCCTTGGCGATGTCGGTGAACCGGACGTCGGTGATGCCCTGGTGGCGCATCAGGCCGCGCGCGACTTCCTTGATCTCCTCGACGGTGGCTGCGCGCTGACGCTCGCGGCGGGTCGGGGTGGAGGTGAGGGTCACTGTCGCTCCCTGGTCGGTGAACCTGGTGGGTGATCAATTCGTTACAGATCTTCACACACGTAAAGAGGCTTGACAAGTGATCGCGGTTCGTGTTCGTTATGCATCATCACGATTTCGAAGGAGCATCACTGATGTCCGTCCTCACCTCCGGGCAGCCGCTCGAGCAGGCCCCCACCACCCCGCGTGTCGGGCCGCTCGGCCGCCTCGCGCGAGTGACCTACCGCAGGCGCGGCCGTACCGTGCTGGCCTGGCTGGCCGCCCTCGTGGTCGCCGTTCTCCTGTCCATGTCGTACGGCGGCGACTTCAAGGCCGACTACTCCGCGCCAGGCTCCGACTCCCAGCAGGCCCAGACCCTGCTCGAGGAGCGCTTCCCGGCCCAAGCCGGCGACACCGTCGACGTCGTGGTCTACGCGGCTGACGGAGTCCAGGGACACCAGGCAGAGGTCCAGTCACTCCTCGGCGACCTGGGTGCCGTGCGCCACGTGGACGCGGTCTCCGACCCGTTCACGGACCCGGCGGCCATCAGCCCGGACGGCACGACCCTGGTCGCGCACCTGCGGCTCGACGTCGAGAACCCCGTCGACATGCCGGTCGCCGACAGCGAGCACCTGCTCGAGATCGCTGACAGTGCGTCGTCGTCGGCCTTCCAGGTCGCCCTCGGTGGTCAGTCGATCGTGCAGGCCGAGCAGGGCGAGATCGGCTCGGAGGGGCTCGGCCTCGCTGCCGCCGCCATCATCTTGTTGATCATGTTCGGCTCCCTGGTGGCCGCCGGGCTGCCGATCCTGGTCGCCGTGGCCGGGCTCGCGGTCAGCAGCACCCTGACGACCGTCGTGATCTCCTTCGTCGACGCGCCCGACTGGTCGACCTCGCTCGCCACCATGATGGGCATCGGCATCGGCATCGACTACGCCCTGCTCATGGTCACCCGCTTCCGCGAGTGGAGGGCAGCAGGACTCGACCCGGAGGCCGCCACCGTGGCCACGCTCGACACCGCTGGCCGGTCCGTCCTGGTCGCCGGCACGACCGTCGTGATCAGCATGCTCGGTCTGTTCGCGATGGGCCTGTCGTTCATGCGCGGAGCGGCGGTCGTCACGATCCTCGGCGTGCTGGTCGTGATGCTCGCCAGCATCACGCTGTTCCCGGCCCTGCTGGGCTACCTGGGCAAGCACGTCGACAGGCTCCGCCTGCCGATCGGGCGCAGCCACGCGGTCGTCGTCGCCGAGGGCGGGCACGTCGAGCCCTCGCGCGGGTGGCTGGCCTGGAGCCGCCTGGTCGACCGGCACCGCTGGGTCGCGGCCACCGTCGGCGTGGTCGCCCTGCTGGCGCTGGCCTCGCCGTTCCTCGGTGTGCGGTTCGGCTTCCCCGACGCCGGCAACAACCGCGAGGAGACCAGCAGCCGCCAGGCCTACGACGCCCTCGCCGACGGCTTCGGCGCGGGCATGAACGGCCCCCTCCTGCTGGTCGCCGAGGTCCCCGCCGGTTCGACGGCCGGTGTCCTCGACCAGGTCGGCGCAGCAGTGGCCGGCACCAAGGGCGTCGCCGCGGTCACCCCAGCCGTGCTCAACGAGGCCGGCGACACCGCGGTGATGACCGTGTTCCCCGCGACCGGACCCCAAGACAGCGAGACGGTCGACCTGGTCAACACGCTGCGTGACGACGTACTCCCTGCTGCCACGTCCGGCAGCGAGGCGTCCGTGCACGTCGGTGGCGTGACCGCGACCTCGATCGACAGCACCGACAACATCGCCAAGCGGCTGCCCCTGTTGATCGGCGGCGTCGTCCTGCTCTCGATGCTGCTGCTGATCGCCTCGTTCCGCTCGCTCGCGATCGCGATCAAGGCAGCCGTGATGAACCTGCTCTCCGTCGCCGCGGCTTACGGCGTGGTGGCCCTGGTCCTCCAGGGCGGCTGGGCCGGGCAGCTCATCGGCATCGACACCGCCACCCCGCTGCCGGCCTTCGTGCCGGTCTTGATGTTCGCGGTGCTCTTCGGGCTGTCGATGGACTACGAGGTCTTCTTGGTGAGCCGGATGCGCGAGGGTTGGTTGCGCACGCGCGACAACGAGATGGCGATCCTCGGCGGCCTGGCCGGCACCGGTCGGGTGATCACCGCAGCGGCGGCGATCATGGTGGCCGTCTTCGCGGCCTTCGTGCCCTCCCCCGACGTCGTCCTCAAGGTGATCGGTGTCGGCATGGCCGCGGCGATCTTCATCGACGCGACCGTGGTGCGGCTGCTCCTGGTGCCGGCCGTGATGCACCTGCTCGGCAAGGCCAACTGGTGGATGCCCGACTGGCTCGGCCGGGTGCTTCCGGAGCTCCACGTCGAAGGTCACCCCGAGGACCACCTGGCACCGACCAGGGCCTAGCCCGGATCGTCAGCCAGGCGGCAGGGAGACATCGACCGTCGCGACACGCTCGAGACGGGGGCGGTCGAGGTCTCCTTGCGCCTGACCTCCTGACCACCAGAAGTGGAGCCGGTCCTGCTGTAGCTCGAGCACGGCCAGGTTGTTGTCGTACCAGGGCCCACGCTGCATCCGCCACCGCAAGGGTGACCGCGGAACCTTGCCGCCCAGCAGCCGTCCGGTCGGACGCGCCTGTCCCTTGGCGGCGAGCTTGAAGACAGCCTTCATCACCTGGGGCAACGGGTTGCGGATCGGCGAGCAGGTCGCCTGGACGACCACGGTCTCGAAGGAGGTCGCGAGTGCGGGGTCGGGCCACGCCTTCGCCACGTAGCTGTGGTGCACGTCGCCGGACATGAACGTGATGGAGCGGGGCGCGCGTCCGCGCCGCCCGGACGCGACGTCGACCACCATCTGGGCCACCTGCACGAAGCCACCCTGGAAGGCCGCCCAGTGCTCGAGGTCGGCGTGCTGGCGCATGACCTCGCCGAGCTTGCTGCCCAGCCTCCCCCATGCCCCCTGGGCCAGTGCCTCGCCGAACGCCTCGAGATGGTGCAGCCCGGGCGCCATCAGGAGCGGCAGAGAGGTGCCCACCAGCAGGTGGTCGACGTCGCCGCGCATGCGCTCGTCGAGCCAGGCCATCTCCTCGTCGTCGAGCATCGAGCGCCGGTCGGGCTCCAGGACCCGGGCGGCTCGTGAGTCGACGACGATCAGCCGCGCCTGCTCGCCGAAGTCCCTCGAGAAGCTCCAGCGGTACGACGTGGGCTCCTGGTCCGCCCGGTCGGCCAGCTCGTCGAGGGCGTCCGTGACGTCGAGCTCGTCGTCTCCTCCATGGTCGGCGATCCGCCGCCACAGCTCGTCCTCGGCACGGTCGTCGGCCGACAGGTTCCCGATGTGCTGGTAGACCCAGTAGGAGCCGAGGCCCGCCACGATGCGTTCGTGCCACCAGTCGGTGGCCTCCATCTCCTGACGCCAGGTCCAGCTGGTGTTCCAGTCGTCGCGGACGTCGTGGTCGTCGAAGATCATCGCGCTCGGCAAGGTCGACAGCAGCCAGCGGTTGGCCGGGTCGCTCCAGGCGAGGCGGTAGAGATGCGCGTACTCCTGGTAGTCCTTCAGCTCGTCCCACGGCGGCTCGCTGGGGGCGCGACGCGAGGCGATGTACTCCTTCATCCGCGGGCTGGTGTCATCGGCATAGACCTGGTCGCCGAGGAACACCACGAAGTCCGGCCACCTGTCCGGCTGGTCGCCGACCAGGCCTGCCATGTGCAGCGCATAGGCCCGCAGGGCGTCGATGCCGTACCTCGCGTTGGTCTCCTCGTCGTGGGGCATGCTCACCCGACAGGAGCCGAACGCCAGTCGCAACGGCTTGCCAGGCTGGAGGGTGGGGATCACCGAGGGCGGGAAGTCCGCGAGGTCGGGGTCGCCCGAGGGCCAGACGACCTCGTCATCGACGAAGACGCGATACGGCGTGGGGGTGCCGCTCGGCAGCCCGGTCACCTCGACCAGTGCGTAGTGGTGGCCGTGTGCCCCGAACGTCCGGGCCGTTGCGGTGGTCCCCCCGGCCTCGACCCGCACGGTCGCTGTCTCGGCGGTCTCGACCCAGATGGTGGCGCTGTTGTGGTCGACGTACCTCAGCAGTGGCCCGAGCCGAAGCGCGCCCTCCGGTAGGTCGCTCACGCACGACACCCTAGTGTCGGCCTGTGGCCCGTGGCCCCGACGCCGTGTCGTGCCCGACCTCGCTGCCCGGGAGGCGTGGCTGATTGATGGGGGGTTAACTGGCCCCGTGTCCCGGCCCGCCGAACGTGAGCTCCGCGCCGAGGTGCTCGTGCAAGCGACACCGGCGCAGGTGTGGTCGGTGCTGTCCGACCTGCGGCGGATGCCCGATCTCTCCTACGAACTGGTGCGGATGCTGCCTCTCAAGCCAGGTGGGCTGCGCCTCGGACAGTGGTACCTCGGCCTGAACCGGCGCGGGTACGCCGTGTGGCCGACGCGCAGCGTGGTGTCGGCCCTGGAACCTGGTCGCCTGCTCGCCTGGGACACCCGCTCCAGCGGCGCCCGGTGGGTCTGGGAGATCGAGCCCATCGGCGACGCGACGCTCGTCACCCACCGGCGGCCGGTGCCGCGACGCCTGACCCTGATCTCACGATGGTTCACCACAGTCTTCCTCCGGGGCCCCGGCGGCCACACCGACGACCTCGAGCTCGACATGGCGGGTTCCGTGCAGCGGCTCAAGGAGGCCGTCGAGCACGGGGCATGACGTCCGGGAGCCGCGCCGGCTGGTCTGGACAAATTTCGGCGAAAGCCGCCACCGTCGCTGCGCAGGGCACCTAACGTGGCAGACCGATCCATGTTCCGCTGACATCGCATCCCCCCGAAAGGCGAGGTCAATGGCCATCGGCCCCCCTGAGGCGACCTATCGCGTCTCGTTGAGGTCCGCCTGTGCCAGCGACACGGGCCTCGCGCCGGCAGCGTCGCGACGGGTCTTCGCCGTTCAGGACTCGCCGCGCAAGCACCACGGCATCGAGCTCCTGGACGCCCCAGCGCGCCTTCTGGTCTCCCGCTTCAGCTACGGGATCACGCCCGGGCTCGCCGAGCAGGTGCGAGCCGCGGGCGGGGCCCGCGAGTGGTGGGAGCAGCAGCTGATCCCGACGAGCGTCCGCGACTCCTTCGCCGACGAGCTGGCGTCGTGGTGGCCCACCCTCAACGCCTCGCCTCGGGAGCTGTGGGACCTCGACAGGTCCGGGGCGATGCGCGCCTTCGGCGTCAGCCAGGACTACCAGCGGTACGTGCTGGCGCGCCGGATCTTCTCCCACCGCCAGGTGCTCGAGGTGATGACCGGGCTATGGGAGGACCTCCTCGACGTCCCGCTCGACGGCGGGCAGCAGTACCTGTTCCGGCGGGCGTACGGCGAGACGCTGCGGGCCAACGCCTTCGGCAGCTACGAGGACATCCTGCTGGCCGCCATCACGCACCCGGCGATGCTCGTTCACCGCGAGAACCTCGGCCGCAGGCTGCTCGAGCAGCTCACGGTCGGGATCGGCGTCTTCGGAGGGGCGGACCTCGAGGACGCCGCCCGGGTCCTCGCGGGCTGGCGTGTGGACCTCCCCCAAGGCGAACGGCCTGCGACGTGGGCCGTCTCCTACGACCCCGAGGACCATCGTGCGGGCCCGGTGCGCGTCCTGGACTTCACCGACACCGAGCCCGGCGCGGATGGCCGCGCGACGACGCGCCGGCTGGTGGGCTACCTGGCCCGCCACCGCGCGACGGCGCGGCGAGTCGTCACCCGCCTCGTGACGAGGTTCGTGTGCGACGACGCCCCGCCGGCACTGGTCGAGAGACTCGTCCACGTCTACCTGGCCAATGACACAGCCGTCGTCCCCGTGCTGCGCGCGATGATCGGGTCCCCTGAGTTCCTCGCGTCGAAGGGCGCCAAGGTGCGCGACACCACCGAGGACACGGTGGCCACCTGGCGGGTGCTGGGTGCGCAGCTGAGGCGTCCGACCAGCAGCACGTCCGCCGCCAACGAGCTGCTGTGGCAGGCCGACGACGTCGCCAGCATCGACGTGCACCACGCGATGGCCGGCCGCTGGTCGCCTTCGGCGACCCAGGGCATGGTCTCGCGCGCGCCACAGACGTGGTTGCCCCCTCTCCCCGTCCGCCTCGACCAACTCGTCGACCACCTCAGCCAGCAGCTGCTCCACCAGCACGCGTCGATCTACCTGGTGAGGACCTGCTGCCAGGCGGTCGGGTACGACATGGACCAGGAGATCACCACGACCCACCCCGTCGCGACCAGTGGGATCCCGGTGCTGCTCGGCACCATCCTCGACTCCTCCGACTTCCTCCTCAGGTGACCCGATGACGAGTCAGGTCCTGCGCGAGGACGAGCGCCTCCCCGGCTTCGTACGCGAACAAGCCGGGGTGGTGCGCGGCCCCTAGCCGTGCACCTGGAGGGTCATCCCGGACGTGACCCGGGGGCGTCCGGGATGGTCCCTCCCCCACCCTCGATGATCGACTCCAGCGCTCGGATGGAGGTCGCGGTGTCGACATGGAGCACGGCGTGCCACCCGGCAGCGCAGGCGGCATTGACGTTGACCTGCACGTCGTCGAGGAAGAGCACCTCGTGGGGCAGCACCCCCAGACGACGGGCCGTGAGCTCGTAGATCGCGGGATCCGGCTTGGCCAGTCCGACCTCGTGGGAGTAGACGATGTCGTGGGTGATGTCCTCGAAGCGCCAGTGCCGCTCGGCTTCTCGGGCACCAGGCCCGGAGTTGCTCAGGATCCCGGTCTTCAGCGGGCCGTGCTGGGCGGCGAACCAGGCGAACAGCTCGCGGTCGAGCGACCCGCAGTACCAGGTCCAGTAGTCGCGCATCAGGTCGTCGGCCTGATCGTCGTCGAGCCCGAGCTGGTCCTGCAGGTGAGCCCGCAGCTCGGCCTCGGTGATCTCGCCGACCAGCGGGTCGCCCGGCCAGTTCGCGACGCGCTGCAGGGCTCCGGGGGGCAGGCCGTGACGAGCCTCGAAGGGTCCTGGGAACACGCTGTCGTCGATCACCTCGAGGACCGAGCCGATGTCGAGAACGACCGCCTTGATGGCCACCGCCTCAGAGCTCGATCCCGCGCGAGCGAAGCAGACCGGCCCTGGAGCCGGCAGGCGAACGGTCCAGCAGCTCCGGCAACCGAGCGGCCTCCGCGGGCGTCTCGTACATGTGCGCATCCTCGCAGGACCCGCCGACGACCCTTCTTGCGTTATCTCACACATGAGATACCGTGATCCGGTGACTGACGACTACAAGGGCCGGATCGGGAACCTGATCCGCGACGCGCGCAAGCACCGCGGCCTGACCCAGCAGCAGCTGGCCGAGCGGCTCGCTACCAGTCAGAGTGCGGTCAACCGCATCGAGAAGGGCCACCAGAACCTCTCGCTGGAGATGCTGGCCCGTATCGGCGCCGCTCTCGACTCCGAGATCGTCGCACTGGGCGCGGGACCGGTCCACCTGCGCGTGACCGGGCCGACCACTCTGTCCGGCAGCATCGACGTCAAGACCTCCAAGAACGCCGGTGTCGCGCTGCTGTGCGCCTCGCTGCTCAACCGCGGACGCACGACCTTGCGCAGCGTCGCCCGCATCGAGGAGGTCAACCGGCTGCTCGAGGTGCTCGGCAGCCTCGGTGTGCAGACCCGCTGGATCAACGCCGACAACGACCTGGAGATCGTGCCTCCGCGCGAGCTCGACCTGACGCAGATCGACGAGGACGCCGCCCGTCGCACTCGTTCGGTCATCATGTTCCTCGGGCCGCTGCTGCACCGCGCCGAGACCTTCGACCTCCCCTACGCCGGGGGCTGCAACCTCGGGACCCGCACCGTCGAGCCACACATGTCAGCGCTGCGCCCCTTCGGGCTCGAGGTGAAGGCGACCGACGGCTCCTACCACGCCCGGGTCAACCCGCTGATCGAGCCGACTCGCCCGATCGTGCTGACCGAGCGTGGCGACACGGTCACCGAGAACGCCCTGATGGCAGCGTCCCTGCATCCAGGCACGACCATCATCCGCAACGCCTCGTCCAACTACATGGTCCAGGACCTCTGCTTCTTCCTGCAGAAGCTCGGCGTCGACATCGAGGGCGTCGGCACCACGACGCTGACGGTCACCGGACGCAGCGAGATCGACGTCGACGTCGACTATGCGCCGAGCGAGGATCCCATCGAGGCGATGTCGCTGCTCGCGGCCGCGATCGTGACGGACTCCGAGATCACGATCCGTCGGGTGCCGATCGAGTTCCTCGAGATCGAGCTGGCCACCTTGGAGGAGATGGGCTTCCAGTACGACCGGTCGCCCGAGTACCTCGCCCGCAACGAGCGCACCCGGCTCGTCGACATCACCACCCGGCGCTCCCTGTTGCACGCACCGCTCGACAAGATCCACCCGATGCCGTTCCCCGGCCTCAACATCGACAACCTGCCGTTCTTCGCCGTCATCGCCGGCACGGCGACAGGTCAGACGCTGCTTCATGACTGGGTCTACGAGAACCGCGCCATCTACCTGGTCGAGCTCAACAAGCTGGGCGGCGACGTCAAGCTGCTCGATCCCCATCGCGTGATGATCGAAGGCCCCACGCGTTGGTCGGGCGCCGAGGTCGTCTGCCCACCGGCCCTACGTCCGGCCGTCGTCATCCTGCTGGCCATGCTGGCCTCCAAGGGCACCAGCGTGCTGCGCTCGACCTACGTCATCCACCGCGGCTACGAGGACCTTGCCGAGAGGCTCAACCAGCTCGGCGCCAACATCGAACCCTTCCGTGACATCTGACCTCCGGCACAAACCGGCGGTGGGCGCGTCGGCGCCTCTCAGTTGAACAACGTCTCCACCCACGCACGGGCATGCTTGCGAGACGTGCGCGGCGCCTCCATGTCGGCGGTGATCCGCGGGATCGGCATGGTGCCCTGGCTGGCGAGTCGGTGCCAGTCGGTCTCGGACTCGACCAACGAGCCCAGATCCATCCGCTCGAGGAAGACGCCGTGACCCTCGGGGCACGAGTGGACCTGTCCCGAACCGAGCGGACGCACGGTCATCTCGGTGCTGCAACGTGGACAGGGCCACTGACTCGAATGGGCATCTTCACTCATGCCCCCGACCGTACCGCTCGCGATACTGCTCGGGTGAGGACTCGACCATCCACGGGCTACCGCTACCTCGACGTGCTCCACGAGCAGCCCGGAACCGTGCTGGCCTTCGCCCACCGAGGCGGCGCGTCCCACCCCGACATCGCGGGTCTGGAGAACACGATGCAGGCGTTCAGGCACGCTGTCTCCCTGGGCTACGACTACCTCGAGACGGATGTCCACGTCACCAGCGACGGCGTCCTGCTCGCCTTCCACGACACCGTCTTGGACCGGGTGACCGACGCCACCGGCAAGATCTCCGAGAGCACCTACGCCGAGGTGCGGCGCGCGCGCATCGGGGCGACCGAGCCGGTACCCACGCTCGCCGAGCTGTTCGACGCGTTTCCGACCGCCCGCTTCAACGTCGACCTCAAGGCCGACGGCGCCGTGGACGCACTCGTCCGCTTCCTCGACGAGCGGGAGGCATGGGACCGCGTGTGCGTGGGCTCGTTCTCCGGCCGCCGACTGCGTCGCTTCCGCCGCCTCAGCCACGGGCGCGTTGTGACCAGCGCGTCGCGCGGTGAGGTCGCGGCGTACCGTCTCCTCCCCTCCCCCGTCGCCCGGCTCGTGACCCGTGGCCGGCCCCGCGTCCTGCAGGTGCCCCATCGGCTCCGACGGCTCACCATCGTCACGCCGGGCCTGGTCCGCCGGGCCCACCGGGCCGGCCTCCAGGTCCACGTCTGGACCATCGACGATCCCGAGGAGATGAAGGCGCTGATCGACCGTGGTGTCGATGGCCTGATGACCGACCGCACCGACATACTCAGGGCGGTGCTCACCGAGAGTGGCCGATGGAGGACAGCTGATGACCGCTGAAGAGGGAATCGCCGACCTGAGGCCGCTGTGGCGCTCGAAGGACCAGAAGGCGTGGTACTGGTACGACTGGGCCAACTCCGCCTTCTACACCACGGTCCTCTCGGTGCTCTTCGCGCCGTACATGGCCACCGTGGCCGGCAAGGCCGCGGGCTGCGCCGATCCCGACGAGACGTGTGCCAAGACGCTCTCGGTGCTGGGGCTGCACCTGGCGGCCGGGTCGCTGCCGTTCTACCTGACGAGCTTCGCCACGATCGTGAGCGCCTTCGTCCTGCCGCTCGTCGGGGCGTTCGTCGACCGCTCGCCACGCAAGAAGTGGCACATGGGCGCCTACGCCTGGGCGGGCTCCTTCTTCTGCGGGCTGCTCTTCTTCATGCAGGGCGAGAGCTGGCAGCTCGGCGCAGTGGCCGTCGTGCTGGCCAGCATCCTCGGCGGCTGCTCACTGGTGTCCTACTACGCGATCTTGGTGGACATCTCGACGGAGGACGAGCGCGACCACGTGTCCTCTCGCGGTTGGGCCTTCGGCTACCTCGGCGGCGGGCTGCTGCTCGCCGTCAATCTCGCGATGTTCCTCGGCCATGACGCGATCGGGCTCGAGAAGGGCATGTCGGTGCGACTGTCGCTGCTCTCCGCGGCGCTCTGGTGGGCCGGCTTCACGATCATCCCGTTGGTGCGCCTGCGCAACTACGAGCCGGTCAACGAGGTCGCGGTCGAGGGCACGCTCCTCCAGCGCAGCTTCGGTCAGCTCTTCACGACCCTCAAGGAGCTGCGCGCCTTCCCGATGACCCTGACGTTCCTCATCGGCTACCTCTTCTACAACGACGGCATCCAGACCGTCATCTATGCCGCGTCGACCTACGGCTCCAAGCAGCTGAAGTTTGACGACAGCGTGCTGATCGGCACGATCCTGCTGATCCAGTTCGTGGCCTTCGGCGGAGCGTTGTACTTCGGACGGCTGGCCGCTCGCCATGGCGCCTACCGCGCAATCCTGTGGGGCATCTACGCCTGGATGGCGATCGTGGTCGTCGCGCTGTTCTTGCCGGAGAAGAACGTCGCGCTGTTCTTGGCGGTGGCGATCGCGATCGGCATCGTCCTGGGCGGCACGCAGGCCCTGTCGCGGTCGTTCTTCAGCCTGCTCATCCCGCGAGGCCGCGAAGGCGAGTACTTCGCCCTCTACAACGCCGCCGAGCGCGGCACCTCGTGGTTCGGCACCTTGCTGTTCGGCGTGGTCTTCCAGATCACCGGCTCCTACCGCCCGGCCATCGTCGCCCTCATCATCTTCTTCATCCTGGGCGCCTTCTTCCTGCTGCGCCTGGACCCCGCACGCGGGATCCGCGAGGCCGGAAATGCAGTCCCACAGGTGGTGTGACAACCGATACCTCACCGGTCGAGCGGTCAAGGTCACATCTCGGTGACGGCTTCCCGCGAATCGGGGGAACGAACCCCTACCCGGTAGCGTTGACGAAGGTAAAGCCGAGACGACGTGCGTCCAGGTGACCTCGACCGGTCGAACTTTCCGGATGAACCTCCGGTGTGAGCCTCCGGTCTGAACTTTCTGGGCTCGTGT
Organism: Nocardioides agariphilus; assembly: GCF_015352445.1. Lineage (GTDB taxonomy): Bacteria > Actinomycetota > Actinomycetes > Propionibacteriales > Nocardioidaceae > Nocardioides > Nocardioides agariphilus. The sequence continues at coordinate 189,261 of NZ_JADKPO010000005.1, forward strand.
CTCGTCTCACCCACGGGGGAACAGGAAGGACGGTGGCCACACGTGGCAGAGCGCACACTACGAGGAGCGCGGCTAGGCGGCCAGAGCTTCGAGGACGAGCGCGGCATCGAGTTCGCCGCACGTCAGCAGGTCGGATACCGCTGCTCGCGCGGACACACCTTCGAGATCACCATGTCGGTCGAGGCCGACATCCCGGCGATCTGGGAGTGCCCGCGTTGCGGGGCCGAGGCGTTGAGCACCTCGGGCATCGAGCCTGAGGTCAAGGTCGAGAAGCCCGCACGCACCCACTGGGACATGCTCTTGGAGCGTCGCTCCGAGAAGGAGCTCGAAGACATCCTCAAGGAGCGTCTGGAGCTGTTGCGGGGCGGAGAGATCGGCCCGGCACACCTGCACCGCGCAACCCAGAAGCCCAGTCGGGCGACAGCCAAGAAGCGGGTCAAGTCGGCCTAGACGGTATGAGGTGACCCGGTCGCTGTGACGGGGTTGCGGGTCGGGGCCTCTCTCACAAATGGTCGTGGGTTACCGAGTAGGGGCTGCCTGCTCGGCCTATCCAACAGTTGTGGGAGGCCCCGATGTTCACCGAGCGTACGAGCGTTGGGCTCGACGTGCACGCACGATCTGTCGCGGCGGCGGCGATCGATGGCGTCACGGGCGAGCTGGTCCAGGCGAAGTTGACCCCGTCACATGAGCACATCCGGACCTGGATCGGTGGTCTGCCCGGGCCGGTGGCGGTGGCCTACGAGGCCGGTCCGACCGG